>CAVRFP010000001.1:0-210666 GCA_963720405.1 uncultured Chitinophagaceae bacterium
ACCGGAAAGGGAGAATGCATCGGGATTATTGAGCTGGGCGGCGGATTTCGCTCGCAGGACATTGCAACTTATTTCAAAGGGCTTGGCATGTCTGTTCCTTCGGTAAAAGCGATATCTGTTGATGGAGCAAAAAACAGTCCTTCTAACGCTAACAGCGCCGATGGTGAAGTAATGCTTGATATTGAGGTTGCAGGAGCAATAGCCAACGATGCCACACTGGCGGTTTACTTTGCGCCAAATACCGAACAGGGATTTTTAGATGCCATCACCACCGCCGTTCACGATACGGGCAATGCGCCGTCGGTGATTTCTATTAGCTGGGGCGCCGCGGAAGTGAACTGGACTGTGCAGGCGCTCGACAACTTTAATGAAGCTTTCAAAACAGCGGCTGCCGTTGGCGTGAGCGTTTGTGTTGCCAGTGGCGACAGCGGTTCGCGGGATGGAGAAACAGATGGGAAAGTGCATGTTGATTTTCCCGCTTCAAGTCCTTATACACTGGCCTGCGGAGGCACCCATCTCGAGGTAAGCAATAATAAGATAACGTCCGAAACAGTATGGAATGATTCGGTTGATTCTGCCACCGGAGGAGGTGTGAGTTCACATTTTCCGCTCGCAGATTACCAGGCCAATGCAGGCGTTCCGTTAGAGATTGATACAAAATTTCAGGGACGTGGGTTGCCGGATGTTGCTGCAAACGCTGACCCCAATACTGGTTATAATGTGCTCGTTGATGGACAGCAATTGGTAATCGGCGGCACCAGCGCTGTAGCTCCACTGATGGCCGGCCTGATCGCGTTGTTTAATGAACAGTATAAAAAACCATCTGGTTTTATCAACCCGCAACTCTACTCTACCCAGGGTTTATGCCGGGATATAACGCAGGGCGATAATAAGACAACATCTGCCGGCACAGGTTATACCGCTGGCGCGGGATGGGATGCCTGTACAGGATGGGGCGTGTTGTCGAAATTAGGATAACATGATGCAACATAGCTGCAATGAATAAGATGGCTTATGAAATAACTATTCATATAAGCGATTTTATAGCTTTTTATGCTTTTCGTTTACCCATAACTGTTATGTTTATGTTTTGCCAGTTACCAAACGCTATTCTGAAATAATTTTAACCATAAGTTTGATTGTTGATGGAAATTAATTACGCCTGCTATGTTCGTTTTTTAAATTTTAAATTATTCGCTTCGTAAACTGTTTACCGGGTTTGCTATCGCTGCTTTTATTGCCTGGAAGCTAACGGTTATTAATGCGATCAATAGCGCCCCCACACCTGCTACAGCGAAGACCCACCATGCTATATGTATGCGATAAGCAAAATGCTGCAGCCAGCTATTCATTGCCCACCATGCTACAGGAAATGCGATACATGCGGCAATGATGATAAGCTTCAAAAAATCTTTTGACAACATGCTTACAACAGCGCTTACTGATGCGCCCAATACTTTCCGGATTCCAATCTCTTTTGTGCGCTGCTCAGCAGCATAAGTTACCAGTCCGAACAACCCAAGAGATGCAATTAAAATTGCAAGTGCTGCAAAGGAGATAAATATTCTACCTGTTTGCTGTTCTGATCTGTAAATGTTGTTGAAATCATCATTCATAAAAGAATAATTAAATGGCTGACCCGATGCCATTGCCTTCCATTTACTCTCAATCTGCGAAATCAACCCTTGCATATTGCCGCCATTAATGAGAAATGCAATACTCCCCGCCTGCCTGTGATCCACCAATGCCAAAGGAGTTACTTCTTCGCGCAATGAGCTGAAATTAAAATCTTTTACAACCCCAATAATATGGTAGGCCTTAATGTCTTTACCGGTTTTAAAATCAGTCATATAATATAATGGCTTATTAACAGGATCATTAAAGCCCAATAATTTTTCCGCCGCTTCATTAATAATAATACCCGTTGAATCAGTAAGAAAATCTTTTGAAAAATTTCTCCCTTTTACAATATGCATACCCAAAGTTGGAATATAATTTTCATCCACATTCCATATTTGCATGGATACTGCATTCTTTTGGTCAAGAGTTGCGTCAGGGAATAACGGGCTATCACTCCTCCAGTCTGAAGTTGGCAAAAAGCCTGTCATTGTTGCGTTTTGTACGCCCGGGAATTGCAATATTTCATCCTGGAATGCCTTTGCATTATTGCCAAGTGAATTTGTATTCCTGAGAATTAAAACATGGCTCCTGTTATATCCCAGGTCTTTACTGCGTATATATTTCAATTGATTATAAATAATGATGGTGCCAATAATAAGCGTGATCGAAATAAAAAATTGAAAGATTACCAGTCCGCTACGAAGCCGGCTACTTTTAAAACCTTTTGCCAGCTTACCTTTTAACACTTCTGCAGGTTTAAATGCAGAAAGAAAAAATGCCGGATAACTTCCCGCGATCACACCAACTACCAACATTAACGCGATAAAAGAAGGCAACACCCAGGCATTTGAAAAGACGCTTAGATCAAGCTGTTTGCCCGATAACTGGTTGAAGTACGGCAACAAAAGCGATGCAATGATCATTGCCAATATTAAGGCGATAAAACTGAGTAGAATAGACTCAATGAGAAATTGTGCTACCAGGTTTTGACGTAATGACCCCAATACTTTCCTTACTCCTACTTCTTTTGCGCGGTTAGCGGAACGTGCAGTAGAGAGATTCATAAAGTTGACACAGGCAATCAGTAAAATAAGAAATGCTACAAAAGAAAAAATATACACAAATTCGATATTGCTGTTGATACCGAGTTCCGCGGTTTTATTGGAATGTAAATGGATACTGGTAAGCGGCGTTAAATTATAATTATCATAATTGCCGCTCTTTGGAAAATTCATCCATTGAAATATTCATGATCTGCTTTACTTGTGGGCCAACATATTTAAGAATCATCGCACCAAATTGCGATTCCAGTTTTTTGGGATCAGCGTCTTTCTTCAATAATATATAAGTATTGAAATTATTGCTCACCCAGTTATTTTGCCTGCTTTCATCAGAGGTGGAAAGTGAAACAAAAAAATCAAAATTAAAATGCGATTGCGAAGGAATATCTTTTATAACTCCTGTAATTTTATAATTACCCGTATCATTAATGATGAGGTTTTTTCCTACTACATCTGTTGAATTAAAGTATTTTTTTGCCGTGGATTCGGTTATTACCACGCTCTTCGGGTCAACCAGCGCAGTTTTTGCATCGCCCTGGATCATGGGCAATGTGAACACATCAAACAAAGTAGAGTCTGCATATATAACATGATCTTCATTAATATTCTGGGATCCTTTTTTTACTAAAAACCCACCATAGCCACGAAACCGTACGTATTGCTCCACCTGTGGAAAATCATTTTTTAAAACCGGCCCCATCGGATCAGGCGCTACCGCCAATACAAAATGATTGCCCCCGAATTTTATATCGCCGTCAACACGGTAGATTCTGTCGGCCTTTTCATTATATTTATCATAGCTCAATTCATCGGCTACGTAAAACAACATCACCAGGCATGTGGCCAATCCAATAGCAAGCCCTGCGATGTTGATAGCAGAAAACCCTTTGTTTTTCCAAATGTTTCTGAAAGCGATTTTGAAATAATTCTTTATCATATAAGCGATTTTATAGATTTTTGTAATTTACATTTACCTATAGCAGTTAACCTTAAATTAATTTTCTCCCCTTCAGTAACGCAACACATACTCACTATTGCCCATTCACCTATTCACATAGTAAAATGATTTTTAAGGATATAAGCCGTTTAATAGTTTTTTGGTTTTTATTTTCGACTGTAAGGGCTAAAAGGAAACATGCTTTTAAATGTTTTTTGAATATGCTTCAGGCTGGCTGAGGCAGTGTTGGGCTTTATTTTAATAAAAGCCATTCCATACATGTTACCGGCCTTCATGGTAAACAACTGCGGGCCTATCTTCCTGTCTAACGCCTGGTAATGATAATCTTTAACTACGCCAACCACGGTGTAATGCTTGTTGTTATCGTACCAAAAATTCACCTGCTCGCCTATCGGATTTTTCCAGCCTGCCTGTTTCACAAAGGCCTCGTTCACCAAAACAGATTGCGAAGAGTCTGACCGGATATTCTGTCGAAAAATTTCTTCCCTGTACTACAGGAATCTTCATTACGGGAAGAAAATTTTCATCAATGGTTTCATAAGCAAAATTGACGGTAGAATCGCTGTTTACTTTTGCCACAGTACTCCAGCCGCCGCCGTTTTTAAAAAATACGCCTTCAATATTTCGGGTTCTTCATCAACTCGTTCCTGAACAATTTGGCGTTTAACCGTAGTCGTTATATAGATATTTTCGGGTAGGCATATACGTTATATAATTACCGAAGTTTGTTATTCACTTCGTAAACTCTCCACCGGATTTGCCAACGCTGCTTTTATTGCTTTAAAAGAAACAGTAATTAACGCAATGGCAATCGTTACAAAAGCGGCTAACACAAAAATCCACCAGCTCAAAGAAGTACGGTATGCAAAATTTTGCATCCATCTGTTCATAGCATAATAGCCAACCGGTATAGCGATAACACGTTGCGAGCAGAACGGGTTTCAGCAAATCTTTTGATAACAACATCACAATATTTTTTGCAGTAGAACCAAGCACTTTTCTTACACCAATTTCTTTGGTCCTTTTTGTTGCAGTAAATGAAGCAAGACCAAACAAGCCAAGACATGCAATGAATATGGCGAGTCCGGAGAAAATGCTCATCAGTGTTTGTTGCCGGATATCCGTTTTATACATTTTATCAAACTTCTGATCTAAAAAACTGGATTCAAACGGATAAACCGGTGCAGCTTTACTGTAAGCTTTTTTAACTGACGCCAGCGCATCTTTTATATTTCCTGTTTTTAATTTTATAACAGCCACTCGCCTGTCATCTGAAGTTGAGATAACCAGTGGATCTATATTTTCTTTCAATGAAAAAAAATTAAAATCTTCAATAACGCCGACAATTTTTCTTTTTGAATTGTCCCTAACCGTATTTTGAATCCATTTACCAATTGCCTTTTCAGGCGTCCAGCCAAGATTGGCAGCAGCAGTGCGATTGATCAAAACTGCATCCGTAGAGTCAGTGGGAAATTGTGCCGAAAAATTTCTTCCGGCAATTATTTTTAATCCCAGTGTTTGTACAAATTGAAAATCTGCAAACTCGGATCTTGCTTTCCATTTTTTATCATGCCCTTCCACATCAAACATCTGTCCATCAAAAAAACCTCCCGGCTCTCCCGACATTAATGATACTGATGCAACATTTCTTTCAGCTTCCAATTCTTTTTTAAAAAGTACTTTGTTGTTTTGAATGTCATTGTTATCGAGAGGCACAATAATCGTTTGCTCTTTGTTATAACCGAGTTGCTTATTTTTTATATAGCTCATCTGGTTCATAATGATGATGGTACCAATGATGAGAAAAACAGAAATGCTAAACTGCACCACTACCAGCACCTGGCGAAACAATGATCCGCCTTTACCCAATTTTAATTTTCCTTTCAATGCCTCTACCGGCGAGAATGCTGAAAGAAAAAATGCCGGATAGCTTCCGGCTAAAAAGCCGGCAATAAGGATGATGCCTGTTATAAAAGCATAAAGCGGCCAGGTATTCCATGAAACATTTAAAGTATAGCCCATGAGATGATTGTATTCCGGCATAAAAGCAAGCAGCAAAACAATGGAAAAAGCACAGGAAATGATGGTTAATAAAATAGATTCACCAATAAATTGCCATGTAAGATTATTTCGTAATGCACCCATTACTTTGCGCAGACCTACTTCTTTGGAACGTTCTACTGCACGTATGGTAGAAAGATTCATGAAATTAATACAGGCAATAACCAGGATAAGAATGGCAATTGAAAGAAATATAAATATCACTTTTTTATCGCCATGTTTTACATCGTTAAATGCAGTTGTTTCAAAATAAATATCTTTTAAAGGCGTAAGTGAAAGTGTAAAATGATAACCATATTTCGCCATATCGCTGCCCATATATTTATCCATAAATTGAGGAAACCGCTTCTCAACCTGCGCCTGGGTTATATTATCGTCGAGCTGTACATAAGTAAACAGGCCATTATTTATCCAAACATTATAATACCCTTTACTGATATAATAGCCATTAGGAATCACCAGGTCAAAATCAAGATGAGAATTGGAAGGCACATCTTTGGCAATACCGGTAACCTTTAGTTGAAAGTCTTTATCCATCTCAACTACTTTTCCCATTGCATTATCAACACTTCCGAAATATTTTTTTGCCGTAGTTTCTGTGAGCACAACACTGCCCGGATCTTTCAAAACATTTTCCGGATTACCTTTTATAAGTGGAAACGAGAAAAAAGTGAAAAAGCCAGGATCGGTAACATAAATTTTCTTTTCATTAAATGCCTTATCGCCAAACGAGATAAGCGCATTGGATGGATCCACACGAACTACTTTTTTTATTTCTCCTGGAAAATCATTTAATAGAGCCGGCGCATATGGCCCGGAGAGATAGGAAACATTTTTTATTGACCCATTATCATCAAACCCGCGCATTACGCGATAAATATTTTTTCCCTGTTTATGAAAATTATCAAAACTGTATTCATTCATGATGAAAAGAAAGATCATCATGCAAACAGTAATACCAATGGTTAATCCGAGAATATTGATGAGAGAAAAAACTTTGTTCTTCATCAAATTTCGCCATGCGATTTTGAAATAATTTTTTATCATATAAGCGATTTTATAGATTTTAGCCTCCCTGCCCTCCAAAGGGAGGGTTCCGGGAACTTTTTAAAATTCAATCCTTTTCTTTTTCGTATTACAGTTAACAACACTCACATTCCTTTCAGTGTCCTAAGCCCCTCCCTTGGAGGGGTTGGGGAGACCTATTCACTTCTTAAACTTTTTACCGGGTTAACCATTGCTGCTTTTGTGGCCTGGAGAGCTGACCGTAACAATAGCAATACATGCGGTAAGGAAGCCTGCCAAAACAAACACCCACCAATGAATATGTATGCGGTAAGCAAAATCCTGCAGCCAGTGAGCCATGGCATACCAGGCAACAGGAAATGCGATAATTGCCGCAATAATAATCAACCTTAAAAACTCCCTGGACAATAAAGCAACGATACTGCTTACGTTGGCGCCCAACACTTTTCGCACGCCAATTTCTTTTACACGCTGGGTGATGGCGAAAGCAGACAAGCCGAACAAACCGAGGCATGCAATAAAAATAGCAATGCATGAAAAAGCCGTGAAGATGGCGCCCTGCCTTTGTTCCGATTGATAGAGCTTTGTAAAGCTGTCATCCAAAAAAGTATATTGAAAAGGAAATTCCGGCAAATATTTCTTCCATACGTTTTCTACTTCGGACAAAGCCGCCGGAATATTATTGCCTGCAACTTTTACCGACAAATTATTATAAAAAGAAGTGGTGGCAGTGGTAGGCGGCATAATTAAAACAATCGGAACAATTTTTTGCCGGAGCGATTCAAAATGAAAATCTTTAATAACTCCTATCACGCGCCCTAATGTGCCCGCATACTTAAACTCTTTGCCAACAGCATCCTGTGGCGACTTCCAGCCGATGGCCTTTATTGCTGCTTCGTTCAAAACAAAATTGGAGGTATCCGTACCATAAGCCCGCGAAAAATTTCTTCCTGCGGCCAACTGCACACCATAAGTCGGTATAAAATCATAATCAGCCGCAACAAATTTAATATCGGCTGTAACCGACCGCATTGAATCGCCAACAAATGCTGATGCGCCCATTTCATCCAAAAGCCGGCCTGTAGGAATGCGTGACGATCGTGCAACTTCTTTAATGTTTGGGTTGGACTTTAATTCGTTTCTAAACGATTCATATTTCGTATTCAAAGAATTATTGTAGGGAATTGTAACGATGTGTTCTTTATCATAACCAAGCGATGTTTGCTGCATGTACCGCAATTGCTCAAATACAACAGTTGTGGCAATGATCAAAATAATGCTGATTGAAAACTGTAAAACCACCAGCACTTTTCTGAATGAAATACTTGTGCCGGTAATTTTAAATAATCCTTTTAATGTCTTCACCGGCTGGAATGATGACATGAATAACGCCGGGTAAATTCCCGATACAATACCAACAATAAACGGCGCCAAACACAGCGGAATAAGAACCTGTGATTTTAATAAAATATCAAAGGAAAGTTGCTGCCCCGAAATCTTGTTCAACCAGGGAAGCGCAAAATAAGTAAGCCCCAAAGCAATAACAGTTGCCAGAATGCAAACTAAAACCGACTCACTTAAGAACTGAAAAATAAGTTCTTTTTTTTGCGCGCCGATTACTTTCCTGATACCAATTTCCTTTGCGCGCAATGCAGAGCGTGCGGTAGAAAGGTTCATATAATTGATACAGGCAATCAGCAAAATAAATAACGCAATTGCCGCGAAAATATACACGCGACTCATATCGCCATTGGGCTCAGCCTCATAGTCGGTATGTGAATAAAGATGAATGTCTTTTAGTTTTTGAAGATCGAGCGTGGTAAACCTGGAAGGAAGCATGCCGCCATAATCCCGGCGATCCATGTGCTTGTCTACGAATGCAGGAAATTGTGCCACCATTTTTTTTGCTTCATAATTGGGCGGTAAAAGCAGGTAGGTAAAAAATGAATTATTGCCCCAGTTGGTGCGCATGTTTTCCAATCCATAAACAGCAGAATCCTTTAGCGTATTAAAAGACAAAAGTATTTCAGGATGCATGTGTGCGTTTTCCGGAAATGGATCATAGATGCCGGTAACTTTTAAATTAAACTGGTTGTTGAAGCGGATCATTTTATTCATTGGGTCTTCATCGCCAAAATATTTTTTCGCCATTTCTGGTGTAAGCATTACTGTAAACGGATCGTTTAACGCCGCATGAGCGCTGCCTTCTTTAACGCGGATCGTAAAAACATCAAACAAATTTTCATCGGCGAAGTACACATTGTTTTCGTTGAATAATTTGTCTTTATACCGCAAAGAAATAGGGCCGGCCGCAAGCAGGCGCGTCATCTTTTTTATTTCGGGAAAATCCGTCGGCAGATAATATCCAAAGGGCGGCGCAATGGTAGATAGCTTTCAACGATACCGCTCCATCCTGGTTATAAAATGTTCTGGTAATGCGATAAATATCGTCAGCGTTTTTATTGTATCGGTCGTAGCTCAATTCATTTAGGATGTAAGTGGAAATTAGCAGGCAACAGGTAAGTCCCACTGTTAATCCAAATAAATTAATGAATGAAATAAACTTGTATTTCATCAAATTACGCCACGCTACTTTTAAATAATTGGTGATCATATAAGTGATTTTATAGGTTTCCGTCTTTCTGCCCAAACGAGGGTGTTAAGACTTTATAATTTGAACTCCTTTTCAATTTAAAGCCGCTATTTATTTATAAACCGGCATTATCAACTTTCAAACTCCTAAGCCCTTCCCTATTCGCTTCTTAAACTCTCCACCGGATTGGCCACCGCGGCTTTTATTGCCTGGAAGCTAACCGTTATCAACGCGATGAATACAGATGCCAATCCGCCTATTAAAAAAATCCACCAGCTTAGCTCAATTCTGAAAGAAAAATTTCGCAGCCACTGATGCATAAAGTACCAGGCTATTGGGGTGGCAAGTGCAAACGCAATTGCAATGAGAATGATAAACTCTTTTGAAAACAGGTAAGTAATATTTGACACTGTAGCGCCAAGCACTTTACGTATGCCTACTTCTTTTGTTCTCTGCACTGCCATGAATGAGGCAAGCCCATACAAGCCAAGGCAGCTAAGGAATATGGCGATGAACGCAAATATTTTATACAATTGTGCCAACTGGTTTTCCTGTTTGTAGAAACTCTCAATTTTATCATCAAGAAATTTATATTCAAACACAAAATCGGGATAAGTCGCGTTCCATATTTTTTCAACAGAGCGCATTACCGGCGCGAGGTTTTTTGCTCCAAGTTTTATAGATGCTTCGCTATAATCTTTTTTGGCACTGGTTATAATCAGCGGAGCAAGTCCATCACGAAAAGACCTTGTGTTAAAATTTTTTAATACGCCCACAATGGGTCCTTTTACTCTGTCCCCGAATTTTATTTCTTTATTCAGTGCATTTTCCGGATTGGTAATTCCTAAGTTTTTCAATAGCATTTCATTCACTAAAAACTCTTTTACTGTATCAGAGGCTTCTATATTTCTTCCTGCGATCAATGGCAATTGATAGGCGGGCACATACTCGTTATCTGCCAACTTTATAATTGAATAAAAGTCTACCTGCTTTACTGCATGGTTAAAATTGAACATTGTCCAGTTATCATTGTTATCTTCAACGGGCGTATTCGAATTGAAACTTACATTCTGAATTCCGTGCACATTTTTTAATTCTGATTTCAAATATGCGAGTTTACTGTTGCCAATGCTATCCGTTGGCAATGGAACATTCACAACTGCATCCTTACTAAAACCGAGTGGCTGGCTCGTAAAAAAGCTCATTTGTTTTACTATAATTAATGTGCCGATTATTAATGACTGTGCAATAATAAATTGAAATACCACCAAAGCCCTGCGTAAAGAAATTCCTTTAGTGCTTTTTGCCGTTAACTTACTTTTTAATGCGTCGATCGGGTTGAACCGGGAAAGCACTATAGAAGGATAAAATCCGGCAAGGGCTGTAACTATTATACTTACGATGAAAAGCAACAGAGCAATCGACAAACCGTCCGCAAGATTAATTTTTAAGGACAGTTCCAAAACTTTACTAATGTAAGGCAATGCAAGCCATGTAATAACCAGTGCAGTAACAATTGATGCAAATACAATTAAAAATGTTTCAGAAAGGAACTGCAATCTCAATTGCCATTTATTGCTGCCCAATACTTTTCTTACACCTACTTCTTTTGCGCGGTTAACGGCTTGTGCTGTAGAAAGATTAATAAAATTTACACAAGCGATCAAAAGAATAAACGCTGCTATCATCCATAATACATTGATGAGAGTGCGGCTTATTGTTTTATTGCTGAAATCGCCTGCCTGTGTATCATAGTGAACATCGCGCAGCGGCTGTATGGTTTGTAAATCTTTATTACCGGCAGTTTTTATTCTTGCCGCGTAATCCCTTAGTTGCTTGTCAAAGCGAGATGGCGAAATGTTTTGAGGCAATAAAATATAACACCCAAAACTACCATTTGTTCCATCATATTCAGTCGAATTTATAAAAGCTTTTGTATAACCAGTGCCCAACGATGCAACCACTTTAAACTGAAAGTCAGTGTTGACAGGTATTGTGGCAAGGATGCCGGTAACTTTTAAGATATCTGCATTATTTAACTTAATTGTTTGCCCCATTGCATTTTTCCAGTCACCATAATATTTTTCCGCGATTTCTTTGGTTAATAAAATATTGTTGGGATCTTTTAAACTTTCGTATGAGCCAGCCAATAACGGAAAATTAAAAATGTTGAAGAAAGAAGGAGTGGTATAAAAAAGTCCCATGTCTTCTTTAAATTTTTTTACCGTTTCGCTTTTATCATTCAATAAAACAAACTGGCTGTTATGATCTGTAAATATTGGCGCAACCTGCTTTATTTGCGGGAAAGAAGTTTTTATTCCCTTTGGCAGTCCAAACGGAACTCCCTGCCCGTTAAATACTTCTTTACTATCTGCATGATGATATTCTGTAAGTACACGATAAGTATTGTTTCTGTTTTCGTGAAAATTATCAAAACTGGTTTGAAATTGTATAACAATAAATATTATTGTACAAAGTGCCACTCCGATGGCCAGTCCGGCAATATTGATTACCGTATAATTCCGGTTACGGATTAAATTCCTGAAGGAGGTTTTTAAATAATTTCTTATCATATAAGCGATTTTATAGGTTTCAGGCTTTCTCTTCCACCTTATAATTTCAACCCTTTCCTTTTACACTCAAATCAGCCATTTATTAACCGGACATTTATCAAATTTTACAAACTTTCAGACTCTTGAGACAATCTCTATTCACTTCTCAAACTATCTACCGGATTGGCCACGGCGGCTTTTATTGCCTGGAAACTAACCGTTGCCAATGCGATAAAAACTACCAGTATTCCTGCGGCCGCAAACATCCAAACGCTCAGCGACATACGGTAAGGATAATGCTCCAGCCATTTATTGGAGACCATCCACGCAAACGGAATTGCAATGATCATGGCAATCATCACCAGTTTTAAAAAATCTTTTGAAAGTGTAGCAACCACGCTGCTTACAGAAGCGCCTAATACTTTTCTTATTCCAATTTCCTTCGTTCTTTTTTCCGCAGATAACACCGATAAACCGAACAACCCAACGCACGAAATAAAGATGGTGAGTATAGCACCGAACAACATAATTTGTTTCCACTTGGACTCCGCCTCGTAGCTTTTTAGATTTTCAACATCCCTGAACGCATAACTGTAAGGGCTAAAAGGAAACATGCTTTTAAATGTTTTCTGAATATGCTTCAGGCTGGCTGAGGCCGTGTTGGGCTTTATTTTAATAAAAGCCATTCCATACATATTACCCGCCTTCATGGTAAACAATTGCGGGCCTATCTTCCTGTCTAACGCCTGGTAATGATAGTCTTTTACTACGCCAACTACGGTGTAATGCTTGTTATTATCGTACCAAAAATTTACTTGCTCGCCTATCGGATTTTTCCAGCCTGCCTGTTTCACAAAGGCTTCGTTCACCAAAACGGATTGAGAAGAATCTGCCCGGAATTCTGTTGAAAAATTTCTTCCTTGTACCACAGGAATTTTCATTATCGGAAGAAAATTTTCATCAATGGTTTCATAAGCAAAATTGACAGTAGAATCGCTGCTTACTTTTGCCACAGTAAACCAACCGCCTCCGTTTTTAAAAAATACGCCTTCAATATTGCGGTTCTTCATCAACTCGTTCCTGAACAATTTGGCCTCATCACGCTTCAACTGAGATTTATTCACAGTCACCAGGTTCGTATCATCATATCCTAATTGTTGCGTAGTAAGAAAATTAAATTGTTTATAGATAGTGATGGTTCCTATGATCAGAAAAGAAGCAAGCGCAAATTGTAAAATCACAAGGCCTTTTTGCAAATAATTTTTCCCGGATAAATTAAAGCGGCTGTAAAGCGCCTGTACAGGGCTGTAGCCAGACAATACCAATGCAGGATAAAAGCCCGCTAATAATGTGGTAACAATAAAAAGAATTACATAGCCTGCAATAAGCTTTGCATCAAAAAGATAAGATAGCACAAGCGCTTTATTGGAAACATTATTAAACACTGGCAATACCAGCTTCACCAATACCAACGCCATTACAAACGCGATGAAACACAATACAAGCGACTCGCCCAAAAACTGCACGATCAATTGCTTCCTGTCGCCGCCAACCACTTTTCTGATGCCGATTTCCTTTGCCCGCTTTAATGAGCGCGCCACCGTAAGATTGATAAAATTGATGCAGGCAATTAATAAAATAAATAAAGCAATTCCCGACAAAATATAGGAATACATGGGGTTGCTTGCATCCGATAATCCGTTTTGCGGCGGAATGTCTTTGCTTAAATGCATCGCGGCCATTGGCTGAAGAGAATACGTTGATTTTCCGCCGATCATGGGCCCATATTTCTCGGTAAGTATTTTCAATGCTTCCTTCGAATCGGCTTCATAAAATTGTTGCATTTTCTTTTCAACCGATGCAACGCCTGCTTTTGGATTGAGCACAACAAACGTGTTCAGGAAGAAGTTAAACCAATTTTCGGATTGTGCATATTCACTCGCAGAAACTTTGAACGGCAGCAGCATATCGAACTTTACAGATGAATTTTGCGGGCATCTTTTGGCAACTGCCGTAACCTCGTATGGAAGAAATTCATCCTCTTCTTTCAACATCAATGTTTTTCCAACCGCTTCCTTCGTTCCAAATTGTTTCACAGCCTCGTCTTCCGAAAGCACCACTGAATGGGGCTGCAGCAGGCAGGCTTTGGAATTGCCACTCAATAACGGAAAAGAAAATACCGCAAAGAAATTGGAATCAACCTTAAGCAAAGATTGCGATTGAACATCAGTTCCCTTTTTAATATCAACCTGTTGTTGCTGAACACGAACAAAGGATTCGATGCCAGGTACATTTTCAGTAAAGCGCGGCCCCTGGAAGTATCCGCTGTTGCCGTCTTTGCGGGCCACACTTCCATCCGGATTAATTTCCGAAGTTACTACGCGGTAAATATTATTGAGATTGGCCTGGAAGCGGTCGTAGCTCACCTCGTCTTTTACATAAAGAATAATAAGCATGGCGCAAGCCAGGCCCAGGCTTAGTCCTGCAATATTAATGAAGGAATAAACTTTGTTGCGTTGCAGGTTTCTTAACGCTATCTTGAAATAATTTTTGAACATATAACTCATTTTATAGTTTTCCTCATTTTTAAATTCCTGCCATTTTCAAATTTTCAAATTTTCAAATTAATTCATCATTCCGTTCTTAAACTCTTTACCGGATTTGCTATTGCCGCTTTTATTGATTGAAAGCTTACTGTTATTAATGCTATGGCAATCATGAACATAAAAGGAATTGCGAAATACATCCAATGCAAACTGATCCGAAACGCATAACCCTGTAGCCAGTTTGAAGTAGTAAGCCATGCGATTGGCACTGCGATAACAAAAGCAATCAACAGCAATAATGCAAATTCACGGAAGAGAAGTTTTACAATACTCATCACCGAGGCACCCAATACTTTTCTGATGCCTATTTCTTTTGTGCGCTGCAGCGTGGTAAAGGAAGCAAGCCCAAACAATCCCATGCAGGCAACGAGTATCGCAAGGCCCGTAAACAATCCGAACACCTGGCCAAAACGCTGGTCAGCATTGTATTGATCATTAAAATGATCATCAAGAAAAAAATATTCAAAAGTATTGCCTGGAAAAAATTTATTCCATTCCGCTTTTACAACGCTGATGGTTTTACCTGCTTCGGCGCCGGATGTTTTTACAGACAAATAACCATTTACATCAGGGATCAGGCGAAGTATCAACGGCTCAAAAGCTTCGCGTAAAGATTGCTGATGAAAATTTTCGGTAACTCCAACGATCGTATAAATCCGCCCCCAGAAATCAATTCGCTTATTCAATGCTTCTTCAGGTTTATTAAATCCTAATTGCTCTATCGCTTTCTTATTAAATATTACGGCACTGTCATCCGTGCCAAAGCTTTTTGAAAAGGCACGGCCTGCGATTATTTTTAAGCCATAGCTTTTCAAATAATCATAATCCACTCCAATTACACGATATTGTTTTTGTTTAGATTCATCCTGCCCTACAAGCTTTATGCCGCCTGCATTCCAGCCAACAGGCTCCCCGGGAATACAGGTTGAAACAGTGATGTCTTTTACAGAAGTATTTTGGCTCAGTACATTTTTAAAAGCAGTTCATTTTTTGCAGATAGGTAGAATCGATCCCAACGATTGGCGGCGTTCACAACCAATGTCTGGTCGATATTAATTCCCAGTGATTGTTTGCGCATAAATTCTATTTGCCGATAAACAGTAACTGTTCCAATCAATAAAAAAAGTGAAGCAGCAAACTGGAATACTACGAGTGATTTTCTCAGCACATTACTTTGCTTTGTACTGCCCATATTGCCTTTCAATACTTCAATGGGTTTGAAGCCCGATAATACAAATGCAGGATATAATCCTGATAGAAAAACACCGGAAATAAATAATGCTGCAAGCGATAGCCAGAATTGAACTTCAGTGAATAGTGAAAAAGAAAGCTGTTGTCCTGAAAGACGATTAAATCCGGGTATGGCTGCAAGAACAATCAGTATCGCAAGGATCAACGCCATTCCATTCAATAACGCCGATTCAGAAAGAAATTGCATGATGAGTTGTCTTCGCTGAGAGCCAATTGCTTTGCGAACGCCCACTTCTCTTGCCCTTGTGATAGCACGGGCCGTAGCAAGGTTGATATAATTTACCCATGCGATGATGATGATAAAAAATGCAATACCCAATAACAGGTAAACCGTTTTGCCATCGCCGGTTTCGCCCGGCTCCATCATGTAATGAGAATAGAGGTGGATATCTTTTAATGGCTGAAGCTTATACACCACAGCTGAATTAAATTTTTTCATATCAGCGCCCACAAATTTTTCAGCAATAGGAATAAATTTCTTTTCTACAGCGCGTACATTGGCATCTTTACGCAGCAATAAATAAGTAAGACATCCATCCCATTCCCAGGCTGTTTCAGGGCCATTGCCGGCAGAGTCGGTGGTCATTTTCACAAAGGTTGCATAAGAAAGAAGTATGTCTGGTTTTAGCTGTGTATTCACCGGCGCATCTTTATATACCGCAGTAATTGCATAGGTACTGTTCCTGTTTAACTCAAGTCTCTTACCGACAACATTGGTGGTGCCAAATATTTTACGCGCCGTGGTTTCTGAAAGTGCCGCTGTATTAGGTTCTTTTAAAGCGGTGTTTTTATCCCCTTCAATTAACGGATAGGTAAATATCTTAAAGAAAGAAGCGCTTGCAAAAAATACCTTTTCAATTTTTAAAGGATGGTTATTTACATCAGTCGTTACTTTTCGGTTGCTCACCACCTTTACATAATCTTCTATTTCCGGTATAGCATCTTTAAATGCATTGCCAACAGCAAAGGCCCCGGCAGCCCATTGCGTGCTTAGCTTTCCATTGTCGTAGCGGTCTTGTTGTACGCGATAAATATGGTCTTTATTTAACTGAAAATTTTCGTAGCTAAGTTCAAACGATACATATTGTAAAATGAGCAGGCATGAAGCAATACCAATGGCCAATCCAAAAATATTAATTCCTGAATAGGCCTTATGACGCATCATGTTTCGCCACGCGATTTTGAAATAATTTTTTACCATATAAGCTATTTTGTAGTTTTCGGCTTTCCTGCCTTCCGGAGATTTTCAGAATCTCTTAAATTTTTTTTATGAACGATAATCATCAATTTGCCAAAAGCCTATTCACTTCTCAAACTTTTCACCGGGTTGGCCACTGCAGCTTTTATTGCCTGGAAGCTCACCGTTATCAAAGCAATTATTAAAGCCAATACTCCTGCTGCTCCAAACACCCACCACGAAATATTTACCCGGTAAGCAAAGCCTTCCAACCATTTATTCATTGCCCACCAGGCTATAGGTGTGGCTATGATAATGGATATAAAAACGAGTTTTAAAAAGCCCTTACTTATTAGCTGAACAATGCCGCTCACATTTGCTCCAAGCACTTTCCTGATACCGATTTCTTTTCTTTTTACTTCTGCGGTATAAGTAGCTAATCCAAATAATCCCAGGCAAGAAATGAAGATGGCTATGTATGCAAATATGCTGAAGAGCGTAGCTGTGCGCTGTTCTGACAGATACAACTTATTAAAAGTGTCGTCCAAAAAAGCGTAAGTAAAAGGAAAACCCGCGTTATATTGTTTCCATTCTTTTTGCGCAGCGGCTATTGCCCCGGGCGCATTTTTACCTGTAGTTTTTATATAAATTTGTCCATATGTGGCGGGCTGATAATAAAAGATGGCCGGCTTTATTTTCTCCTTCATCGATTGAAAATAAAAATCTTTTACTACGCCAATAATGGTTCCTTCCGTTTTCCAGAGGCGGAATTTTTTTCCAATAGGATCTGAGATACGCGCGGCTTTTACAGCAGTTTCATTTAAAATAAAATGTGTTGAATCTGCAACGGAACCGGTAAAATTATTACCAGCTTCCATCTGCATTTTAAAGAAGGGAATAAAATCTTTTCCTATTGCCAAAGTGTTAAGGAACATAGTTTCGCCGTCTTCTTTTCCATTCCATGAATTGTCTCCGGTTTGAGCTCCAATGTTCACAATATTTCCACTGGCCCAGGTTACATCTGCAACTTCCGGATGCTTCAATAAATTGGACTTTACCGCATCAAGGTGATTACTCATTTCTATCATGGGCATTGAAAAAATATGGTCTTTATTGTAACCTAATTTTTGAGAACGGATAAAACTCATTTGATTGCTGATAACAATAGTTCCTGCAATCAAAACAATAGAAAATACGAACTGGCTTACTACCAATATTTTTCTAAAAAAAGCATCACTGATGCGTGAAGATATTTTCCCTTTTAAGGCTTTCAGTGGTTCAAAAGAGGAAAGGAGCAACGCCGGATATATGCTGGAAATAATCAACGTTCCCACTATCGTAAATAAAATAACTTCCCAAATATGATAATCACCAAAATTGACAACCAATTCTTTTCCTGAAACCTGGTTAAAAAACGGCATTAAAAAGTACACCATTACCAAAGCGAGAAGTGTCGCTACAAAAAATAATAGCGCTGTTTCAATAATAAATTGCATAAATAATTGCAATCTTGAAGCACCGATAATCTTGCGCATGCTTACTTCCCTGGCGCGCAGCATAGACCTTGCAGTAGAAAGATTTACATAATTGATACATGCAATCAACAACAGCAACAGAGCGATGATGATAAACATTTGCACCGTTTTAATTCCACCATCGCTGCCATCCGCCCGGTATAAATGCATTTTATCCAATGGCAATAAAAGATAGCCCACATCGGTATCGTCTGCTTTATGGCTTAGATGTATATCACGCAATTTGACAGAAAGCGCCGGCAATGAAATTCCGGGTTGCAACAATAAATAAGTTTCATAATTAAATTGAACAAAATCATTATCAATATTTTGCCCGGTTGTATTGCCCGCATACAAATTTTTTGCGAGCAACGACATTGGGAAAAACATATCATGGCGGATACTGGAATTTTTTGGAACATCTTTTATAATGCCTGTTACTTTAAAATTAATTTTGCCGTCAGCAGATATTATTTTTCCAATTGGATTTTCATTGCTGAAATATCTCTTGGCAGTAGTTTCTGTAAGTACCACAGAATTGTTATCCGGAAACGGATTCGCAGCATCGCCTTCAATAATTTTAAAATCAAACATGGTAAATAAGGAAGGGTCTGTAAAAACAGTATTCTGTTCATTAAATACTTTGTCTTTGTATCTATATAATCCGTAATAGCCATTATATGAAATACGTGCTACCTCTTTAACACCGGGTATTTGATTTTTGGCAAGTACTCCTATTGGCGCGGTTGTACTTTCCCATATTTGCCTGCTGGTACCGGTTCCGGCCATATTTTCGAGACGGTAAATATTCTTTGACTGATGATTAAAACGGTCAAAGCTCAATTCGTCCTGTACCCATAATAATATGAGTATTCCCACGGTAAGGCCCACTGTGAGGCCACCAATATTTAACAGGGAATAAAACCTGCTTTTTAATAAAGTTCTCCAGGCAGACTTGAAATAATTTTTAATCATATAAGCGATTTTGTAGTTTTCTGCTTTCCTGCCTTCCGGAGATTTTCAGAATCTCTTAAATTTTTTTTATGAACGATAATCATCAATTTGCAAAAAGCCTACTCACTCCTCAAACTCTTTACCGGGTTGGCCAATGCCGCTTTTACTGAATGATAACCCACAGTACCTAACGCGATCAACACCGTTATCAAAGCTGTTATTACAAACACATAAATATTCACGGGTATGCGGAAAGCAAAATCCTGAAGCCATTTATTGCCTGCCCACCACGCCACCGGAACTGCAATGATGATGGCAATGCCGACCAGTTGTAAAAAGTTTTTTGCTACCAGTAAGGTGATGCCGCTTATGTTGGCACCAAGCACTCTTCTTATACCGATTTCTTTTGTACGCTGCACAGTTGTAAAAGCTGCAAGGCCAAACAATCCGAGGCACGCCAATATAATTGCCAGCGTGGCTGCTACAGAAAATAATGCAGATGAGCGCTGCTCTGCGAGATAAAGCTTGTTATAATCCTGATCCAGGAAATGATAATTAAATGGCCGCTCAGGAATACGCTGTTTCCAAACTGCTTCCAAACGTGCAATGGTAGCCTGCATATCATTGCCATTGATACGCAACATAAATTCACGTGAAAAATCACGACTAAGAAAAATAAGCATCGGTCCAATAGGATCGTGAAGACTGCTGAAATTAAAATCTTTTACTACGCCTACTACCGGGCCTGTTGCCCCTTTATCAATTATTTTACCAATGGCTTGTTGCGGTGTCCATCCCAATTTTTTTGCAAGCGTTTCATTGATGATATAAGGCTGATGAAAGTTTTCATTGTTATTTGAAGTGTCCATCATGGCAAAATCGGATTGCTGAAAATCACGCCCGGCAATCAATTGCATTTTCATTGTTTTGGTAAAATCAAGATCAACCGGCATTGCGTTTAATGAAATTTCATGTTTTCCTTTTTCATCAATTGCAGTAATGCCATCGCCCCATTCCACATATTCCGGTGTTTCATAAGAAGCTGTAACGCTTTCCACGCCCGGAACCTGTGCAAAAGTTCCTTTTATACTTTCAAAATTTTGCACCATTTGTTTGCTGGCCGGAAGCACTACAATATGTTCTTTATCATAGCCCAGATTTTTCGTTTGCATAAAATGCATTTGCTGTAAAATAATCACGGTATAAATGATAAGAAATACAGAAATGCCAAACTGTGCAACAATTAAAGCTTTGCGAAGCAGATTATTGCCGCCTGTAAAATTGAATCCCTTTTTGAGTACACCCATAATTTGCATCCCCGATAAAATCAACGCCGGATACAAGCCTGCAAAAAAACTTACTACCAGCGAAAAAACGATCAATGCCATCACAGGTAAGGGATGCAGCAAGGCGTTTGCAGTAAATTGTTTCCCGGTGATGCTGTTGAAATATGGGATCAAAAATATACTTAATCCAAATGCGCATAACGCTGCGATAAAAGTTATTACAGACGACTCACTCATAAACTGCATAAATACCTGCCATTTTGATGCGCCCATTACTTTACGCATTCCTATTTCGCCGCTGCGCCCGGATGATTGTGCCGTAGCAAGGTTGGTATAATTAGCGCAGGCAATAATTAATATCAGCAGAGCAACCGCAAGAAACATATAGATGTAAGTGATGCTGCCATTAGGTTCAAAACCAGCGAGAGAAGAATATAAATGCACTTTAGTGAGCGGCTCCAGGTGATAAGTGAGATAATTATTTCCTTCCAAACGCGCTTCTTTTCTTACTTCAGGCGTTTTCATATAATTACTTACCTGCTGTTGTAATGTTGAAATACTTTTTTCATCACGCAATAAAAAATAAGTGATCCAGTTGGCAGTCCACCAGTTTTCATCTTTTACATTATTGCCAAGATTGAGAAACTGTGTAACAAAATCAAATTTTATCTGCGAGTTTTGTGGTACATCTTCACATATCGCTGATACGCTAAAATCTTTTCCGCCGCTTGTAAGTGTTTTATTGATTGGATCTTCATTTCCAAAATATTTTTTTGCCATCGATTGGGTGATGACAATTTTATCCGGCGCATCCAAAGCTGTTGCAGCATTGCCTTCGATGATATGAAAAGAAAATATTTTAAAGAAAGGCGCATCGGCATAAAGAATGCGCGGCTCATCAAAAATTTTATCTCCATTTTTTACAACAGCATGGCTTAGATAAGTGCGTGCATACTCTTCAATCAAAGGGAAAGTTCTTTTAAATTGCGGTCCCACTTTGGTACCTGTTGTAGCAACCGAATTCACTGTTTCTGCCTGTTTATATTCCATTGTAGCACGTACAATCCGGCTTGCATTTACATTGAATTTATCATAGCTCAATTCATGATTGATATATATCCCAATTAAAAGACATGCAGCCAGCCCTACTGTTAAGCCAAAAATATTTATGGCTGAATACAATTTATTTTTTCGCAGGTTACGAAGTGCGGTTTTGAAATAATTTTTAAACATATAAGCTATTTTGTAGTTTTCGGCTTTCCTGCCTTCCGGAGATTTTCAGAATCTCTTAGATTTTTTTTATGAACGATAATTATCAATTTGCAAAAAGCCTTTCATTACTTTCAGACTTTCAAAAGCCACTCCCCTGAAGGGATTGAAGGCCGCCTATTCACTTCTCAAACTTTTCACAGGGTTGGCCACCGCAGCTTTTATTGCCTGGAAGCTTACCGTGATAAGAGCAATCATAATTGCAAGCACACCGGCCACTAAAAATATTTTCCAGTCGATTGCAATGCGGTATTCAAAATTGGTTAACCAATTATTCATCGCCCACCATGCCAGCGGAAATGCAATGACGCAGGAAATGGCCACCAGCTTCAAAAAATCTTTCGACAGAAGAGTTGCTAATCCATTTATTGACGCTCCTAATACTTTGCGGATACCGATTTCCTTAGTTCTTCTTTCGGCGGTGTAGGCCGCTAATCCAAACAATCCGAGGCATGAGATAACAATGGCCAGCAGCGAGAAAACCATCGCCAGTGTGCCAATCAAATTTTCGTTTTTAAATTGCTTTGCAAAACTGTCGTCAACGAATTTGTATTCAAAAGGATAAGCAGGATTAACTTTCTTAATTACATTTTCAATCCTGTCCAACGCCGTTTTTGTAGGAACGGACGGACTGATACGCATCGACAAAACATTTACATTAGATGTGTCGGGGAAAAGCACCAAAGGCGAAGCAGGCTTATACATATCATTATAAACGAAGTCGCTGATAACACCAACCACCGTATAATTTTCGTCACCCTGCGAAATAAGGCTACCAATAATATTTTTATTCCCAATCAGCTTTGCAAGGGTTTCATTAATGATAATATTACTGCTGTCGGATTTGATTTCCGGATAAAAATTTCTTCCTTCTTTCAATTTCAAACCCATAGTGTGAATGTATTCCGGGGTTACCGATTCCACGGTGATCAGGATTTGTTTGTTTGGATCTTTGCCCTGCCATTTAAAACCTCCGGTGTTGCTGCCAAGATTTAAAATATTGTTGTTGCTCATGCAAATGTCTTCTACCGTACCGGTTGATTTTAAATCGTTTTTGATTACGCTAAAATTGGCTTTTAAATTTCCATTGAGCGAGCTATAGATCAAATCATTTTTATTATAACCCAATTCACGCGTTTTCACATGCTGAATTTGTTGAAAAATAATAATGGTAGAAATGATTAGAATGATTGAAATGGCAAACTGCGTAACTACCAACCCCTTTCTTATAAGACCGGTGCTATTGCTGCCTTTTATCTTTAAACCCTTCAGTACTTTAACGGGGTTAAACGACGACAAATAAAATGCCGGGTAACTTCCCGCAACTAATCCACATACCAAAGCAATCAGCATCAATCCGCCAAAATGAATGGGATTGCTTAAACTCATTGATAATTTCTTTTCAACCAGATCATTAAAAAACGGAAGCACTAAAAAAACGAGTGCGATCGATAGTATCGCAGAAAGAAAAGCCATGATTACCGATTCGCCGATAAACTGGCCAACCAGGCTGCTTTTGCCCGCGCCCATCACTTTTCTGACACCTACTTCTTTAGCTCTTTGTTCCGAACGCGCAGTTGATAGATTCATGAAATTAATGCAAGCAATAATCAAAATGATCCACGCAATAATGGTAAACAGTTTTACATATTTTATCCTGCCTTCCCTTTCTTTTCCATTTTGCCAGCTATCATACAAATGCCAGCGGCTGATGTGAGTAAAGCTCAAATCTTGCATTCAAATCTTTGCCTTTGGTATCTAAATAATTATACAGCTTCTTATTCATAGCTGCCAGGTTTGCGTTTGATTCCGTTTCCACATAAGTAACGATGCCATTGTTTCCCCAGGCCTTTAGCCATTGATTCTTATTTTCATATATTTTAAAAGGTGAAAGCCAGTCGAATTTAAAAGAAACATTTTCCGGCAAATCTTTTATAACGCCTGAAATGGTATAATCTTCTTTGTTATTTACCTTGATCGATTTGCCTAAAACATCGGTGTTTCCGAAAAACTTTCTAGCCATTGTTTCCGAGATAACAACCGAATTTAATTGTGAAAAAGCATTGGCCGCCGTTCCGCTCAAAAACTGTAATTGAAACATTTTTAGAAAAGAAGAATCCACAAAAAGCCCGCGCTCATTGATGTTCTTGTCTTCTACAGAAAAAAGCTGCTGATCGCCCCAGGTAGTACGCGCCGTACTTTTAATACCAGGTATTTCATTTTTGATGCCTGCTGCCAACGGGCCGGGAGTAGCATCAAAAGTAAATGTGTTGCCATCATAGGTTTGATGATCCTTTATTTTATAAAGGTTTTCTTTATTGGGAAACGACTGATCGAAGTTCACTTCATCTTCTACCCATAATAAAATGAGCGCTGCACAAGCTATGCCCATTGCAAGCCCAAACATATTCAGAAAACTGTATCCTTTACTTTTCCAAATGTTTCTGACAGCTGTGTTGAAATAATTCCTAAACATAAAATCTTTTAAATTTTTTTATCCGAAAATGTCGTTTTATACTTTTTCGCTTTCATAGATTTACTGCTATTCTGACCTCAAAGACTGAACCGGATTAGCCCTTGCCGCCCGCAAGGTGTTTAAGCTAACCACTACAAGCGTAAGCAACATTATAAAACATCCTACCATTACAAATAACCAAATGCTGAGTTGAATACGATACTCATATTTTTGCAGCCAGCTATTCATTGCCCACCAGGTTAAAGGGATAGCAATGATGAACGCGATCAGAACAAGTCTTAAAAATTCTTTTGAAATTAGCAGCAGAACCTTTTGTACAGAAGCGCCCAACACTTTACGAATACCAATTTCACGGATCCGTTTTTCTATGGTGAAAGAGGCAAGTCCGGCCAAACCGATACAACAAATAAATATGGCCAGTGCCGCAAACAGGCTGCTGAGCCTGCTTATTAAATCTTCAGTCATAAATTTCTTCCCGAATTCTTTATCAACAAACTGGTATTCGAACGGATAAGCAGGATTGTATTTTTTAAAAATAGTTTCAATAGAAGCAAGCGCTTTCTGAGGCATCATTCCATCATTTAAACGAATACTTATAAAACTGGAATTACCAGGATTATAAAAAATCATCATCGGGTCAACCGGCTTAAATGGTGTTAGCATTATTACATTATTTGTAACGCCGATCACTGTATAATCCCTGTTGCCGGAATGCATTTTCATACCCACAGGATTTTTTAAACTCATCGCTTCAATGGCTGCTTTGTTTAACAACATAGAAGAGGTATCAGCAGGAGTTCCTGAAAAATCTTTTCCCTGCAACATTTTAATGCCCATTGTTTTCGTAAAGTCGTTATCGGTCGTAAGCCCCGAAAAAATCATATTTTCATCCGCGGGTTTGCCTGGATAACCAGGGCCTGGCGCATTCCACCATATTTCGGTAATCGGGGCCATCGTTCTGGTAACCGCGTGGATCATCCCGGTTTGTAAAAGTTCCTGTTTAATTACCCCATAATTCTTTTGGGTCTCCTGCGAGCCGGGTATCGTAATAAGATTATTGGGATTGTAACCCAAATCACGGCTCTTAATCAATTTTATTTGCTGGTAGATCACAATAGTGGCAGAGATCAGAAGAATAGAAATTACAAATTGCATTACGATTAAAACATGTCTTGGCAACACTGCATTTTTCCCTGCAACAAAAGCTCCCTTTAAAACTTTTACAGGATTAAAAGATGATAAGTACAAGGCAGGATAACTTCCCGCAACAACGCCTGTAAATAAAATAATGATCAAAGCGCCTAACCAAAAAACCGGTTGGGTAATATCTAAAGACAGATGTTTATCAACTAAATGATTAAAGGATGGAAGCAATAAATAAACGGCTATTACCGATAAAATAAAAGAGATAAGTGCCAGTATTATTGATTCGCTAAAAAACTGAAATATGAGTTGCTTTTTGTTTGATCCTAAGGTTTTTCTTATACCCACTTCTTTTGCTCTTTTCTCCGAACGGGCGGTAGAAAGATTCATAAAATTTACACAGGCAATCAGTAAAATAATGATAGCAATAATGCTGAACATTCTTACATATTCAATCATGCCGCCGGTGTTTTTTCCCTCTTTAAAATCGCTGTAAAGCCTCCATTTGCTCATGGGAAAAGTAAAGTAAGTGCTTATTTTTTTGTCGCTGGGATCGTGTTGATATTTAAGTTCATTTATTTCTTTCTGTAGCGTTGCAATGTTTGCGCCCGGCGCAGTTTGTACAAATACCTGCCATGAAGAGTTTACCCATTCCGTCATAGAATGTTTCACATCGTCATTTGAATAATTAAATGGCATCAGGTAATCAAACTGCAAAGTTGTATTGTTGGGCATTTCAGCAACTATTGCACTAACCTTTACATTGTTATTGTTATCAATTTTTAAAACTTTACCAATTGGGTCTTCATTTCCAAATATGGCTTTAGCGGTGGATTGCGTTAATACAATAGAGGATGGATCATTAATAGCCGATGCTGCATTTCCTTTAATAAATTTCACAGAGAAAACATCGAAAAAATGGTCGCTTACAGTATAACCGGATTTTTTCAGTTTCGTTTCTCCAAAAGCAATGTTTATTGGCGAAGGATAAGTTACTACAACCGCATTTTTTACCAACGGAATATTTTTTTCTATCTCTGAAGCGAGAGGTAACACCATGCTTGCATCCGTAAAGATTTGGTTGTTGAATTTCCTGTTGGCCATCACCTGGTATATGTCCTTATAATTTTTTTGCGATTGGTTATAAGACAATTCGTCGTTAACCCATAGAAGAATAAGAATGGCACACGTCATACCAATGGTAAGTCCCAGAATATTGGTTAAAGAGAAACCTTTATTTCTGAACAGATTTCTCCACGCGATTTTAAAATAACTTCTTATCATATAAGCGATTTTATAGATTTTGTTTTTTTTCAAAACTTCTAAACCATCCGCCTGTTCCATCGCGCCGCGGCGCGATCCTACTCGGAACGTAAACTTTTTACCGGGTTAGCAATAGCCGCTTTTATTGCCTGGAAACTTATTGTCAGTAAGGCAATCGCCAACGCCGAAACACCTGCCATTACAAACATCCACCAGCTCATATCGATCCTGTAAGCAAAGCTTTGCAGCCATTTATTCATCACCCACCACGATAATGGAAATGCAATGGCGCATGCGATAAACACCAGCTTCAAAAAATCTTTCGAAAGCATTTGCGTTACCTGCGTTACTGTTGCGCCAAGCACTTTACGAATACCTATTTCTTTGGTGCGTTGCTCTGCCGTATAAGTGGCCAGGCCAAATAATCCAAGGCAGGCAACGAAAATAGTTAGCACAGCAAAAATGTTGAGGATGGTTCCTGTTTTCTGCTCCGCTGAATAAGTTTTGTTGTACAAATCATCCATGAAAGTATAGGTAAAAGGCTCGTCGGTATTGAACTTATCCCATTGCTTTTTCATGGTGGCAAGAAGGCCTTTAACGTCTGTTGTTTTTATTTTGAATATAAGACCAAATTCAGGATTTAATGTCATTAACAAAGGCGTTACAGGTTCATGCAATGATTGAAAATTAAAATCTTTTACTACGCCGATAATATGAAATGGCACATTCGTTCCACGGTAGCTGTTTTCCCTGATGATTGTTTTTCCAACTGCATTTAAGGTATTCCAGCCAAACGCTTTTGCCGCTGTTTCATTAATGATCATCCCGGTAGAATCTGTGGCAAACTCTTTTGAAAAATTTCTTCCTGCTTCGATATGCATTCCTAGCGTTGGAATGTATTGCTCATCTACATGGTATTCCTGTGTCCTCATGATCTCATTATCATGTCCTTCGGGATAAGCCAATGCATTACCGCCATTGCTTGGCCCTGCGGGTTTGTAAGATGAATACAGTTGCATTTACTATGCGCGGATCATTTAATAATTCCTGTTTATAAACCTGCTCATTTTTTCCGAGCAAATAAGAATTGGGTATGGTAAGAAGCT
This sequence comes from uncultured Chitinophagaceae bacterium, assembly GCA_963720405.1. Lineage (GTDB taxonomy): Bacteria > Bacteroidota > Bacteroidia > Chitinophagales > Chitinophagaceae > Ginsengibacter. The sequence goes on from CAVRFP010000001.1 coordinate 27,917, forward strand.
GCTCTTTATTATAGCCTAAGTTTTTATTCTGAATATATTGCATTTGCTGCCACACTACAATTGTACCGATGATTAAGCCAACAGAAATGCAAAACTGAAAAACAACCAGGCTGCTCCGTAAGCCGAAACTTTTGTTGTTGCCGGTAATCGTCCCCTTTAATACCGCAACCGGCTTAAAAGAAGAAAGAAAAAATGCAGGATACAAGCCAGCTATAAAGGTTACTAATAGTCCTAATGCCATAAAGGCCGCACCTATTTTTATATTAAAATCAAAAATTAAATTCTTTTCAGAAATAGCGTTGAACTCAGGTAAAGCGAACTCGATTAATACAAGCGATATAAGCAGCGCAATAAAAACCAGCAAAGCTGATTCTGTTAAAAATTGAACAATCAATTGAGATTTTTCGGAACCGATCACTTTGCGAATGCCCACTTCTTTCGCGCGCTTAGAGGCGCTGGCTGTTGATAAATTAATAAAATTAATGCAGGCAATGAGCAGCATGAAAATAGCGATGGCGCCAAAAATATATACATACATTGCATTGCCCGGCACATCTAATTCATAATTTGAATGCGAGTACAAATGGATAGAGGTCAATGGCTGTAATTCAAAACCTAATTGATTTCCCTTTGTGCGAAACTGAGACAAGCTGATTCCCATTTCTTTTTGTATCTGAGGCCCCATATATTTCTCTACCATCGCCGGCAATTTGGCTTCTAATTTTTTATAATCGTAACCCGGCTTTAACAACAGGTAAGTAAAATAGTTAGAGCCCATCCAGGAATCGGATTTTGACTCATCCAAACCGGTCATTGACGCAAAAAGATCAAAATGAAAATGCGAATTTTCGGGTATCTTATCAATTACGCCGGTTACTTTATAAAGCTCAGCGCTCGTTATTAAATGCGAGTGTTTTACCGATCGGATCTTCTTCACCAAAATATTTTTTGGCCAGCTTTTTTGTGATAACTAAAGTATGAGGCTGTTGCAACGCTGTGTTGGCATTGCCTTCGATAAAAGGAATGGTGAATATGTCGAAAAAACCGGGATCAACAAAAACCAGTTCGTCATCTTTAAAACTTTTGTCTTTATAGGTAACTTTTGGCGCTCCATATTGGCGAATGCGGGTAGCATTTTCTACTTCAGGATAATCCGTTTTCAGCGCGTGTGCTACCGGTGGCATTACATTACTTTCAAAAATTTTTCCGCCGTTAATGTTTGCCTTAAATGCTACGCGCACAATTCTATCTGCGTTTTTATTATAGCGGTCGTAGCTCAATTCATTCTGCACATACAACAGGATAATAAAACATATAGCGATGCCAATAGATAAACCTGCAATATTAATGAAGGAGAAAACCTTATTTCTCCAAAGGTTCCTGAAAGCAATTTTGAAATAACCTCTTATCATTAACATGATTTTTAATTTTTATTTACGTGTACCCATACCTGTTAAATTTCTCTAAGAAACGAACATGTACAATTCTTAACCAACATTGCCGAACGCCACATGGCGCAATTCTACTCCGAACGTAAACTCTTTACAGGGTTGGCAATGGCCGCTTTTATTGCCTGGTAGCTTACTGTTATCAATGCTATCAATAAAGCCATGATACCCGCAATCGCAAACACCCACCACGATATAGTTACTCTGTAGGCAAATCCTTCCAGCCATTTATTCATTGCCCACCAGGCAGTGGGCACTGCTACTACAATTGAGATAATCACCAATTTTAAAAAGTCTTTACTGATCATTTGTACAATGCCGCTAACACTGGATCCCAACACTTTTCTGATACCTATTTCTTTTCTCTTTACTTCTGCAGTGTAGGTTGCCAAACCGAATAAACCCAGGCAGGAAATAAAAATGGCGATGCCTGCAAAAACGTTAAAGAGCACACCTGAGCGCTGGTCAGATTTATACTGCGCTTCAAAACTTTTGTCTAAAAAATTATATCCGAAAGGGCTGTCACCTCCATACTTTTTATATTGCTTTTCTGCGGAAGTGATGGCCTGCTGTGCGCCTTGGCCTGTTGTGCGCACATAAAGAATATTTTTATCCCATCCGGTAAAAAAGATTAAAGGGGAAATTTTCTCTTTTAACGACTGAAAATTAAAATCCTGAACCACGCCTATAATAATTCCTTTGTTATCATGAAAAGAAATTTGCTGGCCTACATAAGGCGGCTTCAAACCCATTTTTTGTACCGCTGTTTCATTTAAAATAAAATGAGAACTATCAGCAGGAGTGCCGGAGAAATTACTGCCCTCAACAAATCTTATTTTCATAGTGGGAATAAAATCTTTATCGGCAGCAAGCTGGTTAATAATTAAATTGCTGTTTGCCGGTTTTCCTTCCCAATCAAGGTCACCGGTTGACTGGCTCACATTTGAAAAATCATAGGCATTAGATGCCCCAACATTTAAAATGCCCGTTTCACTTATCAAAGCTGTTTTCACTGCATCTATATGATTGACTACTTCATCCGGTAACGGTACTGAAAAGACAAAGCTTTTATCATATCCCAAATCTTTATTTTTAATGAAACTCATTTGATTGCTCATGATGATGGTGCAGATCAATAGGATGACAGAAATGGCAAATTGAAAAACAACCAGCGCTTTCCTGAAAGATGCAATACCTAATCCTGAAGAAATTTTCCCTTTTAAAGATTCAATTGGCTTAAAGGAAGAAAGTAAAATAGCGGGATAAATACTTGAAGCGATCAACGTGCCTAAAACTGCCAGGCCGGCTACTTTCCAAACGTTCGCATCAAAGAAACTAAATGATAAAGATTTTCCCGAAATGTCGTTGTATAGCGGCATCAGGAGGAATATTAATAAAATTGCTAACGCCGTCGCAAAACAAAATAACAATATCGTTTCTATCGTAAACTGAAAAAATAAATGCCCTTTTCTGGCACCAATAATTTTACGGATACCCACTTCTTTTGCACGGATCAATGACCGCGCGGTGGAAAGATTTACATAATTAATGCTTGCAATTGCCAATAATAAAATTACTACCAGCATAAATATTTGCACCATTCTCAATTGCTGCATTATTTCCATCAGCGCTTACTAAATGGATATCTGCTAGATTTTGCAGTCCAAAAGAAGCATTAGTATCACCGTTGCGCGCTTTTTTATAAGCCGCCGAAAATGCCTGCCCTGTTTTAACGGAATTTGCACCAGGCTGCAGTTTTACATAAGTGGTAAATCCGAAATTACCCATGTCTTCATCTATAGTTTTCCAATCGCCGTTTCCACCATTAGCCGTAAATTGTTGAGCATATAAACCCATTGGAAAAATGGCATCACATTGAATAGAAGAGTTATCAGGGAAGTCTTCCAGTACGCCTGTTACTATAAAACTTTTTTTGAAGAAATTAACCGTTTTTCCCATCGCGTCTTCATTACCAAAAAGTTTTTGTGCAGTGGATTGGGTAAGAACAACAGAATAGTTGTTGGGGAAAACGTTTTGTTTGTTTCCTTTTAATAAAGAAAAACTAAACATATTAAAAAAGCCACTGTCAACATATGCAATTAAATTTCCATCAATTATTCGGGTTCTTTCCTTATTGGAAAGATACCTGGTCAAAATCCTTTGACGTTCTCACAACAGATTCCACGCCGGGTATGTTTTTAGCAAACACCGATAATGGTGCAGGCACTCCGGTCCATGTGTGAGTTTCTCCATTGGAATTAAAATGTGTACTTAACCGGTAAATATGCTGGTAATCTTTATTGAACTTATCATAGCTCAACTCATTCTGCACCCACAACAACAGCATAATTCCCGTCGCCAGGCCAACTGCCAAACCACTGACATTGATAGCTGTGTAAAATTTATTTTTTAATAAACTCCGCCACGCCGTCTTAAGATAATTTTTTATCATGATTTTATATTGATGTGCTATGAACTATTTAAATTTTTACCGCGCTGATTCAACCTTAGCACCTATACGGAGTTAATTATTAACTGCCCGCGGTCAGTTCTTTTCCTGGTTCAAGCGATATGGCCGCTTTATGAAGAATGATTTTTTCTTCGTTCATATCAAAACTTAGCTCAACCCATCCTGTAAATCGTTGGTTATTTACTTTAACCTGGATTGGCAAATATTGATGGCTGCTGTTTTTCCATACGCCTTCCCAAAATGAGGGTCCTGATATTCCGGTAACTTTTTGCACCAGTTCTACCCAGGAAACTTCATACCAGGTATAACCTTGAAAATTTCCGGTTGGCACGCGATCGCCTTTATTTAACACAGGCGCGTTTTCGTTGGAATTTACCGGCAAAAAGCTATTGATCCTCGAGCTAACGTAGTATTTTTTCTTGTCCTGTTTTGCAATAGGATCGCCAACAAGCAGGGTGCTAAAAAATACATCGGCTTCGCCATCTTTATTCAGGTCTAAAAAGAAATGATCATGAAATTTAATTTCTTTGTCGTTGAGGTCTGTATACAATACTCCCGGGCGGTTACTGTTTTCCTGTTTCTTACATGCCGAACAAAAAAATAGCAATCCGATAATTAAATATTTTTTCATTTTTCTTTTGATTAAAATTCCAAAATATTGATGCTCGGCCGAAGCCCGCTGCGATTCATTTACACCAATATATTTTCTGTTACAGTTTGTCCGTCCAGCATACGGATGATACGATGGCTGTAGCGCGCATCGTGCTCGCTGTGCGTAACCATAATGATGGTAGTGCCTTGTTCATTTAAGTCTGTAAGCATTTGCATTACCTCATTACCGTTTGATGAATCAAGGTTTCCTGTAGGCTCATCCGCAAGAATCAGTTTTGGATTATTAACCACTGCCCTGGCAACGGCAACACGCTGTTGCTGTCCGCCCGATAATTGCTGTGGATAGTGATTTCTACGATGCATGATCTGTATTTTATCCAATACTGCTTCAACGCGTTTTTTTCTTTCATCGGCCTTCACACCAAGATAGATCAAAGGCAATTCAACGTTTTCAAAAACGGTTAATTCATCGATCAGGTTAAAACTTTGGAAAACGAAGCCAATATTGCGTTTGCGCAGGTCGGCCCTTTTTCTCTCATTGAAATGTGCCACTTCAATACCGTTGAAAAGAAAGCTTCCGCTATCCGGATCATCGAGCAATCCGAGGATATTTAACAAGGTAGATTTACCGCATCCCGAAGGGCCCATCACCGCAACAAATTCGCCTTCCTTTACGTTGAATGAAAGTTTGTTTAATGCAACCGTTTCCACTTCTTCAGTGCGGTATATTTTTTCCAGATCTTTAATCTTGATCATGGTTTGTGTTTTTTTTATCTGTGAGTGTTAATTTAAATTTTAATTAGAAAATCTTCATACGGAAAGCTTCCATGATCTGCAACGTTGACTTTTTCTTCCGAAAGGCAACATTTTTCAACTCTGAATTTTTTGAAAATTCAGTGAACAATTTGTTTTGGCAAAGCCAGCTTTCCATTGCAGTAAAAATGAGCACACGAACAAAAGAAATACAATGGAGATCTTCATTAAAAATTTCTTGTTCATAAAAGTTGTTTTATAGTTTTTTGCATTTTTTTTAAAAGAAAATTGATCCATTTCTTGTCACGGTTTCTTTAGCACAAGCTCCTGCATGGTTCCATAATTTTCATAGCTGCTGGTAACCACTTTATCACCCGGCTTCAAGCCTTGCAATACTTCATAATAATCAGGGTTTTGTCTGTCCAGTTGAATGTCAACTTTGTAAGCGGTTTTTCCATCTTCACTTACTTTAAATATCCAGTTGCCACCTGTTTTTTGGTAGAAACCTCCTTTTGGCAAAAGCACCGCCTGCGTTTCATCGCTTAATGCAAGACGAATCTGTAATGTTTGTCCACGGCGGATTCCCTTAGGCACTTCATCCGTAAATTCCATATCAACCTGGAAACGGCCATTGGTTACCTGCGTGTAAACTTTCTTTATTTCGAGTTTATAGGTTTTATTATTGAAATCAAAATCACCTTTCAGGCCAATAAATATTCTTGAGATATAATGTTCATCAATATCTACGCGCACTTTGTAACCATCCAGTACATCTATCTGCCCAAGGCGCTCACCTTTGTTTTTAGACTGGCCTATTTCTGCATCAAGTGAAGTAAGCTGGCCATCAATTGGCGCGCGAACAATCAGGTCGCCTACCTTCTGCCGCATTACATTCAATGCATTTTGAGAGCCTTCAAACGATTGCCTGGCTTGTGTTAGCTGCTGTTGGGTAGAAGCAGAATCCTGTTGCAATATCTTGTCGCTGAGTCTTTTCTTTTGAAGTAAGTAATTGTAATTATTTAATGCCTGCTCGTATTCCTGGGAGCCAATTACTTTTTCATCGTACAAATGTTTATCTAATTTATACACGCGCTCGGCTTCTTTTAGCTGGCTCTCTACATCCGTCATTTGATTGAGTTTGCCAACTGTATTTTGTTGGGCAGCATTTTTTGAAATCTGCATCTGCGTAAGCAGGTTGTACACATTGGTTTGTTGTGTAACAAGACCCAATTGAAGATCTGTATTGGAAAGCCTCAGAATGGGCTGGCCTTTTTTTAATACAGTTCCATCATCTACAAATTTTTCTTCCACACGGCCGCCTTCAACAGCATCGAGGTAAATGGTGGTTAGCGGAAGCACAACTCCATTCACCGGAATAAATTCCTGGAAAGTACCTTTCTTTATTTCACTGATAGTAATGCGTTCAGTATCTACATTCAACTTGCTGCTGCCTGATGTAAAATAATAACTTAAGAAAATAAGCGCTACTATTCCAACAATTCCTGCAATTGTTAATATCCTTTTTGCAGACCATTTCTTTTTTTCAATTACTCTATCCATTTTTATAATATTTCTTTTTGCCTTGAGGTTTTTTTATTTTTCCTTACCATCAGTACACAAACCCATGCCATAATGTAAGTGATTGTTTTTCAAGCGTATAGGAAACAGTTTTTTGATAATTGTGTTCGGTTTCGATACAATGTCCGTTCAATATTGATACAATCATTTTGATCGGGCTATACATAGAATGACAATGGCCTACGCATAAAATTTTCTGTTGTTCATGTTTTTTCTGCGGCGTTGAATATCCCATAATTCTGCAGCCGTAAAACTTTTTTGCATGTCTTTTTTGAAGTTGGGGCAAACAGTTTCCCTTCACTTCGGCGGTAAGATTTTTGATATCGCTATAACTAAGCGATGCCAATAAATTTTGAGATTGAGTTTTCATGATTTTAATTTTTTTTGTTTGGGTTGATGTTTAAATTTTAATATCCATAAAATCTTCTCGCAGCAAAATTCTTTTGCCCGCGATGGATATTCCATAACTCAGCAGATGTAAATAGTTTTTTCCTGGCGATTTTAAAATCGGCACATAAGGTTTCCTTTACTTCCCTGGTTAAATTTTTTACTTCGTTCACACTAAGTGTTTCCAGGAGATTGTTTGATTGAAGTTTCATGATTTTTAGTTTTTTGATTTATGATAATTATGGTTTTGCTTAAGTTGTTATTACGCCGCTGTGCCGTTTTTGTTACAATCTTTTTTTATTCTTTACTGATTTAACTTCCGGCTCTTTTTCTTTCGCTTGGTGTTTTGTTTTTTTGTGTTTGCGAATTTGCCATAGCATATGATACAAGTGTGCCAATTCATAACAAGCTGTTTTTCAACATGCTAAAAAATTCAACCCTCATTCCGCTGTTCGCTTTTGATACAGGCTATATACGGTTTTGAAACAGGCGTACATGTCGAAAGCTTTTTTATAGATTTTTCACTTTTAAATCTTTTAAAATGGTAAACTTGCATCATAATAACATTTTAATTATCAATTTTCGCAAAAGACAAACCGCTGGCTGCAGCATCTTTTTGTTGAATTTTCTTTAAATCTGAATTAAAAAATAACGATGGTTTTAAAAAATGCCAACATTTTGGTTATCGACGACGATGTGGATGTGCTTACTGCGGTAAAGCTTTTATTAAAAACGGAAGCCAAATTGGTAGTAACGGAAAAATCGCCCGAGAGTATTAAGTCGCTGATGAGCGCAACCAAATTTGATCTTGTATTGCTGGATATGAATTTCAACAGCAGCATCAACACGGGCAACGAAGGCATTTTTTGGTTGAAAAAAATTATTTCGCAAGATCCGAACATGTGCGTTATCATGATTACCGCTTATGGGGATATTGATCTGGCAGTGCGCTCATTAAAAGAAGGCGCCGCCAATTTCGTTGTAAAGCCCTGGCACAACGAAAAGCTGGTAGAAACCATAAAAGAAACTCTTAAAGGAAAAGAAAAAACGCCTGCAGGCATTGCTGCCATTGCTTCTCCGGTGATCGGAAAAGAATTGATCGGCAATTCTGAAGCAATGCACGACATCTTTTTTAAGATAGAAAAGATTGCCCCAACAGATGCCAACATTTTAATTCTTGGCGAAAACGGAACCGGAAAAGATCTGATTGCAAAGGCCATTCATCAGCATTCGCTGCGCGCAAAAAAACCGTTTGTAAAAGTAGATGTGGGCGCCTTAACAGAATCACTTTTTGAAAGCGAATTGTTCGGCCATAAAAAAGGTGCCTTTACCGGCGCCGCTGAAGACCGCGAAGGAAGATTTGAATCTGCACACGGAGGCACTTTATTTCTCGATGAGATTGGAAATATTTCTCTTCAACAGCAATCAAAATTATTAAGCGTTTTGCAAAACAGGCAGGTTACACGCCTGGGAAGCAACACACCCGCCAACATCGATATCCGGCTGATATGCGCCACCAATCTGCCTCTTACGGAACTGGCCAACGAAAACCGCTTTAGAAAAGATCTTATTTATAGAATTAACACGGTTGAAATAATGGTGCCGCCTTTGCGCAAAAGAGGAGATGATATTATTTTATTGGCAAAACATTTTGCAGGCATATATGCGCGTAAATATATGAAGCCAGAGCCTGTGCTGGATCCAAAAGCAACAGAAAAATTAAAGCAGTACCTATTTCCGGGCAATGTGCGCGAATTGCAATACACAATGGAGCGCGCGGTAATTATGTCGGAAGGAGAAGATCTTTCTTCTGCAGATCTTATATTTTCTCCTATTGAATCGCCGGCATTGCCGGAAAAAGAGCCCACAGACCTGAATTTAAATTCGGTTGAAAAGAGTACCATTCTCAGGGTGATAGAAAAACACAACGGCAATATAAGTCGCGCTGCAAAAGAGCTTGGGCTTACCAGGACAGCGCTGTACAGGAGATTGAGCAAGTATGATATTTAGTGATGAAATAAAAACGCTCCATTACAGATTTGTTCAGCGTTCAACTAAATTGAGATAAGTGAAAATGTAGTTTTTGCATTTTTAAAAAATAGAATGATTAAAACAAAAACCCGTTAGCAACATACAAACCGCCCAACATGCCGGCGGTTTACCAAACGTAAAAATTGTCCCGCGATGTTTAAGAAATTGGAATTCCGGATTTTAGCAAGGATCACGCTGTTGTTTGTAACATTAATGACATTGTCATTTTTGCTGATAAAAGGCCTGCCTGTTTATATCGTATTGGTGTTGCCGGTGGTGATCTACCAGTTTGTGGAACTCTATCGTTTTCAAAACAAAGCGCAGGTGGAACTTAACCAGTTTGTAGAGTCTGTTCATTACCGGGATTTTTCAAGGAATTTCGATGTAAAGCACGCCCCTGTTGAACTTCAGCCGTTACGGGAAGGTTTCAATCAAATTAACAGCACGTTTAAAGTTATCAGTAAGGAAAAAGAAACGTCTTATCAATATCTTCAAAAAATACTTGAACTGGTAGATACAGGAATCATATCTTACGACCTGGAAACCGGAGAAATAATCTGGATGAATGAATCGCTGAAACGACTTTTGCAATTGCCTTATCTTAAAACCATCCATTCATTGGAGAAACGCGATTTCAAATTATATAAAGATGTGATCGGCCTTAAGCCTTCAGAAGGAAAAATAACCGTGGCCCACCTGGAGAGACGAACGCTTAAAATATTATTATCCGCCACTGCCTTTCAAACAGATGAAAGAAAATTTATGCTGATCGCATTTCAAAATATCAATGAAGCCATTGATGAAACCGAATCCAAAGCCTGGAAAAAATTATTAAGTGTAATGACGCATGAGATCATGAACTCTGTTGCGCCCATCTCTTCGCTGGCAGACACTTTAAAAAACAGGCTCGAAAAATCAATACCGCATATTCAAAATAAAGATGGCGCCGTCCACGATCTTGAGATTGGCATAGACACCATCAAGCGGCGCAGCGAAAGTTTATTAAAGTTTGCAGAAACCTATCGCAGCCTCAATAAGATCTCCAAGCCTAACGTTTCAAAAATTTTGGTGCGGGATCTTTTTGAAAGCCTCTATCAATTGATGCAACCAACGCTCGATCAAAAAAATATCGAAATGGATATTGTATTAAAAGATACATCGCAGATACTTGAGGCCGATACCAGCCTTATCGAGCAGGTGCTTATTAATCTTATCGTAAATGCGATGGAAGCCGTAAAAGACAGGAATGACGCGAGAATTGTGTTGTCATCAGGCTTATCAGATAAACAAAAGATTTTGTTGAAAGTGAGCGATAACGGTCCGGGCATTCCCGATGATATCATGGAAAATATTTTTATTCCGTTCTTCAGCACCAAGAAAAACGGCAGTGGCATCGGCTTAAGCTTGTGTAAACAAATTATGATGCTTCACAAAGGAAATATTCACGTTCATTCTATCAGGGGCCAGGGCACTGTGTTTACATTGCAATTTTAAAAGTTTCTCTTTTGAGATCATCGCATAGATCAAACAAAAATATTAAATCCATTTGCTGGAAGAAATCGATTTTATGAAACCATTTTTAGACGAAAATTTTTTACTTCAAACGGAAACATCCAAGAAATTATACCATGATTTCGCGAAGCAAATGCCTGTTATAGATTACCATTGCCACTTGCCTGCAGAGCAGATTGCCAATGATATCAATTTTGAAAACCTTACGCAAATATGGCTGTATGGCGATCATTATAAATGGCGTGCCATGCGCACCAACGGCGTTGACGAAAGCTATTGCACCGGCGATAAAAGCGATTATGAAAAGTTTAAAAAGTGGGCCGAAACGGTTCCTTATACGCTGCGAAACCCGCTCTATCACTGGACGCACCTGGAACTGCAAAGATATTTTGATGTGCATGAAATCTTAAATCCTGCCAATGCGCGGAAAAGATCTACGATGAGTGCAACAAAAAATTGCAGACCAAAGAATATTCAGTGCGCAACCTGTTACGAAAAATGAATGTAAAAGTAGTTTGCACCACAGATGATCCAACAGATACTTTAGAACATCACCAAAAGATAAAAGACGATGGTTTTGAAATAAAAATATTACCCGCCTTCCGTCCGGATAAAGCAATGGATGTCAGTAATGCTTCTGCATTCAATGCTTACACGAAAAAATTGGAAAAGGTAAGCGGTGTAATCATTACATCTTATAGCACTTATCTTGAAGCGTTACACAAACGTCACGATTTTTTTGCAACAATGGGTTGTTGTGTCTCTGATCATGGATTGGACTACGTTTCTGCGGAAGACTATACGGAAGATGAGATCAATGACATCTTCATCAAAATTAGCAGTGGCAAAGAACTTGTTGCGGCTGAACAGGCAAAATTTAAATCTGCAATGCTTTATGTTTTTGCCAAATGGGATTGGGAAAAAGGATGGGTTCAACAATATCATTTGGGTGCGTTTAGAAATAATAATTTAAGAATGCTCCATCAACTGGGCCCCGATACAGGTTGGGATTCCATCGGTGATTATTCACAGGGCAAATCGCTGGCAAAATTTTTAAGCCGCCTGGATGCCACCAATCAACTAACCAAAACCATTCTTTATAATTTAAACCCGGCAGATAATGAAATGATCGCAACCATGGCCGGCAATTTTAACGATGGCACCATTCCCGGTAAAATTCAATTTGGCTCTGCGTGGTGGTTTCTCGATCAGAAAGATGGAATGATCAAACAGCTTAATGCCTTATCCAATATGGGTTTGCTTAGCAGGATGGTGGGAATGCTCACCGACTCCCGCTCCTTCCTCTCCTACCCGCGGCATGAATATTTCCGGCGAATTCTTTGTAATTTATTGGGCGAAGAAATTGAGCGTGGAGAATTGCCCGATGATATCGAATGGACGGGAAAAATCATCCGGGATATTTGCTACTATAATGCAAAGAATTATTTTGGTTGGTAATTTTTTTGCTGAATTTTTCCTTGCAGATTTTCGCAAATTTTTTTTCGCAGATTTGATCAGCGTGAATCAGCGTGCCTTACATCTGCGTCTATCTGCGAGAAACCGGCGATAAATTTCTGTGAGAGATAAGTCAAAATATAGATTATCGCATTTCTTAAACATGACCAATTATCTCATCGCTGAACTCTGCCCGATGCATCGCCCTTCATCAATCCTTCAACTTCACTAAGCGTTGCATGGTTCAAATCCCCTGGTATCGTGTGTTTCAGCGCAGAAGCCGCTACACCAAATTCCGCAGCCTCATTTAATGCCATCCCTGTAACCAATCCGTAAATAAATCCACTGGCAAATGAGTCGCCGCTTCCTACGCGGTCAACAATACGCACTTCATATTCCTTCGAATGATAAAATTCATTGCCATCATACACCAGCGCACTCCATCCATTATCGGATGCACTATGGCTTTCCCTGAGCGTTGACGCAATGTATTTGAAACCAAATTTATCTTTCATCTGCTGAAACACATCTTTATAACCATCAAGATTTAATTCGCCTTTGGTAACATCTGTGCCCTTGCTCTTAAATCCTAAAGTGGTTTCAGCGTCTTCTTCATTACCAATACAAACATCTACATATTGGCAAAGATTGGTCATTACTTCCCTTGCTTTTTCTTTGCTCCATAATTTTTTGCGATAGTTGAGATCGATACTGGTAGTGATACCCTTTGACCGTGCGGCTTTCAACGCCGCTTCGGTTAAAGCGGCCGCCTTATCGCTTAATGCAGGCGTGATGCCCGTTGTATGAAACCACGAGGCGCCTTCAAATATTTTATCAAAATCAAAATCTGAAATCGCCGCCTCCGAAATGGCGGCATCTGCACGATCATAAATTACCTGCGACGCACGCATTGAAGCGCCGCTTTCCAAAAAATAAATCCCTAATCTTTTTCCGCCGCGCGCTACAAACTGTGTATCCACGCCATAACGCCGCAGATGGTTGATGGCCGACTGGCCAATTGCATTGTCAGGAACTTTCGAAACAAATACTCCCTGCAGCCCGTAATTGCAAAGCGCCGCAGCCACGTTCGCTTCGCCGCCGCCATAGGTAACATCAAAGCTGTCTGCCTGCACAAATCTTTTAAATTCGGGAGTGGATAAGCGAAGCATGATTTCGCCAAGTGTAACAACTTTTTTTGACATGATCCTTTGGTAATTTTGTTATAAATGATTTTGATTACTTGAAATGCAACAAGCCAAATCTCTTTCTTATTTGTTTAAACAACAAGAATATTCAACACAAATATTTAAAAATCTCCGGCAGCGATTGCATAAAAAAATATGGATAAATAACATAAATCCAATATCATTGTTAAATATAAAATCGCCATGAGTAAAAAAACCGATCTATTGCAGTTGATTCCTGAGCAGGGAATTTTGCCTCTCTATTTTTATAAGGACACAACCGTAAGTTTAGAGGTTTTAAAAGCATTGTATCGCGCAGGAATAAGAGCCGTAGAATATACCAACCGCGGCGCAGCAGCGCTGGAGAATTTTAAAAAAATGCGTGAGTTATGCGACGCAGAATTGCCCGGAATGTACCTCGGTATCGGCACCATAAAAAACGGGGAAGCGGCGCAAACCTTTATTGAGGCGGGCGCAGACTTTATTATATGCCCGGGCTTAATTGAAGAAGTGGCATCGGTGGCCGATAAAAATGAAATGCTTTGGATACCCGGATGTATGACGCCTTCTGAAATAATCCGCGCAGAAACATTGGGCGCAAAGATGATCAAGCTTTTTCCCGGAAATCTTTTAGGCCCTGAATTCATGAGCTCCATCAAACCATTATTTCCCGGCTTGTTATTTATGCCAACAGGCGGTGTAGACCTTGACAAAGAAAATATTGCAGCATGGCTCAAAGCCGGCGTGTGTGCGGTTGGAATGGGCAGCAAGCTCATCAGCAACCAATTGCTTGAACAAAAAGATTATACAAAAATAGAAGCGCTTACGAAGCAGGCATTAGAGATTTTGAAATCGCTCAGATAAGCCACCAAAACCAAAAGCCATGCAGAAAACTATGGGCCGATACCGGTGGACAATTTGTGCACTGATATTTTTTGCAACCACCATCAACTACCTCGACCGGCAGGTGATCAGCCTGTTGAAATCGGTGTTTACAAATGAATTGCATTGGAACGATGCTGACTATTCCAATGTAGAAATTGCCTTTAAATTCTTTTATGCATTTGGGATGTTGGGCGCAGGAAGAATCATTGATAAGTTGGGCACTAAGATTGGCTATGCCCTGTCAACAGGCTTATGGAGTCTTGCAGCCGTATGCCATGCCTTTGCATCAGGCGTTTTTAGTTTTGCTGTAGTACGCTCATTTTTAGGACTAACAGAATCAGGAAATTTTCCGGCAGCAATAAAAACTGTAGCAGAGTGGTTTCCAAAAAAAGAAAGAGCATTGGCAACAGGAATATTTAATTCCGGAACCAATGTGGGCGCAATTATCGCACCCTTGACCGTACCTTTTATTGCAGTGGCATGGGGCTGGAAATGGGCTTTCATTCTAACGGGAATGGTAGGATTTATTTGGCTGATCTTTTGGTTTATTTTTTACGAGATTCCGCAAAAACAGAAGCGCCTTTCTGCCGAAGAATTAATTTATATTGAAAGTGATAACGACGTAACAGCGGCTGCTGAACTGGCCGGTGAAAAAATATCCTGGCGCAAATTATTAAGTTACAAACAAACATGGGCATTTGCTATCGGCAAGTTTCTTACCGACCCGGTTTGGTGGTTCTATCTTTTTTGGCTTCCCGATTTTTTAGAAAGCCAATATCATCTGTCTCTTACCGAAATCGCAATTCCTGTTGCAGCAGTTTACCTGTTATCAACCATCGGAAGTATAGGCGGAGGCTGGCTTCCGTTGTCTCTGATTAAAAAAGGCTGGCCTGTTTTTAAAGCGCGCAAAACATCCATGCTGGCCTTTGCATTTTTGGTAGTGCCCATACTTTTTGCACAACTTGCGGGAAGCATTAACATGTGGCTGGCAGTGCTCATCATCGGATTGGCGGCTGCCGCGCACCAGGCATGGAGCGCCAACATTTTTACAACAGTGAGTGATATGTTTCCTAAATCTGCAACGGCTTCAGTAACCGGCATTGGCGGAATGTTTGGCGGAGTGGGTGGAATCTTGCTGACACTATTGGTGCAAAAAAATATGTTTGTCTATTATCGCTCCATCGGCAAAATTGAAATAGCCTATTACATCATGTTTGCTCTTTGCGCCGGCATATACCTGTTAGCGTGGCTCATCATGCATTTTCTTGTGCCGAAAATGAAGCCGCTAAATTTGTAAATATTGCCGGATCAAAAACAAGTATTACGTTTACGCATTACAGTTATGGTCTTTTCCTTTCATTGCTCATTGCTCATCGTATCTGGGTCCTCCTCAATATTCACTAATTATGTTTGCCCCGGTCGTTCCATCGTTATAGAAATTAATTATGTCTTCTCTTCACGACATTTAATAATCCCTTAAAAGCTTTATTATCTTATTAACAAACAAATCTCAATTCAAAACCGAACTGAATTAATGAAGCAAAGCTATTTGAAGATCAAAAACCGTTAGAGACGAAAGATAATAAGGTGGAAGTACTTCGGTACTAACGTAATGAGGTCTGCTTGCTCGTTCATTAAAAACCGTATTACCTTAGTAACAAACAAATTTCAACTTAAAACAACCTTATTACCTTATTAAGAATTAAAGATGAAGATGGAATACAACGATTTTGATACTCATTTTATGCTGATTACTCAAAACAGATTACCTCTCTTTCAGAAAGTAAGTCGCAAGAGACTGATGCGGATATATTATGCAAATACATTCTTAACCAACCGGAATGATATAAAAAGCTGTCTTTGGCCGAGGAGCATAAAACCTTCACGAAGCATTATCAAAAAACTCTAAAATAGGAAATAAGGTGATAAGGTCTTTGAAAAAGAAATCTCTGGAGTTACTAAGGTAATAAAGTTCACTTTGCTCATGCATTAAAAATTTTATTGCGATAACAACAAACAAATTCCAACTCAAAACATGCTTCTACAAATGAAAAGCATCAGGTGAATGCCTTCATTCAATTCAACCGTAAAAATTTTATAATTTGTTGCCCGCTTTTGGAAAAACGACAGACGGCTTAAATGATTTTGCTTCCTCAAAATCCATCTGCGCGTACGAGATGATGATCACCACATCGCCTTCCACGCCCTTTCTTGCTGCCGGTCCATTCAGGCAAACTACGCCGCTGCCTCTTTTTCCTTTGATCAGATACGTTTCTATGCGTTCACCATTATTGGCATTAACAACCGTAATCTTCTCATTTTCAATCAAGTTAGCTGCATCCATCAGGTCCTCATCAAGCGTCAGACTTCCTACATAGTTTAAATTCGCTTCGGTAATTACCGCCCGGTGGACTTTCGATTTTAATATCTCTATTTGCATTTCGCAAAATTAGAATTATTGTAACGATTTTGTTGAGAGGTTATCAAAATGTTAACTAAATAAATTTAGTAATTGTAAAGGCGAATTGCCGCAACTTTCTCATAACATCTATTTTTTTTCGGAAAAATATATTTGGCCGAATAGTGTAATATCCTACAAAATGTATCGGAATTTTTTCGATTATGCATCGATGTTATAGCGCCCGTCAAAAGAGTTCATGTAAGCCAAAAAATAGATTTTCGCTTTTTGAGAAAACGCTGAAATTATTTGGCGCGGGACAATTCAAGCTTGGCTTTCTTTTCTTCCTGCTTTTGCAATTTGATATTTTGCTTAATTACATCCCAATATTCTTTTCCATAAGAAACCAAAATTTCTCCGCCTGCCGGAATGTCTTTTGTGGATTCCATAAATACGCGCTTCTTGTCCACGACATATTCACAATTGTTAGACACACCTTTTGTTTTACTTAAACCGGTGGCATCGTTGGCATAGCGGCCCAGGGATTCAGTAAAAGGTTTGGCATCTATTACATGATTGCGCGAAATATAATAAACATAGGCGTTAAATTCAGGTCCATTGAGCACATCTTTCCAGGTGGTAACACGCCCCGTGTATTCAATAATGCGCGTTCCTTTCGGAATCAATTTTTTGGTAAATAAACCCTTTCCGGCGCCGGGTATTTTGGAGCGCTTAATAACTAATTGCTTTTCCAGTAATGACATAAGATGTAAATATATAACAGACCAGAATATAATTTTTTTTATTTCCATAAAATAATTTTTCACTTATAAAAAAGAAACGCGGCGTTGGCATCCAGATCTAGTTGCGGATCTTATATAAACCAAAAAGTAGAAATTCCACTTTTTTAAAAAACGGTACGCCGGGAAGAACTAGATTGATTCATAAGAGTTATTTTTGACAACACTTAAAAATTTAAATCATGAAAAAATATCTATTTTTTGTCGGCTGTTTTTTGATCTCGGGCATGATGTGTTATTCGCAGCGGTCTGTTCCACTGTTTAACGGGAAAGATCTTTCCGGCTGGAAGATAAACGGCACTGAAAAATGGTATGTTGAAAACGGTGAGCTCGTTTCAGAAAGCGGGCCCGATAAAGAATATGGTTATTTAACAACAGAAAAGCCTTACAAAAATTTTGTATTAACGCTCGATTTCAAGCAGGAAGCAAATGGCAACAGCGGTGTATTTATCCGCTCGTCGGTTGAGGGAACCAAAATAAGCGGCTGGCAGGTAGAAGTAGCGCCACCGGGCCTTCACACAGGAGGAATTTATGAATCTTACGGCAGAGGCTGGCTGATAAAACCCAATCCTGAAGATGAAAAAACGCTAAAGCCGGAAGAGTGGAACACCATGAAAATCGAAGTAAATAATGATGAGATCACCTCGTGGCTCAACGGTAAAAAAATGGTCTATCTTAAAGATTCATTAATTGGAAAAGGCGAAGGCGTTATCGCATTACAGATACACTCTGGCGGCGGAATTAAAGTAAGATGGAAAAATATTATAATCCGCGAACTGAAATAAATTCTTCAATAAAAAATTCTGAACATGCGTGATAATAAAAAACCATTTCGTGTGCTGGTAGTTGGCTGCGGCAACATGGGCTCGTCTCATGCAACTGCTTACCACCATATAGATGGCTTTGAAATTTGCGGGCTCGTTTCAAGAGGAAAATCCAAAGACGAGCTTAATGCGCGGCTTGGCAATAAATATCCATTATTTAACGACATGACGGAAGCATTGAATACCACAAAGCCGGATGCTGTCTGTATTTCCACTTATCCCGATACACACGAAAGTTTGGCTATACAGGCTTTTGAAAGCGGTTGCCATGTTTTTATAGAAAAGCCGTTGGCGGCAACTGTAGAAGGCGCCCAACGTGTTGTTGCTGCCGCTAAAAAAGCAAATAAAAAATTGATGGTAGGATATATATTGCGGCACCATCCTTCGTGGCAGCGCTTTATTGAACTCTCCCGGGAACTTGGAAAGCCGCTGGTAATGCGGATGAATCTTAACCAGCAAAGCTTCGCGGAAAGATGGAATGTTCACCGCAACCTGATGAAAAGTTTGAGCCCCATTGTTGATTGTGGTGTGCACTATATTGATGTAATGTGCCAGATGACGCGATCAAAGCCGGTACAGGTTTACGCAATCGGTGCAAGACTTACAGAAGAAATTCCTGCAACCAATTACAATTATGGGCAACTTCAGATCCGCTTCGATGATGGCTCTGTGGGATGGTATGAAGCCGGCTGGGGGCCGATGATCAGCGAAACCGCTTTTTTTATAAAAGATGTTTTTGGCCCGAAAGGCGCTGTTTCTATCGTTGCAAAAAATGCGGCGGGTGCAGGAAAATCATCATCGATTGAAGCGCATACAAAAACAGAATCGATCAGGTTTCATCCTGCGGATATTGATGAAAACGGAAATTTTACAAAGGAAGACAGTTGGATCGACCTGGCAGATGAACCTGATCACCAGGAATTATGCAACCGCGAGCAGCGGTATTTTTTAAGATCGATCGTGGAAGACCTTGATCTCTCGGAACACGCTGCCGACGCGGTCAACAGCCTGCGAATCGCCTTCGCCTGCGATGAATCGGTGAGAACCGGGAAAGTAGTGTTACTGTAATGAGACTATTTCGTTTCACCATCACTGTTATGCTTTATTTATCTTGTCTGCATAAGCCATTTTGTAGATTTTTAAGTTTCAGTTTTTGATAACGAATAGATGAATAGCCGGCACTAACAGCGATGCCTAATCGCTAAGTAAATTTATTTCCCTTTGGATAGATAATCAACTACCACTCCATCTACCAGCATTTTATTTTTATCGTACGAAACCCTGCCGCCCGCAGGAACACAAACAATCACAGCAGCGTTTTTAGCCGGAAGATTGATTGAACCTTTGGATGAAACGCCACGCGCAATAAATTTTCCTGATACCGTATTGTACAAGTCAACTTTTTTACCCTTATCAATATTGATAGAAACCGTTTTTGCCGTTGAATACGGATTGTAATATAAATACGAAGGATATGCCGGATCGCGGTAGAAATCCGTTGCCAGCAAGTTTAATTGCAATACGCCGGGAATGTTGGTTTTGCGGATGATGCTTCCGAAAATACCCGCATGCCCACTGCCATAAACACTGAACTGGCTCTCCGGCGGATTTTTACCGGGAACCCAAAGCGGGCCATCACCTTGCGCCACGGGGCCTTTCAGGTTGGCATGATCTGTATAAGAAGATTTTTTGATGAGACCTTCATACGCGATAACGCCTTTAGTAACTTCTGCAGACTGGGGAAGAGTTTGATGATCTGCGGGCAAATATTGAGGATAAAAAAACCTGGCAGCGTTTGCCGCATTCAGCATCCATTTACCGATTGCCGTTGCATAAGCCTGGTCGTATCGTACCAAAGGAACTAACGGCCACGCTGCATCATAAGTGTTCATCAAAAATCCATAGCCACCATGATCTACGGTGCTTCCTACAATGCCGGAGATATCAAAACCGTTCCAGTTTCCAACCAAAACGCCCCACCCTTCGCGGCAAACGGCGGTTCCATCAAAAGTCCAGTCAAGCATTTTATTTACCTCATATTTGCTTCCTTCTTCCGCATTAATTCTTGCCGAGAGATACGCGCCAAAAGGCATCAGCAACTCATAACTTGGATTGATCTTTTGAGATTGCAATGCAGATAAGGCACTCATCGCACCCTTTAAATACCGCCGATCTCCAAACTTTTTATAGGCAGCATACAACAGCCATGCATGGCCGGCAGCCGCATCCGGTTGTGCACAAATTTGATTTTTCATTGGCTTCATCCTGCCATAATCAAAATAAGACCAATCATAATTTCCATTCAATATCGAATCCGCCTGATAAAATTTTTCAGCAATGCTTCTGGCGATTTCGTTAAGGCCGGGCTCTTCAGGATACAGATCCGCAATTGCATAAAATAGCAGGTTCGGATAGACATCGTACCACCAATCGCGCCCATAACCTCCGCCCAGCAATGCTACTTCAGGGCACGTATTATTTTGCATAATGTCCCAGCCGGTTTCCCTGTTAAAGTAATTTTTAAGCATGGCTACATAGTCGGTGTTTCCCTGGTTGCTTTTATCAATTCCAACCAATGTGGCGCCCAACACAGCGCCCATGGTAGCCAGTGCTTCATGAAAAATTCCGTTGTTGTTTAAAGGCCCCTGGCGCACATCGCCGATTGCGGTATATAAACCAACAACGTTCTGCGGAAAATTTTTCTTACTGCTGTCCACCCAAACCAACGGCCAATATTTTTCTTTTGCATTGAAATCATAAACTGTGCTGTCAAACCGTTGTGCCAGTTGTTTATAATCGATGATTTGAAAAGGCTTTGGAAAATCGGCCATCTTTTGTACACGCGATACAACTTCCTGCTTCACTTGTGCAGGGGATGTGATTACACTGCAGAAATAAAATAAACGTTAACAGAAAAATTTTAAGCAGATGTCGCATATATGGTACTTTGTTTTAAGACAAGTTAAATAGTTTTTACAAAACAGATGCCGCAGTTTCATCGATAATTTTCATATCAACAACGGCAACATCAGGAACCAATTCTTTTCCCTTGCTGATAATTTTTTTGGCAACAACAATTGAATAACATTGCAGCACGGCAATAATGATGATCGCGTACCGCAAGGGCAATCTCTGTAGAAATTGCATAAGCCAATACCAGGAAGGTACCGGCGCCCAAAAACCTGCCTACATATAAGCCGGCTTCATGGTTCAAAATATAAGCAAACTCGCCCCGCTTCTCAATTTTTGAAACAATATCAATTACTTTAAACTGAATGGGAAAATAAGCAAGATCGAGCAATGGCTTGGCAATCAGCAATAATAAAATAAACAATACCACGCCAACCCCATCAAACAAAACTCCGTTGATAATAGCTCCTAACGCAAATAAAATAAGTCCGGCAGAAAATATTTTTATACGATCGGAAGGTTTGGAAAGCCTTCCGATTATGTACATAATTACGGCGGCAATCACCGCACCAACGGATTGAGCCGTTCCCAATGCACCCTCCTTTCCCAGCAATAACATAATGAGCATTGCCGGCGCCGTTACCAGGAATCCCTGGGCCAAGCCTTTCAGCAACGCCAGGGATAACAACCTGTACCAAAGCGGATGAAATTTAAAAAATATGTATTTTTTTTGTTCCGGATTTTTAAAGGTTCCGCGGAAACACACAATAGATGCGAGCACGGTTATGCAAAATACAATGCCGGTAATTATAAGGTACGCTGTATGCACCTGGGCGTCGCCGCCTTTCGATTCTATAAACCATCCGATAGCCACCGGTATTACCACAGCGATGATGGTATAAAAAAAAGTCTCAAGTCCGTAATAATAATTGCGGTTGTTATCGTTGGTGATGGCCAGCGCCAGGTAATCCCTGTTTGCCCAGTAAAAGCCAAAAGACAATCCCATTGTTATTCCGGCGAAGCCGATGCCAACAAGATCAAGTGTTTTCAGCGACATCATGATCATCATGGACACGCCGCTCAGCATCATTCCGGCCGAATATAATTTTCGGATATTAAAATGTTTCAAAAGAAAGCCGTTCAACAAAAATGTAAGTGGTATGCCGGTATAAATGGTGAGTTGATAGATGACCACTTTTGTGGGATCGTTTGAATTTCGCATAACATAAGCTGCAACAAAAATGTCAATTACAGGTAACACCAATGCATAGACGATATTCGTCATAACCAAAATGCGAAAATTATGAGATTGGCTTTTAAAATGGGCAATCTCAATTTTAAGTTTATTAAGCATCATTGAATTTTAATAATGAAAAAATTTCTTTAATAGAAAAATCAGCGCCGCAAACAAATTCGTCCGAGGCGCCGTAATAAATGGTAATCGTGTCGCCATCTGGCTGTATTATATGGCCATTGGTAAATACTACGTTACCAAAGAATCCGCTTAATTCATAGGGAGCTGTTGGAACCATTATGGGCACATCGGTTCTTGCAATCACTTTTGAAGGATCTTCCAGGTCCATTAAGAATGCACCAAGACAATATTGATGATCGCTGTTTGCTCCATGATAAATCTCGAGCCAGCCTTCTTCGGTTTTAACAGGCGCCGCTCCGGCCCCCACCCGTGCACTGTCCCATACACCTTCCCTGGTTTTTATAATGCATTGATGGTTGCCCCAGTGAATACCATCAGGTGATTGTGCGATCCAGATATAATTTCCACCAATATCCACGCTGCTTGGGCGATGCAATGCATAAAAAAAGCCGTTTATTTTCTCTTCAAAAATGGCGCAATCTTTATTGTGGGGAGGCAGTATCATTCCATGCGAATGAAAATTGATCCAGTTAACGGTAGTTCGTAGACCAACACCAACGCCATTTTGCAGACACTGCGGTAAAAGTGAGATAATAAATGATCTTCCAGCAATGAAACCCGGCAATCTTCTATGCCAAAGGTTTGCAATATCCCTTCTCCCATTAATGAAGGATAACCCTTCCGGCTCATAAAAATGGATGCCATCATCGCTGCATAGTAAACGCAAGATGACTAAGCGTTGTCAGATAATCGGTTCCTTTATAATTGATCACCCTGGCATCGTCTGCATTTAATTCCGGATCATCTTTTGCGAGTTTCGATAATTTTAATGTCGCCATCTCCAGTTAATATCGGAAAAGAAATAACGCCATCTTTTTGCGCGGGCCTTTCCGCCACTCTTACAATTAACCAGGTTTTGCCGTCATAGCGAAAAACGCCGGGATTCAAAAGACAGGCAATCTCAAGCCCATCGGTACTTGGAGGTATATCCGGTGGAGACAACAATGGATTTTCTGCAAAGCGTTTCGCTATATCTTTCATTTGATTTTTTTATGCCGCATTTAAAAAAGAAGCCTTAAAACATGCACGTTCGATAACCGCAGTGCATTCAGAATCTTGCACGGGATCAAAGATTGCCATGCATTGAAGTAAGACTGCCGGCCTTTGCAACATTTTGAAATGCCTGTGCCAACTGCCTTAACTTTAATTCTGCTTTAGTTTAGTAGCCCGGATTTTGCGTTATGCTGCCGCCGGATTTATCAATTTCTCCCTGCGGAATCGGGTATAAATAATTTCTATCCTGGAAATTTTTACCAAGGCTGGTTAAAAAACTTTTAGCGATGCCCCACCGCTTTAAATCGTTGAAACGCTGTGATTCAAATCCTAATTCAACTCTTCTTTCCTGGATCAGCCAATCTTTTATCTGATCTTTATTGGTAGAGGTGACATCCCGGTCGGCAAGGTGCCTGCCGGTGGAATAGATGCCCGACGCATTAGGCGAAAGTCTTGCCCGCTCTCTTACTTCATTGATTATCGTAATTGCCGCAGCATAAGCGCCTGTTTCGTTAAGCGCTTCTGCCTTCCATAGCATTACATCTGCCCAACGGATATAAATTTTATTGGAGGCCGCATCATCATTGCCTTTATTGTTGCACTGTTAAGTTGTCCAAATATCTTATACACATTCTGGCCTGGCAACATCCACCGTTAATCCCAGCCTTGGATCATTGGGCTCAAAGGCATTAATAAAATTTGCCGAAGGTGCAATAAAGCCCCATCCTGCCAAAGCACAAATTCCATTACCAGTTCTTGGAGTGGTTAACGATTCATGATCATACGCGAAGATCACTTCGTTATCGGCAGAATTCTTTTGCAATGCTAAAGTTGTCGAAATAGTTGGCATTCAGGCTATAATAATTTAATGCCTCCAACTCATTTACGATCGTGATCACATCCGCCCATTGTTTATTGTACAATGCCACCTTTGCCTGCATTGCCAGCACAGCACCTTTGGATACGCGCCATTTTTCTGTTGAGCTTGAATATTTGCCATCCGGAATCAAAGTTTTTGCCTCCGCAAGATCTTTGCTTATCTGGGCATACACATTCGCTTTGCTTTCCCTTTTTGCCACATTATAGGCATCAGCAAAATTCTTCAAAGGCTCCAGTCAACAATGGTACATCCCCATATAAATTTACCAGGTCAAAATAATAAAAGGCCCTTAAAAAATAAACCTGCCCCAAAAGGCTTTTTCTTGTTGGCTCGTCAATCGCCAAACTCGGAAATCAGTTGAGCATCGGTCAGATAGCTGATGGCTAAATTAGACCTGGCCACACCAGCGTAATCATAGCTCCATTGCCCTTTAATGCCGGCATTGGAAGAAGTAAAACTAAAATCAGAAAATTGATCCATCCAGGCCTGGTCGCCATCGGGGTTCCATTTTTTCAGCATATCGCCGGAGGCAATATCCTGTAAAATAAAATCGTTGCGAAGCACTGTTCCATCATCCCAGCCCCAATTGCCTATAATGTTTAAGGTGCTTGGAAAGCAACTGGTAAGACGATGTTACAGAATAGATAACTGATTCATGGGTTGGTGGTACTCCTTCTGTTATTATTCCTATGGGTGTTTTATGCAATTCTTTTTTACAACTGACTAAGCCGAAATAATGAATGCCGCCAGTATTTTATATATTGATTTCATATTTTTATTTTTTAGCGGTGAATTATAACTTGATGTTGATTCCAAATAAAAATGCTTTTGATTGCGGGATAGGTTCCCTGGTCAAACATGTTGTATGCTTCCGGATCCAATCCTGTATAGTTAGTTATCGTAAGCAGGTTTTGAGCGGATATAAATAATCGTACATTTTGAAAAACAGTGATTGATTTTCCCAACATGCGCTTTAGTGTATAGCCGATCTCTATATTTTTAAGCCTGAAATAAGAAGCATCTTCTACAAAAATGCTGGAAACTTTGCTGCTTCCATTATCCGTGAAAGTGGAACGTGGAATTGTGTTGCTGGTTCCCTCACCATGCCATGCATTTAAGGTATTTACGGAATGATTGAACGGACGGGTATCATAGTCAATGATCTTTTTCAGATCATTGTATTTTTCTACACCGCTTACTCCCTGCATAAAGCATTGAAAAATCAAACCCTTTATATTCGGCTGATAAATTACCTCCGTAAGTAAGCCGTGGATTTGGATTGCCCAAATAGGTACGGTCGTTATCATTAATGATTCCATCTCCGTTCAGATCCTGAAATTTAATATCGCCCGGCTTAATATCCGCATGAGGCGCACCGGTTAAATATTCATCGATCTCTTTTTGATTTTGATAAATACCCGCCATTTTAAATCCATAGAATGCATTTAGAGGATGGCCGGCTTCTGTTTTGGAAACCTGCCCGTAAATGCTCGGCAAGTTGGATCTAATTTATCTACATTATTGGTTACCGTAGCCACATTGCCATTGATGTGATACCTGAATGCATGATCTGATTATTTCTGATACCCAACAGACAATTCAAAACCTTTGTTGGTTACCTGCCCTGCGTTTACCATGGTTGGTTGCACATCTCCCACAAAGCTGGGCAGACTCAAGCGGCAGTAAAAGATCGGAAGTGGTTTTCTCAAAATAATCTACAGAAAGAGAAAATTCTGTTTCTCATCAAACTCACATCAAACCCTATATTATTTTGATTGGTAGTTTCCCATTTTAAATCCGGGTTGCCATAGCGAAGTAAAGTGCCCAGAGGATTATAAATTGCAAGTGAATTATAATTACTAAGCCCGGATTGATTACCTAACTTTACCGGTACTGGCTCTTAACTTTAAGATCAGATATCCAGCTTACATTTTGCATAAATTTCTCCTGGGATATTCTCCAGCCTGCAGAAAAGGACGGAAAAAATGCTGCCTGTTGATTTGCTTCGCAAACTGGCTTGAAGCATCTTCTCTCAGACTTGCAGTAGCAAGAAAGCGATTATCATAATTATAATTTACTGAACCAAAAAAAGAGAACAACGCCCATTGCGATGCGCCGCCACCATTCCAGAGATCCTGCGGATAATGCACCGAAATCAATGTATTGAAAGGCCGGATCCGTATTGCTGTATCTTGCCCTGGTTGCACCTATTGACGAGCCATAGTTGGTGATAAATTCACTGCCTAACAATACATTAAAAGAATGCTTGCCAATTTTTTTGTTATAATTCAGAGTGTTCGTCCAGGTGATAGTGGTTTCCTGTCCCCTGTCTTCCGATAAATTAGTAGGACGGTTTTGACGGCCCGGTACCTTTATCAACAGCTGCTCCGCCGCCATCATCATCACCATAATTTTTATTGAATGCCTTATTGTGAGACATATTCAAATCCAGACCCAGGTTGGTTCTTAGCCGCAATTCCTTATTTCTTAAAAAAGCATATTCTGCATAAACATTGCCAAAGGTTTTAAAATTGTTACGCTTATCATTTGTAAAATGAGCAATTGCCAAGGGATTAGAACCAAACTCATATTTGTTGGCACCTGCCGTTCCAGTTACCACCATTTGCCGCAACATTTCGCGAATAAAAAGGAAGGTCTGTATACGGATCTTCAGCGCTATAGGTGGGATCGGTTGGATCTTTATAAACCGGTATTACCGGTGGCCGGATAAACGCATGGCGGACCACACCCGGCGCATCGCCACTTGACGAAATTTTATCCTGTAAAGTATTAGATATTTGCAGGTTGGTGCCGATAGTAAGGCGATCGGTTATATTTGCATTTATGTTTGTTCTGAAACTAAGGCGCTCATATTGGTCATTGTTATAAATTACAATTCCATTCTGCGTATAATATCCGCCGGAGATCAGGTATTGAACTTTATCGGAACCGCCACTGGCAGATAATTGCAGGTTTTGCGATTTACCCAATACAAATAGCTCATTCAGCCAATCCGTATTGGCAAGGTCTGTTCTTGATTTATCTGCAGTATAAGGGTTGGTGCCGCTGTAGCCTGAATTGTTCCAGCTTTCTTCCATTTTATTCATATACTGCGTGGCATTAAGCAATTTAGGAAGATTGGCCACTTGCTGAATGCCGTTATAATAACTGATATCAATATTCGATTTTCCTTTTTTGCCGCTTTTAGTAACAATAACGACTACACCGCCAGAGGCTCTTGCTCCATAAATAGCTGCTGCCGCTGCATCTTTCAATACGGTCATTGATTGAATATCCGCCGGATTGATGAAAGAAATATTGGTGGTAGGCAAACCATCCACAATAAAAAGCGGATCACTGCTGCTGCCAATCGTTCCTACGCCGCGAATCGTGATATTGATGCCATCGCCCGGCGCACCGGTGCTTTGTGTAACCTGTACACCGGCTACCTGGCCCTGCAGCAATTGTGCTACATCCGGCACTCTTCGTTCTTCAAGATCTCCCATATTCACCGCTGAAATAGCACCGGTGAACGAGGATTTTTTCTGGCTCGTATAACCAACCACCACCACATCGGACAATGTATTTTCTACAGAAACCAATGTGATCTGGAAATTTGATTGGCCGGATACGGATAATTCCTGTGGTTGATAGCCAACATGAGACACCGATAGAATTGCCGAAACCGGCACGGATAATTTAAAGCTGCCATCTATTATCTGTAGTCGTTGCATGAGTGCTGTTTTTTACTCCTACAGTAACACCAGACAAGGGCTCCCCGGATGCCGAAACTATTTTCCCGGAGATCGTTTTATCCGCCGTTGAGGGATTATTTTGCGCTGTGGCTGAAACCTGCGCCAGCGCCAGCACGGCAAAGCAAAGAATGAGCTTTAAGCCGGCTGTAAAATAGTTGGGAGCAAGCCCAATCATATTCAAAAGATTTTTTTTCATACTTGCATAGTTTTAATATTTAAAAAAATTAGAATTTTTATGGTGAGAGGAACTGTGAAAAGCCAAAAAGTAGATTTTCATAATTTTTTTGATGAAGCACATTTGGTGAATTGTATGCTCAAATGTGAAAAGCCTAAATGTAGTTTTTCATAACACTTATGGTTAAACGCTTTTGATGAATCATTTTTTTGATATTTTATTTTTGTCATTATCTTTTTTTAAATGATTAAAGTTTTACCTGGCATTCATTTTTGAAACCGGCATTAATTTTTAATTCTTAATTTTTAATTTTTATAATCAGGATCCATGTCCAGCCGTGCGCAAACCAGCTACCTCATTGGCCATGAGAATAAAAACATTCCAGCACAATCCTTTGGAAGATGGCCACCAGCTATCTGTTGATGTCCATTTCGTCGGAATAAATTCTTTACTGAAAGGCCATTTTGGATTTAAGATAAATTTCTGCCCACACCCTGTTTTCCATCAGGGCTTTTGCTTTTTTCCAGCCATGTTTCAATCCTGCTACGTAAGCACAATACTCTGCCGCGCAACCAGCTTCCGCCGTTATAATAAAAGCCATCATTTTTGCCATCGCTATAATTTTCTTCACCAAATTTTTCAAAAGGCTGATAGTCTTTGCTGAGAAAAGCAAATCCTTTTTCATCGTTTGTAAGCTGAATACAGATCGGTGCAGTAGTTCCATATTCAGGATGTGGCGAATCCGGCACTTTATTAAGAACAGGAATCTGATCAAGGTGATTTTTTACCATTTCATCTGTCAGCATCGGCCGATTAAATAACCATAGAGAAAAAAATTCAGGCTCAAGATCAGTTAAGCGAAATAAGATCAGGAAAATTTTTATCAAACAAGAGATGTTTTCTTTTCGGATCATAAAAATTGCGGTATTCCTTTTCCGCTTTTTCTATATAAGATTCAGAAATGTCAAATCCTAATTCTTTTATAGTTCTCAAAGCAATAGCCAGCATGCCCTGGTTTACGGCAAGCCGGTCAGTTTTTGGATTAAAATCAATAATATCAACCTGGCAAAGAGGAAAATGAGACCTGCATATACCATCCCTGTCGAATCAAATTCGTTCAATACATAATCAACCGCTTTTTTTATTTTTTCCTGCGGAAGTGTAATCGCCAAACCTTCGCTTATTCAGCATAGCCCACATCAGCCATTCAATCGTTGCCTCATTGTCCTTTGCTTCCACAGATCCCATCAATGGTGTAATGATAGTGCCAATGCCACCTTTGGCCGTTTGTGTTTTGCCCCATTGTTCCCATAAAGAAAGATTCAACTCTTTATTATACGTGGAAACTGTAGAAAAATAAGCAATCCCTGTTGTACATATCCGGCGCATAATTCATGTTGGGCACATTAAAAGGCGTAAAATCATTTACATCTGTGATCCAGGTAAGCATATTGAAATTGGCATACAACATTTTTTCAATCAGCGATCCCTTAAATCCCTTTCCTTCGGCTAACCGTGACTGTGAGGAGATCATAAATTGCTGGTGCGATTTCCAGGGTTCAACAAAAATATAAGTTGTCTTTTCTGTTTTTTCACCCAGCGGAAGTATATTGTAAGGTTCCTGCTGAGGCTGGTGTTCTATAAATTGAAGGTCTTTTATCTGAAGCTTGCATTCCTTTCCTGATTGCGTGCCAATAAACATGGAAACACTGTCGTTCTCAATATAAGGCACCAATATACTTCCTTTAAAAGCGGTCCATTCATTTTCTTCCGTGGGAAAGTTGTCAATGTATTTTACGCCATCTTCCAGTTCTATGGTTTTTTGCCCATTCTTAATCCTGAAAAGCTTTAATGCAAGAGGCGCATTTCCTTTACACAAAAAGGAAATGGTATAAACCTGCTGGTCTTTAAATGGGGCAATAAAATCTAATACCTGCCCTGCCGCCGTATGGCCGGTTATTGAAATAAGATCATTTTCATTTATGACTTCCGCATTCCTTCTTTTTGAAAAGAAGACGGCATTTTTAATATGGTTTCTGTACCCGCATCAAGGTTATACATTTCACCAAATGTTTGCCTGATGTAATTATTATTTTGTGCTCTTTCGGATAAATGTGGCAACAGAAAATAAATTCCGGGTCGGGCAATTTGCGCATACCTACAAAACCGCCACCACGGCCGCTAAACCGCCGGCGCGTATTTCTTGTGTATTGATTTTTATAGCCGGCATCCGTTAAAAAACCAACTATATTATTACCCGGTGTAATAAATCCTGCGGAAGGAAACATTTCATGCACAAGGCCACCGGGAAAGCTATCGTATTCAAATGTTACATACCGCTGTGGTTTTTCTGCAGGCCTTGATGTTTGCTGCAGTATATAAAACATTCCCGGCATCGATGGCTGAAATAACTCAATCGTTTTTTTTATAATATTGATCATTAACCACCTCATATTTTACAGTAACCGATAGATTAGCATCAAACTCCTTTATATAAGCATCTCTTTTTAAAGTGATGCTGGTTTTCATTGCCCGTCCATGTTTGGCCATTCCAATGTGGCCATTCGGCAACTGTACTCAGATCAAGATTAAATAGTTGCAGGGAAAATTCTTCTGTATTGGTAACCAGCAATTGATTACCATTATATATATCAACATGAAAACCGGTGCGCTCATCTCCTGCAATCTTAAGAGAAAGCTGACCGCTGGCAAATGAAGAATTGAGTATCACAAAGAGCGAAAACAAGAAAACCGGCAATCTGGTTTTATCCGTCAACATATTTGCAAGCAATTATTTGTAGGATAAACCTATACCTAATAGAGGGCTTACTTGTACACTATGTTTTCATTTTACTGTACTATGGTTACAATTTGAGTGAACAAAGCAGATTTTTCGGTTTAATTCCTCCGTAAAACAAAATGACGCATCAATTTTAAAAAGATCAAATGAAACTTGAGATAACTCAAAATGTAGAAAATCCAATTTCCCCGGGGCGGAGGAATTTGCAAATCGTTAAACCCAAAAAGCAAACTCATCTTTAGGATTAGGTAGAATGTGAACAAAGAAACATCTAACATACATTTGTGTCACCCCTTCGGGGTGTGTGATTTGCTGGAATTGCTTTATAAAAGTGTCAGTCCTTCGGACTTTGTATTATTGCCTAAATCCCGAAGGGATATTATTATTATAGACCAAAAAGGCAAGTTTAGAAACCCTGAAAGGGTGATATAGTGGCTTTGCGTTCATTCTACCTAATCCTACTCATCTTAAAGAATGAGGCAAGGCAGTTTTCTAAAAACCAAAATGGAGAAAGACACAGAAGTACATCAGGAAAGCCAAAATGTAGAAATGTGTATTTCCCTTAAACACTTTGTTGCTGACGGTACTCGTTCGGGGCGCAGTTATATCTTTTTTTAAATTCCCTGAAAAAATAAGATTGATTATTAAATCCGGTCCGGTAAAAAATTTCAGTAACATTCAGGCTTGTTGATACCAGCAATTGAGCAGCTTGCTTCAGGCGGATGTGTTTAATAAATTCTCCGGGCGTCATTCCGGTTAGGGTTTTTAGTTTGCGGTACAATTGCATTTTACTCATGCAAAACTTTTTTTCAAGAAACACGGCACTCAATTCCGGCTCATCAATACGCTCTTCTATCAAGGCTACCAGCTTTGTAAGAAAATCTTTATCGCCTTCTGCCAGATCCGATTCTACCAACTCAACCGGATCATTCCCACCTTTAAACAACAGCTTCAATCTTTGGCGGTATTCCAGCAATTTTCTTACCCGTAGTTTTAGATGATCTGTATTAAACGGCTTTGCCATGTACGCATCGGCACCAACTTCATAGCCTTCCATATGATGGTTTTCGCTGCCGCGCGCGGACAAAATAATTACCGGGATATGGCACGTGGCCGGCGAGTTTTTTATCCGGTTACAAAACTCCAATCCATTCAGGTTGGGCATCATTACATCACAGATAACAAGATCCGGAACAATCATTTCAATTAATTCCAGGGCCTTGTTTCCATCATCGGCTTCATACACAATATAATCGTCCTGCAAAATATCCTTTAATAAAAATCTTATGTCCGGGTCGTCTTCCGCTACAAGAATATTTCTGCGTTCATCGCCCAGCAAATTATCAATAATTGCCTGCTTATTATTTTCAATAGAATTTACAGGAAGATCGCGTTGTGCATAGTTGGTAATAGTTTCGTACAAATAAGACGGCTTGCCACTGGCGGCACTTTCATCAATGCAGTTTCCTTCAGGCGGCTCTTTCATTAATGGAAGAAAAACTTTAAAAGTGATGCGGCCATTTTCACTGCCGGCTATAATGCGGCCATTTAATAAATTGATCATTTGTCTTGTAAAGGCAAGCCCGATGCCTGTTCCAAATTTTCCGCCGGGAATGTTGGGCCTGGCTACATAAAATTTTTCAAAGAGATGATTGAGCTCTCCTTCCGGAAGATCGCTGCCCGAATTAGATACCGTTATTTCAAGCTCGCCGGTAAGTTCGTTTGCGCATGCTGAAAAAATTACCTGTTCATTTTTGCCTGAATGTTTGAACGCATTGGACAGCAAATTGAATACGATTTTTTCTACTTTATCATTATCAACCCAACCATATATTCCCGGAGCGATATCCAGCTCGTAGTCCATCTTATATTGTTCGCTTAGCGGCACAAACGGCTCCGCAAGATTTTGAAGATGATCGGAAATATTTAAATAACGATACTGACTTTTAAAGAAGCCCGCCTCGCCTTTTCTAAACTCCAGTAATTGATGAACCAGGTACGTGAGCCGCGAGGCCTGCTGATGAATCAGCGATAAAAAATATGGCTTTTCTTTTTGTTTTGCTGATGTGGTTTTCTCCTTGTCCAAAATGCGTTCCGCAGATCCCATAATTAACGTCAGCGGCGTTTGCAGCTCATGAGCAATGTTGGTAAAAAATCCCAGCCGGTCTTCGTGAATCTCTTCTTCTTTCGAACGCATTAATTGCTCCAGCGCCAGCTGGTGTTTTATTTGCAGTTTATTTTTTCTGTATTTATACACATTGTATCCTGCAATTAAAATAATTAAACCATACATCGATAAAGCATAACCCGTCATCCAGAAATACTGTTTCACCTCCATCTTTATTAACGGAATTTCGTTGGTCCACAGGCCTTCGCCGTTACTCCATTTTATCTTCAGGGTATAATTGCCCGGCAATAAATTGCTGTAAGATATCTTGCCTGAGACTCCTGCATCGTGCCACGTCTTATCATATCCTTCCAGGAAAAAAGCATACTCACACTTCTCCGCATTTAAAAAACTGATGGCCTTTATATCGAGCTCAAAAAAATTATTTTTCCTTTCAATAGAGAAAGGCAAAGGTTTGTTCCACGAAGTATCGATCACGGCAAATCCATTTTCATTAAGGCTTTTGCCTCCGATAGTGATGCCCGATAAAATAAGATTCGGCACCCATGCAGACTTCCGGATATCTTTTGGAAAAAAATGATTAAAGCCATACGTGCCGCCAAAAAAAAGATTCCCCAGGTGATCTCTCCATACCGCGCCATCACAAAATTCATTGCTTTGCAATCCATCCAGTTGCTGATAATAAGAAATTGACTGATCGGCCCCGCTCACTTTTGCAAGGCCTTTGTTGGTGCTTACCCATATATGGCCCAGGCTATCTTGCTCTATAGCATGAATGGTGTTGTTGGGCAAGCCCTCAAACGTGGTGAGTTTTTGAAATACAGGCTGATCCAGAGTTGCATCTGCATTATTGATCCAGTTAAGTCCATAGCTCGTACCAATCCACACTTTATTATGCGAATCTTTAAACAGCGATAACACATCATTATTAGAAAGGCTGCCATCATAAGTAAATGCTTTGAAAGTTTTAAAAACCATTGTTGCTTTATTCAACAGGCTTAATCCTCCATATCGGCATCCAATCCATAGCTGGTCTTTATCTCCATCGGCCAGCGCGTAAATGATATCATTAGCCGGCCCGGTATTATCATTCTTAAAAGTGAAGCGGTCTATAAAAGCCACAACCGGCTTCCCGGTTTTTTCCCTGTTGATCTTAAGATGTACGAGGCCGTAGCCACTCGTTCCCAGCCACAATGAATTATCGGGATCCTGCTTTATGGCATATACAGAGCCAAACTCAGGATAGGCTTTGTTTCCGGAGATGTCTTTCCATTTATAAAATCGTTTGTTCTTTAAATCATACAGGCTCATTCCCTTTCCATCGGTGCCAATATAAATCAGGTCATCATTGCCTTTTTTCAAAGCATATACCGCGTTATTATCAAGCTCGTTGGGAGTAGTAAGGTATTTTTTTCTGCTGCTGAAAGGCTTGTTTGCCCAGAAATCGGCTATCTCGATAATGCCACTACCTTTAGTGCCGACCCACAAATTTCCGTCGGCCTCACAAAAAGCCCGTACCGACTTATTATAAGGCATTCCGTTTTCAGAAGTGGTGATTGTTCCAAAAGGCTTTGTTTTTGGAAATATTTTAATGATGCCGTTTCCATCTGTGCCAAACCATAAAACGTCTTCACTGCCTAAAGCAAGTGAGGTAACCTTTATGTCCTGCATCTGCTTCGCTTCTTCCTTTAGAAAACCTGAAGACTGAAAATTGCGATCATATATACCGTAGCCTTTTGTAGTCCAGGCCAATAGGTAGTTTTCCCTGTAAAAAATCAAAGAAGCAATGGAATGGTTTAATTTTATTACCTGCTCAGTGGTGAAGGTGCTGTTTGGAACGGTTAACAGGCGGTCATCCGAAGTGGTAAAAAAAATCTTGTGATTAACAATAAAAAAGTTGTTGATGGGTGCAGGTTCCTCAAACGTGTGCAGCCTTCTGAATCCTCCGTTTTGTGCTGCATATGCGGTAAGCTGACCATTGGCATTCAATATCCATAGACGGTTGCTTTCATCAAAAACAAATTTATTAACCCTGGAATTCTGGCCCGGCAGCGCACATGTTCTGAATGAATCTGTTTTTTCATCGTACCGGCTAAGGCCGGTTTTTTGATTAAAGCAATAAACGCTTCCCGCGGTATCTACTGCCAGCGCGTATTCCTGCTCACTGATGCGGCTGCGCCGGTATTTATCATAGAAGTAATTATAAAACTTGCCGCTGTTCTTTTCATATCTCGATATGCCTTCAATAGTGGTTACCCAAATATGGCCTTTTTTGTCTTCGGTAATGTGCTGAATTACGTTACTGCCGATACTTTTAAAATCATTTTCCCTGCTATAATTAAATACATGGAAGCCGTTGCCATCATACATATTCAGCCCGTCCCAGGTGGCAATCCATAATAAGTTACTGGCATCTTTATAAATATAATTGATAGAGCTGTTGGAAAGGCCGTTCCGGTTGTCAAAATGCTGAACAAAAAAAGGATCACTTACATCGGCCGCTGCTTCAAAACCGATTAAAGTGAAAAAAAGAAAAGCTTTAAAAATTAAAACAGGCTTTCTCATTTTGCTGGTTTAGATAATGCAATCGAAAGTTACTCTTAATAACCAATATTGAAATAAAAAATAATTCATGAGAAAAGCCATTTTATAGAAAAACGTTATTTTCTATATTTTGGCTTGTTTCACGTAATAGGTATTTTACGAGGCGATGCAGTTTTCCGGCCCGTTGTTGGTGGTCGTGCGCCAGCCCCTTGAGGCAGAGAATTCAGCAACGACAGTATAGACTTGACAGTTTCTCTTTTTTTGCATATATCAATTGATCCTCATGTTGGCGCAAGCGTCCGCTTGTGCCGCGATCTTGCAGTTTCAAATGGCCCGGGTCCGTACCAGTTATTTTTTTATTGTAGGAAATCCAAGGCTATTACAATTGTTTGAAGCCTGAAAGGCTGCATCTGCTCTCAGGGATTTAAAACTGAATAAATTGTTCCACAGTCCCGTTAAAAACACGATTGTTTGGGTAAAAGTTAAGTTACAAAAACGGACAACCGGAGAAGCGAATCTTTCGTCCCGAAAAAAAATTCCACAATTTTACGTTAATCATCGTGCGTAAATGGCTGCCAGCTGCCGTTAAACCACCTAAAATGATGACGTGGAACAAAGTTTGAATTCACAATTTACTTTATAAACTATTCACACTCTACCTGGCAATGGGTCGATTCAAACGGTTTACATTGATTATAAAGATAATTAATCATGTTTTCAAAAAGGAGTAATGCCTGTAAACATTTTTGGTTAATCCGCTTGTTTATTTTTAGCGGTTGTTTGCTGTTCTTTTTTTCAGGTAAGGGACAGGCTGTTGCAAAAGAAGGTGATACCAGCGAATATTTCACACTGAAACAATGCCTTGATTATGCCTTAATTCATCAACCCGCATTAAACCGTTCTTTATTAAATATATCTATCGCTAAAGCTACCAATGCCATCAATCTTTCCGGCTTTTTCCCCCAGCTAAGCATTCAAGGCGCCTTTACGCATTATATTGAATTGCCAACAAGTTTTTTTTCGGATACATCGTCCGGCTCTGCGGCGGCTGTGAGGCAGCGGGTGGGCGTGGTTAATACTTTCACACCGGAAATTTATATATCGCAGGCCATCTTCAGCCCGGGCCTGATCTATTCGTTGAAAAGCGCTCCGCTATATGTAAAAGAGACAAATCAAATCACAGACAGCACTAAAATAAACGTCGTAGCCACCGTTAGCAAAGCATTTTATAATCTGCTGCTCACTTTGGAACAGATTCAGGTTTTGCGGGAAGATACAGTAATGCTCAGGCAAAGTGTTGAAGACACCTATCACCAGTATGTGGGTGGCATCGTGGATGAAACCGATAATGACCAGGCCATCATTACCCTGAATAACTCAAAAGCACAATTGCAGCAGGCAAATAACAACGTCATTCCGCAATATGCGACGTTGAAACAACTAATGGGTTTTCCACCGGAAAAGCAATTCAACGTAAGTTTCGACACATTGGAAATGAAGAATGACATCTATTTCGATACCACGCAGCATTTACAATTTGACAAGCGGATCGAATTGCAACTGATCAATACCTCAAGGCAATTGCAGCAACAAACAACCCGGTATTACCAATATTCCTTTTTACCCAGCATATCTGCCTATTACGGCAGGACCTTTGAATTTGAAAATAACACTTTTAGTAAACTCTTAACCAGTAGTTACCCCAATTCTTTAATTGGGCTATCACTTGATATGCCACTATTTACAGGCTTTGCCAGGACACGAAACCTTCAAAAATCAAGGTTACAGGAACGAGTGATAAACTGGTCTGAAACCGAAGAGAAGTCGCAGATATACACAGAATATACCACTGCGCTGGCGAGCTATAAAAGTAATTTTTATAACCTGAAGATTTTGCAGGATAACGTCGCACTTGCAGGTAAAGTAAACTTCATCGTAAATCTCCAGTACAAGCAGGGATTGGTGGCCTATTTGAATTTAATAACGGCGCAAACAAATCTGATAACAGCACAAATAAATTATACCAACGCTTTATTCCTGGTACTTTCCAGCAAGATAGATCTGGAAAAAGCAATGGGAATGATTTCGTATTAAATATTCATCAGTAAACATTCTTCTATGACGAGAATTCTGTCAATGACGATTTTAATAAGTTGCTTTATGTTTTTTTCCTGTAAAGAAAAGAAACAACCGCCGCCCCAAAAGGTTCCTGTAAATTTATACACGGTGGCTTCCCGGCCGGTTACCTATTACGATCAATATCCATCAACGACCGAGGCGCTTAGCCAGGTAAACCTGATACCGCAGGTTCAGGGATATGTTACGGGTATTTTTTTCAAAGAAGGGGCAAAAGTAAAAAAAGGGCAAAAGTTATACGAGATTGATCAGCGTGTATACAACGATACATACCAACAGGCGGTTGCTAACCTCAAAGTAGCACAGGGAACGCTCGTGCAATCCCGGCAGGATGCAGACAGGTATGTGTACCTAAATCAATATCATGCGGTAGCCAAACAACTTTACGATCATGCGATCATCACTTTAAACAATGCGAAGAATTCAGTAAAGGCTGCCCAGCAAACGGTAAAAACGGCTAAGACCAATCTTGGCTATTCAGTTATATATGCGCCTTTTGACGGAACCATCGGTTTTAGCCAGGTGAAGCTGGGCAACCTGGTTGTTGTGGGGCAAACTGTTCTCAATACTATTTCTACCAATGATCCGATCGCAGTTGATTTTTACATTAATGAAAAACAACTGGCCGGTTTTGAAGCAATGGAGCAGGATAAAAATAATGACCCGGATTCCTTATTTACCCTTTTGTTGCCCGATAATAGCCTGTATCCTTATGTAGGAAAAATTTCTATCATAGACAGGGCGGTGGATCCTCAAACAGGAACGATCAGGGTAAGGCTGGTATTTCCCAACCCCAATGATTCATTAAAAGCAGGAATGAGTTGTGTGGTGCGGGTACACAACCAGGACACGTCCCCGCAGATAATAATTCCTAACCGCGCAGTGGTGGAGCAAATGGGAGAATACTTTGTTTTTATCGTGAAAGATACGGTGATCAATAATAGCGACTCAGTCACGGCAAATGGAAAATCTCATAAAAGCAAAGCCGATACCGCTGCCCCCAAAGGGCCTCAATTGCTGGCTTTTGAAAAAAAGATTCAATTGGGTCAAACCATCGGCGACAATGTCGTTGTCACAAAGGGGCTGACAGACGGAGAAAAAATTATTGTTGATGGCATTCAGCAATTGCATGATGGAGTGGCGGTCAATCCCGGAAAAGCAAGTCCACCCGGTAAAGACAGTGCTGGCCGGCCTTCTACAGTCACCGCTCATCATAAATAATATTTAGAAGGCAGGGTTGGAATTAATTAATTCTGAAGAATACTCATACATGATAGCCAATACATTTATTAAGCGGCCTGTCACAGCAATAGTAATATCTGTGGTATTGGTAATTACAGGTATTGTGAGTATTCTTGTTTTGCCTATTGATCAATATCCCGATATTACTCCACCTGTAGTGCAGGTAAAAGGGCAGTTTACCGGAGGCGATGCGCAAACCGTAGAACAAACGGTGGCCACACCGATTGAAGAACAGGTGAATGGCACACCCGGCATGGAATATATGCAAAGCAACAGTTCCAACAACGGCCAGATGACCATGAATGTAACCTTCCAACTTGGTACTAACATTGATGTAGCTGCCCTGGATGTACAAAACCGGGTAAGCATTGCCACGCCTTTGTTACCTTCTGCGGTAAGCCGCCTGGGCCTTACGGTTCGTGCGGTGAACCCAAGCATGCTGATGATGGTGGCTTTATATGCGCCAAAAGGGACGCATAATATTACCTATCTGGACAATTATACCAACATATTTATCCAGGATGCCTTGCTTCGTGTGCCTGGAGTAGGTACGATCAGCAGGTTTACGGATGATTTTAGTATGCGTATCTGGATGAATCCTGATAAAATGGCTTCCTACAGCCTTACGCCCACGGACATTATTAATGCGCTCACTGCACAAAATGTGCAGGTGGCTGCCGGCACTGCAGGGGTTCCCCCACAGGCATCTACTCAAACTTTTGAATTGGGCATATTGGTAAATGGAAGATTGAGTACCGTGCCGCAATTTGAAAACATCATTGTAAAAAACAATCCTTCCACGGGTGAATTGGTTTACCTGAAAGATGTTGCCAGGGTTGAACTGGGAAAATTTACTTTCTCAAGTAACTCCTTCGTTGACGGGCATCCTGCCTCTTACCTGCAGATCTACCAGGCGCCTGGCAGCAATGCGCTGCAAACGGCAAAGGGCGTATATGCTGAACTGGCCAAGTTGAAAGAAACTTTTCCTACTGACGTGCAATATACTGTGCCCTTTGAAGCGGTAACGGTGGTAAAGGTTTCTATGCATGATGTGGTTTTTACTTTATTAAAAACATTGGCTTTGGTTGCCCTGGTAGTTTTTCTTTTTTTGCAAAACTGGCGGTCTACATTGATCCCGGTGCTCGCAATTCCGGTATCTATCTTTGGCACCTTTTGTTTTTTTGTCCCTTTGAATTTTACGATCAATACTTTGACTATGTTTGGTTTTGTGTTGGCGATAGGTATCGTGGTAGATGATGCCATTATCGTAGTTGAGGCCGTGCAGCATTATATTGATGAAAAGGGCATGTCAGCCAAAGAAGCCACCTACGAGGCGATGAAAGATATATCAGCGCCGGTGGTTGCCATTGCACTTATTCTGGCAGCCGTATTTGTGCCGGTAGGTTTTATACCGGGCATTGTTGGCCGTTTGTACCAGCAGTTTGCCATTACGATTGCCATATCAGTGATCATTTCCGCGTTTATTGCCTTATCGCTAACGCCGGCGCTTTGTAGCCTGCTATTAAAGCCAACTGCTGTTAAAAAAGAAGCAAAGGGCCTGAACAAATTGTTTTTCAGATTTAATAACTGGTTTGAAAAATTAACCGGCAACTATACAAACGGGGTTAAAAAAAGTATCGGGAATGCAAAGCTGATTATCATCTTATTGGTGTGTATTTGTATCGGCGCGATTTTCTTATTCAAACAAAAACCTACCGGTTTTATTCCTTCAGAAGATGATGGAAATTTATACGTCACTTTCCAGTTGCCCCCCGCATCATCCACAGCCGCATCGGTTGATGTGATGCAGCGACTGATGAAAGTAATTGGTGCTACGCCGGGTGTGGCGCACTACGCGGCTCTTTCGGGCTTGAATGTGGTAACCAATGCAAGTAATTCCAATAACGGAACCATCTATTGCCAGCTATCGCCCTGGGATACACGGAAGAAAAACAGTGAAAGGGTGCCAGGCATCATTGGTGTCATTCAAAAGCGGATAACCGATGCCGGTATCAAGGATGCGAATGTGGAAGTGATACAGCCATCACCCCTCCCGGGTGTCGGTTCTACCATAGGTTTCAGTTTTCAGATAGAACAACGCAGCAGCACTGATAACCTGCAGACTTTTGAAAAAGTGGTGAATCAATTCATTGCCGAAGCGAATAAAAACCCGGCAATAAGCAATTCTTATACGTTTTTTACGGCGCATACTCCTGATTATAAATTAACTGTGGACCGGGAAAAATGCGAAAAAATGGGCGTGAATGTAGGTGATGTTTTTACCACGATAGAGGCCTACATGGGCAGTTTGTACATCAATGATTTTACCACCTACAACCGTACCTTCCATGTGGTGGTTCAGGCCGATACCGCCTACCGGAATTTAATATCCGACATGAATAAATATTATGTCCGCAATCAGCGGGACAGCATGGTGCCATTGGGTACTCTTGTCAGTTATTCGCCTACTGATGCCGCGCCGTTGATTTCTCATTTCAATATCTTCCGGTCGGCAGAAATAGATGGCTCATCTTCAAACGGGCATAGTAGT
Organism: uncultured Chitinophagaceae bacterium; assembly: GCA_963720405.1. GTDB lineage: Bacteria > Bacteroidota > Bacteroidia > Chitinophagales > Chitinophagaceae > Ginsengibacter. The sequence continues at coordinate 69,803 of CAVRFP010000001.1, forward strand.
TCAGATGCTTTAGCGGCGTTGCAAACGGTCGCTGCAAAAGTATTACCGCAGGGTTATTCCTATGAATTTTCAGGGTTGAGTTATGAAGAATTGAAGGCCGGAAAAACAACTATTTATATTTTCCTTTTTTCCATAACGTTTGTTTTTCTTTTTCTTGCCGCATTATATGAAAGCTGGTCGGTACCTTTTTCGGTATTGCTCGCAGTTCCGATCGGAGCCTTTGGCGCTATACTCGCTTTGTTTTTGGTGCCCTCGCTAACGGACAACGTATATGCGCAGATTGGGTTGATCACACTCATTGGCCTTGCGGCCAAAAATGCCATCCTTATTGTGGAGTTTGCCAAAGTGAGGGTGGACCGGGGCGAAGAATTGATGAAGTCAATCCTTGAGGCGGTAAAACTTCGCTTGCGGCCGATCATCATGACATCGATGGCGTTTATCCTGGGCGTGCTGCCACTTGTGTTTGCCACGGGTGCCGGCGCTGTAGCCCGCAGAACTATTGGATTTACGGTACTTGGGGGAATGCTGGCCGCCTCGTCGATTGCCATATTTATTGTGCCTGTATTGTATGTTCTGATAACAAGGGTTTCTTATGGAAAGGCTAAACTTAATTACCTGCAGGCGCATCATGATGAATTGATGGAAAAGGCAAAAAAAGTGGAAGCGCAGAATATTGACCCCGAATTGGAATTTGATTTGAAGAAATCGCGTGATAAAGAGGCTACGGCATGATTGCAAATACTTTCATAAAACGTCCTGTAACGGCCATCGTTATATCGTTGGTTTTAGCCATTTCGGGACTTATATGTGTTAATAATCTCGCGGTCGATCAATATCCCAACATCTCACCGCCCAGTGTTTCAGTTTCCGGCAGCTACACCGGCGCGGATGCGCAAACGGTGGAACAAACCGTGGCGACTCCTATTGAGGAACAGGTTAACGGTACCCCCGGCATGGAGTATATGCAAAGTACCAGTACCAATAGTGGGGGTGTAAACGTACGGGTAACTTTTGACATTGGCACCAACGTAAAGATTGCCGCATTAAATGTTCAAAACAGGGTTGGAATTGCCGGCCCGTCGCTGCCTTCTGTAGTTAGCCGGCTTGGTTTAACTGTAAGAGCGAGCAACCCGGATATGCTGATGATGGTGGCAGTTTATTCGCCCAAGGGAAACGCACAACATTACCTTCCTCGACAATTATACCAATACCTTTATTGAAGATGCTATTTTACGGGTACCGGGTGTAGGGGATGTAAGCGCACGCACCGATAATTTCAGTATGCGAATATGGATGAATCCGGATAAAATGGCATCCTACAGTTTAACACCTGCGGATATTTCAGCGGCCTTAAATTCCCAGAATGTGTATGTGGCTGCCGGCTCTGTTGGGGCGCCGCCGCAGGCGAAAAGCCAGACTTTTGAAACAGGCATTCTTGTAAACGGAATGATCAATAAAGTACCCGAATATGAAAATGTAGTGGTTAAAACGATCGCTTCTACGGGCGAGGTGGTACACTTAAAGGATGTCGCGCGGATTGAACTCGGGAAATTCACTTTTTCAAGCAACGCCTTTACTGACGGCCACCGGTGCTCCCTCCTGATGGTGTTTCAGTCGCCAGGCAGCAATGCCCTGCAAACGGCAGACAATGTTTATAATGAACTCAATCTTCTAAAAAAATCTTTTCCGCCAGACATAGATTATACAGTGCCCTTTGAATCCGTAACCATTATCAGGGTTTCGATGAATGAAGTCCTGGGCACCTTATTGAAAGCACTTTGCCTCGTTGGCCTTGTTGTATTTATATTTTTGCAAAACTGGCGTTCAACGCTCATACCCATTGTTGCGATCCCCGTTTCCATACTGGGCACTTTTTGTTTTTTTATCCCGCTGGGCTTTACCATCAACACGTTAACGATGTTTGGCTTTGTACTCGCCATCGGTATTGTTGTAGATGATGCGATCATTGTAGTAGAGGCAGTGCAGCATTATATTGATGAAAAGGAAATGTCGCCAAAGGAAGCTACCTACCAGGCCATGAAAGAGATATCGGCGCCGGTGGTTGCCATTGCCCTGATCCTTGCGTCAGTATTTGTGCCGGTAGGTTTTATTCCCGGCATCGTTGGCCGTTTGTACCAGCAGTTTGCCATCACTATTGCCATATCGGTAATCATCTCTGCATTTGTGGCCCTATCGTTGACACCGGCGCTCTGCACATTATTGTTGAGGCCATCGCACATTTCAGGGAAATCCAGATTGCTTGATAAGTTCTTTTACCGGTTCGATAAATGGTTCGATAAAATCACCTTTAAATATTCCAACGGTGTAAAAAGAAGTATTACCTATTCAAAGCTTGTTGTCATTATATTGGTGTGTATTTGTGTGGGTACCTGGTTTTTATTTAAAAATAAACCTTCGGGTTTTGTACCTACGGAAGATGGCGGCAGGCTTTATCTGACCTTCCAACTTGCAGATGCCTCTGCAACCGTGCAGTCTGTCAAGGTGATGGATAAGCTGATGAAAATTGTGGGTTCTACCCCGGGCATCCTGCATTATACGGCGGTTTCGGGCTATAATATTTTAAATGGCGGAGCCACCTCAAACGCCGGTTCCATGTTTTGCATGTTAACGCCATGGGACCAACGAACTACAAAGGAAACCAGGATGCCTGGAATTTTAGACGTTTTGAGAAAAAGAATTGCCCGGGCAAACATCAGGAATGCAAACGTAGTGGTCATCCAGCCTCCACCTATTCGGGGTATAGGAATTGCCGCCGGCTTCAGTATGCAAATTGAAGAGGGCACTTCTACCGATGACATTCATGCCTTTGAAAAATCAGTTAACAATTTTGTCGCGGCGGCCAGGAAAGAGCCGGCTACATCTACGGCATTCTGTTATTTTTCTGCTCATACACCCAGCTTTGAACTTATGGTTGACCGTCAGAAGTGTGAAAAACTGGGCGTCAATATCACGGATGTTTTTTCAACCATGCAGGCTTATATGGGAAGTTTATTTATCAATAATTTTACGTTATATAACCGGACTTACCATGTGGTAATGCAGGCTGACACTGCTTACAGGGCGCTCATTTCTGATATGGATACCTATTATGTACGCAATCAGGATAGCGCGATGGTGCCACTGAGCACGCTCATTTCGTATACGCCTTCTATTGCCGCACCACTTATTACGCATTTTAATCTTTTTCGCTCTGCGGAAGTAGATGGTTCGATTCCCGAGGGCTATAGCAGTGGCGAATCTATAGATGCCTTACGAAGGCTCGCGGTTACAAAGTTGCCTCGTGGCTATACTTATGAATTTTCCGGTTTGAGCTATGAAGAGTTGAAAGCCGGCTCGCTGACGATTTATATTTTCATGTTCTCCATCCTATTTGTATTTCTTTTTCTCGCTGCTTTATACGAAAGCTGGTCGGTTCCCTTTTCTGTTATGCTGGCTGTACCCATAAGCGCCTTTGGAGCCATCCTTGCTCTGACCCTTGACCCGGCGCTAACCAATAATGTGTATGCGCAAATAGGGCTGATCACTTTGATTGGCCTATCAGCAAAAAATGCCATTCTCATCGTTGAGTTTGCGAAAATAAGAGTCGACCGGGGCGAAGAGCTCATTAAGTCAACGATGGAAGCCGTACGATTGCGGCTACGCCCAATCATTATGACTTCAATGGCGTTTATCCTGGGAGTGCTACCATTGGTATTTGCCACCGGAGCCGGCGCTTCTTCACGCAACACCATTGGACTAACCGTGCTTGGCGGCATGATAGCCTCTTCAAGTATTTCTATCTTCATTGTACCTGTCCTGTTTGTACTCTTTACCCGGCTCTCTTATGGTAAAAAAGAATTGGCCTGGCTTCAGGAGCACCATGATGAGCTAATGGAAAAAGCAAAAAAGGTAGAAGAACAAAATATTGACCCCGAGCTCGAATATGATATTGAGCAGGCAAAGAAAGAACATGAGGAGAGTAAGGATCACTTGAAAGCATAAAACGGTAAAACAAAAATCAAGATAAACTACTTTTTCACTTTTAAGGCTGTAATATTCTTTTTATAAAATGGCTGTAACTGGCATCATTAAACGAAAATAGTTTGAAAGATTTTTTTACAGCAAACGAACAATTAATCATTTCTTATTTGTCCGTAGTCACAGACTTACGGACAGCAGTACTTTTTAAACACACTACGGATAGCAGGGGGTTAAACGAAAACAATTTGGCAGATACTTTTTTACAGTAAACGAACATTTAATCAGGATTTTTATTTCCCATAGTCACAGACATACGGATATCAGCACTTTTTATTTTGACCATACTAAGAATAGCTGGGGCATGAGCGTTACTTAGCATTCATTTAATAACGATCACCCGGATATATCATACCACAATCTTCAATCTAATCTCACTAATTCTAATAAGCCTTTCCCTTCTTCAGTATAATAATCAATAGCACTGCTATGCTTCCAATCAATCGGATGCTTTACAAATCCGGCTCTTTCCGGATTTTCATACAGAAAAACAAGCCTCTGGTTGTTCATTTCTATAATGTTAAGCAAAATAGGATGATTTTCATGTGCATTATATGGAAAATTTAGGACAAGACGCCGCATCAAAAACCCCTGACCAATCTCATCGCTTACAATAATTACAGTTATCGGTCCAGCAAAAAGGAGAGATATTTTTGCATAATAGTTCCCTGTCCGGAATAAATGGCAACCACTTGAACTTAGAATGATACTTTTTCACACGAAGAAGGACTGATTATTGTCAGCGTAACCGCTGATGGAAAATATTATTTTGCATTTTTTCGGTCGATAACTTTAAAGAAGTTTAAAATAAACCTTTTGAAAAAAAATCGGAAAATTCCGGAGAACAATGTCGGGCTGTTTCAAAATGAAATGGAGATGTGGAAGCAGTCGCTTAATTCCAGGATGGAAGAAAACGTCTTGCTAAAAAACAGGCTTTCGGATATTCTTCTAAATAATTATGACCAAAATTTTCTGGAAGAAATTGAAGAATTTCAGACCAGATTTATTAAAGAAGATGAATCGATTAATTCGTTGAGAAGGGATGTCAGTGATTTAGATAATTTGCTCTACAGCAAATTGTTTGAAGATGGTAAATTAGAAAAATCATTTGATAAAAAAATGGAAAAACTGGGGAAAGACATAGCCAACTCTATAGCCAGGTTTCGCCTCTTACAATCTTCCTTTGATAATTTCCAGCATAAAATATCCACCAGGCGTGAGAATTAGAAATTGCAAGACCGGTTGAATTTTTCTTTTCGCCGGGCTTTGTGGTTACTGCTTTTGCCGGACTCAGCTCCATGCTGCTCCAGAAGTGTTTTTCAGAAAATTGAGGTAGGAAAGAACAAGAGTTTAATTATCAGAAAGATAATTGGATTTTTAAGCACGCATAATGTCGTATTATATGAATGCAACAAGAGAACTCAGTTCGAATACTTCAACGATGGATAATTTATTATCAGCAACTAGTTGAATAATATTTCTAAACGTGATTTCAAAGAGACAGATTCCGTTATAATATAATTACTCTGTCAATTTTAAATCCTAAGCTCCCAATTTTTTTAATTTAATAAGCTGAAAAATCAGGTATAAAATCGTGCCCCAAACGCCTATGGCTATTGAATACGTTACTATCAACAACCAATAGGGAGCCTTGAAACGGGTGGTCCATAATTCCCGCTGACTAAAGAAATTTTTATCCTCCTTTACCGGCACACCCCAGTTTGCTGTTTTTTCAATTACCAGGTTACCGTATGTATCATTATCATCAACCTCAGCAACCAGCGTAATCATTCCTTTTTGGTTTCCGGGGATAGAATCCCTTTTGAATTCTGCGCTTGAAACTCCTGTAGAATCAGATGTATAAAAATCTTTATCGCCTACTGATAAATTAGCATCCATCCTCTTCACCCCAAGTTTCATATCAATATCTTTAACAGGCACCCAATCAGCACCAACTTTTTCCTTCAGTTCTGCAGTTACCATTCTTGTTCCATCGGCTGAAGTAGTATCAACAGTGAGAATTGCTTTTTTTATGGTAATATCAGCGCTTAAAGCTTCCTGCCCGGAAGATGGCTCAGACTCAGCCAAAAATTTAAATTCATTAAGCGAATCCCAGTTATTTTTAAAAGAAGGTGGCAGGCCAATTCTTGCTTTCCCGATATTGTCTGTAACCACTTTGCCGAGTAAATTGTTCGGTTCGGCTTCATTGAAGTAAACATCTACAGGAATATTTTTAACGGGTTCAAATTTTCGCCCTACTTTTTTTCTTGTAGTTACTTCCAGGTAGGGAACTGTGTTTGCCGGCAGGAAATAACTTATGCTCAATTCGGTTTTGGAGGCCGCAGAGTCCTGGGCATGTATGGTATCGATAGACGTTCCCCATAGCAACACAAGGGAAATAACTAATTTAAGATACTTGTAAACTTTCATATTGTTTAGTTGTTTCATTTTTGTTGGCTATTGCGTGTTTATCTTCCAATGTTTTATAAATTGATATAACAGGAAACACTCTTGTAAAAAAAGTAATGATCAGCAAAACACCCGCCATGGAGCCAATCGTAATGGCCCATTCTTCCCAACTGGGAAAATAATGATTGAATCTTTCGGGCGAATTGTACTTTGGTAAAAAAGGGTGAAGCAATGTTGGTGTTACGATCAGGTATCTCTTAAACCACGCCCCCACAACAATCATTACACATACGATAAACATCGGTAAAGGTTTTCTTCCCTTTTTGAAAATAAGAACCAATATAGGAATGATCATTCCCACCATAATTGCAAACCAGAACATGATAGAATAGTCGCCGGTAAAAAGGCCGGTTAAATATTCTTTTTCTTCGTTTTTCATTTTAAAGGCTGGAACTAAAAATTCATTTACGTTAAAATATAAATACAGTAAGGCAAGCATTACAGTTATTTTTCCCATTTTGTCAAAATGCTCGTCCGTAATGTAAGATTCGAGTTTGTACACGCGACGATAAACAAACATGGCTACCCCTACTGCACCGGCACCAACAAGGAAAGCTCCGGAAACAAAATAAGCCCCGAAATTGCTGCTATCCCAACCCGGCCTGTAGGTTGTTGCAAATAACCACGAAGTGACGGTGTGGATGCAAAATGCCACCGGTACTATTGTAACACAAAGTATGGTGATGGATCTGTCCCTTATCTTTTCCTGGGCTTCTGTGCCTTTCCAAAAGGATGCCATCCATTTATAAAGTTTTGAAAATGGCTTGCCCAGTTTGTCTTTCATTGAGATCATCATCCTTACATCCGGAATCAAAGTAATGTACAGTAAAAGAAAGCTTAGAAAAAAGTAGGTAGTAATAACGATAACATCCCATAATATAGGAGACTGAATTCGTCCATGTGTGAATAAAAAATACAGCCTTTCCGGACGTCCCATATCAACGATAATAATCAGCGCTGCAAATGTAATATTGGATACTGCTATAATTTCGGCTATGCGTGTAAGCGGTGTGCGCCAGGGCACCCCGGAAAGACGAAAGATTGCAGTGATAAGCGATCCTACAAGGCTTACAGCAACGAAGAAAACGAAATTAGAAATATAGATTCCCCATGAAACATAATCGCCCATGTTTGTAACAATCAAGCCTTCTCTTAATTGCTTAATATAAGCGAATGCGCCAATGCAGCATATAACTATCAATCCACCTGTCCATATCATTCCTCTGCGGCCAAATTTTTGCGGCAACAGATCGGCAGTGATTTTATCGGGAGATAAATTTTGCAAATTTTTCATTTCTTAAGATTTTTGTTGAGTAGCATCTTCTTTATCCAGACCTTCTTCAAATTTAAAATTCCTGTTTGCCGCAGGGAGATAATAAACACTGGGCTTAGTGCCCAAATCTTCCATGAGCCGGTATCCTGCTTTGTCTCTGATGAGATCGCTGAAACGGAAAGTTTCCGCCCCATTAGTAACCGAATCTTCATTCATATCTCCAAAGAAATAAACACCATTGGGACAAGCGGAAACGCAATGTGGTAACATGCCCATTCTTGTCATGTCGGGGCAGAAGTCACATTTTCCAACGGTTCCTTTTTTTTGTGGCAAACTTGTTTCAGGATTATAAGGCTTGTCGGCAATGTCTACCGGCATATCAGGCTCTCCCCAATTAAATACACGGGTTGAGTAAGGACAGGCAGCCATACAAAAACGACATCCGATGCACCGGTCACTATCGATCAGTACAATTCCATCCTGGCGTTTAAACGTCGCATCAACGGGGCACACCTTTACACAAGGCGGTTCATCGCAATGCATGCAGGTTGTAGGCTGCCAGTAAGGCGCCGTATGTTGTGCATCCTGCATTGGGTAAACCTTTATCCAGTTCTGCGCATCCTGTACGTGATGCGCATGGTTACATGATGTTTGGCAGGCCTTCACATTTTTACAACGCGAAAGGTCTATCACCATTACAAATTTTTTCCCGGGCATTCCTTTCCTTGCTTCGTCGTTGCTTACGGAAGGCATGTGCGGCAATGGTTTCAGGAACGCTTTGTCCACTTCAATAACATCACCATTCACCGAAAGCAGTTTTACTTTCTCTCCGGAGGCCTCTGCGTCGCCTTCCGGAAAGGGAGAATGGTTATTACAGGCAACCGCCATAGTGGTTAGGATACCGGCAGCCAGGAATTCTCTGCGAGATTTATTTTGATCCATAATATATAAGTTTGTTGATCAGACCTTGTCTTTTTTAATCCAGTTCTGCAATTCTTTATTGGTGATTTTTTTGTTTTTAGAAGGAAGCGCAGAAATATTTACCTCTACTAATTCTCCATCCTGGGTAAGCATTTTTACCGTTTCAGTTTTTTTCTCCTTAGGAGCTTTAAAGAATTTCAATACCGATAGTGAAGAAAGTGCAGCAGCACCCCACAGAAGGAATTTTTTTCTTGATTGAAATTTTTCAGATTCTTGCATGGTCTTAAAGTTGAATTGAACCGAAATTATTTTTTTAAAGTCCGGATAAAGTTTACAAGGGCCCACCTGTCTTCCTCATCAGGGATTTTCTTTTTAGAAGCAGGCATATCGTCGCGGCCAACTGATAGTTTGTAATACATTTCACCATCTGTCTGTGATTGAAAAGAAGGAGTTGAAAAATCGCCGGGCTCAGTTTTTAACTGGGCTGCTTTGGTACCATCACCCAATCCTTTAGAACCGTGGCATGATTTACAATTAGTACTCCACAATTCTTTGCCTGCTTTAATGGATTCAGCACTGCTGGCCACCGGATTTTTCTTTGCTTTATCTGCGGCTGGTACGGGCCATGGCTTAGGCTGAATATTCATCTTTAAGGTAAAACTGGTTGCTATTAATCCAGTTATAAGGACGATCAGAGTTGCTTTTTTCATCTTTTTAGTTTTAGTTTATTTACCAATGAATAATTAAAAATTTCTAATGCAAGTTATATTTGAGATGTTTCCTTTTTAATGACTACAGTCATTGGTGTCGGTGATTCGGGTCATTATGTCAAAAAAGTTATCGCTCATCTTCTTTTAACTCATTGAGTTTTCGATTCAATTCTATATTCTTTTTTAAGGCGGATTATTTGGAGAAATAGAAACCAAGCTGCGTATCAATATTCGGCATATCAACAAGCACAGGATCTTTTTTCCCGTCAAAAAGAAATACCCCGCATATATCGTTCTTGTCGTTCAGGTCAATACATACTTTACTATTATTTGTCTTCTGAAATAGCAGGTACCTGAATGCAGAAGCCTCAATGATCTTTATTTTAGGCCAGTGTGTCTTAATCACAACACGGGCATTTTCCATTTGGTAATGACAGTTGTGGGTAAGCAAATCAAAATTTGCTTTTTCATTTACATTTTTTATTTTTTCCATTTGCACCAAATCAGGGCTGTAAAAAACAGCAGAGTTGGCTTTTATAATGATGGTATCAGTAAAACGGGTTCCCGGCTTTTTTATGATTAAAGACTTAGTATCGGAAGTTTTTTTCCCGGGCGTAGTTTTCGTGTGGTCTCCGGAGCATGAATAAGTAAACAGGAACAGGGCAATCATTCCTAGTATTGCAAATAAACCACGCAGGAACGACCCGATATTTTTTTTCATTTTAAAATAAAAACGTTTAATCTGAAATTGCCAATACTTCCTTCAAAATCTTTTTTTTCTGATGATACAAATGCACAAAAAATAATGAACCCTTAACTGTACTTCAATTTAGGGTTCAATAAAGTTTTTATCCTTCAATTAATAATTCCACAACCTGGTGATATTAAACCCAATCAAATATTGGCCACCTTTCACCTTTGTGCCATCCGTTTGTTTAAATCCAAAAGGATTGTTTGTATTATAAAGGCTATTCTGCTGGGGATTCAACAGTGAATAATTACCTCCAAACACCTGGAAGGTATGTCCACTGGTATTAAACTCAAAGCCAAATGCCAGGTTGGGATGAGGGTTATCAGTAGGGAACCTTGTAAGGGGTTGATCATAATCAACAATAATAGAAGTTACCTCTGATAATACATATCGTGCACTTATTGATGCGGTAAAAAGATCAAACTTTTGTTTTTTATACACGAAAGTGACTGTGTCCTTTTGTGCATAGTAGCCGGAAACAGAATTTTGATGAGCAATGCCAGCAGCGACCTGCACGGAAAATTTATCAGTAACCTTTCTTGCTACTATTAATTCATTAAAAAAAGACCAACGCTGCGACTGGTAGTTATAGAGAAAATGATCAGGATCAGCTTTTGTTGCATATGCCATGTTGCCATAATAAGTAACACTCACCGGATATTTTTGTTTGGTTTGCCTTATAATTGCGTATTTAGCACTACCATCCAAAAGCATGTTGCCGTTATTTCTGGTTGCCCCAAAACCCAGTGATAAATTATTAACCGGTGTATAAATAAAACCAATACGCATATTTGCCGAAGCATAAATTCCCCATAAATCTTTTGGTCCATTTTCAACTGTGCCAAACCTGTGCTGGATATCTGCTTCCAGGGTTCCCTTTACCGGAACCATCACCGTTTGATTATCAATAATCCAAACACTTCGGAATGTATTCTTTACGGGTTTGTGTTTTACTGGGGCCGGCGCTTCGGTTTGGGTTGGCGCTGCGGTACTGTCATCCTGTGCAAAAGATAAGCTACCTGCAAGCAACAATGATGCTGTGAGACAAGTGCAAAATATCAGTTGCCTTTTCGATTTATAAATAATTATTTTCATTTGATTAATTTTTGGATCACTTAATTGTTTGGAGCACCATTTCTTATCCAGTCATATATTTTTTGCCGGTCAGCAGCATTGGGAATATGTACTTGCATGTTGCCATTTATCATGATATACAATTGGCTTTGTTCGGGTTTAACGGTATTCACAAACCCTCCTAAAAGTTGCTGATAAGAAACATCAGGAGTAAGGTAAGGAACCTGGGCCCCCTTCACGTGACAGCCGGATACCGCGCAGTTAGTAGTAAGAAGGGGCTGAAGGTCGTTGCTAAAACTTACAAACTGGGGAGGCGCGGTAGAAACAACAGAGGGCAGAATGATATCTTTGTAGCAGCTGACAAGAGCAAAAACCATAAAAAATAGCAGCCCGGCGTATATTGATAATCGTTTCATAATAATTAAATTTTTAGGTGATTATTTATTATTGAAATTCATGTTGCACTGGACTGAAACAATATCGGATATTTCTGTAGTGGTAATACCGAAGGATCTGCAGTTGAACTGGAAGTTTAATTGCAAGCCAAACTGATCGTAAGTAGAAGCAGTACCTGTACCAATTGTAGATCTTTTGACATAAGAAAGCGTTCCGTTGATGGTAGTGTCATGAGGTGCGGAAAGCAGGCCTTTCCAGGTCATTACCATGGTGACGATATAGCCGGAACTTTTAGTATCAGGTTCTACTTTGGTGGTTCTGATAATCGCAAGGTTAGAGTCTGTCAAATTTTGTTTGCCCGAAATTAATTTGGGCGCACCAACGAAATTCAGGTAGCATCCGCCATCTCTACCTGGTTCTCCTGTATTAGAGGAATTCATTTGAACATAGCCATTAAAATAAGTTTTTGTGGGGTCATTTTCATAAAATGCCCAGGATGAATCCAACACAGGCTGGCCTGTAGCACTGTATAGTTGCTTTGCGGAAGAAGGGATACTATTTAATCCAAACATATTAAACCGGCCGGTAAGCAAAGCGCCTGTTTGCAGGTAGTTACTTCCCCATAACACACTTGAATGTACCTTGTCCATTTTCCACTGCGAGGTGTCTCCTATAGTTTCGGTTCCAGGTAGAAAAACACCGCTGCCACGATTAATGGTGACAGTGCCTGTTGACGGGGCAGGCATAATTAAATCTTTGTGAGTGCAGCTTGCCATATATCCATAACCGCTGATTAAGATGATGGCAATTAACAGGAGCGTTTTATTGTTAAACAGTTTCATACAATGTTTTTTAATTGAATGGTTAATTATGAGCACAAAATTATATTTGCTTGTATTTTAATTTGCTGACCATTGTCAGCGCTTTCGGTGACTCATATCATCAAAGCAAAGGCGGCTTATATCACCGTTTAAAAAATAAATTACCGGGGAGACTGAAATAAAATCGAATAAATTAATTGCCGGTATCCGTAAAATGGCCGGGGAAATTCAGGTGATAAAGATTGAAAAGGATATAAAAAATCTTATCCGAATCTAAACCGTTTTTTATTCTGAAGAAAGAAGAAATACAATAATGCCATAATGATGAAGGCCGCCAGATTTAAAAGAAAACTAACGGTATATAATCGCATATCATTCTTTAAAATATTCTCATCCACTGATGAGCTAATTTGCATCAAGATGTCTTTTATTAAAATGAAAAAGAAAACCAGGTTATGAAGTAAGCTTAAGACTTCTTTTTTCCTAAATAACGGTATCCAAAAAAGTATGGCGAGAACTGCCCACACCATCAGGTAAGGATGATGAATGGCCATTATTGTATTTCCGGATGAATAGCTAAGATATAAATTCTTTAGTTGAAGTCCCAGGTATAAAGTGGCTACCAGTGCATAGGATAAAGGCAAAACGGTAACTACCCGGTTTTTAAAATTATTTTCCGATTCTTTTTTTCCGGCAAAAACCACAACTATCGAATACAAAAAAGAATACCCCAAAAAAAAGGCCATTAGTTCCAGTTGTTGAAGGTATGCGAAAAAATTATTTCCCATTTTCTTTTGTAATGATCAAAGATGATAAATTATTTTTTGAATAAATATTTTTATTACCAACCCTGCCATAATAACGGATAATGATATCTTTTTAATCTAGAATCTTTTGTTTACTCTGAATTATTTAAACGATCATCATTTGCGGATCCCAATTGTCACTTTCAAAAGAATTTAGTTTTTAGAGCGTTTTAATATTAATTTTCCGGTGAATTAAGGCAGCTAAAATTAGTGGCCCGTTAAAAGATAAATTGATGATTGAACAAACAGAGCTTATCGTTACAGAATGGCATTATTATCCTCCCGGGAAAGTCATAGACGAAAAAGAATTGATCGATGAACGGGTTTCCCTGGATGTTCAAAAAAAAAGAGCGCCCACAAAAAAGGGAGTAGCATTTAGGTTTAGTTGTCGTTTTACCTTTGAAAATAAAACAATCCTCAATTTTGTTGGCGAAGATTCTTATGTAATAGATTTTGATGAAGTAATTGACGAAAATGAATTGCTGAGAATGATTAGAAATTCATTTTCAAAATTCAAGGATAAATTCGATTTCAGAAAATTGTCCACTGTCCTTCAAAGCAGGTCGCTAAAGCCTTTGGATGAATCTATGATCAATATTGCATCAATACTTCCTCTCCTTGTTTAATTCATAAAAAACTACAAAAACGTTTATATGATCCTTGTTCACATGCGAAAAGAGATTGTGAAGAAAATAAAGAATCAGATCGCCAATATTGCTGGTTTGCGGTAGTTGATACTTTGCTAATTCTGCAATAGTTCAAGCTTTTTAAGGTTGAGGATCACAATGCTCCCATCGCCGTTCATTTCAATGATCTTTTCATTTCTAAAATCACTGAGGGTTCGTATAAGCGATTCTTTGGCTGTGCCAGCGATGGTAGCGAGGCTTCCGCGGCTAATAATGAGGGCATCAGAAGTTTCCGCAGTTTGGTGGTATTTTTTATACAGCATTAAAAGCGCGTCGGCCACTTTTTTACGTAAAGAATTGTAAGCGATATTTACCAACTGATTTTCTTTTTCAGAAATATTTTTTGCAAGCAGGCGGATAAATTTTTGAGCTACTTCTTTATTATTATTGATCAATTCATCAAAGTCTTCCCGTGGAATTACGGCCAGTTCCGTTTCTTCCATTGCCGCCGCAGAGTCTTTATAAACGACGCCTTCCAGCATCGCCACGTAACCCAAAAAATCGCCGGCGGAAAAAATTTCTGTAACCAGCTCCTTACCATTATCATTGCTCTTGTAAGTTTTTATTTTTCCCTTTAAAACATAATAAAGCCGGTTTGGATGATTTCCTTCTGAATAAACCATTTCTTTTTTCTTATACTTATTAATATTGCGGTCTTCAGCAAGCAACTTCAAATAGTCTTTACCGACAGAAGCCTGCATCAGGTATTGCAGGCCTTCTATCCCCGGCGATAATTCCTGTTTTAATAATTCCACTTTTTTCAGCCTGCTGTCCACGGCATTCAACAACTCTGTGCCGCTAAAGGGTTTGGTGATATAATCATCGGCGCCAAGTTCCATTCCCTTGCGGAAATCGCCACGCTCGGTTTTGGCAGTCAGGAAAATAAAAGGGGTATTTTTTATGGTATCATTTTTATGCACGGAATGCAGCACGCCATAGCCATCCAGTACCGGCATCATGATATCGCAGATGATCAAATCAGGCAAATACTCCAGGGCTTTTTCAACCCCTATTTTGCCATTTTCTGCCATTATAACCTCATAGTTAGACAATTCAAGTATTTCCGCGGTATTTTCGCGAACGTTGTCATTGTCCTCTATCAAGAGAATTTTTTTCATAGAGATTTTTGTGTGTTAAATGTTACTGTAAACTCTGTTCCTTTTTCGAGTTCGCTTGTGCATTGTATATTCCCATTCATCATTTCGGCGTATTTGGAAATGATGTGCAGGCCAAGGCCGGTGCCCTGAACGTTACCCGCATTGGCTCCCCTGAAAAAACGTTCCATCAGGTGCTTCTGGTCTTCTTTGGATATGCCCATTCCGGTGTCTTTTACTGATAATACAACCCGGCCATTTCGATTGCTTGTTTTTATATCTATCGGAGAGGTGTCAGAAGAAAATTTGCTTGCATTGGAAATTAAATTCAATAGAATATGTTTCAACAGTGAGGTATCTAAAATAACATTTGGGTCTCTTTCATGCTGATATCTGATATGCTGTCCCTCCTTCAAATTATTTCTTATCTCTTCCAGCGTATCCTGGATCATTTCTTCAATGTTGAATTCTGAAAATTTTGGCTGCAATTTTCCTTCCTCCATTTTACCCAAACTAAGAAGATCGTTTAAAATATCCGTAAGCATATTTACTGATGAAACAATGCGCTGCAGATGCTTTTCGCGTTTTGGCTGATCACCGGCAGCCGTATATTTTTCTATTAAATAAGCTGAAGAAAGTACCGTGCTGAGAGGCGTGCGAAATTCATGTGAGGCCATAGACACAAACCGCGATTTTAACTCACCCAAATTCCTTTCTGTTTTAAGTGCATTGCGCAAATCTTCTTCCGCTTTTTTCAGTTTGGAGATGTTTTTAATGATAACACCGATATTATTTACAGAGCCATCTTCTTCCATCAGCGGAAAAGCATCCATGATATAAGTGCGGCCTGCAATGGGAAACGGAAGCTCGAAATCAGAAATAAATACCTTATCCTGGAATACATTTTCCAGCATTACAAAAATGATTTTGCGCAATGGTTCCGGAAACCGGGGATACATTTTTTTACCTATTAACTGGCCAATATTTGAATGAAGGCGCTTATGCAGTTCGCCACCCGTATAAACGAAATTGTAGTTTTTGTCAATTATGCTGATAACGCCATCGGGATAATTATACAATAGCTGCAGAAATAATTGCTTCACTGTTTTTAATTCCCTTTCAGCCTTTATTCTCTCAGATATATCCACAGCAATGCCCACATACCCGGAGATATCTCCTTTGGCGTCCCTTAGCGCCGTAATGGTTAGCGACACAGGAAATGAAGCGCCATTTTTTCCTACATAAATGTATTGTTCCTCTTCATGAGTATTACGCCTTGCATTTTCGACCAATATTTCGAAGTGGTCTTTTAGGTTGATGCCAAGCAGCTTCAATAATTCTTTTTGTTTCCTTTGTACGTCTTTTTTGCTATGGAATAATACAAGGCTTTCTTTATCTACCACTTCCGATTCGCTGTAACCCAGCTTGGCGGCCGCTTCCGGGTTAAAGAGTTTGATAAGCCCGTTTTTATCAGTAGCTATGATCATTGCGCCGGCGGTATCAAACAATGTTCTTTGAAAAGACAATACATTTTCGAGCTTGTTGTTTGATTGTTCCAGCTGGCGCATGGCTTCCTGCAAATCTTTTGTTCTATGTGTTACGGTATTTTCCAGCTCAATATTTAATTGTACAATTTCAGTCTCTGCAGCTTTACGAACAGAGATATTGTTAATAAAAGCGACCACATATTTATTACCGTTGCTGGTGTAATGACCAAGGCTTATCTCTACCGGAAATTCACTGCCATCTTTCCTGGTTCCGTACAATTCCATCCCCAGGCCCATCGGCCGGTTTTGTGGATCGTTCGTATATTTTTCCCGGTGCCGGGTATGATTGTGATAAAGTCTTTCGGGAATTAATATTTCAATGTTTTTTCCGGTCAGCTCTTCTTCTGAATATCCAAATTCCTTCAAAGCGAAAGGATTGATTGCAATAATTCTACCCTCCGCATCCGTAACCAAAATCCCCATAGTTGCGAACTCAAAAAAAGCCTCAAAATGGTTGGTGCTTTCAGTGTCGTTTGAAATATGTTGCAACATGTTTTTCTTGTTTACCGTTAAGAACGCTTAAAAAATTTACAGTTCAAAAATGTAAAAATTTTAATATGCAAATTAACGGGGAAGATTTTTCATAAATATGATTATTATCATAACTTATGCATCGTTACATCATATGTTTGACCATAAATGTTATTTCGAGGCAGCCGGAAAAAATGTATCCAATCCTAATTAAATCGAAGAAAAAGGCAGCCAGGTGAAATCTCGCGCTGGACATAGTATTTCTTACTTGTATAGAATGAGACCTGAGTACCCAGATGCCGTTATGATTATAAGTAATTTAATCATTTATGCAATGATATGAGAATGAGGCGCAGCTTGCAGCCTGGCTTCTCGTGCCATGGTTACAAGAGCATGAGAGTTCATACACCCTTTTAAAACACAATAAGATTCGCCCTCTAATATTGTTAACTTTCTTTACATGGCACAAGAAGCCTACACGCTTTTTCTACGCCCATTGTCGAGTAGGCAAGGGCATTTCAGCCCAAGCCTTTCACGGAACCGTACGTGAAGCTCTCACTTCATGCGGCTCTTATCATATCATCAAACATGTTTAAAAATTGTCCAGTAATAAAACATCGTTGGATAAACTCAGGACATTTCAATCATAACAGAAATTCAATTTTCAGCAATCTATACTTCCAATCTTCAGGTTTTATTACAAATCCCGACACGATAGGATTTTGATGAATATACTCCAGCATCTTATCAAACATTTCCTGGTTCTTTACTTCCAAAGGCTTGTATGCCTAGCCTAGGTGGCACACGAAACAATTTTTTTAAAATTAAGTTAGGATTGTAAATTAGTCTATGCAAATTCAAAAGAAATATGTTTTGAAATAACAGGTTTCAGATGAATAGTGCAATGTTTCGTGTGCTTGTGGGGAAGGAAAGCTGGGGACTGAGTCAAGCGATGCTTTTGTTGCCTTTACCTTGCCGCAGGAAAAATAAACGGATGTGGAAAAAAAATTAAAGAGATCTAATGCTGATCTTTAGAAGACCAGTTGTTTTTTTATAAAAAAGTATTATGCCCGTAAGCCAAAAAATAGTTTATTGTCTTTTTCTATAAAATCGTTTATGCATACATTCTACTGTTGTTGGCCAGAAGACAATGATTGTTACACTGTATTATTATTTCAAAGAATCTATTAGCTTTGGATTGAAACCAAAATTATCATGAGAAAAATACCTTCAAAGCTAACCTCTCTGAATTTATCATTTGTATTCAAGGCTACCTTAAGTTTTTGCACTTTTTTTATTATCTGTTTAAACGGGCATGCGCAGTGGCAATGGCTTAACCCTAAACCTTCAGGCTTTGCTAATACCAGAATCGTTTTTACCAGCCATACCACCGGGTATATTTTAAATTCTAATGGTGATTTATTTAAAACAACCGATATAGGAGAAAGTTGGGCGCAGATAAATAATTTTCCCGGCAATCCATTATGTATGGATATAAAAGATTCAACGGGGGTAATTGGCTGCATCGGGGGGATTTTATACCTAACTAATGATAATGGTAATACATGGCAATATGTAAACACCGGTCTTAAGGATGTATTTGAAACAATCAATATCGTAAGCAGGGATACCTTTTTCCTTTCGAATGGATATAGTGGCGGTGGAAACATTTATAAAACTACTGACAGGGGTAGAACATGGACTACATTACGCTGCAATATCCCTATTCATTCAATTGTATTTACTGACTCCAAAACCGGCTTTGTTGGCAGTAGCCAGGGAATTATTATTAAAACGGAAGACGGTGGTAATACCTGGGAGAGAAAAAGGGCTGTTAGTTATATTCCGTCGGGTATCCAGGCCATGCAATTTATCAGCAAAGATACAGGCTATGCTTTTCAGGAGTATGATAGTTTGTTAACAACGTATGATGGTGGCAATACATGGCGCTCTTCCAATGCCTATTTCACAATGAGTGTAATTAATTTTATAAACTCAACAGATGGATATTTAGGGGGAAGGGATGGAGTTATAGTTGCAACCCATGATGGTGGCAAAACATTTGAGTCAGCAGGATTTGGTGGCTTAGTGGATGGTAACACTATAAACTCACTGTGTTTCCTTTCGAAGGATACGGGATTCTCAGTTGGTATGCTTGGAAGAATTATGAAAACTACTGATGCAGGCAAAAACTGGATTCCATACAGCCCCACCTATTTGCCAATAACAGGCTTAACCTTTGTGGATTCCGTTAATGGCTACGCAATGACATCCCGAAAGATTTATAAAACATCGGATAAATGGAAGACCTGGAAGGAGTTGGGACTTAAAACAGGGATTCAGTATCCAAGCCAAAGTGACTTTGAGCAATTTAATTTTTTAAGTCCTGATACCGGTTTTGTTACTACTTCATTTCCTGCGCGTATCCATCATACTTTTGACGGTGGGATAACATGGGATACAGTAAGTATCATATCAGGAGATTTTAATCAAGTTAGTGATTTGCAATTTCTTGATAACAAGACGGGATTTATGTTGCTTGTTGCTTCAAATGGTGGCGTAACGGGCTATATTGTAAAAACAAAAGACGGTGGATTAACATGGAACATTGCAGGAACCCCATCTGACATTGTAAATAATTTCAGGCATATTCATTATGTAAATGAAGATACAGCCTACGCAAATACCTATAACCAGTTGTATAAAACAACGGATGGAGGCAAAACATGGGCTTCCGTTTTTACAACCCAATATTATTACCAACTTACAAATTTTGATTTTACCTCCGTTAATAAAGGATTTGTAACAGATGGAAATGGCGATATTGTCTCAACAAATGATGGAGGTCTTACCTGGACTAATTTGCGTTTATCAGATTTTACAGATATTGTAAATGGAGAAATAGGCGCAATTAAGTTTTATAACCGGCAAATAGGTTATTTAACTACAAGGCAAAGTTTTGGCCCGGTAAATCATGGAGACATCTATCAGACTATTGACAGTGGACTAACATGGAATAAGATTAAAAATATAGGTGGAAATAATATTTTATTTACCCAAGACACCTCTGTAGTCATATCCGGTTATGGAGGTACTGTGGTAAGCGCTAAAATAAGATCAGCAAATGTGGATTCAATAAAACAATTGAATAATTGTTCCGATGTTTTATCTTCTGTGGTTACTGTTGTTTTAAGCCGTGTAGATAGTATTTCATTTGAAATAACTGATAGAAGTGGTCAAACGGTTTCCGTACGGGCTTCCCCAATATCCGTAGAAAACGAAAGAGGGCATTGTACTGCATCTGTAAATTTTTTAAAAAATGATAGCAGTTATTCAGTACGGGTTAAATATTTATATGAAGGCCGTTATGTGTTAAGCGCCGCGGTAAACCTTAAGCCAACAGGTTTATCACGACCAACAATCAATAAATCAGGTAATGTACTTAGCTCGAGTTACTCCAACGGCAACCAGTGGTACAGGAATGACACATTAATAAATGGTGCAACTCAGCAAACATATATACTGCCGGAAATCCTATATAAACAATGTTACAGGGTGATGGTATCAAATAATTCAGGCTGTTCTTCTTCTTCTGACACAATATGCATTAATTCCGGTCCAAAAACTTCATTAAAGATTAGCGGAGTATATACTTCAAGCGGTGTATCACTTACCTGGACTACTGGTACTGAATTAAATATTAGTCATTTCGAAATAGAAAAAAGTTCCAATGGTACTGATTATGTAAGTATTGACAGTATGCCTTCATCTGGAAACGGGTCTGCATTTAAAAATTACAGTTACTCAGATAAAGTGGTCAGGCAACCGAATAGTGTGAATTATTATTACAGGGTAAAGGAGATCTATGCAAATGGAAGCTTTACTTATTCTAATATTGTAACAGTAAAAATTCCCCCGAATATAAATCAGTTAGCCGCTGCCCCTAATCCAACCAGGGGAAATGCCGTGATATATTTTCCCAGTACGTTTACTAATGCAGTTATAGGAATCTACGACCAATTTGGAAGAAAAGTATTCGCTGACAAGTTTGATACTCCCCATGATAATTATCCATTAAATCTGACAGGGTTTAAGGCAGGCATCTATTCAATACGAATCAACTGCGATAAAGGGATCTTTGAAGGAAAAATTGTTGTTATAAAATAGCCGCTAACATGTCTCATAAGTCAAAAAATAGCTTATTCGTTTTTCTATAAAAGTCGTTTATAAGAAGATATTATACAGTTGTTGGTCAGGACACACAACAACGGGGCATCTTTAGTTTTAGCAGCATGTTTTTTAGTTCTATAACTGGCACAGGTTTTCAGACCTGTGACCGTTCGTTGGATAAAAGGCGGTGTTTTCGCAATAAAAAAATTTAAAGTCAGTTTCTAATGTTTAATCTTACCTCGATTTAAGTTGAAAGGATTTATTCCTGATAATAAAGTGAAGCTTGAACATCACGTTAAAAATGGCCTTCTTTCGCACAGGCATTTTGTGGAGTATTTCCGAAACGGCTTCTAAAGGGTATGTTTCATGTGCCACGAATCAGGGCGGAGGCAACATATCCTAATTTTCTCAGCCAGTCATGAACCAATGAATGGCAACTAAGATTATATTTATCAACACATTCACGTAATGAAAGACCGTTTTCAATATGGTCCTTACAAATTTGATGTTTAAGTTCAAGACTGTAAAAAGTCCGCCTTACAAACTCATTTGAATTATACATTTACACTTAATTTGTGTAAACATATTCTAGGACAAGACACTCTTACCCATCCTATAAAAAGTTGGCAGTAAACACAATTGATTAAGATTTTTATTTTTTACTTAAATCTTTGGACAAAACACTCCTGGCAATAAAATCAGATTAATTTTAATTGCACAGCAATTCTTATTAGGGAAGCAGTATTTTTTGCACCCAGTTTTAATAAAATATTTTTTCGATGGGTATCAACAGTGGTATTACTTATAAATAATCGCAGGGCAATTTCATTATTCGTCAATCCTTCAGCAATAAGCCCTAGAACTTCTTTTTCCCTTCGGGTTATAACCGGAATATTATTTTCTGTATCAGGTTTTCTCAATGCCACAGCGGCATCAAAACTTAAATACTGTTTACCTTTTACGACGGTTTGTATGGCTTCCATCAGCTCCTGTTGTGTGGCATTTTTAATAACGTAACCTGAAGCTCCGTTGGCAATCATTTTTTCGATAAAACTTTGTTGGTTAAAAGTACTCAAGCCCAAAATATAAATTGCCGGATATTTTTCTTTTACTTCCCTGCACAGGTCAATGCCGCTTGTATCGGGCAGGTTTATATCCATCAATAGCACATCGGGTTTTTGCTTTTGCAAAAAAGCCAGGCAGGATGCAGCATTGGTGGCATGGCCCATCCATTCAATAGCTGTTTCATTTTGCAATAATGAACGGATACCTTCAATCACCATGTAGTGATCATCTACTATAAAAACTTTTATTGCCATGCGGGTTTCTTTTGTAAACAGAATCTTCTTTAAATATCCAGTTCAATAAAAACAGAAGTGCCTTTTTCTTTTGATGATTGTACGTCTAAAGTAGCTTTTAAAAATTCTATCCTGTTTTGAATATTGTTCCAGCCAATTCCTCCTGCGTGTTTTAACAGCGACACATCAAACCCTTTTCCATCGTCTTCTACAGTAACCGATAAATGTCCATCGGTTTTAGTGATTTGCACTATGGCCATTTTTGCTGCGGCATGTTTCATGGTATTGTTTATCAACTCTTGCACAATACGGTAAACAGTAATGGCAGTGGTTTGTTCTATGACTACATTGTCAAGCCCAATGGATTGATACGAAACCTGCAATGCCCCAGACCGGCCGATGTCGTTGCAAAAGTCTTTTAATGCCGTATCCAAACCAAATCTTACCAGCGCTTCCGGCATCATATTATGCGCTACACGGCGCATTTCTTTTATCGAACTATCCAGCATATCCATGCTGCGTTCAAAAGCCTGGTTATTTTCAGGCGTCATTATTAAGTTTCCTTTCATTGTATTAAATGAATACTTTATTCCGGATAACATTCCCCCAAGGCCATCGTGCAAATCCTTTGCAAGCCTCGTTCGTTCCTGTTCTTCGCCTTTTAGTACCGCTTCGGTGGCTGTTAATTGTTGTTGTGTTTCCAATTCGTTTATGCGTTGCTGTTGTAGCTTTTGTTTTTGTTGGTAGGTTCTATAGGCGAGTAAGGAAATGATCAATAAAGAAGACGCTGACCCGATGAGAATATAATTGATAATTTTTCTTTTTTGCAATTGAGATTGCTGAAGGATGATTTGCTTATCTTTCTTTTCTGATTCATATTTTGTCTCTAACTCCGTTGCGTATTTTTTTGCATCAAGATTAACTACTGAATCATTAGCATCTTTATATTTTTGAAAATACTCGTAGGCCAGTTGATACCTTCCTGTTACAGCATAAATATCAGAAAGGTATTTATAACCATCGTCAAGTATACCAAGATAATTAATAGCTTTAGCATCTTCTATCCCTTTTAATAAGTAGGTTTCTGCATCTCTGTATTTTTTCTGCATCACGGCAATGGCACCCATTTGCAATTGTGATTCAGCTTTTCCAAAGCTATAGCCGTATTTTTTCGACACTTCAAGGCATTTCTGAAAATAAATGAAAGACGAATCAAGCTGGTTCATTTTTTTAAAAACCTGGGCAGATATCAGGTAATAACTGAAGATGAGATCTACACTGTTGATATTAGACAATTCGTCGAAATAGATGCCTGAACTATCAATATATATTTTGGCAGATACAATATCTTCCTGCATTGTATACGAGTTTGCAAGGATCATATATGCCATAAACAGTTTATTGTTTGCACCATCTTTTTTAGCGGCCGCAACTGCTTTATGTGCATACTCATTTTGCTTGGGATACTCTCTGATATCTCCAAAAAGCGTTGAAACATTACTATAGATGATGATCAATTCCGAATTTAAGCCTGCTTCTTCAAGTAGGTCGATTCCCTTTAAATAGTATTGTATAGAATGCTTAAAGTCATTCTGGGTTTTTAACCGGCTGCCTATATCGCTATATGCAGCTGCTTCAGATTTCTTTGCTTTTGGGTTTTCGGATTTTTGATAGAAAATAATTGCGGTATCCAGGCTTGCTATTGATTGCGCATTCTTGCCTCCATTACCCAATAAAACTGCCTGATTTTGATACATACGCCCCAAATTATAATAGAGATTCTTTCCTTTGGCAAATGCTATCGCTTCTCTATAGGCTTTATACGCTTTTGAAGTATCTACGAGTTCATAATCTATTGCCAGGCGCATCATACTTACCGCCCTGTTGGTATCAGGCATCGGCTGTTGTAATTCTTTAGTGATACTGTCAACAAGATGCTGCTGGGCCAATACGGAATGTAAAGTACAGAAGATGAATAACGCAGTAATTATTATCTTTTCATACAGTAAAATAAAACTTTACTATCCATTATACAAATAAAGCATATCGCCACTAAAATGCGCCTCCTCTTTTTCCATGATTTTTTCGATTAAGAAGTGGTGATGGCGGAACCATGTTTAGCTACAATAAGTTTGCAGTGAGTACAGCAGATATAACCGGGTTATGGAAAGAAACCGCTGGTGTATTTGACCAATACTATAATGTGTACAATGGCAATTACGCAGGCATGAATGCGGTATCCATTAACAGGCAGCTTACATAAAAAGGCGCCAGTGGCATGGTGGGCAACCAGCAATTTTTTAATGAGAAAAAGCCGGCAATTATTCACTCACCAACCGGGAATTGATAACTACAGATCAAAATAGTAAAACATCCAGTTACAACGCCGGTTACAGGGCAGTAAAAAATGGAAAGATCCCTTTATCTTCAAAACAAACAATATACCAGCCAGGAATATTTTATGGTGAAAGCGCAATAATTACCTGTACTAAATATCCTGTTTTTCAGGGATAGTGAGAACGATGGTTGAATATTCATTTTTACATCATCAACAAAAATAAAAGCAAACATCATGAAAAAAATATCATTTATCCTGTCTCTCTTTTTATTCACCCTTACTGTAAATGCACAGCAAACTGAAGACGACGTCTTTGTGGGTAAAAGTAAAACGTATGGAAACTACAAAGGGACTGACATCGGAAATACAAAACCATTTAAAGGGCAAATAAATATAACCGGTAAAGTAGTAAAAGTTGAATGGTGTGAAAAAGATTGTATGACGATTTGGGTAAAAAAAGATGATGGAACTATTGTAACTGTGGGAACAAAAGACAACGCCTTTACTGTTCCCAAAAGCATAGTGGGTAAAAGAATTATAATAGAAGGTATAGAACCATCTAAACTCATCAGTGAAAAAACTACATTAAAAAAAGAGTATCAGAAAGACATTCAAATTGCAGCAACAGGGGTAAGTGTTTATAATAAATAATTGCAGCATTTAGGCAATAAAAAACTTGCAAAAAAACCACAAAATTCACCGCATGATAAGTCGTATAGTGTTTTGCTTTTGGCCATGTTGAACATTCTCAAAAAATTGTCACTTAATAAATCAGCAATGAAAAAACAACTAGTAGTTATGTTATTCTTTCTGCTTGCCGCAGGTGTAATATTTGCCCAAACCAATTCAAAGCCGCCTGTAAAGAAGGCTGTGGCTGTGTTAGAAAAACTATTAACGGGTTCGGGTTTGCCCTACAAAATGGTGAACGACAGCCTGGCTGTAATTCCTTATGGAGGGGCAAATATTCCTTCGTACCAGGTACTGGTGCAGGCAATAAGCGATCTGTTTATTATTTACACCAACCTTACAGAAACACTTCCGGGCAAGATTGATGAAACAAAATATAAATACCTGCTTCAGCAAAACGATCATTTTGATGTGGTGAAAATTGGCGCCAATGCCGATGATAATACAGTCTATCTAAGAGCAGATTTGTATAAATCAGCTACCAATGCAGCCTTGCTTAAAAGGGTGATTGCCCAGGTGGCCAATGTTACCAATATTATTGGTGGCGATTTAAAATAAATTAATTTTTAATCAATTTTTGTTATGAAAAAATATTCTCTTATAGCAACGTTACTTTTTGCAATGACTGTTTCTTATGCGCAAACAAAACCCAAACAAAAGGCAGAGGAAAAACCTCCTACCCAAAAAGAATTGCAGGACATGATGAAAGAGATGCAGGGAGCCATGGACGACATAAGCCCCGAGGATAAAAAGGCAATGGACAGCATGGGATTTAAAATGCCCGACATGAAAACGATTCAAAAAAGTGTTTCCGGAATAAGTGACACGCAAATAAAAACTGCGTATGAAAATGAAAATAGGATTGTTCCGGTAAAAGATGTTAGCCGAATCGCCGGCATTTCAAAGATACCTCTGAACAATGCTACGATGGCTGCATTTATTTCGACGGCTCATGACAAAGTAGTGATGCAATTGAAACCGGCATCAAAAACCAAGGGCGAGGAAATTTATAAATTGATAAAGACTCAGTATAATTCTGATATAGCTACGGGTAATGCTGCTGCAGGCCTTTGGATGTTGGGAAGAGCAGAGCTCGCCATTTATGTAATGGGTAAAGCTTGCGGGGATAACCCTCAAAATACCGATAATCTAAACAATTACGCTTCAATGTTATCCATGAGCGGAGGTGAACAATTATCAATTCCCCTATTGAATTATGTCAACAACCAGTTCCCTAAAAACAGTACCGTTCTCAACAATATTGGCCAGGCTTGGTTTGGGCTGGGTGATATTGATAAAGCCAATTCTTATTTAGACAGTGCCATTCGTTTGTATGCCTATCATCCGCAGGCGAACTATACCAAATCATTTATTGAAGAAAGTAAAGGACATACAACCGCTGCCACTGAAGCCGCTATACGCAGTATGAAAAAAGGATTCAGCCCAAAAAAGCACGACCGCCTGAGCAAATTGGGCTATAAATTAAAGAGCAATGACTTGAACTGGAATCGTCCCTTGCCCGCCGACGCTTTGGGATTAGAAAAATTTAAGTGGCCGGAATATCCCCAAAATGTAGCGCAAAGCGAAATATTGGAGAAGGAATGGGATGTTTTTGGAGCAGTTTGCGAAAACGAACTAAATGCGCTGCGAGATCAACAGGAAACATTAGAAGCTGAGATGATGGCCGCCAATCAGAAACGTACAACGCAAATAATGCAAGGCATATTGGTTAACCCATTGCCAGCGCTTGCACCGATGGCAGCTGTAAAATTAAAATACCTGCTCGATGGAAAAGATGGACAGCTTACTCATTCCTATCAAGAAAAACTAGCGGCTATCGAAAATGCATATCTTAAAATGGAAGAAGACGACAATAAACTTTCTGCACAGCTCGCCGTCATTCGGGAAAATTATAAAGACAAGTTTGGCGAGGGAAAGCCTAATCCCTTCGATGCTGCCTGTAAGGACGAGAATGCTGCATTGAATGGTTTCCTGGCTTCATCCAACCTGCGTTTGGAGCAAGCCTACAGTGACTACCTGAATTTTTTACGCAGGAAACTGAATAACGAAATATACTATTTCCAGTACAGCATGTGGCCAGAGGAATTTGAAGTAGCTAAAGTGCATGCGAAGATCATCTGGCTAGGTTCCATACATGCGCAAAAGGTAATGTTCAAAAATAAAAGTAAGTGGTGCCAGGCAGAAGAAGTGGTAAAGGCAAAACCATTTCAACTTGCAGCTTTCGATGATGTGCATTGTGAATATCACAGCGAACTTACCACTCCAGTAGGAACCCTTAAAATGGATTGCAGCAGATTCACCACCGAACTCGATTTAAAATTTATAAAACTTGGACTCAAGCAAGACATGGACAAAGAAACTTTTGCCGATCAGTTTATGAGTTGTTCGGTGGAAGTTGGTGCCGGTATAGCCTTGGGGTCCAAAAAACTTGGGCCACTAAAAGGAGAGGTTTCGGCTGGCGCTTCCATCGCTATGGAGTTTGATCGTAGCGGGCTTACAGATGTTATCCTTAAAGGAGCTATTGGGGCCAGCTTGGGCACCGATGTGATCAGTGATGGCAGCAAGGGAAATGATGCTGTTAAGGTTGGCACAGAAATGAAAGATGGAAGTGCCGGTGATGTTGGTGTTATCAATGACCTGCAACTGGAAGCGGGTATAAAAGGACAAGTAAGTATTATCAGCGGGAAATCATCATTAGAAAGCACAGGGCTTTTACGTGGAATAATTAAATAAATATAATGCAGTGCATAACAATTGTAAGGCAAGTAAAATCATTTTAAAAATTAACTCATGAAATACACAATACTATTTTCAGTTTTGGTTATCACGCTCTCCTCTACCGCTCAGGAGTGCAGTAAAGAATTGCTCCGAAATAAACCCGGCACCTGGAAAATAGGCCCGCAGGGTACTATTGCCAATGTAAAAGCAGGAGATTTATTGAAAGAAAAAGCGGTAATAACAAACATTCACAAAATGATTTCTGCAAATTATCAACCAACCGGATGCCAGGTTGAATACTCCACAGTGTATGGAAAATATCCAGATCCCGGACAGGCCTGGATAGCCGATCCTTTTCATTATATAATGTATATCAAGAGGTATTTGTGCGACCAGCAAAGTGCCGATAAATCAAAATACTATGTTGATATTTCAACAACAACTACTGTAAATATTACTGCGAATGTAATTTATTCATTAAATAATTTGTATGCTGCAGACATGGGAGATGATTTCAGAGGTTATTTAAAATTGAAAGAAAGGCCGGTGAAAAAAAATGGTTATTATTTTATGGGGGAAGAAATTGTAGGTGATTATGGAACGCCATCAGAAATAAAAGAATACCGCTGGTTAATTACCTACAATGATACATTGCCGTTTTATTATCTTTCCCGTAAAGAATATTTATTGATACAAAAGAAAAGATTGGAAAAGGCAATAAAGGAAATACCGGCTGAAAAAGAATATTACGATAAGTTTCTAAAAAATGTCAATGATTACTTAACTCATTCAGAAGCCGATTTGAGCAAACCTGCTGTTGGTATGTGGAACGATGAGGAAAGATTTGAAAAATTTGTTGAAGAAGGAACGTTGGGTTCCTTTATTGCCATAAAACCTAACCTTGACTATTACCATAAAAAACTTTCAAATTCTTCACCGCAATTTTTCACGGTCGTATATCAAATAGCTAAAGGCTACCCTGTGTTTCAGGATAATATTTCCAATATACAAAAGGCGGTAAATTTTGATGCACTGAAAAATATGCTGGGTAAATAGGCTTATAGTTTTCTAAATAATTTAAATAAAAAAAGCAATTCCTGCTGCTTATTTATTTAATATTTTTCATTGATTGAAGTGGCAACTCTTGCGAAAATGATGAATTTTATATCAGCCATATTAAAATAACAAAGAATGAAAAAATCCTTGTTTTACAGGATAGAAAAAACCTTGCAGTAAAGATATTTTTGATTCATAAAATAATTATATGAAAAAAATATTTCTATTCATTGCTATTTTAATTGCCACTGGATTATATGCACAACAAAAGGGAAAACTGACAGATGGTTCAGTTTCGGGCAGCTCCCCGCTTTCCGGAATGTTTAGCGCACCTGCAGGTACAGTTGCCGTTATACAAAATAATGGTAAAAGCGATCTAACCCTTACTGCACAAAAAGAAAATGGGAAAACATTTAGCACCCAAACCTTCAACTTTCTAACACCGTTGGTAGATGGAACAAAATATACAGTATCACTAAAAAAAATACCTGCCGCACAAACAGCCGGCATTTATGCAGCAGCACAAGGGGTAATTACCAAGGGCGAAAACAGGTTAAGGATAGGGAGCGATTTTACTTATGACCTGTTAAGCCGCAGCTCTAATGATAAAGCATTCAGCACCTTCTATGAAACCTACGATCCTGCTGTGGGTGGTATTGATGGTGAAGAAGGCCGGTACGTAGTTTTTGTTTCTGCAGCGCCGGGTTTAGCCGGTTCAACAGGTAAACACCGGCAAATTTTTTGGCGTGACCGTAATGAGGGCATTACTAAATTGATAAGCGCAGCGCCAAATGGCGAAGAAGGAAATGGTGATAGTTATTTTCCAGCTATTTCAGGTGATGGAAAATCCGTTGCTTTTGAATCATATTCAAGCAACCTGGTGCCAAATGATAAAAATGGTTTTCGGGATATTTTTGTTTGGCATGCTGCTACCAATAAAATTGAAACGGTAAGTGTTGGTGAAGGAGGAACCGAAGCAAATGCAGAAAGCATAGAACCATCCGTTTCGGGTGATGGAAACTTTATTGCGTTTACATCAATGGCCAGTAATATTTCGGTTACCGCAAAAGGTATTAGCAACAACAATGTTTTTTTACGTGATATGAAAAATAAAACTACCGTTATGATCAGCATAGATCCCTTCGCAAAAAAAGGTGGTGGCGGCTCAAAGCCTTCCATCTCTTACGACGGCAGCCGGATTGCTTTTTATAGCAGTGTAGCAACCCTGGTTGCTAATGATAAAAATGGTATTTGGGATATTTTTTTGTGGGATAAAAATGAACCCCTGTTAAAAAGGGTGAGCCTTACCGCCGATGGCAAGGAACGTAATCAGGGTAGTGAAAGTGCCAACAGAATTGTGGCGCCTGCTATCTCAGGAAATGGCCGTTATATTGCCTTTTCAACAACAGCAGATAATATGGTGGCTGGCGATAATAATAATTTCCAGGATGTTTTTATCTATGATATTACTTCCGGCAGCACAGTAATAGCAAGTAACAGTGCTGATGGTAAACCTGGCAATGAAGACAGCCCGATTCAGCAGGGCGAAAAAATTGCGTTATCATTTGATGGTAACTGGGTAGCATTTTCAACCAAGGCAAGTAATTTGGGCGTACCCTCTGCCAATATAGTAATGCACAATATGACGACAGGAAAAAATCAACCTATCTCTTCTGTAAGTGGCAGCAGTGTTGGCCAGCCTGCTATTTCCTATTCGGGTAGCTATGTAGTGTTTGGCATTGGCGGCAAATTAGATAGCAGGTTTCCATCTACAGGAATATTTGCAAATTATACGGGTGCAGGGCCTTGCCGTTTTTGTCCACAATAAAGCACCATTTATTTGAACAATTAAATAAATTTAAACCAGGCTTAAATCTTTTTTGAAATGAGAAAAATAATCTGCCTATCTATTATCAGTATGTCTGTGTCAGCCTTGTTTGCACAAAAAGTTACATTCGATCTTGTTACCTATATCCCGCCGAAAGATTCAACAGGTGCGAGCTGGCAAAAGGAAGTAACCGAAAATACCACTATCTATACAGTTACAAATAGCATCACCAAAAGTTGGTGTAGGATTATTATCGAAAAAAGTACCATCAGCAAAGGAAGTATTGACCTAGATTTTGAAAGTGAGTGGAAGGGACTTGTAGTAAAAAACTATAAGCCAACCGGATCGCCACAATTAAATGAGGTACAGGAAATTGAAGGCTGGAAAATAAAAGGCGGTGGCGCAAATTTTATTTTTGATAACAGCACTGCCATGGTATTGCTTACAACAGCAACCGGATATAACCGATGTGTAAGTATTGTAGCCATCGCCAACAGCCAGGATTATATAAAAGATATTGAGGCATTGCTGGTGTCTGTTGATTTAAAAGAACCTGCATCAAATACACAACAATCACCAGTTAATAACGCTGATAAGAATTCTATCATTGGCACGTGGAAGGAAAATGGAAGTGTAAACCCATCAAGCTGGAGAGTGAACTAACGGTGTTGCGGGTACACATCGAGCGGCAATATACTTTTAATGCGGACGGTACTTATACTTTTATCAGTAAAACTTTCGATCCTTTTATGGCATAAAATTCTATTGGGAAGAGAAAATGGCACTTTCAAACCAGTGGGAATAATATCATCGTCATTCCTGGAAAAAGTGTATTGCAGGCATGGAGTAAAAAAGATGGAACCGACAAATGGGGCAAATTGTAAACTCACAAAACGTAGCAGTAGAAAAAATTACCTACCAATTTACCAAACATTATTCTTCGGTATGAAAGAGTGGGAATCTGGTACTTGCAAGCCGATAAAGAAACGAAAAGAGATGGACATTTCAGTAGCAATAACACATTTAGTAATGCGTGGTATTATAGCACCATTACATCCTACAATCCTATAATTAAATTGCCCAATTGACGGCGGCTAAAACAATAGCAGAAAATCGACAGCTAAGCAATAAAGAAAAGGGATAAATTGAAACAGTCTTTCGGTGCCATTCACTAAGTAACTATCTGCCCCCTTTTTGGCGCGAGAATGCGGCGCAGCTTGCAGCCTGGCTTCTCGTGCCGTGGTTATGAACTATGATATAAATGAACCACCCCTTTGATTCCGCAAAATCCTTTGCACTGCTATACTTCCAATCTCCAGGTTTTATTACAAATCCTGACACGACAGGATTTTGATGAATATACTCCAGCCCCTTAGCAAACATTTTCCTGGTTCTTTACTTCCAAAGGTTTGTTATGCTGTGGCCGCTCCTGGTCATCCGGACGAATACTTTTCAGAAGCCAGTCTAAATTGTAGGCGAGCTCTTTTGCTGAATAACTGAACTGTTCCATAAGCCCTCCTCCCATTGTCCGGTCTTGGTATGAAAATTCCAATCCCAGATCGTATCATTGGTTGCTTTGTTTACAAATTCATAACGCTCCTTACTTTCCTGCAATTTTTCCAAAGTCTTTTTTCTTTCGATACTATATTGAACGCGCTTCGCCAGGCGATTTTCGTCAAATTCACCTTTTACAAAATAATCCTGGGCCCCCAGAGAAATAGATTCAACTGCTATTTCAATTGCAGAGAAACCTGACAATACTATAATAGGAACTCTTGGTAACAGCCGGTCCATAGTTATGACGGAAATCGATTCCCGCACTATCGGGCAGAGACAAATCGAGTAAAACAATGTCGAAATTGTTGCCCGGCAACAGGGCTGTAACTTCTGACATTTTTCGTACCCGCATAATCCGCTTTTCCAGAAGCCTGTTGTGTTTAAGATATTCTATTAGCAGCTCATAATCGCCATCATTATCTTCAACCACTAATAACCTGAGGGTATAGGTTTATTCATATTGAATTTGTATTAGGCAGTTTAACGATATTTATCCAAAAATCCTTTATTGTCTGAATCACGTTCATAAAATTTTCAAAGTTGACCGGTTTTGTGATATAACAATTTGCGTGGTGCTGGTAACATTCTAAAATATCTTTTTCCGAATCTGAGGTGGTTAGCATGATTACCGGGATCACCGATAAGCTGTCATCGTTTTTTATTATACTTAATACTTCAAAGCCGTCCATCCTGGGCAAATTGATGTCGAGAAGAATCAGCTCGGGCGTGCGGGCATCTTTAAATTCTTTTTCTTTTTTAAGGAACTGAATGGCTTTATCACCATCTTTTACCACATCAACTTCATTTCCTATACGAGCCTCTTTCAATGCTTCAAGTGTTAAAAGGATGTCTCCCTCGTTATCCTCTACCAATAAAATCCGGATTTCATTTTTTTTCATAATTTATTTTTAAGAATAGTAAAATAAAAAGTGCTGCCTCCCCCGGCTGCCGATTCTACCCAGATATGGCCACCATGCCGATGCACAATTTTTTTACAAATTGACAGGCCGATGCCTGTTCCTGAATATTCAGATTTATTGTGCAGCCGCTGGAAAACGATAAATATTTTGTCGAAAAATTTTGGATCAATGCCAATACCATTATCCTTCACATAAAATTGCCAAACCTCCTTTTGCTCAATACAACCCACTTCAATTATCATCGCCTCATCTTTCCGGTATTTTATCGCGTTGCCGACCAGGTTCTGAAACAACTGAAGTATTTGAGGCTCAATAGCTGTAATAACCGGCAATGGTTTAACCACAAGCGTAGTTTCTGTTGTCCTGAGTGAGAGATCATAGAAGCTTTGAACCGTGTTTAAAATTTTATTACAATCAACCGCCGTTTTATTCTCTTTGCTGCTTCCCAGGCGAGAATATTCCAACAGATCGTTTATCAGTTTTTTCATTCGCTCTGATCCATCCAGAGCAAAGTTGATATAGCGTTTGCCGGTTTCATCCAAAGTTCCGGTCAGCTTCTTCTCAAGTAACTGTAAAAAGCTGCTAATCATTCGCAAAGGTTCCTGCAGGTCGTGAGACGCAACATAAGCAAAGCGTTCCAGTTCTGCATTTGAATCCAGTAATTCTGCGGCTCTTTTTTTAAGGTCTTCATTCAGCTCTTTTTTTATCCGCTCGGAATTTTTTCGTTCAGAAATATCCATTGAAAGAATAAAAAGGCCTTTGGGAACAGGCTGAATACTAAGTCCCATGAAACTGACTGAGCCATCGGGGTAAGTAAATTCATTTTCCATGATCATCGGTTTTCTTTCCCTCATGCACTCGTCCAGTACTTTGAATAATTCTGTATTTTCAATTCCCGGGTATTTTTCCATCATCGTAAATCCGACCAATTCTTCACTTGAAAATTTACTTTGCTGGACTAAAGTCTTGTTTACAAAAGCATATCGCCAGTTAAAATCAATTACCTGGATGCCTTCATGCATATTTTCCAAAAGAAAGCGAAATTCTTTCTCCTTTTCAGCGATAATACCTGCTTTTTTTTCTACTCTTTTCTCAAGCGTAGCGTTCAAATTTTTTATTTCCTTTTCCGCGTTATTTCTTGCACTTGTATTTTTATAAATGATATAAAAACAGATCAGTAATAATAAAATTATGATCAAATAAAAAAGATGAATTACCCTGCGGGAATACATCGTACTGTCTTCATAAACTGCTTGCCGCTTTATAAGCTGTTGTGTTTCCTGGCGCTCTATATTGGCGACAACAGCCTTAAGCTTGTCCATACTTTGTTTGGGAATCCCTGTTCGAAAAAGGTCATAAGCAGCATTAGATGACGTACTTTTTTTTAAGTCAATTAATTGCCTTCTGACCCGGATATTTTGGTCGGCAAGCACCTTTAAAGAGTCGGTCCATTTCCTTTGAATTGAATCAGAAACTGCAAGCTTTTCAAGTTGATCTATTGATTGCCGGAGCCCGGCGATTGTCTTGTAAAAATTATCTGAAAAAACGGTTTCTCCGGAGATAAGAAATCCTCTCGTTTCTGTTTCTGCATTTAATGCCAGGGCCAGAACTTTTTGAGTGTGCAACAATATTTTAGAACTTGATTCCGTCGATTTTAATGCTTGCTCAGATCTTTTGTTGTTACTATTAATTGCCAGAAATATAACAGCCATTACTAAAACAACCATTGCAAAGAAACCGGCAATCTTGTGCTGGAAAGAAACTTTGAGGTAGCTGAAAGGGAAGCTTAAAAATATAGCGGTATAAAGCGCGATAAAAACAAAACTTGAATGCAGAACACTGAGAAACATCAGAGAAGCCGGGTATGGATTCAATGTCAGGTAAACGAAGAATATCAATGCAAGGACAGCGACACATATTAGAACAATTGCCCGGATAAAAATATGAAACCTCTTATTTGGCATCAAAAGAAAAAACATCGCTGCCACGATAAACAAGCTACATACCACCTGGTCCATGCGCCCGGGATGCTCCTGTGAGGTAGAAATACGCGCTTTACGAAATAACTGATCGATGCCGGCATCCCATTGGAAAATATATTGGCACAAACTAACAGACGCGATCAATAAAACAATGCATGCCAGCACACTGGCACTCACTTTCATCCCGAAATGCATTTTCCTTTGGTTGATCAAAAGAGTCACAATTCCACAAAGGAAAAAGCAGATGGCGGCATTAAAAGGCATTGTATTAATGGATAGCGAATTCTCAAGGACTGGAATACCAAAAGGATATCCGGCGATCATCAATAACGAGACAGTTATTGTAAATATGCCAAGGATTTTGGTATTAATAATAGCAGTGAGTCTATTCATAAGATAGTTTACTCTTTATCAACTGCGATACTTCTTATCGCATAAGAGAAAAAGTGAATTTTCTTTTAATTGGTTTGCGGCCATATTGCAATCTATAAAAAATTTTAGATAAAAAGGCATTGAAGTAACAGATTTAATTACCCGGACATTCCTTTTATTTCCGTGGTCGGAAGTACCCGTATCAGAAGACCTTCGTAAAATTCATGAGTGCTTTACGGTATGGCTTGCAAGAATATTTTTATCACAAAATAATTGGCGGCCACCCTCGTTTCATAATATACCAGGCTGTTGCTAACCTGTTTTTATAATCTATGAAATTCAAACTGGCTTTCATTTATTTTCTTTTTAAAAATTATTCCAAAGGGATGTTAACGATGTACAACATCCTGCAGATCGCCCTTGCAAAATATTAATGGATTCAGTTTTTTCATTTAGAAATCCCTTCATGTCTATGGGGGATTATTTTTTGTAGAATCGTTGATCACCGGGACAAGTGTACCTAAAGATCTTATCAATCGACCCGATGGTCTTTCTTTAAAAGCCCGTTGCCACACCATGCAATGTTCTACCTGTCGCCGTTAGAGGAGTTGCATGGGTTACTCTTGCAGCAAAGGATTTTCTAAACAAGAACAACTATTTTCTCAATTTTCATTTTCCCTTCATTTTGGCCTGATACATTTGTTTTCGTAATTAATTAATCATCTAAAACAAAAATTATGAAAACGACATTCTTATTATTTTCAGGCCTCATTTTATCAGTGGCTTCCTTTGCACAAACCAGTGTAAAAACCAGCAACACTACCAGCGAAAACTCCGGTATTCAAAGCGACAAGTCAGGCAGCCAGGTGAATAACTCCGCGGGCATTTCTTCTGCTACTAATATAAAGTCAGATGCCACAAATAATATAAAGAGTAGATCTTCCGCAGAAGTAAAAAAAGAAAAGAAAGCAATTGCAAATGAAAAACGCAGGCTGTCCGCCAAAGCGGAAGATGCCGGCAAATCAGCATTGACTGATGGAACAGTTTCCGCCTCTGCTCATTCAGAAATTAATGCTCAGAGTGAACACAATAATTTAAGTAAGGATGCGTCTTTAAATGGTAGCGGCACCGTATCTAACACATCATTGAATGATGAGCTGAAGTTAAAAAAGCAAGCAAAGTCAAATGTTAAAAGCCACGCGGATGCAACAATTGAAACAACCAGCCGGGTGAAAGCGAATGTAAACAAAACAGCCATCAAGGCAGGAAATGAAATTAATGCAATTACCACCGGTTCTGTGCACGCAGGCGCTGCGGCTGCCCAGCCTGTTCGTGTAAAACCGGCTTCTATAAAGTTGGGAACTGCTGTTAAAACAAACGGCGGGATGAAAATCAGGTAAAACAATGACGGGTTTTGCAGTATTTTGCAAAACCCGTTTTAAACAAAAAAATAAATGATAATAAAAAGGCTGGTAGTAATTTTTTTAATCATCGGCTTGCCTCAAGTTGTGCTGGCAATTGACGTAAAACCTCTAAAGGGCTTTGACTTTATACCTGTTTTGCAAAATAGCATCGCAGACACAATACCGCCCGTCAATAAAACTACGGAAAAAATTGACCAAAAGCGAGATGACGATATCATTAAAGTTGTGCCAAAAGCACGACGGCAGCCAATTCCGCTTCCGGTGGTAAAAATTGAACCAGTAAAAATTATCAAGCCAAAAATTATCAAGCCTGTAATAAAAGTGCTTCATTGAACACAAAAAATTACCTCATGAAATCATTATGCTTAATCACTTTCCTGGCGATTTGGGGAGGTTGTTGTTTTGGACAAACGGATAGTACAACCGGTGCCGGCAGCGACGTCGCTAAATCGACTTTAACGGTTGGTGTTGTTTATTCGGATAATGCCAGTTATTATGGACAAAGCGCTGAGACTAAAATTCCTTATGCTGCCATTGCAGCTAACTACCGGATCAAATCCGGTTTGTATTTTTCTGCACAAACCTTTAAAATATTAAATGAAAACACTTCTTCTGTGTCTGCAGGAAGCCTTGGAGCAGGAATAAATTTTAAACTGGCGAAAGACTTTTCAACTGACGTCAGTTACAGCCATAGCTTTTATCCTGCTTATTCACCACTCTTGCAGGCTGGCAATGCGGACAATGCAAGTGTTGTGCTTTCACTTGAGAAATGGCTGACAGCAAGCCTTGCAGCAGATTATGCTTTTGGAAAAACGAATGATGCATTTGTAACGGCAGGCGCTTCTAAAGGAGTTAATCTTTTTAGCATTGGGAAAAAAGATCTTGTAACCATTACCCCATCAGCAAATATTGTTGCCGGCACCCAGCATTATTATCAAACTTACGTTACTGAAAAAAAGTTGCGCGACAGCCTTCTCGGCCTGATTCCAGATCCAATTTTTGGCAATCCTTCCGGTACGGAAAACAAAACGGTTGCAACAACCAGCTTCAACCTGCTTTCCTATAATTTAAAAATACCATTGGCCTACAACAGGGCGCATTACGTCCTGGAAGCGGAATATCAAATTTCCGCCCTGAGCAAGCTTTCGCAGGCCACACCGGGTAAAGTAAATTCTTTTTTAACCTTTAGTTTTTATTACCAATTCTAACCATCATGAAAGTATTGATCGTTGAAGATGAAAGAAGCCTCGCGAGGGAAATGAAGCTTTTTTTAGAAAAAGCTTTTTATCTCTGTGATAATGCCTACACTGCCAGCCAGGCAAAACAACTGATGGAACAAAATGAATATGACTTTATATTGCTTGATCTTGGCTTGCCGGATAAAGATGGACTTGAACTTTTGAACTCAACTAAAAAAATATGCGCCGGCGCTTCTTACATTATTCTAACCGCAAGAGGACATCTTGAGGACAGAATCAAAGGACTTGATCTTGGCGCTGACGACTATCTCGCGAAACCTTTTTCCCTGCTTGAATTGCAATCAAGAATGCAAGCAATTTCAAGACGTAAATCAGGAACCAATGACCCTGTAATTGAATTAGGAGACTTTCACATTGACCTGAACAAAAGAGCCCTTCGCTTTGGGGAGAATGAAATTGAATTATCGAGGAAAGAATTTGATCTGCTTAGTTATATGCTATTGCATAAAAACAGGCCGCTCACGCGTTTGCAACTGAGC
Source organism: uncultured Chitinophagaceae bacterium (assembly GCA_963720405.1). Lineage (GTDB taxonomy): Bacteria > Bacteroidota > Bacteroidia > Chitinophagales > Chitinophagaceae > Ginsengibacter. The sequence goes on from CAVRFP010000001.1 coordinate 108,969, forward strand.
GAACATATATGGGGAAATTTTTCAGATGATGATTATGATTCAAATTTTATTGACGTTCATATCAAAAATATCAGGAAAAAGATGGCCGCTTATGCCCCGGTTGATTGGCTGCAAACGCTACGTGGAATCGGTTATAAAATAAAAATGTAAGAAGTGAAACTGCTGACAAAACTGACTCTTTTTATTACGCTTTCGAAATTGCTGGTAGTGGTGCTTTTCGTTTTAATGCTGCCTTCATTGGTGGGTTATGTAAGTTTCAAATACAACGATTATTATCTCAGTCAACAAAAGAAAAAAGTACTTTCCGTCATTAATAAAAACGGGGTAGATTATTACCTGAAGGGCGATACCGCTTATGCCAGTTATACAATGCTTAAAGAAGAATACATCTCCCTGATGCCTGCTGCTGCTCATGTTATTGATACTATTGAAACTTCAAAACGAGTGGTGGAAGATGATACCCTAAATTACCGGGTACTGATACATGAGTTTCATTACGATAACCAAAATTATCTTCTTGAAATCGGGAAAACAACTGCCACCATTAGTCAGTACAACCGGCTTTTGCAACGCTTTACGCTTTTTATGCTGATCGGATTAATTGTGCTTACCATTTTGATGGATTTGATTTATACCCACATTCTTTTAAAACCACTTAAAAAGATTGTGAACACGAAACTTTTAAACCGGAAATTTCCATTCAAAGAACCCCTTTCTCCTATAAAAACATCTACACTGGATTTCAAATTTTTGGATAGTTCGCTCATTAACCTGATGGAAAAAATTCATGAAGCGTTTGATAAAGAAAGAGAGTTTACCTCCAATGCCTCGCACGAATTAATGACGCCTATCAGTATTCTCCAGACGCATATTGAAAACCTGATGATGGAAGATGAAATAAATGAAGATCTGCAGGAAAAGATTTCATCGATGATGAAAACGCTTAACCGTCTGAAGAAAATAGTACATGCTCTTCTGTATATTTCAAGGATAGAAAATGAACAATTTGCAAGAACAGCCACTGTCAATATCCATGCACTGGCAACAGAAGTTATGGAAGAACTGGAACTGCGGCTCCAGGCAAAATCAATTCATTTTACCAATGATATTTCACAAGAAGTGATTATAAAAAATGTGAACCGGGATTTACTTTTTCAACTTTTTTATAATCTGATTAATAATGCCATCAGGTATAATAAAGAAGATGGCTTGATTCATCTGAGCGACCAGCTTATTCCGGGAAAAACTTATACCATCTTTATCAAAGACAGTGGCATTGGAATAAAAGCAGATGAACTGCCTGCTATTTTCAACCGGTTCAAAAAATCACAGGAGTTTGCAGGAGAAGGATATGGACTTGGCTTATCTATTGTGAAAAGCATTGTTTCGTTTCATGGGTTTGAAATTAATGTAACTTCTGCCCTGGGTAAAGGAAGCGTTTTTAGTATTACTATCCCCTCGAAAAGCGTAGAGTCTATACATTCTTTTTCATAACAGTGAATATGATTGCTCATTATACCAAAAAGTGGTTAGTAATGAAGCAAGGCACTTTGTTTTTAAAGCCAGTAACTTTTCTATGCCCATAGAATCCATTTAATGGAATTAAACATCTTCTATTTCGGATTTTGTACCAATAACTTTTTGTGTCGTTCAGTATTCTTTCGCTCCTGGCATTTAGCATGGTTGTCCGCTGCCTCTTAAATGCTTCGAGATCTTTCACATAAAAAGGCACGCAGCCCCACCCTTTTTGGCGCGACAATCAGGTGCAGCTTGCAGCCTGGCTCTTCGTGCCGTGGTTATCAACTATAATTTAAATGAACCAATCCTTTGATCCCGCAAAAATCCATTGCACTCCATACACGGCTTTATCATTCGCTACTTCTTCGATATTTGTTCGATACTTCTTCGATAGATCTTCGATGTTATACATCGAACAACCTGCGCAATAGATACGCCTATATCACGTTAGATAATAAATCATACTGCTATGGCAAAGACCCCTGAAGGTATATTAGGCGTACTAACTGGCAGGATAGGCCCTGTATCGGGCTATCGCCGGAACGGACAGAATATCCTCCGCGTTGCGCATAGTCGCACACAAAGTAAGAACACGCCGGCCAGGGCGGCTCAGCGCGAGAAAATAAAAGTATGCAATGATTTTACCAGGGCATTTTCCCGAACAGGCTTCTTTAATAAAACCTTCCCATCTTATGGCGATACCGGCACTGGCTATAACAGGGCCACCAGCGCCCTAATGAACCTGGCCATTACAGGAACCTATCCGCATACTGCCATATCCTACCCGCTGGCGCTGGTATCAAAAGGGCCTTTGCCGGGTGCAGCAAATGGAACAGCGACAGTAAATGAAGAAGGTAATATCTTATTTAGCTGGACTGACAATACCGGCACAGGCACAGCAAAAACAAACGACCGGGTAATTCTTGTTGCCTATTTTCCCAACCTGAAGCAGGTGATATTTAGCGTGGGCACCGCTACCAGAAGCAACCACATCGCCGTATTGGAAACAAATATCATGCAGGGACATTCTGCGGAAACCTGGATGGGTTTTTTAAGTGCGGACGAAAAAAATGCGGCCGACAGCGTTTATACAGGCAGAATAGAGCTATAAAAAACTGGAAAAAACAACAAGCAGAAAATTACCTGACTTATTATTACCTTCATTTGCTTATTCTATTTTAAAGCAAAATTTAGTTTGTATCACTAATTCCATCTATCGAATGGAATTGTACGGCAGTGCAATAAAAAAAAATTATATGCTTACTTGTCCGTATTTAAAAACATACGGAAAGCAGCATTTTTCTTATTTGAATATTCTAAGCATAGCGGGGGGTTAAACTATAACTCCATGTTTTGAGCTTTGGATTTTCTTCCTTGGTAATTGATCCACAGGCTTCATTTGCTGCTGAATTGTAAAACAATTACTACCATTTTCAGCGATTTCAAATTGAATCACATTTGAAATATGGATATGATATTGGACATCAATAAAATTAAATCTTTACAAATCTTAACACAGTGAATTTTCCGTCCTTTCTCCGAAGGATAACAAAATAAGTGCCTTTTATAAAAGCCTTAATATCTACAGAAATACTTGTTCGATTATTAATGTTAAGTGTGGTCACAATATGCTCTCCATTTGTATTAACAATTTCAAGAGTCTGCCATTCTTCGGATAGCTTGATCGAATCCAGCGTGATAAAATCGGTTGTAGGATTTGGAAATAAATAAATACCATAATTATTACTTGCCTTCGACCTTTCAATAACGGTAATTGCTGTAGAAGAGGAATAAACAACACAAGGCCCCTTTACCGCTTTGGCTCTGTATTCACCCGTTAATTTCGCCTCATAAGAGGTTCCGGTTGTAAGAGGAGCTACATCAAACCAAACAGAATTATTCAAACGCTGCCAGGTATAAACAGCCATCGCGTCAGGATTTGCAATAGCAAAGGTTTTATCATTTACCGTTATCAAAGGAGTGTCCAGATCTTGCACCTCAATTTTGATAGTGTTACTTACACTTTTTTGGTTAGTGACGCACGCAAGGTCACTTGTGAATACTGCATTTATGGTATCGTTATTCTTGAAATTATTACTCGTAAAAGTATTTTGATCATTGCCGGCATTAATTCCGTTAACACTCCACTGGTAATGAGGATTGCTACCGCCATTGGTTACAGAAGCTGTAAAGGTCACAGTTGTGCCCAGACAAATTATGGAATCAGGTGCCTTTATAGTTACTGAGACCGGACTATTTACCGTAATAATGATAGTATCCATTGCAGAGCATAAATTATCATCTGACACTGTTACAATATATGGAGTAGTAACAGCAGGCGTTGCGACAGGATTGGCAATGCCCGGATTGCTTAAACCGGTAATCGGCGCCCATGAATAAGTGGTACCTCCAGATGCGGATAACTTAACGCTACTTCCGGCGCAAATACTGGTATCCACCCCCGCATTGGCCAAGGGCAAGGCCATTACCTTAAGTGTGGTTGTAAGACTAGTATCGATCGTATTTACAATGCAACGGTATTGAAACCCGTTCCATGATAACGGAACATTTTTTAACCCAAGGGTGCCCGTAGATGTACCTGAAAAATTTGTATTATCGCCAATATTGATAAAATTACTCCCGGTATTTTGTTGCCACTGGAAAGAAGTACCTGAAATTCCAGAAGCAATGGTGGTACTACTGTTGGCACAAAGCTGCTGTATTACTGAACTACCGGCATTGTTGCGGAAGAAAGAGGTAGTTCCACCCGATAAATAAATGGCCATATCAGGCTTACCATCGCCGTCTATATCCTGAATTGAACCTAAGGTTGGAATACCCCCGAGACTATAATTAAATTTAGGTTTCATAGAAATAACACCGGGTGTACTTGTATTTTTGAAAACGGATACAGTATTGTCGGAATAATTATTTTGTTCTATTATATCTGGTTTGCCGTCGCCATCAAGATCACCTATAGATACACTATTTGGGCCATCGCCTGATGCAAAGTCCTGTTTTGGTGCAAATGAAATGTTGCCGGTTGTACTTAAGTTACGCAAAAAAGAAATCGTGTTAGAGCCAATATTTGGTATCACAATATCTAATTTACCGTCGCCATCAATATCACTTGCCGCAACCGCATTCGGCCAACTGCCTGCCTTGAAATTGACCTTCGCTGCAAATGAAATAGTTCCGGGAACACTGATATTCGCAAAAACTGTAACTACATCCGGACCGTTAACGGATACAATCATGTCAGGTTTTCCGTCTGCGTCTACGTCTCTAAGAGTTACCCCTGTGGGATAACCATCCAGTAAATAATCGATACGGGCGTCCAGAATTAATTTCCCGGGAATGCTGAGGTTTTTAAATACACTAATTGTTTGCGAATAATAATTGGCAACAATAATATCCGGTTTACCATCTCCGTCAATATCATTGATGATGGCATCAATCGGACGTGTAGTTGAAATGCCGGTAAAGTAATTAGTGACTCCTGACAGGGAGATATTACCAATAGTACTTTTATTAAGCGCTACTGAAATGGAACTTGAATTATAATTATAGCTAACGACATCCGGTTTGCCATCGCCGTCAAGATCACCTGTTGTAACACCCAAGGTCTCAGATCCACCGGTAGTAAAATACAAGTTCGGGTCAAAAGTAATTGTCCCTACCAAACTGGTATTCCTGGCAACCGCAATACCGCTGGCCCCCCTCGCAAGTATTAAATCCAGTTTACCGTCTCCATCCAAGTCACTGAAAGTCCCCCAGCCACCGTTGTCTCGGTCCACGCGGGGAGCAAAACTGGCAGCAGTAAACGAGGAGTTTCCATTAGGGAAGGTAACATTAAAAAGCTGCGAAGAATACGAGGTAAGATTGTTTACTGTAACTGTCACCGGATCATGGCCAGCACCCTTGGGTACTGTAACAATGATGGTATGGTCAGTTGATGAAGAAACCACCGCTTTTACGCCGCCGAAATAAACAATATTGTCGGAGGGGACGGTGCTAAAATTGTTTCCGGTTATGGTAACGGTTGCACCAACAGGAGCCAGAACTGGCGAGACAGAAGTGATTTGCGGAGGATTGCTAAATACATAACCAGGTCTGATTCCGGTTCCATAGCTATTTGTCACTGCTACATCGCCTGATGCGCCCGAACCGACAACAGCCGTAATAAAAGTTGGTGAATTAACTGTAAATGAAGCAGCCGCTACCCCTCCAAAGCTGACAGAAGTAACCCCACTAAAATTATTTCCAGTTATCGTTACGGAAGTACCGGCGATACCTAATACAGGTGTGAAGGACTGAATAAATGGTTCCGGTTGTACATTATTCAGGTGTATTGATATGGAATGTTGGGTTTCGGAGACAACAACAACATCGTTTTTACCATCGCCATTAATGTCCCCTATTGCAAGCATGTCTCCTGGAAAGGAGCCAGGGATATGATCGATCTTTGGTGAAAAAGAAGCTTTACCGGTTATACTGGTATTTTTAAATACAGAGAGATTATAATTGCTAAGGGCAGTAGCAATATCCGGTTTACCATCGCCATCAAGATCACTAACCCCAAGACCGGAAGGATTAGAAGTGGCATTAAGTTCTGTTACCGGGGCAAATGTTATACTTCCTAATGTACTTGTATTGATCAGAACAGCCACCTTGGAACCATTATGATCACCCGATACAAGGTCTGTTTTTCCGTCCCCATCAATATCAGCTGATGCCATATAAGAATGAGAATACCCGGCAAAGTTCACAGGTGCTGCAAAGGATATATTCCCCTTAGTGGAATTATTTTTCAGTACTGAAATGCTATTATCTACCGCATTTGGAATTATCAATTCCGGTTTTTTATCTCCGTCAAGGTCTGTAAGTAATATATTCCTTCCGCCTAATACAGGATAATCTACCCTGGTTGCGAAAGATAAATTACCGGGTTCGCTGGTATTTCTGAAAACTGAAGTACTGACATCAGGATAATGAGAAGCGACAATATCAGGTTTCCCGTCACCATCCACATCACCTATTGCAATTCCGGTTGGAGAATTGCGAGCAGTTAATACTGTTCCCGGAACAAAAGAAATCGTTCCCGGCACAGATGTATTAATGAACGTTGCAATAGCCCCATCTACGATAATAGCCAGATCTAATTTGCCGTCTCCATCAAGATCTCCGGTTGCAGCTTCTGTATAGCCCAGGCCACTTATGCTGACCGGGGGGGCAAAAGAAATGGTTGAAATGGTACTGGTATTTCTGTATAATAAAACTCCATTATTATTTGATAGTGTTGCGTAGTTGGAAACAATGAGATCTAGTTTGCCATCCCCATCCAAATCTCCGAGTACAACGTTCCTGAGGCCGATAGATGACCCGGGATTAATCACAGTTGTTGTTGCAAATGATTTAGCAGTAATGCTTCCTCCATTTGCAAACGTTACCAGGAAAGGCTTTTCAGAGTAACCGATGAGATTGTTCGCAGTAACACTTATCGGATCAAAGGTTGCCCCCACTGGTACGGTTACTGTAAGCGAATTGTTATTGCCACCGGTTACAACTGCCTTTATTCCCCCAAAATATACTGTATTATTTATGGATACAGGATCAAAACCGGTACCGGTTATAGTAACCGTAGTACCCACCGGTCCGGAAGCCGGAGAAAATGAAGTTATAATAGGATTGGCAAACCAGGTAAAACCAGAGAGTGATGAATTTCCGCCAGCTTTTGTAACTGTAACATTTCCGCTGGCGCCTGCGCCTACAACAGCAGTGATATCGTTAGGGGAATTAACTTTGAAAGATAATACGCTAACTCCTCCCACACTTACAGCAGTGCCATCTGTAAAGGAAGTACCCGAAATATGTAAGATCGTACCCTCAGTTCCATGAAGCGGGGTAAATGATGTAATTGTGGGTAAAGAAATAAACCCTGCAAGAGAAGTGGATCCTCCCACCGTGGTAAGACTTATAGCACCAGAACTGCCGGATGGAACTACCGCAGTAATAGTTGTTGATGACAAAACCGTAAAGGATGTGGCTCCTATACCCGCAAAATCCACTTTGGAAACACCCGTGAAATTAGTACCCGTAATCGTTACAATTGTTCCTGCTGTCGCTGATACCGGGGTAAATGATGTGATAGTGGGTGGTGGAAGAAATGTAAATCCAGAAAGAGATCCTCTTCCGGTTGACGTAACAACACTGACAACCCCCGATGCGCCGGATGCTAAAGTTGCATTAATAGTAGTTGAATTGATCACAGTAAACGATGCAGCTTTTGTTCCTCCAAAGCTGACAGATGTTGTGCCTTCGAAATTAATACCCTTAATGGTTACTATATCCCCGGCACCTGCAGAGGTAGGCGTAAAACCTGTAATAATTACCGAAGGGTAAAAATTCTGGTATTGAACAGCCGTATCAGTGGTAACACCATTTGACACAATTAAGGCTAAGGTATCTTTTGTTCTATTGATATCATGAATATAAGATGTATTATATGATGTACTTATTTGTGTTCCATTCAGGATCCATTTAAATGAATAACCTGTTCTTGAATAATTAAGTAAGTTTACCGTCCCTGTATTATAAAGGCCCATCGTATCAATTTTAAAATAGGCTTTTGGAATTGGTGTTCCACCCGCATTAGTACTTAATTCAAGGAAACCATGGCCTCCGCCGACCCATAGTTGATTACCAGATACCTGAATATCATTATGAGAATAATTCAAATAAGAAAAACTATTATCTCTGGGTAAAGGCTCCCATGTTGCGCCGCTATTCAGCGTTTTATAGGTAGTAAAAAAGTCAGAAATTGCGTAACCTGTATTACTGTCAATAAATTTCATTTTAGTACAGTAAAAAGGAGTTGCCTCTAAGTCGTTTTGAAGAATCCAGCTGCCGGCCCCATTTGTAGTTTTATAGAAATACTCATTATTATCATCATCATACATGCTCAACCACCCGGTATTTGCATCCAGAAAAGAAGCATACCTCATTTTCGCGGAAGCTACAGGAGGCAGTGATACAGGAACCCATGAACTTCCTCCATTAGTTGTCTTAATTAATTTATTGGTTTTATATTCTGTACATAATGCAAAAACGTTATTATTATCTCCCGCCTCTAAATGATCAAAGAAGCTACCCGGGGCAATGTATATTGTATTCCAGGAAAGACCCTGGTCTGTGGTTTTTATTATCCGGTCGGCATCAATTGCATAACCGATATTGTTATTTTGCGGAAAAATTATATCTGTTATACCCGTACTTAGCTGCATCAAATTGTATTGGGAATGATAAATAAGCTTAAAAGTATTTCCCCCGTCACCAGAATAAAGAATGGAGGGCACCAAACCATAATCACCATAAACAATCAGGTTATTCTGGCTAAATGCTTTGACCCCGTTAATTTCAAAGCCAAAAGTAAGATTGACGGAATAGCCATTGAAATTGACATTACTAATCGTAATGTATTTCTTTATAAATGTTCTTCCCGTGTCCCGGGTATACCCAATCCATCCCCCAAAAGCAATGTAGCCCTCATTAGGGCTGTAAAAGCTTAATTTATATATTTCATTTTGCTCGTTATTGTCAACATAAATTTGCCGCATTTGGCCTTCTAAATGAATGCTTAATAACACGAAAAAATTTATGAGAAGTGCGATCCGGCTCATTAATTTAATCAAAGAAGCATAGGGTAGCAGCAGTTGTTTTAGTGGCATTGGTACTTAATTAAACCCATTCAAAAAGATAAATATGACCGAACGGGATTTGAAAGTAGTAAATTTTATTTAATACATTTCGGCTCAAATTACCAATCTTGCATCTGTGTATTAAATTAAAAACAATCGCAAACAATTTTCAAGGGTTTTGTTTTTTCGGCAAAAAATGTTTGTAGGGCTATCTCTAATTTGGGCAAGTTCGGCCAGTCAAAATATTCATTCTTTGCTTTGTCATGAGGCCTTAACTTCGAAGTTCATAAATACAGGAATGCAATTAAGGTCTTCCGTAGGCATTCCAAAATCCAGAGTGTCTTTGTATTCATCACCAGGTAATTCTTCATTTACCCATTTTTGTGAAAATTCAAAAGGAAGCAGCAGTGGTTTCTTTCGAATACTCTTTTTTGATTTGTCATTGTAACGGAAATGTGTATACGCTTTTTAAATCAATTTCAGTTCGATAAAAAGATTTTTTCCAACAGAAAGACATGCAGAGAAATAAGATACCCATCTAGAGAACAATTTTAATACAATGTGCTTAAATCCCGCTTAAAAACTGAAAACAGTTACAAAATAATTTATCGTTTTAATTTAGATTTGCACGCTATATTTAGCCTTGATTAGACAATATATTTAAAAAAAGTTTAGCCATGGTTGCCTAAAAAAATTTACAATAAAAATGGAACAAAAAGTTTAATATCAAAATAAATCATGCTTAAAAACAAAACCCTTCTTATCACCGGCGGCACCGGATCTTTCGGTAATGCCGTTTTACATCGCTTTCTTCATACAGATCATTTTAAAGAGATCCGCATTTTCAGTCGCGACGAAAAAAAGCAGGATGATATGCGCAATCAACTGAAGAATGAAAAGCTTAAGTTTTATATTGGTGACGTAAGGGATTATGCCAGCATTGAAGGCGCAATGCATGGCGTGGATTATGTGTTTAATGCGGCCGCACTGAAGCAAGTGCCTTCATGCGAATTTTTTCCCATGGAAGCGGTTAAGACCAATGTAATTGGCACTCAAAATACCATCAACGCAGCCATCGCCAATAAGGTGTCAAAAGTAATTTGTTTAAGCACGGATAAAGCTGCATATCCAATTAATGCAATGGGAATTTCCAAGGCTATGATGGAAAAGGTTTCTATTGCTGCATCCAGAAATGTTCCTGAAAATGACACAACCATTTGCCTCACGCGATATGGCAATGTAATGGCCTCGCGGGGTTCAGTAATCCCCTTGTTTCTTAAACAAATAAAAAGCGGACAACCATTAACTATCACTGATCCAAAGATGACCAGGTTTTTGATGTCACTTACAGAGGCGGTAGAACTGGTGTTGTTTGCATTTGAACACGGCCACCAGGGCGATCTTTTTGTGAACAAAGCTCCGGCCGGAACGATTGGTGACCTCGCCACGGCTTTAAAAGATTTGTGTAATGCAGATAATGAAATAAGAGTTATTGGCACGCGGCATGGCGAAAAGCTTTATGAAACACTGTGTACCCGCGAAGAAATGACGAAAGCAGAAGATATGGGCGAGTTTTACAGAATTCCTGCAGATCACCGGAATTTAAATTACAGCAGCTTTTTTTCTGAAGGTGAACCGGATATCTCCAAAGTTGAAGATTATCATTCTCATAATACCAAACAATTAGGCGTTGAAGGGATGAAAAAAATATTATCACAATTGCCACTGATACGCAAGGAAGTTTTTGGAGAAGATGTGCCGCAGATGCCGGGCTGAGAGTTTCTCGCAGATAACGGAGACGGTTTCTCGCAGATGATCGCAGATTGAGGGCATCGCAGATTTATGGAGATGTATCAGCGAAAATCAGCGTTCTTTCATCAGCGGAAATCAGCGGGAAAAAAATTTTAATTATGTCAAAATCTAAAATATCTCTCATCCATGGAGGAAACCATACAGATGCAAGAGGAAAACTAATCTTCTTCAACGATTTTGACATGAAGGAGGTTAGGCGCTTTTATGTAATTGAGCATCCGGATACAGATGTTGTCCGCGCCTGGCAGGCGCATAAGAAAGAACAAAAATGGTTCTATGTAATTGAAGGAAGTTTTAAAATAATTATTGTAAGACCACCAGAATGGTTTGACGATTCAGAGAAATCAATTCCTGAAGAATTTATTTTAGAAAGTAAGAAAACTACATTATTGCATGTGCCAGGTGGATATGCAAACGGCTTTCGGGCTATAGAACCAAATTCAAAATTGATGGTCTTTTCTGACTATGCAATTGAGGATGCAGGAACTGATGAGTATCGCTTTGATAAAAACTTATGGTATCAATGGGAATGATTTTAATTAACTGAATAATAAAGGACAAATAACAAATGCTGATTGACATTATTGCCGGCGCACGGCCGAATTTTATGAAAATAGCCCCGATCATCGAGGCAATTGAAAAAGAGAAAAAAAATGGAAAAGACATTGATTATCGTTTAGTACATACTGGTCAGCATTACGATAAAAATATGAGTGGCAGCTTTTTTGACGAACTGGGTATTCCTGAACCACATGTTAATTTGGATTCCGGCGGTGGAACCCAGGCGGAACAAACTGCTCACATCATGATTGCTTTTGAAAAAGATCTCTTAAAGTATCCTGCTGATCTGGTGCTGGTTGTTGGAGATGTTACTTCCACGATGGCCTGCAGCATCGTTGCTAAAAAGCTATGCGTAAAAGTGGCACATGTAGAAGCCGGCATCCGCTCCTTCGATCTTACGATGCCGGAAGAAATCAACCGCATGGTGACCGATTCCATCGCAGATTATTTCTTCACTACCACACCATTGGCCAATCATAATTTAAAAACGTATGGCGCAAAAGACGAACAGATATTTTTTGTGGGGAATGTTATGATTGATACACTGCTTAAAAATAAGTCCCGCTTTAAACAGCCGAAAGTTTTTAATGAACTGGAATTAAAGCCTCAGGAATATTTTGTGATCACACTGCACCGACCCGCCAATGTGGATGAAGAAGGAAAGCTAAAACATCTGATGGATGAGATCATTAATAATGTACAGGGCTTACCTGTTATTTTCCCGGTTCATCCGCGCACGGCAAAAATATTATCCGGAATGGGCATAGGCGCACCGAATCTGCACATGATCGAACCTTTGGGTTACCTGGAATTTAATTATCTCGTTCAACATGCCAAAGCGGTTATTACCGATTCCGGTGGCATTACCGAAGAAACCACGGTAATGGCCATTCCATGTTTAACATTAAGAGACAATACCGAACGGCCGGAAACAATCACCATAGGTACAAATGAATTGATCGGCACAAATCCGGACGCAATAAAGCCTGCTTTACAAAAATTGTTTGCGGGCGAATGGAAAAAAGGGGGCATTCCGGAATTGTGGGATGGTAAGACTTCGCCCCGCATCGTGCAACATTTATGTGATATTTTTGGAATTAAATAAAACCATAAAGCTTTCGCGGAACGCGGGTATCAAATCAATATACATTTAATGAAAAAGATAGGAATTACAGGCCAGCACGGATTTCTTGGTAAACATTTATACAATACAATCGGTTTATTTCCGGATGAATTTGAAAGAGTTGACTTTGATAAATCATATTTCGAGGATGAGAAAAAGTTAGATGAGTTTACCGGTAAATGCGATGTGATCGTTCACCTGGCAGCAATGAACCGACACAACGATCCGGAGGTAATTTATCAAACCAATACCGGACTTGTAAAAATTTTAATTGAATCATTGAATCGCGTTGGCAGCAAGGCTCATGTTTTATTTTCATCCTCTTCGCAGGAAGAGCGGGATAATTTATACGGCAAATCAAAAAAGGAAGGTCGTGAATTATTTAGCCGATGGGCAGAACAATCTGGCGGCACTTTTACAGGAATGGTTATTCCCAATGTATTTGGCCCGTTTGGAAACCCGTTTTATAATTCGGTGGTAGCCACCTTTTGCCACCAGGTAAGTCATAATCAAACGCCTGCAATCGATATTGATGGCGATTTAAAATTGATCTATGTCAGCGAGTTGGTCCATGTAATTCTTACGGAAATAAGATCCGGGCAAAGTAATCCATTGTATAAAGTAGATCATACATCAGAATCTAAAGTGTCTTCCATTCTGGAAATGATAAAAAACTACAAAATGGCTTACCAGGATAAGGGAATCATACCAAAAATCAATTCCATATTCGAATTGAATTTGTTCAATACCTATCGTTGTTACATGGATATTGAAAATTATTTCCCGGTAAAATTTACAGAACACACTGATCCGCGCGGTGCCTTTGTGGAAGTAATAAGGCTGAACATGGGAGGACAAGTATCATTTTCTACCACCGTTCCCGGCATTACGCGTGGCAATCATTTTCATACTAGAAAGATTGAGCGATTTGCAGTGATTAAGGGTAAGGCGCTCATACAATTAAGACAAATTGGAACGGATAAAATTCTCAATTTTGAACTGGATGGTAAAGAACCTGCGTATGTAGATATGCCGGTTTGGTACACGCATAATATTAAAAATACGGGAGAAGAAGAGTTATACACGATCTTTTGGATCAATGAGTTTTATGATCCGAATGATGCGGATACTTATTTTGAAGGGGTGTAGAGTTTATAAAAGCAGTATAACACAGAGTTGCACGGAATGAGATCCGGTGTTACACTGAGAAAGTTAAACAGCATGCAAACGAATGAAATTACCGCGCAGATCCTGAATGCGGCGTTTAAAGTACATACTGCTTAGGGCCGGGTCTATTGGAATCGGCTTACCAGGCTTGTCTTGTTCATGAATTACGGAAAGCGGGATTAATAGTCGAGGTTGAAAAACCGCTGCCTTTAGTTTATGACGATATTAAATTGGACTGTGGTTACCGGATTGATCTGTTGGTAGAAAATGAAGTAGTGGTTGAATTAAAGACTGTGGAAGCATTTCGTGATGTTCGTCTTGCGCAAGTGTTAACTTATCTAAGGTTATCAGGAAAACATGTTGGATTATTATTAAATTTTTATGTAAAAAGCTTAAAGGATGGAATAAAGAGAGTGTCTCTGTAAACTTTGAGATACTTTACTTACACAGAGTTTCACAGAGTGGGCACAGAGTTACACGGAAGAACAAACTTACTCTGAGCGACTCTGTGAAATACTCTGAGTTACTCTGTGAAATATTTGTATGACACAAAGTTTCACAGAGTGCACACAGAGTTACACCGTGAAACTATGAAAAACTCTGAGTTACGCTGTGGAACCATCAAAGAAAAAAAACTGAAATAAAGACTCTATGCAAAAATTAAAAGTAATGACGGTCGTGGGTACAAGGCCAGAGATCATAAGATTATCAAGAGTAATGGCCGCTTTGGATGCATCCGAAGCGATTGAACACGTGATAGTCCATACCGGCCAGAATTATGATTACGAGTTAAACGAAATATTTTTTTCTGACCTCGGCATTCGCAAGCCCGACCATTTTTTAAACGCGGCAGGCGCCACCGCCACAGAAACGGTGGGATTGATATTAATAAAAATTGATCCGCTTTTAGAAACCGTAAACCCCGATGCGTTTTTAGTTTTAGGCGATACCAATAGTTGTCTCTGCGCTATTCCCGCCAAGAAAAGACACATTCCCATTTTTCACATGGAAGCCGGCAACCGTTGTTTCGACCAGCGCGTTCCTGAGGAAACCAACAGAAAAATCGTAGATCATATTTCAGACATCAACCTTACCTACAGCGATATAGCACGCGAGTATTTATTACGGGAAGGATTACCTGCAGACAGAATTATTAAAACCGGCTCGCCCATGTTTGAGGTGTTGAATCATTATCTGCCAGCCATCAATTCATCGGATGTATTGAATAGACTGAACCTCGAAGAAAATAAATTTTTTGTTGTCTCTGCCCATCGCGAAGAAAACATTAATAGCGAAGTGAATTTTAAAGGATTAATCGATAGCCTTAACCTGGTAGCAGAAAAATATCGTTTACCCATCATTGTTAGTACGCATCCGCGAACCCGCAAAATGATCGAAGCAAAAAAAGTAGAGGTTCGGCCCGAGATTCAATTTTTGAAACCGTTAGGCTTTATAGATTATAATGCGTTGCAAATGCACTCAATGGCGGTATTGTCCGACAGTGGTACCATCTCGGAAGAATCCTCAATTCTAAATTTCAGGGCTTTGAATATTCGCCAAGCACATGAGCGCCCTGAGGCCATGGAGGAAGCGTCAGTTATGATGGTAGGGTTAAACCCGGAAAGAATTTTACAGGGGCTAGTTCAGGTGCAATCTCAGCAAACCGGTGAACAAAGAGATTTCAGGAGAGTTACTGATTACTCCATGCCGAATGTATCTGAGAAAATGGTAAGGATCATTTTGAGTTATACGGATTATGTGAACAGAGTTGTTTGGAGTAAATAATAGTATCGACAAACGCTAACATATTCACCTTCAGAGAAGCTTAAAAGTAGTTTTTGCCGTTTTTAAAAATGATGTCGACCGAATGTTGGATAACATAATAAAAAATGCCTGGCGCTCCCCGAACGTAGTTTCCGGAAGGCCAGGCATTTGCTGATTTTTGAAAAGCTATTTTAATACACTAAGAATACTTTGTAAAATCGTATCTAAATTTTCAACAGTTAAATTACTGCCGGATGGGAGACACAAGCCATTGTTAAACAATTGTTCCGATACACGTTCACCATAATACGGAAAATCGTTAAAAACAGGCTGCAAATGCATAGGCTTCCATAACGGACGGGATTCTATGTTTTGGCTTTCAAGAGCCAATCTGATGTTTTCTCTGGTAACGCCACCAGTTTTTTGGGGATCAACCAATATAGTGGTCAACCACCTGTTACTAAAATATCCGGATGGCTCTTTTACAAAAGAAATGCCAGGCAATCCGCCCAACGACTTTTCATAAAAAGCATAGTTAGCTCTTCTTTGATGCACCCGGTCTTGTAATACCTGCATTTGCCCCCTTCCAATTCCTGCGGAAATATTGCTGAGCCTATAATTATATCCTATTTCTGAGTGCTGATAATGCGGTGCCGGATCTCGCGCCTGTGTGGCAAGAAAAGTGGCTTTTTCAACAAATTTGGCATTTTTAGATACAAAAGCACCACCACTTGAAGTTGTGATAATTTTATTGCCATTAAAAGATAGAATCGCCATTTCTCCGAAAGTGCCGCACTTTTTATTCTTTATTGACGAACCTAATGCCTCAGCCGCATCCTCTACTACCGGAATATCATATTTTGCCGCTATGGCTATTATTTCATTCATTTTTGCGGGCATTCCATACAAATGAACGGGTATTATCGCTTTAGGTTTTTTACCCTTAACCAGTCTATCTTTAATGGCTTCTTCCAGGAACGCGGGATCCATATTCCACGTATCTTTTTCGCTGTCAATAAAAACAGGCGTTGACTGCTGGTATCGTATTGGATTCGCAGAAGCGGAAAAAGTCATGCTTTGGCAGATCACTTCATCCCCCGCCTCAACTCCGAGTAAGATTAAAGCAAGATGTAAAGCCGCTGTACCTGAACTTACTACTGCCACATGCGAGCCGTCGTCTAAATAAGATGCAATGTCCTTTTCAAAACCATTTACATTAGGCCCCACCGGCGCTACCCAATTCGTATCAAAGGCCTCCTTTACAAATTTCCGTTCATTACCGCCCATGTGGGGCGAGGAAAGCCATATTTTTTCGTTCATCTGTTCAATATTTTGTATTATTATTTCCCCCAAGAGCGTCTTTCAGACGAAAGTTTTGCCAAGAAAACCCTGAATAAGTGCCCTGAATCTACGGGAGATGCTGTAAAAATTGGTTTGCCGGTTTTTAAGGAACTAACGATTAACCTGCTTTATTCATTCAAATTTCCTTGCGGTGAGCAATTACTGCCATAACAGACTCAGGGGTACAGCCCATAAATTTTTGCCGAAGGGAACTGCCTCCTTACCGGAATATAGAACAATCCCTCCTTTAAAATCCTTGTCCGTGAGGGTTTCAAATAACTTTATGCCGTCAAAATCTTTCGCCGACACGGTATGAGCATTTTTTACCTCAATTGCCCAAAGAGATCCATCCTGTTTTTCTAAAATAAAATCAACTTCCTTTCCATCGCTGGTTCTAAAATGATACAGTTTTGTTTTGGTATCAGAAAAACTCAAGAGCTTGGTCAGTTCCATAGCCACATAATTTTCAAGAACATGACCGAAAAGATCCGGGCGATCTTTCGCAAGGGATTCCAGATCGAGTCCCAACAAATAACACAAAAATAGGGTGTCTATTAAATATCCTTTAGGAGATTTAACCAATCGCTTCCCGATATTTCTATTCCCAGGGTGGCACATCTACGGTCAGGAACATCATTTTTAAAATATTCCGGTAAAATTTACCGGTAACCGCATTCAGGCCTACTTCACGAGATACATCCGCATCATTGATCAGGTTCGGCCAATATTTTAGCGCTTACAAGAGTATGGTTATAAGCCGACAAAAAGGCTTCAGGTGAAGAAGCAGCAGCGGCCATTTGGGTAGCGTTATCAAAAGTGATGTAAATGGCTTTGCCTTTCCTTCCAATTTCTGCCAGGGAATTAAGAACTAAAGTACTTTTGCCTGCCTGTCTCGCGCCGTTTAAAAATACCACCGGGCTCACTTTCAAAGCTTTTAAAACAGCTTTTATTATAAAACGGTCAACCATCATTTTGTAAAAATAAAGGTAATCTTTCGAAATTCAAAAGCCAGCCTTTAGAAAATCAGTCATGTTATGTATTTCTTTATTGATCTTTTGTCTTAATCAGTTTTCCGGGATTACCCACCACGGTGGCAAAATCAGGAACATCTTTTATGATCACGGAGCCGGCACCAATCACGCACCATTTTCCGATTTTTATTCCCTGGATAACGGAGGCACCGATTCCAACATGGGTCCCCTCTCCTACCTGTACATTCCCCGCTAATGCTGCATTTGGCGAGATGTGCGCAAAGTCCTCGATAACGCAATCATGATCAACCGAACAATTGGTATTTAAAATAACATGCTTTCCTATTTGGGTTGAGCTGTTTACAGAAACGCCAGCCATGGCAACAGTCCCTTCTCCGATAGACGCTCTTTTTGAAATATTATTATGAGGATGAATTAAGGTAATATAATTTACTTCCAGGCTTTGAGCGATCTCCTTTCTAGTTTGGTTGTTTCCAATAGAAATGATGAAGCGATTGTTCGTGTCTTTCGTTTCGGGCTCATTAACTGAAACTATATAACCTAACAATTCGTGTAAGTCAGGATTTTTATCTACCAATCCTCCTATAGGAAGAGCAAGTTGTTCAGCCAGTTCTATAATTACTTTTGCGTGCCCGCCCGCGCCGTAAAAATATATCATTGTTGTGTTCCTTTAAATACGGCCATTGTTGCTTCGCCATCCGCGCTAATTCCTTCACTTACAAAAACTTTTTTGATGGTTTTAACCATGATACTGACATCAAGCAAAAAACTTAGGTGATCAACATACCACACATCATATTCAAATTTCTTTTCCCAACTGATGGCGTTTCTGCCATTTACCTGCGCCCATCCTGTAATACCTGGTTTTACCTTGTGTCTTTTCTTTTGTTGCACATTATACAAAGGTAAATACTCAACTAATAAAGGCCTCGGGCCTATTAGGCTCATATCCCCTTTTATTACATTCAGCAGTTGAGGAATTTCATCAAGAGAGGTTTTGCGGATAAATTGTCCCAGTGATGTTAACCTTTGGGAATCGGGCAATAGCATCCCATTTTTATCTTTCTTGTCATTCATCGTTTTGAACTTGATTAATTTGAATATCATTTCGTTCAAGCCCGGACGATGTTGAAAGAAAAACGGTTTACCGTTATTAGCAATGAATAGTAAAATAACAATAATAAAAAATATAGGTGAAAGTAAAACGAAGCCAACGAGTGCAATGATAACGTCCAGGCAAGGTTTTATAAATGATCTATACATTTAAAATTTATTTGGAGGAGTATGGCATAAATGCCGTCGAGTATTTGAGACTGATAAGACCCGTACTTATTTGATTTTTTGAATTGAAGTATTTTCCAACCTTTTATACTCTGCCAGAAGTGCATCCCACACCACCTGTTGTTCATATCGTTCGCGGATCATGCTTCTCGCATTGCTTTTTAAATTTAAAAAAAGCAATTTATCTTTTATAAGAGTCAACATTGCGTTTATAAGTGCATTAGTATCTTTTGGCGGAATAATAATTCCATTTGTTTTATTAATGATTATTTCGTTACAACCATTAATATCTGGAACAATAGATGGTAAACCCATTGCACCGGCTTGCATGACAACATTTGGAAAGCCTTCCCGATAACTCGGGAAAACTAAAGCATCGGAAATTGCAAAGTATAAACGGACATCAGGCTGGAAACGGTACTAGGATGGCAGGATGAATATCAATAAGCTCATCTGTTTTTGGCTTTAATGGATCTAAGTGCGATTCCTTATCTCCAACCAGTAAAAGTTTAACCTTCCCGTTTTGTTTGTAAACTTCCTCAAAGGTCACGAATCAATTCATTAATTCCTTTATCGGATACCAGACGGCCAACGAAAATAAAAACGAAGTCATCCTTATGAATCTCGAGTTGCTTTTTCAAGGAAATCTTTTGTTCTTCTGAAAAGTGACTGAGAGAAAAATAGGATGTATTTATACCGTTTGTGCTGCCCGCGCCTATTACCTTCACCTTTTTGGTACTGCAAAACTTTTTTTGAAAATTATTTTGTTCAATCCATAGGAATTTGGATAAATATTGGTTGCGCAGGCGTAGGTAGCTTTTTCCACCAGATTCAATAATCTTCTTTTATTCCCTTTTGCTTCCAGCAAAGGGAGGCCTGCTATTGTATGCAACCGCAATGGCACACCGGCTAGTTTTCCAGCCAGCATTCCTATCGTTCCCGCTTTTGGAGTATGGGTATGCACGATTAACGGTTTTTCTTTTTTGAAAAAGTTTATAGAGCGTCCATACAGCTTTTAAATCTTTTAAAGGGCTAATTCGACGTGTCATTTCCACGGATTTTACTGCTATACCTTCTTTTTTCGCTACCGATTCTAAGATTTCTCCTTTTTCACTTGAGATTCCAAAAACATTATAATGGTCATTCATGAATCTGAGTTGCCCGTCCAATAAAGTATGAAGTGAAACAGGAACAGTAGTGACTCGAACGAGTTTATGTTTTGGCATTTTTTAAGGAAGGTATACGTTATCACAACTACTCAAAAAATATTAGAAAACCTTTTAATTAATAATTATATTTTTAGAGTTGCTTAAAATTACTGGTTTGAGAGGAGACGTCTTCATTTCTCCTCTTTTAAAGACCTTAACATTTTCAAATTTTAATACTATACTATTTTTTGAGCATAAAACGGAAGCCACAGCTGCCCGGATCGGTTATTTTTCCAGGTTGGGTTGATGACATTGATACTTCCTTTAGCATAGATCAAATCAGCATCTTTTGACTTTCCGAACGCAAAACCCATCCCATAATTAGAACCATCGTCAGTGCAATTGCGAATCGTTAAGCCGACCACTTTTTGCGTATCGCTAACAAATTCAGTTAAACTTACAATTATACCAAAACTTTTATTATTAAAAGTTGTGAGACCATCAATTACTATATTCTGAAGTTCACCTTTGCCATCTCCTGGTTCGATATCTATTCCACACGAAGGTGAGGTACCATTTGTGTTTGCAATTACACCAGACTGAAATAATAAATTTGTCACTTTTGAGATGGTCAATCCGTTTCTTCTATTATTATCGAATACCGGATAATAGCACTTGATTTGATCAGAGCCATCACCAATATCCATGGCATCTCCCCAACAATCAGAAATGTGTGGATTAACAATTTTTATATTCTTTGAAGCAAAAACAGTAATTCCCCACCCCCATTCTCCGATCTTTCCTAAATGAGTTTCCCTATCACCCTTTAATTTAGGAAATATAAATTAATGTTTTCAACATTCCGAATAGATAACATTGAGTAACTCTGCTCGGCATTCGCAGCGAGTATGAGAATCGAATGCTCAGGAAATATCAAGGTTGTGTTGCTTCTTAATGCGAGTCCCTTTTTATTGATTAGGATGGGGAAATCCGGAAATACAACTGTGTTATAGTTGTTAATTGCCTCTTGAAGAAAATCTGTATAATCAACACTAGCATCGGTTACGAAATTACCGGGCAAATTTTGAGTAATATCATGTGTACCTACCTTTATCGAATCAGCTTGATTTCTGTAATTTCTTAAATCTAGAATTGTTGGCTGGTAACTTTGCGGAATCTTTTGATATTGAAACTCTGAATTCTGACCATGACAACTCGCACCAACAATGTCTAAGATGAAGAAAATAACTAGAACCTGTAAAATACGAATACCTTTTATGGACATAAGACTAAAAAACTTAAAATATTTGATGAAGATTTATATAACATCTTATCCCCATTTCTTATAAGCAAACATAGTCAACCCTAGAGAAAGAAAAAAACCTCGATTATTTCTGCAATTCATCAACCAAAGCTTTTATGTTATTTTTCACAATTCTGTATTTACCGCTAGCTTCATTAGGAATATCTTCTACATATTCTACGACAATGTTAATAGCGTTGCCGACACGATGCCGCCAATTTTGAATGAACAACGTTCGCTTTCGTTATTAAAATTTTTGGAATCTATAACTAATTTAATTTCGATAGAATTCAAGTTATTCTGAGTAGCCTGAAACTTAATAATGCCCTTTGTACCTTTTAATGTATTTGACACATTGCCTAGATTTATTTTACCCGTTTCAGGTGAGTAATAAAATCATCAATTCTACCGAGTATTTCCTTATCATTGGATTGTGATTTCCACAATCACAATGTATAAAATCCTTTTCAAGGATAATTGAATCACCAATATCGTATCTAATCAGAGGTGTACCATTAGTTGTAAAAGCCGTAACGACTAATTTACCAGAATCAGCTGGCCGATTATTATCGTCCAAAACTTCAAAAACGCCACTTTGCAATTCTAAATGCAAATTACCACGCGAGCATTCAAATATAAATGGAGCACCTTCGGAAGATGCATATTGGTTGTACATCCTTGTTTTGAAAAAACTTTCGATTTCTTCCCTCATTTCCCTTGAGATCGTTTCGGCGGTCGGAAAAACAGCCTTAATAGAATTGGCAGTAAAATCAATTTTATGCTTTAGCCCATATCTTGCAATTTCCAACATTGTGGAAGGAAAACCAATCATATATTCTGGCTTAAAAGCTGTTCAAATCTTGCAAATAATATCTTAAATAATCCTTTTTAATATGAAACGTTGAGTAATATCGAACTTTATATAAATAATCAGTTTTCCAAAATCGATTCTTTTTTAAATCATTAATTGTTAAAAGATTTTTTCCTGAAAACCATGCTGTTCTTTTTCCCAAACTATAACCAAAACCGGATCTAAAATTGTCTAACATTGCAAACCGTTCCTGCATATCCCTCTTTGTGAACAAAACCTTTAATGATTTACCAGTCGTACCGCCCGTTTTAGAAATAATGCCTTCCTCTTCCTTAATAGTGTAAACTTTATTTATGCTTTTTCTAAGCATTTCTTTATCTACAATAGGAAGCTGATTAATGTTTTGAATATCTTCTATATTAGGTAATCCCGCGTATAAATCTGAGTAAAATTTAGAATTTTGATATGTTGTTATAATAAATTTCGAAAAACGATTTTTTTGAATTGTTAGAAGCTCATTATAACTTAGCGAACAATGATTTTTAAATAATTTCAAATATACACTGTATTTGCGCCCGTATCTTTTTCTATAAGCTAAGAAATTAAAAAGGCTTATCAAAACATTCTGAAAAATGTTAGGTAAGTATTGATATATTTTATCTTTCATCTTGTGAATTAGTATGAGTGCCCTCATTCAAAACATCAATCATAATCTCCCTGTGAGTTTCGCATTTTAAAAGGTTTAGCAACACAAGCTGATGCTCCTTAGAATGGAAAAAAATAGGTGGTATTATTCCCTTCGACTTCAAAACTCTGATATATTTATTTTCATTCAACAAAAGGCCTTTATAGGGTATTCTTTCGTTTCAATGTATTTCTTCCATTCCATGCGAAATAAATACTCATCTTGTAGAATATTATTCAGTTCTAAAATTATCTCTTTAAAACGTTTCATTTCCTTTTCATCAAACAATACCAAATTTGGATTATCTTTTCTGCCTTGATGATATGGAATAAGTTCAAATTCAATATTCTCATCATTGATTTTAACACGCAACCGGCATAACCTCGTGTCCATAAACCTTTTTGATATTTCTTCTTGTAATCAAATATAAAATTGCCCAAGCTATAAAATATATGCTTTCCATTATATATTTCATATCCACTAAAACAATGAGTGTGATGCCCCACAACAATATCCGCTCCGCTTTCAATAAAAAACCGATACCGTTCTCTTAACCCCGGAGTCGGAAGATTATAATGTTCCCTTCCCCCGTGGGAAAAATTATCACTAAATCCGATCGTTTTTTTGCTTCCTTAATATCATAATGATTGGTAATAACATTTAACGGGTTTGCCCCCGGATCTTCGCCTATAGTTGTACAAAACTCATTTTCCGCTATGTTTAAAATTGCAATGATTTTGCCTTTAATTTGTAGATAAAAGGGTTGCCGGGCCTCGCTCAAATTTCTTCCAGCACCAACAAAATTAATTCCTTCCTTATTACAGACAGCCATCGTAGATTCCAAACCCTCTGCCCCATAATCCATAATGTGATTATTTGCTAAAGTTACCAATCCAAAACCTGCGTATTTTAAAAGGCAAAATACCATCCAGAGTTGATTTGATATTAGGGCCTGTTTTTTTAATAGGATGGTTGCTGGTTGTAAGTGGGCATTCTAAATTGGTAATTGCTAAATCTACACTTTTGGAATAATTCGCAAAACCTCCAAATAAAGTCGCAAATTGTTCTTGTTGGATGTAAATGAATTTCTGCCTATTGGACAATAATCACCCGTAATTAATATCTTAATTTCGTTCATGATGTTTCAAAAGTGATTAGAGAATTAATGAACCCAAAAAGGTTTCCATTTTTTTGACATAATTGAAATATGAAAATATTTTTGATTCTTTACAATACTGTTTCATATTATTTATTTCAGATTTATCAGTAAGAAGAATTTTTCTTAACTGCTTATGCAATTCATTTTTATTTTGAATATTTACAAAAAAACCGTTTTTGCCCACTTCTACATAATCCTGTAAATCGCTTGTCACAGTAGTTATAATTGGCGTTCCACACGAAATTGATTCTACAAGTTTAGTTGGGAACCTGCAGAAGTCATTTTATTTGCGTCTCTCAATAATATTGTAAAATCTGATTCAGCAATTTTGTTTATAGCAACTTCATTGCAAATCTTACCGTGAAACTTAATTTTATCATTCAGCTCATTCAAGATAGCTAAATGTTTTACAATGACAGATAAATATTGAGCTTTAGTTATACCATAAATATTGAATATAAAATTTAGATCCTTTATACTGTATATAGCTTCTATAGCTATGTCTAAACGATCTTTATATGAATTTTCTTTCACAGTTCTTCCGTCCGTTGCAAAAGGCCTTCCTACATAAATTAACCTGGTTGGATCGTTGTATATATCCCTTCGCGAAATATTCAGATTTTTATACCTTTCAGGATTAATCAGAGGAGGAATTATTATTGTTTTACATTTTTTGCCTGAGTAGTAACGGGCCAAATATTCGCTAATAGTAATAACACCGTCGGCTTTTTTATTTACGATTCTTTTTTGATAATTATCATCAAGGAATTTAATAACTCTGTAAAGTAGAGATCCGTTAGAAAAGGACAGCCAATCGACACAATCAGCGAGGTACAAAATATCATTTTTCTGACTCCATTTTCTCATGAAATTACAGAAGATAGAAAGGGAAGGACTTCCGTAACCAATTATTATATTAATTTTCTCATCTTTTATTAAGGAAATAACTTCATCAAAACGTTTCCTGTAAGAATGCCATCCTCTTATTCCTAAAGGATAAGGCAAATTATAATAGCGAAAACTTCCCTGAATCCGTTTAGTGTTTTCCAGTTTGGACAATTCAGTTAGCGAATCATCTAGCCCGATATAAATTACTTCATATCCTAATTCCTCAAATAAATAACCATTACCCAGCACCCTGGATCCAGAAGCATTCCCATGTGGAAATGAAAAATTACCAACATACAATATCTTTTTCATTTGGTAACCGCTGGGTAAAAAGTGATTAATTTTAGTGACATTCACAAAGCTATAAACAAAAAAACAGAATACAGATTACGATTTATTCTCGTAGTTGCATCAATAACCCTCAGGCAATTTCATATGTTCCCAAAAAAATCTATACTCACCCAATGTTATAGCAAATAGAGTAAATCCGATTAAGGCAATGGTTACTACAAAATATAAAAACTCCCTAAATTTTGGTTTACGGATGCTGATAGTATCCAACAAATAAGGTATCCAGACGAGCATGATGATGGTAAAATATTGGGATACCCGCCCTGCACTTGGATTTACCCATTGCAACGGAAAAAAAACAATCCCATAGCAAATGTATTAAACATGATATAGGTCTGCGGTGCCATTGAAATTGTTTTTTTCAACAATCGCAACCCAAGAAAAGCCAATATAGTATGGAGGAGGTTAGTATAACAGAGCCCCCCCTCTTATATTGTTCTGCGTACATACCAAACCTGTCCTCAAGGCTTAGGGTATTGACAAAATAGGTAGCCAATTGATTTTTAAAAACCATTACGATTGGGAAACCGAAAAATGCTAATCCCAAAAGTAACTTGGGACGTTTTATTTGAGCAATAAAATACAAAGGGAAAAATACTAAGGCCGAAATATGAAAGAGCGCTCCAATAAATACGAAAACAGTAAATCGCAATAAATTTCTATCTTTTATGTATTTGAAACTCCAAAGAAGAAAGGCGGTTGCCAGGGTTGTCTTATTCCTGTAATGGAAAAAAAACCATAAAAATTTCCCATATATAAAATAAAGGCGAGTAACGCATGTCTTATTCTGCTAGTATTGTCAAATATGAAGTACCCAAACGAAGTCATAAAAATGACTGCAACTGTTATTAAGTAAATCTGATAATTTCCTGAAAATAGTTGGAATATCTTTTGAAATAATGAGTAAAATGGATCTTTATCTTTAAAGTTAATAAACGCATTAAAAATATTTTTCCATTGAGTTTCTCTAACTATTTCAAAGCTATAGTATTGGTAGGTATCAGCGCCTACCCCCATATTACGTAGTTCCGATTGTAAAATCAATAGTAACGTTACAATTAGAATATAATGCTTTCTTCTTTTCTCATATTTGTATTTAAGGTCATCACTCGCGTAAAAAAAAGCCAAAATAATAAATACCAAAATCAATACCAGTCTTAACATGCTATCCTTTATCTATAAACTTAAGAACAAGCCCGTGTTCTTTAATAATACATTATTTAGGCATTTTATTCAACAACTTTCTAAGTGCAATGTCTTTTTCGCGATTTTTTAGGTGGCCCAAATGTAATGAACGAGTTGATATACCCTCAAGATATTCATCAATTGTTTTTATGAATTTAGCTGGAACACCCCCCACAACTGAGTTATCGGCAACATCCTTCGTAACCACCGATCCCGCAGCAATGATACAATTATTTCCAATCTTTACACCGGGCATTATAATGCTTCTAACCCCATATATACATTATCTCCTACGTAAATTCGCGCAGTGATTTCAAGATCTCAGGTATCCTGTTCCTAAATAACAGTGTTCCTCCTGTCATGTGTAATGAAAAGAACCTCTCTTGTAATATGGACATGATTACCTAAAGTAATACACCAAGGCTCTGTGCTAAACATTCCATCGGATTACCATATATATGCACATCATCTCCCATTTTAACTCCGATATGTTTTGCATATTTTTCATGGCTCCAATAGGAAAGAATAAGACCAAAAATCCTTTTAAAAATTTTATTAATTAACATGACAAACTCGATTTAATTGCCTTATTATAATCTTCCCAATTACCTATATCCTGCCAGCTATTTTCGGGAACCGGAAATACACCTACTTTTCCTCCACCCCTCTTTACCAAATCAATTAAATGTGTAAGATGAAAAAAAATATTTTCGGGTATCATTCTTAAAACCTGCGGTTCTAAAATATACATCCCAGTATTAATTTGAAAAATAAGTTCGGGTTTTTCATCCAAAGAGCTTAATACTCCATTTTGTGAAGTTTCTATAGTACCATAGGGAATTTTATATTGCTTAATTGCTGAAACTACAGTAATGTCATTCTTATTCCCAACATGATACTTATATATTTCTTCAAGGTCCTGGTCAATTAAAATATCACAATTGGATACAAAAAAAGTAGAATGTATTTTATCTTTTAACAAGTACATGGAACCAGCAGTACCCAGCGGCTTGCCTTCTTCAAAATATTCTATTTCATAATCGGGATTCTTAAGTTCATTAAAATAATGTCGAATCATGTCTGATTTATAATTCACTGATAAGTAAAATTGATTGCAGCCAACTTCGACAAAATCTGCCATGATGTCTTCAATAATTGTTCTTTTATTAATGGGCAACAAGGGTTTTGGAAGAACATTAGTAAGAGGCATTAAACGGCTTCCCCTGCCGCCTGCCATAATCACAACCGGCAAACGTAAAATTGCTTTTTTACGCACTTGTGCGAACCATAAACGTCTTCCCAAAACAAAACATTAATAAGTTCGTTATTATCACTTAAAATCGGCATGCATTCTGTACGAAATTCCAGCATTTTTTCCTTAATATAGTCCATTGAATCGTGCACATTACAGACTGTAATTTCTGTTCGAAGAATTGGAGCAATAGATTGTTCTAAAGGGTATTTATTTATAATTGCACGTTGAATATCTCCGATACTAAGTACATTAAGGAATTTTTTTTCTTTGATTACAATAAGAAGTTTCCTCTTTAAAGAATCCATTCGTGTAAGTGCAGCTAATAGACTAAAAGAAGTATCAATAAATAAGGGGGTTTCTAAATCTATCTGTTTATTCTGCATTTTCAGGTTGTTTTTTAATGATATCCTGGTATATTGATAACAGGTTGTCGTAAATAGTGCTATTATCAAACTTGTCTGTAATCACATCATATGCATTGCCTACCAGGCGATTTGTCCGTTCTTTGTCGTCAAGAACCAGTTCTATTTTACCTACTAAGTCATTGATGTTTTGTTTCTCGACCAAAGTTATACATTCTTTGTCACGGTTCAGTTCAGGGATGGCCCCAACTGAATATGCCACCACCGGAAGCTTCATAAACATGGCTTCCCGCAATGATCCAGGAAGACCGTCAAAATGGGTAGGTAATACATAGACCCTGGCCTGCGCTGCTAATTTGAATACATCCTGCTGCGAAGCTAGAAAACCTGCAAAAAAAATATTTTCTTCTAAATTGGAAGACGTAATCAATGAACGAATATAATCAAGATAGGAAGAATTACCCCCTCCTATTATTATTGCACTTATTAATGGACGGGTCTTTTTTAACATTAGAATCGCAGCCAGTAAATCTTCAACTCCTTTTTCTTTGGTAATTCTAGCATAAAACACAATATCGTATTTTTTAATAGTATTTTCCGCTGAAAAAATTGAGTTTGTGGTAGGATACATTGACCAATAAATTTTAGACTTCGGATTTATTAATTTTAAATATTTATTAATTTCTTCTGTTCCAGATGCAAAATAATTAGCAGTCTTGTTTATTCTAAATTCTATTCGAATCCTATTATACCTAATAAAATTTGCAATTAGATTTCGTTTGGGAGCAGACTGATGTACAAATCCCTGTATTGAAACCAATATAGGATATGTTTTCATTAGCTTAATTGCACTTGCAGCATAAATTGGATTTTCAGATCCAAATAAATGAATCAAATCTGGCTTAATCTTATTGGTTATATTTATGATATTACGTGTAGCAAACAAATAAGAATATGTCAAATCCCTGCTTTTTTTTAATATTCCAACAACCCTTTCTTTATAAAAAAAATAATCTATTCCATCTTTAGAAAAATTAATATTTTTATTATTCATGCAATTAGGTGCAATAATAGTCAAACCTATATCTTGTTTATTTTTAAACAGTTCAATGAATTCCGACATCCATGGAGCAAACATGTCAGTTTTTTTTCCGATCTGCTTGGCTACATCATCGTTTGCAAAACTACAAATCCAAACTACCTTAGTTTTAACCATAATGGGTCTTTTTATAGCTCATTTTTTTTATTTACAATTCGTTTATGTCAGGAAACAGAACAATTTGAAATTTTGGTAAGTTTCGGTGACCAGAATGTAATCTCAGATGCGCAATATTCTCTTAAAAGTGGAATCTGCTCAAACAATGTCATTCCAACTAATAATTATTCTATATCTTTCGAGAGTAATTAAACTGCAAATTCCCATGGTAAATAATCATTTCGAAGACTCACACGTTTTGAAAGAGTTTTAGCAAATGAAAAAATTTCACATGGATCCGCTCGATAAATATTTTCATTCCGATTGTCTCCATATGTACTTATAAAATCTATTGATACTCCTTTTTTAGATATATTAAACATTTTAGCAATCATTTGCCGAACAAATTCTGTATGATTTTCGCCTATATTAATATTTAATGTACCAGACAAAACAACAAAATCCCAATGTTCATAAATTTCTTCCTGCAAAATATCTAGTAAACGAAAATCGAGATCCGGATTCAATGATAAACAGGCTTTAATAAATTCAGGTGTAATATCTATGCCGGTATACTTTCCATTGTAATTTATAGTTTCTTTCAAATATTTATACAGATCCCCAAACCCACATCCTACATCAAGAACACTGTCCGAACTTGTTATGCCAATTTCTTCAATCACATTGAAACGAACATTTTGCTTTCGCCCTGGTATAAGCAATGATTGATTACTTACACCATACTTTATAAACTGATCCTGATAATTCTCAATTATCTTGGATTTTTTTTCATTCCAGTCCATATTTAAATGAGTAGATTCCATATAAAAAATTTTAGATTACTCAATAAAATTTTCTAGATAATTAGTGATTGCTTTCTTTGAATTAATAAGGAAGCTACATTTTCACCAGAAATTATAAAGTGTCCATATCTATTTAAACTATTTGTTATCGGTTTAGTTTTCTCTCCTACTTTTAAATCAAAGCTAAACTCTTTAATAGCATAAAATTTTTCTTTCATTTCATTTTCAGAAACTGCGTATACAAGATTCCTACCGACTGGAAAGTGTAGGTAGGATATTAACGACGCTTTTTCAAAAGCTTTAAAATTCAAATTTTCTCCTAATGCAATTTTAGTCAGGGCGTGCTCCATGTTTATCCCAGAAGATAAAGGGACCAGATGAGAAGTAATAAAATCTCCACCTAATCGAGGACTGGTCTCAATTACAAAAATACCATTATCATTTATTTTGAGTTCAGTATGTGATGCACAATTTACAAAACTTAAAGTTTCTGCAATTTTTAAAACAATTGAATTAATTTTCTCTTTTTGGTCTTCAGACAGGTTTGCAGGTTGTATATGTCCTAATTCAACATTGTAAGGAGTAGGAGTTACAATCTTTTCTGTATATTGTATAACCGATGTTGTTCCCTTAAAATGCAGGCTTTCTTACTGTACTCTTTGCCTTCAATATACTCTTCAACTAATATGGTATCCATTTTCGTGAACTGCTCAACTTCTGTAAAAGCAGTTTCCGCATCTATAATATCATTACAGAATATTACCCCCCTACTACCTGATTATTCCTGGGTTTCAAAATTACCGGAAACTTCAAATCATGGGTTTCTTTTGCTGAATAAATTAATTTTCCTTTTGCGCAGTTTATATTAGCTTTCAAAAAAGCTTTCTTCATCAGGTATTTATCTGTTGATATTTTTGCAGTTTCAACCGAATAAAAAGGTAAATGCAATGCTTCCGCAACTAATGCCATCATAACTAATGGTTTATCAGTAGCTGCAGTTATTACTCCTGAAACGTTGTATTTTTTAGCAACCTTCAAAGTTGCCTCAAAATCGCGTCCATCTACATTTTTAGATATATTTACTAAATCTTTGCAGGTGGCGCTCATTGAAGGATCTATACCTATTGTAAACAAACCTTTTTTCTTACAATTCTCAATAAGAGATTTTTGTAAGGGACCAACTCCAAATATTAATATGGATTTCTTATTCACGAAGTGAATTGTGAAGTGTGGTCACTATATATTTAATTTCATCTTCCGTTAAAGCTGCATACATCGGCAAACTAATTTCATTATCAGAAACATACTCTGTTATCGGAAGATTTGCAGGATAATCTTTATATACAGAAAACCTATGTATTGCCGGATAATGGTTGCTTGTTTGAATTCCTTTCGCATGTAAAAATTCACGCACTGCGTCTCTTTTCTCTACTGAAGAATTTTTTAGTACAATCGGCATAATATAATTGGAAACGAATTCCTGGTTTGAAGAAAAGGGAACAACGACCTGATTAATTGCTGACAATAAATCTACGTAAAGTGCTCTTACTTTTTGCCGTTCAATTAAATCTTTCTTCAATTTTTGCATCTGAACTACTCCTATTGATGCGCGAATATCATCCATCCTAAAGTTATATCCTAAATCCACAATATCGTAAGAGGTGGCATGCCCTTTGGCTCTTTGATAAGACATTGTAGTCATCCCATGTGAACGTAATAACCGGCACCTTTTTGCTAGAGATTCACTCCTCTAGTTCCTCACACTTAGGCCCTGTGGAAATCCATTTGGAACGTATTGTTTCCGAAAAGAGCTGCATCAAGTTCTTCTTGCCCGAAATTAAGTTTAAATAATGGTATTTTATAATCCATTTAGTTATTTGTATTTTTTTATAAGTATATAAGCGTTATTCAAGATAACGAAACATTTGAGTCTCCGTGCTATGTAATATTTTATCGCTTAAATAATTTTAATACTTTATAAAAAGCTTTTGTAATCAGTGGTTTCCTAATGTGCTTTTTAAAGTGATGTTTTTCATATACAGCATCACATTTTACTTTGACGGGATGCTTTAAAAGGACAAAAGCGTCATTAGCGGGAAAAAAGTTTCTGTTAACTTTGGAAATGTTGGCAGTTCTGGAACTGACTATTCCAATATTTGAAGCAAGATTCACACGCGGTGCTATACTAAGCAAATTATTTCTCAGTCTATAATATCCAAATTGGTAATCCCATGTATTTATTGTATGGTTTTCAATCGAATTAAAGATGTTATTAGCGTATTTTTCAAAATATCGCAACTCGTTTTGTGCAAGGCCAATTGTTTTTAAATACCTATTATTAATATCCTCCTTTAAATAGGGAAGCTCCAAATCAAATTTATCCCATACTCTTTCCAGGTAGCCCACCCCCATATGTGTCCATATTTAGTAAATAAATAGTCACTCGTGTCATTTAGCGGAGTGTAATTATTTGCGCTGATCATGGCAATTCTATTATCGTCCTTATATCTTTCAAGTAATTCGTCTGCAAAATAAAAGAAAGAAGGTACTGCTATAATATCATCTTCAATTACAATTATTCTATCTTCATTTTCCAGTGCCCACGATATTGCTCCATAAACACCCATTTTACATCCTACGTTTTTTTCTCTGAATAAGTGTTTTACATCGCACTCCCAGTCAACTTCTCGAACAATTTTCTTAACTTTTTCAATTAGTTCAGCTTCACCTTCTTTATTCTCTCTAGGACCGTCAATTGCAACATATAATTTTAAAGGTTTTACTTCACGTATTTTTTGGAATACCTGTTCTGTAGTGTCTGGCCTGTTGAAGGCTATTAATAATACCGGTGCAACCATTATTAAACTTAGTTTATTCCAAAACGCCTGGTTAAAAATTTGTTATCCAGGTAAAATATGTTTGTGGAGTGTTACAGAAATAAGTGTAATTATTTTCTTTCAAAAGATTAGTGACATCATTCTTTTCTAATTCATTTAAATTACTGGAAAAATATTCTGTAACTATTACTTTTGGCCTATATTTATTCCAGTTATTTGATTTCAAAACATTCAAATCAAATCCTTCAACATCAATTGAAATAAAGTCAATTCTTTCAATGCTATATTTGTCTAAAATGTCTGATAATTTTTGAGTTTTAATTTTTCTTATTTCCAAAAGTTTCGATACGGATTTCCTTTTTTCAGCTTCGTCCTTAGAAAAAGTGTTATAAAAAGTTGATGAAAACATATAATATTCTAAAATTTCCTCTTTGTCGCCAATAGCATTTTCAATATTAATATCTCTTCTTCTGAATTTATTAAATGACTTCATACTGTTAGGTAAGGCATCGATATTGATGCCGTGCCACCCTTTTCTGTAAAAATGATAAGTGTTTGATTGAGTAAAGGGATTATTTGCTCCGATGTCAATGTAAAATCCAGTTTTAACATCATTAAAAATTGTGTCTAAAATCATATCTTCACCACATTGTGAATATGATAATTTTGCACCATTAAAAAAGATTGATCTTAATTTGTGCTTTATATTGTCATAATTGAGATTTTGTAGTTTTTCAAATGTCTTCATTTTAACTTTTAGGGTTGAATATAGAATTACGATTTATTTTCAACATTTTGATTTTACCTGAAATTAAAAACAAAATGATTTTTAATTGATTTTTTTCCTCCAATCGCATCCCGAAAAGCCAAAAACAACTTATTAAGGTACTCATAAAAATCACCGAAATGATACAAAATTTCCAAAAACTTTCTGGTAAGAAAGATTGTGTACCATAGGCAAAAATCGTTGCTAAAAAGATTGGGATCAAAATCGGTACAATAGCACGTTTTATATAATTTCTTATATTAATTCCCGCGATTTTATTTCCAAAGTAAAGGCGGTTAAAAAATATTATTAAACAAATCGATATCGCAACTATATATATGGAAAACGGGCTAAACCCAAGTTTAAAAGAAACATAAGCTAGTGGTATATTCAATACATAAATAATCGATTCTGCTATCGTCAAATTCCTTATGTTACCAATTGCCCTTATAGCATCGGTAATTGGGAATGTAAATTTTTCCATCATCATTGCAATTAAAGACAACTGGCAAAAAATTACAGCATATTCCGGAACTGATTTAAGCCATAATTTTAATAAATAAGGAGTTTCTAAAAAAACCGGGATAGCAAATAGTGCAAACAAGAAAGAGGAATATTTTGTGCTGATCTCTGTAATGCGCAACATCCTGTCGCGGTCACCACCACCTTCACTTTTAATAAGTTGTGGGTTTATAGCTCGCGTCAAGCTTACTGAAACTGTATTAACTTGTGAACTCGCCTGATAAGAGATACCATCTGCTGCATTGAGCTTCACTCCAAAGAACATGTTTAATAACACGCCTTTAACTTGTGTTACTGCCATGGCTCCCACTGAGCCAAATAAATTCCAACCGGTGAACGATAAAATTGACTTCATTAATTTCTTGTCAACGTATTGACGGAATCTTATTTTACATTCATCATATTTTACCTTGCTGTACCATTGCTTATATATTCTTAAAAATAATTGAATAGCCATCATTAAAAAACCATAAAGAATCAGCAGGTTTGTATTACTATAAGTGAGATAAATTGCGACTCCAAGCTTCAAAATTTTTCCTACAATATCAACTAATGATAAAGCCAAAATATTTTCATGCGAATTCATTACAGCATCATACGGAACTGAAATAACAGTTATAAATGTTGTGATGACCATAAAATGGAAAACAACCTTTGCATCGAAAATTTTTGCTGTAGGTATATTTAATAAATGTTCAAACATTAACCAACCTCCAACTTCCATAATTAAGACAACTATGCTTCCGATAATAAAATGCAGAAAGAGAGTGGTATTAAATGTTTTAAGTGTAGTTGCTTTATCACCAGTGCCGAGGCTGTGAGCCATAAATCTCATAGATGTATTGGACATGTTGGAGTTTAATATACCCAACATGCCTACCACTCCGGCAACCAGCATATAAATGCCATAATTTGTTTCACCCAATGCGTTTAAAACTAAACGGGTTGTAAACAAACCAGTAATCATCCCAATTATAAGTTCTATATATAAAACACCTGTGTTGAAGATTATTTTGTTTACTCCTTCCATTTAATTTCAGTCCTAATTTTAAAAAGGTCTATCTATCAGCAGATATAAAAAAAAATCTCATTAAAGGTTATAAATGTCTGCTTTATATTTCTTTAAATTTTCAGGTTTTGTAAACCAAATGCATGTTTCGGTTAAACCTTGTTCAAGGGAGTATTCGGGTTGAAATCCTGTTAGTTTTTTAATAAGTGTATTGTCTCCCCATAATCTAAAAACTTCGGAATTTTCAGGTCTGATCCTTTCGGAATCTGTTATAAAGGTGACGTCCGATTTCAAAATCTTTGCTATCAGATCTAAAGTATCTTTCATTGAAATTTCAAAGTTTGAAGCTATATTGATCTCCTTTCCAATGGTTGCGTCGTTTTCAGCTAAAGCAATAAAACCTTTACAAGTGTCCTTTACAAAATTAAAATCGCGGGTTGGAGTAAGGTCTCCTAGTTTTATTTCTTTAACACCATTGGCAATTTGCGAAATGATTGTTGGAATAATCGCTCTAGCTGATTGCCTCGGTCCATAAGTATTAAAAGGACGGGCAATTGTTACCGGCAAATTAAAAGCATTGTAGAAGCTTAGTGCCATTGCGTCTGCACCAATTTTTGATGCTGAATAGGGCGATTGTGGTTGTTTCGGATGTTTTTCGTCAATAGGTACATATTGGGCTGTACCATAAACTTCAGAAGTTGAGGTGTGAATTATGCGAATATCACCATTCTCTTTGGCAGCCTTGCAAATGTTCAGCGTTCCTTTGATGTTGGTGTCCGCGTAACTATCAGGTGCTACATAAGAAAATGGTATGGCAATTAATGCTGCCAGGTGAAATATTAAGTCTATATTCTTTGTAATCTCTTTACAGAAATGAGGATCACGTATGTCCCCGGATATTACTTCCAGATTGGGGTTTGCCGGAATATCTTCCAGCCAGCCCCAATAATTAAAAGAATTATATTGGGACAAGGCTTTGACTTTGTATCCTTTGGCCAGAAGCATTTCAGTGAGGTGGGAACCTATGAAACCATCGCCACCTGTTACTAATACTTTTTTCATTTTATCACTAATTGTAATTAAATAAGATTTATACTTATTTTTTTATTCCATAATTGCCGTTACTCGTAAAATAGTGGTAGATAAGAAATACAAATAATTGAAATGCTCGATTTACTGATATGTAAATTATAAATAAAGCTTTTTGCTACACCTTAGCTTCAACAACAAAAAAATTATGATTTTGAAGCAATCCAGATTACCTCCTTCCAAATAAATTTCTCCAGCTTTTCGTCGCTGGTTCTTCGGTATAACCATATCCGTATCCATATCCATATCCATACTTATTCACACCTTTGCCTCTTATACCATTATAAATGATAGCAAGGTTTTTTAGGCTATTGATTTTACGTTGTTGTGCCAATTTTTTCAAGAATATTTTAGGTGTATAATCATGGCGAATAACGAAAAGTGTTACATCAGTCATAGGTGAAATTATATAGGCATCTGTGACAGGGTTTATGGGAGCTGTATCGATTATAATATAATCAAAACTTTTCTCTAAATAGTTCAGCAATTCACCAAGCCTTCCATTGGAAATCAATTCTGATGGATTGGGCGGAATAGGACCGGCAGGTATCAAATATAAATTTTCAAATGAAGTTTGCTTTAACAACTCATTTTCCGGCATTTTACCAATCAGATAATTAGAAAGACCAGACTGCCGGGAGATACCAAATTGTTCACTTAATTTTGGTTTACGCAGATCCAGTTCTAAAAGGGCTACTTTCTTTCCCATTAAGCCTAAACTTATACCGAGGTTAATGGCGATAAAGCTTTTACCCTCACCAGAAATACTTGAAGTTAAAAGAATTCTTTTATGAGTTTCATCAACTCCCATATATCCTAATGAGGTTCTTAGCTGCCGGAATTGTTCTGCAATAAAACTTCGTTTACCTTCTGCTATTACAAAAGGAGATTTTGACCTGTCATAATTCACTTCACCCAAAAATGGAATATCGGTATATTTTTCAATATCTAATCGATCTTGTACTGACTGTGTGAGTATTTCTTTAATATAAATAATAGCTATTCCAAGCACCACGGAACCTACAAGCACTGCTAAATAAATTATATTCTTTTTTGGACTTACAGGAACGTCGGTAGATTCTGCCTGGTCAATTATACGGCTATCAGCTACAGCCGATGCAAATGACAAGGCTGTTTCTTCTCTTTTTTGTAGAAGAAATGTGTAGATATTATTTTTTATTGACTGTTGCCGACTGATATTTAGCAATTCCCGTTCCTTTTCCGGAATAGTTTTCAGCATTGAATTATATTGGTTGTTTGAACCAGATATGTTATTCCTTGCTGCAACCAAATTTTTTCTTTGGCTTTTAATATTTTCGAAAATTTGACCTTTTAGTTTATTAATTGCATCTGTTAAGCCAACAATTGCTGGATTATTTTCCGGAACTATTTTTTGGGATTTAGTATATTGTAATTGAAGGTCCGTGACTTTTTGTAACAAATCAGAGAGTACCGGATCTGAAACACCGGAAGTTGACGGTGTTAGTGAACCGGATTCTGCACTTGGCACAGTGTTTAAAGATACAGGAGGTGTGTTAACAGTTGGTGGAATTATGCTTCCTATTTCCACGTTATTTTTCAAATGAGATTCTACCTGGTCCAACATTGCAAGTTGTACATTGATGTCACTTACTTTTTCGTCATTAGATGAAACGGTTTGCAGATAAAGTTGTCCCTGAGCACTAATGTCTATGATTTTATTTTTAGCTTTAAACCGTTGTAAGCTCGCTTCAACTGAATCTAAATCACTTTCAACAAATTTTAGACGCTCATTAACAAATTTCAGTGTATTTGCAGCTAGAATATTTTTATCAGTGATCGCCGCTTGATTATAAACTTTTAAAAGTTCATTCAATATATCTTGTCCTCTCTCCGGAACCGTTCCCTCAATGCTTAAATCGATTACAGTAGATTGTTTACTAGATGGCGAAATATTAAGTTGATTAATTATCTCATTCGCAGCTTTTGAAATTGGGATTAAAGAAAAATAGTAATCTTCGAGATGCAATTTTCCTTTATTCTCAGTTAAGCGGTAATATGGGTTTAATAAAAAACGTAAAACTCCATATGATGATGAAAACCATTGATTTAAAGGGTAAATGCTATCGTTGATATTCACTGTTTTATTTGCAGCATTAAAGGAAAATTTAATTTCATTTACAGGTTTTAAAGAATCTAAGTCTTTTACTTCAATCACAATTGGCGATCTTACATAAGCAGACTGATTTATAACTCTTCCAACGCTTGATATTGGCGCGTAAAGATGTAAATTTTGCACCACCTGCTTCATTAATGTTTTTGACTGCAACACTTCTACCTCATTTTCTACATTTTTTTTGGCACCAAACATGTCAAAAGCATCCTGAAATTCAGATCCTGGAGTAGTATTTTTGTCATCTTTAATTAGAAGACTAGCAGTTGTTTGATATACAGGTGTTTTATATCGTAAATAAATCCAAGTACTGGACATGGTCAATATTAATAAACCAATAAAATAAGGCCAGTATGGGAGAAATTTGTATAATATATCGCCGATAGAGATATCCTCATCGATTTCTTCGCTTTTTAAACTGTTTGCTATTTGATTCATTAAATAGTTATAAATATTTTATTAGAATTTGATCACGTTTGTTAAAAGTATGATCAGTAATGACAATCCGCTAAGAATAACCGGTAATCTTTGTTGAAACAAGCTCGTACTTGCTATTTTATCTTTGACAGGTTCCACATATAGTACATCATTTGATTTTAAAAAATAATAAGGAGACTGTAATATTTTTGACGAGTTTAAGTTTAGCCTGGTAACTAATTTATCAGCGCCTTCCTGTCTTATTAAAATCACATTATCACGCATTCCATATATTGTCAAGTCACCTGCGAAACCTAAAGCCTCCAGAATACTTATTTGTTCACTCGGCACAGTGACTACCCCCGGATGATTTACTTCTCCCAAAACAGTAACTCTGAAGTTTAAAAACCGAGAGGTAACAATTGGATCAAACAATAATTTCTTTTCCGTTAATAGTTGAGTAATATTATTTTCAAGTTGTTTTTGTGTAAGGCCGGCGGCAGGAAGATTTCCCAGAACAGGAAACTTGATCGTGCCCATCTCGCTGACCAGATACCCGGCTGTTTGTGGCATATCGGGCGCAGTAGAAGCATTTGGAGTCATGGGCAAATTCGGCGTGTTAAAAATAACAGAAGCTTCGCTGCTCAAACTGTTTACGGTAATGCTTAAAATGTCTTTCTTCTGTATAACAGGTTCCAGGCTTGATATTGAAAGGATTTTAGCGGAATCCTTAACATCGTCAAAATAAGCTATTTTTCTTGTACTGGCACAAGATGAAAATAGTATCAAACCCATTAGCGGAAAAAAAAGCTGGTAAAAACGTATTTTATACATAAAAAATATTGATGAAAATTTACAAAGTTGATTTAATATTTTTTTTTGTTTAAAATTTATTGCTATACAAGGTTATTCAACATTCAATCGAAAACAAGTTCTCACGGCTTCGCCTTTCCCCGGCTACAACTAACCGGCACCATTGCGTTAACCTATGCAGAAAAAATTCCTCCGAGCCAGCAAATGGAATGCCAGCATTATATTTAGCAATCTATTTGTTATCAACTAAATAAATACAATAAAACTTATTGTGATCTAAAATTTACGAGCGGCGAAATTAATTCATTTCAATTTATAATCTAGGTCCGCATCTTTATAAATCAAAATAACAGCAAGCTAAAGTAGCACTCATAATCTTGTGAACGCCTGACCGTTTTGAAGTTTAAACCCTCTAACAATTTTTATCAAAAGTTGAGTTTTTGTTATCGGCGCAGTTTTTGTTTAATTGAATTCTAAATAATTTTTAACGTTTAAATTTCAATTTTTGGATTGCCCGAAAATAAATAACGAACAATGATTTTTTATAATCAATGCTTTTTAATTAGTTTTGCGGTTCCATCCGAATATTGGATAAATCAAAACCCTAACGTATGTGTTACATTAACAAAAAACAAATTGCTCTCGTTGCCTTTTTTTTAGGCCTTCTTTTTCCGGTTTTTGCCCAGCAAAACACAATGTCTACTACATCTACATCTACTAGTAGTGACATTAAACCTTTTTCCGGAAGTAAAGATTTTAGAAAATTTTCTATCGGGATCAATGCAGGTTTATTAAATCCGTCCGTAATCTTTGGAGGATCTAATGATTTTTCGAAACCAAAGTATACGTTGGGCTACGGAGCCAACATCCGCTACCAACTTAACCATTATCTTGGCATCCAGGGAGATTTTCTTTTAGGAAATCTTGAAGGTGGCCAGACTGATAAACTTGCTGCAGGCCGTCCTGTATCTTCTTTTAAAACGGATATTAACTGGGCAGGTAGCTTAAGCGGAGTGGTTACGTTTGGCAACGTAAACTGGTTGAACAAAAAGAACTTTCGTTCTTCCGTATGCCAGCGCGGGTATCGGATTTATGAATTACAAGACGAAAATTGTATTGGCCGGTACTACCAACGAGGTAGATTATACCGACAATATTTCTCCTAAGAATCCACTGTTTGTTCCTATTGGAGTTGGTTTAAAATTCAATCTTGTCTAAGGCGCTTAACCTCGACTTAGGCTACAGAATGAATTTTGTTGATGGTGATAATTTAGACGGTTCGCCTTACTGGAATGAACCACAACCGTCAGCTTCAAAAACGCATCATGATAAATTCAGCTATGGTTTCATTGGATTGGAATATGCTTTTGGAAGCAAGGCTAAATCCCAGTTGCTTTTCGACAATCCGGCCGCAAGAGTAAACAGTTACCTGCAAACCCAGGTTGATACCGTAAGGGCTAACCAGGAAAAACTATTCATTGATACTGATGGTGATGGTGTTCCTGATTATCTGGATAAAGAACCAAATACACCAGCCGGTTGCCCTGTAGACGTACATGGTGTTTCACTTGACACTGATGGTGATGGTGTTCCGGATTGCAAAGACAAAGAGTTAATCACTCCAACACAATGTCAACCGGTAGATGCCGATGGCGTTGGTAAATGCCCTGAACCTGATTGCTGCAAAACACTTTCAGCAAGAATGGATTCTGCTGCTACAGCATGTCAATTGGGTGATCTTCCAAGCATCTCATTTAAAGGCACCCGTAACAACTTAACAAGCGATGCAAAAGCAATGCTGGCTACTGTTGGCTCTAAATTGAAAGCAACTGCACAATGCTCAATCACTATAACAGGTTATCCGGTTGCATCAAAAGCTTCTCAGGCTCTTTGCAACAAGAGACTTAATGCTATCAAAGCATACCTGGTAGAGACTGAAGGTATTGCTGCTGAGCGTATCACCACCAATTGCCAGATAGGCGGTGGCGATTCAAATACAGTTGATATCAAATCAAATCAATAATTGTTTTATTCTTGAAAATAAAAAGCCTTCCCTATGGGAAGGCTTT
Organism: uncultured Chitinophagaceae bacterium; assembly: GCA_963720405.1. Lineage (GTDB taxonomy): Bacteria > Bacteroidota > Bacteroidia > Chitinophagales > Chitinophagaceae > Ginsengibacter. The sequence goes on from CAVRFP010000001.1 coordinate 151,044, forward strand.
TTATTTTATGCATTGTTTCAATGGATATAAAATATTCGCACCTTGTTTATAGTAAGTGAAAGAAAATTGATGTAAAAAGAAATTCCTGGCAGGCCTTGGAAAATTATTCATTTCATTTAGATTTGCACTTCTGCGGGTAGTGGCGCAGCCCGGTAGCGCACACGTCTGGGGGGCGTGGGGTCGCAAGTTCGAATCTTGTCTACCCGACTTATAACTAAAGAGGCTGCTTGTTGCAGCCTCTTTTTTATTTCTGACATATCTTGTCTCTCTTTGGAGATAAGTTGGTGGTAAAATCTTGTCCCTCTCCCCTGAGAGAGGGGTTGGGGTGAGGCTTCCTCGCCTGAGGCCATGTTCCTTTTTATTCCCATACCCAAATTGTTTTTGTGGTCAAACTTACTCATTCATGTGGGCTCCCATTTTTAAAATTTCATAATAGTGTAAAAAAGAGGCGATGAACGCTCATTCTTTTTCATCATTATTTGTATAAATCATCTAAGTGTATCAAAAGCGTTTACCCCTCATCGTTATATAGAAAAATTACATCCGTCAAAAGCCAAAATATAGATTATTGCAATCCGTGAATATTTAAGAAAATTCACTACGGCCAACTTCAATCGTTATTTTTTTTCGCTTTATTTTTTTGGTAATGTAAAATGTTCCACCTGGTTGGCTACCGGTTTTAATGTTCTCAGATAGGCATAAATCGATCTTAGATCTGACGAATCCATACCGCTATACATTGCCCACGGCATTGGCGTATTTATTTTTTCAGGCCCAAGTACCACCAGGTTGGCAGTATCGGTATAAAATTTAAATCGTGCCATAAACGCTGCTTCACTCCATGTTCCTATTCCGGTAACATTATCAGGCGTAATATTGGCCGAGCGGGCAATTCCATTCGGCATTAAAAATTCACGTCCTCCGCTAAAAGCAAGTTCAGGAATAATCTGGCCTTTTTCTACCCTGGTATGGCATTCCATGCAGGCGGCTGCGTTCACAAGGTAAGCTCCATATTTTAATGTATCAGACTTAGGTGGCTTTTGCGTGAACGATGCTTTTGCAGGAATCGTGTTTACAATAAAATTCATGGGGAAATTAATAGAACGTTCCGGTGTTTCATTTTCAATTGGGTGCAGGCTACGAACATAAGCGATGATATCATATATATCTTCCTTATCCATTCTTCCATAATACGGATAGGGCATCACAGGGAAAAGTGCCTGGTTTTTCTTATCAACACCTGTAGTAATCGTTCTGAAAATCTCCCCATCAGTCCATCCTTTTAAGTGAGCTGGTGTAATGTTTCTCGAATAAAACTTACCCGGAAAACCGGCTTCTTCTCCAAAATACTCACCGCCTTTTCCGATAGTACTTTCGCTGACCGGGCCCGCAAATCTCGACCAATCCCGTGTGGAATGGCAATCCATACACACCGTAACATGGTTGGCCAAGTATTTCCCATGTTCAATTCTCTCGGGTGTTAGCTCTACTTTTAAATTAGCATCTGCGTTGCCCACGTTCGGCAACCCTAACTTTATATAGGACGCAGCTCCTGCTATTACGATTACTACTAAAATTAACAGTGTTAACAAAAATTTTTTCATGACAAGTTTTTTTTACTTTGTTTAAATTATTATCAGGAAATTTTTGATAGGGAAGCAGGCAGAATTATTCAATCGGATTGGAAGCAGGTATTTTGTTTTTGCAAATATCTAAAACCGGCGGGAAATTACGAAATCCAAATAATAAAAAAATATTATTTATTGTTTTCGCTTTGATGAAAAATGCTGGGAGACGAATATTGAATAGGAAAACTAACTGTCCTTCGGAAGCTTTTTAAAAAATCTTTCGGTATTGCCATCTTCGGTGCCGGCCTTGTAATACGTGCGGAAAAACTCATCTGCAGATATGGTTCCACTTCCCTTTATTGCAAAAACAATCAATAAAGCAAGCACCACAATTGAGAGAAATATTTCAAAATTGCTTTCGCCAATCCTCTTGAAATTCACAAAAAATACAGCCACTACAAGAATCGGTATTTGTACAATTGATGAAGTTCTTGTAAAGAGCCCTGTAGCAATAAACAATCCGCATAACAGACTGAGATATGAAACTAAAAACGCCAGCACTTTTGCATTATCTGAAAAAATACCAATACCTGTTCGTCCTATGAGTAACTCTAATAAGGCTGTATCGCGGATAAAACCGATGCCTTTCCAAAAAAGTATCAATCCCAATGCTACTCTGAATAAGGTAAGCCACGCGGGTTGGCTGAGACTGGTTTTTTCAGTAACGGGAGACTCTATCATAATAAAAAATTAAAAGTGGCAAAATGAATTACAACCACGTCAAAACCGTCAATTTCATTAAAACGCAACGTCCGGATATATTTGCCGCAAACTTTGTGCAACTTTGCGCTTTTTTCTTACCATGAAATTTAATTCAAACAAAATAATAGTTGTTGCTGCCCTCGCTTTTTGTTCCTGCACTTTCTCGAAAAAAGCGCAACAAAATGAAAAGATTGCCGGGTTAAAGCTAATAGGAACTTATTCAGTTCCCCATAACAAAGTATTCGGAAATACAGTTATTGGGGGCCTTTCGGGCATAGACTATTATCCCAAAAAGGATGATTATTACTTAATCAGCGACGACCGATCAGATAACAACCCGGCCCGGTTTTATACCGCCAAAATCCGCTTTAATCAACATAAAATTGATACGGTAGCCTTTACCGGGGTAACCTTCCTGAAAAATGAGTTGGGTAATTTTTATCCCAATTCGGGCGAGGATCCTTACCGCGTTCCGGATCCGGAGGCGCTCAGGTACAATGAAAAAAATAATTCTTTTGTCTGGAGTAGTGAAGGTGAGCGTATCGTAAATTGCCAAAAACCAATTCTTGAAAATCCGGCCATTACTGAAATTAGTGTTACCGGAAATTATAAGGATACTTTTCAATTGCCTCCTCAATTATTAATGAAACCAACGGAAAATGGCCCGCGCCAAAATGGAGTTTTTGAAGGACTAACGTTTCGCAGACAATTTCAAAACATTGTATGTAAGCGTTGAAGAGCCGCTGTATGATGACGGCCCGCGAGCAGGTCCGGGCGATTCTACCGGTATCACCAGGATCATTAAATTCAACATGAAAACTAAAAAACCGGTTGCTCAATATGCCTATAAAATCGATGCAGTAGCGCATCAGCCCGGTTCCTGCAGGCGCGTTTAAAATAAACGGTGTGCCGGATATTTTATGGCTCGGCAAAAATAAATTTTTGGTGATAGAGCGGTCTTTTTCCTCCGGCCGTGTCACATGCACCATCAAAGTTTTTATAGCAGATATTTCAGGAGCCGATAACATCAATAACGTTACTTCTTTAAAGAACATGCCCGGCGTTAAAGTAGCCGAAAAAAGATTGTTACTAAATATGGACGACCTGGGAATTGATATTTATAATATTGAAGGCGTAACTTTTGGCCCTACTCTTCCCAATGGAAAACGATCGCTGCTTTTTGTTGCAGACAATAATTTTAATCCCATAGAACAAACTCAGTTTTTATTGTTTGAAATCGAGTAACATTCATGTGGATTCTTTTACAGATTGCATATACGAAACATGGCTCGCGAAACACGAACCATGTCAGAAAAAAACCGAAATTTCTATATAATCACTTATATGATATAAAACATTTTTCGAATCGGCCGCATTTCAAAAAAGCGACATTTCTATAAAATGGCTTACGTCGATCTGAATTTAAAAAACTATTTAGTGCCGGGGGCCGGTGGTGCTGGCGGCATTGGAGGCCTTGGTCCTTCCTGGCCCTTTAGGAGGTTTTCCATCCGGATGTGCATCGCCATGATGACAAGTATAACAGGTTACATAGCTCAGCATATTTTTTACGGAATCTCCATCTATCTGGATGGGTTTTTTATCACCCATATTATGATCTTTTTCTTCACCTATCTGCTCTTCAATGTCTTTAAAATATTTTGTATTGATATCAATTGCCAACAACATCATTTTGCGCGCGACTAGTTTTTCAGGCTTATCATCGCTGGCAAAATCCATTTTTTTTATCGCTTCATTTCTTACGTGGCAATAGTTACATTTTACCCCAAGTGATGCGGTGAAGTGATGCATCACACTGTCAAGATCTTTATCGGAAATGTCTTTTGGTAAAATCTTTAAATTTTTATACTTCGGCTGATTGGTTGTTGTAAAGGCCTGAAACATCAGTACAGACGCAATACACGCAATAATTATAAGGAAGCTTTTTTTCATAAATTAATATTTTGATTCCGAAATTATTGAAAATTAATTAATGACAATAAATTTTTTTTAACAATACAACCGTCACTTTTAACTTTTCAACTTGATGTGAATAAGTAAATTAGTAAAACAAATTTTTGATTTTTTATATTTGGTAAGCATATAAATATACTGAAGCTAAACACTAAAAATAAACCTATTGACAGAAACTATTATCAACCTTGAAACTGTAAACCCTATTGAATTTTTCGGAGTTAATAACGGAAAACTAGACATTCTAAAAAGAAAATTTCCCCGGCTAAAAATTCTGAGCCGGGGCACTCAAATAAAACTTAGTGGCGCACCGGAACAAATTGAAGACGCAAGAGATAAGATCAATCTTGCCATTCAATACCTGGAAAGAAACGGCCACATGAGTGAAAATTATCTTGAACAAATACTTGGCGGCGATGATGAAAAAGTGATCGATAATTTTACGGAACGCAATCCAACCGACGTACTGGTTTTTGGCCCGCACGGAAAAAGTGTAAGAGCGCGCACCGCCAACCAAAAACAAATGGCCACCGCTATTGATAAAAACGACATCGTTTTTGCCATCGGGCCCGCAGGAACCGGTAAAACCTACACTGCGGTTGCTCTCGCCGTTAGAGCGTTGAAAAATAAACAGGTCAAAAAAATCATTCTTACCCGACCGGCAGTAGAAGCCGGCGAAAATCTTGGTTTTCTTCCGGGTGATTTAAAAGAAAAAATTGACCCGTATTTAAGGCCACTCTATGATGCATTGGATGATATGATTCCTGCAGATAAGCTCGGATATTATATGACCACGCGCACCATTGAAATTGCCCCATTGGCGTATATGCGCGGACGCACACTCGATAATGCATTCATCATCCTGGATGAGGCGCAAAATGCCACAGACCTGCAATTAAAAATGTTCTTAACCAGAATTGGCGCCAATGCCAAAGCGATTATCAATGGCGATATTACCCAAATTGATTTACCGCCAAAAATAAAAAGCGGGCTCGAAAAATCAGTTCGCATTCTTGCTAACATTGATGGCATCGGCCACGTAGTTTTAGATGAAGAAGATGTGGTAAGGCATAAACTGGTAAAGGCGATTATCAAAGCCTACGACCACGATAAATTGAAAGAAATGCAGGACTTAAAATGAGCTCTTATATAAAATTGTTTTTAAAAAAAAGGTGGCCGTTGTGCTGCCTTTTATTTTTCTTCACAGCGTGCCGGCAGCAAACGGAGCCCGGCCAATACAGGAATTTATAATACTGATACGTTAATCGATGAACAAAGTGCCGCCACTGCGTTTCAGCAAATTGATTCTGTAAAAAAAATCGTTCACTCCGGCGATATTATTTTTAGAACAGGAAAAGATTTTACCAGCGAAATGATGCGCCGGCTTTCGCAAAAAGACAAAACGTATTCACATTGCGGAATAGCTGAATGGGAAAAAGATACGCTGTTTGTTTATCATGCGCTTGGCGGCGAATTGAACCCTGATCAAAAAATAAGACGCGATCCATTTCGATTGTTCTGCAATCCCTACGAAAACAGGGGCTTCGGCGTTTTCCGATATAAGATAAACGATCAGCAGCAAAAAAATATCGGCAATATAGCCAGAACGTTTTACGCAGATAATATCAAGTTTGATCTGTTGTTTGATCTTGAAAGCGATGATAAAATGTACTGTTCAGAGTTTGTTTATAAAACCATTGAGCGGGCTACAGGCGATTCAATAAAACCGGGTACCACTACTTTCAACCACAAAAAATTTATTGCCGTTGACAATCTTTTTGTCAATTCATTTTGCACACAAATAGAAAGAGTAGTTTTTAAAACCAATACAAAAAACTATTCCAAATAAATTTACTTTTGCTCACTTAAAAGAAAAATATGAAGAAAACTACATTTTTAGTTATCAGCGCTTTTTTTCTGGCCTTTTTTGGTTGCAACACCGGAACCGGCGGAGATCCTAAGGTTGTACTCAACAACTTTATAGAAGCAATTGCCAGCAAGAATATCAATGAAGCAAAAAAGTATGTAACGAAGGACAGCGAAGGTATGTTAGGAATGCTCCAGATGGCCATGAACAGTGCGCCGGATGCGGCTGACAAGATGCCTTTCAAGAAAGAAAATATGGAAATAGGCAACCCGGTAATTGATGGCGACCGGGCCACTGTGCCGGTGAAAGAAAAAATTTCCGGAGAGGTAACAGACTTTGTTTTGAAGAAGGAAGGTGGCGATTGGAAAGTTGCCTTTGACAAATCAACGCTGATGGAAATGGGACAGAAAAAAATGAAAGAGCATAATATGGAAACAGAAGGAATGGATAGCTCCACCGAAAATTTAAATATGGACAGCATTCAAAATCATCTGAAAAATCTTTCGAAAGAAGACAAAGAAAAGGCGCTCAAAATGATGGACAGCGCTACAAAGCTTATGAATGAAATGCAGAAAAATTCAAAATAAATCTTTCTAAAAAAAATAAAAAACATCCGCGCAATGGATGTTTTTTATTTAAAGCCGAAAGATATTTACCTTCATCGATAAAATGAGAAGATGAAAAAAATATTCATTGCCATACTAAGTTTTGCCAGTGTTTTTGTGGCGTGCAATAACTCCGCTGAAGCCAATAAAACTGATCCCTTAGAATCAGCAAGAGGTTTTATAGAATCTTCTTTAAAGGGCGATTATGTTGAAGCAAAGAAATATATCCTGGAAGACAGCACCAACCTCGAATATTTTGATGGGCTAAGAGACTTCAACAGTAAGATGAGTAAATCTGAAAGACAAAATTACCGTGAGGCCAACATTATCATCGATTCTACACACCAGGTTTCTGATTCGGAAACAATCATCAGTTATTCGAACACTTATAAAAATGTACCATCAAAATTAAGGATGGTAAAACACGATAATGAATGGCTGGTAGATTTTAAATATACCTTCAATGAAAATCCTGCCACCAGGAATTGACCATCTTTAAACTACCGGTTAATGAGACTAATTTTAATAATCGGCATCGGAGGCTTTATAGGCGCGGTTTCGCGTTATCTTCTTTCGTTGTTTATACAGCAGAAGTTGCTCTCCACATTTCCATTTGGAACATTTAGTGTAAACATCATCGGCTGTTTTTTAATTGGTGTAGTTTATGCTTTAAGTGAAAGAGGAAATGTTGGTGTTGAGTGGCGTTTATTTTTAGCCACAGGCATCCTTGGAGGATTTACTACATTCTCCTCTTTTTCAAATGAAACAGTAAGTATGCTTCGCGATGCGCAATATGGATATGCTTTTTTGTATGTAAGCGGTAGCGTGCTGCTTGGTATTTTAGCCACATTTTGTGGTATCTTTCTATTAAAACTTTTTTAAAGAATGGAAAATAATCCGGCTGTAAAACTGTTGAGGATTTTCCTGGGAGAATCGGATAAGGCAGGCCAGCAGCCACTTTACGAAACCATTGTTTTTGAAGCAAAGAAACAAGCACTCTCCGGAGCAACGGTTACAAGAGGCATAATGGGGTTTGGCGCCAACAGCAGGGTTCATTCAGCCAAACTTTTTGATATTTCCACAGACCTGCCGGTAGTTATTGAAATTGTTGATACAGAAGAAAAGATCAATGCGTTTATTAAAATTGTAGAACAGCTTTTTGACAATTCAAAATCCGGTGGACTAATAACTATTGAAAAAGCAGAAGTAATCAGGTATCAACCGGGGAAATAATTGAAAATTGAAATACAACCCATTCTAAACTAAACTTACTAAACTTAATAAACTTCTAAACTTTAAAACTAAACCTTAAACCCACTAAACCCATTAAACTCCCATAAACCCTCAACTCTCAACTCTAAAAACTCCCAACTCTCATGTACGTACTACATCCATGGCACGGCGCACATTACGGAGACGATGCGCCAGCTGTTGTAAATGCACTCATCGAAATCCCGCAAGGCTCAAAATCAAAATACGAGATTGATAAGAAGACCGGCCTGCTAAAACTTGACCGCGTTATATATTCGTCGTTCCATTATCCCATTAACTACGGATTTATTCCACAAACGCTTGGCAAAGACGGTGACCCGCTGGATATTTTGGTAATGTGCTCAGAGGCCATTCAACCATTGTGTTTGGTGGAAGCCTTTGTAATTGGCAATATGCAGATGATTGATACAGGCCTTATTGATGATAAAATAATTGCAGTAGCTGCTAAAGATCCCGGCGTTAATTATATCAAAACGCTTTCTGAAGTGCCGCAACATTTTTTTACCGTGCTTAAAAATTATTTTGAGCAATATAAAGTTCTCGAAAGCAAAAAAGTAGAAATTAACGATTTCCAGGAGAAGGAAACGGCGTTTGCAATCATTAAAGAATCTATTGAATTTTATAAAGAAACTTTTCCAAAAAAGAATGACTGATTGAATCTAAGCCGGCCTCAGATTAGATTGATAGTTTTCTTCATAAAGTTTTTTACGAAATAAAACTTTTCAAAAGGCGTTGTTAAACAGGAAAGGCTGATCGAACCAATAAACTATTCCTTAAAGTACCAACTAACTAAATGAGACCGTTTATTTTTATTTTATTTATTGCATTTACGCTTTCCTGTAAAAAAAATAATGCGCCTGACGAAAAGCAAATTGATCCGCCCCGCGAATGCGGCACCATCCTGCAAACGCCGGTTTTAGACAGCTTTTTTTATCCCACATATTATATCACAGCAACGGTACAATTTGCTGATGCCAAAGAAGTAGTTCATCTCAAAGGAAATGTTACCGGAGCTCATGATGGTTCCTGGTTTCTATCAAAATACGATAAGGACACTGTTTTTTGCCGGAATTTAGTTCCGTAAAACAGAACGTTCGTTTTAAAAATAACGTTTGATAATTCGCAACTTGTGAGTGCGCTGCTTTGTTTCAAGATTTAAAATTCCCTGTGTATCCACTTTGTCGAGCCGCACTTTTCCGGAAGAATGAATGATCTCATGCTCATTCAATAAAATGCCCACATGCGTTATGTGTTCTTCTTCATTGTCAAAAAAAGCAAGATCGCCGCATTGCGCTTCCTGCAAAAAATTGACCACCTCTCCTACTTCGGCCTGCTGCCATGCATCGCGCGGAAGTCGTACGTTTAAAAATTTATAAGTCATCTGGGTAAAGCCACTGCAATCCGCGCCAAACACGGATTTACCACCCCACAAATAAGAAGTATTTAAAAATTTAAAGGCAATTTGCTTTATAACTTTCGAAGTGATTTTTACCTCTTCAGGGTTCCATATCTTCCCTTTAAAATTCACCGAATTTTTTCTCCAGAAAGCCCTGCCATTTTTAAACGCACTAAGCGAGCTTCCCATGGGTACACACATCATGTGGCCATTGTAATCCACTTCGTTGATCCATTCTTCCGTAAGGTCTTTATCAACTTTTAAATAATGCTCTTCATCAATTTCAGCAAGGTGACTCAATTGCACCCAGCCTTCGTAGCCATCATATTTTAGAGAGATCTTTGCCCAGTTATCCGCAGTAGTTTCTATGATTATAGATTTTTCCCCAAAGAGTTGCTGACTTACCATCTCCGCCTTGTGTGAGGCCACAGCCCGCATTGGGCTTACCGGCACACAGCATACCACATATTGCATAAATTAATTCACGTTTTAATGCAAATGTAAATTATGGAATTTAATTAAGTTTACATCTTACAAAAAAAGTAAACTTCCTTTGGCATCCCGAACGTACGACGATATTGATGACGCCGCCTTGCTGCAAAATTTTTACAATGATCATGATAACAAATGGCTTGGAATATTGCTGCCAAGATATACGCTGTTGCTGCTGGGCGTATGCATGAAATATTTAAAAAATGAAGAAGATGCCAAAGATTGTGTGCAGCAAATTTTTTTAAAAGTGATTAGCGAATTGCATAAATACAAAGTAGATTATTTTAAAAGCTGGATTTATATGATTGCTAAAAACCATTGCCTGATGAGGCTTCGGGGCAGTAAAAATTTTCCGGTAGCATTGGATGAACAATTAATTCCGTCAGAACATCTTACTGATAACAAGACGGATCATATGGAAAAAGACAGAATGTTAAACAAAATGCAGGAGTCTATAGAGCAGCTAAATCCTGAGCAAAGGAAATGTGTGATTTTGTTTTATCTTGAAAAAAAATCGTACGCAGAAATAGCGGAGATTACAGGCTTATCAATGCTCCAGGTAAAAAGCCATTTGCAAAACGCGAAGCGGAATTTAAAGCTAATGATGGGCGGGTCAATTAGGAATTAGAAATTACGAATTGAAAATTACGAATTACGAATCAGGAATTGCGAATTACAAAGATCGAATACAGAATATAAATGACTGATGATTTATTAAACATATTATCCAACAGCAATAAAGACATCGACAACCAAAAGTTGATGGATTACCTCAGTGATAAATTATCGTCTGAGGAAAAACATGAATTTGAAAAAGCATTGATCGATTCTGATTTGATGAATGATGCGGTAGAAGGATTACAGAAATTTAAAAACAAAAAAGAACTCACCTTATTTGCAGAACAACTCAATAACAATCTTAAAAAACAAATTGAAAAAAAGAAATCACACAAGGAAAGAAGGCTAATTAAAGACATGCCCTGGTTGTATTTCACCGTTATATTAATCATCATCATTATTCTCGTTAGCTTCTTTGTTATCTGGAAGCATCTGTCATCCTGAAACCAAATTCAATTATTTTCATTGCTCTAATTCGACGCGGAAGAATTGCAAAATCTATGTTTTGGCTTACGACAATTACACCGTTCCTTTCCAAACATCAATTACACCATCAATGGACGTGTTTATCGATTGCGGATCTTTAGCAATAATGGCGCCCGCCAGCGTTACAATGGCGGCGGCTACATCAATCACTTTTTGCACTTTTTGTATACTCTGAATGGTTGATTTAATTTCTACAGTGATCGCCTCAATTTTTTTTAAAGATGCGTCAACATCGTTCATTACAAGAACGGTGGAAAAAGCCAAAATATCCTCACCATAATTTAATATCGAGCGTTGCAGGCTTCCCAATCTTTGATTATCTGCCCTGGATAACTTATTCCAATTTTCGTAGCGGAAATCGCCAACGCTTTGTGCAAGCCCGAGAAAATTACTGGCTAATATATTGGCTTGTTGGGCTGTTAGCTTTGCCATACTATTTTTTTAATTTGTTGAATTGCGCAATCAGATTGTGTAGGTCGCTTTCGTAGCTTACCAATAAATTCTTTAATTCCCTGCCGGACATTTTATTGCGGTTATCATAAATAACCTGGTGCGCCGCCGCGATGCTGTCTAATCCGGAAGCAAAAATACCGATCTGTTGTTGTGTGTACGCGATGCCCGAAAGCTCTTTGTAATAATCGCTGGTCGCTTGTTTCTTTTCGTAGTTATTTAATGTACTGTCAAAAAGCAAGCTCGCGGTAATAATCATATAATTTTTCCTTTTTAAAATCCAATTCGCCTGCAAGATTTTTTTGCAGAATAAACTGAAACTTTTCCAGCAATATTTGTATGGGCGAATTGGCTTCTTCTATGTATTTTTTTATTTTATTCCTGCGGTATATACCTGTGGTAGCATTCAAAATAATCTGCGCTATGGATGAGTAGGCTGTTACCTGTTCCTTACCAATTTTAATATCGGCAAATGAGCCTTCGGTTAGCGCAGAATTAAGCACGTCGAAATTATATTTTTCCAGTTTGTTGTCGGAAAGATGAGCCATCCCATCAAAATAACATCTTATGGCGTTGTAGATAAGCAGCGTTACCGTATCCGCCTTTTTATAAACTTCACAATTGCATGCCGCACTCCGTTTTATTTGCGCGCTGCTAACAAAATCAGCAACACATCTTTCCATACAATGCTGAGTGAAACTGTATTTCACGTCTTCAAATTTTGTAATGCCGGTGAGCGAAGCAGAAGAAAAATCATTGATCGCATGCAAATTGGCGCAGCCGCTGATACCGGCCCAAAACATAACCAGGATAATAATGATCTCTTTTAATGGCTGTTGCATTCAACACGATTTAATTGCTTTTTGGAGGCGGTGCCAGGAGCCCGGCCATTGCGCCAAGAGCCGCAGATCCGATGGCGGTGAGAATGGTGGGAACGCCTTTATCGTCAGTAATCTTTCCGCTGCCAATTAATACGATCACACCAATAATAATGGTGATAATGGTGATACCAAGCGCCAGCACAATAATTCTGTAAATCCATTTGTCTGTTGATAATGGATTGGATTGTTGGAATTCCTGCACCGCCGAAACAGGATCTTCTTTAAACTGGCTTTGCAGACGCGGACTGGATATAAGCTCACTCTTAAATTCATCAAAGCTTTTGATGTCTTTGGGCATATGAAATTAATTTAGATGAAGAACTGCCAACGGATATTTTCAGATGGGGATTTCAAAGGATGGGATTTGCGAAACATGAAAATCTACATTTTAGCTTTTCACAAAGTGTGATGCAAGTGAGTTGAATAAAATAACGCCACTTGTATCAATGTGCAAACAATTCAATCTAAAACGACGAACAGAAAGTTAACGCTATTTTTTTAATGCGTGATCAATAAAAAAAATTGCATCATCACTTTCTTAATGCACCATTTTTATGAGGCACAGTTTATGCAGTTTTTTATTGGGATAGTAATTCGACCTAACAATAATTGTATGAAGATTGATCCGCTTAAATAACAAAAAATGCTTACAATTTTTGACAGGGTAAATGCGCACCATGCTGGCCTATCGCCTGCAAAAGTTGCAAGGAAATTTAAATTGTTAGTGGAAGATCCGTTCCGGTTTTTCCGGGGCACCAATTCAATTTTTTATGAAGACCTGAGCAGAACAATAATCCCTGATTCGCCTGTATGCTGGATCTGCGGCGATTTGCATATAGAAAACTTCGGAAGCTATAAGGGCGATAGCCGCCTTGTATATTTTGATCTTAATGATTTTGATGAATGCATCCTCGCCCCTGTGGCCTGGGAAATTGCGCGGATGCTAACAAGCATTCTCGTTGCTTTTGACGCGCTAAAAATTACGGATCAGGAAGCGGAAAAAGCCTGCGAAATATTTTTAAAAAAATACGCAAAAATTCTCACGGATGGCAAACCGGGATATATTGAGACCCGCACTGCCAACGGCATTGTGAAAAAATTTTTGAATGTGGTAGAAGCCCGGTCTCAGAAAGCACTGCTTTCCAGGCGCACAGTTTTAAAAAAAGGAAGTCTGCGGTTAAACTGCCATAAAAAAAAGCAGATGATCATTGATAAAACACTAAAGAAAAAACTTGTTGAGGCATTTACAAAGTGGATGGATTCCAATAATCAGCCTCCCAACGATTACAAAGTTTTAGATGCGAGATTTCGAATTGCGGGCACAGGAAGTATCGGTATCCGCAGATATATTTTTTTAATTGAAAAAGTTGGCGACAAGAACAAACACATGCTTATTGATATGAAGCAGGCAACAGCCTCTTCCCTGAAACCGTTTGTGAACACGCCACAACCTGTTTGGAAATCCGAGGCAGAAAGAATGGTTTACATTCAAAGGGTAATGCAAAATATTCCACCTGCACAATTAAGTGCCTTGATTTTTGAGGGCGAAAGTTATTTGATGCAGGAAATGCAACCAACGAAAGACAGGATCAATTTCAGGATGATACAGGACAATTTTAAAATCGTTTGTTCTGTTATCGAAGATATGGCTATGTTAACTGCATCGGCACATTTAAGAAGCGTTGGCAGAAAGGGTTCATGCACTGCGGATGAGCTCATAGCATTCGGAAACGATGTAAAGTGGCAACAGGAATTAATTAACTATGCCACCAGTTATAAGAAAAAAGTAATCAACGATTACAACGAGTTTAAAGGCTACCTCAAATCTAAAAAAAAGGGAAACGAAAAACTTTGATCTGAGTTTGATTTGGATGCAATGAAATTCAGGTGAGCGGACCCTGATTTAAACATGCCGAACGATTAATATCCAATGTTGATCAACGAAATCATAATTGAAGATATTCGACTGCCCGGTAACAATTAGAAAATCTACATTTTGACTTACATGGACAACACTAATCATTTGTAGTCGTTACTTTCAACTTCTCTTTTTGGATATTGATGTTGAAGCAACAAGGCAGTTAATAAGCTATCCGATTTTTCTTCTGCACCGATCAGGTCTTTTAAGCTAACCTTATCTAACAGTTGATCCACGGAGAACTGAACCATCTGCCATAACGAACGAACGGAGCAATCTACAGAATTGGTACAAAGCCGCATAGCGCCCGAAAAATCGTTACAAAATTCTTTACTGAATAAGGCGCCGCCCAGGGTTTTTAAAACGTGATTAATGTTTATTTCATTGGCAGGCTTAGCAAGAATGTAACCGCCAATATTACCGGGAGTACTATTAATAAAGCCCGCCTGGCGAAGTATTCTCGTAAGCTTGGCCACATAAGCAGTTGACAAGCCTTCAGCAGTGCTTAATACCTGTATACTCATACTTTCTTCATCATTGCACCTGGCAATGCGCAAGAGTATCCGCAAACCGTATTCTTCCTGTGCTGTTATTTTCATGATGAACTTTTATTCCCCAAATGGGAACAACGGCAATACTTTTAATTTATGAATAATTTATTATCAAAAAGAACTATTTTCATTTGTTTAAACCTCGTGCACAATGTGCAACTATTCCCAAATTTTCTTATTTCGTACATCGGAGTTAGCGACTTCCTTACATAAAACCCAACTCCAGCATCGCTACTTCACTCATCATACTTCTATCCCATGGCGGATCCCAAACCACTGAAACATTTACGTCATTTACACCTTCTATCATTCTTACTTTCTGATCTACTTCTACGGGAATATCCTGTGCTGCAGGGCAACTCGGCGCTGTCAGCGTCATTACGATCTGTACATTATTTATAGGCAAAATCTCCACTTCATACACCAGTCCCAGCTCATAAATACTCACCGGAATTTCAGGATCATAAATTGTTTGCAAACAATCGATCACCTTTCCTTTTAATTCTTCTGCATCCATGATTATATTGTTTTTTCTGCTACGTTGATAGATTTAAATGCCAATGCATAATTTTTGATTTGCTTTACCATTGCCACCAATCCGTTGGAACGTGTTTGCGCCAGGTGCGTCATCATACCAATCTCCCTGATAAAATCCAGTTTCGCATTCAAAATCTCGTCTGGCGTATGGCCTGATAATACTGAAATTAACATGCTGACAAGCCCTTTCACAATGATCGCATCACTATCTGCACTGATAAAAAACTTTTCCATCTTTATATTCCGCAACGAGCCAAACCGTGGATTGACAACCTTTAATTATATTCTCTTCTATTTTATATTTTGCATTTAACTCGGGCAATTTTTTTCCAAGCTCAATGATGTATTCATACTTTTCTTCCCAGGTATCAAACCATGAAAAGGCTTCTATAATCTCGTCTTCTGTTTCTTTTATTGTTTTATTCATTGTCACGAAAGCATTTTTATAGCTTTTTGCAATCCTGCAACCAACCTGTCTATTTCTTCTTTTGTGTTATACATTGCGAAAGACGCCCTTACGGTTCCCGGAATTCCAAAGCGTGCCATTAATGGCTGTGTGCAATGGTGGCCGGTTCTCACTGCTATCCCCTGGTTGTCTAATAATACACCGATGTCCTGCGGATGAATGTCTTTTATAACAAATGAAACCAGGCTTACTTTATTCTTCGCTTTGCCGATGATGCGTAAACCCGGAATGGTTTCCAATTGTTCTGTTGCATATTTCAAAAGACCATTTTCATGCTTGCGGGCGACGTCTTTTCCGGTATCAGTAATAAAATCCAATGCCACTTTTAATGCGATGGTATCTGCAATATTTGGCGTACCTGCTTCATATTTATACGGAAGATTATTGTAAGTAGTTTTTTCAAAAGTTACTTCTTTGATCATTTCACCTCCGCCCATAAACACCGGCATATCTTCCAGAATTTTCTTTTTGCCGTAAAGAACCCCTACACCGGTTGGCCCATACACCTTATGGCCGGAGAATGCAAAGAAATCGCAATCCATTTGCTGAACATCAATATCCAAATGAACTGATGACTGAGCACCATCCACCATTACCAACGCTCCTATTTTATGTGCTGCGTCAATAATTTCTTTTACCGGGTTAATGGTTCCCAATGCATTTGAAACATGAACGATGGAAACCAGTTTGGTTTTGGATGAAAGTAAATTTTGGAATTCATCCATTAACAATTCTCCATTATCATCAACAGGAATTATTTTTAAAACAGCCTTCTTTTCTTCACAAAGAATCTGCCACGGAACAATATTGGAATGATGTTCCATTCCCGAAATAATGATTTCATCTCCTTCGTGAATATTTTGCCTGCCCCATGTATAAGCAACCAGGTTGATGCCTTCTGTGGTTCCTCTTGTAAAAATGATTTCTTCAGGCGAAGCCGCATTAATAAATTCCTGAGCCGTAGCCCTTGTTGCTTCATAAGCTGCTGTTGCTTCTTCAGCCAACAGATGAATGCCCCGATGAATGTTGGCATTGTAATTGGAATAGTAATGGCTTAATGCATCAATAACACTTTGCGGTTTTTGTGCCGTTGCCGCGTTATCAAGATAAACCAATAATTTATTATTCACTTCCCTTTCAAGAATAGGAAAGGATTTCCGTATTTCATTTACATCAAAAGTTGGTGTTATAATCGCTACGTTTTCCATCTTACTTACTTATTACTTACAACTTATTACTTACAATCTTAATTCTACTCCACAGGCGCCAGGCGTTCTTTTATCAAATCCTCCACATATTTTCTCAAGGGTTCAATCTTCACCTGCTCCACGATGTCTGCAGCAAAAGCCTGCAGTAACATTGATTGCGCATGTTCCTTACTGATACCACGCGTTCTTAAATAATACAATGCTTCTTCATCCAATTGCCCAACAGTGCATCCGTGCGAGCATTTTACATCATCGGCAAATATTTCCAATTGCGGCTTGGTATTTACAGTGGCATCATCGCTCAATAAAATATTTTTATTAGATTGATATGCATTGGTTTTTTGCGCATCGGGCCTTACAAATATTTTACCGCTGAATACGCCGGTTGCACGTTCATCAAGAATTCCTTTATAAAATTCATTGCTGAAACAATTCGGTTTGGTGTTATCAACCAAAGTATGATTGTCTACATGCGTGCGGCCCTTTAATAAATACAAGCCGTACATGTGCGCCTCATTGCCTGCGGCTTCCATGATGATGTCGGTATTGTTGCGGATCATTCCGCCATTTAACGAAACCGTTAAAGCATGAACATAGCTTTTTCCAATCTGCCGGATGTGCGTAGTGCCCACCTGGCTTGCCGTAATTACATCATTCTGAATTTTATAATATTCCACTATTGCATTTGATTCTGCCACTATTTCTACCACCTCATTGGTAAGGCTATCCATAGAACCAAGCGTGCTGTAGCTTTCCACTATCTGGACCTTTGCGCTTTTATCTGCAAACAATAAGCTGCGTGGTTGCGCAAGCGTATGGTTTTCCCTTGCATCAGCAATATGATAGAGATAAACAGGATGATCCAAAACCTGGCTCTTATTCACGTAAATAAAAACACCCCCATAAATAAAAGAAGTATTCAAGGCATGAATTCCGTCATTGATAAACTTGCTGCTTTTATCGAGATGCGCTGCTACTAATTCTTTGTATATTCCTTTTGCCGCTTCTTCCAAAGGCAATACCACTAATTGATTTTGAGATGAACGAATGGTAGAAAGTTCAGGGACAAATTTCCCATTGGCAAAAACCAGTTCATTGGCATTTTCAAATCCCGGCAAGCGCACAGCATCCACATCTGAAACAGTGATTTCAGGTGGTGTTTCATCTTCTGATAAATGATACTCTTTATTAAACAGTGTGCTGATCTTGGTATATTTCCATTCTTCATTTTTAAAAGAAGGAAGCCCTGCTTTATTGAAAGTATCAAACCCTTCCTTGCGGATAGTGCTTATAATACTTTCCGGCCTGGAGGATTGTAACTGATCAAACTTCTCTCCGAAATAATTTATATTAATTGGATCCATTTTTTTTCTTTTGAAAACAACTATAAAGCTGCTGTTAAACTAATTTCATCTTTTATAAAATCATATCCTTTTTCTTCAAGCTCCAACGCCAGCTCTTTCGTTCCTGATTTTACAATTCTTCCATTCACCAAAACATGTACAAAATCCGGTTGCAAATAATCCAGCAATCTTTGATAGTGGGTAATTACAATAATACCTCTTTCAGCGTTGCGTAATTTATTAACTCCATTGGCCACAATGCGCAATGCATCTATATCCAGGCCGGAATCCGTTTCATCGAGGATAGCCAATTTTGGTTCCAGCATGGCCATCTGGAAAATTTCATTTCTCTTTTTTTCGCCACCTGAAAAACCTTCGTTAATAGAGCGCGTCAATAAAGACTTATCAATCTCCACCAATTCAATTTTTTGTTTCATCATTTTCAAAAAAGAAACTGCATCCATCGGTTCTTCACCATGATATTTTCTTTTTTCATTCACTGCAGTTTTAATGAAATTGGTAGTGCTCACTCCAGGAATTTCAACAGGGTATTGAAACGCTAAAAACAAGCCTTCGCGGGCTCTGTCTTCCGGCGATAACTCCAGCATATCTTTTCCGTCAAATTCTACGGAACCCTGTGTTACTTCATATTCTTCTCTTCCCGCCAAAACGGATGCCAGTGTGCTTTTACCTGAACCATTAGGCCCCATGATTGCATGAACTTCTCCCGGCTGAACATCCAAATTAATTCCCTTTAATATTTCTTTTCCTTCTACGGATGCGTGAATATTTTTGATTGATAACAACATGTCTCTTTATTTATTTTAATTTTTAATTCGTAATTTTTAATTCGTAATTCTAACCAACGCTTCCCTCCAAACTAATAGCCAATAATTTTTGTGCTTCTACAGCAAATTCCATCGGCAATTGATTCATTACTTCTTTTGCAAAACCGGTAACAATTAATGCAACGGCCGTTTCTGCGTCTATGCCTCTCTGTTCACAATAAAATAACTGGTCTTCACCAATTTTTGAGGTGGTGGCTTCGTGTTCAATCACAGCCGTTTTATTTTTAGATTCGATATACGGAAATGTGTGAGCGCCACATTTATCACCGAGCAAAAGTGAATCACATTGAGAATAGTTTCTTGCATTGAGCGCGCCTTTGGCAGCACGAACCAATCCCCGATAGCTGTTTTGACTTTTGCCTGCAGAAATTCCTTTTGAAACAATTCTGCTCTTGGTATTTTTTCCAAGGTGAATCATTTTGGTGCCGGTATCTGCCTGCTGAAAATGATTGGTTAACGCAACAGAATAAAATTCGCCGATTGAATTATCTCCCTTTCAAAATTACGCTGGGATATTTCCATGTAATGGCCGAGCCGGTTTCTACCTGCGTCCACGAAATTTTTGAATGATTGCCAAAGCAAATACCACGCTTTGTTACAAAATTATAAATTCCACCTAGGCCATTTTCATCACCGGGATACCAGTTTTGTACGGTTGAATATTTGATTTCTGCTTTTTCCATTGCAATCAATTCCACCACCGCAGCATGCAACTGGTTTTCATCGCGCATTGGCGCCGTGCAGCCTTCAAGATAACTAACATACGCTTCATCTTCTGCAATAATTAAGGTGCGTTCAAATTGTCCGGAATTTTCTGCGTTGATTCTGAAATAAGTTGACAATTCCATCGGCGAGCGAACTCCCTTTGGAATGTAACAAAATGAACCATCAGTAAAAACGGCTGAATTTAAAGCAGCAAAATAATTGTCGGTCATGGGCACTACTGATCCCATATATTTTTTAACCAGGTCCGGGTGATTTTGAATTGCTTCGCTGATGGAACAGAAAATAATTCCGATTTCAGAAAGCTGCTCCTTAAAGGAAGTGGCCACTGAAACACTGTCCATTACCACATCAACGGCAACGCCTGTTAAGCGTTTTTGCTCGCTGAGAGAAATTCCTAATTTATCAAAAGTTTTTAGCAATTCAGGGTCAACTTCATCCAGGCTTCCTTTCTTCTGTTTCTTTTTGGGTGCGGCGTAGTAAATAATATCCTGGTAATTTATCGGAGGATATTTGACATTGGGCCAGGTGGGCTCTTCCATTTTCAACCAATGCCTGTACGCTTTTAAACGCCATTCAAGCATCCACTCAGGCTCATTTTTCTTTGAAGATATAAGGCGAATAACGTCTTCGCTAAGCCCTTTTGGTATGGTATCCGTGTCAATATCTGTAACAAATCCATATTTATAATCACTTGCTACGGTTTCTTCCAACATTTTCAATTCTTCTTCCATTTTGCCTTGTTTTTTATATTAAAACAGCCTCTGTTTAATTCTGCAAATATAATATGATTCACTGTTTATACAAAATTGTATAAATAGGAAAAACAATTTTTAACCATTTAACCGTTTGATAATGAGGCTGTGAATTATTGAAATTGTTAATTCTATTAGGTGGAGCGCGGTATTTTTCAATGGGTTTAAAAAAACTATATTTTGGCTTATATGAATGATAAAACCATTGGCGGACGCCAACAGCAGCAGGACTGTAAGCGCAAATTTGGGAGATCGCCAGATTCTGCCTATTTTAGCGTGCATGGCGATGAAACGCCGTTCAAATTTAACCAAAGCATATGACCTACCTGTTTATTCCAATAGGATTGACCGCGGTGTTTATCGTCTACGTACTGTACCTGGCTTTTGTCAGGAAAAATCTGAAAACTAAACTTAGGTCGGTAGTTTTTCCGGGAATATTTTTTATAGCAATTTGGGCTGTGCTTTACTATTTGATTTTAAGATAAAACTCCATATTGGTCGAGTTGGCAACTTAGGTTAACTACTTTAAATTCTTTCTCTTACTTGTCCGTAGTTGCAAACATACGGACAGCAGCGCTTCTAATCTATCGGATGCCTTATTCCTGCTCTGTCATCAAATTTTTTACTGCTGTAATGAACTAATTTCAATCAGGATGAGTAACGAGCAGTCACAGGTGGGGAGACCTGCGCCAGGATCAAAAAACTATATTTTGACTTGTCTCAACTGCTATTAACAATATATAGACCTATAAGGTTTCAAAAACCTTATAGGTCTGAATTTATAATTGTTCAGCGAATTAGTAACGGACAGGCACAGGTCGGGAGATGTGCGGCAGGCCGGAATCAACAAATAGCCGAATTCTATGAAGCCACTTGTCCCCACAAATATGGCTGATAATTTGACGTAATAAATATTCCCACAGGAGCGAGAAAGGAAACGGCGCAAATTTATTAACGAAACTGGCGGTGCCGGTGTAAAGTTTTATTTATGGCAGGAAGCATGAAATTTTTCCCGGTAAGTTTTGAGAACTTCCCTAAAATGTTTTTTCGAAAGTTCAGCCAGGCAACAACTAAAAAAAGGCAGATGAAAACGATGGCTCATTCCCTGTTGGCCGTTTTCTTTTTTACCATGGCCATGGCAGGCAGCAGTTGCAAATACAAACAAAACGCTGTAGTTCCACCTGCTGACAGCAGTTTGGCATCGTCATCGGGCGCGCCGGCAAAAGTTAATCCGGTAAATGAAACGGGGAATTTTGTGCAGGCATCCAAAACTGCGATACCGGCCGTAGTGCATATCAAAACCACTTACAGCCAGGGTGGTGCGGCAAATCCGTTGAGCCAGTTATTTGGTTCGGCATCGCGGGGCAGTGTACCGGTGATGGGATCAGGATCAGGTGTAACGATAAGTGCGGATGGATACATTGCCACCAACAACCATGTAATTGAAAATGCCAGCTCAATTAGGGTGATCTATCCTGACCGGCGGGAATTTTCCGCGAAATTAATTGGCAGTGATCCCAATACCGATTTAGCGTTGTTAAAGGTAGATGCGAGCGGCCTTCCGGTGATCAAACCCGGCAACTCGGATATCGTTGAAGTTGGGGAATGGGTGCTGGCTGTGGGATATCCGCTTTCGTTGAATTCTACGGTTACAGCAGGTATTGTCAGCGCCAAAGGGCGCAGTATTGGGATCATCAACCGGGAAAAAAGCCGGTTTGGAAATAGCCAGCTGCAAGCCGGGAGCACGGCTATAGAATCATTCATCCAGACAGATGCAGCCATCAATCCCGGCAACAGTGGTGGTGCATTGATCAATACAAAAGGAGAACTGGTGGGAATCAATACCGCCATTGCCTCACAAACCGGCAGTTATGCCGGATATGCTTTTGCCATTCCTGTAAATCTCGCCAAAAAGATCCTCGATGACCTGCAAAAATACGGTACCGTAAAGCGTGGCATTTTGGGTGTTTCGTTTCCATCGCCCGCAGGCCAGGATCAATTGTTAAAAAACCAGGGCATTGACCCCGCTTCGGTAAATGGAGTATTTATAACAGGAGTGCAGGCCGGTAGTGCAGCAGCCAAAGCCGGGCTGCAGGAAGGGGACATCATTCAAAGTATTGATGGAGCGCAATTGGCTTCCGCTTCCGAATTTTCCGAATGGATCGCCAGGCATCAACCCGGGGACCTGATAAAGCTGAGCTATTTGCGAAACGGCCGTGCCACCACTGCCCAGGTTACGCTTCAGGCGGAAGCGCCTTTAAAAAATACTGAAGCAAATACCGGTTCACTTGAAGAAATATACAGAAAGCTCGGCGCTGCTTTTGCACCGCTTCCCAACGCTTTGAAGCAGCGCCTTAATCTTAATTCCGGCGTTCTGGTAACCGATGTTTTGACGGGAGGCTTTTTTGACCAACTTGGTATTCCACGGGGAACCATCATTGCATTTATTAACGGGACACCGGTGAATAACCCAAAAGACATTGACCAGGCGCTGCTTTCCGCACAAAGAGGCCTGATACAGATCCTTGCCATTGCTCCCGATGGTTCAAGGGTGATTTTTAATTTTTCTTTAGGAACGTGAAGTGGCTGAGCAGTGTAACTTAAAGTTCAGAGAAGCGGGGAAATGACATCTTATTACTTGTCCGTAGTTAAAAACATACGGACAGCAGCACTTTTTAATTTAAACATTTCAGGCATAGCGGGCAGACCATTCTCTATTCATACATTATCCATACAGTATCCATGCTGTATCTATACTTTATCCCCGGACTTGAGTAGTCTGTCTTGTACTGAAAAAACTTTACAGTTAAAAAGAATAATACTGATATGGCTTTACAGTTATTCACAATAATACGGATTTAGCTTTACAGTATTTTTTAGTTTTCCATTTTTTTATAAAGTCCCGGTTTCAGTAACCAAGATTCCCAGTTAAATATTCCCGTGCTATGGCAATTTTTAAAGATGCTTCATAAATCGGCAATCTTCCTTGTTTGATTGTTGAGCTCATATTTTAAAAATCAATTTTACATAATTAGTGTCAAAATATGTAAAGTGATTTCAGTATGAAGACACTTTATTTAATTGGAACAGAAATTTTTCAACGAACTATTTGGAATTACCATTTGATGCAGTGTACAATTTTTGTCTCAGGCCACGGATATTGCAAGTGCAGGTCAGTAACGCCAGAGCCTGCAATTGGCCTGAATTTAGCGAATGTTTATCTCCATAGAAAATGCAAATGGATCCTCTAAATGATTGATATTGATAATTTTAGTAATAAAAATTTAATTTAATTGCGCCAGCTTTTCTATTTTTGCGCTCTATTCAATATCAAACTAAATCGCTTATGATCCGTTATTTACCCTCGTTATTTTCAGCCATTATTATTTTCTTTTGTTCCGCGGTGTACGGGCAAACGCCTCTTCCTGAAAATACCATTATTACCCAAAATTTCAATTCCGTTGGTGGTTCCGGAACAGCCACACTCCCCGCCAACTGGAAGCTATCAGCTGCCGGCACAGGCAATTCATCCGGCTATGCTACCGGAAGTAATTTATTAGCTACTACCCTGGCGGCAAACAGTGGCACCCCGGCTACGGGTGGCGCATACAACTGGGCCACTACCGCAGGCACCGACAGGGCTATAGGCTTTATGGCTTCTGCATCTTATGCAGGCCCTAATTCGATTATGGCCTATTACCGCAATACAACCGGGGCAACTGTAAACTCAGTTACCATTGCGTTTGTTATTAAACGGTATGTAATTAATACCTCTACGGCTTCTGTTGCATTTTCTTCATCAAATGATGGAAGTGCCTGGGTTTCGCAAACGGCAGGTGATATTACCACTGCTGATTTTCTACCTGGTGCCAACTGCAGGTACTTTTGCAACTCCAAAATCTATTTATAAAATAGTTACGGCCAATGTTACGGTTCCCAACAATGGCGATATTTATTTTCGCTGGGTGTTTACCAACACAGGCAATGTCAATTCACAAGGTTTAGGCCTTGATGATGTTTCTGTTTTTGCAGGAACGGCAACCCCGGTTGTTACCGCAACTTTAAGAGATTCCCTGCTGGGGATAATGGAGTGCCTCACCAATTCAATGAAGGGGATGTGATCCGCTATGAAACAGTAATTAAAAATATCGGTACAGGAGATGCCAATAATGTAGCAATCACTCTTCCTACACCGCCAGCAAATACTACGATGGTTCCCGGTTCTATAAAAACGTCCGTGGTAGCCGTTGATGATAATTACAATACTTCCTTTAATACTATCTTACATGGGAGTTCTGTTTTGGCAAATGATTTTGGTTTGCCTTTGCCAACAGCAGTATTTACGTTCGGGCCAGTAAATAATCCGGCATCAAATATTGCCGGAGTTGCCGGCACAACAAATGCCGGCGGCGCAATAACGCTCAATGCCAATGGAACATTTACTTATACACCTCCAACGGACTTTTCAGGTATTGACCAGTTTAAATACATCACAGGCAATGGCAACCTTCCAAACAATGATGCAATAGTAAATATAACTGTAGGCGCTGATATTAGCTTTACAACAACAAATGTAGATCCAGCCTGCAATGGCGGCTCAAACGGTTCTATTAGTTTTACTGCTGCCGGTGGCAATGGCTCATTAACCTATTCTATCACAGGAACAGGTGGAACCTTCCAGTCTTCCAATATTTTTACAGGGCTTAACGCGGGAGTGTATAACCTGGTTGTAAAAGATGCCGGTGGTTTAATAAAAACCGGAACGGTTACATTGAACGATCCTGCTTCTATCGTTGTAAGCGGAAGCATATCCAACCTTATTTATAATACCGCTTTATCTGCCACTACTTTTACAAAAACAGGTGGAACAGGCGCAATCACCTGGTCGGCCACAGGGCTTCCATCAGGAGTTAACATCAACTCATCAACAGGTGCTGTTAGCGGCTCGCCTTCAGAAACCGGAACATTTAATGCAGTTATTACCGCTACGGATGCCAATGGTTGCACAGCGACTAAAAGCATTAGTTTTACGGTTGCACCCCAACTTGGCGATGATACCTATAATGCAGTTGTTGGCAACACCCAACTGGTAGCTGACGGGCATTCAGCCCCTGCTACGCCTTTCACTGCAAGTGCCACTAATATTTTGGCAAACGATGTGTCTGATGCAGCAATTTCTATAACGGCAGTAACTAATGCAGCAACCACTGCCGGTGGAACGATCACTATTAATTCAAATGGAAAATTTACTTATTCGCCACCAAATGGCAGCACTACTGCTGATAGCTATACTTATACAGCTACATCAAACGGAGTGGCAGCAACAGCAACGATTAATTTCACCATAGCCAATATGGTTTGGTATGTAAACAATACTTACGCAGGAGCTAATGGAATTGCCAATGGTAGTTCGCACCGCCCTTATACGGATGTAGCTTCGGCTGCAGCGGCATCATCTGCCAATCACACAATTTACATACATGCAGGTTCAGGCAATACTACCGGAAACGCGGTATTGAAAGCAGGGCAAACATTGCGTGGTGAAGGTTCAGCGCTTAGTATTGGCGCTTTATCATTAGCAGCCGGAACCAAACCCACACTAACAGGAATGGTTACATTGGCAACCAATGTAAAGGCAGATGGATTTGATATGCTGACAGGCGCTACAACCGCTTTCACCAATGCCGGTGCAACAGTTACGGGTGTTACAGTCAACGTAGGAAGTGTTACCACTACAACAGGCACCGGTATCACACTTACCGGCACAGGCAACAATGTTAACATAACCCTTGGTTCCTTAATTACCAATGGCGCTGCCAACGCGGTTAACCTTGTCAACACGGCAGGAACCGTAACCATTAATGGCGGAGCTCAAACCAACTCAACGGCTGCTACATTCAATATAAATGGCGGAACCGTAGGCCTTACTTATCCGGGAAACATTACTCAAACGGCAAATGCGCCGATGGTGAGTGTTTCAGGTGGGCATGCTACCGGAACAATAACTTTCCAAACCGGAACATTAAGCGCTACCAATGGAACAGGCTTACAGTTTGACAATGCAGATGGCACTTACAACTTCAACGGTACTACTACACTCAATGGCGGCGATGCCGGGATTGATATTTTGAATGGCTCTTCCGGCAACTTTAATTTTGCCAGCAGCACCTCAATCACTAATCCAACAGGTGAAGCCATTAAGATAAATGCAAGTACAGCGAATGTGACTTACAGCGGTTCATTTACAAAAACGAATAATGCTACTACCGGTATTTTTATAAATGGCGAAACCGGAGGCACTATCAATATTAATGGTACAGGTACCAAAACCTTGACTACTTCAACAGGCAATGCTATCAACCTGACCAACAACACGGGAGCTACGATTAATTTCAGTGGCAACAATTTATTGCTTACCACTACATCCGGTACAGGTTTTAATGCAACAGGCGGCGGAACAGTTAGTGTAGCAGGAACAGGCAATATTATCAATGCTACCTCTGGTGGAACCGGCTTAAATGTGGTTAATACTACGATCGGCGCAAGCGCATTGACTTTCAAAAGCATCAGCACCAATAATGCATTTAATGGAATTGTACTTAATAATACAGGTTCAAAAGGTTTAACGGTTACAGGAGATGCAGGTAGTGCAAATAATAGTTCAGGTGGAACCATTCAAAACTCTACGCAATAATGGAATTTCACTTACCAATTGCCAAAACATTTCACTTGATCAAATGAATATTCAGTCAAGCACTCACAGTGGTATCAATGGTACGCAGGTAACGAATTTTTCACTGACCAACAGTACCATAAACAAATCAGGAAACCAGCTTAGTGAATCCAATATTTCATTTAATGGAAATAGTACATCATTTGGCAACAATATATCAGGCACCTTAACTATAACAGGTTGTACACTTACCAATGCCTATTACAGCGGACTGGATGTGCAGTCAGATAATGGCACAGTATCTAATGCTATTATTTCCAATAACACGATTACCAGCTCTAATAGCAGTGCAACCTCTAAGGGCATGGGAATTAATTTAGTAGGTATAGGAAATGGAAGCACTTCATTCAATTTAACCAAAGCGACCATAAGCGGCAATACAATTACCAATTTCCCCGGCGGAGCAGGTATCCAGGTATCAGTAGGAAATTCGAATGCGGGCGGTCCCGGAGCGACAGCAGGTATCCCCGGCAGCTCAACAGATATCATTTCTATTACAGGAAATTTCATCAAAGGAGAAAGCGCTGCAAACCCTATTGGCAGCCATTGCATTATTATAGCCAACTCAGGTGGCAATAATGGTTCCCGCACCCGGACAAATTTCGAAATTTTGAATAACGGGTCTGCAGCCATTCCCTTAGGAAATAATATAGGGACTACTATTGCGATAGGCAATAATGGAAATGCTACTATGGTTGGAACTATTAACAACAATTATATAGTTTCTAATAATAGCCTTGGTTCAAATGGTATTGGAGGTGGAAATGGATATGTATTAAGCAATTCTGATTCGCCAGACCTCACCTTATCAATAAATGGGAACACCATCAGGCAGGTAGATGGTAACGGAATCTTACTTGTAGGAAGAGGAACCTCGGGCAATGCCAAACTTACTATTAAGAATAATACGGTAGCAGCCCCTCTCGGAAGCTTCAGGCCCGGCATTAGAATTGACGCGGGCAATGCAAGTTCGATAAATGATGCGGTTTGTCTTGATATACAAGGTAACACCAGTGCAGGAAGTGATGCCCAGCCAGGTATCGGGCTTCGTAAACAGGGAACTGACCCTGCTAAAAATGTTTTCGGCGTAAAAGGAATGGTGGCAACTGATTCACCGGAATAGAAGCATATATCAACTCACAAAATCCAGCAGGCGGAGGCACTTTATTGATTTCTGCTACGAGCGGTTTTAGTAACTGTTCATCTGCACCTGCCAGAATCATTCAAAACAATGATCAATCACAAAAGAAGTAAGCATTAAACAAATAAATTTTAAGAAATGAAACTATCATCCACATTTAAACAATTCGTTTTTCTGGCGGTTGCAGTAATGTTTACTTCAATAAGCAAAGCTCAACTCAACCCCCTTGTCATCGGTACCATTGCGCCAGGTGACAGCATCGTAATTTATTATGACGTTACGATCAATAATGCCTGCGGCTGTACCGAGATCATCAACCAGGGAACCGTAAGCGGGGCTAATTTCGCAACTTTTAATACCGACGACCCTGATACGGATGCACCAAATGACCCGACCATAACTATTCTCAACATGTTCCCGCTGCCGGTAACTTTTTACGAATTATCAGCAGCCCCCAACGCAACAGGCATAAAAGTTTCCTGGAAAGTGGGGCATGAAAGCGATATGGTAAAGTATGAAGTAGAAAGAAGCAATAATGGAAGCCAGTTTGCTAAAATTGGCGAAGTGGCTGCTCTTAACAGGGCATCGCAGTTTACCTATTCTTTTTTTGATGCCAACCCCAACAGCGGAGTTAATTACTACCGGTTGAAATTAATTGATAAAGATGCTTCCATTAAATACAGCATCATTGTAAAAGTTAATCTTACCGGCAAGCACGATGCCATCAGGGTTTACCCTAATCCTGTTGTTCAGAAGCAAATTACTTTGCAGTTGAGCAATCTTGCAAAAGGGAAATATGAAATGATTCTCTACAATACCGCCGGGCAGGCAGTTTACAAAAAAGAAATACTTCATGAAGGCGGCTCAGTGAGCAAGGTTATTTCTTTGCCGGCCATCCTTTCCAAAGGATTGTATCATGTGCAGGTACGGAACGAGAAAGCGTTACTTAACCAGTTATTAATGGTTGAATAATGTTTTGAAACTTTATTATTGTCAAAAGAAGAGGCTGTCTCAAAAAGAGGTAGCCTCTTTTTTTTTCGAAAGGAGGCGGATTCCACAAAGTCTGAACCTCAGATTAACTGATTTACTTATTATACTGATTGGTATGAAAGGTCTTTTTATTTGCTTCGCAAAGGGTTGGGCCACAAAGACGCGAAGGCACAAAGTCTGAACCTCAGATTAACTGATTTACTTATTATGCTGATTGGAATGAAAGGTCTTTTTATTTGCTTCGCAAAGGGGCGGGCCACAAAGACGCGAAGGCACAAAGTCTGAACCTCAGATTGACTGATTTACTGATTATACTGATTGGTATGAAAGGTTTTTTTATTTGCTTCGCAAAGGGTTGGGCCACAAAGACGCGAAGGCACAAAGTCTGAACCTCAGATTAACTGATTTACTGATTATACTGATTGGATGAAATTACTTCACTGCCCGCTGTTGGCGGGGACGCCAACAACAGCAAGGGATAGCGCATAAGTGCTTTTCATGTGCTTTATTTTAACTCTCATAACCCAAGAAGTCTCGACTTCGAGTACTCCCACAATTACGCTATCAAACGAAAGGATTTTATAACAAGGTCATAGGGTAATACACAATTTTAATTTTATCTGCAATTCCTTGTTGTTATCAACTCGAATTTGCTGAGAATGATGAAGCGACAAACTCTTGATATGTTTTCCCTGAAAGGTTTCAAAATAATCTATTAATATTTAAAACGCATGCTGGTAATAAATGTGCCGTATTGGCTATTGACCGATGTAAGAACCACTGAAGACAAAAGATTTTTGTCATTGAATTGATAAGTCATAGTAGCATTGATCACGTTTGATTCGAATGAAGATGTTTCTTCAATATGGCTCACATGGTTCCGATTGGTTGCCGAAATGATGAATGGATCAATTTCCCCCGCTACAAAAAATGAAAAAGGGTTTAACACAGATAGGTTAAGCAGGTAATAATCCTTGCCAAGCAAAAGTTCGCTTAGCCAATCTTTATCACTCACGGGAATTCCAGAAGAATAATCCATTTTCATTTTATTACTCGCTTGTCCATAAAATGCCCTGGTCACCCCGGTCAGGCCTTTATCTGCATTATAAGTATAAGTAAATTGGTCATTCGTTGCCGGAGGGTAATACATATTCTGGGTGCCCTGGAAAACAGGAATGCTTAATATTCTCCCGTCATTACTATATTCATATATGGCCGTGTCCGGTTCATAACCGAAATTATATGCGGTTGTTATTTTGGTACCGCCGGTTAAAGGTTCATATTTAAAAGTAAAGGTCGCATCATCATCATCCGCATAATGATATATAATTGAGGTAATTTTATTATCTGCTGTTCTGTTAATAATAACATCAGTTTCGTCCGAAAATTCATAGAGTTCAAGACCTGTACTTTTAATCAAATACCCGTCCTTATTAAAAGTATAGGTAGCCAATAATTCATCGTAAGGATTTGTATTGGTGGTGTCATCCCTGTAAAGTTCAATCTTATAATTGGCCGTATCATATTTAAAGGAAATTACTTTGTCCTCTAATAAACTCAATTGCGATGGGTAATTAATAATAATTTGCTTAGGCAAGATAGATTTCATGCTGTCAATAGTTTCCGGTTGTTCCTGGCTTGTCTCTTTTTTACAAGAAGAAATGGTCACAAGAAAACTTGCTAAAATTGTGATGAGGTAAAGTGTATTTTTCATTTTTTGTTTTTAATTTTTTAGAATCATTTTTTATTCAGTTTAATACTTTTCAACAGCCCATTCTGTCTTCAGCTTCAATTTAAAAGATGCTTTAGCATTTAAAAAAGGGATCTTAAAATCGGTATCATTCCAAATTATACCTCCAGGTTTAGTAACCCAATTTATTCCTCTTTCAGGATCCGGGATTTCTTTGGTAGTCATTGAAAAATCTTTCATGTTAATTTTGTATAAAACGCATTGATATCCCAATCCATCCATCTCATTGGTAACGGCATAAATCTTGTCGCCTTTGACATGAGCATTAATTTGATTGAAGCCCATTAAAAAAGTAGAACTAAATTTATCAATTGGAATATCTTTTATCAAGTTTGAGATCTTTTGAATACACCGATATAATTGCGCCCGTCCTGAAGTAGGTAGTAGTACTTTTATCCATCCTGGAACTTTGAATTTCTTTGATGAGCACGGTCCTATCCAGTGTATTAATTATTTGCAAAGGCGTTAAATTATAAATTTCTCCAAAATGTCTGAGTTTTGAATCGGCATTGGCAGCTTTCAATGTTTTTACATAAGCTTTATTATTAGATATTGGTTCTGTAGCAATTACTTTTTTATCATCAAAATCAAATCTGTAAAGACGAACCTGATCCTCTTTTTTATCATCTATGTATGCTATTGCCATGTCAAAACAATTTTCCCGTAAACTATCATATTGAGCAACAAAGTTGTACGTCGTTTTTTTGCGGTAGGAGAAATCCGTAGCGAGCTGCGCCAATTTATTCCCACTGCCATTGAATCTTTCAGTAGTCATCAGGCCATTAGAATATGAACATACATAAAACTCATTATTGCCCCCCATGGAGGTGGTCAAATAATCCGATTCAAGGGCAATGCTTTTTAATTCCTTTGTTTCCAAAGCAAGGTTGTTTCCCAAATGAATCATGGTGATTGCTTTGGATTCTTCAATTCGGCCACCACTACCTATACCAAATCCGAAGGTTGAATTTTTTGATTTGGTTTCCCTGACTAATACAGATGAAAAATTGCCACTGGTGCTTTGCAAGACTTTTACATAGACGATGAACTGGCCAGGATTGGTATAAATTACAACATCCTTTGCCACTTTCTTCTTATCTGTTTCAATCAACATTGCATGTATTACTTTTATGGGAGAAAAATTACCGGATTCTTCTGCATATATAATAATAGCATTATCCCCTGAGCTTCCCATGCCAAGAGGCTCTCCGGGAATAGGTAATTGCCATTTTAAATTTGACTTTGAATCAATTAAGCCTACACCAAAATCTCTTCTGCCATTTCTTAAAACAACGTAAGATTCTGATTTGCCCTCAAGCTTTAAATCATCTAAATAGTCCTGAGAATAGGCATTTACGGAGCAGGCAAGCAATGCAAATAGTATAAATAATTTTAGTTTTGATAATAGGCTCATAAGTAAGTTTTTTTTAAAAAATGTAATTAAAACCTTTAAAAGGCACCTCTCTGGACAATAGTGATCACAGCGCCGTCAATTTAGCTTTACAAGTGGTAGTAATTGATCCATCTGAGAAAACTGTATCACAAAAAGTAACCTGAATTTTACCATTTACGTGTGAAACATATATTTTTTGATTAGGCCTGCAATGAAAGAAAATCCCGTTGTAAATAAAACTTACAGACACGAGATTATATTCTTGCGTCACATCGAATGTAAGCCTGTCATTTGTCAGATACACGCCATCTACCGGTTCAGTATTTCCATTGTATGAATTAAACAATACGCGTAAAGATGGATAACCAAATGCATTTCCGCCATATACTCCCATAGCATTGAATGTGGGATCCATATGCTGGGTGACGGAGGTAAGGGTTATATCCGAAACTAAATTTGAACTTGAGAAAAAATTATTGGCAACAGAACAAGAGGGCATTTCCTGACTTAATTTTACATCAATAAAAATACTGTCCTTAATTGTTTTATTACATTCGGAATTTGCTTTAGAACAATAGTACCAGCCCCGATTTGAGTATTTAGCCTCATTAATGTTTACTGTATTTGAATTGGTTGATTCAGAATATCCCGGGCCAAACCAATAGTAAATATCATTGTCATTATCTTTTGGAGCGGTTATAATAAAAGGATCTCCGATAGTAGGGGAAGCATTCGATGCGTTTAACTTCATAGAAGTTTGACAATTGTTGGTACTGTCTTTTTTGCAGGAAGCAAAAGAAATTAATAAAAGAGTAATGAAATAAAATTGCAATCTCATAAGGCTGATGCATTGAATTAGAATGGTATATTAATGATATGATGCAGGACGGCTAAAATTATAAAAATTTATTTTGTAATGCAATTTTTTGGGTTACTATAAGGAATTGATATTCGATTGATTAAAAATCACGCCTCAGCCGATTCAGCCCTGCCCTCGTTTATGGCACACGAAACAATTCTCTATCCATCTTCATAAACCTGGTTATTTAAAAATTCAAATTCATCCACACCAACCCTGATCAAAGTTTTGTATAAATAAAAATTCTCTTAAACCAAAACTGCGAAGGGGCATCTATGTCATAAACTCTTGCTACCGATGGATAGCCGTTAGGCTTATATTCATAAACATATTTTAAATGGAAACCTGATGTAATCTCTATTGGATTGTTTTTTTCGTAGACCATTTCTTCACTGTAAGTTTCCATACTATAATAGGGTGTACTTCTATCAATAAACGGTTGTGGCAAATTATAAAATGGATTATTTTTGGTGTCGTAGGAAAATGAAAAGGTTTGGGAACCACCCATTAAAGCTCCATTAAAAAAAGTAGAATCTGTTTGTAAGGTTGTATTTTCATTATTTTTTATCTGATAAAATTTATGAACCTCAATATTTTGAGGTGTTGAATTATCTGCAATGGTTTCAGTGATCTTATTGTTAACGTAGGAATATTTTCTTACTAAATAAAATAATGGATTATTACTGAAACTTACACTGTCTGAAAGTACCTTTCCATCTTTATATGAGTAGTAACCGACACCTGGATTATTTACAGTACCGCTTGATAAATCATAATAGGTTTCAATTCTTTTAAAGGGTAAGGTATCTGCTCCGTTGTAATAAAAGCGAGTTTGAAAGAGACCATCAGGCACTCCCGAATTATAATCTATGTAGTATGTATTTATTATTCTTTTAAGGTTGTCGTAATCATATTTTTGAACTATAAGTGTGTCTTTACCTTTGATTTGAGTGGTATCTAAATCCACGTACATCACGAGTGCGGTACTATCACTTTGTGTGCTTTCCACTCGTTTGTCGACTGTTGGTTTTTGGCAAGAATAAATAATGAGGGTTAAAAGGCCAAAGAATAAAATGTGTTTCATAATGCTTAAAGTTTTAGATGTATAGGTACCAACATATTACGGTGAGGGTTATCTTGAAACTGCAATTCATCGTAAATTTGGAAAAATATTTTCCAATGCCGAAATCCCGGATTTAATTTCTTTAAATCTTTCTCCCGTATGTAAATAGCTATCAGCAAAAGTGGATTTTATGAAACGAGGTGAAAAACTTTTTCGACCTTTGATAGGTTATACCCGATGACTGGCAATAATTACCCGATTCTCAATAACGCTCTTGCATTTAAACTCTATATTCAAATGTGTTGATAAAATTTTAATAACTAATGGCTACTATTGATTTGCAAAGCAGCAAACAATTCATCTTTACGACTTTTGGATATGGGTAGCGATACTCCATTTATAACTTCTATGGTATTACCCATTATGGCTTTTACTGCATTTATCTGTACCAAAAATGAATTGTGAATCCTGATAAAAAGCGCAGAGGGCAATTTTTCTTCTATCGCCTTCATACTTGAATAGGCTACCAAATGAGATTCGTTGGTAAATATCTTTATGTAATCTTTTATAGATTCGATATACAGGATCTCTTTATACTGGATTTTATTAAGCTTGTTGTTGGCTTTTATAAAAATGTATTCCGTTGTTTTGTTTTCTGAATTCGGTGAAGCTGCACCTTTGTTTAAATCTATTTGCAATTTTGCTTTACTGACGGCTTTTAAAAACCTGTCAAAAGAGACGGGCTTCAGTAAATAGTCTGTTACACCCAATTCAAAACTATTTACAGCAAATTTATCGTGAGCAGTAATAAAGATGATAACCGGTGGCAGAGGTAAAGAACGCACCAACTCCAAACCATTTATCTTGGGCATTTGGATATCGGTGATAAGCAAATCTATCGGGGTCTTTTGTAAAATTTCCAGAGCTTCAAATGCATCTTCACATGTAGCAACCAATTCGAGGTAATTTAATTCTTTTACAAAGTTTTCAATTATCTCGCGCCCTATTGGCTCGTCATCGACAATTAAACATTTAATCTTGCCACTCATTTTATTAGAGGTTTATTTTCATCTCAACCCAAAAACTCTGTCCCCTGTCTTCCATTTTCAATTTATGTTTATCCGGATACAACAGTTCCAACCTTTTCCTGATATTATCAGTTCCAATTCCGCCAAACTCTTTCTCTTCAACATTTTCTTCTTTGTCGTTGATAATGGAAAAATAAAAAACATTATTAGCGATGGAAATATCAATTTTCAAAAAGCCTTCATTCTTCAATTTCAAGCCGTATTTAAACGCGTTTTCAATAAATGTAAAGGTAAGCAAAGGTGCAATCATCTGAATGTCTACCTGCGAATCGTCAAGATTAAAAACAATATCTTTATTGTTTTTATAACGCATTTTTTCCAGCAGTACATAGTTTTTCAAAAAAACCAATTCTTTGGAAAGAAGTACCATTCCTGCATCTGATTCGTACAATGTATAACGCATCATTTCAGAAAGTTGCATGATCACTTCCGGTGTGCGCTGGTCGTTCCTGAGAGATAAGCCGTATAAATTATTAAGCGTATTGAACAAAAAATGCGGGTTCAATTGAGACCTTAAAAAATCTTTTTCCAGGTTTAGCTTCTCAATTTCAAGGTGTGCGGATCTTCTTTCCGATTTGAACCATTTGGAATAAAAGCGAAGAATATCAAAAACAATTTTAATAAAAAAGAAAGGCGAAATAGAATAAAAAACAGGTATTAGTACTACGAGAATATGCCTGGGTGATATAATTTCTGCAAAGCTTGAATTTACATTCGCAGCAATACTGTCCTTATAATAGGGGCTCTCCATCTCAAAATGTTGATCAATAAATATGAGGCAATAATGATTCAACAGAATCCATAGTATAATACAAAAAGGTATAGACAGCACTGCTGTTATTATTCTATTCTTTAAAATCGTTTTAGGTAATATAAAATAGAAGAAAAGATAAAAGACAGTCATATTACATATCAGACTTCTGCAGGCAAACGCAAAAGTAATCTCTAAAGGGAGCCTGGAATCGAAAAACAAATTTACCTGGATCAGGAAAGTAAATATGAGCCACATGAAGCAATGGCAGGCGAACCTTAATTTCTTTGTATAATATTTATCAAAATCGAATGTGGCAACTTTCTCAAGAAAGGTTTTGGGCCGGATAACGGATTCATCTTTATCCATAAATACCTGGTTTATCGGGACAAGTAAAACGCTTGCTATTATTTTTTATTTGATTGTGATGTAATATTTGATTGTAATATTTAGCACTAAAAAGATAAGCCATATATTCCATTAACCGCTGCTGTGATACAAACCACCTGTTCATACTCATGTGGATCCGGCATTTTATTTGGTGCGATAATCCCATATCTATCCGAACTTTCCGTTTCAATCTTTCACCTGGATAGACAGGGTCCTCAGGGTGAAAGCGACGATCTCTTCTAAATTTTTAGTTTCATTGTGTTGACCGAAGAGGCTTAAACGCGAATACAGGGGAGTGCGAAAAACAATTTTGCCATAATCTTTAAATAATATTTGATCCATTTTTGATAACACTTTTTGACTAACGGATTAATTGGATATTGAATTAAAAGCAAATCTAATGCAGTGTACTTTTAAAAAGTAGTCAAGATAAAATATACAAACTTTGCTTATTGGTTAAACGGGCGAGATTCTCCACCCTGGCTCAACACCAAAGTCTTCAATGTTTGGGCCACAAAGACGCGAAGACACAAAGTCTGAACCTCAGATTAACTGATTTTCTTATTATCCTGATTGGTATGAAAGGTCTTTTTATTTGCTTCGCAAAGGGTTGGGCCACAAAGACGCGAAGGCACAAAGTCTGAACCTCAGATTAACTGATTTACTGATTATACTGATTGGTATGAAAGATTTTTATTGCTTCGCAAAGCGACTCGAAGGCACAAAGCATCTGAACCTCAGATTGACTGATTTACTGATTATACTGACTGGTATGAAAGGTTTTTTTATTTGCTTCGCAAATGGTTGGGCCACAAAGACGCGAAGGCACAAAGTCTGAACTTCAGATTAACTGATTTACTTATTATACTGATTGGTTGAGATTAGTTCACTGCCCGGTTACTGTTGGCGGCCAGGCTGACAGCATTATTCATTTTTATCTAACCGCATAACCCAAAAAGTAGATTATCAAGTTTTCCGAAGATGCTATTTTTTCGGTTGAATGAAAAGAGAAAGTATCGGGTTACTAAGTAATAAGGTTTGGGATGCTTGTTGGCGGAGACGCCAACAACAGGGAAATTTAAAAAATTGTTTCAAGTGCCAGGAACTATGGAGGCCTCTATTTTATTTTGGAGATACGCACATAATCCAGCATTGCCTGGTTAATTTCTCCATTCATATTATCATTGTAATCCTCAAGGGAAAGCGTTATATTTTGGGTGCCTTTTTCAAGGTAAACCCTAACTGAGTTACTAAAGCCCCAATTACTCCATTCATCTTTGCCACGCTGCGGCAGAACTATGGTTCCGGCAAATTGATTGTTTACTTTCAGGGTTCTTATAGCGCATTTGTTTTCAGTATTGATTGGCCCGTTGCCATTGGCATACCTGAAGTCAATCGCATACCAGCCGGGCCGGGTAATATTGATTGGAATTTTAACTGACCGGTTTACCTGGTTGCTTATTTCTGTAAAGCCCGAACCGGAAAATCCTTTGGAGGCAGAATCAGATTTCGGATTAAAATTTTCAATTTCATACTTCAGCGATCGCTTTGTTATTGGCCACCACCACAGGCTCGCATGCAAATGACTGAACATTATTTTTATCAGAAGCGATCACCTGGTATTCTGCATAAGCGTCGGCAGAAACGGTAAAACTGGTGTGGCTGGTTGTAGCGACTTGTTTCCCATTTTTTATAATAATGTATGCTGTGGCATTTTCAACTTTTTCCCAGCTAAGTTTATTGGAAGCATCATTTACAATTGGCGTAGCCGGAGAAATACTATTTTTTACTTTATTGATTTTTTGGCCGGGAAAATCCATATTATCCAACACCATCTTTATCGAATGATTTCCGGATAAAGCTGCTGAAAATTCGGCTTTATTTTGCACCTTCCCATCTATGAGAAATTGAAGTATTTTATGGCCATAGCCTTCCACTTCAATATTCAAAACAGCATCATGATATTTGAAATTACTGAGGGAATGTTTTCCTTTAAATGATTTTGGAATAAAAGGGTGAAACACCAGCTTTTTGTCCTGGTATTCTATGCCAAAAATAATTTTATGGACCAGGCTTATATTGCCTGATAAGCTCCAAAGCATATTGCTGCTGTTGATTTGCGTGCCGGCATAATCACCGTTGTCTGCTACGTAATTTTCTTTGTTGGTTAAGAATAAGGCTGCAGGGCGATAAATATTATTGACCGCATCCACGACCGATCTTTCATTGCCGGCTTTTGCCGAAGCCAGCGCCCAGTATGATTCTACAAACGGCCACACTGCATTATTATGATAAGGCGGAATACCAGGTATCTGAGGATAGATACAGCTAATACCAAAATTGGTAACAGGAACAGAAGACACTATTTGTGCCGCTTTCTCCCGGTCTGCAATTCCAAATAAAATGCAGAGCGCTTCACCCAAGGCTTCCGAACGAGGCGATAGTATTTTAAAATTGCGGCCATACAGGTATTGCCCATAGTAACCTTTTTGCGGCATCCATAAATATTTATTGATACCTGCTTTTATTTTTTGCGCAATGGCAAGATGCTTTGCAGCAACGTCTGTTTTGTTCAATGCTTTAGCCATTTCACTCAATACTATATTTGCCTGAAAATGTACCGCATTGGTACCGAGACATTCACTTTGATAAATATCTGCAGGCTGCATCCATTTCGGGTAAGTTTGCTCTCTCCAGTCCAGAAATGAAGATTCGCCTCTTACTAACCCGGTTTCATTGTCATAAGCATTTCTGATATCATCTTCAATAGAATTTTTTATTATTTCAAAAGCGGTATGTAACCATTCTTTATCTCCTGTGGCCTTATATACTTCCCAGGCTGCCGTTGCCCAAATCATCCTGTCGGTAGAAACGGGATAAGCTCCGCCGGTACCTGTATCCTGGATAATTTTTTTCTTCTTATTTACTTTTCTTAATAAGCTATTCTTTGCCACCTGTGGTTGTAAATACGCCATTGACAAAATAATGCTGTAACTGATGTCTCTTGTCCAGACGCCCGCCCATTCTTTGCCGGTGCGAAAAGTGCTGTCAGGCTCTACCGCTTTGATCATCTCCTCAATTGACATATTATACAATGCGTCTGACAACAAATAGTCAGAATGATATTGAGGAAATGCTGTTGCATCTTTTGATTGCTTCCATTCACCGGCAATTTTTTTCTGATCCTGCTTTGCATTTAAAATGAGTTCAGTCTCGTAGATACCATCGCCATCATTATCTTTTAATTGCAGATCAGGATGATTAACGAGGTTGTCAAAATCCCAGGTCATGGGCAAGGTGCCACCGGCAATATACACGCCTTTGAAATCCTGTTTATAGATCTTTGTTCCGTTGAAGCAGGTATAGAATCCAATTTGTTGAAATTGCCGCAGCACTTCTCTGAAATCCAATCTTATCCTAAGCTTCGTATCCGGCGCCAAATATTTTTTCTTATCCGCTGTTTGATTGAGCTGCTTACCAAAAATGATGACAGGAGTTTCTGCCAAACCATTCGATTCGTTTACAGTAAAATGATGATCCAGCCCGGAGGGCATTTCATTATCTCTTCCGTTAATGGCAAACTTGAACGTAATATCTGATGACTGGAAAAGATTGGCGGGGCTTTCATAATTGCTGGTAATGTGATACGGCGAAAGGGCTTTCGCTTCATACCTACCCTGCACTACCCTATCCCTATAGATATTGAAATCCTGCGATTGGTAAAGTGGCTTTTGAGCTTGCGTACTTATGATTTGAAAAATGAAAACTGCTAATAAAAACCGCATTTTAGCCGGATATAAAATATTCATGAAACAACCATTTTAAAACGTTTTCGAAGACTATTCAATTACCGCCATGTCCCAATATTTTAATTCCGGTAAAGTAAATTTAACGGTATTGCCGGATTGGGAAAATGAAAGTAGCTGAGGAATACCAAAATTGATATCGGGGCTCGCCATCCAGACTTTTGTTGCGGTGCCTGTATAATTCACACTGATATTTGCTGATACAATTGTTTTGGGAGCTGTTTGGGTTCCATTGGCATCTCTCCAGTCGAAAGTAGCTGCATTGGCAAAATTGATAAAATGCAGGATTTGTTTAGCGCCAATGGCTTTGCCCTGCACCGATACGCTTCCGTTTTGCGGAGGCCATGCATTAAGATTCATTTTTCCATTGGTGCTGTTCACAGAAACTGTATTAAAATCTCCGCCATCGCGAAGTAAATTCTCATAAGCAACGATGAAATCATAGTAGTGAACCATGGCACTTTTTAAATCGTCTTTCATTTGAAGATTATTGTTAGGAAAATATTCTTTCCCCAACATGTGTTCTCCCAGTTCCAGGTGTGCTCCGCCGAAAGAAAAGATCACCGAATTGGTGAGTAATACTCCCGGTGTATTAAAGAAGCCCGGGCTTTCAGCAATTTTATAATCCATATAGGCACACAGGACAGTCTTTTTTGAATGATCACTCCACCGGTCATTGTCCCGGATAATTCTGGCAAGGTCTTTATATCCTTCATCGGGGGCCCACACTTCTGAGTAAAGAAAATCTACCGGAGACTTTGCAATACTTATTTGCTGGCCATATTGATTCACGGCATTCATCACTAATTTTTTTTCCGGCATCTGAGTTTTTATTTCTTCAAGAAAAGGCCTAAAAGTGGCTTCCAGGTTGAGAGGATTCCCTGAATAGTCATAAAGATTTTTATCCCTGTTTCCTACCTGGTCTACCTGGAACCCGTCAAAATCGTACACCTCAAAAGCTTCCTTTGTTCTGGCAGCTATATAATTCTGCCAACCGGTATTGGAGGGGTCAAGAAAATAAATATCACTTTTAAAGGGTGGCTTAGGCAATGCAAAAATTTCTTTTGTTACATGCTGCTGATCCTGGTACATATACCATTGATCCTTTACACCATCAGAAGAAGCGTCGCTCAATGCTCCGTAAATAAGATTATAGGAAAGTGTTTTCATATTGTAACCATGGGCCAGGCTTATATATTGCTTTACGGTTGACATGGTATTTTCACGGTTCGCAATATCTTTCCACTTATCCTGAGGATTTATAACGGTTCCGGCGAGCGGTAAATGATGCTTGAACTCCCAATCCTGAAACTGCACCACATTTATATGGTGCCGGTTCAGATTATTGATCACCGAAGCCATATAATCATTGCTCAATGGGCCGTAATTTGACAGAAAGCCATTCCTTGGAAAGTACAGGTTATCCGAAGAAGCATCAATTGCTATGCTGGCTATTGACCTTTCTTCATTTCCTGTACGGGTATATACTTCTACCAGGTAGCCTTTAAAATCCGAAGGAGGCAGTGTCCAGTTCCAACTGGAAGAAGTGAAAGGCTCATCTTTCAGAACTTCATCAAGGTGACGATAACGCAGCCTGCAATTCACCGGTAATTTATCCGCGGTAAATAGTACCATTTCTCCCGGGCGGTACACTGCTTTGTTGGTACTTAAAGAAAGATTGTATAAACTGTCTCCGGGAGTAACCGGATTGGC
This sequence comes from uncultured Chitinophagaceae bacterium, assembly GCA_963720405.1. GTDB lineage: Bacteria > Bacteroidota > Bacteroidia > Chitinophagales > Chitinophagaceae > Ginsengibacter. The sequence goes on from CAVRFP010000001.1 coordinate 193,438, forward strand.
ATTACTTTTATTTTTTGCACATGATGTCAGCAGCATTCCTGCAATTACAAAAGACATTAATTTCATTTGATTCATTTTAATTGAACTTCATTAGATAACACATTTCCGAAAACAAAATGCCCATCCTGGAACTTTCCGGTGCACCTGGTTTTTCAAAAAAGCTGAGGCTGTGATCCTTACAGTTTTACTATATCAATAGTTTCTGTTAACTGGTTGAGGGTGATTTTATAATTGCCGGGAACGGTAATCTGCCATTTGTTATCAGGATTTCCGCCCGGTACAAATTTTACCCGCCTGCTCTCCAGTTTCTGATGATTTAATTCAGGCATGAAAAAATCACCACCCCAGTTTCCTGTTGCCACCGGAAATTTAAATTCCCCGGCCGTTAAAGGTCCTGTATAGGTAAAAATATAGGGATTGCCCGGGTCACTGACCATTGGCTGGGGATTGTCTATATTCCATCCGACGGGTGTGGCGTCGCCTACCATCCATATTTTTGTATAAGGGATAAATGGTTTTATTTTGATACTTAAATTTTGTAAATCGAGCGTGATTTTATACGGCCCCGGATTGGTTATTTGCCATTTCAGATCGGGGTTGCCATTGTGTACCAGTTGTACACCACCTGAAGTTAAATCCTGGTGATTGGTAAGTGGCATATAATAATCAGTGGTGAAATTGCCTGTTGCCGTTGGGATTTTGAATTCACCGGCGGCCAGTATTTCATTGTATTTGAACACAAACAGGTTTGATGAATCCACTCTCATTTCATCGGGAGTATTAATGTTCCATCCAGTGCGTATGGCATCGCCGAGCATCCATAATTTCTGATAAGGAGGCACTGTGGAAGTGGAAATCGAAACAGACAGGTCCAACAGATTCAGCGTAATCGTATAATTACCGGATGTTGAAATAGCAAACTGGTCATCGGGCTGGCCATCCTCATTACGATAGATCAAGTGACTATTGTCTGCACCCTTATTGTAAGAAGGCAGAAATTGCCCCAGTGTTGTAATAAACTTCAGGTTGCCGGTATTCAAATGGCCGTCCCAGGTAAATTTGCCGGACTCTGTGGCGCTTGCCATTAACGGGGTAGCTAAATTATTATTCCAGCCATTGGGTGCTGCATCACCAATCAGGTATAGCGTAGAGGTTACCGGCTGATACGGTGTCACTTTTATTACTACTGTATTGGAAGAGTCGGATGGTGCGGCATCACCTGATACTTTAGCGACTATTTTAGCCTCTAATATCACTTCCGTACCGGGAGAAAAATTCCAGTGTGTAAGCAGTAAATTATTTAACTCTTTCACGGTAAACTTTTTTTCAAGAGTTGCCAAACCCAATTCTTCTGTAACCGGGCTACTAAATTTATTTTCCTGCTTATCGATTATAAGAGTATAAGAAATAGAGGCATTGGTGCCCTGATTTGACCCGGTAGTCCAGGTAAAGTCAGCCGCATCATTTGCATCCTCAGCTTGCTTTAAGATAAAAGATGTTTTTGCAGCGGTGAGGATTAAACCGGCATTTGATTTATTGGACTCAATGTAATCCGGTTTTTTGCATGAGTGAATGAGGAAAGAAAACAGCAGCAAAAACCAACATGCTTTTAGCCCATTTGCTTTTTTGTTGAAAGAAAAACCTATATTTTTCATAATAGTTTTTTTGAGTTGATTGAAAATGTTTGAATGAATCAATAGCCCGGATTTTGGGTAAGATTAGGATTGGCATCTCTCTCTTTTTGCGGTATGGGCAATAAAAGATGCTTCGCTGCAGCATTCACTTTTCCAATAGAATGAAGAAAATCCAATCCGTACTGTCCGTTATTTATTCTGACCAGATCAAACCACCGGTCTCCTTCAAAAGCGAGCTCCATTCTACGCTCATGCAATATTTTTACACGCATGGCCTCTTTAGAAAGCCCATTGACGTCGGGAAGGCCCGCCCTTTCCCTGACAAGATTTAACGGCGCCTCTGCGTCAGTTGTCTGGCTGAGTTCATTTTGGGCTTCGGCCTGCATCAGCAATACATCGGCATATCTTAATACCGGAAAATCTGCCGGATTGGTATCATAATCCGGAGAAAGCGTTTTCGGAACCAAAAATTTGCGAAGGTTGTACCCTGTAACAGAGTAGGAACTTTGATAAATCTTTCCATCAAAATCCGGGCAGCCGTTGTACAAAATTGTCTGGTCTTTTCTTTTATCTCCTGATTCGTACGAATCCACAAATTCTTTTGTGGGCTGGTCCCAGCCATAGCCACCGCCAACGAAATCTGAATTCCTTGGCCCGGTAAATGTACTTACCCATGAAGCCTGGTTTTCATTATTCCAGAAACTGAAACTGGTTTTACCTATATATTGAATTTCAAATAAAGATTCATTGGTATTCTTCATTTGGGGATTAAAATTGTCACTATAATTTGCATTTAATGAATAACCAAGAGCCGTTACCTGTTTGCAGAGCTCAACCGTTTTTTGATAGTTACCGAGGGTGAGATATACTTTTGCCAGCATACCAGCGGCTGAGCCTTTGGAGGCGCGGCCAATATCGGATCCTTTATAGGTATCCTTTGAGGGCAAAAGGCTGATGGCTTCGGTGAGGTCTTTTATGATCAAATCATACACCTGGTTTTTCGGCGTACGTTCAGGGCGCAAATCACCTTCGGGAGTCTGAGGAACTGTTACCAGCGGAACATCTCCGAATAGCCGCACGAGAATAAAGTAATAAGTAGCCCTTAAGAACCTGGCCTCTCCAAGGATCCTGTTTTTGAGTGATTCATCAATGGCCATGGCGGGAACGTTTTGTAAAATAAGATTACACCTTAAAATGCCCGGCGCAGGCCCTCTCCATATATCCAAAGCAGCGGCATTGTCGGTAGTGGTCACAAAATTTGAAATGTCCTGGGTTTCTATTCCATCGGTACCACCACCGGCTCCTGTTATACTATTGCCTGCCCAGATGTCTGTAGACCAGATCCGGAGATTGTATAATTTCGGCCATTGCAAGGGCTGGTAGGCACCATTTATTGCAGCAACAGCATCGTCAGCCGTTTTCCAAAAATTGGATGTGTTAACCGAATCGAGCGGACTTTTATCCAGGTATTTTTTACAACCGAATAATGCGCCCGCTATAAAAAAAATGATCACATATTTTTTGATATTCATAGCAAATATTTTTATAGTTAAAAAGTAACATTTATGCCGGCGCTGAGGGTTCTTGTAACCGGGTAAACATTAAAGTCGATGCCACTGGAAGGCACTTCGGGATCAAAGCCGGTGTATTTTGTAAAAGTTACCAGGTTCTGGCAGGATGCATAAATCCTTGCGGAGGATATCTTCACCCTTTGTAAAATTGCTTTCGGCAAAGTATAGCCAACAGTGATGTTTTTTATTTTCAGGTATGACCCGTCTTCAATGAACCTGTTTGATACACGTGAGTTTTTGTTGGGGTCATTAAAAATGGCCCTGGGCATGCTATTGCTTGTTGCTTCACCAGTCCACCTGCCGAGTACCGCGGTAGTCTGGTTTTGAGCTACAGCCATCCCTTCCTGGTAGATGCGGTTGGCATTAAAGATCCGGTTGCCGGATACGCCCTGCAAAAAAATGCTCAAGTCAAATCCTGACCAGGAAAAGGTATTGTTCATCGCAAAAATGAACGAGGGATTGGGATCGCCAATATAGCTGCGATCATTGTCGTCAATTATCCCGTCGTTGTTTAAATCCCTGAATTTAATATCACCGGGTGAAGTGCGGTTAAAAGGATCGGCGCCGGGGACCTGTACTGCATAATTATCCACTTCTTTCTGGTTCTGAAAGATGCCATTGGCTACAAAACCATAAAATTCGTTTACAGGATAACCTGCGCTCTGTATCGAAAGATTTTGATTTAGTCCAATACTGCCGGTGTACATGGGCACACTATCGTTAAGACTGACTACCTGGTTCTTATTGTAGGAAATATTGAAATTAGTATTCCATTCCAATTTTCCTTTCAGGTTTTCAGAAGTTATGGTTAGTTCCAATCCTTTGTTGCGGACTTTCCCGGCGTTAATGCTGGGCACAAAAATATCCGAATAGCCTGTTGAAATAGGAACAGCCATCGGTACCAGCATATTGTTCGTATTTTTTATGTAAGCGTCGAACGTGATGCCTACTCTTCCTTCAAAGACCGATGCATCCAGACCTACGTTGGTTTGTTCAACCTGTTCCCACCGTACATTGGGATTGGGTATTTCCACGGGGACTACTGCATTGACACTTTGACCATTAAAATTATATTGAACCGTTTGCAGCACAGAAGCAAAAGAGTAATTGCCTATATTCTGGTTACCGGTAATTCCATACCCGGCACGTATTTTCAAATCACTTATCCAGGGAATACTTTTCATAAAAGATTCATCCGAGATACGCCATGCTGCAGAGCCTGAAGGAAACCATCCCCAACGGTTGCTGCTGCCAAATTTGCTGCTTCCATCGCGGCGGATTGTTGCCGTAAGAAGGTATTTATTATTGTAAGAATAATTGGCCCGGCCAATGAAAGACAGTAACGCCCATTCACTCGCACTGCCACCGATTGTAGGTTGTGAAGAGCCATTATTTAGCTGCTGGGTGCTGTTGCTGGCAAAGTTTTGAATGGAACCATTCATATAATCGTAACGATTATTCTGTGCACTGCTGCCTGCGAGTAAGGTAAGGTGATTTCTTCCTTTTAAATACGTATCATAAGTGAAGTAATTATCCCATAACCAGGTAAGGCTTTTATTATATTGCTCGAAGAGATAGCTATTGGGCTGGGGAATAGGTTGCCAGTTGTACTTAGGTGCCCAGCTCCTGCTATCATAAAATATTGCCTGTACTCCCGCAGTGGATCTGAATTTCAAATCTTTCAGCAGGTTGATTTCGGTATAGATATTTCCCAATACTGTGTAACCTTTGATGGTATTTTCGTTCACCGTTGCTTTACCTACCGGGTTGAGAATATCACCATACCAGGAAGACTGGCCAACCGGTCCGCTATAAGTTCCGTCATCATTGTAAACAGGTTGTCCCGGAAGCGCCGCCATTGTATTGCGGATATCATAACTGCCGCTTCTTTTTATGTCCGTATTTAAGGTAAGGTTATTGCCAAATTTCAACCAATCAAATAATTTTGTTTCTGTATTAAACTGTATGGTGTAGCGCTTGTATCCCGTATTGATCACAATGCCATCCTGGTTTAATATGGACCCTGAAACATAGTAATTGCTTTTGGGCGAACCACCTGAGTAAGACAGGGAATAATTTTGCATTGGCGCGGTATGAAATAATGTATTCAACCAATCGGTGCCTTTACCAAGACTGAGCGGATCTGCATAGGCCGGATTTTGTGGCTGGCCGTTATTCTTCATCATCTCGTTGTGCAAACTTGCAAATTGAGATGCATCCAGCATCTTAACGATGTTGTTTGCCTTTTGCACCCCGGCAAACATTTGAAATTCCAGGGTATTTTTTGCGGAGGTTCCTTTTTTTGTGGTTATAATTATAACGCCATTGGCGCCTCTTGAGCCGTATATCGCAGCAGCCGATGCATCTTTCAAAATTTCCACATTTGAAATATCGTCCTGGCTGAATGTATTTAAAGGAACGTCGGTAGGCACGCCATCCACTACCAATAAAGGGTCGCTGTTGTTAATGGTGCCCACGCCTCTTATTCTAAAAGTGACATTGCTGCCCGGGGACGCCGGAAGTTAATACCTGAACGCCTGCGGCCCTACCCTGCAATCCTTCGCCAATGCTGGGCACCGGCAGTGATTTCAATTCTTTGGAGTTTACTGAAGAAACGGCACCGGTTAGATCCTTTCTTTTTTGGCTGCCATAGCCCACGACAATAACATCCTGCAAGCCTTTTACTTTTTCCTTTAAAACTATATCCCCGTCGTTAAACCCTGAAACCTTTACGGTAAAGCTTTCATAACCGACACTGCTCACCATAAGGACTGCCTGATCACTTGCTACTTTAATGCTAAAAAGGCCCTTATCATCTGTAACAACCGCATTGGTTTTACCCATTTCCGATACTGTGACCCCTGCCAAAGGCTCGCCTTTCTCATTCATTACTTTACCGGAAACCACTTTGTCGATGGTCATCTCTGTTTCTGCCTGCAGGAATGTAGCAGAAGGGCTTGTTTTGATCGGATATAAAACGATCTTTTCATCGATTATTTTATAGCCTATGTTATTGGGTTTCATTAACCCCTCCAAAAAATCTTCTATTGTTTTTTGAATCGCAGAATAGGAAACCAGCCTGTCAGCATTAATGGCATTGGGGCTGAACGTAAATTTTACGCGGGTTTGTTTTTCTATTTCATGGATCACTTTTTTAATTTCCTTGTTTTGAACAGAAAGGGTAAATTTTTTCTGTAAAACATTCTGACTTTTTGCTTCGTTTGCATAAAGAGAACTTACAAAGGCAACAGACACGACTAATTGTACAATTGTTATTCTCATAGCCAACATAATTGAAGCAACAAGACATTGCTTAATTTTCATAAATTTGTTATGTTTTAAGTTCATTAATAAGTTTTGGACAAAACAAAGGCTTGCAAAAGCCTGGAGAGCTGGATGTGTCTCACCACATCTGGCTCTTTTATTTTTATGGCGGGGAATTATTATTTTTCATTCTTTATCTTTTGCCGGTGGTTATTGACATCCCTTACCTTTTATTAAAATTTTGGTGCCGTTCACTTCAAATGATGAATTAGTGGTGAGGCAGATTATTTTTAACTTGGTAAAGAGATCCTGGCTTGTTACATCACCTGTAAATACACAGTTATTCAGATTGGCACTTTCCACGATGATTTCAATGCCGTAGGCTTTTTCTAATTGTTTAAAAATTTCGCCGATTTTTTCCTGCCCGTAATCAAATGTCTCCTGGTTTTTTGCTGATGAGCTGCTTTCATTATTCTGAATTGGCTCCGGCTGATCCACCAGAGATGTTTCCATGAGTCTTTTGTCGATTTGGTATATTGCTTTCTGATTAGGCGTAACAATAACCGAATGGACAGCGGAATTGTCTTTTACAATTTTTTCATTTTCATAAACCTGGACCCTGCCGGTTTTAACTGACACCTCTACATTGCCGGTTTTTTGATTGGTATTAATCATGAAGCTGGTTCCCAACACTTTTGTAACGATGTTATTGTAATACACCAGGAATGGCTTTCCCGGATCTTTGGTAACCTGGAAAAAAGCCGCCCCCTCCAGGTAAACCTCTCTTTGTGAAGAATTAAAATGTACCGGGAAATGAATCATGCTTTTTGGGTCCAGTGTTACGGTACTTCCATCGCTCAAAATAATTTTCTGAGGCTTATCAGTAATGTTTTCTTTTATGATGGTTCCGGCCGGTATCAGCATTGCAAAACGTTCCTTTGTTTTGCCCGGATTGGTGTAAGAAAAGAAATAAACGGACAGGGCTATTATTATGACTGAAGCCGCCGCCATCCAGCGCCAAAGCTGCCTGGATCTTTGCTTTAACGGTAATATATCAGCGGTATTTTTCTCAGAATTGTAGATATTTCTTACGATCTCCTGAGCAACATGGGGTGGCAAATCAACTGTTGTATTTTCAAACCCGCCGGTAAGGTCCTTCTGTATCGACTGACCCAATATGGCATCATATTCATGCGAATCTAACAGATTGAAGAATTCGTCATGTTCTTCAATAGAAATCGTGTCTGCCAAATATAATTTCAAAAGATAGCTAAACCGGTCATTTTTATTCATATAGATCAATACCAGGTTTAAGCACCCGGTTAATCATATATACAACCAACACGCACTGATGGAGTACATCAACTGAAAATAATTAAAGCAACAGAAGAAATATGGAAGCCGAAAGAATGATTCCGTGATCTGAAAAAAAGGTCTTAATGGATTCCAGGGCTCTCGACATGTGGGTCTTCACTGTTAGCGGAGAAATCTGAAGCCTTTCCGCGATTTCCAGGTAGGTAAGATGCTCATGACGTGCAAGGGTAAATACTTTTTGCTGCTGTTCGGATAATCGGGCAACAGCCGATTGCAACAACTGCAGATACTGGGATTCCTGTAAATTATTTTCGATGTTATTTATGGAACGCTCTGTAATAAAGCCGAGGCCTTTCAGGGCTTTCCACTCACCGGCAATTTTTTTAAGCCGGTTGATCAGGTTGTTTTTAGTAAGCGAATAAAGCCACGCTTCCAAAGGCCGGTCGGTCTTTAAGCTTTTCCTGTTAAACCATAATTTTAAAAATACATCCTGTACCACCTCCTGTGCCAGTATAGGTGATTTCAGATAGCGCAGCGCTGTTTGGTAAATGCGTTTCCGGTGCCTGTCGTAAAGCAATTGAAAGGCATATTCACTGTCCTCAGCAAGAAGCAGCATCAATTTGGATTCTTCATATTTCGATTCATCCGGGTTCAATTGATCAATTTTTAGAATCAAATATAGCCTTTCATAATAATATAACAATTTTTGTTCTGATTGATGATTATGAGGAGCGTGATCCGCCTCACCCCTTTCTCCTCTCCGTAGGCGGCGAGGTCGAAAGGCATGTGCTGTTTCCCTTAAAATTCTTCTTCATAAAACGACTATAACTGATATGGCTAAACGAAAACAATTTTAAATGCTTTTTTACATGAAACGAACAAACCTGCAGCTATCTGCTCAGGGTTCTTATTTGTGCGTAGTTACAAACATACAGACAGCGCCTGAAAGGCATGTCCTGCTTCTCTTAAAATTCTTCTTCATAAAACGACTATAACTGATCTGACTAAACGAAAATAATTTTGAATGCTTTTTCCAGCAAACGAAGAAACCTGCAGCTATCTGCTCAGGATTCTAATTCTCCGTAGTTACAAACACGGACAGCGCCTTCTTTTTATCGTTAAACAAAGGATAGCCAGGGTTAAACCATCGGGGCATGGCAAGTTATAATAGCGAGGATTTTTTTCGGCAATTAAAAGAACGGTTATGAAATAAAAGCCATAAGTTTTATCTTCCATCTCTACACTTGATTTGTGCAAACCTATTTTAGGCCAAGACAGTTTTTTAAGTTACTCAAAACTCAATTGGATCTGATGCCCCACAGAGTTTACGCAAGTGCTCAAAGGCCTGGCAGATTTTTCCCTTTTTGAATTCTAACGCATTAAAACCATCGTATGATGTGTTCCATAGGGGTAAATGCATGACAGGAGTAGCCGATTTTCCTTTTTCTACAAACCATAACCCTACCTGGAGGCACCCGCCGGGGAAACCTTCACCTGTAACAACTTTTATTTCTTCAACTTTTGAAAGATCAATTTTGTAGTTCTCCGTCCTTGTATATTTTTCGTAAGCCTGATAAACATCCTTTACATAGCTACAGATTAAGTAAACGTTACCATTGATATGCTCCCCCACTGTGGCCAACCGTTCTTTGTACCTCACCCCGTTGCAGAACATGTCATTATTTTTGCCGTCCTCCAGAAACGTGTTGATATAAGTTATAGTTTCCTGAAAAGAAGGCTTACCATCTATGTTTTTAATTTTACTGGCTGTTGTTTTTGTTTTAAATATGTTTCCTTTTTCAGTTACTATTTGCTTCAGCCGGTTAGCAGCAAGTTCGAGTTCTTTTATTTTGCCTTCTTCAGAAGGTGAAATGTAGAAATAAACAGTATTTTCAGTTTCATTTTTTCTATCATCAACGAAGTTAGTTGCCTTTCGAATGTAAAAGGATTCATAGGAAATTTGCCTGGTTTTAAATATGAATTCAAACGTGATGTCTTCACCAGCTGTTTCAGGTTTATTAATCTTTATCTTTTCAAAGTCTGCCCAGTTCATATTTGAAAAGGTTATTCTGGCAATAATAGATCCCCAGTCCTGTGATTCAATAAATCCCCCTCCCGTAAAATAAACGGTACGGATATAATTATATTTTTTTGCAGATGCAGTGCCTGTCTGAGCGACCTTATTGATAAAGTTTACACAATCCCCAGCTGTAGAGGTACTGGTTATTTGCTGTGCATTGACAACTATGGTGCATGCAAAAAATAAAGAAAAAATAAAAGCCTGTTTTTTCATTTTGAGTAATTTTTTTAGACGAAATAGTTCTCTATTCAATGAGTATTGTTGATGGCAGATAATTACCCCGCTACCTGGAGTTCCATTCAAAATCAAACGGAGCTTTACTTTTTTATTTGATGTTACTAAGGAAATCAGAAGTCGTGATTTAAAACAAATCATCCTTTACCAGCGTAGCGCCTTTAAGCGTGGCTAAGTGTTTCAAAGCCTTCATAATTTTATTAATTTCAGTTTCGTTAGTTGTGTTCAAGTCCAAGGATACATTATTCACTTTTTCTGTAGTTTCCCTTGCTCCATTATAAGAATATTGTACAGCTGTAAAATCATTGTTTCTAGAAGTAAAGAAGATAATGGTTCCATTGCCATTACTAAACTTTTTAGAACTGATATTTGAAATATAATACGGATCTATTTCAACACCTTTTGATTTTTTGTCTGTCCCGGTAAAAAAAGAATGTAGCATTTCCCAGGTATGGCTTTTAAATTTTGTATGAATACCATATACCGGGTTACAAAGCGGAGGAACTTTTGCATTTAACCAGTCGATTGTTTCAGACTCCGTTTGTGCTTTCAAAGCGGGTGCAGCCAGGCAGGCAGCAAAGAATAGAACTAAGATTTTTTTCATTGTTAGAATTTTATTTCCCAAAAACCTTCCCGGGTTCGTGTCTTCACGAAACTGATCTCAATTGGCAAAAGGATCATTACTTTTACAAAGTTCTTTTAAGTGCATAATTGCTTTTTTAATGCGCTCAAAAGCAGTAGGATCTTGTTTTAAATAAGGCAGGAAAACGATATCTACATTTTTATTCTCCTGCTCTTTTGATGAAAAGCCATAATCATTTAGGAAGTTGCTGCCATTATGATAATAATAATGAACTTTCTTTTTAACAAGAGTGTTAGAAAATTTAATTGCTATAAAACCAACAGAGGAATTTGATGCAGTATTGCTGGAGCCTTCTATAACAGAAGTAATAAATTCAGGTTTGAAATCATACCTGTTATGATACCAGGAATTATCCTTATAGCTATACCTCATATTATATTTGCCGTTTTCATAAATTGCCCATGTCTCGGAAAAATAGACGTCATGTATAAACTCGGTAGTGCCATTTGCCCAGGTTAATTGATAACCGCTTGTTTCAGTTACTCTTTTTTTTATATAATCAATGGTTTCCTCCTTCGAAAGTGCAGATTGAGCCACTGCAATAGCCGTTATTGTCATTGAGAGTATAAAAAGTAAAAATTTTCGCATGAGTAGCGGGGCCGCCTGCTTTTCGTAAGTAGTTTTGTTTTTAACGCTTTCCATTTCCATAATTAAAATTGTTAGTGAGTAATTGCTTTTTAAAAAATATTGAACCCGCTCCAAACCCAATCCAGGGCTAACCTTTAAGATCCGGCTTTTGCAGCCTTGCTTAAAGGAATGGCCGAGGATTGACTTGGAAAAACCCCCAAATGCTCATAAAAGATTTTATCTCAGGTTGTCGCAACTGAATCCAAAATTGGTAGTAATCACGGCATACCCTTTTTCTTTTTGCGGATTTCGGTTTAAAAGAAAGCAGAGGCAAGGTTGCCACCAGTAGAAGGCCGAGCAGTTTCATTTTCATTGTTTGTTTTTTTAAGTTTGAGGAGCGTCCCATTGCATCTTTTTAATTCCTGCAATAGAAACTGAAATTGGACACGGTTCTTTTTTTGTCGTTGGTGGCTTTTGCCAGGTAATCACGCCGGCTTATCGCCGCTTCGTCGTAGCTTGCATAAATCCAACCCGATGTGGAGCCACCTCCATTGTAAAGCCAGCGGTATTTTGTTTTCAATTCAGCATTGTAATGTTCATTGAATTGCAACTCCACACTATAGCGGTTGGCGCTTTCGCAGCTAACAGTTACAATATTGGAAACAATGGTAGTAAGCCCCTCCACGCCATCTCTTTGCTCCAGGGAAGTAGCATAAGCATACCGTACAAATGTGCAGGCAGCACCTGTTTTCCAATCCTGCTTTTTTACATCTGTAGTAAGCGGCATGGTTTTGTTTTCAACCCTGTTGATAAAACTCATCAAAGGCAGCATGGCAATAAGCAATACCACTGGCAATTGTTCCGGCGATTTCATATGTTTTTTGGTAATCTGAAAATTTAAGTATCTCGTTTCCTATAAGCGATAAAGGTTGATGCGGTAGATTACTACCTTGCGGTTATAGCCCTCATGCCAGCTTTTAAAACTCTGAACACTCTTTTCCTTGGTTGTCTTCACATCATCAATATTTTCTGCAATTCCATCATGCTTAATTCCCGGCTGCCATACTTCCATTCCGCTTTGCTCAATGGCTTTAGCAGCAAACTTTTTTCTCAATTCTATCGAGTTGTCTTGCCAGTCCTGATAATTAAGTACGTCCGATACAAAAAGATATTGGGTGTTATTTTTGTCATACATTTCATATTTTAAATAGACATAGTAATCGGCCATTTTTTCATGCCGGTTGGTAAAACTCATTAACGGAAGCATAGCTATCATCACCAATACGGCAACTAATTTCATTGATTTTGTTTTCATGTTGTTTGATTTTTTTTTGTTTAAAAATGGATAGATATTTAAAAGTGTTCTAAACAGGCACTATTCTTTATCGAAAAATCAGCTTGAATTGTGCCGTTGGAATAAAGGGCGATAAGTCATCAAACTGATAGGTGAATTTTCTTTGCTTACCCGAAACCGTTTCCGTTAGCAGGTCTTTTGTTGCTTTCACATTGATGAACGTGCCTCCTACGGTCAAACCAATTCCAAAATGAGCTCCCGCATACAAGTTCACTCCCAAAGAGCCGTGCAGGTTGTATTTAAACTCTTCAAAGTATTTGCTGAATTCCGAATCATACACTTCGTCTTTAACCACCTCAGTTTTGGTTTTCCCTTTTCCGAATAGGGGCGCAAAGTTCACCGTGATTGGAAATTCAACCATAGGATGTGGTTTGCTTAACTGCTTTTTGGGGATGAACGAATAAGCAAAGCCGAGTGCCGGCGAATAATACCGGATGTTTCCAAAATCGGTATATTCAATCTGTTTATTCTGCTCATCATATTTTTTAAATGAAGGAAGGGCCATCCAGGTAAATGCAAATGGAGAAACATTAAACTTAAAGCGCTTGCCGCCATAGCCCAGGGTTAACCGCACCTCGCTAAGCCCATAACTCTTAGCCGGTGTGTAAATGGAACTCCAGTCTATTTTGTAGCCATCCAACTGGTCAAAGGAAGCCATGCCGGAAAACTCCCAATTGGCCTGGCCCAATAGGTCAAAGAAGCCTGCTAAAGCCTGATCTTCGGGGCGAGGCTGGCTTTGCTGTTCTTTTTTCTTCACATAGTCTTCATCAACATCACCGATGATTACCTGTGTCCCATTGATGCCCGTGTATCCCATATCAATTAAAACAGAATACATGTGAACCAAGACTTCGTGTGCTGTAACACCAGCTTTGGGTGTTACATATTCCGGCTGATGAAAACCGTGTCCAAAAAAATCTTTCTCACCGGGCGCTAACCGGGCGGCTACATAAACTCTTCCGGTAGTTGTTTCACTAAGGGCTGCTATCTGGTTCCAGCGAATAATCCGTATTCCGCCATTCATGGGCCACTCCAAACCTTCTTCAGAAAAGAAAATATTTTGATCGTACGTCAGTAGCCCATAACGATGTGTAACCTGGGTATTTCCATTTAGCCAATCCAAGTCTTTTTGTATGCGTTCGCTTTTACTCTGTGCGGTAGATGCCAGTGTAGTAAGACAAATGGCAACGAATACCAGCAGTTGTTTTAATTGTTTTGTTTTCATTTAGTTTGATTATAAGTAAGGTTTAAAGAAGGTTAGATCGATTTAAGGATGTAAATCAAGCGAAGGTTTTCCGTGGTACTGTAGTTTCATTCAAGGCCAACCAGAGCGTAGCAGCATTTTTTATTTGGCATATAAGAATAGAAACGAGATTAATTATTCTTCGTCCCTAAGCCGGCTAATTATTACAATTAAAATATGTCACAAATTGATAACTTGAACTTGCGTCCTCAGTTTTTTTATTTAATAGCGCATTTTGCTGTGCTTCGTCCATAGTATCGCCAAAACCTACTGCATATCGTTTTACTGAACATCCCCATCCGGCAATTTCTTTTTGGTAACTAATAATTACAGCAAATGGCATAGATGATGATTTTATAGAAATATTTTGATCCCCAACACTATAGGAATTATACAAATTGCTTTTGATTCTTTTAGCCATATCACTATAATTCCCGTCAAAACAGTCTTTACTAAATTCATAAGCAATAGCTTCGCTAAAAGAACCAGAGCCACACTTTTTTTGGCCATAGGCTACGCCCACCATTAGAAGACGGCTTGAGTGATGCTTATTATGGTTTTTTTTGGCAAAACCAACCATCATAACTGACGCTATTAAAACAATAGCTACACTTAATACTTGTTTTTTTCGATTTGAAATTTGCATTGTGTTTTTTTAATTTTTGGTAAACTAACAGCTTATACTCCACGAGGGGTATCTGCCAAACGAAGGCTTCGTTTGATTGAGTCGATAAAAGTTAGTCATCTAAGAGTTTTAGGTGTTGATTCAATTTCGCTCCAAAAATAGAGGCTTGAATAACACAGCACAATACCCCAAAAGGAGTATTTTTTGCCTGTCTCTTTGTAATGCGGTTCTCTTTGTTATATTCGTATTTCAGCTTTTTCAGTAGGATTTTAGCCACTTTACTTGTTCATCATGATCAGGAAAATCATTCTTTTCTTTTTAATAGCCATCTTCTTCATTGCCAAAGCAAGGGCGCAGATCTCCTTGTTTTACAACAATGAGCCGGTGCCTGTGCAGCAGGCTGCCATTTCTGTTTTCAGAGACACTTCCGATCAGCACAACCTGTTTCCGAACTACCAGCTGCGCCCTTTCTTTACCGATTATGCAAAAAGCAATGCCTCATTCAGTTACAAAAACTATGTGGTTTGGATAAAGCTGGAAACGGCCCCATTTTCAAAAGGCGACAGCCTGGCTTACCTCGTTATCCGAAATCCTCACATCAACTTTTTGCGGGTAGCCTTTTTTCAACACGATAGCTTGCTGAAATCGTTCCCAATCACCGGTGATCACCTGCCTTTCCATTCAAGAGCAGTAAGCCACAGCGATTATGTTTTCCCCGTTCCGGCTAACTTTCACCCGGCATCCGGCTCGGTGCTCATACAGGCCGATAAGCGGCACGAGCAACTGACGGTACCCATCCATTTCTTTACCCAGAACGGCTTTATGAAATACACCGCAAATAAAAACATGCTGGCCGGATTGATTTTCGGGCTCAGTATTTTTTTGTTTGTCTTTAACCTGTTCCTGTTCTGGCAAATGCGGGAATCACTTTATGTATTTTACGGATTGTACATCCTAATGATTGTGTTGTACATCATGACTGATTACGGTTTTGCATTTATGCATTTATTTCCCGGCTTGCCAGCGCCGGCCGATTACATGCGGCCTATTACCATTTCGCTGGCCACGGTACTCTACATTCTCTTTTGCCTAGAGTTGATATCGCTTAAAGTACACCTGCCTGCCGTGTATAAATGGATGCGGCGTGCACTGGCGGCGCTTTTGATCTTTCTTGCTGTACTGGTGACTACCGGCACCCATTCTGCCATCAGCATCCTTATATGGCAACGGGTTATGCAGCCTGTACTTACGCTGTTTGGAGTGGGCAATCTTGTCATCGGCATTATTGCGTGGAGAAAACAACTAAAATGGGCCGGCTTTGTAATCGCAACAACTTTAGTGCTGTGGATCAGCAGTGGCCTTTTTGGCGCTTTTATTTCCGGCACACTTCCCGATACGCTGCTGACCCGCAACCTGCTGAACTTTGGCTTTTTGTCCGACATCTGCATTCTTGGCTTTGCCCTTTCTCTGCGTTTTAAAAATTATAAGCAGCAATCGGAGGAGTTGCTGCTGAAAACACAGCTCCAGGAACACCAGATTTTTAAATCGGTAACAGATTACCAGGAAAAAGAATTGCATCGGCTCAGTAGTTTGCTTCACGACTCGGTTGGAGCCCGGCTGAGTGCGCTTAGATTAACACTGGAAAACGGATCCCATCATTCACAGGATCAAAAGATTAATGATGCATTAACCGGCATTGATGAATTGGCCGTAGAGGTTCGCCATTTTTCACACAGCCTTTCACCTATCCTGCTGCAGCAAAAAGGAATTGGCAAAGCGCTGCAGCAGTTTGTGGATGGCATCAACAAAAGCGGCACGCTATTTATCCAGTTTGAATTGATTGGCTCACAGCAAACGGCCTCTTTCCGCTACGAGCTTCTCATCCACAACATTACACATGAATTGATACAAAACATCCTCAAACACTCGCATGCCTCTGAAGCCATCGTGCAGGTAATGCTGGAAGAGGAACTGGTTTCTATTTTTGCAGAGGATAACGGATGCGGTTTCGACGAACATTCGATAAAAGAAGGCCTGGGTTTTGCGCAAATCCGGCAATTGGTTAATTTCGTCGCCGGAAGGCTTGACATCAATTCTTCCCCAAACAAAGGAACCCAAATTTCAATTGAATTTTCCACACTGCCCGATGCAAGTACCCGTCCGCCTCTTTATCGCCGATGATCACCCCGTGTTCGTAGAGGGGTTGATAAATGTTCTGAAAGACCATTCCGGCTACGAGGTAGTAGCCACCGCAGCAAACGGCGACGAGGTACTGAAACAAATTGCCGCGGCGCAACCGCAGTTAGCACTGCTGGATGTAAACATGCCCGGGGCCAATGGACTGGAACTGGTAAAGAAAATAAAGAGCCAATGGCCAGCCCTTCGTCTTATACTGATAACGATGTACATGCCCGCTGACATTGGCATAGAAACAAGCGACGAAAATATTGACGGGTATGTGCTCAAGAACTCCGGCACCCAGGTAATTTTAGCAGCCCTGGATGAAGTAAAAAACGGCGGAAAATATTTTGACCCAAACATTTATGCCTCTAACCATCACAGCAGAGACCATTTTACGAAGCAACTAAAACTAAGCTCCCGCGAAAAAGAAATTCTGCAATTAATAAAAGTGGGCCATAGCAATAAGGAAATTGCTACCCGCCTGTACCTCAGCGAACTGACTATTAAAACCCATCGAAA
>CAVRFP010000002.1:0-281652 GCA_963720405.1 uncultured Chitinophagaceae bacterium
TAGAGCCTGTTGGAAAACCGTATAACGCAGCGAGGTCATTCGGATTAAATGATTGCGGCGCCGGAGCATGTGAAATAATAATTTGTTTTTCTTTTTTTGCTACCTGGAACATTGGCCTGGCTATTGGCCGGCAATCCATACCAAAAACTCCTGTGATGATGTCAGACAGGGACGTCGGCACTTTCACGTCGCTGGTTAGTGCTCTAAAATTATTTACCGATTGAAGATGCGTGCCGAAGGCCGCTTCAAAATCTGCTACGGTGCCCTTTAAAATAACGCGCCGCGCCGGCAAATTAACTTCCACTGTAGAAAGCTGGTGGTCGTGGGCGAAGGCTTCCACTTTATCGGCGTCTTCTTTTGAGGCCGAATAATTTTTTTCAAAACTTTTTCGGCTGATAATTTTTCCTTTCACTTTTGCAGCGGGTAGCGGTTTCTTGCGCCTGAGTACTACCGTCACTTCAAATACTTCGTTCTTGTCGGGCTCACTTATTTTGTCGTTAGGATTTAATGCCAGCGGACGGTAACTGCCTGCTAATTTGAAATCGGATTGTTCTGCCATGAATGCGTTTTTAGGCTTAACATTCCACAAAAATACTGCCATCAAAAATCTTCAACACAGCCTTATCAATTAATAAAGAACATGAGAAAATAAGAAATCTACAAAAGCGCTTATATGATCATAAAGTTGATTAACGTGGGCTCTTAAAACCGCACTTCATAGATTATTTTTAATCAACATAAATACAAAGATTAAAGTAGTTAATCTTATGATAGCCAAAATGTAGAAAAGTTCATTTTTTTAAAAACGCTTGCCGCGTGTTTCAGGATTTTTTCTAAATTGAAAGAAGACCAATTGCTTTTTTTAGAACCTGGTCATTTATCAAAATTGTCAAACTTAAAAAAAATATTTTTGATGCAATCAGAGGAAATGCAGTGGTAATAACTGTTTGCGATTTTAATTTTCTCAAAAAATAAATCCGTCAAATAAAATTTTGAAAAAATATTTTTTATTTAAGTCCAAACCTTATTTTTGCGCCGGAGAGATGGCAGAGCGGTCTAATGCGGCGGTCTTGAAAACCGTTGAGGGTCACACCTCCGGGGGTTCGAATCCCTCTCTCTCCGCTGATTTTTATTGACAGCCAACCATTTAAGTTGGCTATTTTTTATTAGGTAGCAAATAAAAGAATTTCACTTTTTTTGTATTATTTTTTACGTTGTCGTCCATTGATGGCATTTTAGACTTATCAAGGCTGTATTTTACAGGAGTTTTTGTTTAATAGGGAAATGCGGATGCAGCCGTCTTCTATTTTCTTAATCTTAGTTGCATTCTTAGCCTGTACTTCTCATATAAATCACTTTTTGTGATAAAAACGAGACCAATACTCTTGGACATGGCACTTTATAGCAAGGCAACCCAAACTTCGTTGACTAGCTTTTCTCAGAGGTTTGAATTAAAGCATGACACCAAAGAATATAAATCAGGTTCTTTTACAAGATAGTACGGATACAACAGTTTTACCCAATCCTATAAACAAGCAATGGAAGTTAAATAATGCTGAGATCAATACTCTTTTGGAAGAAGCAATTGAAGGTTGGGAGAGCTTAAATGCATTCTCGACTCTGCGCGGACGTGGATGTTTTTATCAGAATGCACATTGTGAAAGAAGCTATTCAATCCAGCGAATTGAGCGGAACATGTACCCGAAAGGGACGAGGCTGTACTGGAAGCAAAGGATATCAGCCCTGATCCGAGATGATTGGCAAGAAGTACAGAATTATATTGAGGCCATGAATCATTCTATTAAAACCTTGAAAAACTGCCATTGTCTTCCCAATTAATCAAGGGGACTGCACCAAAATCTTATTGAAGGGAGTAAGAGCAAAATAAATTACCTGGCGAATTTCTACCCAAATCGGATGGCGGGGTTCCCAACGGAGCAAATGTTACTTTTTTATTTGCAAATATTCCTAAAGGCATCCGGCCTGAAGATAACGAAGCAGGCACACTTTCTTCTTTAGAAAAACTCGCGAAGTACGTAGAGTAAATTTTTTCAGAAAATAATAAAACATTCGTTCTTACTTATTTTTGTATGCAGATAGTTTTACCATATTCGTATAATTCATTTTATAGATTTTTCATTTTATTTTAGCCAGATATTAGCTCAACCATTTATCACTTAATAATTGACAACAACATGAGGGACTACCAATTTGAAAGCGGATATTCAAGCGTAAACGGTTTGGAAATGTATTTTGAAATTTATGGGCAAGGCAAGCCGCTGGTTCTTATTCATGGTGGTGGCTCTACCATCGAAACGTCGTTCGGCATAATCATTCCTTTCCTCGCAAAGCAGCGGCAAATAATCGCGGTTGAAATGCAGGCGCATGGCCGCACGGGCGATCGCGATACCGATCTAACCTTTGAACAGGATGCGGATGATGTTGCAGCGCTTCTGAAAAATCTCAACATCAGCAAAGCAGATTTTTTAGGATTTAGTAATGGCGGACATACCACCATTGAGATCGTTTTTCGCCATCCTCAGATAGTAAATAAAATCATTCTTGCTTCAACATTTTATAAAAGAAGTGCGATTGCACCTCGATTTTGGGATGGCTTTGAACACGCGACTTTATCCATGATGCCGCAGCTTTTAAAAGATGGTTTTCTAAAAGTAAACAACAACCAGGCATCGCTCTTAAATATGTTCAACAAAGATGTGCAGCGAATGAAAACGTTTAAAGGTTGGAGCGATGAGCAAATGAGATCAATTACAAAGCCAGCGCTAATAATTAATGGCAATCAAGATGTAGGCAGCCTTTCTCACGCTGTTGAAATGTGTGAAATGGTGGCGGGCAGCGAGTTGGTAGTTTTCCCGGGAGAACATGGCACTTACCTCGGAGCAATAGAAGCATTACATAACGGAAAGATGCCGCGTTTCAATGCGGTAGAATTAATTGAAGAGTTTCTTGACAAGGAATGACTGTTTGACCTTAAATAAATATTTCAAATGACGATATAACGTTTATGCCTAAACGAAATTTAATACTGCTTTGATAATTTTACAATCTTTTTACAAACGGTGCGCGGCGGCTAAAACCAGCTCAGACAAGCCATTTTATCGATTTTTGTATTCTTTCTTAGCACACCATTCATAGTTTTCTCACAGTTGCGTAAATGCATAACCGTTGATGGCATATTATTTGCGTCATTCTGCGGTTTCAAACATCTACATTTTTTATGGTTAAAGATTACCCCGGAGAACGCTGGAAAACGATCCAGTTTGACTTTGAATTCACCAACGATTTTCAAATGCAGGTTTCAAACTTTGGTCGGTTGAGAACTTTCAATAAAATTTCCGATGGAAATATTATTAAAGGATCTATGATTAACGGATACCGCATTGTTCGTACAAAACTGTTTCGTCCAAGAGAAGAAAAAACCAAAATTCAATTAGATAATTTACAGAAAGAAGTGATCAAGCTTTCAAGGAAACTAAAAGCCAAAAAAGACAGCGGCGAAAGTAAAGAAATTATTAAAGAAGCAACGGTGAAACTGGAGACGCTGAAAAAAAAGTTGAGCAAGAAGTTTCATGCCGATCTTAAAGAGCGTACCATAAACTATCATTCGCTGATACATCGTCTTGTGGCTGAAAATTTTTTACATAAGCCCACAGCCGCACAAACAATCGTAGCCCATCTTGATTATGACAAGCTCAACAATAGGGTTGACAACCTGAAATGGATGACGCCTGAAGAAAATTATGAACATCAAAAACATAGCCCTTATGTAATTAAGGAGAAACAGCAAAGACAAACCAGGCAACAATCCAATCCACGCAGAACCAAACTTACCGTAACCCGGGTAATGCTTTTAAAAAAGCTGCTTAAAGAAGGCAAGCCAATGAAACAATTGGTAAAGATCTTTAAAGTAACAGACACTCAAATCATCCGGATTAAGCGTGGCGAAAATTGGGGAAATATAGAAGCCGCAAAATAATCACATCAAAATCTATTTACAGGTTTGTTTACAGAAAGCCGGTTTACAAATAGAAGCTATTATATTGCCAGCGTTGAAACAAGCTATTTTGTAGATTTTTTGTATTCTGATTTTAATCATTCAATTTTTTGAAAAACAAAATATAGCGACAATAATTTTAGCTTTTGATCAACGTATCTTCAGATAAATAATACCATTATAATGACCAGGTCTTTTATAATTTTTCTTCTGATTTTTTCAACGACGTTCTCTTTTGCGCAATCCAAAAAACCAAAGCAAACTGACAGCAGCAAACCATTTGTACTTGGATTGATCGACGAAATTCAGTCAAAAGAATTAGGCGAAAAAAGAATATTGAATATCTATCTTCCTGAAGGTTATCAACAAAACGACACAACAAAGTACCCGGTGATTTATTTACTGGATGGTTCGGCAGACGAAGATTTCATTCATATTGTGGGCGTGGTGCAGTTTAACAGTTTCGAATGGGTGAATCGGGTGCCTAAGTCAATAGTAGTGGGCATTGCAACTGTTGATAGAAGAAGAGATTTTACCTTTCCAACAACAATTGAAGAAGATTTGAAAAGGTATCCTACCACCGGTCATTCGGATAAATTCATTTCTTTTATTGAAAAGGAATTACAACCTTTTATAGAAAGCAGGTACAAGACCAATACTTCGAAAACAATAATCGGGCAATCGTTGGGCGGCCTTCTTGCCACCGAAATCTTATTAAAAAAGCCGCAGCTTTTTAACCGGTATATCATCGTTAGTCCAAGCTTATGGTGGAACAATGGATCGCTGTTGCAACAAAATTCAATAATTCTTTCAGACACTTTTAAGCAGCCAACCAACGTCTATATTAGTGTGGGCAAAGAAGGACTTACGCCCACACAGATTCCGCGCGTGATGGAAGTAGATGCCAACTTATTATCCGAAAAAATAAAAAGCACCAAAAGCAAAAACATAAAAGTTTATTTTGATTATTTGCCGGAGGAAGATCATGCAACCATTATGCACCAGGCAGTTTACAATGCGTTTAGACGGATCTATTTATAGAGTTGGCCGGAGCAGTCCCAAACTGTGAATGAAGAGAAAAGCCATTTTATAGATTTATCAATTTTAATGAAGAAGTCAGATGGCAAACCGCACGCTTTCATCCGTAAAGTCTGTTTTAACCTATGCGACAATGTAAAATATTTCCATTATTTTTAATAGAAATATTTACAACATGAAATTATTACCTGGCTTTGCTATTCTCACCATATTATTTGCCGGTTGCTATTCCACTACCGGCGATGTTGCCACCACAAAAGAATATCGCTTGCAGGGAACCTGGAAATTGCTCAGCGGCACCGTGATTGAAAAAGGGGATACAGTGGTTACCAACTACACCAAAAATGTTTCTTTTATTAAGATCATCAACGATACACATTTCGCGTTTTTACAGCATGATTTAAGCAAAGGCAAAGATTCCGCAGCTGTTTTTGCAGCCGGCGGCGGCACTTATTCTCTTAAAGATAATGCCTATACCGAGCACTTGGAATATTGCAGCGCACGCGAATGGGAATCAAATAATTTTGATTTTACGATTGACATAAAAAACGACACGCTTACACAAACCGGGGTTGAAAAAGTTGAAGGCACTTCTATAAACAGGCTGAATATTGAAAAGTATGTTCGCTTAAAAAAATAGGTGTTTGAGATTTTTATTTCTTATCCAAAACAAATCCGCGTAAGCCAGAATATAGATTTTTTCCTTTTTGATTTTGTTTATTTCTATTTTAAAAAAACTTATATTTATAAGGAAACTTCAGCTTTATAAAACCTAAATAAAACATCATGGAAAAAGATAGCAATCACCTGGCTGCAATTTTACTGGGAGCCGCCGCCGCCTTTGGCGCCTATAAATACAGCAACATGAGCGATGAAGAAAAGCAAAAGATCGCTGATAACATTAAAAATAAATTCCACCAGCTAAAAGGAGAAGCGGAAACAGCGACAGACACCGCTAAAAATTATTTTAGTGATTTAAAAGATAAAGCCAGCAGTTTGCTGAAAGAGCATTTTCCTGATGTGGAAAAGCATTTTGACGATTTCTTTAAAGGACCAGCAAAAGAAAATCCTCCTTCCGGGTCGGCTAATACGCCTGCATAAATTTTGAGCTATTATTAGAAGAAGCAGCACTCTGCAAATAGCAGGGAGCCAACGACTATTTTTATTCAGTCTTAAGGTTTTTTAATTCTTCTTCTATAACGTTCGCTTCAATTTTTTCTTTTTTGAGGCCTGTTCTTATGAGCCCAAAAATGCTCATATAAACATTGGCAATCCACACCAGCGCAAAGCCTCCAATAAGATACCCGCGCCAGTCGCTGAATAACAGATGATATTTTGTTACCAATAGAAAGAAGATAGTTACATAATGGCTGAAGCAATATTCGCAGGTAAAAAGATAGAAGAACTTTCTCTTTAATAATGTTTTTGCCGACGCTGATTGTCGTTCGCACAATTCCCTTGGTTCTTTAAAAACTTCTTCATGCGTTATGGTCCATGCAATGCATGCGATGGGCAAAGCCAGTAAAAAAAGATCTTCAACTTGTGTTTGCAAATACATGGCTATTTTTTTATGTGATCTATCGAATTTCGTTGCAGAAGATTTGCGTACAGGTTATTATAAATTTTTATCAGAATAAAATACATGCCAATTATCACCCTTGCAATCAAAAGAAATGAGGCGATACTGTATAAAATTAAACAGCAGCATGCAGCTCTTTTATTAATTTTTTAATAGCTTGTTGCATATTGATCCCTTTTCCTAAAACGGGTTTAAAAATGTCGCCGGTTTGGCTGAGTCGCCCTACTGCATTATGTATCGTAAAGTCTTTCATCTTCAGGCCTTTTTTAACTTCATCCCAATGGAGTGGCATGCTAACTGTGGCGCCCGGCTTGGGTCGCAGCGAATAAGCAGATGCAAGTGTGGCCCCAGGCCGGTTTTGTAAAAAGTCGATATACAGTTTTCCACCACGGTTGCTGATCATCCTTTCAATGCTTGTAAATTTTGGCAGCTGCTCATTAACAATACGCGCAATTAAACGTCCAAATTCTTTAGACTCTTCATAGGTATATTTGGCGCCTAATGGAATATAAATATGTAATCCGGTAGATCCCGAAGTTTTGCAATAGCCTTCAATGCCTGCAAGTGAAAGTACCTGTCGTGTAACATTCGCCGTTTCAATCACCTGGTCGAAAGATTGCTTGTCCGGATCAAGATCTATAATGCACCAATCCGGATTGTCCGGGTTTTGAATGCGGCTGCTCCAGGGATTCATTTCAATAGAACCGAGCGATGCCATATATAGAAGACTTGCTTCATCATTACAAATTAAAAAATTCTTTTGCGTGCCTTCACTTGTGTAGGGATAGGTTTTCATCCATGCCGGAACCTTTCCGGTGACGTTTTTTTGATAAAAACTTTTGCCGGTAATGCCGTTGGGGAAGCGATTTAACGATTCCGGCCTGTCTTTAAGATAAGGAAGTATATAAGGCGCCACCTGGTAGTAATAATTGAGCATGTCTCTTTTGGTGATTTTTTCTTTTGGCCAGTATATTTTACTAAGGTTTGAAAATTTTAGTTCGCGTCCGCCAACGCTTCTTACCTGTGTTTCATCTTTAGGATTCAACAATGTTTTGCGGCCGGCCTCTTTGGGCGCGTGAATGATCGACCTGATATTTTGTTTGGGATCGATGATCTTCTCAACGGGTATTTCTTTTTCAAGTATTACTTCGCCAGGCGCTTTGTCGGTACGCATTCCCTCAAACGATGGATGGCGCATTACTCCGTCCGAGGTCATTTCCCTGTATGAAACCTCGCATAAAAGCTTAGGCTTAAGCCATGTGGCTGTTGCATTTGGTGGGTTAGGCCTGAATCGTGATGGCTTATTGATATCCGGCGTAGTGGTAAAAGGCGATTTGTCGGTAATGAGCGGCTTAAACATTTCCATCATTTCTTTTTGAAGTTTTGCGGTAAACCCCGTACCAATTTTACCCGTATAAACCAGTTGATTGTTTTCATAAACTCCAACCAGCAAAGAACTGAAAGGCTTTGAGCTGCCATCGTTTTTGGTAAAGCCGCCAATAACCACTTCCTGCCTGGTTTGAGTCTTAATCTTAAGCCAGTCGCGGCTTCTGTCGTTGGGCAGGTAAACACTTTCCAGTCTTTTAGCCATTATTCCTTCTAGTCCCAGTTGCATTGCAGTGTTATAAAATTCTATCCCAGAGGCATTAAAAGTTTCACTTAAATGAACAAGCTCATCGTTTGGAAGAATCGCTTTGAGAATTTCCTTTCTTTGCTGCAAAGGCAGGCTTGTCAATACTTTCCCCTGGTACCAAAGTATGTCGAACACATAATATAGAAGTTGTCCGTCTGCCTCGCTGCGCCAGTTTTGAAGGTGGCTGAAGTTGGCCATTCCTTGTTTGTTGGCCACAATGATTTCTCCATCAAGCACCGCGTTTAAATTCCATTTACTCAACGCCTCACGAACCGGGTAAAATTTTTCATTGAACGTTTTATTATTCCTGGATTGGATGTCTACGTTGCCGTTATTGAGATAGGCGATTGCGCGGTATCCATCCCATTTAACTTCATATATCCAGCCTTCCGAATCAAAAGGCTCATCCACCAGTGTTGCCAGCATGGGCTTAATGTCTTTTGGAAAAGGCGATGCCGGCGCCAGGTTCAAAATGGCTGCAAGCTCAGATGATTTTTGTTTTTGCAGGAGCGGCTTTTTCTCCGCAGTTTTATTTATTTTAACCGTCATATCACACTTACCTATAATTCTATGCCAATAACAGAAATAACGCTTTTTCGCGCGATGATTCCTTTGGCATAACGATTGTTTATCCGTATTCAAATCAGTAATAATGCGCAGCCACGCTCAGATACTTTCTAATTATTTAAAGAAACAACAGTTAACCATCGCATTTGCGGAAAGCGTTACCTGCGGCTTAGCCATCAACCAGTTGGGAAATGTAAGCCGCACCTCGGATTTCCTTAAAGGAGGTATTGTTTGTTATGATGAGGAAGTGAAGACCGGCCTTCTGAAAGTAAAGCCTGCGCTGATAAAAAAATATACGGCGGAATCGCAGGAAGTAACTGATGCGCTGGCCAAAAATTTAAACACCTTGTTCAATGCAGATGTTTGTGTGGCGATAACCGGCCTTGCATCACCGGGCGGAAGTGAAACGCCTGAAAAGCCTGTTGGAACTATATTTTTCTCCGTTTACTACAAAAGAAAAATTCATCGTAAGCAACACCTGTTCAAAGGATCGCCGCTGCAGATAAAAAAGAAGGCATCGGCAGCATTGTACGATTTTATCGCAAGGCAAATAAACAATCAATGAAAAATTGAAGAATTTATTGTTAAAGTAATGTGCGGTCTGTTCATTCGCATGAAAATTGCTTTTTCCAGATTTTAAAGATTTTCGTTCAAAAAAAATAAAAATGATTATATATGAAAACTGCCTCAAAAATAATAGTAGCCACTGCTGTCGGCATTGTGGCCGGCGGCGTTATAGGGATGTTGTTTGCACCTGCCAAAGGGATTAAAACAAGGAAAGATATTTCCAAAAAAAGCAAAAAAATATTGGGCAAAATCAACGATAAAATAGGGAAGGAGCGCCTTATGGAAATAAAAGAGGAATTTGAAGATCAGCTGGAAAAAATAAATGACAGGCTAAGAAAGTTTGCAGATATATAATCCGAAAACGATTCGGTTAACGCATCATGTATGGCCTGTAGAGTTTTTATTAATTTTCCATACAAACTAAACCAGGAAAAACTATAAAATGGCTTATATGGCGGGAACATTAAATCTTTGGCCAAGTATAACATTTATGCCTACACGCAAAGTTTAAACCACCACTTGATTAAAAAGACGCGTGAGCGTTTCTTCGGGGTTATTCGTAAACCCGGGATGTACTTTTGATGTTTGTAATACAGTACTCCTGGTTGCCGTGAGCCAGCGGAAACGCTCTGCCAGTGGTAGTTTGCCAATTGGTCCGCCGCCAGTTCCGCCGCGGCAAATACGTTCTAATGTTTTGAGGTGATCTTCGATCGCATGAATATCTATGTCTTCACAAAACGCTTTGATCCGGTGTTCATTCACCTGGTACATCGACCTAAGAAACTGTTTCTTTTTGCAGAAGAGGATAACGCCCACATTGCAAAACTCTTCGCGTTCTACACGAGGTACCAAACGGATAACCGCATACTCAAATAATTGCTTCTCTTGCATGTTTCGCTTCTTTTACAAATATTTCTGAATTGGCAATGCGCGTTTCTAAAAATTCGACATAAGCTTGCCGGTGCTCGTTTACCGATTGAAATACCGGTTCATCAGCAAGCCATTCTTCAGGCACTAAATCAACAATGTTTTTTATCAGCTCAGGAGAAAGCAGGCGCTTGTGTTCTGCATCCACCTCATCTAGTTTTGCAGCCTGGGGCAATAATACATGATCCTTTACCAATAAGAAAGGCTTTGCCGCCTGCTCTTTCCAGTCGTTCCAGGAATGATGGAAATACAGTGAAGCGCCGTGATCTATAAGCCACAATTCTTTATACCATGTTAGCATGTTGGTATTGCGCGAGGTGCGATCTACATTCATTATCAAACAATCAAGCCACACAATTTTTGAAGCGAGCCTGGGATCGATGGTGGTTGCCACCGGGTCGTAAGTTATAGATCCGGAGAGATAATGTAATGCCAGGTTAAGGCCTACACTTGCCCGCAACAAGTCCTGGATCTCCTCATCCGGCTCAGTGCGGCCGAAGGCTTCGTCGAGCATTGCAAATACAATTTCAGGAACTTTAAGACCTAGTGCACGCGCAATTTCTCCGCCAATCAATTCTGCGATCAATGCCTTTTTTCCCTGCCCGGCGCCACGAAATTTCAGCACATAGAAAAATTCATCATCTGCTTCCGCAATTGCAGGCATAGAGCCGCCTTCGCGCAATGGAGTTACATATCTTGTTACGTTTACAGTTCTTAATTGACGGCTATTCATCATACAATAAAATCATTTGAACATTGTTGGTCATCAACATAATGCTTCCTTTCGCGATCTTCAAATTTAGAATTAAAACTCCATGATGGATACAATCTACAAAAAATGCAAAAGCTACATAATCGCTTTTGTGAGTTTTAATGCGGCTCTTTTTTTGACAGATGGCATCTCTCAATACGCTAATTTTACTTATTAATATCAGTTTATGAAAGCGATTGTAATCACTGTTGCAGGGTTACCGGATGTTCTTCAGCTCCAGGATCGGCCACAGCCTGTACCAGGAAAAAACGAAGTGTTGATAAGGGTAAAAGCTGCCGGCGTAAATCGTCCCGACGTTTCCCAGCGAAAAGGAAATTATCCGCCGCCGCCCGGTGCGCCGGTGGATATACCGGGACTTGAAGTTGCCGGCATTGTGGAAGATGTTGGTACAGCCGTTAGTGGTTGGAAAAAAGGAGATGATGTTTGTGCGTTGGTTGCCGGCGGCGGTTATGCCGAATTGGTTGCTGTGAATGAAGGTCAATGCCTTCCCATCCCGAAAGGATTCAGTTATGCTGAGGCCGCTTCGCTGCCTGAAACAGTATTTACTGTTTGGCACAATGTATTTCAACGCGGCGCTTTAAAAAAAGGTGAATATTTTTTAGTACAGGGCGGAAGTAGCGGCATTGGCATTACCGCTATACAATTGGCAAAGGCGTTTGGGGCAACGGTTTTTGCAACGGCAGGCTCGGGTGAAAAATGCAAAGCCTGCATCACGTTGGGCGCTGACAAATGCATTAATTATAAAGAAGAAGATTTTGAAACTGTATTGGCGGATACAGGAGCCGATGTGATCCTGGATATGATAGGCGGCGATTATGTTCCCAAAGAAATTCGTTTACTACGCGTGGACGGCAGGCTTGTTTTTATTAATGCGATGAAGGGATCAAAAATGGAATTACACATTTCTGACATTATGAAAAAGCGTTTAGCCATTACCGGTAGTACACTGCGAAACAGGGATGTGGCATTCAAATCATCGTTAGCCAAAGAGGTCTTATCCCACGTGTGGCCACTGATCGAAGCCGGGAAATTTAAGCCCGTCATCTTTAAAACTTTTCCGTTGCAGCATGCGGCGGAAGCTCATGCATTGATGGAAAGCAGCCGGCACATCGGTAAAATTGTATTATTGAATGAAGAATAAGTACAACCGTCGCGAGCAAATTTACATTCGTTTTTACCTTGATACAGGAAGTTTAAAATCTACAAAATGGCTTCTCGGGTGTGTAACGATCAGCCGGATTTTTCCCGGATAAAAACGGTGGATAACAGGCAAATGACGCCCATCACGCCGATAGACCACGGGGCGCTGAAAGCATCTGCCAGGAAGCCTCCCAGCAAACTGCCGAACGGCATTGTGCCCTGCAGGCAAACCGTATAAAAACTCATTACTCGTCCGCGCTTATCATCGTCTACATGAAGCTGCAATAACGTGTTGGTGCACGCTGTGTGCATCATTTGTGCCAGGCCACATATCGCCATAAACAAAAGAGAAAGTACCAAAGACCGCGAAATCCCAAAACAGATCATGCCGGTTCCCAATAAAATTCCTGTAATGGAAACGATGCGCTTCAATAAAGAGATTGATTTTTTCCTCGTTAAAAACAGCGCACCACAAATAGCACCTACCCCCGCGGAGCTCATCAAAAATCCAAGCGTATTGGCGCCGCCCTTTAAAATATCTTTTGCAAAGATGGGCGCCAGCGTTCTGATGGATGCGTTGGAAAAACTTACGACCGCCAGTAAGATCAATAAGATGCGCATCATATGATTTGACCTGATGTATACAATTCCTTCCTTTAGTTTTTTTAAAACCTCTGCGTGTACAGGCCGTTCTTTTTGGCTTTTTTCAATGCGCATCATCAGCAGGCTTACTAATACTACGAGGTAACTGATCGCGTTTAGCATAAAGCACCAGCCTTCACCCACGACGCCAATTAAAACTCCGGCAATAGAAGGGCCCACCAATCTTGATAAATTAAAAACGGTAGAATTGAGCGCAATGGCATTTTGAAGCGATTCTTTATTGCGGCTCACCATTTCTACCACAAACGATTGGCGCATGGGAACTTCAAATGCGTTGATAACGCCAAGTGCAAGGCTCAGCACAACGATGTGCCAGATTTCAACCATGTTCAAAAGCGTTAACACCCCCAGCAAAAGTGCCTGCAGCATAGCAAATGCCTCAATGCGGCAAAGCGCCAGGTGCTTGTTCCAGCGATCTGCATACACTCCGGCAAACGGTGCAATCAGGAAGATGGGAACCTGTTCGCAAAACGCCACTACGCCCAATAAAATTGCAGAATGAGTTAGCTGGTAAACGAGCCACATCATGGCCATGCGCTGTATCCAGGTACCTATAAGCGATAGAGTTTGGCCCACCATAAACAGGCGGTAGTTTCTGTAAAACAGCGCCTTTTGTTCAAGAAAATAGTTTCGTATTCTATTGCTGGTCCATGGTATCATTAACAGAGGCAAAGTTAGAAAGAACAGCGCATAGTTGTGTTAATTGGTCTGCGATGATTGAAATGGCTTTCATGAAGTCGTTCAAATTAATCATCATACTCGCCCTGCAAAGCGTACTTTCCAAAAAGTAACAAGCCCGCGGCAGCAAGCGGCGTAATAAAAAACAGGATAATGATTCCAAAAATTAAATCGTCCTGCAACCCTGAATTGATTCTTGGAAGGCCTAACTTAAATACACCAAAATAGGCTGCAATCAAACCCAAAGTAATCCATACAATACCTAAATATTTCTTTAATGAATTAAGTTTGTTGGAAGAAAATAACATTAAGCTTCGCTGATTACTTTCTTTAATATACAACATACCAATTATTAAACTGGTGGCCATTATAAGAAGCGGATAAGTTAATCCGGCAAGATAATAACTACCCGGATTGATCAGTTTTGCCTTTTCTATAAGGTAAGTTGCAATCACCGGGCTCATTCCTCCAAAGATACCAAAGCCAAGGTGGTAGGGCAACGACATAGAAGTATACCTGATTTTTAAAGGAAACATTTCAACTAAAAACGCCGCAAGCGGCCCATAAGCCATCGTAGTAATTAATTCTAAAATAAATACCAGGAAGATCAGCGTCCATTTGTCGGTAGTATTTAGTTTGATTGATGTTATCGTATCAGGATTACTGGTTTTATTTGCGCCAATAATTTCTTTTTTAACATTGGTAGAAATTGTTCCGTCGTTATAAAAACGTTGCGAGGTAGTGGTTAATAAAGAACCCGAACCTGCTTCTGATGGCTCCGTACTGGTTTTGGTGGTGAAGGCCGCACTATTTTCTGTTTTGTGCTGAAGGTTTACCACACGGTGCATTTGATTGAAGATGGGCCGAAAACAAAGGATCGATAATAAGAGACTCAGCATGATCAAAACCTTGCGGCCCACACGATCTGAAAGCCAGCCAAAAAATATATTGAAACCGGCGCCCAATAACAAACCGATGATGATGATGCTGTTCGTTTGGTCATAATCTATGTATAGTATTTTAAGAAAAAACGTTTGCACATATAATACCGAAGCCCAGCTCATGGCGCCTAATCCCAAAGTGATACCAAACAAAGCCAGCAGCACCACTTTTAAATTGGCTTTCTTTCCAAAAGATTCTTTTAGCGGATTGGCCGAGGTTCGGCCTTCTGCTTTTGCTTTGGCAAAGAGCGGAGATTCTGCCATGTTCATTCTTATGTAAAACGATATCCCCACCATGAAAACAGAAATCAGGAAGGGAATTCGCCAACCCCAGTTGTCCCACGAAGTGATATCCATCAAACTTTTGGTAATTAAGATTACCAAAAGCGAAAGTATAAATGCTAGAATGGCGGTAATCTGAATCCATGAAGTCCAATACCCGCGCTTTTTTGGCTCGGAATGTTCTGCAACAAATGTAGCAGCGCCGCCATATTCTCCGCCAATGGCAAGGCCTTGCAGCAGCCTTAATATCAGGACAATCAGTGGCGCCCAAAAGCCAATTGTTTCGTATGTGGGTACCAGCCCAATGGCGAAAGTGGAGCCGCCCATTACTAAAAGGGTTGCCATAAAAGTATATTTTCTCCCTATCAAATCGCCTAGCCTGCCAAAGAACAACGCGCCGAAAGGCCTTACTAAAAGTCCCGCAGCATAAGTGGCCAGTGTTGCCAGAAATGCGGCCGTAGCATTCTCTTTAGGAAAAAATTGCGCAGAGATAATCGTTGCCAAACTGCCGAAAATATAAAAGTCGTACCACTCAATCAATGTTCCAACAGACGAGGCAGTGATGACCGAAACTAATTCTCTGTTGGCGTTTTTTGGCTTGTTCATTAATTAAGATTGAGTGCCGGTTTGCTGATCAAATGCATAAGATAGTTTGAATGTAGAATGTAGATTGACTTATTTACAAATGTGATGATTTATGCTCAGCATTTTTAATGGTAAAAAAGTAACCGATATAACTTCTTTCATTTGTATAAACTCATTTTTTTGTTGAGTGCAAAGCTAAATTCTCTTCACCAAAACGTTATCAAAACTCTGGTAAATTAATAATGCCGTATATAACTAACACCAAATTCGGTAAAAAATTTTTTTCAAAAATAAATAAATATTTATTGTTTATCAATAAATATTTATCTAGATTTGCGATATCATTTTTTAAAAACTAAAAGTCATGGAAATTAAAATCGGTACAAAGCAGGTGCTGAAAATATTGTATGTCCTTTCATGGATCATATTCATCGGGCTATGTATAGAAGCCGGTGGTATTATATTCAATGCTTTATTCAGACTCACATTCAGCCCGGATAAGGCTAAATATTTTTGGCAGGAAATTGATTTGTCGGCTCTCTATAAATACGATCCGGGTTATTTCTTTGCGTTAACGGTCTTGATAAGTATTGCAACCGTAATGAAGGCATGTATATTTTATCTGATAGTAAAAATTTTGCACGATAAGAAGCTGGACATGTCTCAGCCTTTCAGTAGAGAAGTAGGGCGTTTCATTCTGAATGTATCTTATTTGTCTTTAGGCACAGGCTTGTTTTCCCTGTGGGGAGCTAAATATACTGCATGGTTGGTTAAGTTGGGAGTGCCAATGCCGGATATACAATATTTACGCCTGGGAGGCGCTGATGTATGGCTGTTTATGGGCCTTACTCTATTAGTGATTGCACAAATTTTTAAAAGAGGAATAGAAATTCAATCTGAAAACGAATTAACTATATAAGCTATGCCGATTATTGTAAATCTTGATGTGATGATGGCTAAACGAAAAATGTCGCTGAACGAACTTTCGGAAAAAGTAGAGTTGACGCTTTCTAATCTTTCTATATTAAAAACAGGTAAGGCAAAAGCCATTCGTTTTAGCACGCTGGACGCAATTTGTAAAGCGCTGGACTGCCAGCCAGGAGACATTTTGGAATATGTTGGTAACCAGAAAAAACGATGATTTTTAATTTAAAAATACCCGCGGTTATTAAATAATTTGCCCGTGTTTTCGGCGGACGAAAGAAGCCATTTTATAGTTTTTCGCGTTTTATGGAAGAACGTTTAAAGTGATCCGGAAGATGATAAAATTAAAAGTAAGAAAACTATAAAATGGCTTTTCACACAATAAGCTATCGATACATTGATGAATTATTTTTTGTTCATCATTTCTTATTTTTTGTTTTGATGATTCACCATCCAGTTAATGCCATATTTATCGGTAAGCGAGCCATAATAGGAGCCGAAAAACATATCCTTTAAAGGCATGGTAATATTTCCATCTTCAGATAATTCTTCGAAGATGCGCCTGGTTTCTTCCCTGGTTTCGGGCTCCACCGATATGTGCATGTTATTGCCTTGCGTAAGTGTAAAACCCATTTCTTTTGGCGCATCCGTTCCCATTAAAATGTGATTGCCTGTAATCGGTAATTCAATGTGAAGTACCATGTTCTTTATCGCATCGGCAATCGGAGGATGATTGGCATCTGCAGGCAAATCGCCAAATCGCTGAATGCCATTCCCTTTAAATTCGGTTTTAAATACCGATTTGTAAAACAAAAATGCCTCTTCTGTATTACCCGGAAAGTTTAGGTAAGTGCAAACTCTTGGCGCATTGTCTGTCCTTAATTCACTTCGTAGCCGGGCTTTTGCTTCGAGGTATTGATCAAGATTACCGAGCGCCATGGTAAAGCCTTCTTTGAAGCCCATTTCGATTATTTTTTCAAGATCGGCAAGATCTTCGTACTCAATTAAAATATCTACGATTGTGGAATCTCCATTCCCGTTAAATGTATTCGTCCAAAACGAGCGCGGAAACTGTTGGTTCACGTTTCCATCTTCATCACAAAATGCGTCTAATGCCGAATAACTTTTTAAAGGCTCTATTTTTTTATAGTCGCATTTGCACCATTGCTTTTCATCAGCAGGCGATATCATTGCATACAACCAGTGTCCGCCCTCTCTAAAATCCATTTGCTTTGTTTTTGCCTGGTAAGGTTTTGGCGCCCACCAAAGATCGAGCAATTCAGGTTTCGTCCATGCATCCCAAACATCATTGAGGTCTGCGGCGAATTCGCGTTTTACATTAATTGTTTTACGCTCCTTGTTTACGGAAAAATCGAATAGATTGGCATTCATTTTCTTTTGTTTTTAATTGTTGTTAATACAGTGTCAAGTTGGTTAAACCTGCTTTCCCAAATTTTACGGAATTGAGCAAGCCACTTATCAATTTCTTTCATTTTGCTGGCATCTAAAAGATAGTAAATTTCTCTTCCTGATTGTTCCTGTTTTATCAGCTCGCATTCTGTTAAAATGCGCAGATGTTTTGAAATAGATTGCCTGGTGGTGTCAAAATGGGCTGCTATTGCATTTGGTGTCATGGCGTTAACGGCAATCAGTAAAATAATCGCGCGTCTCGTGGGGTCGGCAATCGCCTGGAAAACATCTCTTCTCATTAACTAATTTTTTATGAAACTATTCGGTTGCAAATATATATGCAACTATTCGGTTTCGCAAATTTTTTTTCTGTTTTTTTAGGGGAAGAGGAGAGAGGCTACGGGCAAAACTTAAAAAAACTATAAAATGGCTTATCTGAATATATTATTTCAACAGAATTTCATTCCATTCTTTGATGGTTACTTTACCAACGATTCCTTCTTTGATAAACGGATCTTGTTGAATGAAATCTTCTGCGCTTGCTTTGTCAGTGAATATTCCCATAGAGCCCTCTGCCGGATTAGCAAAGGCTCCGATGGCGATAACTTTTTTTTCTTTCGCAAATTCGTCAACGATTTTTTTGTGGCGTGGATAAACTTCCCTTACTTTTTCCATGGTTACATTACCCAATTCGTAAAAGACAACCACTTTCATTTTTGTTCAGTTTTTATTGCTGACGGCTGTTGAATGATGTATGTTACAAGCTTTCTTTCATGGCATTTATTACCATCGTTTCCAACTCTTTTATTTCTGTGGCGCCTGGTGGCAGGCCTAATAACATATGAATTTGTCCTGCGAAGCATTTGTCCCAAACCTTCACCCCATTCTTTCTCAGTTTAGCCGCATATAAAATCCCGTCATCTCTAAGCGGGTCAAACTCTGCGTTAATGATCACTGCCGGAGGCAAGCCTTTCAAATCGTCCGTGAGTATTGGAGACGCTTCCGGATTGTTGTATTGACCAGGTGCATATAATTCCACGGAAAAATAGCAGGCTGCTTTTGTTTGAAAATACCCTTTGGCATTTTCCTGGTACGACGCAGATGTTTCCATGTTTTTAGGGCTTAGATCGGCAGGAAGCCCGTTTAATATTTGCAATTTTATTTTATTATTGATGCCGTCTTTCTTTGCTTTTTGGGTGATTACCGCCACCAAATTGGCTCCGGCGCTAATTCCAAGCAACGCAATGCGGCCGGTATCGCCGCCAAATTCACTGCCATGTTCTGCGATCCATTTAAATGCATTATAACTATCGTTTACCGCAGCAGGAAATTTGTTTTCAGGCGCAACGCGGTAATCAACTGCAAAAACAATTGCTCCATAAGTTTTTGCATCCTGCCAAAGTGAATACTCTAATCCCGGTACTAATGGCGAAATAAAACCACCGCCATGATAGTTAATTATGATGGGAAGGTTTTGTGCATGAGAAGGATTGAAAATTAATACCGGAATACTATCCGCAGTTATTTTGATACGCTTCACATCCTCTTTGGGATACGGTATCTGCGGCATCATTGGAAACTTAATTTGCTCAATAGGCGTTTCACGAAGCTGTTCGATGGTCATGTCCTGGTATCCGATCATCTTTAAGAAGTAAGCTACTCTCGGATCTAATTGCCTGGTACCGCATGTTTGGGCATAAAGCCGGTGACTGCTTAATGCAAGTGTGATACTAAGAAAAATAATGAACGATGATTTCTTCATGAAAAAATTATTAATGCAAGTTCGCATTTCCGCTAATCATTATTTTTTTGTTTTTGAAAAATACATATACCAATTCCATTCCCAATTTTTTCCGTTGTCGTCAGAAAATGCCTGGCTCCAAACTGGATTTTCTATATCTCTCGCATCCCAGCGAAAAACAACTAAAATTGGCTTTCCCTCAAAAATATCTTTCGTAAAAAAATGCCCTACATTATTTTCAAAAGAACCAACAACCGGCGGGTCAAACTTCCCTTCGTTACTATCAGCCCAATAAAGGCTCCATAATTTTGTTTTTGGATTGAATAATCTAACGGTCATTCCTTCAAACGGAACGCCGTCAAAAGTGGCCAGGAAGTTATCAATGTTTCCGATACCATTTAAAATCCGGTACATTTCCTGAGTTGACTGAAACTCCGTCCATTCAGTGCAACCATTTAATTTTGTTTTCAGCTTTTTATTATTCAAATACCATTTTCCTTCATAGAAATCAAAGTCATTTTTTGAAGAAGTTGGAGAAGCGGTAATTATTAGTTCTCCGTTTGTGTCAAAATTTAATCTGGGTATTTCCAAAGTGTTTTCGTTTACTGCCATTATCTATATTGTTAATTATGAAATGATGAAAGGGTGAAGTAAAAAGTCGTTAGTTAAGTTTTAATAGTATTTTTTTGTATCAATTTATTATTAGACGCGTTTAAACGATCAGCCCGGTTGCCAAATATATAATTAAAAGTTCATTTTTGTAATTATCACTCAACAGAGCTTCTTTACCCTGCAACCCGGTGACTGATGGAGCTGAAAAGTGCACCAATACTCATTGTTAACCCGAATAAAGTAACTGGTTAATATTGTTGACAAAATAAAAATCAAACTAATTATGGGTGGAGAATTATATATTCACAAGCAAAACAATAGCATCTCTTATACAAAAAAAATAGCAATAACTCCTATAGGTAAATGTTTGATTCTGCAAAACTGGCTAATCTTCTATGGTCCAGGTTCGCCAACAAACAATTACTGAGAGTCGGCAAGTTGATTCCCGTAAAGAATTTTGTGGTGCATGGCTACTGTTCTTATCCTCTATTATAAATCTCGATAACTTCCATTATTTTATTTAACTCCAGTTGTTTTACATTGACATGCTTTCTTTCCGGATGAAAGTATTGATTGAACTTACTTAGCGCCTCCCGATTATCACTTAGGATTGACACAATTTCATCCTTTGATAATTCTTTGATTGGTTGATTGCCTTTTTGAAAACAAAAGATATCTACTACCTGATCATTATGCTTTCTATCTCCGTTACTATATAAATTTATTTTGCCTTTCTTTAAAAGCTTAACAAAAAGTGTAATATCGTCCCCCAAAATACTTTTGTCCATCATTTTATGATACAATGCATAATTGTCCTGAAAGGATTGGATGTCATTTACGTTGTATTCGTTTCCATCAAGTGAAATAAATTGTTTTCTCTTATAATGAGCCTCATAAGATTTTCCGGTGCCTGAAGGTCCATTTAATTTATTGCCAAACAAAGTGTCACCATTATTTTTAACCACAAAAGAATTGTGTCCCTGCACCCTCATGTTTTGAGTTACTCGATCTAATTGCTTAAATGTTGTGCAGGAAAGAAGGATGAATAGGATACATGTTACCGAAAAGAAAATTCTTGTCATTTTTTAATTTTTAATAATGAATGAATTATGATGAAATCTATAGCTAGCGGCAGGCTTCAAAAATAGAATTGTTTTCCGCTAAATACATCATTAAACGTTCTTTGTTTACTACTATTGTGCGATACGGTTTTCCCGGATAGAACCACGGCTGAAGTGGGCATCAATGCTCATTTTCAAATGAAGAATAATAAAAATTTCGCTTTTTATAAAACTAATTTTCCTGGCCGAAAAAACTAAAAACTATAAAATGGCTTTTCTCGCCACCCAAAAGAGTGATGAAAAAACTGAAATGCATCCACTAATTTTTCTCGTACACCAACACCATGAATGACTGCTGATGCTGCGCTGCATACTATCCAAACATAGTTCCATTAAAATCATTAACCTGCATAAAATAACCGGTCAATTTTTTTTGAAAGAAGATCTTCTAAATCCTTACCAGCTTGTATTGAACCGTTTTCTTTTCCGGGCTGTTGCCTTCCTGGTCGAAACTTTCAATTAAGATGCTGTTGTTGTCGATGAAAGAAACGGTTTGTCTTACATTAATAGTTCCCTTTGAAACCGGGTTCGTTAATTGTCCAAACACATTGGCGGTCTTTGTATTATTGTCCCAATTACCAAACAGGCTTAATGTTCCTGTTCCCATATTGGTTATGGTGGTTAAAGCAAAATTTTTATCTGTATTGTTGAAACCGATTGTGGTAATGGATTGATAGTCCATACCCATCATTTTTCCATGTTGTTTCATTTCAAGAAAGCGTCCACCAAGTAACAAGTTATTTTCAGAGTCAATCTTTATTATTGCAGGCTCTTTTCCTTCGCCCATAGACATGGTAATTTCCATTGTGAAACTTCCAACATATTGTGCGAATACTGAATGAACATCAGACGGTGTCATGTATTCAGCCCAGGGATCTTTTGTTTGTGCAGTCATACTTGTCCAATTAAAAATTAATAAAATTAAAATAAATGCATTCTTCATAAAATATGTTTTAGTACATTTCGTGTATTGCTTTTAAGATGGCGTACAAAGCTTATTGGGCTCTGTGTTTACAGCGAATAAGGAAAAGTTATTCGGCCCTCATAACACAAAATGCTTGTTAGAGTTGGCTTTTTATAGTTGGCTATTTTGTTGTCTTGCTTCCCATTTGTTCGCCTAATTTTTCGTATTCGATATCGTTTGGTTCCCATAATTCTATTTTGTTTCCTTCAACATCAACAATGTGAACAAACTTTCCGTATTCAACTGTTTCGATTTTGTCTGTAATGGTTACACCTTCTTTTTTTAGTTGTTCTACAAGTTCTTCTAAATTTTCTACGCGGTAGTTTATCATGAAGTCCTTTGTAGAAGGTTCAAAATATTTTGTTGTTTCGGCAAAGGGACTCCATTGAGTAAACCCTTTTTTAGTCGTGTCAGCACCTTGCCGCCATTCAAAAACTGCTCCGTACTGATTGGTATTTAGTCCAAGATGAGTTTGATACCACTCTCTCATTTTTTTAGGGTCTTTGCATTTAAAGAAAATGCCACCAATACCTGTTACTTTTTTCATTTGTATCTGTTTGGATTGTTTCGTTGTAATTGTTTTAAAGGCGAAACCCAAACAGAATGATGTCGCAATTGCTAAAACTATGAATGCTGTTTTCTTCATTTTGTCTGAATTTGTGTTGTTGATAATCCCGCCTGATAATGTTGACGCTTACGTTTAACAATTGGCTTGATGAGCTGGCATTTTATCATTTTCATCCCGTCACCAAAACCGATTAAAAAACAGAAGATGAAGATAATAACAAAAACCTGAATTTTGTTCGTCTGCCGGAAGCATTGCTGGCAGGGAACTTCAGCAACTTCTTCAACTTTCTGAAAAAAAATAACTTTGTTTTTCTCAAAACAAACGAAAATATTTTCATGAAGAACTTTCTTTATTTGCCTTTAGAAAAATGATAAAATCTATAAAATCGCTTTTCTGAAATGTTACCAGGAAGTATTAGGTTTCGCTGCTAGGCCGTGCACTAATCCTTTTCTTTTAAGATCCTATAGTGCCCGTTTCAATATTTCCGGCGCGCTGGTAATTGGCAAAGATTACCCCACCTGGTGTAACCGTACTTTCTATTAATGTAAATGCCGCGGGAATAGGGCCATCGGCAAACAATTTTTTTCCTTTACCCAGCGTCAGCGGATAAATTTTGAGCCAGAGCTCGTCCACCAGATCATTCTTCAGTAGCAGTTGCACGAGTTCCCCGCTACCCCAAACTTTAATTTCACCACCTTCCGAATTTTTCAGGTTTTTGATATCATTCACGCTTTTGAGGAATACGCAGTTTTCCCAGTCTGATTTTTCGATAGTGTTAGACAGCACATATTTTGTTACATCATTGATGCCTGGCC
This sequence comes from uncultured Chitinophagaceae bacterium, assembly GCA_963720405.1. Taxonomy (GTDB): domain Bacteria; phylum Bacteroidota; class Bacteroidia; order Chitinophagales; family Chitinophagaceae; genus Ginsengibacter. The sequence continues at coordinate 23,543 of CAVRFP010000002.1, forward strand.
AGACGTCTGCATGTTCAGGCCAATAGGCGGCAAAAATATCAAACGTTTTTCTGCCTAAAAGAAGATCTGAGGCCTTCATCTGTTTTTGCATAATCTCACCGGAAACTTCATCAGAAAAAGGCGCTGACCATCCGCCATATTCGAAACCACCTGATGTATCTTCCTCAGGGCCGCCCGGTGCCTGCATTACAGCATCTAGCGTAATAAATGAGGTGACGATTATTTTTCTCATGTTATTTTACCTCCTTGTAATTTTGATTTTTAAAAGATATTCAAAATCATTTTTAAGATACAAATCTCGCCAATAATTATCGTGTTGCTGCAGCACAAATGCGACAATCTTAATGGCTGAATACGACAAACATTTAGATGCTATACAACCTCAATATCCATCCTTCGTAACAAACCGTCTTGTACTGTATAAATATGCTTTACTATTCCATTAAACAACTGATTACCCTGTAAATCCTTCACTAATTGTTGAACCGAAATTTCTAAAGTCCCATCCGGCCTTTCATTAAACCCAACGGGCTGAACGTGGGGATTTATTTCTTTCCATTGTCTTGTCCAGTATGCTCTTATTTCATCGTGCCCACTCACATATCCTCCTTCAAATGCTTTTGGCCATTGCACATCCGGATGCATTGTTGAAAGGGCCGTATTAATGTCTCTTGCATTGAAAGCAGCATACGCTTTTTTAATTAAGTCTTGCAGTTGTTTTTCCATAAATAAGATTTTTTGTGTTTCGCTGTAGTTCTTACTCTTCGTCAGAAGTTGTGTTCTTAATGTTAGCCTTCATTTTTTTTCTCCTTTGTCTGAATTAGGATTTTTAGGATTAATGGATTGAAGGATTTAAAATCCTATAATCGTTACGTCTGAATTATGATTTTTAGGATTAATGGATTGAAGGATTTAAAATCCTATAATCATAGAATCTTTTAATCCTAGTTCTGACTTTTCTTATATTCTTTATTTTCGGGATGATTTAAATTGTAAACTCTTTTAAACTCCAGACTTTTTGCTCCAAAATTTAAAAGCAACCCAATGGGTAAATGATATGCCTGGCAATAATTCATCGCCTGTGCCAAATGCACTTCTTCCAATTTGATAAGTGCTTTCAATTCTACCATCACAAATTCTTCTACAAAAAAATCTACTCTCCTGGTTCCAATTTCTACTCCCTCATAATAGATAACCATTTCCAGTTCTCTTGTAAATTTTAATCCCTGCTTTTCCATTTCGATAGCGAGGGCTCTCTGATAAATGACTTCCTGGAATCCATTACCTAATGTAGAGTGTACTTTCATAGCACATCCAATTATTTTATGTGTTATTTGCTCATACTTCATTTGTCCTTTTTTATTTGAAATATTACTTGTCTGAATTAGAATTTTTAGATTAAAAAAATTATAGGATTTCAATCCTTACATCTACAATCTTTCCATCCTCAAATCTTATCCATCCTAATTCAGATTTTCTCCTTTCGTCTGAATTAGGATTTTTAGGATTAAAAGATCATAGGATTTTAACCCTTTCGTCTGAAATTAAGATTTTTAATCCTTCCATCCTCAAATCCTTTCATCCTAATTCAGACTTAATAATCTTCAACATAGTTCATTCTTTAATTTTCCATGATGGATTATGACCAATTTCCCAAAGGTGCCCGTCTATGTCTTGAAAATAACCATGATAACCACCCCAAAAAGCTTTTTGTGCTGATTTGGTAATTCTTGCGCCTGCTTTTTTTGCTTGTTCCATTATAGTGTCAACTTCTTTATCGCTGTTCACAAAATATCCAATGGAAAACTCGGTTGCGCTTTCTGTTTGCAAGGTGAGTTTGCTATCCCATGCTAAATTTTTTCTTTCATATAGGCTAAGCATCATTCCATTGTCAAGTTCAAAAAGCACTACTGCACCGTTTTCATATTCAGTACCTACAATACCTTTTGTTTTCCAACCCAACCCATTTTGATAAAATTCCATGGATTTTTTCAAGTTATTTACGCCAAGTGTCAACATGTTTATTCGTTGTTTCATCGTTTGTCGTTTTGTTTTGAAGGATATATTATTAGCTTTATTCGGCGGCTCCAACTGAACTACAAATTGAGCAATTGTTGTGCTATTTATTTTTCGTGGTGTATACGTTTATAATTCTCCTGAGTCAAACGTTCTTCAGTTGGTTGTTGAAGTTATTTTTGAGTTTGTATAAATGTGAAGTTTCTGATTTCCTACTTCCAGCTCCTTCTCAAAATACAATCCAAGTTTAATTAAAAGTTTTATTGAACGTAAGTTATGCGGTATTGTGGTTGCCAAAACTGTATGGTATGCAGGATAGGTACTAACTATAGATAGTATTTCTTTCGCCGCTTCATAAGCATAGCCGCGGCCTTCGAATTCAGGAAGAAATGCAAATCCAATATCGAAGTTTTCAAGATATTCCCGCTTAAGAAATGATATCACTCCAATAGGAATATTCCCTTCCTTAATTCTAACTACCCAATAGTATATGTTTGGTGAGTCTACAATTTTATTAATGTAGGCTACCGACTCCTCTTTTGAATGGATATTTCTATCTCCAATGAATTTGATCCATCCTTTTGAGTTAACGAGTTGAATTATAAATTCATAATCTTCTTTGGCCAAAATATTTAAGAGCAGCCTGTCTGTTGAGATGTTATTTTGCATTTTGAAATATGAAAAGCTATTATTCTTTAGGGAAACAATGTTCAAAGAGTTCCTTCCGCCGACCGAAAGTTGATAGCGATTTACCGCTGAGTGAAAATTTGACAATATGAAAGAAGCGATTTCTAATTTTCATTAAGAAGCATCCAGGACGTTCCAAATTGATCACGCAGCATGGCAAAGCGGTTTGCAAAGAAAGTCTTTTCCATCTTCATAAAGATTTCGCCATCGCTGGAAAGCAGGTTATAGATGTGTTCTGCTTTCTCCGGGGTATCAAGCGTAAGCGTAAGATAGGCGCTACGCATAGGTTCGGCATCAGGAATATCGGCGCCTCTTACTATAGTACCGCCTATCTCTATTATTGCGTGAAGAATTGGGTTCTTCCATTCTTTCGGAAAATTGGCAGGCGGCTGTTGGTGAGCCATCATCATATTTATTTTTCCGCCAAGATGCTGCTCGTAAAACCGGAATGCTTTTTCGCAATGTCCCGGATAGTTGACATAGATGTCAAGTTTCATTGAATGGTCGGTATTCATAATTGATGTATTTATTTGGCTTGTTTAATTAATGGCTAAATTCCGGTAAAGATGATTTTATCTTGCAAAATTAAAGGGCGCAGTTACGACAAATTGAAGGCATATTGCGTCAATTATTAAAGGTTTGTTTTAGTTGTTTTTATTACCGTTAGTTCGACACTAAAGATCGTCATTACAGCTTCTGACTAACGTTGACGATTTGGCCATGTGGTGATATTAGAAAATTAAAAAATACTGAGAACCATACTAATGCATCTTCAAAAATGACCGCGCTTCAACAACTTCACGCCTGTCAGAATTTTCGGTGTCAACTATAGTTAACAATTGTTTGAAATAAAAAACCGCCTTTTGAGTATTGCCTGATTTTTCTGCTGCTATGCCTGCACCATAAAGACTATTAAAACGATTGGGGCTTTTTGCAAGAACTGTTTCATAAGCTTTTAAAGCCTCTTCATTTTGCTTTGTTTGCAATAACATGTCACCCAATAATTCCCTGGCAGGAAGCACTTCTCCCGGAGTTACAGGATGCTTCCCGGTACTATCTTCCATATCGGCGGCGAGCTTCATGATATTTAAAGCATTGGTTTGGTTTGCGAATTGAAACTGTATCCATGCCTCGCCGGTTTTTATCTGAATTTCAATCTCCCCGGATTTATACAAATCTTTTTGCTTTAACAGTGTATCCCGAAGTTGGTTTAGTTTTATTAATTCCGATTTTGCAGCATCAAATTTTCCAGTATGAACGGTACCCAACAAACGTGTGAAATGAATAATCGCTTCCTGCCAGGGAAATTCATTCCATGAAAAATTTGCGGGCTGTACCTGCAATGCTGCTGCTTCTTTCCCATCACATATTTTTACAAGACTTGGACTTTGGGATGATGCCATCCATTCAAATCTAAAATCTATTGGCCGGAATTAAAAAAGGTACCATGTTCTAAACGTCAACTAACGTTTTAAGGACGGATCTTTGTCAACAAGTTTTTTCGCTTCTGCCTTACCCTCATTCCAACCTTGTGCCCACGCTTTATATTTCTCTGACGACCTTCTAAAAGGATTACGGCGGTGATCAAAATAGGCACTAAATCCTAATGACGAGATCGAATCCCGGGCATCGTCGGTAAGCGGCATTTCAACCACCTGCTTACGGATAATTAACCGGGCCGGATTAGTGCTGTCATGCGTGTTCGCTTTTTTTTCTTCGGGTTGTAATACCGGTTGCGGAGGTGCAGGTTGCTGGGTTACTTCCTGATTACTTATTTGCTTTTTCTGCACGGTTGATACAGAATCTTTTCCGCGGAGGGAATCTGTCACCTGCGCCGCAGCCCTCGTTTGTGCTATCTCCTCAGAGCGGATAGTATCAGAGACTACCGGTGAAGAAAAGGATTTTTTGTTATCTGTTCGCGGATATAAAAAATAAAAAACGGGGATAAGACCCATTAAAAGCACATAAAAAGCATATTTATAAAATAAATTTTTTGGTCTGCTACTCTCGTAAACTTCCTGCTTTTGAGCTGATATTTGCTGGGTTAATTTCTCCCAATCTTTATAGAGCATTTTATGAAGAACCTGTTCTCTTTCCAATTCTTTTTTTAGCTCGATGTTCTTCAGGCGTAGCTCATTAACCTCTTGCAAATTTTCGAAATGTTGTTCTGTATCCACCATTTTTAATTTTATTTGACCGTTTAAGGAAATAAGCCCATAAATATTGCAATATCTATGCTCAAATTACCATAAACCTGGCTGGTTTTGTGAACGATAATTACATTAACATTTTATTATATTTTCTCAAACCACCCTTGGCTACACATCCAAAACATCATTTATTTTTACTTGAGAAGGATAATGAGTTTTATATTCTTGCAACCAAGAAATATTCTCCGCTCGCGGGAACAAGATTATCGGTTCTGTTCTTAAAGTATCTTTCTGTCATATCCTTTGTTGAAACGATTTGGATTTCTTTCAAACCAGTTTCTTCGGCAAGTTTCACAATTTCGTCAACAGGATAAAAACTCATAAACGGTGTTCCCGAAGCGGCGGCTCCTTTAATTGACATTTCCATTAAAGGTTTGTCTTCTTCATCAAGTTGTTCCAATGGCAAATAAAATGATATTGCAATAATTGAACCTTGCGCAAGTGAAGTCATTTTTTTTAGTGTGTCTATAATTGCGTCTTTGGTAAGATAAAGCGTAACACCTGTGCAGGAAACAAAAGTTGTTTGGCGGATGTCAAAACCTTTGGCTATTAGTTCATTCCACCAAGATGAAGTTTCAAAGTCAACAGGAACGAAATGAAGGTTTTCTGGAATTTTGTAACCTCTTTCAATTAGCTTTTCTTCTTTCCAGGATAATGTGTCGGGTTGGTCAATCTCATAAATATCAACTTGTGAACTGATTTCCGTATTTCGTTGGGCAAAACTGTCAAGTCCGGCACCAAGCAAAACATACTGTTTAATGCCTTTTTTAATTTGTTCTTTGGCTACATCGTCCACAAAGCGGGCACGGGCAACGATGGAAGCACGAAGTCGTTTTGTGAATTTCATATCAGGACGTTCCTGCCAATCTTTTTCGGGTTTAGTTAGTTCATATCCAATTTTATCCTGAATAATATAAGGTTCGTCATCTGTCAAAACGTGCAATGCTCTCCATAAAGCTGTCCGTAATGCTGTATTATCAGGTTGTTTGTTGTCATAAGATATGTTTACGGACTGTGTTTGCAAAATTACCGCTTACGTTTTACGGCTTGCAGCAGCTGGGAAATAGAATTCCTTCTGCCCGAACCGTTGCCAAATTTATAATAAAAAGTTCATGGTTTATTCTATCGCTCAATAGAGTTTTTTCAGCCGGACTACCGCCCAATAATGTTACAAAAGCCGATTGTTATTCCTTCAGCCAGCCTATTGCCACGCATCTATGTAAAAGCGGTAATTTAAGATCTGAATGGACTGCAGTTAAAAAATTTGATACATGATACGCTGGCTTTAAAATTATCGTTTTCATATTTCAATGGAACGAATTTTATTAATACATCATTGATGTTACCGATCAATTTTTTAGCAATGTGCCGGTTAAAAAAATACGACCAAAATGCAATGAGATGAAAGTTATATAGTGCGCGCCTGCGGCGGCATTTTTCCATTTTTCCAGGAAAGGAGTTAGGTTGATTTCTATTCTTTATTTTGTAGTAAAACGAAAACGCTCAACTACCATGATAAGTAAAAACGAGAGCTATAGAAAATAGAAAATCTATAAAATGGCTTATATGAGAAAGGTTTCCGGATCTTAATCAATGGCACTATTTTTTAAGTCAAGCTTCATCATAATATCTGTTTGTTCATCATCGCCCAACCTGAAAAGGTGAGAGGCAAATTTTACCAGTCCGTTCTTTTGATAAAAACTTATAGCGCCGGTGTTATGCTCCCAAACGCCCAGCCATAAAAGATCCATATTGTTTTTCCTGGCAATCTCAATTGCTTTCTCAAAAAGTATTTGCCCGATCTTTTTGCCCTGGAATTCTTTTAAAACATATATCCGTTCAATTTCCAAACTGTTGCTTTCCGTTGATTCGGTTTGTGCATCTCCCACATTTATCTTGAGGTAACCCACCGTTTTTTTGCCGGCTTTGGCAAAATAGAATTCAGAATTTGGGTTATTGATTTCCTCTGTTAATTTGCCGATGGTAAGCGCTGTATTCAAGTAATTATTGATGTTGTTTTTTGTGTTTACCGCCGCAAAAGTTTCAACAAATGTTTGCCTGCTGATTTCCTGCAACTCATTGAGATGAGAAGAATCGATTTTTAAAAGCGTGATATTTTTGTGATTGTTGATCAAATGAAAAGATTTAGGCGATTGATTACACTAATTTTAGGCCCTAATTTCACGAATTACAAGCATTGATTACACTAATTTTTAGGCACTAATTTCACGAATTAGAGCTTTCCCTTTCGTGTAATTCGTGTTTTCAGAAATTCCTGTTCCATGATTTACATTCGTGTAATTCGTGTTTTAAAATTCGTGTTATGTGTTTTCAAAATTCGTGCTTTTTCCTCCCCATGCTTCATTCAAAAAGCGAACCCAGTTTTTGTACATAATATTCTCAATATCATTTTCTGAATAGCCGCGCTGTTTCAATATTGAAGGTATTTTTTGAAGATCGGCGATCGTATTTAAATCGGCAGGCGATTGCTCTGTGCCAAAAGCGCCATCAAGATCAGTCCCTAATCCTGAATGCAAAGAGTTGCCTGCAATTTGACAAACATGATCAATATGATCGATAACCGTTGCCATAAAAACGCCTTCTTCTTTTGGCAGCGATTTGCCGCGCACCCAGTTTGGCTTGAGCATCCATGCATCAAAAGCGCCTCCAATAACTGCGCCACGCTCAATCAAAACTTTTATCTGATCATCACTAAACTGGCGGTTATGCGGAACCAGCGAACGGCAATTATTATGACTTGCCCATACATGCCCTTTGAAATGATCCAGTGCTTCCCAAAAGCTTTCATCACAAAGATGCGTGGCATCTAAAATGATATTGAGCCTTTCCATTTCAGTTAATAATTCGCGGCCTTTATTTCCAATTCCTCCTTCAGAATCGGTTCCATATGCATACACGCCGGGGCCATAATGCGCAGGCCCGATAGCCCGCAATCCGTTCCGGTAAGCTTTTTCCAGATAACTCATATTCAAAATTGAATCGGCGCCTTCGAGACTTAAAACATAACCCACGGGAAGATGATCGTCATTTTTATTGGTCCATTTTGAAAGATGATTCTGCAAAGAATCCGTGTTATTTATTTGAATCATTTCTCCCAGATCTTCCATTGCTTTATACCACGCTAACTGTCCCTGAGTTTGTGCCCACGCCTGTTCCTGAGAATTCCATCCGGATAACTTGCTTCCGGGTTTCACATATCTTGCAATCATTGTGGCCACGCAAATGCCAATATTTCCTTTTCGCATTTCAGGTAACGAAACCGTGCCTTTGCTTCTGTCCGGCTTGTCATTCATGGCTTCTTCTCTTTCGCGAATGGCCTCAACGGATTGCGTAAGATCACGGTTCCATTCCATTGCATTCATGCTCAGATCAAGATGGGCATCAAAAATCATTTGGGACATACATAGAATTTTTTTAAACGATTGAGAAAAGCCAAAATCTATATTTTTACTTTTCTCATTCTAAGCTTTCTGTTATCAAATACTAATTTTTTTCTTTCGGGCCACGACATTCCATTGATCCACGAGGTTTCCGTTTTCAATTACATTGGCTTCATCATACAAAGCCACCGTCGGACAAATATGGTATGGAACGCCATACAACACATCGCCCACATGAATATTCTCCCAATCTTTTACTTCCACCACCAAATGTTCTTCGCTTTGCGAGCGCACATTATAATTGGAAAGATTCAGAAAAAATATTCTTTTATTAATTGGATTTTCCGCAGCTACGGATTTATGGCCGAGGTCGGTAGTAATCAATCCTGGCGCGGGTTTAGAGATTACCCTTGTTAGCAGCAAGGCTGCAAACTCAAATGGCTGTTCGGGTAAAATAGCATTATAGCCATAATCCCAAAGCAGGCAGGTGCCCGGGCTGCAAAGCACTTCTTTATTTAAAGCATGAACTGTGAAAGAAGGTGTACCGCCTGCGATGATTAAAGGTGCGGGAAAGCCTGAATCCTTGATTTTTTTTACTACCGCATTCACATCAGCAAAACCTGTTTCGCAATGTTCTTTGCGTAATTCAAAATCTTCGTCGCGGATGTGGCCATCATAAACATGCAAACCATTGCATTTGATGTTTGGCAGTTGATCTAAATAAATAAACAAATCAAAAAGCGCGTCATCATTGGCGCCGGCAACTCCAGGTGCAATACCTGTGCGGTGCATTCCTGCATCCACATCAATAAAAACTTTGGCAACCCTGTTTTCTTTGGCAAATAAATCATTCAGCATTTTTGATGAATCGATATTATCTACCAGCGATGCAAATTCAATATCAGGATATTTTTTTATGAGTGCAAGAAACCGTACAGCTTTTGTCGCTGTTAGCTGGTAAGCCAATAGAATGTTTTTTGCACCGGCTTCTGATAACATCTCTGCTTCGGCAATAGTGGCGCATTTAAACTGATGAATGCCGGCAGCCAATTGCATTTTTACAATCTCTGCCATCTTATGCGTTTTTACGTGTGGTATAAGCCTGGCTGCATCGCCGGCAATATGAATCATCGTTTGGATGTTAGATGCCACGCGATCTTTATAAATGAGTAAAGCGGGAGAATCAATTTGTTCGGGATGATTTAATTGATACCAGGGTTCTTGCATTTTGATATTTCTTTTGATGATTTTTTGTTAGATATTTATTTTGAATGCAAATTGTTCAGGCCGGCGAAAGAAAAGCGTTAGGGCCGGATCATTACGCCAATTCAAAAATTGCTTCTATCTCTACCGCAATGTTTCCAGGCAGGGAGCCCATGCCCACTGCGCTTCGTGTGCCAACACCGTTATCATCGCCCCATATTTGCGCAAACAATTCGCTGCACCCGTTGATGACATAAGGATGCTGCTCAAAATCGGGCGTGCTGTTTACCATACCCAACACTTTTATCACCCGTTTAATTTTATCCAGGCTTCCCAAATTTGCTTTTAATGTAGTTAGTATGGTTAAGCCAACCTGCCTCGCGGCAAGCTTTGCAGCATCAGCATCCAGGTCGGTTCCTACTTTTCCGGTTATTAGTGTGCCATCTTCTTTTACCGGGCCATGACCCGAAACGTATATCAAATTACCTGCCTGCAGGCAAGGCTTATAAATGCCGCCGGGCTTAGGTTGAGGCGGTAAGGTTAATCCAGATTGAAGGAGTTGCTCTTCGGGAGTTTGTGGCATATGTCTTCTTTAAAGTTTTTAAATTAAATGACGCTAAAGGTAAAAGTTTTTGAGAGGATGAAATCATCAGAGCATGATCTTTACAAGAGAAATGAAGAAATCTACTTTTTAGCTTTTCAGAAGAAGAGATCTTATTGCCAAATCATCAAACCTTCTTCAGCACCATCATACCAAATAATTCAAAACCAAAACTCCCAACAACCCGGTGATAGAAACAATTGTTTCCATTAAGCTCCACGTTAAAAAAGTTTCTTTGATGGTTAAGTTAAAATATTCTTTGAAGAGCCAGAAACCACCGTCGTTAACGTGAGAAAACATCAGGCTTCCCGCGCCAATTGATAACACCATCAGCTCAGGGTGAATGTGCTCATTAATGCCGAGCACCGGCAACATAATTCCAACGGTGGTAAGACCTGCAACCGTGGCGGATCCAATGCACACGCGAATAATAGCGGCTATCAGCCAGCCTAAAACCAGCGGCGATAATTGAAGATCTTTTAATATTTGGCCGATATAGACGTTTACGCCGCCATCGCTCATTACCTGCATAAATATTCCTGATCCGGCAATGATCAAAAGAATTACAGAGATGCTTTTAAAAGCCTCCTCCAATTGTTTCATGATAGCCGGTATTTTATTTCCTCTTCTTACTCCCAAAAAATAAACGGCAGTTAAAACAGACAATAGCATTGCAATATTAGGATCGCCGATAAATGCCATAACCTTACCCAGTGCGCTTTCTGCTGGAACAACTAATAGGATCAATGCAGTAAATGCCAACAGGATAACCGGCATTAAAGCAGTGATTAAACTTATGACAATACCCGGCAACCTATCCTCGGGTAAAGAATGTATTTGAAGAATATTGTTAGATGCCGGTGGATTGTATTTTCTTAAAGTTTTTGCAAAGATCGGCCCGGCAAGCGTAATGGTAGGGATGGCAACAATCAATCCGAAGATAAGTGTTTTACTCAGGTTGGCGTGCAACTGCTCTGCAATTGCGGTGGGCGAGGGGTGTGGCGGCAAAAAGCCATGTGCCACGGAAAGTGCTGCCAGCATGGGAACACCAATGTACAACAAAGGCAACCTGGTAGTAGACGCAACGGCAAAAATTAAAGGCACTGCAACAATAAAACCGGCTGTATAAAACAAAGGGATCCCGATAATTAATCCTGCCAGTGCCATTCCCCATTGCATTTTTTTAACTCCAAAAATTTTTGTGAGCGAGGCGGTGATCTGTTGTGCGGCGCCACTATCGGCCACTAATTTTCCCAGCATTGCGCCAAAGCCCAATATCACTACCAGAGGCCCCAATGTTTTGCCAATGCCATTTTGAATAGAAGAAGAAATGCCGCGAATGTCCATTCCGGTTGAAACCGCCAATCCAATACTAACCAGCAGAAAGGAAATAAAAGTGTCGAGCTTAAAATATACAACCAGCAAAATCAACAACAGAATGGCAACAATACAAAGCACTAATGGCATAATATAAAATTGAATTTTATCAGGAGCGGTTATTATTAATTTAAAGATAATTAAAAGTGCAGGTGGCAACGTGAATAATTTTGAGCGGGAAAAATATGAATCTATGAGGCAATAGCCATTTATAAAAGCAGGGAAAAGAAATGATTTATTTTTGGCAAAAAACGCAACATGCTTTGTATCCATCATCATTCTACGGATGCTTATTTTAATATAGCTACAGATGAATATATTTTTAAGCACCTTAACGAAGACTGCTTTATGCTTTGGAGAAACGACAATGCCATTATTGTTGGCAAACATCAAAACACCCTGGCCGAAATTAATGTTGATTATGTAAGAGATCATAATATTAAAGTGGTGCGGCGATTATCCGGTGGTGGCGCGGTTTACCACGATTTGGGAAATCTTAATTTTTCGTTTACCCGTACCGGAAAAGATGGCGAAATGGTTGATTTCAGAAAATATACTGAGCCCATCCTGGAGGTTTTACGCGAGCTTGGAGTGGATGCGCAATTTGAGGGAAGGAATGATCTCACCATCGATGGAAAAAAATTTTCCGGCAACGCCGAGCATGTTTATAAAAATAAAATATTACATCATGGCACATTATTGTTTTCTTCGGAAATGAAAAATGTAAGCGAGGCACTAAGAATAAATCCATTGAAATATTCCGACAAAGCAGTAAAATCGGTTCCAAAAAGAGTTACCAATATTGCTGAACATTTACAAACGCCCATCTCGCTCGAAGAATTTACCAATAAAGTGATGCAGCATATTATTGCCACGCACGATGATTGTGTTTTGTATGAATTTTCTGACGAGGATATTAAGGCGATTCAAAAAATACGGGACGAAAAATATGCTACGCGCGAATGGAACTATGGTCGCTCTCCGGATTATAGTTTTAAGAAAGGAATTCGCACAGGAGGCGGCACGCTTGAAATGAATATTGATGCAGAAAACGGCATCATTAAAAAAGTAAAAATATTTGGCGATTTCTTTAATGAAAAAGACATTGAAGAAATAGAAAAAGCCCTGGAAAATATTCCTCATGATGAGGTCGCAATCAGGCAAGCGCTGCAAGGCTATAAAACGGATAGTTATTTTCGCGGCATCACAACCGATGAGCTTATTAGCGCCATGTTTTAAAAATCGAAAAAACTATAAAATGGCTTTTCTCAACATAGAGGTGTTTTTTAATAGCGTTTTCATTTTTAGTTTTCATTTGATACGCCGCTGCAAGTCTAACAGTTATGAATACACGCAATAAATTTTTAAATTATTACCCGATTCATTATCTATAAATTTGTATTATTCAAATCCTTATCTGAATGGCATAATTTTTGGCAAGTTTGGAAAAAATGACGCGATGAAATTATTACGAAGACTGTTACTGCTGGTTACAGTAGGTTTCTTTTCCATTTTCTTACATAGTTGCAGCAAAAAATCCCATCCTTCAAAAACAGCTTCAGTTACCCCGATCAGTGGCGTTTCAACAGGAGAGGTGACCAAAACTGATTCTGCTGCTGTTAAAAAAGCAGTTATTAAAAGAACTGCAAAAGCTGAGTTTCCCAAAGTAATTACAGTGAACGACAGTGCCGCAAGCAAAAGTGTTGACGGCAGATATTATTATGATGTAATGGGCCACAGGTATTGGCGAAATAACAAAGACGGCAAATACTATCTTTTTAATAAATCGATGTATAATAATGATGATTTTAAGCCGCAGAAATAAGATTGATTTGCATACCCTTCGGCACGCATAATTGGGCAAAATGATTTAAATTTGGCACATGAAAATTGCACTTCAATACGTAAACGACTTAAGTGGTAAGACAAATGCAGTTCAGTTGCCTCTGACTGATTGGGAAAAAGTGCTTGGAAAATTGAAAAAATACGAGCAGGCTTTAAAACTAAAGTCTGATCTTAAAGACGCATTCGAAGAGGTAGCCATTCTTAAAAAAACAAAAGGTCATAAGCAAACGCTGAAAGAATTTTTAAATGAACTTTAGTGTTATCCCCAGCGACATGTTTAAAAGAGATGTTAAACGGCTTGTCAAAAAATTTCCCTCTCTCAAACAAGAACTAGTCGACTTGAATTCTGACAACAATGAAGTTTATCTGTTAACCATTTATGATAAATCAGAGTTTGACAGCGTCGACGACAAAACAATAAAATTGATTATAGAAAGTTTAAATCCCGGAAATTAACGGAACGCACAATAATTCGGATGATGGATATCCATTATTTGCAAAAGCGCCAACCACAATTAGTCTGAATTGAAAATATATTTTCAACAAGGACGGAGCGGTTGACTATTACGAAAACAGTACTTTAAAATCAACTGACAAGTATATATTGATTATGAATTTAAAGTTTCGGGGTTTCCGTCCGGGTCTACAAAGAATTCGCCCGGATGATAGTTTTAGCAATGGCCTTCACCGCGCTAAAGCAGGCCCACAACGGATAACTGGAAATCGAAGAATATTCACCTACCTTTAACCGATTTCAAGCACCAAATTCAGTGAATTTTCGGTAAATTTACCTGCTTCGGTAAAATTGAATTCTACTAAAAAAAAATTTTTTTATATGGCAGAAACATGGAACAAAAAGGAACGGGAAAAGAAAAAACGACAAAATAAAAAAGAAAAGGCAGAGAAGAAGGCAGAGCGGAAAGAACAAAATAAAAACGGCGATCCGGAAAGTATGTATGCATATCTTGATGAGAACGGAAATCTTTCATCAATGCCGCCGGATCCGAGAAAAAAAATTGTAATTAATGTGGAAGACATTGAGCTTGGCGTGCCAAAGCATGAGCCGACCGATCCACAGGATCTGATCCGAAAAGGAACCGTTACGTTTTTTAATGATTCGAAAGGATATGGCTTTATAAAAGATGCTGAAACGAAGGAAAGCATTTTTGTTCACGCAAACTCTTTAACTGAGCGCATTACAGAAAACAACAAGGTAACTTTTGAAATAGAAATGGGACCCAAAGGACCCAACGCGGTAAATGTAAAACTGGTGAAATAACATCCTCTTTGTTGCCGGTTGCTTTTTCCTTTTTTGATCGAATTCCAAAAAACTACAAAATGGCTTATCTGGCTCTCAATTTCAACGTTGTATAACATTTATGCCTAAACGTAAATAGCATCAATCCAGCACCTCGTAGACTGAAACGGGCAATTGTTTATGTTTTAGTTTCACATCGCCCACTTTATTGCAGTGAAAAGATTCTTTTACCTTATGGTACGAATCTTCATTGATAAGAATCTGGCCGGCTTTTGCGGCACTTTGTAACCGTTGCGACGTGTTCACCGAATCGCCGATAACGGTATAATCCAGCCTGCGAAGATTGGCGGAGCCGATATTGCCGGAGATCATTTCGCCGCAGTTGACTCCTATGGCCAGCTTTGGTGAAAACTCCAGCAGATCTGTTTGCGCCGGAAGTGCCTCGATACTTTTTCTCACCGCCAAACACGCTTCTATGGCCCTGTCCAGGTTAAATTCGCCTTTAAATACTGCCATCACGGCGTCGCCGATAAATTTATCGATATAGCCGTCCTGGGCCAGTATTTCTTTAACTATTACGTCAAAATACCGGTTTAATAATTTTACTACCTTATCTGCGGGCTCAGTTTCGGATATAGAAGTAAAATTACAGATATCGATAAATACTACAGTAGATTCAATGGTTTCATTCACCAAAAGCGTTTCTTCAAACCCGCGGCTGTCCATAAAATTGAGAACCGATTTGTCTACATACATTTTTAAAATGTTATTTTCCTTGATGGCTTTAAGCGTTTTGTGAATCTGGTCTACATACAAAATCGTCTTCTGAAGCGTCAAATCAAGATCGTGAAAATCGATGGGCTTACAGATAAAATCGAAAGCTCCCCGGTTCATCGCTGCGCGAATATTGTCCATATCGCCGTACGCCGATACAATAACAGATTTGATGAGAGGGCTGGTGTCGTTCAATTTTGTTAACAAAGTAAGGCCGTCCATTTCGGGCATATTGATATCGGTAAGAACGATGTCTATATCCGGGTGTTCTCCAATTTTTTCCAGCGCATCTTTGCCGTTTACAGCAAACACAAATTCGTATTCGCGCTGGCGTATCTGCTTGCGGAACCGCTGTTTTATCAGTAGCTCCAGGTCTGTTTCGTCGTCAACTACTAATATCTTTATCATTTAATTTGTTTATTAATTTTTCTTTCAAAAGATTAAAGTCTAACGGCTTTGTAAGGAAATCATCTGCGCCCAAACTCATCGCCTGGCTGTAATTGTCGGCATCGCCATAAGCAGTGATCATCATTACCACGCGGGGCGGCGGAACAAAATTATGTTTTATCTTTTTTAGCAATTCCAATCCGCTCATGCCGGGCATATTAATGTCAGAAAGGATTAGAACTGTTTGAGAGCCGCGGTCATCGAGATAGGAGAGGGCATCTTCCCCGGAATAGACAAAATCAAAATTGAGTTCGCCACTTTTTATCTGTTTTCTAAAGCGTTGCTCAAACAGGGTTTGTGTATCTTTTTCGTCGTCAACCACTAATATTTTCATGGAGATAAATTTAAATAATTTGCCTGATAGTTTTTAGCTGTTGGAGCACTGTTTTAATCGAAGATATTATTTCACCGGCAATTCAATTAAAAATTCGGTGCCATTTCCTTCGGTGGTTTTCAGTTGCAATTCGCCGCCGTGGGCCTTAACAATATCATAGCTAAGGCTCAACCCCAGGCCGGTGCCTTCTCCGGTAGGTTTGGTGGTAAAAAAGGGCTGAAATATTTTTCCAAGCAATGGTTGCGGAATGCCGTTGCCATTGTCTGCCACTTTTATCTCCACTTTATCCGCATATTGCCTGGTACTTACCGAAACCGTCGGCGAGTAGGCATCATGCAACAATTTCTTTTTGTCGGCAACTGCATAAAAAGCATTGGTGATTAAATTTAAAATCACCCGGCCAATTTCCTGGGGAACCACGTTTACTTTTTGGATATTTTGATCATAGTCTGTTTTTAAAGTTGCATTAAAAGTTTTGTCTTTTGCCCGTAAACCATGATAGGCTAAACGCAGGTATTCATCGGCCAGAACATTTACATCGGTTGGTTCTTTTTGCCCGGTGCTGCTGCGCGAATGTTGCAGCATTCCTTTTACAATAGCATCGGCGCGTTTGCCATGATGATTTATTTTTTGCTCATTTTCCCTGATGCTGTTGGCGATGGCAATTGCCTCGTCCTTATGGCCGTAGCTTAATTCTTCTTTTAATTCGTCGATGAGTTCTGCGTTCACGTCTGAAAAATTATTTACAAAGTTTAATGGATTTTGAATTTCGTGCGCAATGCCTGCGGTTAGCTCACCAAGCGAAGCCATTTTTTCTGATTGAATAAGTTGTGCCTGCGCAGATTTTAATTCCGCAATGGCATGTTGCAGTTCTTCTTTCTGTTTGGTGAGTTCCGCTGTGCGCGCGTTTACCAACACTTCCAACTGGTCTTTTTGTCCTTCTACAAATTTGTTTCTTTCTTCCTGTTCTTTTGTTTTTCTTCTTTCGTTTTCCAGCGCCTTTTGTTGCCTGTTTGATTTCACCAACAGCGCGATCATCCATGTAAGCGCTGCGGCAAAAGCCAAATCAATAAAGCCTTCAATTTTTTTATAGGCGCTAACTTGTATTAGCTTCATCAAATCACTAAAAAGCGACAGGACAACTACGGGCAGTACGGCGTAGATGACCTGCCTGGCAAATGAAAAATCCCTTTCTTTTAAACAGATCCAAATAAGGTAAAAAAACAACGCGCTCCATACCCATTGAGTTACCGGATGTGTATGAAAAATAATCTCAACGATGAACAGACCCACAACGCCATATAATAACATCGTAAGCGTTTTGTCCCATCTTAAATTGGGTGAAAAAATCCTCAGAGTTTTTCTTAAATAACGTATCAGGAAAAAGGCAAGAAAAGGTTCTAAAGACATACCGGTTTTGTAAGGGTTATAAATGTATTGGTTCTTTAAAATTTATTGATGGTTAATGAACAGGATCTTACCGCCTGCAATTTAAAACGATAATACCGACCCAGCCTGATTTATTCTTTTATATGGATAAACTAATTTTGTAATTACCTTCTCCAATGTACTGATTTGTATAACAGTGATCCATAAACGAAGTGAACGTCTTCAGCTTTAAAATCAAAAAAACTATTTTTTGGCTTATCACAACGGTTTTATTTTACAGAAGTGATCCACCAAATATTTCCTGTTGGGTCTGTAACACCGCAGGTGCGGCCATAATCCTGGTTACTTAATTCCATTAAAACGGTTGCTCCGTTTGCTTTTGCAGCCTCAAAAGATTCGTCGGCATTTTCAACATATACAAACAAGTTGGCATTTTGCGGCTCAAATTGTTCGGTAGCTTCGGCGAACATGATGGTGCTTCCGTTGATTTGAATTTCCGCGTGCATGATCGTTTTTTGGTCTGCTCTCAGATGCTGGGACAATACAGCAGCGTTAAATACTTTTTGCGTAAAACTGATAAAACTTTGAGCGCCTTTCAGAATGAGGTATGGCATTACCGCCTGGTGTCCTTTTGGAATGTTCATTATAAAAATTTAGTTGGTTTAATTTAAAACGTTATTAAAGTTACTATTTATTGTAGTTTTATCCTTGCAAAAAAACAGGAACTATGCATCCAAAAATTGATTGGCCCGAAGCCATTAAACCCTTGTTGAAAAAATATAAAGGCACGAAGCATCCACTTGAATATGGTAATGTTTACCAGCTTTTGGTAATGGTAATTTTATCTGCACAGGATTCTGACCGGCATATTAACGAGCTTGCTCCAAAACTATTTGAGGCTTTTCCAACAATGGAATCGCTTTCCCACGCCACGCCCGAAACATTATATCCTTTCATTGGTGGCGTGCGTAATTTTGCCAATAAGACCAAATGGCTTATCGATCTTGCGCAAAAAATAAAAACAGACAGTGACATACCGTTGGAGCTTGAGCAGCTTGTAGAATTGCCCGGTATAGGAAGAAAATCGGCAAATGTGATCAGGCGCGAGGCCGGCGAAGCGGCGGAAGGAGTAATTGTTGACCTTCACGTGGTCCGCGTGGCGCCAAGGCTGGGCATTGCATCCGGAACCGATCCCAAGAAAATCGAAAAACAAATAATGGAAGCGCTTCCGCAGAAAGAATGGGACGCAGGTATGGCCATGTCGTTTCACGGAAGAGAGATTTGCCGGCCGAAGCCAAAGTGTGAGATATGTTTTATGACCGCAGTTTGTGCCTTTTATAATGGTTGGGAACCATCGGTAAAATAGTTTAGTGAATTAAGTTTCATAAAGCAAAAGCCTGCACTTAGGATTGAGGCAATTTACCGGCATTTAAAACTTTTAAGTTTTGTCCTTTGCTGCGTTGATGACCTTGCGCACCATATTTAAAATGATATTAAATTATCGAAATAAAAATGGTATTAATGGAAAGTTTAAAAATTTCAACTGCCCAGTTTGAGCACAAAAGTGCCGACAAAAATTATAACCTTGATGTAATTGCCCGATTAAGCCACCAGGCGGCAAGTGACGGAGCAAAGGTGATCGCTTTTCATGAGTGCTCTATAACAGGTTATACATTTGCGCGGCATCTTTCAAAAGAACAAATGCTTGATATTGCCGAGTTGATTCCCGACGGGCCAAGCGTAAAAAGGCTGACTGAAATTGCCGCAAAAGAAGATATCGTAATCCTTGCAGGATTATTTGAAAAAGACGAAAACGATAAATTATATAAAGCTTATGTATGCGTTGGCAAAGATGGGCTCATTGCCAAACATCACAAATTACATCCTTTCATTAATCCGCATTTAACGCCCGGCAACAGCTATTGCATCTTTGATCTTTTTGGGTGGAAATGCGGGATTTTAATTTGTTACGATAACAATATTGTTGAGAATGTCAGAGCTACCAAACTTTTGGGAGCCGATATAATTTTTATGCCTCATGTAACCATGTGTACTCCATCCACACGGCCCGGCGCCGGTTTTGTAGATCCTGAGCTCTGGAAAAACCGGGAGAAAGATCCAACCTCATTAAGAGCCGAATTTGATGGATTGAAAGGACGCCAATGGCTGATGAAGTGGCTGCCGGCGCGCGCTTATGATAATGCCATTTATGCAGTGTTCTCCAATCCGATTGGTATGGATGATGACCAGCTTAAGAATGGTTGTTCTATGATTATCGATCCGTTTGGAGACGTAATCGCGGAATGCCGCAACCTTGGGAATGAGGTGGTCAGCGCTACCTTACAGCCCGAAAGCCTTACTGATGCCGGCGGATACAGGTATATGAAAGCGAGGCGGCCCGATCTTTACCGCGATATAATCGGGCAGCCTAACATCCCGGTGCAAAAAGTATCCTGGATAGACCAGGAGGAAAAATAGCGTTTATAATTTGATTAAGTGATCAGTAAATATCTTTATAAAACGGTTTTCATAAAAGCCATTTTATAGATTTTTGTGATCCGAATGAATGGATATAACATTAAAGCTTAGACGCAATTAATTACCGCCATAAAATTTTTTAAACCGATAAAACGATTGATATGAAAATTATTTCTTTTGGCGTGTTGCTCATGTTACTTTGTTTTGGCGTCCATGCGCAGGACACCACTTATGCAGAAAGACTTGGCTTTCCAAAAAATGCGCGGGTCATAATCCTTCATATGGATGATGCCGGCATGTCTATTGATTCTGACCGCGGTATTGAAAAGGTTTTCGAAAGAGGCGTTGCCAATTCCACCAGCGTAATGATGCCCTGTCCCTGGGTTCCGCAAATAGTAAGATATATAAAGTCTCATCCGCGAACAGATGCAGGCTTGCACCTTACCTTAACCGCAGAGTGGAAAGATTACCGCTGGCAGCCATTGGCCGGCGCCGCAGCCGTTCCTGGTTTAACGGATTCTACCGGGTGCCTTTGGCCGGAAGTAAAAGATGTAGTTGCACACGCTTCTGCTGACGAAGTGGATAAAGAGATCCGCGCCCAGTTGGCACGGGCCGAAAGAATGGGCTTTCACCCAACGCATTTGGATTCTCACATGGGCACTTTATTTGCGAGTCCGGCTTTTCTTGAAAAGTATATTCAACTGGGAATTGAAAAACAAATACCGGTGATGTTTCCCGGCGGCCATGTTAGCAATATTCAGCAGGAAATGAGTTTGCAACCGGCCCAAGTTCAGTATTTCCGGCAAACAGGAAAACAAATATGGGATGCGGGCTTGCCCGTTTTAGATGATTTACATAATAGCAGTTATGGCTGGGATTTGCCGGCAGGCACTCCTTGGGATGATGAGCATCTGGTGAAATGGAGAGTGGAGATGTATGAGAAAACAATGCAGCAATTGAAGCCGGGCGTAACAATGGTGATTATGCATTGCACCGATCCAACCGAAGTTTTTTCAGAAATTACTGATAGCGGGGACAAGCGCAAAGCGGATATGCTCGCCATGCTTGATCCGGGCTTTAAAAAATTTATACAGGACAATGGCTTTATATTAACTACCTGGCGCGAGCTGATGCAAAGGCGGAAACAAGGTGGAGGATGGCAAATTTATCCTCCCAAAAGCGCAGGCGCGAAATAGACTTGCATTAGCCGTATTTTAATACCTGATATAAGTTAAAATGTAGTAATTGTGAATTTAAAATGTAGAAGGTAACAATCGTTATTAACGATCATCACTTTTTGATGAAGCACAATATAACATTCATGCATAGCCGCAAACAGGTGTGCAGTTAAACAAAAATGTAAGCCGCCTCAAAAAACAATTATTTATTTTTTGGTATTACCTCTTGCAGATTTTTTCAAAAATTCTTCTATTCATATTAACATTTCGTTGTTAAACGATTCCGGTAAAAGGCAATCTCATAACCGACATCAATTTTTAAAAATTAAAAATTAAGTTTATGAAAAAGCTACTTACCCTTTTATTTTTGACCGGTGTTTTTGCCACTTCATTTGCTCAATATAATCAGCGTGGAAACCAGGGCAACCGATATGACGGACAATATGCAACCGCAGATAATGGCCGTTATTCCAATCGCAACGACCAAAGATCATACGACGGCCGAAACGCTTATTCAGAAAGAGAAAGAAGAGCCCAGTTAGATAGAATAAACAGTTATTATAATTATAAGATCATGTCGATCCAAAATGACCGCTACATGAAAAGGCATCAAAAAAAAGTGGCCATTCGCAACATAGAAAGAGAAAGGAACAGGCAAATACAAATGCTAAATTCATCTTTCAGAAATAAATCATGGCACAACGACGGACGTCATTAAAAATCAGTTCTTAGTTACTGTTGACGGTTTAGGTTTATGCCCCGCAAACGCGGGGTATTTTTTTTATAAAATCAAAGAGAAAAGCCATTTTATCAATTTATGGATTTTTTATTTCGTATAAATTGCCATTGCACGCGAAGACTTTTTTAGTCATCAATAAAAATTTAATTGTTACCTTGAAAATGCTCAATCTTAATAATTAAAACTATAAAATTATAATTCAACATGAATAATCTTAGCAACAAAGTTGCCTATATTACAGGAGGCAGTAAAGGAATTGGTTACGGCATTGCAAAAGTGTTAGTGGATATGGGAATGAGGGTTGCCATCACCAGCCGGCATTTAACAGCGGCAAAAGAGGCGGCGGCATCCATCAGCCAGGATCCTTCAAAGATATTGGCGCTGCAATCGGAAGTAGGTAAACTCGCTGACGAGAAAGCCGCAGTTGATGCCGTTATTAAGCAATTTGGCCAATTGGATGTGCTTGTTGCCAATGCAGGCGTCGGTCATTTTGCACCCATTGACAGTTTAACAGAAGAAGAATGGAATTCCACTATTAACACCAATCTTACCGGCGTATTCAATAGCGTGAAGGCTTCTATCGATGCATTAAAACAATCAAAAGGCTACATCATTACAATCGCCAGCCTTGCGGGCACTAATTTCTTTGAAAATGGAGCGGCCTACAACGCCAGTAAATTTGGGTTGGTTGGCTTTACACAAGCCATCATGCTCGATCTGCGCAAATATGGAATTAAGGTAAGTACCATTATGCCTGGATCCGTTGCCACTTATTTTAATGATCACACGCCCAACGAAAATGATGGATGGAAAATACAACCTGAAGATATTGGACAAACTGTTTGTGATCTCTTGCAGATGCCGGCCCGCACTTTGCCGAGCAAAATTGAAATACGTCCCGCAGTTCCGGGAGGCCCGGGCACAACGGTGAAATAAGCCAAAATGTAGAAAAGCTGATTGTTATCTTTTGTTCAATCTGCCAAAATTTTTTCGGAAGGTAATAGTTAAGCCTGCAGGGGTTTCGGCACATATTGAAGAACAACAATTCCACAAGCGAATGAAGCTGATTTTATTAATTGAAAGTCTTGTTTGCCTTCCAGTTCTTTAAAAATTGTCATTCCTACACCAATTGCAGAAGGATTAATAAACAGGTGAAATTCATCGATAAGATTGTGTTGTATCAATGCAGCAACAAACGTGGCGCCGCCGTAGGTAATGATGTCTTTACCTGGTTGCTTTTTTAGCGCGGTTATTTCATCAACAAGATTTCCTTTTGCTAAAACGGCATTATCCCAGCCTTTGGCCGTTTCGGGCTTATCAAGCGTTTTGGTGAAAACCACTTTTTTGGTGTTGTTCATCTTGTCTGCGCCTTCCAGTTCCGAATTAGAAGCCCAATGCGGAATAAAGCCCTGCGCAAGTTTTCGTCCAAGAACGATGCAGTCAACAGGTTCTGTTATTTCTTTTACGTAATTTTTTAGTTCTTCATCCCAATCCCACACCATCCAATCCATTTCGCCCGCCGGCCCCGCTACAAATCCATCAATCGTTACTTGCGTCTGAAGTTTTAATTTTCTCATTTTCGTTTCTTTTCTAAAACAAATTACAGGAAAATGATTATTTTAAGAAAGAAACATCTACAATAATTTTTTACTTTGTTTGAGGATTAAAGTTTAATGATACCTCAAAAAGTTCGGCACCTATTCGGGAAATGAACACTAAAAAAATAATAAAAATATTCTTTATTAAAATGAAAATGAAATTGTTATCTATGTTAGTTAACAATCTCATACCGATGCATCTCTCACTTTATATAAATTGTCGAGGAAAAAAATCTACAAATTTTTTAGCCTTTCTTTATTAGGCTTTTAATAATGGCATGTGTGTTTTTATTTTCGTGTAATCATTACTGTTACATAAGCGTAAAGTTGATGAAATTATTTTTCTACCATCTAAATTGAATTGCAAAAATCTATGTTTTGAGTTGTATGGCGATTACAGAAATATGCTAAAGAGGTTAGAGAAGAGATCCCTTTAATATCGATCGGCGGAAGTTCGAAAGCGGTGTTATCATTCTTCGTAACCAACTACAAAGACTTTCTCATTTAAATAATGATTTAATAACATTTCTTGCAGATCGCCCCATACATGCTAAAATATAGATTTTGGCTTTTATCAAAATAAAAAGTTCGCCTTTGAACGATTCTGCTGATCACACAAAAATTTATACCGTTATCTTTGCGCGGCAAAAAAAGATTCGGTTATTGCCGCAAAAATTCCTGGAAAATGAATTTAATTCAAAGTATCGGATGTGCCGGCGAACGGTTCGTTATTGGGAATAATTTTTGATGCAAACCGGATTTATCGAAGCTACACTTATTTTATAAAATAAATTTTTTAATGAAAAATAATCCAACTACCGGAACCAACGGCGATGCCTCTTTGAGAATGAACAAAATATTATTACTGTTATTGCTGCCTGTGGTATCGGCATTGGTCTCCTCTTGTGGTGGTAATGGTCAAAAGCAAGCCACGGGCGGTGCGGCGCAGATAAAAGACTTTCCTACGCTCACCATTATTCCGCGAACTACTACTTTATTCAGCGATTATCCGGCAACGATCGAAGGCCAGGAAAATGTGGAGATACGCCCTAAAATAGATGGCTATCTTGATAAAATGTATGTGGATGAAGGTGCCGCTGTAAAGAAGGGCCAGTTGCTGTTTAGGATAAATGCGCCTCAATATGAGCAAGCGGTAAGAACTGCAGAGGCCGATATAAAAATAGCGGTTGCCGATGTGAATGCCGCAGAAATGAACGTGAACAAAGTACGCCCGCTGGTTGAAAAAAATATCATCAGCAAATATGAGCTTGAATCTGCAGAGTACACACTTCAGGCGAAAAATGCCGCTTTAGCCCAGGCCAAAGCTTCGCTTGCCAATGCCCGTGTTAATCTGGGCTATACATTAGTTACCAGCCCGGTGAATGGCGTAGTAGGAACCATTCCCTACAAGATCGGGAGCCTGGTAAGCAGTAACACCGCGCAGCCTCTTACTACTGTTTCAAACATTGGAAATATTTATGCATATTTTTCAATCAATGAAAAGCAGGTGCTGAGTTTTTTAAAGAATGTTAAAGGCGCTACGATGAAAGAAAAACTGAATTCGCTTCCTGCTGTTTCGCTTGTGCTTGCCGATGGATCCGTATTTCCTCAAAAAGGAAGGATTGAAACTGCCAGCGGACTTATCAATGCAGGAACGGGTTCGGTAAGTGTGCGCGCCACTTTCGCCAATCCCGGCAATTTGGTGCGTAGTGGTAGCAGCGGTTCAGTACGAATTCCTGCAACAGTTGATTCAGCAATCCTTGTTCCTCAGAAATCTACTTACGAAATACAAGGTAAGCAATTTGTATATGTGGTGTCCGATTCCGCCACGGTGCAAAGCGCTCAGATCAGTGTACGTCCCAACAGTGGCGGCCAGTTTTTTGTAGTAACGGCCGGATTAAAACCGGGCGATAAGATTGTGCTGGAAGGAGTGGCTTCCCTACGCGAAGGAATGAAAATTATTCCTGCAAGCATAAATGAAGATAGCCTTTATAACAGATTAACAGCCAAACAATTGTAGACTTGAACAAAGATGCAACATCAATCAGGTTGCTTCTGCTTTAAAAGAAATTTATGTTTAATCGCTTTATAGAACGCCCGGTATTATCGACCGTTATTTCAGTCATCATTGTCATACTGGGAGTGCTCGGCATTACGTCGTTACCTGTGGCCCAATATCCTGAAATAGCGCCGCCAACAATTGTGGTTTCCACTTCTTACCAGGGTGCCAATGCCGATGTGGTATTAAATAGTGTGGTAGTTCCTCTGGAAGAACAGATCAATGGAGTAGAAGGCATGGCTTACATGACTTCTACTGCCGGCAATGACGGTTCCGCAAGAATTACCATCACATTTAAACTAGGTGTTAATCCGGATCTTGCTTCCGTAAATGTGCAAAACAGGGTAGCGCTTGCTACTCCTTTGCTGCCCCAGGAAGTGGTACGCGCAGGCGTTACTACCCGAAAAACGCAAAGTAGTAACCTGGTAATTTTTTCGCTTTACAGTGATAACCCGGCTTATGACCAGGCCTTTGTTCAGAATTACGCAGACATTAACCTTGTACCGGTAATAAAGAGAGTACCCGGTGTAGGAGATGCAACCGCTTTCGGACAAATGACCTATTCTATGAGGATATGGCTAAAGCCTGATGTGATGGCCGCTTACGGATTGATACCCGACGACATCAGCGCAGTTCTTGCTGAGCAAAATATAGAAGCAGCGCCAGGCCAGTTTGGTGAACGCGGAGCGCAATCTTTTCAATACACCATTAAGTATAAAGGCCGCTTAAAAAATACCGATGAATTTGGAAATATAGTGGTGCGGGCAACGCCTGGCGGCCAGGTACTGAGGCTGAAAGATATCGCAAGAATAGAATTGGGTGCACTGAGCTACGCCGCCACTTCAACCACAAACGGACGACCTTCTGTGGGTGTTGCCATAAGCCAAACCGCAGGATCAAATGCGCAGGACGTAATAAAGGGAAGCTTGCAAGTACTGGAAGACGCTTCCAAATCCTTTCCCCAGGGTATTCATTATACAACACTGATTAACGTCAACGACTTTTTGGACACGTCAATCCAAAAAGTAATTCATACACTGATCGAGGCATTTATATTGGTATTCTTAGTGGTATTTTTATTCCTGCAGGATTTTCGTTCCACATTAATTCCGGCCATTGCAGTACCTGTGGCTATTTTAGGAACTTTCTTCTTTTTGCTGATCTTCGGATTTACCATTAACCTGCTAACTTTATTTGCATTGCTGCTGGCCATCGGTATTGTGGTAGATGATGCCATAGTAGTCGTTGAGGCCGTGCATGCAAAATTGGATGAAGGTTACACCTCATCGCTAAAAGCCAGTAAAGACGCCATGTCTGAAATTTCGGGAGCCATCATATCGATTACTTTGGTTATGGCCGCGGTGTTTGTGCCGGTTACATTCATTAACGGTTCGGCCGGCGTATTCTATAAACAATTCGGACTTACATTAGCAATCGCCATCGTGCTTTCAGCCGTTAATGCGCTAACATTAAGTCCGGCCCTCGCGGCGCTGTTTTTGAAGTCGCATAAAGGTGAAGATCCCGCCAAAAAGAAAAATTTGATGGAAAGATTCCATCTTGCTTTCAACGCTGGTTTTAATGCCACCAAAAACAAATATGAAAAAGCAGTTACGTTCCTGTCGCACAGAGGATGGATCGCTTTCCTGATTATTATCGTATTCTCCGGTGTGTTTTACTTCTTAATGAAAACCACCCCAACAGCGTTTGTGCCCGATGAAGATATGGGGGCAATTATGGCCGATGTTTCCCTGCCTCCGGCGGCTTCTGCAGAGCGCACCGCCGCAATTACAGCCGAGGTTGAAAAGCTGGCGGCAACCATCCCCGAAATTACTACTATACTAAAAGTAAATGGGGTAGGGCTTTTGAGCGGCGCGGGCAGTAACTATGGTTTAATTATTATGAAATTAAAGCCATGGAGCGAGCGGACAGGAAAAGGGCAGGATGTAAAATCTATTATCGGTCAGCTATTTGCCAAAACCAGCGGCATTCGTGATGCAACAGTTATTTTCTTTGCACCACCCACATTGCAGGGCTTTGGCATATCGGGCGGTTTTTCATTTCAATTGCAGGATAAAACGGGCGGCGATATTGCTAAGTTTTATAAAGTAAGTACAGACTTCCTCGCCGCGCTTAATCAAAGGCCGGAGATACAATATGCTTCTACTTCATTCAGTCCTAATTTTCCTCAATACGAAATTGATGTAGACGTAGCAAAAGTAAAGGAGGCAGGCCTCACGGTAAATGCCATTTTAAATGCCATGCAGGGATATTATGGCGGCGTCTATTCATCCAACTTTAATCAGTTTGGAAAACAATACCGGGTAATGTACCAGGCTGACACCAGCTACAGAGCCAATCCTGAAAGTCTTAATAATATCTATGTAAGAAATAGTTCTGGCGCTATGGCGCCGATCACCGGGTTTATGACGCTTACAAAAGTGTATGGCCCCCAGTCGATCCCCAGGTTTAATTTGTTTACCTCCATAGCCATAAACGGTGCACCAAAAGCTGGGTTTAGCTCCGGGGATGCAATTAAAGCAATTGAAGAGGTAGCCGCGCAGACACTTCCTAACGGTTATGGATACGAGTTCTCCGGAATGACAAGAGAAGAAATATCCGCGAGCGGACAAACCACGTTTGTTTTCCTGCTGATCATCTTATTTGTGTACTTTCTTTTAAGTGCTCAATATGAAAGCTATATTTTGCCGTTTTCCATTTTGCTTTCGTTGCCTGTTGGTCTTGCCGGAGCATTCTTATTCGCCAAAATTTTTGGCGTAAGCAATAATATTTATTTGCAGATAACACTAATTATGTTGGTAGGATTGTTAGCCAAAAACGCAATTCTGATTGTGGAATTTGCTTTAGAGCGAAGAAGACGGGGAATGCCTATTATTGAAGCAGCCATAAAGGGTGCAGAAGCGCGATTGAGGCCGATATTGATGACGTCCTTCGCATTTATTTTTGGGTTGCTTCCGCTCATGCTCTCCACCGGCGCAGGCGCTACCGGAAACCGTTCCATTGGCACAGGCGCGGTGGGCGGTATGCTCATCGGAACATTAATAGGAATTTTCGTAATACCCACTTTGTTTATTGTATTTCAGTCGCTGCAGGAGAAAATAAGCGGGCCGCCTAAACCTCATGAACATGCCGCAAGCGAAAATTTAACTGAATCAGGGCATAAGCCGGTACAAGCGTAAGGATTTTAATAAAGAAATTATGAACCAAAAGATTTTCAATACAATTATTTTAACCGCGCTTATGGCAATGGTATTTGCCTCCTGTAAGGTTACCAAAACTTACCAAAGCCCGGCGGTCAGTGCAGATAGTTTGTTTCGCGGTGTGGCAACAACTGATACCACTTCAATCGCCAACCTGCACTGGAACGAATTGTTTACCGATACGATTTTACAAAGACTGATAGCAGAAGGTATTCAACATAATATCAATCTGCAAATTGCCTATGCTCACATACAACAATCACAGGCATATTATATGCAGAGCGGTGCAGCGTTTTTACCAACACTCAATGCCAATCTCGGTGTTACTCAATCCAAATTTTCTAAAACACAGGGCCTTGCGTTAGGTAGTGCTACCCAATACCAAATCGGAGCCTCGTCTTCGTGGGAAGCAGATATTTGGGGCAAACTGCGCAGCAGCAAAAAAGCCTCGCTGGCCAGTTTATTACAAACAGAATCAGCAGCGCCGGGCTGTACAAACCAACCTGGTGGCCAGCATTGCCAACTATTATTATTCTTTGCTTGCGCTGGACGGCAACTGGAAATAACCAGGCAAACAGTGAGCAACTGGGATTCGACGGTGCAAACCATGAAGGCGCTGAAGGAAGCAGCCAGCGTAACGGAAGCCGCGGTAGTGCAGAGTGAGGCGCAGCGTTATGCCGCCGAAGTAACCATTCCTGACCTGGAACAAAATATCACCGAAACAGAAAATGCGCTGAGCATTTTGCTGGGGCATGCGCCAACGGGAATAGCGCGCGGTTCAATAGATAATCAAAACATGATTTCAGTTTTACAAACCGGCGTACCGGCGCAACTTTTGGCCAACAGGCCCGATGTGCAGCAGGCAGAGCAAAATTTCCGCTACTATTTCGAATTAACCAATGTGGCAAGAACCTATTTTTATCCATCGTTTACCATCACTGCGTCTGCAGGATTAAATGCGCTTACAGTTAGCGACCTTTTCAGGCCGGGGTTCCTGGCAGCCAGTATTGGCGCCGGTTTAACACAACCCGTGTTTAACAGGCGGGCGAATAAAACAAGGCTTGAGGTAGCCAGGTCGCAACAGCAGGAAGCGTTATTGAATTTCCAAAATACGTTGTTAACCGCGGGCCAGGAAGTATCTAATGCTTTATCGCTTTATAGCCACGCCAATGATAAAATGAGCATCCGCGCCAACCAGGTATCCGCCTTGCAAAAATCGGTGGAATACACGCAGGAGCTTTTACAAAATGGATTCGCAAATTACACAGAGATCATTACTGCAAGGCAAAGTTTGTTGCAGGCTGAATTAGGCCGCGTGAACGACCGGTTGCAACAATTAAATGCGGTGGTCAATCTTTATAGTGCTCTCGGCGGCGGCTGGAAATAAAAACGTATTCATTGTTCTTTTTGATAAAAGCTCAAAACGTCAGATATAGATTTTTACGATTTCGTGTGCACATGCCTGTTGTACAAAATCGCGACTGCTTATTAGATTTTGCCTGTAAACGTTTTCATAAAAGCCAAAATATAGATTTTACTATTTTTTTTGAGCAGAATGAAAGCAAAAATGATTTTCATGACACCCAAAAGTTTGGGCGACAGGCGTTTTTTTTGGTGATTTCAATCATCTGATCTCAGGATGCACATCATATTTGTGTTGATTGGTTTTTTTTAGCTTTACAAAAAAAAATCATGAAAGATATATTAGTTCCCGTTGATTTTTCCGACGCTTCCTTTAATGCGATAAGCCACGCTGCATTTATAGCCAACGCCTTTAATGCCAGGTTAACATTGGTTCACGCATACGCCGGCACATCCAAATTTGATAAAAGTGCGGATGCCAAAGTTTATGATTCTTTGGAAGAATTGGATTCGGCCAATGAAAAATTTTTAAAAGCGGAGATCGATGGAATTGCCAGGAAATTTACCGTGAAGATTAAAGGCATTGTGCAGAAAGGAAAACCGGTAACTGTAATTACTGAAGTGGCGGAAAAAATTAAACCTGGATTAATTATTTTAGGAATGAAAGGCAAAGGCGAAAGCAATTCAAGGTTTGGAAGTACTACCACTTCGATGATTGCCAAAACATCTGTTCCACTGCTGGTGGTGCCCAAAAATGCGTCTTATCAGACTATTAATTCCGTTACTCTTGCCTCCGATTTCAACGATGAAAAAATGCTGGTTAATTTTCCTCTGCTGGAAAAAATAATCGCAAAGTTTGATCCCTTCATCCAGATTTTAAATGTGCAGAAAAAAGATTCAAAACTCTCAGCGGAAATGATTGCCGGTAAAATGAGCACCGGATTAATGTGGGACAAATACAATCATTCTTTCAACATCATAGAGAAGGATGACATAGAAGAAGGAATCAATAAATTTTTAAAAAAGCATAAAACTGATTTGCTGATAATGGTGGCGCGCAAGCGGAATTTTTTTACAAAAATATTTGAGCCATCTCATACAAAAAAAATGACTTACCAAACCAAAATTCCTTTACTGGTTTTGCATGGGTATTGATTGTTGTTTTTCAATTGAAAAAAGGTTCACATTGTTTTTCATCATGGACACAAAACGACCGTACAACATTTGTTTTGCTTCTATGTACGGCATAGGAGTATTCTTATCAACCGAAACTGAGGAACCGGAAAATAGAAAGGCAACTATTTCTAACAAGACATTTTTGATAAGCCTCGTGTTTCTGTTGATTTGGCCAAGACGTTATCAATAGTATCGGCATCGCATATATGAATTGCCTCAAAGTTTGGTAGGAATCGTGATAGCATTTATCATTTTATTGCCTGAAGGTATTGCAGCAGTTAATGCAGCAAAGAATAGTCAATTGCAAACCAGCATTAACTTAGCACTCGGTTCGGCTTCGGCAAAACTGATAAGTGTTTACAAACAAAAGTAAAAGACAGAAAAGCCATTTTGTAGTTTTTTACTTTTCTAAAAAAATCGTGGAACACGATCTATAGCGAAACCTTGAATTGTACGATCCACAGCGAAATTCCATAAATGCTTATCCTTCAGTAATTTTAAAAGGACTCTGTTTTCTTCTTATCAATTTATAAAATTCAAACCAGATCACCGACACAAAAGCAGTGATAATTGCCCAACCCATCTGCATCTCCATTTAAAGAAGTTATTTTGAAAAAGGATGAGAAAGCAGGGACGTATAAAATCATTGCAAGCAAAGCAAGTGTGGCAACAATTACTATTCTTAAAAGGACATTTTCATTTCTAAAAGTATCCCAAACAGAAAAATAAAATGATCGGTTTGCCAGTGTTAAAAACAGGTTGGCAAAAATTAAGGTGGTAAATACAAGAGCGCGCGTCATCTCTTCCGTATATCCTTTTTGCACCGAAAGTTGATAAATAAATAATGTTCCGGCAGTGATAGCCAAACCCTGAAAAATGCTAATGGTTAATTCTTTCAAATTAAAAAAAGTATTGGTGATGATGCGTGGCTTTTGCAACATGCTGTTCTTTTCCAACGGCTCATTTTCATAAACGATAGAGCAGGTTGGCCCCATGATCAGTTCTAAGAAAATAACATGCACCGGCGTGAATATGGCCGGATAAATCCAGCCTAAAACCAATGGCAATGCCACGGTTAAAATAATAGGGATGTGAATAGAAATAATGTATTGAATGGCCTTTTTAAGATTGGCATAAATCTTTCTTCCCATCGCTACGGCATCTACCATCTTTCCAAAATCATCGTCTGTTAAAATTAAAGAAGAAGCTTCTTTGGCAATCTCCGAACCGCGTTTGCCCATAGCAATTCCAATGTTGGCCGCTTTAAGCGCAGGGCCGTCATTTACGCCATCTCCGGTCATGCCCACAATTTGCTTTTGGCGCTTCAAACTTTCAATGATCTTTAATTTCACCTCAGGGAACATGCGGGTAAAAATATTTTTTTCCATTACCGCTTTATCAAAATCGGTTTCATTCAATTCCAATAACTCTGCGCTGGTTATCGCTTTATCATATCCCCTGAAATGCGCTTGTTTGGCAATGGCGGCTGTGGTTACAGGATTATCGCCGGTAATTATTTTTAGTTTTATTCCGGCATCATAAAGCTGTTTGAAAACATGAGCGATGTTCTTTTTCGGTGGGTCATAGAATCCGGTTAATCCTAAAAAATTGATTTGAAATTCCTGTTGTGTTTTCGGAAAATCGTTTCCCTTGAAATCAATAATCCCCACGCCCAAAACCCGCAAGCCTTCTCTGGCAAAGGATATTAAACAATCATTTACTTTATTTTTTTCTTCCTTATTTAACGAAGAAGATTTTAAGATGGCTTCTGGTGCGCCCTTCACTGCAATGATTCTTTGCCCGTTTTCATTTTCAAAAATATGCGTCATCATCGGTGGGTTTCCATCCAATGGATATTCATGAATCATTTTAAAATGAGAACGTAAATCTGTTGAAACATTGTCTTCATAAGCCTTATGAATCGCCTTTTCCATCGGGTTAAATGGAACGCTTTCGCTCGACCACATAGCTGCGCTGATCAGGTTTTGTGCTGATGGGCTTTTCCAATTTTCTTTAGTTAAAATTTCACCGGAAACATAATCATACAGTTGATGTAATTCCATTCTGTTTTCTGTAATGGTACCGGTTTTATCGGTACACAAAACCGTTGCCGCGCCCAATGCTTCCACGGTTGAGGTATCTTTTACAATAATGCCCATCTTCATTAATCTCCATGCACCCAACGCCATAAAAGTTGCCAACGCAACAGGAATTTCCTCGGGCAAAACCGACATCGCAATGGTTAAGCCTTTCAATAAACTATCCAGGATATCGCGTGACTGAATATAGTTGATGCCCCAAATGATGAGAAAAATAATACCACCGGCCAGCGCCATCCACTTTACGAAAGTGTTGATTTGTTTTTGTAAAGGCGTTTTCTCTTTCTGTATATTTTGAATAGATTTTCCTAAAACGCCCAATTTGGTATGCTCCCCAACGGCTGTAACTTCAAATACACATTGTCCTGATTCGGCCAGCGTTCCACTATATAGCTTATTGTTTTCCTTTGAATCAATATCTTTTGTTATTGAAAAGGATTCACCGGTAAGAATGGATTCATTAACAGAAAAATCATTCAGTTGTTTGATCACTCCATCGGCGGGAACCAATTCTCCTTCTGAAATCACTACATAATCTCCAACTACAACTTCTTCTGTTAGTAAATGTAATATTTGATTATCCCTGATTACTGTTGCATGCGGTTGTGTAAATTCCTTTAATGCATTCAACGCATTCCTGCTCCTGTTGTCCTGGTAAATAGAAATCGCTGAAACCAAAATGATGGCGCCTGACATGAACCATGCATCAGAGAAGTCGCCCAAAATAAAATAAATAACTGCCGCCGCAACCAGCAAAATAAACATCGGTTCGGTAGCCGCATCTTTCAATGAATGCCATAATCGGCTTTCAGATTTTGTTTCAATTTTATTGGCTCCAAATTTTTTTCGGGAATTATTTACTTCTTCCTGTGTAAGTCCGGCAAAAGGAAAGGGATTAGCTTTTGTCATTTTGTTGGCAGATAATTTTTTAAAAAATAGATGATAACAAGAAAACCAGTGACATAATTTTGAATGTTTTTTAAATTACAATATCACATGCACAATGCCGGTTTTTAATTCGTAATTCGTAATTTTTAATTGATTTACTCCTCTTCTTTATTTTTTAAACTCATCAATAAAGTATAGGCTCCTTTCGTAACAAATTCTTTGCCGTTCAAGTCTCCGTCTGAAACAATTTCCGTGTAGCCATTTTCACTTTCTCCAATTGCAACTTCCAACATCTCAAACTGATTCTTTCCTGTATTTGTAAAAACATATTCCTTACCTTCAAAACGCACCAAAGCCTCATCAGGCAATGCATTCCGCAATTTATTTTTAAGCTCAATTTCTGCATTCATGTACATTCCGGGAAAAAGATTTTTATCATAATTATCAAAATGGCAATGAACTTCCGTAGTGCCATCCGTCGATACATCCTTGCTGATCAAAATAATGTCTCCGGCATATTTTTTATCCGGATTGTTGTTGGTATAAGAAACCAATTGCTGGCCAATAAATATTTTATTCAGATCCTTTTCAAATATTTTCAAATTCAAATGGATATCAGTAGGATTTACCAATTCAAACAGCACATCGCTTGGCGTTACGTATTTGCCAATATTTACATTCACTTTAGTCACAAATCCATCAATAGGCGAATACACGTTAATGCTTTTAGAAATGTTATTTTCTGTAAGGTTATTCGGATTAATCCTGATCAGCTTTAATTTTTCTTCCAGTGATTTAATCAATATTTGTTGTGTTTGGTAACTCGACTTTGCCTGTTCGTATACCTTATCGCTGCTGGCTTTGCTCTGGTTCAATTCTTTCTGGCGGTTGTATTCGCTTTCAAAAAAGCCGGCTTGAGCTTTGGCCGTAAGATAATCCTGCTGCAACTGAATATATTGATTGTCTTCAATAACTGCAATCACTTCATTTTTGTTTACATGCAGGCCAGGCAATAGTTTGGTTGATTTTAAATAACCACCCAGGGGCACGCTCACTGAAACCATGTTTTGGGGTGGCACGTCAATTCTTCCGTTTACTTTAAGTACGGATGATATTTGCTTTTGCTCCATTTTTCCCGTTTCAATAAGAGCATTTTTCATTTGCGCATCGGTCAGTGTAATTACATTTCCCATTGTCGCCTTTTCAGCAGGCTCCGCTGCTTTTTTGTTCTTACAGGAAATAAGAAACAAAGCGAGTGAGAGTATTATAATCCAATTTTTCATGTCTGTATTCTTTATTGATTGTTCAAATAATTGAGTTGATTGATTGTTTCGTTCAGGCTTTTAATTACATCAATATATTGGCTTTTGACAGTAACAGCCTGGTTGATAAGCATCACCCAGTCGAGATAATTAATCTCTCCATTGATGAATTGTTTTGAAGCTGCAGATGAAATAGTTCCTGCACTTTTTAATGCTTTGTCCTCGTACCATTTTGCGGCCTCAAGGTATTTTTGATACTCGAGCAAAGCTGTTTGTTTGTCAGCATTCAATGTTTGCACTCCAATAAAATAATTATTGTTTGCAATCGTTTCTTTCACCTTCGCAGAATTTATGACGGCTTTTTGGGCTCCGTTAAACAAAGGAATTCCCACACCAATCTGCGCCGCTTGAAATCTTTTAGAAGCAGAATAATATTTATCATCGGCACCGATTCCCCGGATGCTGGTGTTATTATATCCGAAAATTAAATCGGGCAATAATTTTGATTTTTGTAATTGAGTATTCGCGGAAGCGATTTGTTTCTGCTGTTGCAGAAATTGAATTCGCGGGCTTTGTTCCAAATTGGAAATAATGTTGAGATCGGTAATTTCTTTTTTAAAAGATCCTTCAGAAGGGATGAAAACAGTTGTAGTATTAAGCGCCAGCTGAAATTGAATTTGTGTAATCTCAATGTCCTGCTGCAATTGTTTCAACTGAATAGCAATTTGCCCGCGCTGATTTTCTGCGGTGGCTTTTTCTAAAATATTGCTTTCGCCTTTCTCAAAACGAAGATTGGCTTTTATAAGGAATTCGTTATAAATGCTATCAATATGTAACAGCAGTTTTTGCTTTTGCTGTAAATAAGATAGTGTGTTATAAATATCCGACACCTGTTTTTTTAATGCGGCTTCTTTTACCAATACGCCTATTCCGCTACTTTTAAATTCCTCTTTAAGTAATAATTTTTGTCTGGCATAAACAGTTGGAAAATTAATTGTCTGGCTGATGCCGAATTTTGTATCGGTATAAAAACTATTGATTTGTCCAACTTCGCCAAATACTGACGTGACAGGAATGGTAACTGCAGACTGAGTCAATCTTTTTTGATATTCCACATTCAGCTTTTCGTTTTTCAGTGATAAATTATTTTTTACCGCGGTGTCTATTGCGGCCTGAAGGGTAATTGGCGTTTGTGCATGTGTGTTAGTAACTGAAAAAGTACTTAACATTAATACAGAGATCAGTATGCCGATGCCTTTCATTTTCAATTTTTTAGGATGCATTGTTTCAAACAAAATATAAAGCGTTGGCAATACAAACAACGTCAGAAAAGTAGCAATCATTAATCCGCCGATAACCACGGTAGCCAGCGGACGTTGTACTTCCGCTCCGGCGCCATTACTTAATGCCATGGGCAAAAAGCCGAGTGAGGCTACAAATGCAGTCATTAATACAGGGCGCAGTCTCACTTTGGTGCCCATCAATACAATTCGTTTCTTATTCTTCATACCTTCTTTTTTTAAACGATTAAATTCTGCGATTAAAACAATTCCATTTAAAACAGCAATTCCAAATAAAGCGATAAAGCCTACACCGGCACTGATACTAAACGGCATTCCGCGTAAAGCCAAAAAGAAAATACCACCAATAGCGGAAAGTGGAATGGCCGAATAAATCAGCAATCCCTGTTTTAAAGAATGAAAAGCGAAATAGAGTAAAATGAATATCAGGAACAACGAAACCGGCACGGCTATCATCAGCCGTTGTGTGGCTGCATTCAGGTTTTCAAAAGCGCCGCCATAAGTGGTATAATACGCCGGTGGAAATTTTATTTGTGCCTCCACTTTTTGTTGTAGTTCCCGGACAATGCTTTTTACATCTCTGCCACGCACATTAAATCCAACCACAATTCTACGTTTCGCATCTTCACGTTGTATCTGGTTGGGGCCGTCTTTTATAGAAATGTCCGCTAATTGTGATAATGGAATTTGATTTCCCGCAGTTGTTGGAATCAATAAATTTTGAACGTCTTTTAAATCCCTTCTTTTCTCTCCAGCCAAACGCACCACCAAATCAAAATGTTTTTCGCCTTCATACACCATGCCGCTGCTTTGCCCGGCAAACGCAGTATTTACTATTTTATTTATGTCGGCAATGTTCAGATTATATTGAGCAATTGCATTTCTGTTGTAGTCAATAATTATTTGAGCCAAACCTGTAACCGGTTCTATATACAAATCTTTTGCGCCATCAACTGTGTTCACAATTCCTCCTAATTTAGCAGCGTATTTCGCTAAAGTATCCAGATCTTCTCCAAAGATCTTTACCACAACATCTTGCCGCGCACCGGTCATCAATTCATTGAAACGCATTTGCACGGGAAATTGAAAACCCACCGTAATGCCGGGAATATCCTCTAAAGCCTTGCCCATTTTCTCTGACAGCTCATTAAATGTTTTGGCCGATGTCCAGTCCTTTTTATCTTTTAATATCACCATCATGTCGCTTGCATCCATTGGCATTGGGTCGGTGGGTACTTCGCCGCTTCCTATTTTCGTTACTACTTTTTCTACTTCAGGAAATTGTGTTTTTAAAATGTGCGCGGCTTTGGTGGTGTACTCAATGGTTGTGTTTAAATTACTTCCTGATAACACTCTTGTATCTACCGCAAAATCTCCTTCTTCCAAAGCCGGAATAAATTCGCCGCCTAATGTAGTTAAGATAAAAACAGCGAAGGCAAATAAAGAAATCGTTGTACCCAAAACCATTTTCGGAAACCTTAAAACTCTGTTTAAAGCAGATTGATAAATGCGTTCTATCTTTTCCATTATCCTGTCAGAAAGATTCTTTTTATGTTTGATATTTTTACTCAAAAACAAAGTACTCATCATGGGTATGTAGGTGAGCGAAAGAAGAAAAGCACCCAGCAATGCGAAGGCTACAGTTTGCGCCATCGGTTTAAACATCTTCCCTTCTATTCCCTGCAAAGTGAATATTGGCAAGTAAACTACCAAAATAATAATCTGGCCAAACACCGCACTGTTCATCATTTTGCCTGCGCTCTTTTGTACTTCTTCATCCATTTGTTTTTGTTGAAGCCTGTTCACCACATCAAACTTCTTACTGTGCGAAAGCTGGTGCATGACGGCTTCCACAATAATGACGGCGCCATCCACAATTAGTCCAAAATCCAACGCGCCCAGGCTCATTAAATTTCCGCTTACGCCAAATAGGTTCATCATTATTACTGCAAACAGCATGGATAATGGAATCACGGATGCCACCAATAAGCCCGCTCTGAAATTGCCCAGGAATAGAACCAGGACAAATACCACGATCAATGCTCCTTCCAACAAATTTGTTTCAACAGTTGTGATAGCGTGACTCACCATTTTTGTCCGGTCTAAAAATGGCTCAATCACCACACCTTCCGGCAGCGTTTTTCTGATCTGGTCAATGCGCTCTTTTACATTTTTTATTACTTCATTGCTATTTGCGCCTTTCAGCATCATCACTACGGCGCCTGCTACTTCGCCTTCATCGTTATAGGTCATGGCACCATAGCGAACGGCATTTCCTATTTTAATATCGGCTACATCCCGTATGAACAGCGGCGTTGCGCTATTATTATTTTTTATGGTGATGTTTTCAATGTCTTCAATTGTGCCGATCAATCCCTCGCTGCGGATGTACAAAACGGTTGGTCCTTTTTCAATATAAGCGCCACCTGTATTTTGATTATTATTTTCCAGCGCATCAAAAACATCATTGATGGTAATTCCGAATGATTGCAATTTATTGGCATCCACTTCTATGGAATATTGTTTTAGCTTACCGCCAAAACTGCTTACTTCGGCAACGCCTTTTACTCCGAGCAATTGCCGTCTTACAATCCAATCCTGGATGGTGCGCAATTCGGTTGCATCAAATTTATGTTCATATCCTTTTTTCGGCCGAACCACATATTGATAAATTTCACCCAGGCCCGTTGTAACCGGCCCCAGTTCGGGGTTGCCAATGCCTTTTGGAATTTGGTCTTTCACTTGTTGCAATCGTTCTGCAACCTGCTGCCGCGCCCAGTAGACATCTGTTTTATCATCAAAAACAATCGTTACTAATGACAAGCCGAACCTGGAGAAGCTTCGGATTTGTTTCATTCCCGGAATGTTACTATTGGCTTGTTCTATCGGAAAAGTAATCAGGCGTTCTATATCCGTAGCGCCAAACGAAGGTGCAACGGTAATTACCTGAACCTGGTTGTCGGTAATGTCCGGAACCGCATCAATCGGCAGTTTGGTGAACTGGTAACTTCCATAACCAATCAGGCCCAGAACAAAAAGCCCAATGATGAGTTTGTTTTTTATAGAGAATTCAATGATTTTATTGAGCATATTTACTGGTCATTTTGAGAGTGAGGAAAATGATTCAGCAGCAAATGAATAGGGGTTTGCTTCATTGCTAATAATTCAAATTTTAAAAATAGATATTGATCACGCCACCGGTAAGTGGGCAATCAAATAGAAATTGTATTATTGATCAGCAAATTCTTGGCGGCTGCCAAATGTTGGAAAGAAAGGAAGTTGGTAAAAACCGGTCGTGGGCTATAATGCTTTTCTTTTCTAAATACTGCACCGGCTTTTGTATGGAAACTTTTTCAGACAAAGGCAGATAAACATTGGAGATGGCAGTCACACAGTTGTCGTGTGTTTTAAAAGGCAGTTTCATGTCCTTTTCGTAATCTGCATCTTTCACATCGCCCATGGCATAGTGCAGGTGTAAAAACTGATATAAAGTGAGGCTTTTATTTTCTTCTCTGTGTTCTATAAAATGTTCTACCAGCAAAGGCATTTTCAGCATCTGGTACAATTCTGTTGTTGAAAATAAATAGATGAAAAGAAACGATATGGCGAAAAGCTTTTTCAATGCTGCAAGTTTACGATTAAAACAGATAAGAAAAATGCCGGCCATCATCCTGAATAATGATTGTGATCATAATATAGAAAATTTGCTCTAGCCTATTAAAGCGCTTAAAAATGTAATAGACAAAGCCAAAAAGTCTGCTTCCTCAGTACAAAATAGGCAACAAAATTTGCGGTAATATTTTGTTAACCTTTATCTTTTGTGAAAAATTAAACGGGAAAAAATCCAATTTTAATAAAAGATAATAATGCGCCTCCTGTTAATCACTTTATTCAGCACCATTTTTCTGTCGCCAATTAACTGGCAAACAGATATTGAAAAAGCCGAACAATCTGCCAAGGCAGAACATAAATTTATAGTACTTAATTTTTCAGGGTCAGATTGGTGTGGCCCTTGCATCCGGTTGCATAAAGAAATTTTTGACAGCGAGGTTTTTTCAACATTTGCCAATGAACATCTCGTTTTATTAAATGCCGATTTTCCAAGGTCGAAGAAAAATCAACTTTCAAAAGAACAACAGAAGAAGAATGATGACCTGGCTGACATTTATAATAAAGGAGGTGTATTTCCTTTGACGTTGCTATTAAATTCGGACGGAAAAGTTTTAAAAAAATGGGAAGGGTTTCCCAAAGAATCTGCTGATGAGTTTACTCACGAAATAAATGCAGTGGTAGATGCCAATAAATGACGTAAGCTCTATAGCGCCTTCATTATACAGAAAAGTATTAAGGTTGATGGGCAACCGCTTTGAAATAAGTGTGGTAGCTGATGATGAATTATGGGCAAATGAATGTATCAGCGAAGCAGTCGAAGAAATTAGACGTATTGAAAAATTATTGACCACTTTTGATGAATCCAGTCAAACCAACCTTATCAACAGGAATGCAGGAATTGAGCCTGTAA
This sequence comes from uncultured Chitinophagaceae bacterium, assembly GCA_963720405.1. Classification (GTDB taxonomy): domain Bacteria; phylum Bacteroidota; class Bacteroidia; order Chitinophagales; family Chitinophagaceae; genus Ginsengibacter. The sequence goes on from CAVRFP010000002.1 coordinate 64,965, forward strand.
AAGTGGATAAAGAAATGTTTGACCTTATTCAACGGTCAAAGAAAATATCTAACATTACACAAGGGGCTTTTGATATTACTTATGGCTCTATTGATAAAAAACTTTGGAATTTCGATAAGACCATGACATCGTTGCCTGATAGCGAAACGGCAAAACAATTGGTGCGGTTAATTAATTACAAAAATGTAATTCTGGATGAAAAAAATGGTACTGTTTTCCTGAAAGAAAAAGGAATGAGAATTGGTTTTGGCGGAATAGGGAAGGGATATGCCGCAGAAATGGCAAAAAGACTTTTACAACAAAAAAAGATTGAAAGTGGGATTGTAAATGCGGCGGGAGACCTTTCTGCATGGGGTTTTCAGCCAAACGGAAAGCCCTGGACTATTGGAATAGCTGATCCCTCGGCAATACAACACGCCTTTTCTTATCTGGATATTACCAACACATCTATAGCTACGTCTGGTAATTATGAAAAATTCGTAATGATAGATGGAAAAAAATATTCACATACCATAGATCCGAAGACAGGCTTGCCGGTAACGGGCATAAAAAGTGTTACCATAATTTCTCCTAATGCAGAAATAGCAGATGCCATGGCGACTCCTGTAATGGTGATGGGAATAAAAGTGGGACTGGATATGATCAATCAAATAAAAGGATTGGCCTGCATCATTATTGATGATAACGATACTCTGCATACCTCTAAAAATATACATGTCAAATGAAGCTATCTAAATCCTGTAAAATCACTTATGGCATTCTCCCTTTGATTACAGTCATTTTATCTTTAAGCTCCTGTTCTACAGTTAAAGAATATCAGAAAAATAAACTGAATGATGCAGAGATGTCACTCTCCAATCGTAAAATAGAAAAAACCGAACTTAATTTCCAATCTTACCGTGAAGGGGCTTCGGTGCTAATGGTGGCAAAACCGGTGGCGGCTGTGGTTGCAATTAATAAAATCGTAACGATTAATTATGAAGAAATTATTTCTGTCTGTTATAGGAATGTATGTGGGGATATTAGCAGCTTTTTCCCAAAGCAGCCAATACTCAGATTCTGCTTATACGAAACGCCAACTAACTTTTGAAGAAGCAAATATTGTTTCCAGTTATTACAATCAGAACGGTAATCATTCGGCGGTTACAGGCGGTATTGGCACAGAAAAACTTTCAGACATTTCCAATTCAATTGATCTGAAATTAAGCTTGTATGACAGGCATGGCCGCAAGCACAGTTTCTTAGGTGAAATCGGCGTTGATCATTATACTTCCGCATCCTCAGATAAGATAGACCCAAGTACCATTTCGTCTGCTTCTCATGCCGATACAAGAATTTATCCTTCACTTGGATGGACTGTAGAGAATGAACAGAAAGGAACTACTCTTGGCGCAGGATTATCTTATTCTCATGAATTCGATTATCAATCGTTTGGGGCCAATATAAGTTTTGCTAAAAAAACAAATAACAGGATGGGCGAATTTTCTGCAAAGCTGCAAGCATTTCTGGACCAGGTGAGCCTGATCTACCCGATAGAATTGCGGACGCCAAATGGCAGCGGGCGCAGGGAAGAACATAATTATGCTACCACTCCCCGCAATTCAGTAAGCGGAAATTTAGGCTGGTCGCAAATAATTAATAAGCGTTTCCAGGTGTCGCTTGAAGCGGAAATGGTTTACCAGCATGGATACCTGGGCCTTCCTTTTCACCGGGTGTATTTTAACGACCAATCGGTTCATGTAGAAAATCTTCCATCATCAAGATTGAAAATTCCTCTTGGTATACGGGCTAATTATTTTATTGGTGATAAATTTATACTGAGAACATGGTATCGCTATTATCATGATGACTGGGGAATTAATTCAAATGCCTTGCAAGTAGAGACCGTGGTTAAACTCACCCCATTTTTTTCCATTACTCCTTTTTATCGTTTTTATCAACAAAGCGCCGTCAATTATTTTGCGCCTTACGAAATGCATACTGCTGCCGACATTTATTATACCAGCAATTATGACCTTTCCGAATTCAATAGTAATTTTTTTGGTGCGGGTTTTCGCATTGCGCCTCCCAACGGCGTATTTAAAATTCAGCATCTGAATGCAATTGAAGTGCGTTATGGGCATTATCAAAAAACGAATGGAATGAATTCGAATATCATTTCATTGAATTTAAAATTCAAATAATTTTTTAGTATATCATTAGTCGAAGCGGTTGATTCTATTGCAAAAGAAATTATTCCTGCGGTCATATTCTGCTTTTATCCTGCTGTAATCATTTGATTAACTGACCCAAATCATTTCTCTTATTATCTCAAAAAACTACATTTGCGCTTGTTTAAAACAAATTAGTATCACCATAAAATTTAAAAATAAATTGGCTAATTATATTTCATGCAGAAGAAGCGGTAAAAGTGATCAAATCAAACGATAAAGTTTTTGTACATGGCGGCGCGGCTACGCCTCATTTTTTATTAGAAAAAATGGTAGAGCGTGCCGGCGATCTCAATAATGTTGAATTAATAAGCATCAGCAGCCAGGGTGCAGCTCTTTATGCTGATGAAAAATACAAAGACAATTTTCACATCAATTCCTTATTTGTTTCTGCCAATGTAAGGGAAGCTGTTAATGATGGAAGAGGAGATTATATTCCTGTTTTTTTAAGTGAGATTCCTAACTTGTTCAAAAGGAAAATCATTGAGTTGGATGTAGCGCTGGTGCATGTTTCACTTCCTGATAAACACGGGTTTTGTTCTTTGGGAGTTTCAGTAGATGTGGCTGCTACCGCGGTTAAAACTGCGAAATACGTAATAGCGCAGGTAAACCCAAATATGCCCCGTACTTTCGGCGATGGCCAGGTGCATATAGACGATTTTGATGCCATCGTGCATACAGAAAGTGTGTTGCCTGAAGTAGTTTCCGGGGGAAGCGATTCGCCGGTTTTTAAGAAAATTGGAAAATTTTGCGCTGACTTAATTGAAGATGGTTCAACCATTCAAACAGGAATTGGCGCAATCCCCGATGCAGTATTGGCAAGCCTTTCGGGTCATAAAGAATTAGGGATACATACAGAAATGTTTTCTGATGGCATTCTTCCTCTGGTGGAAAAAGGAGTAATTACCAATCAGCATAAAAAAAGATGCCAGGGTAAAATTGTAACGGGCTTTATGCTCGGCAGCAGAAAATTATACGACTTTGCACATGATAATCCGGAAGTGCTTGTGATGAATATTGATTATGTAAACGACACTGCGGTAATCAGGACCAATCCAAAAGTGGCCGCTATTAACAGCGCCATTGAAGTAGATATTACAGGCCAGGTTTGTTCGGATTCCATTGGCACTTATCATTATTCCGGCGTTGGCGGCCAGATTGATTTTATCAGGGGCGCTGCTCTTTCAGAGGGAGGGAAACCCATTATAGCGCTAAGTTCCACCACTTCAAAAGGAGATTCCAAAATAGTATCATTCATCAAAAGGGGAGCAGGAATAGTAACTACGAGAGCGCATGCTCATTATATTGTGACGGAATATGGAGTAGCATTTTTGTATGGAAAAAATATGCGGGAAAGAGCAAAAGCCTTAATTAATATTGCGCATCCCGATCACCGGGAAATGTTGGAAAAAGAAGCTTTTGAGAGATTCAAGCACTTCTAGGTTTTTCGCAATGGATGAGTTTTTATCAGATAAAAGTCATTTTTATCCTGATTTAAACAATTGCCGATATCGGTTCAAAAAAAAAGATAATTTTATCACTTCATAAAATTGTTCTTTTCTAAAAATAGTTGATACGAGGCCGGATCTTATTCTATTCACGTCTTCTTATAGCTTAGCATCAAATTTATTCTCTAACCAACTCTATGAATGCCAGTGTAACAAAGTTTCTGCATTGATCAGCACATCCTCTGTAAGCCAATAATATTTTTATTATGAGATGGAGCAAAAATTTCCAAGGCGAATTAATTCCAACCGCGTGAAATTTTTTATGCGTAGTTCCATGGGCAATTAAGAAACCATCAAAATATATACATGAAACAAAAAAGGGTTGCGTGTGATTTTTTTAAAATCATCATTGCCGGCATTTTTGTATTTGCAGTTTTCGATTCTGCACAGGCTCAATCCACTTCATGGACCGTTCCAAAAGCTGCAATAAGTGTCCAAAATCCACTTGCCAAAGATGCCGCATCTATAAAGAATGGTAGTACTTTATACAAGGCTTACTGTTCCCCTTGCCATGGCGATAAAGGGAAAGGAGACGGACCTGCATCAGCTTCCCTAAATCCAAAACCAGCCGACCACACATCCGAAATGGTTCAGGCAGAAGCCGATGGAACATTATACTATAAGATATCAGAAGGGCATGCGCATACTGCAATGCCGCCATTTAAAGCGGTATTGAGCGCAGATCAAAGATGGGCACTGATAAATTTTATGAGAACGCTTCCCAATAAGAATAAATAATCTATAAATATTTATTCAACTCAAAGAAAAGATCAACTTTAAATAAAAGGCCATGAAATCAATCCATATACTAATTCATTCGTTATATGTAATTTGTTTTCTCTTGCTTTTTTCAATGACTACAAAAGCTCAACAGCCAACTATTGTAGTGGATTCTTCACTTCTCGACAGGATCGATGCGCTGGAAAAGAAAACCGATTATACTAAGCCCGGCGAAGACCATTTTATGGTGGCCGGGCTTACTACATTTGGATTTGTAAGAAACAAAACCACTACAACTTTTAACGGTCTCAGCCAGGTTTCAAAAACAAACAGTCTCGCTGATGCGGATCACTATGAATTCAGTCCCATGTTTCTTTGGAGACATGGAAATAAATTCCTGCTGGAATTTGAACCTTCTTTCAGCGGAGACCAACTGGGTGTCAACTGGGGAGCTATTTCCTATTTTGCTTTACCAGGATTAATTATTCGTGGCGGATATTTGGTATTGCCCTTTGGCGCTTATAATAAAAGATTGGCGGCGGGATGGATCAATAAATTTGCTTCTGATCCGGAAGGAGTAACTGGCGCCACTGATTACGCAGTTGAAGTGGGAGGTGGACTGCAGGCAGGCAGCATGAAATGGAGTTATGATGTAGCCATTTCAAACGGATTCAAACTTAACCCTGATGGTACTACTCAGAATGCAGGGATTACGGATAATAATAAAAACAAAATGATTACAGCAAGGATAGGATGGCTGCCATTATCCAATTCTTCTGTTGAATTAGGAGCTTCTATAATGAGTGGAAAAGTAGGAGATGCCGGTGCAAAAGATGAGAATGTCATGGCTAACTTGTACGCACTGGATTTGAACATTGTAGAAAACATCAAGCCATTTCAATTAAATATAAAAGGTCAATACAGCGTTACAGACATCGGTCATGCGGATTATATAAATCCTGTTGACTCCACTACTTACAGTTTTACTAACCATACCACCACGGGTTATGTCATGGCCTCGTTAAGGCCGCAATTTTCCAAAAATTTCATCAAAAATTTTGAAGTGGCCGGGCGCTATGGAAATTATACGAGCCCTGCCAATTCGCTTTTTGGAACAAAAGACAATTCCTTTGCCCTGGGCTTAAATTATTGGCTGAACTGGCGAACAGTAATAAGATATACTTATGAGGCTATCAAGGGAACCAATAGAGTTAGTGAGGCCCTCCAAGGCGCGCCCGGCGCAATAACCAAATCGAATTCTATGTATCTGCAGTTTTCTATTCAACTATAAATTGATAAAAAATGAGCCTGTTATTCAATAAAAAACAAACCATTTTAAGTATTTTAATTATACTCATAATGCCGGTAATAGTAACATTGAATAGCTGTACGGCCAGCCAAAAAGTTTCTTCAAAATCCGGAGCACAACTATGGGCAGAAAATTGCCAGCGATGCCATAACACACCTTCTCCATCTACCTTTTCGCCCGAAAAATGGGAAACCATCGGAATGCACATGCAAAGCAGGGCTTTGTTAACTGATAAAGAAAGAGACAAAATAGTTGAGTTCCTAAAGCAATAGCCTGGTGAATCATTTTCAATTGCATAACATTACCTCAACTTTTAATGATCAGTTGTAAGTTTTTTTAGGATCATTTTAGCGTATTTCAAAAATCTACTTTTAGGCTTATCTCAACCTGGTTGTTTCTGTATTTCAAAAACCTTTACCGGCAAGTTGTAAAGTTTTATGGCTATGATACATCTCATATGGCCATCTGATTAGGGTCAATATTTGTATTTCGGATATGAGATAATTTCGTTTTAAAATTAAAAATATTTTATGAGAAATATTCTTGTCCCAATTGACTTTTCAGCTGCATCGCACAATGCAAGCCTTTATGCGGCTTGCTTAGCCAGTATATTTAATGCTAAATTAATTTTGCTCAATGTAATTCCTCCGGTGTTTATCATTGATGACGAGGCTGCTCCATCACTGCTCATGTCTCAGGCAGAATTAATGGAAGCTAATAAGAATTTGGTTCTGAAAGAAATTGACATTCTTTCAAAAAACCATACAGTTAAGATGGAAGGCTTTGTAGGCGAAGGGGCGCCCACTGATATTATACTCGATATGGCAAATGAAAAACAGGCAGATATTTTAGTAATGGGCATGAAAGGAAAAGGTCGAAGTAATTCGTTCTTTGGCAGTACCACTACTGCGATAACCCGCAGATCGCCTCTTCCCGTTTTTGTGATACCCGAAAACGCACCTTATCAGTCAATTGACAACATTACTCTTGCATCGGATTTTGATGCTGATACAGAAATTAGCCATTATTCTGTGTTACGCGATATTGCAGAGAAATATAATTCTTCTATTCAGATATTGAATGTTCAAAAGAATGAGTCTGTAATGAGCTCAGAAAAGATAGCTGGTAAAATGGAAACTGATTTAATATTTTCCGATTTCAAACATAGCTTTCATTCTATTGAAAACGAAAATGTAGTGGAAGGCATTAATGAATTTAATGAAAAAAATCCTGCAGATATTTTGGCAATGGTGGCCCATCAGCATTCCTTTTTTGACAGAATGTTTGGGACAGTTCACACGAAATTAATGAGCCACCAAACAAAAATTCCACTGCTTGTACTTCATAACAAATAGAAAACTTTTTTGAATAAATAAGAAGTTGAGAAAAGCCATTTTGTAGAAATGTTATAAGAGCATTCATTTTTTTAATAACGTAAAAGAAAAAAGTTATGAAATTTCAAATTGATGAAACCTCGCAGATTAAAGAAGTGCAGTGCGCATTTTCCGGGGAGTACCCATTTTTAAAATTAGATTTTTTTAACAACGCATTGGAAGAAACGAAATTGGCGTTTAAAAACAATTTCAATTCGTCTACTTCAATAAATCAACCCGATAAATCTGCCGTCATAAACATGAATAAATACACGACGGTAACCGAACTTGAACAGGAGATCTATGAAACTTTTGGAACGCTCCTCAGGGTCTTTCGCAGATCAGGAAACAACTGGTTACTAACTTCAAGTGCCGACGACCGGACACTTGAAATGCAAAATCAACAGGGAGCGATCACGTGTAAAAGGGCCGCTGTTTTGGACGAAATGTATTATTGAAATAGCAACAGGATTTTTTATTAGGCATTTTTTGTCCGTTCATACAAGGACCTGATTTTTTGCCATTCAGCACCGTTTGAATAATCATATAATTAATAACCGGTTTATGATAAGAATCATTGCCAGCAATGTTGCCAATCATTTTTAGCGGTCATCATAAAACTAACTTTATCAAAAAATATGTTTGGAAAATTAACCAGCGAAGAAATTGAAAAAGTCATTTCCGATAATATTATGGGAAGACTGGGTTGCCATGCTGATGGTAAAACTTATGTGGTGCCCATAAGCTATGCTTATGATGGTAAATATATTTATGCACACACCTTCGAGGGTCTAAAGATTTCCATCATGAGAAAAAATTCAAACGTTTGTTTCCAGGTAGACAAAATGGAAAACCTGGCCAACTGGCAATCAGTAATTGCATGGGGCATATTTGAAGAGCTTACTGATCCTGAAAAAAGAAATGCTGCCTTAAAGAAATTAAACGACCGTGTGGTTCCATATCTTGCCAGTGAAACACTAAAATTATCTCCTCAATGGCCCTTTCCGCCTGATGATTTTGGACAGATAAAGGGCATTGTTTTTAGAATACAGCTTTCCGAAAAAACCGGCAGATATGAGGGAATGGATTCAATAACTAAATGAGCATGAAGTAATAATTAATCTTAAATATCAAAAGGCTCCGTCCATGATTCAAATCATTCCATTGAATGCCACCAATCATTTTTTACCGGATGCAAATAATTCAATTTTGTTACAATATTTTTTGCCTAAAAGAACCAGAATACACAAGGATAGGGGGATTTAAAACCTGCTAAATAATTCATGAAAACGACATTACAAAATCAATTTGAGCACGAACACAAGGCCTGGGAGAGAAGCCTTGAGTTTTTCAGACAGGAAAATGCTTTGCTAAAATATCGATTAAGCGAGATGGTTGATGAGAATGGTGAAAATGAATTTTTGCAAATGGCGGAATATTTCCAAAACGAATTATTAATAAAAGATGAAAAGCTGAATACGCTTATAAAAAACTTAAATGAATTCGCGGGCAAATTTGGTGCGATGCGAAATCAGAACAATCTGCCCGAAAGAGTTATAGCCAAACACTATAAATTACGCAATGACATTCTCCAGTTTGAAAAAAACTTCCTTCATTTATCTAAGGAATTTAACGAGCGGCTTTTGCAAAGCATCTCACATTAATTCACCATAGTAAGCAATTTCTTTTCGTTTAATACTTTTATATAGCCGGATTCGGCTTCGATTAATTTTTCATTTTTAAAATCACTGAGTGTTCTTATCAGCGATTCGGTGGTAGTACCTGCGATATGTGCAAGATCTTCTCTTGATATGTGAATAAGAAAATCTTCATGATCTTCGATTTTTATACTTTCGCAACAAGGTAATAATCGCGTCTGCTACCCGTTTACGAAGTGAATTGTAAGCAAGGCTAATAAGCTGTTCTTCTTTTTCGGTTACATTGCTGGCCAGCAGCTTTATAAATTTTTGCGCTACTTCTTTATTATTGTTTACAAGTATTTCAAAATCCTCACGTCCTATTATACTTATCTCGCACTCTTCCATTGTTTCGGCGGTTTCTTTATAAGTGCTATTTTCCAAAAGCGCATTATAGCCAAAAAAATCACCGGCATTATACAAGCCTACCGTTAGTTCTTTTCCGTTTTCATTTATTTTATAAGTTCTTATTTTACCCGAGTTTAAATGGTACAGGCTGTGTGGATAATTTCCTTCAGAATAAATTCGCTGTTTCTTTTTATAATGATTGATAATGTTGGAATCCGTCAATTTTTCAAGTGCGCTTTCATTCTTTATTTCATTAAAAAAATTATCGAGGCTTTGTGTGGCATTGGCCTTTTGCTGATGGTGTTTTACTTTTTGAAGCCGGCTTTCTACGGCGTTTAATAATTCGATGTCAGTAAATGGTTTGGTGATATAATCATCGGCGCCCATTTCCATGCCTTTTCTAAAATCGCCACGCTCGGTTTTTGCGGTAAGAAAAATAAAGGGAGTATTTTTAATTGTTTCATTCTTATTAATAAGATGCAGGAGCCCATATCCATCTAAAACAGGCATCATAATATCGCAGATAATGATATCCGGAATTTCCTTTACCGCAATTTCATATCCTTCTTTTCCGTTGGAGGCAGTAAACACCTTGTAATTGGCCAGCTCAAGAATTTCGCCTGTATTTTCTCGGATTTCATTATTATCTTCTACCAATAAGATTTTTGTCATTGTGCAAAGGTTAAATTTATTTCGGATCCTTTATCAAGTTCACTTTTTATTTCAATGGCGCCATTCATCATTTCTACATATTTAGCAACGATATGCAATCCAAGGCCGGTGCCCGGAATGTTTACGGCATTGGTAGCCCTGAAAAATATTTCACATAAATGGGCCTGGTCTTTTTCTGAAATTCCAATTCCCTCGTCTTTTACTGAAAACAGCAGCCTATGCGCATTTAGTTTTGTTGCAATATAAATCGGTTTATTTTCCGGAGAAAATTTTGCTGCATTGGAAAGTAAATTAATAAGAATATTTTTAAATAAAACCTCGTCAAGCGTTACCTCGGTTGCGCCTGTATGAGAATACTGCACTTTTTGCCCGGGCTTCAAAATTTCCGTCATTTCATTTATCTGCAACGAGATCAGTTCTTTGATATCAAAAACAGATTCATGTGCCTTTATCTTGCCATCTTCAATCTTACCAAGGGAAAGGAATTCGTTCAGGATATTGTTGAGGTTAATAACAGAAGACTTTATGCGTTGCACGTGTTTGTCCCGTTTTTCCTGCTCCTCTGTTAATTTATATTTCGCCAGCAGCGAGGCGGAGGAAAGTATCGTGCTTAATGGAGTTCTGAATTCATGTGATGCCATCGAAACGAAAGCGCTTTTTAACTCTCCCAGGTCTTTCTCTTTACTTAATGCTTTTGAAAGTTCATCCTTTGAGGCTTCCAGTTTTTGCATTGTCTCCCTTAGTTTTGAAGTGCGCGCTTCCACTTTTTTTTCCAGTTCCTCATTAAGGGCTTCCATTTTTTGATTAACGGCAGCAAGAGCCAACCGTTGCTCTTTTAATTTGTTCTGTGTCTCAATTCGCGTGCTGATATCGCTTATAAAAGCAATGGAAAAAACACCCTGGTCAGTAGTGTAACTGCTAAGGCTTATTTCAAGAGGTAGTTCAATTCCGTTTTTCGTAATACCATACAAATCGCGACCTATTCCCATCGGGCGCGTACTCGGGTGTGCAATGAAACGATTCCTATCGTCGGTATGTTGGTGATGATACCGGTTGGGGATAAGGATTTCAAGCTTTTGGCCTATTAATTCATTTTCATTTGCATAGCCAAAGAGATTGACTAAAAAATTATTGGCTAAAACAATGGTTGCAGAACGATCAATAACAAGAATGCCCAGTGAGGCATTTTGAAAAACGGCCTTAAATTTCTCCTGCTCTTTTTGAAGTAGTTTGTCCATATCAACTTTGGTTTGGAAACGGACGAAGTTCTTCTAATTTCTTAAAATCTGCAGATAAAAAATGAGCAAGCCTAAAACCGTTTGGGCAAGTTGATTTTTACATTCGTATTTCAATTTTTTGAATGCTTTTCACCATTGGCTTTACAGATCTTTTGTATTGAATTTTCGTGAAGAAAATAATAGCGGCACAACAATCCAAAGAAACAAACCCGCAAAGGAAAGAAGGATTCCGGTATAGTTGCCAAAAAACTCGCGAAAGATGGCACCTGTATAGCCCATCAGGGCAGAAATATCCATTTGTAAAAGTATCTGGATGCGACTTAGATCTATTGGATTTAAAAAGCTTAAAATCACCATTGCATTTTCCAAAGGATAATCCTGAAACTGGAATAAAAGAAACAGCACCAACGCATCAAAGATCAGCGAAAGGTAGAGCCACAGAAGAATTGAGAGGCCAATGCCTTTTGCCTTATCGCGTGTAAGCCCTGCGGCCAGCATCGCGATGCTGACAAAAACAACGGTTAAAAAAAGCCCCATTGCAATCATCATAAATCCCGTTGTATCTGCATGATACAGCAGGATCGGAATTCCGGCTCCTATCAAAAAAGCCAATGCAAGCGAAGAAGATAATCCTGTAAATAAACTCAGCCAGATCGTTCTTCTTTTGAGCGGCTGACTTACCAGGAGTTCAATAAATTCTGAACTGTTGTAAATATATATCGTTGAAAAAATAATGCAGATCAAGGGAACGATTATCAGTATGATGTTTAACAAGCTTAGCAATCCTTTTGCTGAATTGTTTTCAAGGTTGAAAACACTTAATGATATGATCAGCAATAAAGCAGTATAAACCAGCACAATTTTATTCTGGATAATATCAACGATCACGTATTTTAATAATTTTTTCATGGCCTTTTTTTAAATAGACGAGATTTCAAAATCTTTTTGGTTTCCCATACTCTAACACTTTCACCTTAAACTTTGCATAGCTGTAATCTCCCTTTTTTAATTTATAAATTGCTTCAATAGCCGTTGGAATTAAAATTCTATTTACTTCCTTGTAATCCGATAATTTTCCGATCCACGTTTCTAAATTTTTTTCGCCCATGTATCTCTGTGTTTCCAATTCTGAAATTTCATCCGCGCTGTTAAATTTGACAATGTAACATACCGATGTGCCATTGTAGCTGAAGATTAATTTAGCTGATAAATTATCGATCGGCATCCATTGCAAATTTTCATGTGGCAGAAGATTGGTCGGGAACCAAACACTTTCGCCCAGCCACCGCTGCAACTCTGCCTCATCATATTTTTGCCCTTGTGCTCTTACTACATTAAAAACAGAAAAAAGGGATACTACAAGGCTTCCCTTGTTGTTAATGTACCTGTCGCTGGCCGTAAACATCGAAGTTTTGCCTTGCCATATAAACCAGGGCTCATCAGTAATAAAGTATTCTTCGCCTTGAATGCTCACCCAATCTTTATCTTCTGCTGTTTTAAATTGGCCAGAATGCAGCAATCTTACTTCATTAATATACGGCTGGCCTTCTTTCAACACATGCTTAAAATAGCGTTGAACAGGCTCTGGTAAACCAGACAACTGTTCATAACCAAATCGTTTCTGAGAACCTTGTTTTGAATAAGCAAATAACTGTTTTACTTCGTTGTTAAACCGAACATGCGAATTTATTTTTCCAATCGTTACGGTAATAACAAGTATTCCAACAATAAATAAAATAATAAACACGGATATCTTTTGTTTCATTAAAAACCATTCAAACATTTAATCATCCTCACTCTTACAACTTCAAACTGCTTTTTGAACACTCATTATTTTTGCAATAGCCCTGGATAATTTAATCTCCCCTGTTTCTTCCTTCAATGCGGAAAGCTTTTTATGGAACAATAATTTTCCTTCCTGCATATAGAACACTTCCGTTATCAGGTCATCGAGTTCACTTAAAATATGTGAAGTGATCAGGATCAATTTGCCCTTTTGTTTTTCCCGGATAATTTTTTGTTTTAGCTTTTCTGATGAAAGCGGATCAAGCCCTGCTGTGGGCTCATCAAGGATCAATACGTCCGGGTGGAACATGAAAGCCAGAGCTGCACTCACTTTTTGCGTAGTGCCACCGGAAAGAGTGCGCATTTTCTTTTGCAGGATATTTTGTAATCCAAAACTTTTTACCAGTTCTTCATCGGCGCTGTTATTATTTGTCTGCCTGATGTCTTTCATCATGTCGATCACGTTGGCGATGGTCATGTTTTCCGGGTAGCGCCCAATTTGGGGCATATAGCCAACCTGGCTGCGGTACATCCATTTGTTGGTTATTAGCTCATTATTGAAATGAATAGTACCATTATCCGGCACTACCATTCCCAGCAATGATTTTATCAAAGTGGTTTTTCCGCAGCCGTTTGGCCCGAGTAAAGCGATGCATTCGCCCTTTGAAAATGTAACAGATACATTGTCCAGCGCTTTCAGTTTTCCAAATTTCTTTGTAATATTTTTTGCAACTATCATAATCGTAAGGGCCTCATTAATGGTTTTTCATCTTTCAGGTTTTCGGGTGTAATGCCGGGCAATATCTTTTCACTTTTATCCAGCAGCGAAACAATCAAACTTCTGAAAAGCATAAGGGCTGCCGGGTTGCTTTCGATAATCATGGAATACATGCTAACAGGATGGTAAGGTACATCGCCAATGTTGTCACGGTTGAGATCATACCCTTCATATTTATCCCAGTAATTGCCATTGAAAGTATTGAGTACGAGAGAGCCGTTTGTGCCTATGTCGAAGGTGTTTCCCGTAAAATTATTGCTGGTAAAATCATTGTTATCGCAGCTTGCCTGGATCTTTACGGCAAACCCGTTATTTGAAAAAGTGTTTTTATATAAATTGATTCGGCTGCACGCTTCCATGTGAAGAGCGGTAGTGTTTTTTGTAAAAAAGTTTCCCGAAATTTCGCTGTCGGTAATATCTTTTAATAAGATGCCGTATGCCGCACCTCCCCAATTATTAAGAAAATGGTTGTTGTACATATGAATGAATTTGGTGTACATCACGGCTACACCCGACTCGTTTTCTTCAAAAATATTTCCAATATAAGTATCGTGGTTGGAAAACATAAAGTGAATGCCATAGCGCACATTTTTTCTGCTGATGTTTCTCCAGATCAATGAATTTTTAACGAACTCGAAATAGAGTCCATCGCGACAGCCTGTAACAGTATTACCAATGATCAGTAAGCTGTCAGACTTCCAGCAATGAATGCCGTTGCCGCTTTGCACTTCATCTTTTCCATAGGCAGTAATTGAGTTGTTTTTTACAGTACAGCTTTTACTGTTCTGAACGGTGATACCAAAGTTGGCATTGTCTACAATATTATTGATCGCGGTAACATGGTAACTATCGTATATCATGATTGCCCCAATGTCTTTGATCTCTGATCTGCCGGTGTTTTGTAATTTAAATCCGTCGACGGTTATTTCCTTTCCTTTTATAAAGAGTATCTCATGTTTAAATTCGCCATCAATTACAGGATGATTGATCCCTTTTAATACAATTGATTTTTGAATGATGATTCCTCCTTCTTTGTAAATTCCTGCATCTACTAAAACAGTATCTCCATTTTCAGCAAGGTTAATTGCATTTTGTATCGTGGAGACAGGCCTGTTTTTACCAACACGAATTGTTTTGCCTTCAACGCTCATTGTGTTGAAGAAAAAAAGAATTGCGATGAAAAGTTGTGCTATAATTTTCATTAGTGTGCGTGTATAAGAGATTCCCACGTAATTGTTTCGCCTTTTATTTTTTGCCCTGTCTCTTTTAATTTGTTTTCATTTTCAAAGCTAGCGATGTTTCCTCCCATGGGCGAATGCAATTCATCACTTTTTAAGAGAAAAGCTTTTTCAGCCTCAATAAAGTTGTGGGGCTCGTCAAAATTTACAAGCCAGGTGGATTTGATATCGTTATTATTAATGGTATTTGCTTTCATAAATCCAAGTACGCAATGCATATCATCAAACTTATACACTTTACCCTTTTTAGTGATGATCTCTGCTCCAAACCGTTGATCGGCTATACTCATTTTGCAAAAATCACAGGCGTCTTTTCCAAGCGTAATGGGCTTTGGTCCCTGGTTACATGATGCAAAGGCAACAGCCAATAAGGCAAATACCGCAAGAGTTATTTTATTAATTTTATGCATAAACTAATTTTTTCTTTTTTATTATTTCAAAAATTACGGCACTTAATAATAATAATCCCACGCCAATGAAGATCCAGCCGCCGATATCAGGAATAGAATAGGCGCCAAAATTTAATAATTGCTTGTAACCGATCAATGGCGGCTGGTACGCCATCCCGGGCACCTGTATCGCAGCATTGGGATCAAGATCATGCCCATAATTATAGTTCCACCGGTAGAAGTCGGCCATAGCGATAATACCAAAAACCACAAAGGAAATAAAGAGAATGTTTAGCCCTTTTCTTTTGTTGGCTAATGCAACGATAAAACAGCATGCTGCAAAAAATCCGATGATGTAAGGCAAAACCGTAAATTCTATAAAATTACTTGTATGAAGTGTCTTCATTCCAATGTAATGATTTAATCCATTGATGACATCCACATTGCCACCCAGTTTATTCGGGTACATTTTCAGTACAAGCCCTTCCGGATATTGAGGGGCGGCAAGTTCAATCTGCCACAGAGGTACAAAGAGCACCGCTACTAAAGCAAGCCCGCAAAAAATAATAGTGATCCGTGCAAATGATGTCAATTGATTTTTTTTCATAACAAAAAAGTTAACAGGGGTATGCCCAATTTTTATATAAAGCATCCTGCTTAAATAATTTAAGCAGGATGCTTTACAATTATTTTTTGACTGGCGGTAATAGCACGCCATCTATTACATAGATCATTCCGTTAGATGCAGGAACCGATCCGATGATAGTTGCAGAATTATTCAGCATCGTTTTTCCGTCTTTCACACTGATGGTTACTTCATCACCGTTTACCATGCCAAGTGTTTGACCGTCTTTAAAAGATTCTGGTGTGAGCGCAGACATGAACACATGATATTGAAGAATGTTTTGCAGGTCTTCTTTTTTGTCAGCTTTCATTAAACCATCCACAGTGCCTGCCGGCAGTTTATTAAAGGCTTCGTTGGTGGGCGCAAAAACCGTAAACGGGCCTGCATTTGAAAGCGAGGTTACCAAATCTGCCTGCTTTAAAGCAGCAACAAGCGTACTATGATCTTTTGAGGCCATGGCAACTTTTACCACATCTTTTTGTGAATCGCTGTCTTTTACATTTTCCTGGCCGCCCGCAACTGCCGGTGCTTCAGAAGATGTGGACGTGGTTTCAGTTTTTGACTCCGCATTCTGATTGCACGAAATCATAAAGGCAAGCGCCAAGATAGGAAGTGCCCTGAGTAACGTTTTCATTTTTTAAACTTTAAATTTTAGTAATGGTTTTTTTAAAAAACCGGCCGTTTCCGACCGGTTTCTTTTTTAATTTTTTGCTTTTAATATAGAATCTGCGGCATCTGAATTTTTGCCAAGACTAAAGGATATAGGCACACTGGAACCTTTTACTGAAACTCTCACATATCCCTGCATTTCCTGGTGCAAAGCACTGCAGAAGTCGGTACAGTAGATCGGAAAAATACCGGAACTCTGTGGAATCCATTTCAAAGTTTGGGTTTCGCCGGGCATCACTAACAATTCAGCTGTAGTAGCACCTTTCACACCAAAACCATGCGGCACATCCCAGTCTTGCTCCAGGTTGGTAAGGTGAAAATAAACCTCATCGCCCACCTTTATTCCTTCAATATTATCCGGTGAAAAATGAGAGCGTATCATCGTCATGTAAACGTGCACTTTATTTCCTTCACGAACTACCTTGGAATTTTTTTCGCCGAGCGCAGCATAAGGATGCTTGTTTTGATCGATCTTAAATATTTTGGTTGAATTTTTTGAAATCAATTCTGCCGGAACTGCCTGCGCATAGTGAGGTTCACCGATGCTTGGATAATCAGATAGCAGTTTCATTTTATCGCCGCTGATGTCGAACAATTGCGCGGATTGCGACAGTTCAGGACCTGTTGGCAGATACCTGTCTTTGGTAATCTTATTATAGGCTATTAAATATTTTCCATAAGGCTTTTTGGTGTCCCCGCCTGGGATGCAAAGATGCCCTGGTGAATAATAAGTGGCATGCCTGTCAAGAACCTTCAAATCTTTAATACTCCATTTTACAATCTCAGAAGAAATAAAGAAAGTGGTATAAGCATTTCCTTTGCCATCAAACTCTGTGTGCAAAGGGCCTAAGCCTGGCTTTTTTACTTCGCCGTATAAAGCGGCTTCATATTTAATAACCGGAATTCCACCATAGTCGCCATCAAAAGTTTTGCTGGCAATAGCCTGTTGAATTTTTGCAAAAGAAAACACAGGAATCAATGCTGCCAGTTTTCCGCTTCCTACAATATATTCTCCTGTTGGATCCACATCGCAACCATGTGGCGATTTAGGGCAAGGGATCATGTAAACAATATCCGGAAAATCTTTTGCGTCTATTACTGTTGTTTCAGTTTCTATAGTTGAAGTAGAGGAATGAGTTTCGTCGCTGTATTTATTATGCGCGTACTTTACCGGAACTTTCTTTCCCTTTCCTGCTTTGAAATATTCTTCGGCTTTTTTCCAGTTTACTGCAAGAATATAATCTTTATCACGTTTTGAAGCATTTACTTCTAATAAAGTATGCGCCTGCTCTGAGTTATAAGTGCTGAAGAAAAACCATCCACTGCTCGGGCCTTTTCCGCTATGGCTAAGGTCGAAGTTCATGCCCGGCAATAAAAGCTGAAAGGCAACTTTCATTTCGCCATCGGTTGGTGCAACGCTGATAAAGCTGATGGTTCCTTTAAAATTCTTTTTATAAGAATCTATAGGTACATCGCCGTTTTCATAATCCATCGGTACACTGAAACGTGTGCCTGCAACTACATACTCTGTATTTTCTGTGATGAAAGGAGAGGAGTGGTTTCCGGCACTGTTGGGTATTTCAATGATCTCCGAAGTGCGGAAAGTTTTCAGGTCGATCCTGGCTACGCGGGGAGTGTTATTTTCATTGGCAAACAACCAGCGGCCGTCAATTTCGCCATTGGTTTGAGACAGATCAAGATGATGCTGATCGCCCCAGGGCACTTCACCGTGGGAGGTATTCAACATGGGTTTTGTTTCTTCGCTATAGCCCCATCCTTTTTCAGGATCTACTGAGAAAACAGGAATTACACGAAGTAAACGGCCCGATGGAATTCCATAAACGCTTACCTGGCCGCTAAAACCGCCGGAAACGAAATTGTATAGCTCATCATATTTCCCGGGTGGAACATACACTCGCGAAGCTGCGTCTGATCCGGTTGCATCTCCTGCATTTTTAGGTTTACAACCGGAGACGCTCAGCAAAAGCAATGCGACCGAAAAAGTCAGAATTGGAAAAAATAATCTTTTCATAAAATGTAATATTAATTGAGAAAATAAAAAGCCGGTTTTGAAATAAAAAACAAAACTCCGCCCGACTGATGAAAAGCCAATTTCAAGAGTCAGAAACTTAGAAAAATTTTTGGAAAAAACCGGGTATTGGGAATCTTATACCCGGTTATGATCGAAACAATGAAAAACTTATTTTACACCATCATTTTTGCGCATAAATTCAAGGATGCTCCTCGCGTCGTCATCACTTAAATTTTGATTGGGCATACGAACCATACAAATTTCAAGCATGGCCTGGGCTTTAGGATCCTTATCGATCATCTCGTCTGTGTTGGTCATAAAATTCATGATCCACTCTGGTTTGTGGCGGGAGGTAACGCCATGCCATCCGGGGCCTACTAATTTCTCATCGGTCATCTTATGGCATGATTGACATTTTAACTCGGCAATTTTTTCACCCTTAGAAGCCATGCCCGCATCCAGTTTATCGCTTAGCTGCACGTCATGAAACTTTCCTTCGCCCCGTTGGGATCGTAGGATGGATTGCCATTTTCTCCGGCGGTTGTTTTTGCTTCGGTGGATTCGTGTTCGGTGGCTTCATGATTTTCTTTATTGCCCGAGCCGCTGCACGCAGCAAACATCAGGATCAGAGAAAATGCCAATGAATAGATAAGAACCGTTTTTTTCATAATGGTAAATTTTGATTTTTTACTTTGCAATATTACTCTACCAAAATACTAAAATTTATGATGATAATCATATGGAGGATTTTTTTTCAATGATTTGAATCATACACTTAATAATAAAAGATATTTCTCTTTGCAACGATTTTACAATCAATCAGAAGATTTTTTTATTTTGAACAATATTTAAAGACGAACCAATGATCAATACTACCCCCACACAGCAAACGATATTAAAAACTAAGCAATGGCTAACAGTAGCTCTTATCAATTTTTGTATTGTGGCGCTGGCTGGCGTTACACTACGGTATAAAATCAATTTTCCTTTGCCGTCTCTGAATCAAAAATATTTACTGCATGGTCATTCGCATTTTGCTTTTGATGGTTGGGTGGCCCTGGCATTAATGACATTAATGGTTCATTATCTTCAAAAAAATAATGTTGTAACTAACTATAAAAAATATCATCGGGTATTGTTTGCCAATTGCCTTACTGCTTATGGAATGTTGATTTCGTTTATTGCGCAGGGTTATGCACTTTATTCGATTACTTTTTCCACCTTGTCAATTTTTGTTTCTTACGTTTTTATTTTTTATTTCTGGCGCGACCTCGGAAAGGTGAGAGACAAATCTTACGCTCCGCAATGGTTTAAGGGAGCAATGATTCTATGGGCCTTGTCTTCTTTGGGTGCATTTACGCTGGCTTATTTAATGGCCAATCACATTATGGTGCAGGATTATTATTTCGCGGCCGTATACTTTTTCCTGCACTTTCAATATAACGGATGGTTTCTTTTTGTTTGTTTCGGATTACTGGTATATCATTTATTTTCCAAAGGATTTTTGCCCGTAGCCGCAATTGGAAAGAAGCTCTTCATTGTTATGGCGGCCACCGTAGCACCCGCTTATTTTCTCTCCATCCTTTGGCTGAAACTTCCCAAAACATTGCACCTGGTTGCAGACATTGCCGGTGTGTTACAATTGCTGGTACTGTTTTATTTCATGCAATTATATCCCATCGTTAAAAAAAATATTCCCAACAAGATCACCAAAGCAACGCAATATTTGTGGATAATGGCATCGGTTGCTTTTATCCTGAAAATTATTTTGCAGACGTTGTCTATCATACCTTTTCTGAGCCACCTGGCTTTTGGATTCAGACCTGTGGTTATCGGCTATCTGCATTTATCATTTATTGGAGTTATCAGTTTTTTTATTTTAGGTTATATCAACGAAGTATTAACGCTTCATCGTCGCCCCCTTGCGCGGGGAGGAATTATTCTTTTTGTAACGGGTTTTCTCATCCAGGAAATAGTGCTAATGCTTCAGGGACTTGAGGCCGTTGAGGTAGAACCTTTACCTTATGCAGCGATAATTTTATTTGCATCTGCCATTCTCATAGCCTCAGGTCTAATCTGGGTAACCGTCACGGCAATAAAATCGGTTGAAGACAAATAGATGTTTTAAAAAAACACCGGGATACTATTTATCTATTTTTAGGTGTTTTTCAATTGTTTCTTCCCTGTCTTTTTTTAAATCGTGCATTTTTTTCGCCTCATCTATTGAATGCGATTGCTGCAATGATTCTTCATTTTTTGTTTTAAGCTTTAGATTGGTGTAATATTTTTGAATTACTCTAAGCTCTTCTTCGGTCATATTTTCCACATCTACCAGCCGGTTGCTGGCAAACTCGTGGGCTGCAACCAGCTCGTTTAATTTTAATTGAACAGCAAGAGATTCTTTATTTTGCGACTTCTGAATGAGAAAGACCATAATGAAAGTAACGATAGTGGTTCCTGTGTTAATCACCAACTGCCATGTTTCAGAATAATGAAACATAGGGCCGCAAACAGCCCAAATCAATACCACTGAAACCGCAGTAACAATAGCAGCCGTACTGCCTGAAGCTAACGGCTACTTTGGAAGCCAGTTTTTCGAAGAATCCGCCTTTTGACGTTGTTTGTTTCTTTTTCATTTTCGATAATTTAGTTATGGGTTATGATATTGGTATACAAACCATAATAACAGTTTTTACGCCAAATTTTATGAATTCAGTTTAACGGTATGCCGCTTCAATTTTCAATTGCTCCTTATAATTATTTTGAATCAAAGGTCCCCATCAACGCGGCTATATTTCGCAACATTAGTGGAAAAAAATACCTATTCGGCAAGGCCGCCAATCTTGTTGCTTAAAAAAGCAACTCTTTTTCGTGGCATGAAATTTAGTCGATAAAAATAAATTTCTAAGTACATCATGGCAAAGTTATTAAGTCCTAAAAAAGAGGCTGTAAGCAAAGCGCTGTCAAATCAAAACGCTTCTTCTAAAATTGCGCCTAAAGCCAATTCCCCAAAAAAAGATTCTTCGCCGCGGGAAGAAACAGGTCTTCACAGGCTGTTCACCGATGGTATAAAAGATATTTACTGGGCAGAAAACCATCTTGTGCAGGCACTTCCGAAAATGAGCCGGTCTGCAATGTCGGGTGAATTGCAAAAAGCAATTGACAATCATCTCACTGTTACAAAGAAACATGTAAAAAGGCTCAACCAAATATTTGAGCTAATGAGTAAGAAACCGCAGGCAAAGAAATGTGATGCTATGGAAGGACTTTCAAAAGAAGGTGAAGGAATTATTGAGAATACAGATACCGGTACGCTGGCGAGAGACCTGGGAATTATTATGGCCTCACAAAAAGTAGAACATTATGAAATTGCTACTTACAGCGCACTTTCAAATCTGGCAAAAAATTTAGGACTGAATGAAATATCCGAAATCCTGGAAAAAACATTGGCAGAAGAAAAAGAATCTGATGAAATATTGGCTTCTATTGCCGAGAATCTTTTAGCAAAAAATAAGTCGGGAAGTTAGAATCAATATGGTTCGGCAGATGGATTGCAAAGCAATTTTAATGTCGTCCATTCAACATAATTATTAATCATTTTAATAAAATACCATGCCCTCAAAATCAAAAAAGACAACCGATCCGGTTGTAAGTGATAAAGATTGCGCAACTTCAACAATTTACCAAAGATGCAGATGGTAAGCTGATGACTACCAACACGGGTTTAAAAATAAATGATGACCAAAATTCTTTAAAGGCCGGCGAACGGGGCCCAAGCCTGCTGGAAGATTTTATTCTCCGTGAAAAGATTACCCATTTCGACCATGAGCGAATTCCTGAACGCGTAGTTCATGCAAGAGGATCGGCCGCACATGGTGTGTTTCAATTGTATAAGAGTATGGGCGATTATACAAAGGCAAATTTCTTAAACGATACATCGGCAGAAACACCGGTGTTTGTACGATTTTCTACGGTAGCCGGCAGCCGGGGCTCTACTGATCTTGCAAGAGATGTACGTGGCTTTGCCGTAAAATTTTATACGCAGGAAGGAAATTTTGATTTGGTTGGAAATAATATGCCTGTATTTTTTATCCAGGATGCCATGAAGTTTCCCGACCTGATTCACGCCGTAAAACCAGAACCACATAATGAAATTCCGCAGGCTGCGTCGGCCCATGATACTTTTTGGGATTTTATTTCTAATACGCCGGAAGCGGCTCACATGATCATGTGGGTGATGAGCGACCGCGCCATCCCGCGAAGCCTTCGGATGATGGAAGGATTTGGTGTTCATACCTTCCGTCTGGTAAATGAAAAGGGTAAAGCGCATTTTGTAAAATTTCACTGGAAACCTTTGTTAGGCGTACATTCCGTGGCGTGGGATGAAGCGCAGAATATTTCCGGCAAAGATCCGGATTTCCATCGCCGCGATCTTTGGGAAGCTATTGAAAGTGGCGATTTTCCTGAATGGGAATTTGGCATGCAGATAGTACCGGAAGAAGATGAGCATAAGTATGAATTTGATTTGCTCGATCCAACCAAAATAATTCCTGAAGAATTGGTTCCGGTGGTGAGGATTGGCAAAATGACGCTGAACAGAAACCCGGATAATTTTTTTGCAGAAACAGAGCAGGTAGCGTTTCATGTAGGCCATGTAGTGCCTGGTATTGATTTTACCAATGATCCGCTTTTGCAAGGCAGGTTATTTTCTTATACAGATACCCAGTTAATTCGCCTCGGCGGTCCTAACTTTCAGGAAATTCCGATCAACCGGCCGCTAAACCCGGTGTACAACAATCAGCGTGATGGCTTTTGCGCCAGGAAATTAATAAAGGAAAAGTTAGCTATGGACCTAACGGAATGGCTGGTGGATGCCCTTTCCAGGCGAAGGCCGCAGAAGGCGGTTTTACTAGTTATCCGGAAAGAATAGATGCACATAAAATAAGGGAAAGAAGCAAAAGCTTCTTTGATCATTTTAGCCAGGCAAGATTATTTTTCAACAGCCAGTCAGAACCAGAAAAAAATCATCTCATCGATGCTTTGTGTTTCGAACTTGGAAAAGTAGAAGTGGTAGAGGTGAGAGAACGGATGCTGTATATGTTATCGCAGATTGATGAAGGGCTTGCGACTGAGGTTGCTTATTGCCTTGGGTCTGCATATTCCAAAGCAACTTGATAAGCCTTTAAATCAAACCATACCGGCAGATGGCGATCCTGAAAAATACAAGTCTTCAAATGTTCAAAGTTCGGTTTCGAAATCATCGGCATTAAGTATGGCCAACACCGTAAAAAATACCATTCGAACCCGGAAAATTGCCATATTGGCCGCAGATGGAGTTAATGAAAATAACCTTATGTCAATGATAAAGGCACTAACTGAAGAAGGTGCCATTGGTGAAGTGATTGCGCCCAAGCTTGGTTTTATATTAGGTGAAAAAAATACCAATATCCCGGTTTATAAATCGTTCCTTACATCGGCTTCCGTCTTTTATGATGCGGTATATGTTCCGGAAGGCATCAACAGCGTTGCTACTTTAGAAGCTGATCCGGATGCCATTCATTTCCTGAATGAAGCATTTAAACATTGCAAAGCAATAGCGGCAGATGCCGGCGCTGTGCAGGTTTTGAGAGCCACCTATTTTGGCCGTAAGCTTCCTGAAGATAACAATAATGAAACTGTTTTAACTGAAGGCGTAATCATTCACAATGACGTGGGAGTGTTGAGCAAACAGTTTATTGCCGCTATTGCCCTGCATCGTTTTTGGGAACGCGAAAAACCAAGAAAAGTTCCCGCCTGATTTTTTCAATGACCGTCCGGGAAAGCTAAAATGTATATTTTGGCTTTCCTGGTATTGGCCTTTTACAAATATTATTTTACTATAGATTTGGCAAAATAGAAAATCGTCTTTTAGTTAACATCTTTGCCGGCGTTTAGCATTTCAATCATTTTAGCAACACCATCTTTATTTACTTTATCGGGTGCCTGCGGCTGCGCAAGCTTTGCATATTTCAACGCATTTTTATAATCGCCCATGGCAGAATAGCCGCGCGCAAGTCCTACATTGGTAGTAAACACACCCGGGTTCTTTTGTGCATTGAATTTAAAGACATCCATTGCTTCTTTAGGCTTTTTCTCTGCAATTAATTGCCTGCCGTATTGATGAAGATCGATCATGCTTCCCATCGGCAATGCTTCTTTCATGAGCGCATCGGCTTCGGCAGATTTACCTTGCTGTTGTAATATCATGGCTTTAGTGCTAAGCGTTTTAAAATTTTTTTGGCCAATAAAAACACCATTAATTGAATAATCACTCCATTGTGTTGCCTCGTCCATATCATTATGCTGGGCGGCAAATTGCGCAGCCTGCACCCATGCATCAGGATTAAAGCCTTTGCTCGATTTCAATTCATTTCTAAACATCGCTAACTGGGTTTTTACATAATCAACTGATATGGTAAAAGGTATTTTCAGCTTTTCCCATTTTAATGCAACAACGGCGCTGGTGTCTGTTTCATTTTCAAACTCGTATTTCAGCCACTCAACACTTTCGCTAAGCGGCGCCGTTTGTACTTTTACGCGCAGGGCATCATCTTTCGGATCATAAAAAAAAGATCCCCACGAAGTGGAATTATTACTGAAAATGATTGTGGCATCACCGGTACCCATTGCGATTGAAAGGCCATAAGTGCCCGCTGCCAAAGGTTTTCCTTCTACGTTTACATCGGTGCTGAAAGTAATGGTAGTGTTTTCGTTTGCGCCGGCACGCCATGGTGCAGCCTTGCTGGTACCAAAGCCAAGATCATTAAAGCCGGTTTGCACAAGAGCGCCCCATATCTTTCCTTCACGGCCTTTTACGCCCGGCCTGTCGTAGTGAATGGTAACATCGGTAATGCCAATGCGCTCGCTTACAGAAGCCTTTTTATTTCCTCCATTGGGTGGCACAGTAAGATTTTGGGCGTAGGTGGTAAACACGAATGTTAAAAATAACAGCGATAAAGAAATTTTGTGTTGCATAAAATAGTATTAGATAATAAATCTAATCTTTTGAAAAGCCGGTTCCTATATTATTTTGATAGGAGGCATTTTTAGATTGACAATTTATGCGCTGGAATGTAGGAAAGGTAAGCCCGCAGTTATGAAATAATGATTAGTCCTTTTTTTTCAATCTCTGAGAGAAGCCAAAATATCAATTTTTCAATTTTTGATGGTGAAATTTTTTGGCTTTTATTGACGAGGAAGAACTTCGCTTTGAGGGCCAAAAGCCATTAAAGACAGAAGGTCATAAGGTTTAAAACCGTGGAAGCGCGGCGGTTATTAAGGTAATGAGGTTCGGTTCATTAATATTCAAAACCTTATTCCTTGATAACATCAAACTGAAGATTAAAACAACCTTATTGCCTCAGCAGGCGATAAAAGCTGTATCGACATCAATTAAAGAAGCCTTCTTATTGTACGCGAAACAAGCCAAAAAGTAGTTTTTTATAAATCTTTTAAATCTTGTCCCTCTCCTTTTGGAGAGGAGGTGAGGCGTTATCTTAATGAGCTTGCGATTGCTCCGGCAGCCTGTCTTTTACCACGGAAAGATCTTCGATATTTACGGTAATCGGGATAGATCCCACCTGCACGATGGCTTTCTTTCCACGGATATTGGTTACACTTCCAACCTGCCTGTTGGCTTTCATAATTACTTTATCACCTTGCTTTACCGTCTCGTTGGTCTCAATATATTTTGTATCTATTTTTTGTTGCTTTTTTTGCAGGATTTGCTTTTCCGGTTGCTTGTAAAGTAACGCCTGCATCATTTTTATTACTTTGCTTTTGTCGTCGGTTTTTTTCCATTCGGCCAAAAGTGTCTTTAGCTTTCGCTCCATTTCTTTAAGATAAGTAAGGCGCGCTTCGTTTATTTGGTTCTGCTCTTTTAAAATTTCTATTTGTTGCTGATGTCTTTCCCTGTTGATTAGTTGCTGCATTTCTTTCTGCAGTTTTTCATTTTCTTTTACCAGTTTTTCCAGTTGCTTTTTTTCCTGTTGTATCAACTGCTGATCCTGCTCGGTGCTGTTCAATAATTTATCAAGAGAAAAATGATTTTCATCAACCAGTTGCCTTGCTTTATTAATTAAGTTTTGCGGCAATCCAATTCGTTCTGCAATGGAAAAAGTATAGGAGCTGCCTGGCTTTCCGATGATCAGCCTGTACAGCGGCTTTAAATTTTTTTCATCAAAAGCCATAGCGCCATTGATGATACCGCTCACTTTATTGGCCATCACTTTAAGATTTAAATAATGCGTGGTTACCAATCCAAGCGCATGCTTTTTTGCGAGCTCTTCCATGATCACTTCAGCAAATGCGCCGCCAAGATTCGGATCGCTGCCACTGCCCAGTTCATCTATAAAAAACAATGTTTTACCATTGGCGTTTTCCATGAAATATTTCATGTTGATGAGATGCGATGAATAAGTGCTCAGCTCAAATTCCAGGCTTTGCGTATCGCCGATATGAATCATTAGTTGTTTAAATATTCCAAACTCACTGTCATGGCTACACGAAACCAATAATCCGCTTTGAAGCATCATTTGCAAAAGCCCCGCTGTTTTTAGCGTTACGGTTTTTCCGCCGGCGTTTGGCCCGCTGATAACGAGTATCCGGTTCTTATCATCTAAAGAAAGATTTACCGGAATGGTCGGTTTTTTTAATCGCTCATTATAAATAAAAAGCAGGGGATGAACAGCGTTTGACAATTTGATGAGTGCTTTGTCGTGCAGCGCAGGCAGGTTGCCTTTATAGTCCAAAGCCAGCAGGGCCTTGGCTCTTATAAAATCGTATTCGCCGATAACGCCGTGGTAAATGCCAAGCAGCGAATGATAGGCGCGCATTTTAGTAGTAAGCTTTTGTAAAATCACATACACTTCTTTTCGCTCTTCGTTCTCCAACGAAAAAATTTCGTTGTTAAGATGGGTTGTTTCTTCAGGCTCGATAAATGAAGTTCTGCGGCTGTCGCTTTCGCCATGCAAAATTCCTTTTATCATTCGCTTTTGTTCCGCAACAACAGCCAGCACTTTTCGTCCGTTCATAAAACTTTCTTCGGTATCGGCGAGATAGCCGAGTTTCTTTAGCTTGCTTACAATACGGTCAAAAACCCGTTTCAGTTCTGATCTTTTTTTATACAACGACATCCTGATCGATGCTAGCTTTTCTGAAGCGCTGTCTTTTACAATGCCATATTCGTCCAATATTTCATCAACCAGCAGCGGAATGGTTTTTTCAAAATAGGTTTCATTAATAATAAGCGCCAGCGATGGGTAAGCGATCTTTCTATCGGCCGAAAACCAACGGAATATTTGCTGTATGGCAAGTGCTAATTTTTTTATTTGAAGAAACTGCTCTCCGGAAAGAACAGAAGATTCAATGCTTAATAATTTAAGTTCCCTCGACAGATTCAGCACAGCATCATCAGGAAAATATAAATGGTTTTCAAACAACAATTTGTACTCATATGTTTGCTGGAGTTGTGGCTCTATAAATTTCAATTGTGTATGTATCCGCAGGTCTTCGGCTCTTTTGCGGGCAAACTCCGACCGGCAATGCGCTGCCAGTAACTGTTTTATCTTATCAAATTCCAATTGATGCGTTGCAGATTCAGGAAATAGTTTCATGTATTAAATGATCAAAAATTTAATTGGCGTAAAAGTAAGCATACCTTATTTCAGGAAAAAAAATAGAAATGGTTGATAGAAGCGATTTTATACAATTCCTCAATGCTGCATGCAAAGAAATAAAGATGTCGATGCATTGCTGATTAAATAATTTATTGATGATGGGCTGCGGGATGTGGGCAAGTATCCTTTACCGCTTCTGAAGGTTTTGAAATAAAGGAAATTATGGCGGTAAAGATACTGCCCAACAGCCCGGACTATCGCTGAAAAATGTACCTGCCGCTGACAGCCCCAAATTGTTTTCCACATTTTCTTATTTTCAAAGGAACCTTTTTAAATAAAATTATTATTTTGACGTTAATCTGTTTAAACCAAAAACATACTTATGAAAATTAAAGTTTTTTACAAATTATTATTGCTGTCGTTAGTGTTCGTTGCCTTCTCTTGTAAGAAAGATCCCGCTTCCGCAAGTTCCGATTCTTACGTAAAATTAAAGATGAATGGAAATTGGGTTACTTACAAAGGCCTGGGCGAGTTGGGGCCCG
The DNA here is from genome assembly GCA_963720405.1 of uncultured Chitinophagaceae bacterium. Classification (GTDB taxonomy): domain Bacteria; phylum Bacteroidota; class Bacteroidia; order Chitinophagales; family Chitinophagaceae; genus Ginsengibacter. The sequence goes on from CAVRFP010000002.1 coordinate 93,754, forward strand.
ATCTTGGAGACGCCACAAAAATTAATCTTGGTGTATCCGGAAGCAGCGCCGATGCAAAAAATCTTTTTGATATTACTATACAGCTTGACGGAAATAATTTTCCAACGGGAACTTATTCAAGCGATCAGTATCCTCAATATTTTATGACGGTGAGCTTATTGCTAAACCCTGATCCGAACACGCTCAAACATTACGACATTACAGATGCCATGAACAATGATCCTTCAAAATATACTGCCAATATTACCTCCATTACACCATCCGAAATAAAAGGAACTTTTACCGGTAATTATTTGTACAGTAGTTTTAATGATGATGATCCTGATGGTGGCATAGTGCGGATTACAGAAGGTGAATTTAAAGTGAAAAGGATCCGGTAGCAGCCATGCCATCTGAAATAAAATCCTGAATGAAAGTTTTTTCATCGCTCATCAAACCTGCCAGGCCTTAAAAACCTGGCAGGTTTGTTTTATCTTTGATAATAACCATTTTATAAAAACAGGATATATGTCTGATAATAAAAATATAGAAACCGCCACCTTTGCTAATGGATGTTTTTGGTGCACAGAAGCAGTTTTTCAGCAACTGGAAGGAGTTGAAAAAGTAAGCAGCGGATATACGGGCGGTCATGTAAAAAATCCGACTTATGAGCAGGTTTGTAACAAGGATACCGGGCATGCCGAAGCGTTGCAAATTGAGTTTGATCCGTCGAAAATTTCTTTTGATGATTTGCTTGAAGTATTTTGGGCAACCCACGACCCAACCACATTAAACAGGCAGGGAAACGATGTGGGGCCGCAATACCGCAGTGCTATTTTTTATCATAACGAGGAGCAAAAAACAAAGTCTGAAAAATATAAAAAAGAGCTGGATGCAAGCGGCGTTTTTGACGCGCCGATTGTTACCACTATTGAGCCGCTAACCATTTTTTACCCGGCGGAAAATTATCACGAAAACTATTATTTAAACCATCCGTCACAGTCTTATTGCTACTATGTTATTAAACCGAAAATGGATAAGCTGAAGAAAGTATTTTCAAATAAATTAAAAAAGGAAAATCGATAAAATCGCTTATGTGGATTTTATATCAGTAAATTCTATTCGTTAAGTTTCGCTCTCCGTAGTTCTAGTAAGTTTAAGCTGTTTGGTGTAAAGTCTTTTACGTAAGGCTGCACGAGGTGAATGATCATATCGTACCATAAAGGCACTACCGGCGCATCTTTTATCATCAGCTGATCGGCGCGCTGATAAATTTTATTCCTGATAGAATCGTTTTTTTCTGAAAGCGCTTCTTCATATAACTGATCGAACCGCGGATTTTTATAACGCGTATAATTTGGCGGCGCAGGATTCTTTCCATAAAACACACTTAAAAAATTTTCTGCATCGGGATAGTCAGCGATCCAGCTTCCCCTGAAAAATAATGCCTCAGACTTGGCGGTTTGTTCCAGCAATAAACTTTTTTGTACCACCTCCACATTAATTGTAATTCCGATTTGCAATAATTCATTGGCGATGTAGCTGGCCAAATCGGCATAAACAGGAACGGTCAGCAATTTTATTGGCGGAAGTCCAGCGCCGTTAGGATAGCCGGCTTCCTTTAATAGTTGCAACGCCTTTGCCGGATCATAATGATAACCCCGCACCGCGGACGAATCAAACGACGGAAAGCCTGCCGGCACAAAGCCGCTTTCCGCGGGCGTTCCGATAGAATTACGGATGTACAGCATCATCTTTCTGCGGTTGAATCCATAGTTGATCGCCTGCCTGATCTTTACATTTTTAAAAGGTGAATTTTTTACTACAGTTAAATTGGTATCCGTGAGAAAGCCCAGGTATTCTGTAGTTAGATAAGGATGTTTAGCGAGAACTATTTTGTTTTCCCATTCTTTACGCAGGTTGCCGCTTTTGGTAATCACTTCATCTTTAAAAGAGGCATCAATATCGTTGATAAATTCCAGTCGTTTTTGTTGAAACTCTAAAAACTCTGTGGCCTTGTTTTCCAGGAAAGAAATTTTTATTCCATTTAGATAAGGAAGCGATTGCCCGGCGCTGTCTTTTTCAAAATACAACGGATTTTTTTTCATGATCAGCGCTTGCCCTTCTTCCCAGGCCACAAGCTGGAAAGGCCCGGTACCACAGGGATGCCGCCGGAAATCTTTTCCATATTTCGCCACCACTTCTTCAGGAACTACGGAGCAATATTGCATACTCATTACTCCAAGTATCGGGTGAAACGGTTTCAGTAATTTTAATTGAAAAGTGGTGTCGTTGATGGCTTTAAACGGCTGCAAAGTATCTACTCTTCCGTTAAATATCCATGCGCCGCTGCTGGCTGTACTTTTATCCAAAATGCGCTCAAAGCTGTACACAACATCAGAGGCTACCATCTTTCTTCCTTTGCCATTGGGAAAAGCATCGTTATCATGAAAAAACACGTCGTCGCGCAAATGAAAAGTAAACGTGAGGTTGTCTTCAGAAACATCCCAGCTTTTTGCAAGCGATGGAACAATGTTTAGCTGATCGTCGGTTTGTACAAGCGTATTATAAAGCTGGTGTACGGCCCACATAACAGATTGGCTTTTGGCAAACGCCGGATCAAGCGTTGCAATGCCCGATTGTTCGTTATAACGAAAAATATTTTTTGCTTTATCGCGGTGTGTGCACGAGCTAACACACAAAATCATACTGATAAAAAAAATGAAAAATCTATTTTTTGGATTGTTTACAAGTAACAACAGCAATTGTTTTTTTAACTTCATCTTTGTTTCAAAAAAAATAAATTTAGTAAATGAAAAAGACATTACCGGTTTTAAGTTTGTTGTTACTGATTGTTAGTCTATCGTTTGGCCAACCTTTTACACGCGCCGATACATTGCGGGGAAGCAACGGCCCGGGTAGAGCCTGGTGGGATGCCACTAAATATGATCTGCATGTAAAATTTAATTCGATTGACAGCACCATCGCAGGATATAATATTATCAGCATTAAAGAACTGGATAAAAAACATCCCGGCTTTTTTCAAATTGATTTGCAGGAACCGATGATTATTGATTCTGTGATCATGCAAACCGGATCGCCAAAATACGCATTTAATCAGCAAAAGCTTTCATTTACACGAGATGGAAATGCGTGGTTTGTTTATTTAAAAAACGAAAGTCCTTTGGTGGAAAAGCACGACATCAAAAAGATGATGCCGATGAAGAATGGTATAAGCGGCTCAACAAATAATGCTGCGGATTTAACAGAACAATTAAACCTGGTTGTATATTATCATGGCAAGCCAAAGATTGCCAAAAATGCTCCGTGGGATGGAGGCATTATCTGGACAAAAGATAAAGCAGGCAATCCATGGATAACCGTTGCCTGCCAGGGTTTGGGCGCCAGTGTTTGGTATCCTTGCAAAGATTACCAGGGTGATGAGCCAGACAGTGCTTCAATGCACTTTACCGCTCCGTCAGACTTAACCATCGTTAGCAACGGAAGGCTCAGGAATCAAAAAGATAATGGCGACGGCACCACCACTGCCACCTGGGCTGTTGTTAATCCGATCAATAATTACGACATCATTCCTTACATCGGCAAATATGTTCACTGGGGTGAAATATACAAAGGAGAAAAGGGCAATCTGACGATGGATTATTGGGTGATTGATTCTAATCTTACAAAAGCGAAAGAACAATTTAAGGAAGCGCCGCGGATGATGAAAGCGTTTGAATATTGGTTTGGCCCTTATCCATTTTATGAAGATGGTTATAAACTGATAGAAGCGCCGCACCTTGGAATGGAGCACCAGAGCGCCGTTGCTTATGGTAACGGATTTAAAAATGGTTATCGCGGACGCGATCTTTCCGGAAGCGGGTGGGGGCTGAAATGGGATTTTATTATCGTACACGAAAGTGGCCACGAATGGTTTGGCAATAACATCACTTCAAAAGATGTTGCTGATATGTGGGTGCATGAAGGATTTACCAACTACAGTGAAACGCTGTTTACCGAATATTATTTTGGCAAAAAAGCAGCAACCGAATATGTTGTGGGGATAAGAAAAAACATCCGCAATGATAAGCCGATCATTGGCAACTATGGCGTAAACAACGAAGGCAGCGGCGATATGTATTATAAAGCCGGCAACATGATTCACACCATAAGGCAGGTAATCAACAACGACGAAAAATTCAGGCAGATTTTAAGAGGATTGAATAAAACGTTTTACCATCAAACCGTTACCTCAAAACAAATTGAAGATTATATCAAGCAAGCAATCAGGCATCGATTTCTCAAAAGTTTTTGATCAGTATTTGCGGACAACCAAAATTCCTGTGCTTGAATATAAGAAGGTGAATGGTGTGCTTTTTTACCGCTGGAATAACTGTGTTGACGGATTTAAAATGCCGGTAAAAATTTATAATTCGAATAGGGAAATTAATTTTTATTAACCCTTCGAAGGAGTTTAAAAAAGCGCCTAAAGGAATCAACTCTATCAAGCTGGATGAAAATTTTTATGTAGAAGCACAGTCAGTAAAATAGCGATTTACTACATTTTGGCTTATCTCAGTCGGAGATGTATGCACCGTGCTGTTCAGTTTTAATTTTCTTTATCTTCACCGCGGCCGGGCCGGATTGCCGGCAGCTGACTCTTAAACTTATCTATGTCGCAAGTAAGAAGGCAAAGTATTATTTCCACCATTTTTGTTTATGCCGGGTTCTTTATCGGGTTTATTAATACTTATCTTTTTACAAGGCAGGGCTCGGTATTTACGCCTTCGGAATATGGACTCACCACCATTTTTATTGCGGTGGGCAACCTGATGTTTGCATTTGCCAACCTGGGAATGGTATCTGTGGTATATAAATTTTATCCTTATTACAATGACAATCTTCCTAAAAAGAAAAACGATTTGCTTACATGGGCTTTTATAGTAAGCCTGATAGGTTTTTGTTTGGTGGTTATTGCCGGTTTTGTTTTTAAGGATTTTGTGGTCAGAAAGTTTGGCGAGCATTCGCCTGAATTTCTTCAATATTATTTTTGGATATTTCCTTTTGGCTTTTCGATTTTAATTTTTTCCATGCTGGAAGTATTTGCATGGAATATTCGTAAATCTATTTTTACCACCTTCCTCCGCGAGGTGTTATTTAAAGTACTTACGCTGGTGCTTATATTTTTGCTCAGCTTTAAAGTGATTGGTGATTTTGATGCCTTTATTAAATTATATGCTTTTACTTATGGCGTAACGGCGCTGTTGCTGCTGGTTTATTTGTTATGGAAGAAGCAATTTTATATAACATTCACGATAAGTGTTGTTACTAAAAAATTTTATAAGAAAATGATTTCTATGGCGTCGCTTGTATATGTGGGCGGCACCATTTTTATGATCGCTACTTTTATAGATACCATTATCATTATGTCGCTGCTGGGCACTGCCGCCGCAGGCATTTTTGCACTGGGAAGTGTTGTGGCGGGCCTGGTGCAGGCTCCTCAAAGAGGCGCTGTGGCTGCTTCTATACCGGTTTTGTCGAAAGCATGGAAAGATAAGGACTACAACAAGATCAATTTAATTTATCAGCGCTCGGGAATCAATTTACTCATTGCTTCGCTGGGTATTTTTTTAATTGTTTGGCTGAATTATGAAGACGCTGTAAATACGTTTAAATTAAAACCCGCGTACCTGCAATCAGAATGGATATTCTTTTGCCTTGGACTGGCTCGCGTAATTGATTTGGGTACGGGCGTAAATTCCACGATTATTGGCACTTCCACTTATTGGCGTTTTGAGTTTGTAAGCGGGATGGTGTTGCTGACTTTAGCTGTGCCGCTCAATTATATTTTGGTGAAACATTTTGGCATCATCGGAGCAGGTTATTCCAACCTGATTTCGCTTTCAGTTTACAATGTGATACGGATCATTTTTTTGAAAAGAAAGTTCAACATGCATCCATTCAGCCGTAAAACGATCTATTCAATTGTGCTGGCTTTTGCAGGCTATCTTATCTGCTACTATACTTTTCAATCTTTCCATGGATTTTTAGGGATCGCTCTTAAAACATGCGTCTTTGCTGCATTGTATGGCGGCGCGATTATTTATTTCGATCTGTCGCCCGATGTGTTGCCGGTGTGGGACACCGTAAAAAGTAGAACGGTACGCCGTAAGAAAGCATCTTCTTAATTAAATCAATTTCAATAACAGTTAGCGATCTTTCCTTTCTTTTGAAATTCAAAAAATAGCTCGTTACCCATGCGGGGCGCAATAGAGTTGTTACAATTTTCGAAATGCAGAAAATTAAAATCGGGCTCAAATAAATTTCTGTATTCATCATCGGAAGCAATAAACGGTGGCTCCGTTTCGGCAAAGCGTCTATTAAAAAAAACACCGGCGATTTTTCCGTTCGCGTTTAATAGGTCCACGCATTTTTCAACATACTTTTCGCGCAACGACGGATCAAGTGCGCAAAAGAAAGTTTGTTCCAAAATAAGATCGTATTTGCCTGAATGCTCAAAGAAATTGTCATTCACAATGCTAATAGGCTTGTCTTTATAAGTCTCTCTTAGCTTCGCGGTTATGATTGCAGAAATGTCGATTAACGTAACATTGGTAAACCCTTTTTCCAAAAGATAAGATGCTTCATAAGCATTGCCGCAACCTGGAATTAAGATTGCCAGATTGGTATTTTGCAAACTGTCGATATATCCTTTCAATGGCGGAGAAACCTGTTTCATATCCCATCCGGTTTCATTATTCTGGTATCGGTTGTTCCAGTAATCAGCGGATGTAGTTGGCGCGGCCTGGTTTTTTTCTTCCATATTAAAAGGTTTTTAAAGAATGTTTACATTCGTTCGGGCACTTTAATTCCCAGCAGGTGCAATCCACGTTTGAGAACACCGGCCGTCATAACAGACAAGCGTAGACGCAATTGCTTTTTTTCTTCACTCTCTGCATTTGCCACCGAATGCTCCACGTAAAATGAATTATATAATTTGGCAAGATTGAATACATAATTGGCGATCACCGAAGGATTCATTTCATCGGCAGCATCCGAAACCGCATTCCGGTATTTTTCTAAAAAAATAATCAATTGCCTTTCCAGTGGAAGCAAGTTGTGCGCCCGTCGCTGATAGCGAATTATCTGTTGCCGATTCACGCGCCAACTTTTCTTAAAATTGATTGAATTCTTGCATAAGTATATTGTACAAACGGGCCGGTAAATCCATGAAAATCGATGCTTTCTTCGGGATTGAAGATCATTCGTTTTTTTGGATCCACGCGCAACAAATAAAATTTCATGGCGCCAAGGCCAAGCGTTTCATATAATTCTTTGAGTTCTTCTTTTGTAAAATCTTTTACTTTCCCTAATTCTTCCGTATGCTTTCCGGCAGTAGCCACCATTTCATCAATAAGATCATCTGCATCAACCACAGTGCCTTCGCGGCTTTTCATCTTACCAGATGTTAATTCAACCATGCCATAACTTAGATGAAAAATTTCATCGGCAAACGGCATTCCGAGCTTTCTGACGATCTCTTTCAAGCACTTTCATGTGATACAATTGCTCGTCGCCAATTACATAAATGCTTTTATCCAAATGATATTCTTCAAACTTCTGTTTTGCAAGGCCAATATCCTGTGTAATATAAACTGAAGTTCCATCGCCCCGCAGCACTAATTTTTGATCGAGGCCGGCATCTGTAAGATCGATCCAAACACTGTTATCTTCCTTCTTAAATAAAATATTTTTTTGCAAACCTTCCTGCACAAAATCTTTTCCTAAAAGGTATGTATTGCTTTCGTAAAAAGTATGGTTAAAATCGGCTGCCTATTCTTTTATAGGTTTCATTAAAACCCTCATACACCCAGCCGTTCATCGTGTTCCAAAGCGACCTTACTTCCGGTTTTTCATTTTCCCAATCTAACAGCATTTGCTGGGTTTGCTTCATGATCGGCGCTTCTTTTTCAGCTTCTTCTTTGGCTTTGCCGGATTCAATTAACTGAGTAGCCTCTTTTTTATATTCATCATTAAATTTTACATAATAGTCGCCAACAAAATGATCACCTTTTTCATGTACGGATTGCGGCGTAGCGCCGTTGGCAAACATTTGCCAGGCAATCATGCTTTTGCAAATATGAATGCCACGGTCGTTTACTATTGAAGATTTAATTACTTCATAGCCGTTGGCTTTTAAGATTTCCGAAACGCTCCATCCCAAAAAAATATTTCTTAAATGCCCAAGATGCAATGGCTTGTTGGTGTTAGGTGAAGAATATTCCACCATCACTTTTTTATGGTTTGATTCCTTCCGGCCAAAGTCTTCATTGGCATAATGGTTTGCCAACAGGGTTGTTAATTGTTCATCGTTAATTTCAAGATTCAGAAATCCTTTGATCACATTGTATCCTGAAAAAAAATCAGGATAATTTTTTACTAAATGATCACCTAAGTCATTTCCTAGTTTTTCAGGATTTTGTTTTAAAGTTTTTACCAGGGCAAAAAGAACAATGGTGTAATCGCCTTTAAATTCAGGTTTGGTTTCATTGATCTGAAAATCTTTTGCAGTGAATTCCTGCCCGAATAATTGGGACAAGCTTTTTATTGCAGCAGATTGTATAATAGAAGTGAATGACATATTGCGAAAATAGGATAATTGGGTAATTAGTTAATTCGTTAAATGGTTAATTAGGTAATTAGTTAATTCCTTAGATAGTTTTTTAATAATCAGGCAAGTTTCTATTTTATTTTGTTCGCCATAACAAAGAAGGTAGTTTTGCGGGCATCCAAAACCTGATCAAAAAAATCAGGAATAACTTTAGCCTGGTAAGAATTTTCAATAAAGAACACCATAACATAGCGTGAAAAAAACATTATTGATTATTGTGCTGATCGCAGGCACATTGAGCTTATGCTGGTCGTTTTATAGAGATCTTCAAATTGAAAAACTTACTCCTGGCGATCTTCGTAACCGCGTAGTAGGAGCGAGGTTGCAGAAGGATGGCCAGATGCCTTATTTCTATAAATGGCGATCAACCGACGGCTTGCGATATTATGATCCTCAAAATTTTGATTCTCTCAGGGCGGCTAATATCACCGCCAGTCCTTATTTCCATGATTTGTTGTATCCCATAGCCGATATGCCGCAAAGAACAATTTCTCACCTTTGGTTATATCTTCAATATATGATGTTGTTTACCATGGTGGGTATTGCGTTGTCGCTCGCTGTTACTGAAGCTCAAAAAATTTTGGTGCTTGCATTGTCCGCTTCTTTTCTTTTTACGGAAGCATGGATAAGCCTGGTAGAAAACGGGCAACTGTATCTTTTCGTTCCATTTTTAGCAATGCTATTTTATTTTTTTTTGGGGAAACCGAAGAGCTTCGCGGCTGCTTTATTGGCAGGACTTTGCGCGGTTTCAATGGTTTTAATTCGTCCCAATGCGATGTTGCTGTTTTTGCCTTTTTTATTTATCATCCGAAAATTCAGCTTGCGTTACAAAATCGCTTTTTTTATTCCTGTTTTTGGGTTGCTGGCTTATTCAGCGGGCAATAGCCGGCAACGAAATTTGTGGCTTGAATATGAACAGAACATCTCAGAGCAAATAAAAATTCACCAGGGAAAAAATGCTGCTTTACAAGAAAATGCAAAAGATCCTCAATTCAATTTGTGGGAAGGCTGGAATAGGGAGGAACTAAAAAAATTAAACGCTGCAACACCTTTCGCGCATAGCGAAAACGGAAATTTGTTCGTATTGATAAAGCTTGTGTTCGGAAAAAAACTTTCTACCACTTTTTTGACAGCTCTTTCTTTTTCCTTCATTTTTTTAATGATGTTGATGTTTTATTTTTTTCATAGAAGATCCGGCTTTAATGTCTATAACCTTGCTATTTTAGGTTTTTGTTTATACATGGCTTCCGATCTTTTTTCGCCGGTATACCGGCATCAATATTATACTGCACAATGGTTTTTTCCTTTATTGCTTGCCGCTGCGGGATTTATCAAAAACTATAAATTGGCTTATATGGCTATTGTGGCAGGATTAATTTTAAATATAACCAACCTGCCTTTTATGAAAATGGAACATACATTGGGCGAATACATTATTTTCGCGGCGTTACTGCTATTGGCTTTTATTTATAAAAATCCTGCGCAGTTAGGGCATCATAATTCAACATTACCATCAGTAAAAAACTAGATTGCAATACGCTATTATAATTGGGGCCGGCCCTGCCGGGTTAACAGCCGCTTATGAATTGCTGACTAAAACCGAAATAATTCCTATCATTATTGAACAGGATTCGCAGGCGGGCGGACTATCAAAAACCATTGATTATCGCGGTAATAAAATTGATATAGGAGGGCACCGTTTTTTTTCCAAATCTGAAAAGGTGGTAAACTGGTGGTTGCATTTTTTACCGCTGGCACCGGGAAGTGAAAACGAAATTCAAATCCGTTACCATGGAAGCAGCGCTTCTTTTAATGTAAACGCCACACTGCCGGAAAACGACGATGATGTTATGATGCTTAGGCCACGAAAGTCAAGGATATATTTTCAACATAAATTCTTCGATTATCCTTTGCAGGTTAACTGGAAAACATTGAAAAATCTGGGCTTTCTCAAAACTTTGCACATCGGGTGTTCCTATTTTTATGCTAAATTATTTCCGGTAAAGGATGAGCAAAATCTCGCTCAGTTCTATCAAAATCGTTTTGGCAAAGAATTGTATCAAACATTTTTTAAGGATTATACAGAAAAAGTTTGGGGTGTGCCCTGCGATAAACTTCCAGCCACATGGGGACAGCAGCGTGTGAAAGATTTGAATATCGGAAAAGTGCTGAATCATGCGTTTAAGTCGATCTTTACAACCAATAAGACCATTCAGCAAAAAGGCACCAGCACCAGCCTAATAGAGCAATTTATGTATCCCAAATATGGGCCCGGGCAAATGTGGGAAGCCGTTGCAAAAGAAATAGAAAAAGCAGGAGGAAAGCTACGCTACAATACAACAGTCACTAAATTGAATGGAAATGAAAACGACCGGATCACGTCTGTTGAACTAACCGACAACCTTACGGGGCAAAAGGAAATATGTTCCGGAGATTATTTTTTCTCTACCATGCCGGTAAAAGAATTGGTGGCCAACACCCACCAGTTAGCGATAACTGAAGAAGTTCGAAAAGCTGCGTGCATCATTGGAATACAGGGATTTTTTAATAGTTGGCATACTAACAACTGAACTGGCGATAAAAGAAAAAAGCAGCCAGTTTACGGATAACTGGATCTATATCCAGGACAAAAACATCAACGCCGGACGCATCCAGTTTTTCCATAACTGGAGCCCTTACATGGTGAATAAACCCGGCGATATTTGGATTGGTGTAGAATATTTTTGTAATGAAACCGACAACTTCTGGCAGCAGGATGATGAAACGATTGCCGCCCAGGCTATCCGCGAAATGCAGGCCATCAATATATTGAATCCGCAGCAGGTGAAGGATCAACTGGTAGTGAAGGTAAAAAAAGCTTATCCTTCTTATTTTGGCGGATATGAAAATTTTAATCTCGTGCAACACTTTTTGGATAAAATAAACAACCTGTATTTAATAGGCAGGAATGGAATGCACCGTTATAACAATAGCGACCACAGTATGCTAACGGCGATGGCTGCAGTTGAAAACATTATTGCCGGCCGGAAAGACAAAACCAATATTTGGGAAATTAATACCGAAGATGAATACCATGAAGAACAAAGCACTTAGAAATTTGCGATCTTTTCTCTTTTAATATTATTCTTCTTATAAGCCATTTTATAGATTTTGTGAATTTTAATAAAGGCATCTCATAATGGAAGCCACGAATTCCGATTAAAAGAAAGCTTAAAAATGCCCCCGTTCAATCTTTGCAAACAACATTCCCTGCCATTCATTTCTCCCTGAAAGATTAAATTCTTACTTTTGCCGCCCATTCAAAAACTGATGGGCAAAAGGATACATCTAAATAAAAAGAAGCAGCATGATAAGTGTAAATAATGTAACGCTGGCATACGGCAAAAGAGTTTTGTTCGATGAGGTAAATCTCAATTTCGTTAAAGGAAATTGCTATGGAATTATTGGCGCGAATGGCGCAGGAAAATCTACCATTTTAAAAATTATCAGCGGAGAAATTGAGCCTAATAAAGGATCGGTAAGCATTACCACCGGCGAGCGTATGGCGGTGTTAAGGCAAGACCAGTTTGAGTTTGACGAAGTAACCGTTTTAAATACCGTAATGATGGGCCACAAGAAAATGTGGGAAGTGATGCTGGAAAAAGATGCAATCTATTTAAAAGAAGATTTTAGTGAAGAAGATGGAATGAAAGCCGGCGAGCTCGAAGCGGAGTTTGGCGAAATGGGTGGATATACGGCCGAAAGCGATGCGGCTACTTTGCTTAATGAATTAGGCGTTCCGGATGATTTGCATCAAATGCTGATGAAGGATGTTGCGGCCAACATGAAAGTAAGGGTATTGCTGGCGCAGGCGCTTTTTGGAAACCCCGATATTTTATTGCTGGATGAGCCTACCAACAACCTCGATGTAAATACCATTTCGTGGCTAGAGAATTTTTTGGCAGATTATCAAAACATTGTTCTGGTAGTAAGTCATGATCGTCACTTTTTAGATGCGGTTTGTACGCATGTAGCCGACGTTGATAAACAAAAAATAAAAATCTATACCGGGAACTACACTTTTTGGTATGAGAGCAGTCAGCTGGCCGCACGACAAGCCACTGACAAGAATAAAAAGATGGAAGAAAAGAAGAAAGATCTTCTTGAATTTATTGCCCGCTTTAGCGCGAATGCTTCCAAATCCAAACAAGCTACTTCAAGAAAAAAAGCGTTGGATAAACTGGTGTTTGAAGATATTACGCCAAGCAACAGAAAATACCCGGGCATTATTTTTAAGCCTGAAAGAGATGCCGGCAATCAAATTCTAAACGTTCAGAAATTATCAAAAAGCGTAGAAGGAAAAACTTTATTCGGCAATGTAAATTTCGATGTGGTGAAAGGCCAGAAAATAGCTTTTCTCAGTAAAGATCCTGTGGCGCTGACATCTTTTTTTGAAATCATTAATAACAGGATGAAACCCGACAGTGGCCATTTCGAATGGGGCACCACCATTACCAGCGCCTATTTGCCGAATGATAACTCTGAATTTTTTACAGGTCAGCTTTCGTTAATGGATTGGCTAAGACAATATGTTCCGGAGCATTACACAGATGTAGACGAAGATTTCTTAAGAGGATTTTTAGGCAAGATGCTTTTCAGCGGTGATGAAATAAAAAAGAAAACCAATGTACTTAGCGGTGGCGAGAAAGTAAGGTGCATGATCAGCAGAATGATGTTGCAAAATCCTAACGTAGTAATTTTGGATGAGCCAACCAATCACCTCGACCTGGAAAGTATCACTGCATTTAACGATGGAATGATTGCATTTCCCGGAATTGTTTTAATGACTACACATGATCACCAGTTTATGGATACGGTTGCTAACAGAATTATAGAACTTACGCCCAAAGGAATTATAGACCGCCTTTGCACTTATGATGAATATCTCGCAGACGAAAGAATAAAAACATTGCAGGCAGAATTATATAATTGATGATGGCATAGGGCTTCGCAGGATGCTGACTAGATAGGGCTTCGCCCGATGCTGATCACATAGGGCTTCGCCCGATGTTAGCGGATTGCGCCCTTTCAGGGCTGCGTCTTCATTTTGACTCAGTTTTTTGTCTTTCTGAAAATATCAATTTTCTACTTTTTGGCTTATATGATACCGCTATAAAATAATCGGCCAGGCTTTTTTAATAAAGCCTGGCCGATTAAAAATATCTTACTTTCTTATCTTACTTTCCTAAAAGAAATTTAAAGCCAATCCCGAAATTAGATAACAGGCTTGAATTCAAATTGACGTTTGCTGAAAAATTATTCGCTTTTTGCGCAGGAGTAGTTGGCGGCCGATAACTTTCAATGGTTTCTATGTGATAGTAAGAAACGTTGGCAATATTTGGCATCGTTAACTCCGCCTGCATCCTTTTACTTATTGCATAAGATATTCCCGGAACAAAACTGAAGTCTACGCCATTACTTTTAGCCCAAAGAGTTTGACTGACATCAGAAAAATACATGTAATTTTTTAAATGCCGGTAAGAACCGTCCAATTCCCATAAAAAATTAAAATTATTTCCTAAAGGCTTGTATTTTCTATAAAACGCTCCGGCGCTGTATTGTATGATCTTGGGACGATTACTTTCGGAATAGCTATTTGTCGCAACAGAACCAATAATTCCTATTACCGTATTGTCTTTAATTACTTTTCCAAGTTGTAAGCCTGCATTAAAAACATTGCCGGTAGGATTGGTTGTGTTGTAGGCGCTGAAATTTCCACCCAACAAATAACGCCCTTGATTGATTTGCGCCTGCGATGCATTTACCAGGCAAAATAATAAAACGAGCGATAGTAGAATTTTTGTTTTCATATATTGTTAGTTTTAGTTGTACCAAAGGAAACGCAAAAAACATGAATTAACATCACGTCTAATATCATTTAACAAACTGTTTAAAAGCATATCATTATAAATGATTAATAACTGCCGTTGTTTCTTATAAAATGATTTTGCTGTACAAAATTATTGGGCATGGAATTATATAATTGATACTTTTGCCGCGTGAAAAAAATAATCAACAGCTAAAACAAAAAAATCAACATTATGAAAAAGGGTTCAATTTTCTTATTTGCGTTTATTTGCCTGGCGGTTGCCGGAGTAAATGCACAAACTTATCAAACGGCGCTGGGCGCTAAATTCTATACCGGCGACGGATCTGTCGGAGGAATTAACATTCGTCATTCAACCGCAACCAACACGGCGTTGGAAGGTTCACTACTTTTTTTTAGTGGCGGCATTGGTTTCGAAGGATTGTATGAATACCAGGGGCCTATTAATGGTGCCGAAGGATTGCAATATTTTGTAGGCGGAGGTGGTTTGCTTGGTTTTGGTACCGGGCACAACAACGGAACTACCTTTGCATTGCGTCTTACTGGCGGCCTTGATTATAAATTTGCCGACGCGCCAATTAACGTGAGTCTTGGATTAGATCCATTCTTTCAACTGGCTCCAAGCACAGGATCGCATTTAGCATTGGGCATTGGCTTGCGTTATGTACTTAAATAAACTGCCTTAATTTTTTATATCAATTCCCGGCTGCGGCCGGGAATTTTATTTTCCAAATCCAAGAAAAAAAAATTTGGTGCGAATGCGAAAAAGGATCATCAGCTTAATTGATTTCTTTTATCCCCCTTTCAAAAGAATAATGCCGTTGCAAACATTCAGATATGCTGTTTGCGGAGGCTCCAATACGTTGTTGGATATTGCGCTTTTTTACATCAGTTTCAACTTCGTCTTAAAAAAACAAATCCTTGATATTGGATTTATTTCGCTTAAACCGTACAACGCCGCGCTAATTATGGCGTTCTGCATTTCATTTCCCGTTGGCTTTTTGTTGAACAAATACATCGTTTTCAACCAATCTTATTTGCGAAGCCATGTTCAATTATTTCGCTATGTTGTAATTGTAGCGGTTAATATAGTTTTAAATTATGTTATTTTGAATGTGCTGGTTCAGTACCTCAATTTTTATCCAACTGTTGCCAAGATGGTGGCAACGGTTATCATCGTGACTTTTAGTTACCTCTCGCAAAAACATTTCACTTTTAAAACAGGTGATGCCAACGCGCTAACCGATTCCGACAATCCTGATGCCTATCAAAAAATATAAAACGCAGTTTTCTACTTTTTGGGTTATATGAGCTTCTGTAATTGAACTGACATTTTTGCACACTTTATGCGTTGGCATAAACCTTGTCACTTAGTTTTTAATCATTAAAAAATTTATAAATTATGGCAAAAATTATAGGTATTGACCTCGGAACTACAAACAGTTGCGTGGCAGTAATGGAAGGAAATGAACCAGTGGTGATCGCAAATGATGAAGGCCGCCGTACAACGCCTTCTGTAGTTGCTTTTCTGAAAAACGGCGAACGCAAAGTGGGTGACCCTGCAAAACGGCAGGCCATTACAAACCCTGCCAACACCATTATGAGTGTGAAGCGTTTTATGGGACACAAATGGGATGAAGTGACGACCGAAGCAACACATCAAAGTTATAAATTGGTAAAAGGCGACAATGATACAGTTCGCATTGATATAGAAGGAAGACAATATACTCCGCAGGAAATTTCAGCAATGATTCTTCAAAAAATGAAGAAAACCGCTGAAGATTATCTCGGACAGGAAGTTACAGAAGCGGTGATTACCGTTCCTGCTTATTTTAACGACTCACAAAGACAGGCAACAAAAGAAGCCGGTGAAATTGCCGGATTGAAAGTTCGCCGTATCATCAACGAGCCTACGGCAGCAGCTTTGGCATACGGACTTGATAAAAAAAGTGTAGATCAGAAGATCGCGGTATTTGACCTTGGCGGCGGTACTTTTGATATTTCGATTCTTGAATTAGGTGATGGTGTATTTGAAGTAAAATCAACCAATGGTGATACGCACTTGGGTGGTGATGATTTTGATAAGGTGATAATGGACTGGCTTGCCGCAGAGTTTAAAAAAGATGAAGGCATCGATCTTCATAAAGACCCGATGAGCTGGCAGCGATTGAAAGAAGCTTCTGAAAAAGCAAAGATCGAATTATCGTCTTCTACTGAAACAGAAATCAATCTTCCTTACATCACTGCTGTGGATGGTGTTCCAAAGCATTTGGTGAAAAAATTAACCCGTTCTCATTTCGAGAAATTAGCAGATGATTTATTTTCCCGTTGTTTAAAACCATGCGAAGCAGCATTGAAAGATGCAGGCCTTAGCAAAACAGATATCAACGAAGTAATATTAGTAGGTGGTTCTACACGTACTCCAAAAGTGCAGGAAATCGTAGAAAATTTCTTTGGCAGAAAACCTCACAAAGGAGTAAATCCTGATGAAGTAGTTGCCATCGGAGCAGCTATCCAGGGTGGTGTGTTAACCGGAGAAATTAAAGATGTGTTGTTGCTTGATGTTACTCCGCTTTCTTTAGGAATTGAAACAATGGGCGGTGTAATGACAAGGCTTATCGAAAGCAACACTACTATTCCTACAAAGAAAACTGAAGTGTTCTCAACCGCCAGCGATAATCAGCCGGGTGTACAAATTCATGTGTTACAAGGCGAGCGCCCAATGGCCAATCAAAATAAAAGCCTGGGAACTTTCAATCTTGACGGTATTCCTCCGGCACCACGCGGCGTTCCGCAGGTAGAAGTTACTTTTGATATTGATGCAAATGGTATTTTGAATGTTTCTGCGAAAGATAAAGGAACCGGAAAATCTCACAACATTCGTATTGAAGCAGGTAGTGGCTTAAGTAAAGAAGATATTGAAAAGATGAAGAACGAAGCGAAAGCCAATGAAGCCAGCGATAAAGCAGCAAGAGAAAAAGTAGATAAGATCAACCAGGCCGATAGTTTGATCTTCCAGACAGAAAAGCAGTTGAAAGAATATGGCGATAAAATTTCACCAGATAAAAAAGCGCCAATAGAAACTGCTTTGGAAAAACTGAAAGAAGCGCATAAAACACAGGATGTAAATGCAATTGATACGGCGGTTAATGAAATTAATACAGCCTGGACTGCAGCGAGCGAAGAAATGTACAAGGCAAGCCAGGATGCAGGCGCACAAGGCGCAGAGGGACAAGCAAATGCCCAACAGCCAGGACAAGGTGCAGAAGCCAACGCCAACGATAATGTTACCGATGCAGAGTTTGAAGAGGTGAAGTAAATAGTTTTCATGATTATTTTAAAAAAGAGGCCGAAATTTTTCAGCCTCTTTTTTTATGTAATATTATGAGATAAAAAAATACATTTGCAATTCATTCGGCCTATTAATTGAACGAATAAAAAATATATGAGCCATCCTCCCTTGAAAACATTGCTGGTTATTTGTTGGGCAATTTTGTTTTTTCAACAGCCCGGCTATTCAGCCACGTTAATATATCCTGCAGTGTCAACCGCAAAACCGGTTGCCGCCACAGAGACCGATTTTTTGAAAGCTTCTGTATTTGTAAAATTGTCTGCAAAGGAATTTTCTGCACTTACCGGAACCAAACTCAATTTTCTTCAAAAATTATATTTCAAATCTGTAAAGCGCAAATTAAGCCGTGAGCTGAAGAAAGATCCCAATCTTTTAATAACTCAATATTACGATCAGCATAAAGCAAAATTTAAAATTGATCCGGTTTGGTTTGCTGTCGGCGTTATTTTAGGGCCTCTCGGAATTCTTTTTTCCTTTACAAGCAAGCAGCCAAAGGCCAAAAGAAAATCAACCGCTTTAGGATGTATTGTGTTCGTAATCTGGTTTGGATTCTTATTCATTTTTTAACCAGATATAAGCCAAATGCATGTTTGCTGCGTTTTTGGCATTGTTGTATTCAACGTGTATATTTTACATTTTAACTCAAACAGTTTAAATTGCTAATTCTTTAATTTTTATAGAAAATGACGATCGATCTTTATCTCAGGTATCATACCCAGTTTGGCGAATCATTTTATGTGTCGGGCAATAATCAATACCTCGGAGATAATGATGCTTCCAATGCGGTTCAAATGTCGTGGCTCAACAACGATTTTTGGCATCTGTCATTTCAATTACCCGATGATTTTGATGATCTTATTCGATATAGATATATTTTAAAAGACAAAAACGGCGCTGAAATATTTGATGGCGAGGAAAGCCGTTTTATAGATTTTTCAAAAAAAAAATTAAAAGCATTAACCGTTATTGATACATGGAACAGTGCAGGAAATATTGGTAACGTTTATTTTACCAGGGCTTTTACAAAAATATTATTACCTCCTCTAACCAAAACAAAAATTGTATTTCCCAAAAAATACACGCACGAATTTAGGGTAAAGGCGCCGTTGCTACAACCGGGAGAAACCGTGTGTTTATGCGGCTCTACACAAAATTTAAAAAACTGGAACTGCACAGGATCCTATTATTTTAACACCTAAAGACAATTGGTTTGTGGCACGTGTATATCTGGAAGAAGATGAATGGCCGGCCACTTATAAATACGGAATTTATAATTTAAATCAACAGGAATTGATCCGTTTTGAAGATGGAGAAAACAGGTTTTTGCAAAAGAATGAAAACGCAGAGGCAGTTACAATCGTAAACGACGGGTTTGTAAATTATCCTGCCCGGTTGTGGAAGGGCGCTGGAGTTTCAATTCCGGTTTTTAGTTTGCGTACGCAAAAAAGTTTTGGCGTGGGCGAATTTGCCGACATAAAATTGCTGATCGACTGGGCAGGCCAGGCGGGGTTAACACTCATTCAGTTGTTGCCGGTTAACGACACGATTGCGCAACAAAACTGGCACGATTCCTATCCTTACGCAGCCATATCAGCGTTTGCGTTACATCCTATTTATATCAACCTCGAAAAAGTTGCGGGCAAAGAACATGCGGCCATCATCAAGCCGTTAAAAAAGAAGCAAAAGCAATTAAACGAACTGGCTGCATTCGACTATGAGCAGGTTTTAAAATTCAAGCTTTCGGCGCTGAAAGAATTATTCGAAGCAGGCAAAAGTGAATTCAAAAACAACCTCGATTATTTTGAATTTTTTGAATTGAACCGGCATTGGCTTGTTCCATACGCCGCATTTTCTTACCTGAGAAATAAATACAAAACGGCCGATTTTTCAAAGTGGAAAACCAATAGCAGTTATGATGAATCTGCAATTCAAAAACTTGCTTCGCCTTCGCAGAAGCATTATGATGATATTGTGTTTTTCTATTTCGTGCAATATCATCTGCATTTACAAATGAAAGAAGTGGCCGATTACGCGCATCGCCGCAGCATTGTTTTAAAAGGCGATATTCCCATCGGCATTCATCGCTACAGTTGCGATGCGTGGGTAAATCCATCTTTGTATAACATGGATGAACAGGCAGGCGCACCTCCTGATGATTTTGCTGTAAAGGGCCAGAACTGGGGCTTTCCCACGTATAACTGGGAACAAATGAAGCACGATAATTTTAAATGGTGGCGCCGCCGGTTCGACCAGATGAGTAATTATTTCGATGCTTTCCGTATAGATCATATTCTTGGATTCTTCAGAATATGGAGCATTCCGATGGATGCCGTTGAAGGAATTTTAGGAAGATTTGTGCCTGCAATTCCGGTAGATATTGCTGAGTTCTCTTCAAATAATATTTGGTTTGATTATGATCGTTATTGCAAGCCATTTATTACGGATGATATCGTGTATCATATTTTTAATGACAGGGCACAGGAAGTAATTGATAATTTTTTACAGCCCGGCATCAACGGATGGTATCATTTAAAAGAATCGGTAAACACACAGGCCAAAGTGCAACAGTATTTTGAACAGCATGGCGATCATCAACTGAAACAAGGCCTGTTCGATCTTATCAGCAACGTTATTTTAATAGAAGAAGAAAATTCCAACAGGCAAAAATTTCATTTTCGAATTGGGATGCAGGGCACTTCATCTTTTTTACATCTCGAGTACAATACGCAGCAGCAGCTAAAAGATTTATACGTTAATTATTTCTACAGGCGCCAGGATGAATTTTGGAAACAAGAAGCGCTGAAAAAATTGCCTGAATTGAAGCGTACCACCAACATGTTGATTTGTGGCGAAGACCTTGGAATGGTGCCGCATTGTGTGCCGGAAGTAATGAGAGATCTTGGTATTTTGGGGCTTGAAATAGAACGCATGCCGAAGAATCCCAACTCAGAATTTTTTCATCCAAAAGATGCGCCATATTTGTCTGTGGTAACGCCATCCACACACGACATGAGCACCATAAGAGGCTGGTGGGAAGAAGACCGCGCCATCACACAAAAATTTTACAACTTTATGCTTGGTCATTATGGTGAAGCACCGCAGTTTTGTGAAGATTGGATCAACAAAGAAATTGTCTTACAACATTTATATTCACCGGCCATGTGGAGCATTTTTCAATTGTCGGATTTATTGGGAATCGATGAAAAAATACGCCGGCAAAATCCACATGAAGAACGGATCAATCTTCCTTCCGATCCCAACAATTACTGGCATTACAGAATGCATCTTAATCTTGAAGAGCTGATCAAATCAAAAGACTTTAATGATGAGCTAAAAAAATATGTACAGGAAAGCGGGAGGTTGGCAATATGAATATCCGGTACAAAAAAAGCGATCTCAAATTCAAACATCCTTTCACTATTTCCAAAGGAACAAAAACTCATCAGCCAGCATTATTGGTTGAACTGGATTTCTTTGGAATTAAAGGCTATGGCGAGGCGCCGGCAATTGCTTATTACAATATTCCTGTAGAAAAAATGATTGAGGATATTGAATCTAAAAGACCGCTGATCGAAAAATTTTCTTTCACGGAACCTGACAGGTATTGGCATTACCTGCATCATCTTTTTCCTCAAAATCCATTTTTGGTTTGTGCACTGGATATGGCAGGATGGGATATTTATGGAAAGATGAAACGAAAGCAGCTTCACCAGTTTGGAATCTTGATATTTCAAAAAATCCACTCACAGATATTACTATCGGCATCGATACAATTGACAACATGGTTGCAAAAATGAAAGAAACTCCATGGCCCATCTACAAAATAAAATTGGGAACCGAAAATGATGTAGATATCATTACAGAATTGCGAAAACATACAAAATCGCTTTTCAGGATTGATGCCAATGCAGCATGGGAAGCAGGAGAGGCGCTGGAAAAAATAAAAGCATTTAAAGAATTGGATGTTGAATTTGTTGAGCAGCCGCTTGCAAAAGATGATTGGGAAGGAATGAAATATTTATATGAACATTCTCCTTTGCCATTGATTGCGGATGAAAGTTGTGTGTTTGAGCAGGATGTTGAAAAATGCAACGGCTATTTTCATGGCATCAATATCAAACTTACCAAATGCAGCGGCATTACGCCCGCTTTGCGCATGATTGATAAGGCCCGCGGGTTCAACATGAAAGTGATGGTTGGTTGCATGAATGAAAGTTCAATCGGCACGGCCGCCATCGCGCAGCTATTGCCGTTACTGGATTATGTGGATATGGACGGCCCATTGCTTCTTGGAAGGGATGTGGCAAAAGGCGTAAAATTTGATTATGGAAAAATCATTTATTCAGAAGGAAATGGATTGGGCGTTTCAGTAGAATCATTTTAATTTCAAAATTTTTTTTGCTCAAATAAATTTTCATGCTTTACTTTGTGCCTCAATGAATCAAACAAACCACATACACCATCATCATTTTTTACCGACGGGTAAGCTATGTTGATTTGTATGTAATAACATATTTCAAAAAGGCTTACTGAAAAGTGAGCCTTTTTTATTTTTAAAAATTAATTAAATAGATAATGCTGAAAATAGCAATTCAAAAATCAGGGAGGCTTTACGATCATTCCTGCAACTTTTAAAAGAATGTGGTATAGAATTGAATAATGGCAACAGGCAATTAAAAGCATTCGCAGTTGATTTTCCGTTGGAAGCCTATTTTTTGCGGGATGATGATATTCCCCAATATGTATTTGACAATGTGGCTGATATGGGCATTGTTGGCGAAAATGTAATGTTCGAAAAAAATAAAGATATTCAGATCGTCAGCAAGCTTGGTTTTGGCCGTTGCCGTTTAAGTATTGCAGTGCCCAAAACCATTAACTACAAAGAAGTAAAAGATCTTGAAGGATTAAAAATTGCCACTTCTTATACACGTACTTCTTCAAAAATTTTTGGAAGAAAATAATGTGAACGCGGAGATACATGAGATCAGCGGTTCTGTTGAAATAGCGCCGGGCATTGGACTTGCAGATGCCATCTGCGATTTGGTAAGCAGCGGAAGCACGCTGTTTACTAATGGTCTAAAGGAAGTGGAAATCATATTAAATTCAGAAGCGGTGTTGGTGGCTAACAAAAATCTGGATGCGGAAAAAAGAAAAATTTTAGATAATTTATTGCTGAGAATAAACGCTGTAAAAACGGCAAAAAACAATAAATATATTTTGATGAATGCACCAAACGATCAATTGAAAAATATTTGTTCGGTATTGCCGGGAATGAAAAGTCCGACGATTGTTCCTTTGGCAGAAAGCGGCTGGAGCAGCGTTCAGAGCGTGGTTAACGAAAATGATTTTTGGAGCGTAATTGAAAAGCTAAAATCTTTTGAAGCAGAAGGCATACTAATTGTACCGATAGAAAAAATGATCTTATAAACGATAGATATGAATGCAGTAATTAAAAATCCATTGCCACATGAATGGGCGGATCTTATCCGCAGGCCACAGATCGATTCTGATGATCTTGAGAAAACTGTTTCTGAAATAATTAACACCGTTATTCAAAATGGCGATGCCGCGGTTCGGGATTATTCCTTAAAATTTCATGGCTTCGCACCGCAAAATCTTTGGGTGATGCCTGAAGAAATTAAAGACGCCGGCAATAAGGTTGATAAGGATCTTAAAAAAGCGATCTTGCTTGCAAAAAAAAATATTGAAAAATTTCATAAACGCCAGCTTGAAAAAGTAAAAAAGATCGAAACCACCGAAGGGGTAATTTGCTGGCGCAAAAGTGTGCCGATAGAAAAAGTTGGATTATATATTCCCGGCGGAAGTGCACCATTATTTTCAACATTACTAATGCTGGGTATTCCGGCCAAAATAGCAGGTTGTAAAGAAATTATCGTCACTACGCCGGCTGATAAAAGTGGAAATGTAGATTTTACGGTTTTATATGTTGCCGGTCTTCTCGGAATAAAAAATATTTACAAAGGCGGCGGAGCACAGGCCATTGCTGCAATGGCGTACGGCACGCAGACTCTTGAAAAAGTTGATAAGATATTTGGCCCGGGAAACCAGTATGTTACCTGCGCAAAAAAATTAGTGAGCATCAGCGGCACGGCTATCGACATGCTTGCAGGACCAAGTGAGCTGGCGGTTTATGCAGATGATACCTGCGATCCCGCAATTTGTAGCTGCCGATTTGCTAAGCCAGGCAGAACATGGAGCCGACAGCCAGGTATTGCTTGTTGCCTCGGATGAAATAATAATCGACGAAGTGGTTGCTGAACATTCATGCGCAATTGCCTGCGCTTTCGAGAAAAGATATTGTTGAGCAAAGCTTTCTGAATAGAAGATTTTTAGTAATGGATAAAGCAAAAGATGCTTTTGATTTTTTAAATGAATATGCACCCGAACATTTAATAATCGCTTCGGACGATGCGGAAAAATTAGCAGAACTGGTAAAGAATGCAGGAAGTGTTTTTCTGGGAAATCTTTCGCCGAAAGTGCCGGTGATTATGCTTCGGGAACCAATCATTCGTTGCCAACCAATGGAACCGCCAAAACATATAGCGGCGTTTCTGTGGACAGTTTTGTAAAGAAAATTACTTTTCAAAAAATCAATAAAAAAGGAATTAAAAATATTGGCCCTGCAGTAGAAAAAATGGCTGCTGCAGAAAGGCTTGATGCACATAAAAATGCCATCAGTATTCGGCTGAAAAAAATTGAGTAATGAACAAAGTTAAACATAGACAACCTCGTACGCGAAAATATAAAACAACTGAAGCCTTATTCTTCTGCGCGGGATGAATATACCGGCGAAGCTTCGGTTTTTTTAGATGCCAATGAAAACGCTTATGGATCACCGTTAGATGAAAATTATAACCGTTATCCCGATCCTTTGCAATGGCAGTTGAAAGAAGCGCTTTCAAAAATTAAAGGTGTGCCCGCCACAAAATATTTTTATTGGCAATGGCAGTGATGAAGTGATTGATCTTGCTTACCGAATTTTTTGTGAGCCCGGAGAAGACAATGTGATTATTTGTCCGCCTACTTATGGAATGTATAAAGTATGTGCCAACATCAATGATGTTGAAACGCGGGAAGTTGTTATTAACGGCCAATTTTCAATTGGATATTGAAGGAATTTTATCAGCAACAGATGAAAATACAAAATTGCTTTTTATTTGTTCGCCCAACAATCCAACGGGAAATAATATGAACCGGATGGATATTGAATTGTTGCTGAATAATTTTCCGGGAATCGTTATTATCGATGAAGCTTATATTAATTTTTCACAACAGAAAACATTTATCCGCGGAACTGACTGAATATGAAAACCTGGTTGTAATGCAAACACTTTCAAAAGCCTGGGGACTTGCGGCATTAAGGCTGGGACTGGGTTTTGCTTCAGAAAAAATCATTGAGCTTGTTTAATAAAGTAAAGCCACCTTATAATATTAATCAGGCTTCTCAGCAATTAGGATTAAAAGCGCTGTTAAATATTGATGAAGTAAACGAACATATAAAAAACATAGTAGCGCAAAGAAAATCAATTCAACAGCAATTGCAACAATTTCATTTTATTGAAAAAATATATCCATCTGATGCTAATTTTATTTTAGTAAAAGTAACCGATGCAGATAGGTTGTATCAGCATTTGCTGGCTCATAAAATTATTGTCCGAAACAGGAGCAAAGAGCCATTATGCAAAAATTGTTTAAGGATAACCATTGGCACTGAAACGGAAAATATAACACTAATAAACGCTTTAAAAAGTTATGGGTAAGAAAGTATTATTTATTGACAGAGACGGAACTCTTATAAAAGAACCTTCGATAACCAACCAGCTTGATGCATTTTCAAAACTGGAATTTTATCCGCATGTTTTTGAATACCTGACAAAAATTGTAAAGGAACTGGATTACGAATTGGTAATGGTAACCAACCAGGATGGCTTGGGCACAGATGCTTTTCCTGAAGATTCTTTCTGGCCGATTCAAAAATTTGTAATAAACGCATTTGAAAATGAAGGCATTGTTTTTTCGGAGATATTTATTGACCGCACGTTTGCCCACGAAAAGCAACCTACACGAAAACCCGGCATGGGAATGCTGAAAGCATATTTTGATGAAAGCAATTATGATTTGAAAAATTCATTTGTAATTGGCGACAGGCTTACTGATGTAATGCTTGCTAAAAACCTTGGCTGCCGCGCTTTTTGGATCAATAATTTTGATAACCTCGGGAATCATGAGCTTGAAGTAACTGCCGAAGACCTGCAGCAATGTAATCGCAGTTGAAACACAAAACTGGAAAGATATTTATAATTTTTTAAAATTGCCCGAAAGAAAAATTGCTCATGTACGAAATACCAATGAAACAAAAATAGCTGTTGAAATTAATCTTGATGGCAATGGCAAAGCAGATATAAAAACCGGCCTTGGTTTTTTTGATCACATGCTGGAACAGGTTGCACGGCATTCCGGCATGAACCTTTCAATACATTGCAGCGGCGATCTGCATATTGATGAGCATCATACCATTGAAGATGTGGCATTGGCCTTTGGAGAAGCAATAGCAATGGCACTTGGCGATAAGCGCGGCATTGAGCGTTATGGATTTTTATTGCCGATGGACGATTGCCTGGCGCAGGTGGCCATTGATTTTGGCGGAAGAAGCTGGCTGGTTTGGGATGCAGAATTTAAGCGGGAAAAAATAGGAGAGATGCCAACAGAAATGTTCTATCATTTTTTTAAATCGTTTTCAGATGCATCGAAGTCGAATTTGAATATCAAGGCTGAAGGAACCAATGAGCATCATAAAATTGAGTGTATTTTTAAAGCATTTGCCAAATCAATTAAAATGGCCATCAGAAGAGATCCATTGAATAATTCGTTGCCCACAACTAAAGGAATTTTATAATTGATATAAGCCAAAATGTAGAAATCTTATTTTCAGAAAATTAAAAATTAAATTCAGGAATTCACGCAAAGCAGAAAAACTACAAAATGGCTTTCGTGAAGAAATGAAAATAAAATATGAAGGTTGCCATCATAAAATACAATGCCGGAAATGTGCAAAGCGTGCTGTATGCATTGCAACGGTTAGGCGTAAACGCAGTTGTTACCGATAATCATGAGGAAATAGCCGCCGCCGAAAAAGTAATTTTTCCCGGCGTTGGAAATGCAGGTTCCGCAATGCAATATTTAAAGGCCACAGGCCTCGATGAACTAATTATTTCTTTAAAACAACCGGTACTGGGTATTTGCCTTGGGCTTCAGTTGCTTTGTCATTCAAGCGAAGAAGGAAATACCAAATGCCTCGGAATTTTTGATGCCGAAGTAAAGAAATTCGATCCATCTGTTTTTCAAAATAAAAATCTTGTTCCCGTGAAAATTCCTCACATGGGATGGAACAATATTTACAAGCTTTCTTCCCCGTTGATGAAAGACGTTGCTGAAAATTCGTTTGTATATTATGTGCATAGCTATTATGCGGAGTTGTCGTCGCAAACCATTGCTGTTACTGATTATGAGCTTCCGTTTAGTGCTGCGCTGCATAAAGATAATTTTTATGGAGTTCAGTTTCACTCAGAAAAATCAGCCACAACCGGCGAGCAAATTCTTTCAAATTTTTTAAAAATTAATTAATGGAAATAATTCCTGCTATAGATATTATTGACGGCAAATGTGTAAGACTGGAGAAAGGTGATTTTTCAAAAAAAATAATTTATCACGAAGATCCGTTGGAGGTTGCTAAATCTTTTGAGGCCTCCGGAATCAAAAGGTTGCACATCGTTGACCTTGATGGTGCAAAAGGCGCAAGTCTCAAAAACTTAACAATTCTTGAGCGCATTTCCTCGCAAACATCGATGGTGATTGATTTTGGTGGTGGCTTAAAAACAACGCAGCAGCTTATTGAAGTCTATAATGCAGGTGCATCGATGGTGAGCCTGGGAAGCATCATTGTAAATGATCCGGATTTATTTGCCCAGTGGATTGTTGAATTTGGCGCGGAAAAATTTTTTCCGGGCGCCGATGTGCTTCAATAAAAAAATTAAAATTAATGGCTGGAAAGAGGAAACCCAAATTGATATTTTTGATTTTATCCGGGAATTAATCTCAAAAGGAATTAAGCAAATATTTTGTACTGATATTTCAAAGGATGGAATGATGCAGGGGCCTGCTACGCAGTTGTACAAAGAAATTATAGTAACTATTTCCTTCTTTGCAACTCGTTGCAAGTGGCGGCATTTCCGGTTTTAACGACTTGCTCGTTTTAAAAGAAGTCGGGTGTACAGGAGCCATTGTTGGTAAGGCGATTTATGAAGGAAAAATAACGATGAAACGACATCGAAAGATTTATAAAAAACGGCGCATAAGTATTGTGCCACAAAGCCGCGAAGACAGAAAGAAACACAAAGGATTGTAAAGTTTCTTTTGCTTTCTTCGTGAAACTTTGCGCCTTTGTGTCTTCGTGGCAAAGAAACTTCGCCGCAGGCGAAAAATGAAAAACTTTAAAAATTATTAAATGCTTGCAAAAAGAATTATACCATGCCTTGATATAAAAAATGGCAGAACCGTAAAGGGAATCAATTTTGAAAATATCCGCGATGCGGGCGATCCGGTAGAGCTTGCCATGTATTACTCACAGCAAGGCGCAGACGAATTGGTTTTTTTGGATATTACCGCTACCATTGAAAACAGAAAAACGCTTGTTGAATTGGTGAAAAAAATTGCCGCCAACATTAATATACCGTTTACTGTTGGAGGCGGAATTACTTCTGTTGACAATGCTTATGAATTATTACAGAATGGCGCAGATAAGATTTCTGTAAATTCGGCTGCGTTTAAAAATCCCGGTTTAATTAAATCATTAGCTGAAGAATTTGGCAGCCAATGTGTGGTGTTGGCTGTTGATACCAAGAAAGAACCCGACGGCCAATGGTATGTTTATTTAAACGGTGGCCGGGTAAAAACAGCAACTGTTGGCATTCGATTGGGCAACGCAGGCAACTAGAGCTTGGCGCTGGTGAAATCTTACTGACGTCGATGAACAACGACGGAACAAAGAATGGATTTGCAGAAGACATTACTTATTTATTTTCATCAAAGCTTCCGGTGCCAATAATCGCATCCGGTGGCGCCGGAACAATGCAGCACTTTGCTGATGTTTTTATAAAAGCCAAAGCTGATGCGGCTTTAGCAGCAAGCGTTTTCCATTTTGGAGAAATTTCTATTGCTGGCTTAAAAACTTTTTTATCAAAACAAAATCTAAATATGAGATTATGAAAAAAGACTTTTCAGATCTGGTAAATCGAATCGATTTCACAAAATCGTCTACAGAAACGGTGCCGGCCATCATCCAGGATTCATCAACCAATGTTGTTTTAATGCTTGGATACATGAACTATGAGGCTTTTCTGGAAACTGTTGATTCCGGACTCGTTACTTTTTACAGCCGCAGCAAAAACCGTTTGTGGGTAAAGGGCGAAACAAGCAAACATTATTTACATGTGGTGGATATAAAATTGGATTGCGATTTTGATACGCTGTTGATTAAGGCAAAGCCGGATGGCAATGTATGTCATACCGGTGCAGAAACTTGCTTCAATGAAGAGAATACCGGGCTCGACTTTTTGAGAGGGCTGGAAAAAATTATTGAAGGAAGAAAAAAACATCCCGTTTCAGGATCCTATACTTCTACTTTATTTAAAGAAGGAATCAACAGAATGGCGCAAAAAGTAGGAGAGGAAGCCGTTGAATTGATCATAGAAGCAAAGGATCACAACCAAAAGCTTTTTTTGAACGAAGCCGCAGATCTGATGTTTCACTACCTCGTTTTATTGCAGGCAAAAAACAAAAAACTTGACGACGTGATTGAAGTTTTGAAAAAAAGACACCAGGATCCAAAATAATTGTTTCAAAAAAAACAGGAAGTAAATGCTTCCTGCTTTTTTTATTTTGAACATTTTTTTAACTACCAGATTTTTACCCGCACACTATCTGCCCTGTACATTTTATCTGCTGGTTTTACATTGAATGTTGAATAAAATTCATCAACGTCGCTGAAAGGCCCGTTAACCCTGTATTTGGCGGGCGAATGAACGTCGGTCATCAGTTGATTTTTGAGGCTTTCATCTCTTGTTGAATACAGCCATCCAAGGGCATAACCCATAAAAAACCGTTGCATAGGCGTGAGGCCATCCACCTTTTCATTCTTTTTAAACTGTTCTGTTTTCTTAAAAGCGTCTATGCCTAGCAGTATGCCTCCAAGGTCTGCAATATTTTCACCCAGGGTTGCGGAGCCATTTATCTTTGTTCCGGGCAAAGGTTCGTAACCGTTAAATTGCTCCACCATCAAATGGGATCTTTTTGCAAACTCTGCAGAGTCATTTTTCGACCACCAGTTTTTTAAATTTCCGTCTGCATCATACAGTCTTCCCTGGTCGTCAAACCCATGGGTTATTTCGTGACCGATAGTAGAAGCGCCTGCGTATCCAAAAACTACAGCATCGTCCAGTTCGCTGTCTTTAAAGCCGGGGACAGTAAAGATTCCGGCAGGCAATACGATTTCATTATTGCTTGGATTATAATAAGCATTATAAGTTTGCGGATACATTTCCCATTCGGTTCTGTCGATCGGTTTTCCTAATTTATTTACTTCGTGCTGATGCCACCATTCGTTTGCATTGATCAGGTTTTGAACATAACTCTCGTTGCTGATTTCCATCGCAGAAAAATCTTTCCATTTATCAGGATAGCCAACTTTCTTTTTCATCGCCGCAAGCTTTGCAAGCGCTTTTTGTTTGGTGCTATCGCTCATCCATGTAAGATTTTTTATCCGCTCTTTATAAGCGTCTCTAATATCTTCCACCAAATCACTATATCTTTTTTTGGTAGTTGAATCAAAGTATTTTTTTACATAAAGCTGTCCAAGCAATTCGCCCATTACATTTTCTTCTGATTTTATAGCGCGTTTCCAGCGGGGCTTCAATTCTTTGGCGCCGGTAAATAATTTACTGAAGTTGAAAGACTCTTTAACAAACGCATCGGGCAATGCATTAGAGAAAGCCGAAACAGTTCTGTATCGCAAATAATTTTTCCAATCGTTGATTGAAGTGGTCTTTAAAATATTGTCTAACGATTTAAAAAATTCAGGCTGGCCAACAATCACTGAGTCAATGTGGTTGATGCCCATGTTTTCAAGATATTTTTTCCAATCGATCGAAGCAGAAAGCTTGTTCAAATCAACAATCGCCATCTTATTATAGTTGGCATATGGATCACGCAACGCGGCCAGCTTGCGCGAAGTCTTTGCCAGCTTTGTTTCCAGGCCTAAAATGTTGGCTGCGGACTGCGATGCTGATACCGAATCCTGGCCTTGCAGCTCCAGCATTTTTGCAATGTGCTTTGTATATGCATTGCGGATATTGGTTGTTGAAGAGTCGGTATTAAAATAATATTCGCGCTCCGGAAGGCCGATGCCGCCCTGCCATAATTTAAAACTCATCACATTGCTGTTCTTATCATCCTGGCCAATGTACTGTCCAAACAATCCGTTAACGCCGATTTTATCAAGCTCGCCAACTGTGCTAATGAACGAAGGCACATCGGTAATTGCATTTATTTTGTCAAAGTACGGCTGCAAATATTTTGTACCCTGTTGTTCTATTTTGGCGCTGTCCATCGCCGTGTTCCAAAAGTCGCCGATCTTTTGCGAGGCCGAGCCTTTTGCACCGCCTTCTTTTGCCGCGGTTTCACTGATGTCGCGCAGGCGCTGAAGATTTTCATTGATTACGAGGTAAGCGATTCCCCACGAGCTTTCTTCATTTGGAATTGGATTATCTTTTATCCATTTTCCATTGGCATACATAAAAAAATCCTGCGCCGGATTGGTAAGCGTATCTATATTCGCCGCGAAAATACTCTTTGAAGATTCCGTTGTTTTTGTTTTACACGAAAAAATCCCCAGGCTTATCGCGCAGCAAAAAATTATTCTTTTCATTTTATAAAATTAAGAGCGTAAATGTAGCAACTATTGATTTATCGATTTGCGGTTTTATTATTGGTGGAAATATGCTTCCTTAAAAGGTTCTACCCTTTACATTGAATATTTCACTTATAGGTGCGTGATTGATTTCCTTTCGGGTAATGTTTTCTTAGAATGGTATTTTTGCCAGATGAATTATATCAATTATAAAATTGATAAAAACTATATTTTCGCTTATGACACCTCAACGATACGAGCGCCTCAATTCTGTGCTTAATCACCGCCAACCGGATTTAACGGTTGTGCTTGAAAATGTTTTTGATCCGCACAATGTATCTGCGGTTATGCGTACCTGTGATGCTGTTGGCATCCAGGATGTGTATATCTTAAACGACCGGATTCCACCACATAAAAAATGGGGTTACAGAAGTTCATCCACCGCTGCTGAATGGCTGACGGTACACCAATTTACTGATGCAGAAAGTTGTTTTAAAGAAGTAAGAAAAAAGTATGGAAAGATATACACTTCTCATCTCGGTGAAAACTCTGCGGATGTTTACAAAATGGATCTTACCGAATCGGTTGCGCTGGTTTTCGGAAATGAAACTTTTGGCGTAAGTGATAACATTAGAAAATATGCGGACGGTGATTTTATTATTCCACAGGTGGGCATTATCAAATCATTAAATATTTCGGTTGCGTGTGCGGTTACGTTATATGAAGCATTCCGGCAGAAGAACGAAAAAGGACATTATGATCAATCACGATTGGCTGAAAACGAAAGAAACGGACTTGAAGAAAAATGGGGTTTAAATAAAGCGTAGACCAATTAGACAATTTCCCGGTTGGAAAAGTACGAACCATTCTGCGGTAAAACCTATGTAATTCAAAATATCGATTTTTACAATTTCCCACTTGGAAGAATGCAAACCATTCTGTGGTAAAACCCACGTAATCCAAAATATAGATTTTTAAATTTTTCCAGCTTTAAACCTGATATTTATAAAATCCAGGTTTTTGATGGCCAATCATGGCTGGCCGAAAAATTTATTAAAAATTAGAATTGCGATTCATTCTCATACCCGCAGGAATTCTCTAAGTTTCTGCGGGCATGTTTATTAATGGAAATTACTTTATTGCTAAAGGATTTAATAGAATTTACCTGCTGTCAAAAAATTGACATTTGACAGCTTCAAATATTTTCCTGCAGAAAAGTGCAATTTTGACCGATTTTATTTGCCAAAATTCTGCCATCTGATTACATAACCTGTCAACTAAACTGATTAAATTCTTTGGTACAATTATTCGTGTACATTTGCTACCCAAATAATAAATTAAATAAATTTAACAATTATGGCAAAAGCAACTTTTGAACTTTTTGATGACAGAGTTCTGGTTAAACCGAACGCGGCCGAAGAGAAAACCGCCGGTGGAATTATCATTCCTGATACAGCAAAAGAAAAACCCCAAAAAGGCACAGTGATCGCAGTAGGAAAAGGAAAATATGCAGATCAAACCGGCAACCTGATTCCAATGCAAATCAAAGTTGGAGATACCGTTATGTACGGTAAATATGGTGGAACTGAAATCAGCATTGAAGGTGAAGATTACCTGATTATGCGCGCATCAGATATTTTAATGAAACTTAGTTAATCATCTTTAAAAAAAATAATAAATAATATTATGGCTAAACAAATATTTTTCGAAATAGAAGCCCGCAATAAAATGAAGAAGGGCGTTGATACACTCGCCAATGCAGTGAAAGTAACACTCGGGCCCAAAGGCAGAAACGTGGTTATTGAAAAGAAGTTTGGAGCACCCCAGGTTACTAAAGATGGTGTAACCGTTGCCAAAGAAATTGAACTGGAAGATCCGATTGAAAACATGGGCGCTCAAATGGTAAAAGAAGTTGCTTCCAAAACTGCTGATATCGCAGGTGATGGTACTACTACTGCTACCGTTCTTGCTCAGGCTATCATCAGCGAAGGATTGAAAAACGTTGCTGCCGGTGCTAATCCAATGGATTTAAAGCGTGGTATTGATAAAGCGGTTACTGCAATTGTGGCTCATTTGAAAAAACAATCTGTGGCTGTTGGCGATAACAACGATAAGATTGAGCAGATTGCTTCTATTTCTGCAAACAATGATGAATCAATTGGAAAATTAATTGCACAGGCCATGGCTAAAGTGGGTAAAGAAGGTGTAATTACTGTTGAAGAAGCAAAAGGTACTGATACAACTGTTGAAGTTGTTGAAGGTATGCAGTTCGACAGAGGTTATGTTTCTCCTTACTTCGTTACCAACAGCGAAAAGATGGAAGCTGATTTAGAAAATCCGTACATACTTATATATGATAAGAAGATTTCTGCGATGAAAGATATTCTTCATATCCTTGAAAAAGTTGCGCAAAGTGGCCGCCCGCTTTTAATCATCTCTGAAGATTTGGAAGGTGAAGCATTGGCAACTTTGGTGGTAAATAAATTGCGTGGTACTTTGAAAGTGGCTGCTGTAAAAGCTCCTGGCTTTGGCGATCGCAGAAAAGAAATGTTGCAGGATTTGGCAGTACTTACCAACGGAACTGTTATCAGCGAAGAACAAGGTTATAAATTAGATGGCGTTGATCTTACTTCATTAGGTCAGGCATCTGGCGTTACTATCGATAAAGACAATACAACTATCGTTGGTGGCAAAGGAGATAAGAAAGATATTACTGCAAGAGTAAATCAAATTAAAGCGCAAATCGAAAGCACTACATCTGATTATGACAGGGAAAAATTACAGGAACGTCTTGCTAAATTAAGCGGCGGTGTTGCGGTACTTTATGTTGGTGCTGCTACAGAAGTGGAAATGAAAGAAAAGAAAGATCGTGTGGATGATGCGCTTCATGCAACAAGAGCTGCTGTGGAAGAAGGAATTGTTCCGGGTGGTGGTGTTGCTTACATCCGTTCTATCGAAAGCTTAAACGATATGCAGGGTGTTAATGAAGATGAAACTACCGGTATTCAGATCGTTAGGCGCTCTGTTGAAGAACCTCTTCGCCAGATCGTTGTAAACAGCGGAATCGAAGGAAGCATTGTTGTTCAGAAAATTAAAGAAGGTACCAAAGATTTTGGTTTCAATGCACGCACAGAAGTTTATGAAAACCTTGCTTGGCGCCGGTGTTATTGACCCAACAAAAGTTACCCGTATTGCACTGGAAAATGCTGCCTCTATTGCAGGTATGTTGTTAACTACCGAATGTGTAATTTCCGACAGGCCTGAAAAAGATAAGCCAGGAATGCCTCCGATGGGCGGCATGGGCGGCGGAATGGGTGATATGGGTTATTAATAAATGGGACGGTCTCCGTCTGATTTGTTTCCTACTTATTTCCTCGTTTTATTCGAGACAGAAAGTTTTAAAAATAAAAAAATCCCTTTGCAGAAATGCGAAGGGATTTTTTTTGAGTTGAATTCATCCTTGTTGAATGATGATTTTTCAAAAAAATAATTATTCGTTGCTTTTTGCAGTCTTTGCTTCAAAAGCATCCAGCACTCTTGCTGAGTACATTAAAGCCGCCCCGGCATTTACCGAAATCGCAACTCCAAGAGCTTCTACAATTTCTTCTTTAGTGGCACCGAGCTTTACCGCTGCGTCTGTATGGTTCGTAATACAACCATCGCATTGCCTGGTAACCGCAACCGCAAGGGCGATGAGCTCATGCATCTTATCGCCCAAAATATTTTTTTTCTTTCCGGCACCACTTAGTTCCTGGTAGCCTCTTAAGGTGTCAGGACTTACCCTGCCTATCTTTGCCACGTTGGCAAGTAATTGTTTCTGGTATTCATTCCAATCGAGCATCATAATGTTACCCTCCTTTTTATTAATCGTTATGAATAATTTTATTCCTGAAAACTATTTTTTTAACTCAAGATATTTTT
Organism: uncultured Chitinophagaceae bacterium; assembly: GCA_963720405.1. Classification (GTDB taxonomy): domain Bacteria; phylum Bacteroidota; class Bacteroidia; order Chitinophagales; family Chitinophagaceae; genus Ginsengibacter. The sequence continues at coordinate 129,527 of CAVRFP010000002.1, forward strand.
TGGAAGCCTGCGCCATAGTAACTACAGAGGCGCCCAACATAATCACATCTTTTATCACCAATCTACCGGCACCGCTTAAATAAGGAAAGCCATGTTCCGTATCGCCCAAATCAGGAACCCACGCTTCAGGTGTAGTTATCAAAAAGGAAAGTGTCACCAACGACATGCCAAATGCTAAAAAACTTCCTACTGCAGATACGCCGGGAAAAAACGGATACAAAGCAATCAAAATTCCAATTAACACAATTACACCACCTAAACCATAAGAAAAAAAGTAGGTGTTATTTTGTTGATGCCAGGCAATATTTTCAGGCTTATAATTCTCCTTCTTTATTCATGTGTTTTTTGTATTCGGGAGCATCAAAATGATAGAAAAAATTCATGGTGGGACTGTTGGCTACAAAAGGTACGATTCCTGCAGCTTCGTATTTAAAAGCTTTTAATCCGCCGATCCATAATAATACAATTACCAAACCTATTCTGCAAAGTTGCACGCCAACGTTTTCCAGCTTCGAAGTATAAACAAAAAATTTTCTCATGATCATTTCAATTTTACTTTGCAAAATTGAAGAAATGATGGTCTTGAATCAATGGACAAAAGGTATTAAGGGATGGACAAATAGCCCTTTCTGATTTCCCATTCTGTTTCCCGGAAATTTTTTGGCGATAAACCGATATGCTTTTTAAAAAACCGGCTGAAATAAAATTCATCTTTAAATCCTAAATTATCCGCGATCATTTTTACCTGGTGATCGGTATGAAGCAATTGCCATTTTGCTTTCAGCAATAATTTTTCATTAATTAAAGAAGAAATGTTTTTCCCGAAATATTTTTTACAATTGGCATTCAGGCTTTTTAAAGTCATGTGCAGATGCTCTGCATAAAAAGACGAGATGGTGATGTTCGGAAAAGTTTTCATCAATCAGGCGAATTACATGCTCAAGGTTTGGAGGAATGCTTTTGCAGGAATTTAATAACGGGTATTGTATGGTTTTAAGCCTGGTAAGTTTTATCAGTAAAATTTTGAGGTATGAAAATACAAGTTCATTGGTGGCAATTTCATTTAAAGAAGTTTCATGTTGAATGCTTTTCATCAACGCCGGATAATTGCGTGCCATCTTCCTGAGATACAGCAACAGGCGACGTTTCATAGATTTGGTTAAACAAAACTCCATTGCATCCCACTTCATGCTGATAGGTTTCTATACAAAAGAAATTAGGATGAAACAGTAACAATAAGGCTTCTGTTTTTTGAAATGGTTGCAAAGAAAATGCCTGGTAATTATTGAAGCAATAAATATTATTTGCGTCGAAATTCATGTTTGAAAAATTGGTTTCAATTTTTCCATTTCCTTCCCTGATCCATAAAACACTAAAATAATTGGAATGTGTTTGCCATATTTTTTCTTCGATAACAATCGGCGAAATGATCAGCGGAGCTTCTTCCTGGCAGGCTTTATAAATGTGCAATGGTAATTTTCCGGTGAGCATTTCCGAAATTATTAAAAACACCGCGATATGCTGGTAAATTTTCAACCGGGGTGAATGTTAATTTATATTATTGCAAACGCTAAAAAATCAAAGAGCCTTCTTGTAACAGAAGGCTCTTTAATTTCAAAAAACTAAAAAACTATATTATCGCTTATAAGACTAGCCAAACAATCCGCCCTTTTTAAATGTACGGGTTCCTTCGCCAATTTTAAATCCGTTATTATAAATTTCGATCTTGTAATTGCCGGTTTGAAATTCACTGTTTTGAGACCACTCAACCTGCACCGGTTCTTTTTGTCCCTGAACATAATTGATCTGAATCTTTTTAGTAAACGACCGTTCAACTCCGTCTCTTGTCGTAAATTTTCCTGAACCCAAAGCGTCTACTGCTACAGGGTTTCCGTCTGGTGCGGTAATGGAAACATAAATATCTTTAGGACCTGATTGGGTGATCCTGTTTTCATCTATATCAAATGAAATTCTTAGCTTATCAACTCTTTTTGCAGTGGTAGTTACTTTTTCCTTACCGCTATGTTTTTCTTTGATGCCTTCAATTTTAAAATTGGAAGCATGCAATGTAGAGCCCACATCAATTACATCTTCTTTTTGTTTGATGACCTGGTTGGCCGAATCATAATTTTTTTGAACAACATCTCTTTGTTGTGTAACAACTCTTTTGTCTTCAGTAAGCTGGCTGTTTTCTGCTTTCAGCGATTCTATTTCTGCTGTATAAGTGTCTATATTTCCTTTTAATTGGGCGATAAGTCTTCTTGCTTCGGAAAGCTGTGCTTGTGTTGCCTTCTTATCATTTAATATTGATTGAATTCTTGTTTTAAGCGATTCAATATCCTTGTCTTTTGTTTTTAAAAGACTATCGGCTTTTACGTTCGTTGTCTTTAACGCATCCAGCCTTAATGCGGCATCATCCAATTCGCGTTGTAATTCATTTTTAGACGAATCGCTGTTTACGATTTGAGCAGTAAGGTCTTGTTTTTCCTGGCGTGTTTTGTTTTTATCATAGATGATATAACCCCATGTTCCCAAAAGCGCGATAACAAGCAATGCGGTCAAAATATTTCGGCTGTTGTTGTTTTTAACAACCGTTTTTTCCACGGGCGCATTGCTCTCTGGAAAGTTTTCGTAACTCATGTTTAAGTTTTTTTAAATTGTAAATTATAATTATATAAATTTTCCAAAATCATGCCAACAATCCCGTTATAAACGAATGCTGCATAATATGAAAAACAATACAAGTTAAGTGTAAAAATTTATCTTTGAAAAATGAGTAACCTGTCCATCGTTGCCAACTGGAAAAAAAATATTTTTAAGCCTGTTTATTGGCTTGAAGGAGAAGAAGAATTTTTTATTGATGAGATCATGAGCTATGCCGAAAAGAAGATTTTATCGCCTGCTGATGCTTCTTTTAACCTGACCGTCTTTTACGGCAAAGATGCCAATTGGGCGGATATCATCAATGCCTGCCGGCGATATCCGATGTTTTCAGAAAGACAGGTAGTGTTGCTGAAAGAGGCTCAGCAAATGAAAGACATTGAAAAGCTGGAAGGCTATGTAGAGCAACCGCTTTCCTCAACGGTGTTTGTGGTTTCGTACAAAGGAAAAACGCTCGATGGCCGCAGCAAGTTTTCAAAGACCATCAAAAAAAATGGCGAAGTTTTTTTGTCGAAGAAGATATATGACAATCAATTACCGGCCTGGGCCAATGGTTTTATTCAGTCGCAGGGTTTTACAATAGCGCCGCGTGCATTGGCTTTGCTGGTGGATCATGTAGGGAACGATTTATCAAGAATTGCCAACGAGATTGATAAGCTTTCTATGAATCTTGGCAAAGAAAAAAATATTACGGAAGATGATATAGAAAAATATATCGGCGTAAGCAAAGAGTATAATATTTTTGAATTGCAACATGCTTTTAGCAAAAAAGATCATGCAAAGGCCATCCGCATTATCCAGTTTTTTGAAGCCAATCCTAAGGCCGTTCCAATACAGTTGATACTTCCTGCTTTATATGGATATTTTACAAAAATTATGGCTGCCTATCAAATGCCTGACAAAAGCGATAAGGCTTTGCGGCCTATGTTTAACAACAATCCATTTCTTGTAGCGCAAGTAATGGACGCGCTAAGAAATTATTCCTATTTAGAATTTGAAAAAGCCATTTTGCTTTTACACGATTACAATTTGAAAACCGTTGGTATCAATAGCTATGGTGTTTCCCCGGCTTCGCTAATGAAAGAACTTTCGTACAAAATAATTAAAGGATAAGGTAATTATTTATCAGATTAACAAACTCCATATAAGCCAAAAAATAGATTTCTTACTTTTTGCAATAGGAGTTGGGATAAACCTGGAAGTGTTGAAATGATTATTTCTTTTTCAACTTGCCTTTCTCAGTTTCTTTTTTATTATGCGTAGTATCGCCGCCCTTAAAATCCTGCTCTTCATTTTTTCTGCTGTCAAGAATGCTTCTCTCATCGGGCCTTTTACTATTTTGCCGGTGGTCGGAGTTTAAATTCGGGGATTGAGTGGTGTGTTTGGCTGACATAAAATTAATTTTAAAATACAGCCGGAAAAAGTATGCCAGAAGATCAACTTAGCGAAGTGCCGCTGTTATCTTTCAAGAACTTTAAGGCATTAATTTTATCATTATCTATTGCCTTTGTCAATTCATCAAGATTATCGAATTTTTGCTCATGGCGTAAAAACTTTTTTACATACACGCGCACGGTCTTGTTGTAAATGTCTTTATCAAAGTCAAAAATATTAACTTCTATTACCACATCATTGCCGCCAATTGTTGGCCGCACGCCAATGCTCATCATTCCATGATGGTGTGAGTCACTCTTGAAGCCAGTTTCATTATCCGCCCCAATACTGATTGCAACTGCATAAATTCCATTCCCCGGAATCATTTTATTTTCATCCGTTACATGAATATTGGCCGTAGGGTAGCCCAGCGTTCTTCCCAATTTATTTCCGTCGATCACCCTTCCTTCAAAAAAATAATCATATCCCAGGCATTCATTGGCAGTGCCTATATCATCTTCACTTAGCGCATGACGTATTTTAGTAGAGCTGATGATTACATGATGCAATACATGCTCAGGAATTTCTTTCACTTTATAATGGAACGTTTCCTGGTATTTCTCCAGCAATTTATAGTCGCCCGACCTGTTTTTTCCAAAGCGATGGTCGTAGCCAATGATGATCGTTTTTGGATGAAACCTGGACACCAAAAAATCAGCAATATACTTTTCAGCCGCCTGTTCTGAAAATTCCAGCGTAAACGGAACGATCACCAAATGATCTATTTTTTGATTGGCCAAAAGCTCAATTCTCTCCGAAAGCGTGTTCAGCAGTTTTATGGAAGGCTGGCCGCTGGCCGCATTCAGCACCATGCGCGGGTGTGGATGAAACGTAATAATCACGGATTCTCCATCATTATTAACCGCTTCTTTTTTAAGCTGGTTGATAATTTGAAGATGGCCTGTATGCACACCATCAAACGTACCAATTGTGATTGCTGCATTTTTAAAATGCGGCAAATTATTTATGTCCCTGTATACCTTCATAAGATGTGCGCAAGATAAATGATAATCGAATATTTTGAAGGCAGAATGTTGCAGGTTAATCTTATTTTTACCCGCAAAAAAACAAAACATAAATTTCCAAAATCAGCAATAACCAATCAACAATAAAACAAATTAATCAATGTCTTTATATTCTCAACGTGGAGTTTCGGCGCAAAAAGAAGAAGTGCATCATGCGGTAAAAAATCTTGACCAGGGAATTTTTCCAAATGCATTTTGTAAAATTTATCCTGATTATTTAGGCGGTGACAGCAGCTTCGTAAATGTGATGCATGCAGATGGCGCCGGTACCAAAAGCATTCTTGCTTATTTATATTGGAAAGAAACCGGCGATATTTCGGTATGGAAAGGAATTGCCCAGGATGCGGTGGTAATGAACCTCGACGACCTCTTATGCGTTGGAATCTATGATAACATTATTTTTAATTCTACTATCGATCGAAATAAAAATTTAATTCCGGGTGAAGTGCTGGAACAAATTATTACCGGCACGCAGGAATTTTTTGACCAGATGAAAACCTTTGGCATTAACATTCATTATCTGGGCGGCGAAACAGCGGATGTAGGTGATGTGGTGAGAACGATCGCTGTTAATGGAACCATGACTGCCCGCTGGCCTAAATCAAAAATTATTTCTAACGAAAAAATAAAAGCGGGAAATGTAATTGTAGGTCTTGCTTCTTATGGGCAGGCCACTTATGAAAATAAGTACAATAGCGGAATCGGAAGTAACGGATTAACTTCTGCAAGACACGATATTCTTGATAAGTCTTATGCAACAGATTACAAAGAAAGCTATGACACTGACCTGGCAGATGAAGTAATTTATATCGGCACACACCGCATCAGCAAAGCATCGGGGCTTCTTTCTCCAACCCGTACTTATGCTCCTTTAATTAAAAATTTGCTGGAAAATAATTTCGAAAGCATTTATGGCTTGATCCATTGCAGCGGCGGCGGACAAACAAAATGCTTAAAATACATTCCTGAAAATGTAAGAGTAATCAAGGATAATTTATTTGATCCCGCCGGATATATTTAATAAAATAAAAGTCGCCAGCAAAGCGGATGACCGCGAAATGTACCAGGTATTTAATATGGGCTGCAGAATGGAAATTTATACCGATGAAAATTTTGCAGGAGATATTATTAAACAGGCGCGCGCTTTTAATATTGATGCACAAATTATCGGCAGGGTAGAAGCGAGTGATAAAAAAGAATTGGTGATTGATTTGAATGGGGAAGCAGTTGGTATTTTAAAATAGAAAAAGTTCAATCAAATGATTGAACTCGATTTATAGAATTTTAAAAAACTACTTTTTCGACTTGTCTCAATAAACGAGTTAAATTATTAAACGCTTATTTTTTATCAGGAGTTTGAAAAGCGTTACACGTGCTAGTAACAGTTTGCCCGGAATAGTATCTTTCACATTCGCTTCATTTGGTTTCGTGGTAATTTCTATCACACCTTCCTTTCCTTTATTTCCATATTTAGATTCAGCACTTTCGACCCTTTCAAAATATTTATCGATTGAATATTTTTGGGCGAAACATTTTTCATTTCATCTTTTGACAATTTCTTTTCCATCAAGAAAATAAACCGGATTTGCGGCATTAGTTTCATTTGAGGAATTGATCACTATATTTTCAACATGATCTTTCTTTTTAGTTATCTCAATCACACCATTCTTTCCTTTCTCTCCGTATTTCGCCACCGCGCTTGCACCTTTCAGCACATTTATGCTTTCAAAATCACGCTGATTGATTGTTTTAACTTCCGCTAAAGGAATAATTTTTCCATCTATAACATACAATGCGTTTTTAGGTAATGCGGGCTGGAGCAGGAGGTGCCGGCGGAGTGGGTGGGGTTGGTGGATTGCCTTGTGTTGGAGGCAATGGGGCAACCGGTGCAACCGGCGGAACGGTGGAGGTGGCGGCGGAGGAAAATCAAATCCACGTCTTTCTGCTTCAGCTTTTGTAATAGTTTCTTTTGAGCCATCATCATAGGTAACTTTTACTTTTGATTGATTCACTTCAAGCCTGTTTACTTTTTTGTTTTTATAGAAAATGTTTGGAGTGGTATCCATCACAGCAACCGCTGATTGACGATCGTTTTGATTGGCAGCAAAATTTTCTATTGCGGTTAAAATGTTTTTAGCAATTTTTTCCTGGTTAGAATTATTGGTGATAAAAGCTTCGTCCTTTGTGTTGGTCAGGTATCCGCATTCAATCAAAGCCGCCGGGCAAACGTTTGCATCAAGAACCCAAATCCCAATTTCGCGCGCGCGGATTTTATCTTCAGTTGTATAAGATTTTTTCAATTCATTAATCAATGCCGATGCCAGCAAAATATTATTATTGTTTTTGTCAATCAAAACTGAAATGCCGGTTTTTTGTTGCGTTTCATTTTTAGCGTAGGCATCCACGTGTACCGAAATAAACATATCGGCTTTGTTTGTTTTGGCAAATTCAACGCGGTCTTTTACCGAAACAGTTCTGATCATTGTCTCTCGTAAGCAAAATATTGAATGCGGTCATTAGAGTTTAAAGCAACAATTTTTTTTACGATAGAAAGAGCGATGTCTTTTTCTAACAAACCGCTCAGAGAAGTAGCGCCATGATCTAAACCGCCATGGCCGGCGTCAAGAACAACAGTAATTGTTTTACCGTCATAAGCCATTTTATCGTTTTTTGTAGTTTTCACTTTAAGTGTAAAAGCAAAAAATACGATCGCTGCAAGCGGCAATACCAGCAACCTGCTTAGATAACTTACTTTTGGATTTTGATTTTTTGTGAGCATGATGATTCTGCGTTTTATGGGTGAATAAAAGAATGGATTGGCTATAGAAAAATTTTGTCCGGGATAAACTGTTTGCAGGATCATTTCCGCAAAAGCATTGAGGTCGCTGCCTTCCAGCGCTTCCTGGTCGGCGATGAATTCATGAATCATGTGCAATTCTTTTCGCATCAGCCAAAAGAAAGGATTGATCCAAAAAAATATTAAGACCACATTCATCAACATTTTATCGTAGGAATGTTTCTCTTTAATATGCGCTATTTCATGATTAAAAATTTGTTGCCCGGGTTTGGAATGAAGATCAATGGCCTTGTTCCAAAAAATGGAATTGAAAAAAGAAAACGGCGTGCCTTTGGCATTGGTATTAATAAAGCTGATTCCTTCTATTTTTGTTTCGGGGTACTTTTTTCTGAGCCTGGTTATTTTATAAAATGAGATAAAAAATACCGTGAGAAAAATACCGCATATCACCAGGTAACTTAATCCAACAAAGTTTTCTGAATTGATGTGAAACCCGCTATTACGGCTGTATTCAAATACCACTTCATCACCATAACTGATGGTCTGCAACATCTGAACTACGGTTCCTTTTTCTGCACCGGGATTTTGAAAAATATTTATTTTCATCAATGGTACAGCCAACGCAAGCACAACAGATGCAAGCAAAAAAAAGCGGTTCCACCTGTGGAAGATTTTATTTCGTAAGGCTAAAAAATAATAACCGCACAATATGCCGGAGCATACAATAATTTTTAATAAATACCAGGCAATGGTGATCATATAAATGATTTTATAGTTTTTTCTGGTCCGACGGTCCCCGTCTGACCGATTTCTCAGTTTCAGTCAGACGGGGGGCCGTCAGACTGGAATTATTTCCCTTTTTTTAACTGCTTCACCAACATTTCCAAATCTTCAATACTGAGACTGTTTTCTTTAACCATGGAGGAAACAATGTTGCTGAATGAGCCGTCGTAATACTTCTTTACCAAAGATTTTACCCTTCCTTTTGAATAAACTTCTTTGCTCACCAGCGGATAATAGCGATGCATTCTGCCAAAAACTTCCACGCCAACAAATTGTTTGTCCACCAGAATTTTTACAATCGTGGCCACCGTATTCTGATGCGGTTTTGGATTGGGCATTTCGCTTACAATATCCCGCAGGAAAGCATCTTGGAGCTTCCAGATCACCTGCATTATTTCTTCTTCTGCCTTGGTTAATGTATTCACTTTTATTATTTTTATTTCTGAGAACAAAACTAAAACTAAATATTTAGTTTTCAAACTATATTTTTAGTTTATTGAAAAATATTTTTTTAACACATGTATAATATTTCTTTCGTAAAAAATATAATTATAAAACTAACTTTACGGCTTTACTACAAAACCTTAATTATTTTTAGGGATAAAAACTAATTGTAGCCTATGTCAGAAGTAATTGTCGATTTAAAAAATGTAAATATTTACCAGGGAGATTCACTGATTCTGGAAGACGTGAACATTTCTGTAAACCGGGGCGAATTTGTATACCTCGTGGGTAAAACCGGTACGGGTAAATCGAGCCTTTTAAAAACTCTCTATGGCGACCTCGATTTTAAAGAAGGCGAAGCCAGCGTTGTAGGATTCGATTTAGGCAAGTTAGATTGGCGTCAAATTCCCTACCTGCGCAGAAACCTTGGTGTAGTGTTCCAGGATTTTCAATTGCTGACAGACCGGAATGTGAATGAAAATCTGAAGTTCGTTTTGAAAGCAACCGGCTGGAAAGATGAAAAATTAATGCAGGAAAAAATTGCCGATGTGCTGGATAAAGTTGGCTTAAAAACAAAAGGTTTTAAAATGCCGTTTGAGCTAAGCGGTGGCGAACAACAAAGAATTGATATTGCGCGTGCGTTGCTAAATTCGCCTAAATTGATTTTGGCGGATGAGCCCACAGGTAATCTTGATCCCGAGACTTCAGATGAAATTATGCAGCTGCTTTTTAGCATCAGCCGCGATTATGGCACTGCCATTATTATGGCCACCCATGATTATCTCGTAATTAAAAAATTTCCTGCACGTACCATAAAAACTGAAAGAGGAAAAGTGTTGGACAATGCTACCATATCCACTTTATAAGCTGAGCGCATTTGTTTGATTGTTATAAAGAGAAGCCAATAATTTCGCTTCTTTTTTTTATGTCAGCTTGAGTAAAAGACAGTTGCCACAATTGCTGAATTAGCTTTATGTATTCTGTTGGCGTTGTCTGCGATATTCGCAAAGCGGTTCAAGCCCTGTACCTTCCACGCTGCCGCATTCGCAACCATAAATCTTCCATTAAAAAGCGCGTTTAATAATTTTATTTTTATACCGGTAGCATTAAAGGAAGGCAAAATGTGTACGTGCGCATTTTGTATTATTCATCCATTGTTTCGTTCAGAGGGATTTGCAATCAGTCGTTGCTTGTTTATTGCTTTCGATTTGATTTTTTAAAGCACGCAGATGGATTTTTTCCGGCGATCACCAAATCAATTTCAAGCTCATTAAACACATTTTCCAAAAGCCAAAAAACTACTTTTTCGTTTTCCACAACCGATAAATTTCCGTGATACAGGCAGAACATGCCTTTTCCTTCTTTGGATGTAACCCGGGTGAAAGGCAAAAAAACAGGCAACACTTCAATATGATCCGCAGAAAAATTTTGCTCGTAAGCGTGTTTATCAATTTCATTCACCGCTATAAATTGCGCCTTTTTAGCAATCTCATTCTCGTATTTTTTTAACCGCCTGCTTTCAATGTTGAAATATAATTTTTTAAAAAAACTATTGGTTGCCCGTGCAAGCTCCTGGTAATATTTATACTCTACGTTATGCAGGCGCACCAGCACTTTCCTGTTAGACAGCGCGCCATTGTATAAATAATAAGTGCAATGAACGCCTTCCAGCAAAACGGGATGATCATCTTTTAAAAGATTCTGTATCAGCAAACGGTTTATGCGCGAACTAACGATGTAGGGTAAACGCAGTTTTATCGCGCTCAGCTTTTGTCTTTTATAATAATGAACTTCTTCGCAATATTTATTAAGTTCCGGTTGCCGGCCGCGCCCGTATTCAAAACAATGTAAGTGTATTTTTATACCCAACTGATGAAGCGCTTTTATTTTATAAAACAGGTCGAACACGCCGCCATAGTCGGGCGGGTAGGGCACGTCGAGACAAACGATATGTAAATGTTGCTGGCTGATTGGCTTATGGTTTATTAGCAAAATGCGCGTAAAATTGAATCAGTTTCTTTTCTTCGTTTTGCCAGTTAAATATTTCGCGCGCTTGGATGCATTGATGTTGTAAGCGAAAATATAGATTTTCGTCATTTAATAAAATGTTGATGGCATCAGCAATTTCTTTCACCGAAAGTTGATTGATTAAAATGGCAATTTCAAACTGCTCGTTTATTTTTCTGTACGATGCAAAGTTCATCGTAACCTGGGGAACTGCATTGTGCATATAATCAAAAAATTTATTGGCCAGCGAAAGCAGCTGATTTTGGCCCAAAGGCTCAACCAGGTTAATTCCTATGTAGGCTTGCTTCGTAATTCCATCAAGATCTTTGGGTAAATATTTTCCTTTGAAAATTACCTTTTGTTCAAGTTCATTTTTGCGCACCAGCCGTTTAGCTTCATCTAAAAAGTTGCCATCACCATAAATCATTAATTGCGCGTCAATGCTATGCATCGCCGGAATCATATATTCAAATCCACGCCCTTCATTTACGCTGCCCTGGTATACAATTATTTTTTCGCGCTGCGCAAGAGTGGGCAGCGGTTTTAATAAAGGCATGTTTCTGATCACTTCATAACAAACGCCGTAATGTTTATTAAATTCCACCGCAATGCCATCGCTTACTGTATAACCGTGTTTAAACCGGCGGATTAACGTGCGTTCAATAAAATGCCAAACTTTATAAACTTTTGGCCGCGTTATAATTTCTTTCTGTTGCGAGAAATATTCGTGCGCATCATATATTCTTATTTTTCGTTTAATAACAGAAGCGAAATAAACCGGCAACATCGTATCCACATCAATGCAGCAAAAGATATCCGTCTTTTGAAACAAAAGAAAAAAGAAAAGCCGCACATTGTATTCAAAATAAAAACCAAAACCTTTTTTAAAAAAAACGGTCAATCTTTTTTGTTGGTAGTCTTTCGTTTGCGGAAAAGTTCTGGAATCAAATTGAACACCTACCAGCTTTACCAGGTGACCGGCATTGGTTAAACTATTACAAATGCGGATCATGCGCTGGTCAAAATCGAGCTGGTTAGTAACGGTAAATAATATTCGCATTTACAATAGTTGTTATTTTTTCAGGTACGCTTTTACCTGCATCATCATGCTTTGGTGCACCTGGTTCCATTTTTTATTTTCTTTAGCCTCGCCCAGGTTTTCATTATGCCAGATGCTGATAAAGTTGCCCTCCACTTTTTTTACTTCTTTCAAAAGATTTAATATTTCAAGCAAAGATTTTTCAGGTGATTGCCTGCTGTAATAAATAAAGGTAGCATCCATACAAGCAACCGGAAATATTTTGAGCGTGGTGGACTGCTCATGTTTCAGATCGTAAAAATAAAACGGTTTGCACGTGCCTGCCCTAAAACCATTAGCGCCCGCAAAAGCCATCGAATAATCTTCGGTAATGCCCGCATTTAAAAGAGAAAGATAAGTGTCGGGTAAATTGAATTTTAAAAAATGCTGGCGGCTTTTGGTGATCGTTTTCCCGGAAATTTTTTCAAGCCTTTCTTTTTCTACCACAATCTTTTCAGGCACTGATGAGGAGTAAAACGAAGGATGAATTCCTATCTCGCTAAAACGCGACACATCCTTAATGAGTTCGTTCATTATCGGGTGCCGGTAATCTAAATTTCTATCATACTCCGATCTGTCGGCCAGCAAAAAAAAGAACAAAGAATCAATTTTGTTGATGCTTAGCACCCGGCTCAGGTAACCATACACATCCCATGGATCCGGCGCGTTTTTAAAAAAAACTGAGAGCCGGCTTTTAAAATTTCTGAAATTAAATTTTAGAAGATCTTTGGTTGCGGAGCCAATTGTTCTGGCAAAATTTCTTCCTTCAAATTTATACGCCACATCAATATCATAAGTGATAAGGGCATTAAATTTTGTTGCAGTAACCGAAAGAGCAGGAAACTTTTTCTGCAGCCTATTTTTAAAAATATCGATCCACTGGTTTACCACCGGAAGCTGCAAAAAATTATGTTGAAATGCCAGGCTTTCCACAGCATTGAAGCGGCCGTATTTGTCGGGTACAAACGGCAAATATTCTTCGTAGCGACTAACCATATAAAAGATGGCTGCAAAAATATCGAAGCCTAAATCGCATATTTCATCGTTCGGGAATAAAACTTTTGTTCCATATTTTTCCGAAACGATCATTTGTTTTTTTTCTATGAAATTTTCGTGCAGCAGCGATTCTGCTTTTATAAAAAAGCCGTCGGCAAATTGCTGGGTGGAATAATTTATTTTAGGTTGGGTATAATTTTTAAAAGCCACCGGATCGGTAGTGATGGCATAATTAACCATCAATTCACCTTTAAAGAGCAAATCAAAAACATAGCTAATGCGCGAAGAATTTTTGTGGACGTATATCAGCAGCATAATACAAAAACGTAAAAAGTAAAGATGCCGTATTTCAATACTTTGGCAAAATCTAACTGGAAAATAAAAATTGAATTTCTATATTTTGGCTTATGCAGAATCCGAAAAAGAGTTTGAATAGAATGATCTCCTTTCTTATTTATTATTCATTATTTCTTATTTTTTATTTCTTATTCTGAATTTCTATATTTTGGCTTTTGTGGCCTCAGAACTCGCATCAATAAATCTTGTTTTGAAATTTATTACTGATGAAGTACTTTTCAGGAAACAAGCTCACATTCATGAAAAAATTAATTGTGCAAGCCGGCTGCCTGCTTATGATGATGTTGCTGATCAATCAGCCAGCTTTTTGCCAGTATAGAACGGATAAAAAACTTGAAGCGAAGCTTCGCGCACTGGTAGATTCTTTCCACGGCACCGCCGGAATTTATGTAAGAAACCTGAAGACAGGAAAAGAAGCGGCCGTTAATGCGGATACTATTTTTCCCACAGCAAGTATTGTGAAAGTGCCTATTCTTGTGGGCATTTTTGATAAGATTGAACAGGGCGCATTCACTTATCACCAGGCGTTGGTGTATCGCGACTCTATCAAGCGGGGAGGTTCCGGCCTGATGCAATTTTTTAAAGATTCTACACCTACTGGATCTTAATGATGTAATTACACTGATGATAACTCATAGCGACAATACCGCCGCAGTCTGGTGCGAAAAGCTTGCCGGTGGCGGCGCTACGATAAATGAATGGCTTAACACCAATGGGTTTAAGTTTACCCGCGTAAATGCACGCACGCCCGGCCGCGAAAAAGACAATAAAGAATTTGGCTGGGGACAAACAACACCACGCGAAATGGCCAATCTTTTTGGAATGATTCGCGCAGGGGAAAACAGTTTCCGCTGCCGCGAGCGAAAGAATGTACCGGATTTTAACTCATGTTTTTTGGGATGAATATGCGCTTTCTCAAATTCCGCCTTACGTACAATCGGCTTCCAAACAAGGCATGGTGGATGCTTCGCGATCAGAAGGCGTGTTGGTCAACGCCCCGCATGGCGACTACGTTTTTTATGTGGCTACCAAAAATAACGACGACCGGCGATGGAAGCCGGATAACGAAGCGTGGGAATTAGCCCGAAAGGTTTCCGCGGTGTTGTGGAATTACTTTGAACCCGGCTCCGGTTGGAAGCCAGCCGCAGGAAGCGAAAAATATTATTATTGAAAAACTGAAAAAGATCTTTACAATTATCTGGAAAAAAAGAGAACCGTTTTGGTCGTCCGCTGTTTCTAAAATACTAATATTGTGTAATATTTTTATCCATGGATACAAACTTGTACGATTTTGAAACAGAACCTTCTTCAAGGCCTTCGTTTCTTACAGCCCTCTGCATTTTAACTTTTATTGGAAGCGGTTGGGCAATTTTAAGCAGTATCTGGACGTATAGCACTGCATCGCAATCCTCGAACATATTTTCTGAAATGCGGCACGATAGCACACAGGGATTCTATTGCACGCCAGGATTCGGTTCGCTTTAGCAACGCTGAAAGGTTAGATTCGTCACACAACCGCAAAAAAACGTTCGAATTAAAAATGGGCGCTACCTTATCTAAAATGTTTACAGAAGAAAATATAAAAAAAGGCGCAATAGGCAGTCTGCTTGCTGCGCTATTGACCTTATCCGGTGCTTTGCTCATGTGGCGGCTGAAAAAAAGCGGTTTTTATCTGTATATTGGTGGCGTTTTAGTGGGCCTTATTGTGCCTCTTGTCATCTACGGAAATAATTTTCTTGCGGTGGGTATTTCTTCTTTTGGCGCTTTTTTTGGGTTGATTTTCATCGCATTATATGCGCTTAATCTTAAATCAATGAATCGCTGAATCGTATAAACTGCGAAAAAAAATGCCGGAGAAAAATATTTAACCTGATACTTGTGTTACTTGTTAAAAAATCAAAATTTAATTGTACATTTGCAGCCAATTATTAAATTCATCTTATACAAATGTCTTACTTAACATCAGAAAACAAAGCAAAGTATTTTGCAGATTTTGGCGGGAACGCTACAAATACAGGCTCTATTGAAGCGCAGGTGGCTATTTTAACGGAAAAAATAAACCACATCTCCGCTCATCTAAAAAATAACAAGAAAGATTTTAGCACTCAACGCGGATTAATGCAAATGGTGGGTAAAAGAAAAAGTTTACTTACTTATCTTACTAAGAAAAACCTTACAAGCTATCGCGCGTTGATCGAAAAGTTAGGACTTCGTAAATAATTTATTTCAAAAAATGATAATTTTAGCTATTCCCAACTGAATAAACGGTTGGGAATACTTTTTTTACAACTAATTTTAAAAAATGAATACTCCAAACCCAATAAATGTAACGTTTGATATAGGCGGCGGTCGTATGGTTACCATTGAGACCGGAAAGCTGGCGCGCCAGGCAGATGGCGCCGTAACAGTACGCCTCGGAAATTGTGTAATACTTGCAACCGTTGTTGCAACGCGCGAGCCCAAAGAAGGCCAGTCGTTTTTTCCGCTTTCTGTAGATTACCAGGAAAAATTTGCTTCCGCGGGAAGAATTCCGGGATCTTTCTTTAAAAGGGAAGCACGTTTAAACGATTATGAAATATTAACCTCAAGGTTAATTGATCGCGCGTTAAGGCCCTTATTTCCTGAAGATTATTTGTGCGAAGTGCAGGTATTGGTGTCGTTGATTTCAAGCGATCCCGAAGTGATGCCTGATGCAATGGCTTGCCTTGCAGCATCTGCAGCTTTAGCTGTTTCAGATATTCCTATCCAGGAAATTATTTCTGAAGTAAGAATCGGAAAAGTAAATGGCGAATTTGTAATAAACCCTACCCGTTCGGAACTTGCAGAATCTGATCTTCAATTTTTAATTGCTGCCACAGATAGAAATATTATGATGGTGGAAGGCGAGGGAAAAGAATGCCAGGAAGAAGATTTGGTAAAAGCGATTGAAATAGCGCATGAAGCTATTAAATTACAGGTAAAAGCGCAGGAAGAATTAAGGGATAAAGTTGGCGTAAAAGCCAAACGCGATTATACTAAACCGTATCGCAATGAAGAATTAAACGAAAAAATAACTGCTTTTGCAAAAGGCAGAATGCTTGAAATTGCTTCTGCGGCTTCTGCCAAGCATGAAAGGCAGGATGCTTTTGATCAATTGGTAAAAGATATTACCGAACATCTTGGAGAAGAATTGCCGGATGAAGATAAAAAACTCATCAAATATTATTTTGGCGAATTACAGTATAATGTAGTTCGCGATATGATGCTCTCAACCCGTAAACGGCTTGATGGGCGCAATCTTGATGAGATAAGGCCACTTACTATGGAAGTGGATATTCTTCCATCACCACATGGCAATGCCTTATTCACCCGAGGTGAAACACAATCTTTAACAACAGTAACCCTTGGAACTCCGCTTGATGAATTATTAGTGGAAAGCGCTGCTACCAGCGATTATTCTAAGTTCATACTGCATTATAATTTTCCTCCTTTTTCTACCGGCGAAGTAAAGATGATGCGTGGTGTAGGCCGCAGGGAAGTAGGACATGGAAATCTTGCTAACCGTTCATTAAAACAAATTATGCCGGGCAGCGAATATCCTTATACCGTAAGGGTGGTAAGTGATATTTTAGAAAGTAATGGTTCTTCTTCAATGGCCACAGTTTGTGCCGGTTCACTGGCGCTGATGGATGCCGGTGTTCCTTTTAAAAAGCATGTAAGCGGTATTGCTATGGGCTTAATCTCCAAAGGCGATCAGTTTGCTATACTTTCTGATATTCTTGGTGATGAAGATCATTTGGGAGATATGGATTTTAAAGTAACCGGAACCCGCGATGGTATTTGCGGTGTACAGATGGATATTAAAGTGGATGGCCTTAGCATGGATGTAATGAGACAGGCACTCGACCAGGCGAAGAAAGGCAGAATGCATATTTTGGATGCCATGTATCAGTGTATTCCGGAACATAGGGCCGATGTAAAACCTCATGCGCCCAGGATGGAAAAACTGATCATTGATTCTGAATTTATCGGAGCAGTGATAGGGCCCGGCGGAAAGATCATCCAGGAGATACAAAAGACTACCGGAGCAACGATTAATATTACTGAAGTTGGTAAAACCGGTGAAGTAAGTATTTTCTCTGCCAACAAGGAAAGTCTTGACCAGGCTGTAGCTTGGGTTAAAAGTATCGTTTCGGTTCCTGAAGTGGGCGATGTGTATGAAGGAACAGTAAAAGGCATTAAAGAGTTCGGTGCATTTGTTGAATTCTTGCCAGGCAAACAAGGGTTGCTGCATATTTCTGAAATAATGTGGAAGCGCCTTGAAACAATGGACAATGTATTTAACGAAGGCGATAAAGTGAAAGTTAAATTGGTAGGAGTTGATCCGAAGACCGGTAAATTTAAATTAAGCAGAAAAGCATTGATACCTAAGCCCGAACAAAACCAGGCTCCCAAATCAACAGAAAAATAAATTAATAAATTGATCTCTTAATAATGGCTTGCAATTTTTGCAGGCCATTATTTTTTTATGAAACTGCGGAGCTTAACTTAGCGCCATAAAAAACATGAATGCCAGATTATATAAAAATTGAAATACCGGTAACATCCAGTGAAATGTCGGATATATTACTGTCTGCCCTTTCAGACAACAAATATTATGCGTTTGAAGAGGAAGAAAATTGTTTAACAGCCTATATCAGCGAAGAGGATTTCGATGAAGTTCGATTGATGGAGTTGCTCCAAACCGAAAATTTTAAGAAAGAAATAATTAAAGATGAAAATTGGAATGAGCAGTGGGAGAGTGGGTTTCACCCGGTAATAGTAAATGACTTTGCTGCTATCCGCGCGGCCTTTCATGAACCCATCAACAATGTGAAATATGATTTACTCATCACCCCCAAAATGAGCTTTGGAACAGGCCATCATGCCACTACTTTTTTGATGATAGAACAAATGGCCAATATCGATTTCGCAAATAAAACGGTAATTGATTTTGGCACAGGAACCGGCGTCCTGGCTATTTTAGCAGAAAAACTTGGGGCGCAAAAAGTGGCTGCATTCGATAATGATCAGTGGAGTATTAACAATGCACTTGAAAATATAACTGCCAATAATTGCCGAAACATCGTTATTGAAAAAAGAAGTACCTTGGATGGTGTAAATGAGGTTGACATAGTGTTAGCAAATATCAATCTCAATGTTTTGTCCGATGCATCTGCCGCAATTGCTTCGGTAACACACAGAGATTCGTTGTTGCTGACGTCGGGATTTTTAAGTAAAGATGAAGAGGAAATTGAAAAGATATTCACATCAAAACAATTTGTTAAAAAAGGCGTTTCTTTTAAAGATGGATGGTTGTCAGTTTTGTTTCAAAAACATTAAATGAAGATTAAGAAAATTATAAAAACCGGCTTTAGATAATCCTTATATTTGTCATCCTGAAAGATTGCCACGTTAGAAAAAATATGAAAGAAGTAATTTTAATAATCACCGCTTATTTAATTGGCTCAATTCCTACCGCACTTATTGTTAGCAAGTCTTTTTTTGATATTGATATCCGGGAATACGGCAGTGGCAACATGGGCGCCACCAACACATTTCGCGTATTGGGCGCTAAATTTGGAACCGTTGTAATGATTGGTGACATGTTGAAAGGCATCTTTGCCGTGGCGCTGTATAATTTGTTACCATATTACCTCACGAATGAATTAGACAGAACCAATCTGATGATCGGCCTTGGGCTTGCTGCTGTTATAGGACATATCTACCCAATTTGGGCCGGTTTTCGCGGTGGAAAAGGTGTGGCTACTTTATTTGGGATGGTGCTAGCCATTCAGCCAATTGTAGCCATTAACTGTGTGGGAGTTTTTCTGTTGGTTCTTTATTTAACGAGGTATGTTTCTCTAAGTTCCATTATTGCGGGTGTTGCGCTTCCTATTTGCGTATTGTGGATTTACAACGAAAAGGAAGTCTTTTACCGGGTATTTGCCGTTGCCGTAGCGGCTCTTATTGTGCTAACACATCAAAAAAACATCAGCCGCTTATTAAAAGGAAATGAAGGCCGTGTTCCCATTTTAAAACACCGCGATAGAAAAAAATTACGCAGAAAAGAATTATAAAATTTTCTTTTCACCCTCTCTGTTTGCAACCAATTTCTCAAGTCTTCACATCTATCATTTCGATCTTTGTTAAAGATTGGTACACCAATTGTTTGGTCTACATAAAATTTAATATTTATTATGAAAAAGAACATTTCTATTTTTCTATGTTTTTGCTTGTTTGCAATTGGATGCACTACCAATGCAATTACAGGCCGCAAGCAACTTACCCTTGTGTCAGAGTCTTCGTTACAGCAGGAAGCAGTTACGCAATACAAGAGCTTTCTATCACAAAATAAAGTGGTAAGCAGCAACGCCAATAAAGATGCTGAAATGGTAAAGCGTGTGGGAACGCGTATTGCTGCTGCAATCACCAAATATTATAAGGATAAAGGGTTGTCCAATCAATTAGATGGCTATAACTGGGAATTCAATTTAATCGACAGTAAAGAAGTGAATGCATGGTGTATGCCCGGTGGCAAGGTGGTTGTGTATACCGGCTTGCTTCCTGTTACTCAAAATGAGGCAGCGTTGGCCATTGTGCTTGGGCATGAGATTACGCATGCAGTTGCCCATCATGGACAAGAGCGGATAAGCCAGGAATTGCTGGCCCAGGGCGTTGAAGTAGCAGGCAATGTATTTACACAAGGTAACAGCAAAACCAACAGCATCTTTAATGCGGTTTTTGCACCTTCCGCGCAGGTGGGTGTGTTATTACCCAACTCACGCAGCCAGGAATATGAAGCAGATCACTATGGATTAATTTTTGCAGCGATGGCCGGGTACAATCCCCGCGAGGCAGTTCCATTTTGGCAAAGGATGTCTAAACTGAATGGTACTTCTTCAACGCCGGAAATATTAAGTACTCACCCGCTGGATTCTAAGAGAATTCAAAAAATAGAAGGATATATGAATGAAGCGCTGAAATATTATACACCGGTTAATTCAAAATAAATCAATCGTTTTTGATGAGAAGTCCCGCGCCAATACCGGTCGCGGGACTTTTTTATGGGAAACCCGCCATTTTTTCGTACTTTTGCAAATGTCTAAACTACGTTTGAATAATTTCGACAATTTTTCAATTTAGAAAGTGATTGATGTGAGTTTAAACAGACATTTTTTAACCTTAAAATATTGCTTCACTTATGTCTCAAACCTTGTTTGAAAAACTGCAATTAGAGGACGAAAAAAATTTATTGATTCAAGGTCTTCCCTCAACAATTGAAAAGCAGTTTTCCAAGATTTCATTTTCAAAAAATGTTACCCAGCTTTTAAAGATTCGCAAAATTGATTTTGCACTTGTTTTTGCTTTAAACTCTAAACAGTTAAAAAGCATTTTTGAAGAACTTTGTCCCGCTCTTAAGGACGAAACAAAATTATGGGTAGCTTTTCCCAAACAAGCCTCTAAAATTGCCAGCGATCTTAACAGGCCCGGCTCATGGGATTTTTTGATTGAACAAGGTTTTGAAGAAGGAGAAAAAGTAGTGTTGGATTATGTATGGAGCGCTCAAAGGTTTACCAAAGCAGAAGTTTGTGAAGCAGTAAAATCTTCCCCATCAAAAGTAGTACGGCTAAAACCGGGAGTAACAAAATTAGCCGAAGCCGAAGGATTTTAACCGCAGGTTAAATTTTTATTTGAAATGTAAACACGGCAGCAACATTATTTTAGTATTACCGTACCAATTTCATTCGTAATTTGAATTTCCATATTCTTTAAATGAGAATGGGTTTGTATCAGTAAAATCTGCCGTTCCGGCGACGTTGTTTTTTCCAGTTCCTCTGCATTGGTAACGATCAGTTTTTTAATTCTTTTCAGTTCCAGGTAGCGCAGCGTGGAAGAAATATCCTTTTTGTAATTGTCTTCGCGTGTAGGAACCGGCATTTCATATTTTTCCTTCCATCCATCGCTTACTTCATAAGGAAATTCAATAAGCGAAACTACCGCGTTGCTCATTGGCAGGTCTTCGTTATATAAGAAAGTCTTTGCCGTGGGCTCCAGCTTTTCTTCATACCAAATCTTATAAAAGCTGATTATTTTTTTAAGCATCGGATCATCGATTACTTCATCATCAATGCAATCATAGAGTAAATAATCTGCAACGGTTTTGCCTTCTTCCCAATCTTTTAAGCCATATTCCAACAGGCATCTTACCAACGATCTTTCGTGGTAAATTTCAGTGCCGAGCAAACCCAGCGCGTCCGTTTCTTCGCGGGCTGTTTCCGGCATTTCCCGCCCCGGCTCCTGGAAAATTCGATCGTCTGAAAAAGATTTCTTTTCTTCTTTGGTGAGTTTGTCCCGCGTGTATTTATTAACCAGGTTGTGAAGGCCCCCTTCATCAATTTTTAAAAGATCGGCGGTTTTACGAATGTAATCCTGTTGCTTGGTAAAGTCTTCCGCTTTATTGATCCTGGAAATGGATTCAGCAATCTGGTTAACCACCTGCGCTCTTTTATTGGTATCATCTCCGGCATCCAATAATGCATGTTCAAGCTGAAATAAAATAAAGTCTTTCTTATTTTTATTGATGAATTCAATAAAGCCGGACGCGCCGTTTTTATTGATAAAACTATCCGGATCTTCCTGGTTGGGCAACAAAACGAGTTTTACATTGAGCCCTTCTTCCAGCGCCAGGTCCAGCCCGCGCAACGCAGCTTTAATTCCGGCTGCATCACCATCATATAAAATGGTGAGATTGGAAGTGTATTTTTTAATTAGCCGTAACTGATCGGGCGTTAAAGACGTTCCACCACTTGCAACTACATTCTCAATGCCGGCCTGGTGCAGCGATACTACATCCGTATAACCTTCTACCAGCAAGCATTCATCGGCCTTATCAATTGCCTGGCGGGCAAACCACGAGCCATATAAAATTTTACTCTTTACGTAAATTTCATTTTCAGGCGTGTTAATGTATTTGGGCGCTTTATCATTTTTTTTGATGAGCCGAGCGCCAAATCCCGTGACTTTTCCGGATTGATTGTGAATGGGGAAAATTATGCGACCGCGGTAATTATCCTGGAGGGCAGTATCTCTCTCTACAACCAGTCCCGATTTTTGCAACAGCTCTTTATTGAACTGCATTTTTAACGCTGCAGTTGCAAAGGCATCGCGCGCTGCGGGATTGTAGCCAAGTTCAAATTTCCGGATGATGTCTTCTCTGAAGCCTCTTTCTTTTAAATAACTTAAACCAATGTTCACGCCTTCTTCAGAAGAAAATAACGCTTCGCTAAAAAAGTTTTGAGCAAATCTGTTGATGATATAAAGGCTTTCTGCAACCTGCTGTTGCTGCTTAAACTCCGGGCTTGTTTCTTTTTCTTCAATGGTTACATTGTACTTTGCAGCCAGCCATTTTAAAGCTTCCACATAGCTGTACTTTTCATGCTCCATTAAAAAACCAATGGCATTACCGCTTCGTCCGCAGCCAAAACATTTGTATATTTCCTTGGAAGGTGAAACTGTGAAGGACGGCGATTTTTCATTATGAAAAGGACAAAGGCCGATATAATTCGTTCCTCGTCTCTTTAGCTTTACAAAAGAATTGATGATCTCTATGATGTCAATCCTGCTTACAATTTGCTGTATGGTTTCCTGCGGTATCATTTACTTCATTATTCATTAAAACGAAATACATCAACTAAAATGTCCTGGCTTACAGGGTCGATTTCAAACAAATTATTGCGATAAAAAGCAGCAATAGGGTAGTTATCACCATCGTAACCACAAATTTTTTCATCGAGAAAGTAGTCATTTTAAAAGATTTTAGTTCGAACTACGAAGTAAAATAATTTAAAGCACTTTTTAAAAATTATTAAAATCATCAAATGGCCAACTTCTATTTATTGAGTGCGATATAAGCCATAATGTAGATTTTTAATTTTTAAAGATGTAAAAAAATCGGGCTAAGTTTTACTTTCTAAATACACTTTGTCACTGTGGGCAACTAACTTTCTGTTTGCTATCTTTGTTACTTAAATCGTATTATGGATAAAAAAGAAGTATATATTATTTCGGCGGTGCGCACGCCAATTGGCAGTTTCGGGGGCGCTTTAAAAGATATTCCGGCAACTAAGCTAGGCGCAACTGCTATTAAAGGAGCCGTGGAAAAAGCCGGAGTAAATCCGTCAGACATTGATGAAGTTTATATGGGCTGTGTGTTACAGGCCAACCTTGGCCAGGCGCCGGCAAGGCAGGCCGCAATTTTTGCGGGTTTGCCTGAAGATGTTTGCTGCACTACTGTAAATAAAGTTTGCGCCAGCGGAATGAAATCCATAATGAATGCGGCCCAAAGCATTATGTTAGGCGATGCAGAAGTTGTAGTTGCCGGTGGCATGGAAAACATGAGTGCCGCTCCATTTTATTCCCCTCGCTACGTTGGGGAAATAAATATGGAAATGCTAATTTAATTGATGGAATCGCCAAAGACGGTTTGACAGATGTATACAAAGATTATGCAATGGGCAACGCCGCCGAGCTTTGCGCCCGGGAATGCAATATCAGCCGCGGCCAGCAGGACGAATTTGCTGTTGAAAGCTACAAACGCAGCCAGGCTTCAGCAAATGAAGGAAGATTTAAAGATGAAATTGTGGGAGTCGAAATCCCTCAAAGAAAAGGAGATCCTGTTCTTTTTCTAAAAGATGAAGAGCCTTTTAATGTAAAGTTTGATAAGATACCGGAACTAAAATCTCCCTTTGAAAAAGGAGGAAGCGTAACCGCAGCAAATGCAAGTACCATCAACGACGGAGCGGCCGCGTTGGTTTTGATGAGCAAAGAAAAAGCCGATGAATTAGGACTAAAGCCCATCGCAAAAATATTAAGTTATGCCGATGCAGAACAGGCGCCGGAATGGTTTACCACAACGCCATCACTTGCGGTGCCTAAAGCAATTGAAAAAGCCGGCTTGCAAATAGCTGATATAGATTATTTTGAACTGAACGAAGCATTTAGCGTGGTAGGAATTGTAAACATTCAAAAAATGAAGCTGGATGCTTCCAAAGTAAATGTAAACGGTGGTGCTGTTTCGCTCGGACATCCGTTGGGCTGCAGCGGTGCGCGCATTATTGTTACATTGATCAACGTATTAAAACAAAAAAATGCAAAGATTGGTGCAGCCGGAATCTGCAATGGCGGCGGCGGCGCAAGTGCAATGGTAATAGAGCTTTGCTAATACAACGTTTGCGTTTTTGCAAAACACAGACTGTTCATCCTGATAAATAATGTTGAAGGAAAAAATATACATTACATAAATGGATAAGAAGAACAATGGCCTTTTGCAAGGCATCGACACGGTAATTATTCGTGTTAATGATATTACGGTTTCGAAAGTTTGGTATGAAGAAAAGTTAGAGCTAAATCCTGTATGGGAAGATCCAAAATTGAAATTGGTAGTTTTAAACACCGACAGCCCAACCAGCTTAACTTTATGGCAGACCGATAAAAAAGTGATCATTGATAAAGACATTTCTTCTTACCCGATATTTAAAACGACTGATGCAGCTGCACTTAGGGAACAACTTAGCGACAAAGGCGTTGAAGTAGGAGAAATAATTCAGGACGACTATGTTAAATACTTCTTTTTCTTTGATCCTGACGGCAACGTGTTGGAAGCCTGCCAGGTTCATGAGTAAAGTCACCAACGCGCAGTAGTTCCGCGATATAACTCAAAATATAGTTTTTTATTTGTTTGATCGCGGCCAGGTTGGCCGGGATTTTTTTTCTGCATAACGCGTGTTTTTTAAATAGCGTTACATTTGTTTGGTACACAAAAAATATTATGAAAAAATTCTTATCAATTCTTTTGGCATTTTTGATGATCAACTGTGGTTTAAAAGCGCAGGATTCTGCATTCGTTATAAACGGAAAACTAGAGAAAATAAAAAGTGGTGTTATCTATCTCACCATCTATGAAGATGCAAAAACTATTAAAGATTCCGCCGCCATCGATAAAGGCGTTTTTAAATTTAACGGCTATGTTTCAGCACCTTATTTTGCTACGCTTACCATGCCTTCAAAGCCCGATGATTATTTTTCGTTTTATGTAGAACCGGCAACAATGAAGGTTTCTGGCCGTGCAGACGCTTTAAAATCACTTACAATAAGTGGTTCCGGTGTTAACGACGATGATCGTATGCTAAAAGACAGGATGAAAACCGTTGCCATGTGGGAAGCGGCCAACAGCAAAATTTATGAACAGGCATTCAAGGAAAAAAATAAACGGGTAATGGATAGCCTCGATCAGGTTGATTTTGATGTATTGGCGCAGAAAAGAAAAATTATTGCCGCATTTGTAAAAGATTATCCCGCCTCAATGAGGGGCGCAATGGCCATCCAGGAAAACTATGGCTATTATGCAGAAGCGAGCGATGTAGCGCCATTGTATGATTTGTTAAGCGACTCCATAAAAAATTCGGCCAAGGGAAAGGAAATTAAAAGTATGATTGACACTTACTCGTCAGTAGCCATTGGAAAAACAGCGCCGGATATTTCACAATTTACACCCGACAGCCTTCCATTAAGCTTATCGTCGCTTAAAGGAAAATATGTTTTGGTAGATTTTTGGGCAAGCTGGTGTGGACCATGCCGCCGCGAAAATCCTAATATAGTGGCCGCTTACCAGCAATTTAAAGACAAGGGATTTACCGTTTTTGGCGTTTCATATGATACAAAAAAAGATCGCTGGATAAAAGCCATCGCAGACGATCATTTGGCGTGGCAACAGGTTTCAGACCTGAAAGGTTGGCAAAATGCGACATCAGCCCAATATGGCATTAAGGCCATTCCATCCAACCTGCTCCTCGATCAAAACGGTGTAATCATTGCAAAAAACATCTTTGGGAAAAAACTGGTTGATAAGCTTAATGAGCTAATGAAATAGACGAGGATCCAATTACGAGATCAATTACGAATTAAAAATTACGAATTACGAGATAACCCAAAATGTAGATTATTGCCATTTATTCAACGAATCCAAAGCCCTGAGAGGGCAAAATATATCAACATTGGGTGAAGCCCGATGCTCTTGAAGATGCTCTTGAAATACCAGCTGCGAATTAAAAATTACGAATTACGAGATAAGCCAAAATGTAGTTTTTGCCAGTTGATCAACGAACCCGAAGCTCTGAAAGGGAACCCAAAGCCCTGAAAGGGCAAAATATATCAACATCGGGTGAAGCCCGATGCTCTTGAAGGTGCTCTTGAAATACCAACTGCAAATTAAAAATTACGAATTATTAGATAAGCCAAAATGTAGTTTATTGCCATTTATTCAACGAATCCAAAGCCCTGAAAGGGCAAAATATATCAACATTGGGTGAAGCCCGATGCTCTTGAAGATGCTCTTGAAATACCAATTACAAATTAAAAAAATTACGAATTACAGGATAAGCCAAAATGTAGTTTATTGCCATTTGATCAAGAACCCAAAGCCCTGAAAGGGCAAAATATATCAACATCGGGTGAAGCCCGATGTCGTACAATTACGAATTACGAACCATCTAAACACTTAAACTCTCAACTTCTCAACGCTATTTAAAGAGTTTTGATAATTTGCCTCGTAACCGATAATTTTGCGTATCATTTTTGAAAAATTATTCTTAGTTAAAGAGTAATTTCAGAACACTTAAATAAAACTAAATTTTACTGATGAAAGAAGTTGCCTTCAGAGAAGCATTGCGCGAAGCAATGCAGGAAGAAATGAGACGCGATGAAAATGTTTTTTTAATGGGAGAAGAAGTTGCAGAATACAATGGTGCTTATAAAGTAAGCCAGGGTATGCTGGCCGAATTTGGCGAAAAAAGAGTGATCGACACGCCAATTTCTGAACTTGGATTTACTGCGGTTGCAGTTGGCGCGGCTCAAAATGGCCTTCGCCCCATCGTAGAATTTATGACATGGAATTTTGCAAACCTCGCACTGGATCAAATCCTGAATACGGCTTCAAAAATGCTCGCCATGAGTGGCGGACAGGTTGGTTGCCCTATCGTATTTCGCGGGCCAAATGGAAGTGCCGGCCAGTTGGGAGCGCAGCATTCCACCGCTTACGAATCTATGTATGCTAATATCCCAGGCTTAAAAGTGATTTCAGTTAGCAATCCTTACGACGCAAAAGGCTTATTGAAAAGTGCCATTCGTGATAATGACCCCGTGGTATTTATGGAAAGCGAAGTGATGTATGGCGATAAAGGTGAAATTCCCGAAGGAGAATACCTGATACCCATCGGTAAAGCAAAAATTGTACGTGAAGGAACTGATGTAACCATCGTTTCATTCAATAAAATGATGAAGGTGGCGCTGGGAGCTGCAACAGAACTGGCTAAAGAAAATATCAGCGCCGAAGTAATCGATTTGAGAACTATACGTCCATTAGATTGGCATACCATTCTTGAATCGGTAAAGAAAACAAATCGCCTGGTGATTGTTGAAGAACAGTGGCCGTTTGCATCTGTTTCTTCTGAAATTGCTTATCGCGTTCAAAAGGAAGGATTTGATTACCTGGATGCTCCGGTACGCAGAATTACTTCGACAGATACTCCAATGCATTACGCGCCTAACCTGGTCGCGGCTTATTTACCTGATGTTCCGCGAACAGTGAACCTGGTGAAAGAAGTGATGTATCTGAAGAAATAAGAAGCCGGCTTTAGATTTCCTGCATTATAATTTTTTAATTTTTCACCTGTTTTGTTGTGAAAAAAATCGCCTGTTATGAATATTGGAAGCTTTTATTACCCTTTGCCACATAATGAACCCGTGCTTAACTATGCTCCCGGAAGTAAGGAAAGAGAACTGCTGAAAAACGCTCTTAATGATTTAAAAAGCATCAAAGCAGATGTACCAATGTATATCGGCAGCGATGAAGTGCGCACGGGTAACAAAGTGGAAATCCGGCCTCCTCATGAGAGGCAACACGTACTTGGTTTTTTTCACCAGGGCGATGCATCTCATGTAAAAAAAGCAATTAATGCTGCGCTGAAGGCAAAAGATAAATGGGCGAACACGAGTTGGGAAAACCGGGCCAATATTTTTCTTAAAGCGGCTGATCTACTCGCAACAAAATATCGTCCGCAGATTTGCGCTGCCACCATGCTCGGACAAAGTAAAAATCCTTTCCAGGCAGAAATAGATGCGGCGTGCGAGCTGATTGATTTTTTACGTTTTAATGTTCATTTTTTAAGTGAGATATACACTCAGCAACCCATAAGCAGTCCTGGTGTTAATAACCGGATGGAATACCGTCCGCTCGAAGGATTTGTATTGGCAATTACGCCCTTTAATTTTACTGCAATCAGCGGCAACCTGCCCACTTCCGCCGCAATGTGTGGAAATGTAGTAGTATGGAAATGCGCCAACACCCAGGTTTATAGTGCGCAAATGATCATGCGCATCTTAAAAGAAGCCGGCTTGCCAGACGGTGTTATCAACCTGGTTTTCGTTGATGGGCCTGTGTTAGGCGATGTTTGCTTCAATCATCCTGATTTTGCCGGTATTCATTTTACCGGAAGCACCGGCGTTTTTAATACTATGTGGAAGCATATCGGAGAAAATACCAACATTTATAAATCCTATCCAAGAATTGTGGGCGAAACCGGTGGTAAGGATTACGTGATCGCACACAAAACTGCTGATGTAGACGTATTGGTAACAGCTCTTTGCCGTGGTGCTTTTGAATACCAGGGACAAAAATGTTCTGCTGCGTCACGCGCTTATATTCCCTCTAACATTGCCCCCCAGGTTAAGAAAAAGCTGGTGGCTGAAATAAAAACCATGAAAATGGGATCCGTGGAAGATTTTTCTTGTTTTGTGAATGCGGTAATTGATGAAAAGAGCTTTGATAAATTAGAAGGCTATCTCAAGCAGGTGAAAAAAGATAAAGAAGCGAAGATATTAGTGGGAGGCAAATGCGATAAATCCAACGGATATTTTATTGAGCCAACCATTATCGAAGTTACCGATCCACGTTATGTAACTATGTGCGAAGAGTTATTTGGTCCGGTGCTTACCATTTATGTTTATGACGAAAATAAGTTTGAAGAAACGCTAAAACTGGTAGATGCTACGTCGCCTTACGCGCTTACAGGTTCTGTAATTGCGCAAGACCGGTACGCGGTGGAATTAGCTACCAGAAAGCTTACCAATAGCGCAGGTAATTTTTACATAAATGATAAACCTACCGGCGCTGTTGTAGGACAGCAGCCATTTGGCGGGGCAAGAGGAAGCGGAACAAATGATAAAGCGGGCAGCATTTTAAACTTGTACCGTTGGCTCAGCGCGCGAACCATCAAAGAAACTTTTACGCCGGCCGTGGATTATCGTTATCCTTTTTTAAACGAAGAAAAGCAATCATAACTTAAGCAAGCACACGGATTAAATTCCATGAATACTATTCTCAATAAATATCAACTCCAAATCACCATTGAGCGGCTCGCTTACCAGGTAATTGAGAATTATGCCAACCTTTCGTCGGTGGCTTTGATTGGCTTGCAACCACGCGGTGTTTTCCTGGCGGATAAAATCTATGATCAGTTAACCAGAATTAAGCCTGATGAAAAATTGTGCTACGGAAAGCTTGATATCACTTTTTATCGCGACGACATCCGCAAAGAATTACACACCGCTAACCAAACCGATATTTCTTTTTCCATTGAAGAAAAAAATGTAATCCTGATTGACGATGTACTTTATACCGGCCGTACCATCAGGGCCGCTTTAGACGCGCTGTTGTCTTTTGGTCGGCCTAAAAAAGTGGAATTATGCGTGCTCATTAACCGCCGTTTTAGCCGCGAACTGCCCATTCAGCCTGATTATTGCGGCAAATCCATTGATTCTATTATCTCACAAAAAGTGAAAGTAGAGTGGGACAAAGAAGAAGTGAATTTATATTGATCAATACTTTTTTCCTCCTTTAACTTCTTCCCAAAAGATAAATTTAATTTCGTTTATACATACCTGTTATCACCAACAATTGTAAATTCAACCATTTGTCGGCGAAAATGTAAATTTCTATAAAATGGCTTTCATGGAACAAAAATGGCTGCTATTCGAAAGCAACCATTTTAACCAGATTCTTTTTTTGAAAGTTATTAATCAGTCGTCTTTTGTTTTGTTTCGCCCGTTTGGGTGTTCACTTTCTTTTTGTGTGTAACACCATTGCGGGTGTGCTTTGTTTTATAACCATTGTGTTTTTTGTGTTTGCTAAAAGTGTTATGCACTTTTTGCGTTGCGGTAGAAGTTGGCTTCACCTTATCCTTGTTTTCCTTTTCCTGCGCCTGGCTATAAAGCGCGACGCTGAATGTAAGCGCTAATAATAATAAGATCTTTTTCATTTTGTTTAAATTTTTGATGAATAACGGAAGCATAACAAACCATGTGCCTTATTTTGAAATACGTAAATGATCGGGCTATGGAACTCGGCTTATTCGCCTGCTGTAAGCAAACTGCAGCCCCTCAAATCAGAAATGTCTCTTCTTCCCAATACTTCAAAACTGGCGTTTCTGTAAATTTTCCCCACGTCATCTGTGGCAATAAATGCACAGGAATAGAGGTTTGCAAGGTCGATTACGTTGATGAGCCCGTTCAATGGCTTATCGGATATGGGGCGACTATTAATTTCAAACGGATCGTTATATTCTCTCACCAAAATTTTCATCCATGGCGGGCAATAGTATATTCCGTTTTCTTTCGAATAAGCTTGTGATAACAATTCCGTCATTCCATACTCGGAATGAACAGCAAGTAACACCCAATCGTTTCTCCAAAAACCGGTGTATTTCCTCACGCGTTTTCTCTTCCCTTCTTCCCTTCATACCGCCGGTTTCCATAATAACCGTGTGCTTTAGCTGCATAGAGTATTTTTCAGCAAAATCAAGCAATGAAAAAGTTACGCCAATTAACAGCGTAGGTTTTTGGGAGATTTCGTTATGAACCAAAGCCTGGTATAGCTTTTCATGATCGTGCAGATAAAATCCGCTGTAAGAATTATCGCTTAAACCAATGAGGTCGTTTACCATCGCTACAAGAGAAGAATTTTGTCTTTCAAGATATCCGGGCAAAAGGCCAAGCACGCACCAGTCTGAGGGTTTTCCGTAAAACAAATTGAACGTCTTTCTAAAACTTTTTTGGTAGAGCGATACACTTTTTACCAGGTGATGGCTGGTATTTTCACCGGTTGTGCCACTGCTTTCAAAAATTATTTCAGGATCAAACGTTGTAGTCGTTACTTCGTGAGTTTTAAAAAAGCTGATGGGTAAAAAAGGAATTGTTTCAATAGAATTGATGTTTTCAGGAACAATACCTAGTGCATTCACATAACTTTTATAAACGGAATTTTGCCGGTACTGCAGCCGGAAAATGTTCAAAGCCAAATCCTCAAAATCATAATAGGAGGTTTCGAAGATTTTATTTTCGAGGTTTAATATTTCTAAAGTGTTATTCAGGTTTTAATAATTAAATTTGAGCATTAAACCACAAAGATGCGATACACTATTTTATTTTCAATATTCTTGTTAACAATACTTGCTTCCTGCAAAAAAGATAAATTTTCCGCTACGCCCACTTTAAAGTTCGTAAGTGTAAATACAAAAGATGTTCATCCGGGTCAAACGCTCGTTTTTACACTTGGTTTCACTTATAAAGGCAACTTAAAAGGAAGCCTTATGGTGCAGGAACTTGTTCCCAAATGTGATAACGTAACAATCGATTCAATTAATACACCTTATCAAATTCCTCCTTTTCCTGCTGCCAATGACAACAAAGGCGAAATTACCGTTACATACGGTTATAATGTTGGAAACAGCCCCATCACACCGCCGCAATGTGCTCCCAGGAATGATACAGCGATTTTCCGTTTTGTGTTAAAGTCAGATTCAACCCATATAAGCGATACAGTATCTTCTCCGCCGATAATAATTTATGCTCAGTAATAATTATTAAAACGTGTGGATCAAAAAGTCTTTGGAATTTATTCTTTTCAGCAGCATTTTTATCTCCCTTTGTGCTGTGGCTTTTTGTATCGAAACCAATATTTTATTGGGACTTCCTTTAAATCATTTCAGCTTTTATAGTTTTGTATTCGGTGCCACTTTAACCCAGTACAATCTTCATTATTTAGTAAAGACAGTTGCTGTCAAAAATTCCGAGAGACTTGCCTGGTCTCAAAAGAATAAGAACATTCATATCATTCTTTTAGTTGTCGGAAGTTGCCTGATATTATTTAGTCTGTTCAGTTTTCATCTCAGGCATTTTATTGTGTTGCTTTGTCTGGGAGCAATTGCGCTCCTGTATTCGTTTCCCTTGCTTCCGTTTGGCAAAAGAAAACGCATCAAAGATTATGGTCTTATGAAAATAATTACCATTACGTTGTTGTGGACATTGGTTACCGTTTGGTTTCCGGTAAATACGATGCCTTATGACAAAGGCTTGTTTTTATTTGTGTTTGCAAAAAGATTTATTTTCATGTTTGTGCTGTGTTTTCTTTTTGATATGCGTGATATAGCAATTGATGGCAGGCAAAAGATTAATACGCTTGCTGTGATGCTCGGCTTAAAAAAAAGTTACCGGCTGGCTTATGTTTTATTAATGTTATTTGTTCTTGTATCAATAGCTCAGTATGTATATCTTCCGCAAACGGGCTTTCTTATCGCAATGATCATTTCTGCGGCTCTCACATTATTCGTGGTTGAGTTGACAAAGAAAAGCAATTCAGATTTTATCTACCTTGCCGGCATTGATGGGATGATGCTGCTCCAGGCATTGCTCATTTACCTTTTCAGTTTTAAACTTTAATTTGCGGCTAATTCAAAAAAATATTTAATTATTAATTATGGCAAAAAGTAAAAAGTCACCATTTGGTATCAGTGAAAAATCATTTGAATTTCTAAAGACTTATATGAATACTCCTTCTCCTGTTGGCGCTGAATCGGGAGGTCAGAAAGTATGGCTGAATTATATTAAAAATTATGTGGACACTACTTTTACAGATCCTTACGGAACAGCAGTGGGCGTTATAAATCCTGATAAGCCATTTAAAGTTGTCATTGAAGCGCATGCCGATGAGATCAGCTGGTTTGTAAATTATATTTCCGCTGAAGGATTTATTTATCTGAAAAGAAATGGTGGCGTTGACCACCAGATAGCGCCATCACAGAGAGTAATTATACACGGTAAAAAAGGTTCGGTAAAAGCAGTATTTGGATGGCCGGCCATTCATACACGGCATGGTAATGGCGATAAAGAACAGCAACCGAAAGTGGAAAATCTTTTCCTGGATTGTGGCGCAAGAAATATAAAAGAAGTGGAAGATTTGGGAATTCATGTTGGCGCGGTGGTAACTTATACAGAAGGCTTTGACGAGATCGCTTACGGCAACCTTATAGGCCGCGCATTTGACAACCGCATTGGGGGATTTATGATTGCGGAAGTAGCGAGGTTGCTGAAAGAAAATAAAAAAACAATTCCTTATGCGTTGTATGTCGTAAATGCCGTTCAGGAAGAAATCGGCTTGCGCGGTGCAGAAATGATTGCGCGCAGAATTAAGCCCGATATTGCCATCATTACTGATGTTACGCATGATTCTACCACGCCGATGATCAACAAAATGATCGAAGGCGATTGTGCATGTGGAAAAGGGCCGGCCCTGGTTTATGGCCCTGCGGTACATAATAAGCTTTTGGCAGAAATAGAAAAAGTGGCGATAAGAAATCAAATTCCGCTGCAATTGAGGGCCGTAAGCCGCAGCACCGGGACAGATACAGATTCTTTTGCTTATGCCAATGATGGTTGTCCATCTGCATTGATTTCAATTCCTTTGCGTTATATGCATACAACAGTGGAAATGCTGAACAAAAATGATGTTGAAAACACGATCAGGCTTATTTATGAAAGTGTGCTGGCGCTTTCTCCTAAGACTAATTTGAGTTACTTTTGATAATAAAATTGTACAGTTATGGAATCAATAAGAGAAATTGTTGTTCCCGCAAACAATAAAATAGAATTAACCATTCCCGATAATTTTATCGGAAAGAAGATTGAGGTGATCGCATTTGAAATGGAAGAATTTGCCGTCAGTCCTCAAAAATTAAACAGGCCATTCACTGTTGCAGATGTAAAAATAGAAGGTTATAAATTTAACAGGGAAGAAGCAAATGAAAGATAATTATTTCATTGATAGTAATATTTTGATCTATGCACATACGATGCAGGATGAAAGGAAAAAATCAATTGCCCAGGAAATTCTTTCTTCAAATCACGTACTTCTATTAAACACTCAGGTGGTCAATGAGTGCATTAATGTTTTCATTAAGCGTTTCAAAATCGACTTTAATGAGTTGAAGAAGATAGTTGAAGAAATAATTTATTATACTCCTGTCCGAAAACTTGATAATACCACGATACAATCAGCATTGCGACTTCATTTTAAATACCAATTTTCTTATTATGATTCTCTGATAATAGCTTCTGCTTTGCAAAATGAATGTTCTGTTTTGTATTCGGAAGATTTACATCACGGTCAAAAAATTGAAAATACTTTAACTATTATAAATCCATTTATCTAAAATGCCAATAAGAAACGACTGGACAAAAGAAGAAATTTCTGAAATCTATAATACCCCTTTATTGGAACTGATCTATAAAGCGTCTACGCTTCACCGTGAGTACCAGGCAACCGGTGAAGTTCAGGTGTGTACGCTGCTCTCCATCAAAACCGGCGGTTGCCCTGAAGATTGCGCTTATTGCCCGCAGGCAGCGCGTTACAACACTGGTGTGGATGTGCAGGCATTGATGAAAAAAGAAGAAGTGCTTGGCTTACGCGCGAAAAAGCAAAGAATGCAGGCTCAACAAGATTTTGTATGGGTGCGGCCTGGCGCGAAGTAAGGGACAACCGTGATTTTGACCGCGTGCTCGAAATGGTAAAAGGTGTTAATGAACTGGGCATGGAAGTTTGCTGCACCATGGGCATGCTTACCGAAAGCCAGGCAGAAAAATTACAGGCCGCGGGCTTGTATGCCTACAATCATAATGTAGATACTTCCAAAGAACATTATGCCGATATAATTACCACAAGGACTTATGATGATCGACTTAAAACCTTAGGCAATGTGCGCAAAGCCGGCATCAGTGTTTGCAGCGGTGGCATCATTGGCCTTGGAGAAACTCATGAAGACAGGATTGGCATGTTGCATACACTTTCCACATTGCCCACCCATCCCGGAAGCGTGCCCATCAATGCATTGGTAAGTAGTAAAAGGTACACCGCTTGAGGAAAGCCAAAAAGTAGATATTTGGGATATGGTAAGAATGATTGCCACTGCACGGATCATCATGCCAAAAGCGATGGTAAGATTAAGCGCAGGGCGCAGCGAAATGACCATTGCCGAACAAGCACTTTGTTTTATGGCCGGAGCCAATTCTATTTTTTCGGGAGAAAAATTATTGACTACGCCCAATCCTGATTTTGCTGAAGACAACCTGATGTTTCAATTGTTGGGATTAAAGCCCAGAGAAGCTTTCAAAGAAGCGCCAACGGCTGCGGAAGAAAGTTTTGTTGAAGAATTAATTAATTAGCTAATTGGCTAATTAGCTAATCAGCTAATTATGGTAGACAAAGAAATTCTCTTAAATGCTTATCGCCTTATGTGCACTGCCGGTGCCATGGCACGAACTTATGAAGCCAATCGCTCCATTTGCAAATATGTGCATTCTACCTCGCGCGGACACGAGGCGATTCAGCTGGCAACCGCTTTTCAACTGTTGCCCTGCGATTATGTGAGTCCTTATTACCGTGATGAAAGTTTACTGCTTGGGCTTGGATTTTCGCCCTATACTTTAATGCTTCAATTGCTTGCGAAGGCAGATGATATTTTTACCGGCGGCAGAGAATATTATTCTCATCCCAATTACCGCGGCAATGATAAACCAACGATCATTCATCAAAGCAGCGCCACGGGAATGCAGGTGATTCCTGCAACGGGTATTGCACAGGGATTACAATATTTACAAAGAATACAATCTCCCTTATATAAAAAAGGAATCAATGGTGAAAATCCAATTGTAATTTGTTCTCTCGGAGATGCCAGCCTTACAGAAGGCGAGGTCAGTGAGGCGCTGCAGGTTGCTGTTTTAAAAAAATTGCCCATCATTTACCTGGTTCAGGATAATGACTGGGGCATCAGCGTTACATCTGAAGAAGCGCGAACGATGAATGCCTCTGAATTTGCAAAAGGGTTTAAAGGCTTGCAACGGATAAGCATTGATGGCAGTGATTTTTTTCAAAGTTATGAGGTGATGAAAAATGTGGTGAGGGAAGTAAGAGAAAGTTCTACGCCATTTTTAGTTCATGCAAAAGTGCCGCTGCTGGGGCATCATACGAGCGGCGTAAGAAAAGAATTTTACAGGAGTGAAGAAGATCTTGCTAAACATGCAAAAGAAGATCCGTTCCCAAAATTGAAAAACCGTTTGCTTCATTTGGGCATAAATGAAAATGATTTAAATGAAATTGAGGCCATAGTTGCAGATGCAGTGAATCAACAATTTGAAAGTGCAAAGTCCGCGCCCGAGCC
Source organism: uncultured Chitinophagaceae bacterium (assembly GCA_963720405.1). Classification (GTDB taxonomy): domain Bacteria; phylum Bacteroidota; class Bacteroidia; order Chitinophagales; family Chitinophagaceae; genus Ginsengibacter. Next base: position 166,733 of record CAVRFP010000002.1, read on the forward strand.
TGATCCTTCAAAAGTTGACAGAATTTATTTTTGCTCCAACAAATATTACAGAAGAAAAAGGAAACAGAAGCCCTGCCGGAAAAGAAAAAATCGTAATGGTAGATGCGGCTTTATTTGCCATTCGCGAAATCATGGAAGAATTTCCAGAGGCCGTGTTGTATGGGCAGGATGTAGGAAGCAGGCTGGGCGGCGTTTTCAGGGAAACGGCCACTTTAGGCGAACAGTTTGGCAACCACCGCGTTTTTAATACTGCAATCCAGGAAGCATATATTATTGGGTCAACTGTTGGCATGAGCGCAGTTGGGGTAAAGCCGATTGTAGAAGTTCAGTTTGCGGATTATATTTATCCCGGCACTTAATCAATTGGCAACAGAAGTTGCAAAGAGCTGTTATTTGAGTTGTGGAAAATTTCCGGTGCAAACAGTGATCCGTGTACCAATTGGCGCCTATGGCGGCGGCGGTCCTTATCATAGCGCCAGTATTGAAACTTTATTACTTTCTATCAAAGGAATAAAGATCGCCTATCCGTCTAATGCAGCAGATATGAAAGGGTTGATGAAAGCGGCTTTTCTCGATCCAAATCCTGTGATCATGCTGGAGCACAAAGGTTTGTATTGGAGTAAAGTGCCGGGAACAGAAGATGCAAAAACCATGGAGCCCTCGTTCGATTACGCATTACCGTTAGGTAAAGGAAATGTAATATTAAAGGCTGATGAAAATAAAATTAACAACGGAGAAAGCTGCTGCATCATCACTTATGGAATGGGTGTTTATTGGGCCAAAGCATCAGCAAAAAATTTTTCCGGACAAATTGAAATCATAGACCTGAGAACCTTATTTCCTTTAGATGAAGATTTGGTTTTTTCTACCGTAAAAAAACACGGAAAATGTTTGGTGCTTACTGAAGAGCAACAAAACAATTCTTTCGCAGAAGCGCTCGCAGGAAGGATTTCAAAAGAGTGTTTTCAATTTTTAGATGCACCGGTTGAGGTGCTTGGTGCACTCAATCTTCCGGCGGTACCCATGAATGTTAGTTTGGAAAATGCCATGCTGCCCAATGAATCTAAGGTAACCGCTCTTCTACAAAAGATATTCAATTATTGAAAATAGAGAATCTGAATTTTCTATATTTTGGCTTTTCACAGGCATGTTATTTGATAAATGAAAAAATATTCATCTCATTTTCTAACATGCTACAGTGGCACATTGGATGTTCCGGGTTTCATTACAAACATTGGAAAGAAATTTTTTATCCGAAAACCGTTCCTCAAAGGTTGTGGTTTGAATTTTATTCACAGCATTTTTCAACGCTCGAGCTTAATGTTACCTTTTATCGCTTTCCTCAGGTTTCCATGCTCAAAAGCTGGTACGACCGCAGCGCACCTGGTTTTTCTTTTTCGGTGAAAGCGCCGCGGCTTATAACCCATTACAAGAAATTGAATGATTGCGAAAAGCTACTTTCTGATTTTTATACAACTGTAGAGGAAGGATTGAAAGAAAAAACAGGATGTGTTTTGTTTCAATTTCCACCCAGGTTTGATTACAATCAGCAACGACTGGATAAAATAATAACGAGTCTTGATCCGCAATTTCCAAATGTTGTCGAATTCAGGCACATCAGTTGGTGGAATGAAGAAGTGTACACTCAACTTGGAAAAAATAAGATCAGTTTTTCCGGAATGAGCCATCCTTTATTGCCTGATAAAATTATAGAAAACACGTCCTTGCTTTATTATCGAATGCATGGTGTGCCTGATTTGTATCGTTCACCTTATACAATTTCCGATTTAAAAAAGGTGGTAAAGACGATTCGGGCCTCGGCCAAAATAAAAAAGGCATTTATTTATTTTAACAACGACATAGGTGGGTCGGCGATCAAAAATGCAAATGAGATGATTGAAATAGTAAAGAAAAAATAGGTGAATGATAAGGGTGAATAGTGAAATTTTTAATTTTTAATTCTATCCCCTTCCCATCATAATAAACATCGCCACTGCCGCAGTTCCCATTCCTATAAAGGTGATCCATAAAATTATTTTTGAAAGCAGGCCACTGCTATATTCTCTCATTATTTGTTTACTCGAAGATATTTTGATGATAAGAAAAATCAGCGGAACAGCCGCAACGCCATTCAGTACAGCGGCAAAAACCAACGCTTTTACCGGATCAATTCCAATAAAATTAATGATCAAGCCAATAAGAGTTGCAATGGTAATCACTCCATAAAAGCCATGGGCTTTTTTTAACTTTAAATTGAGTCCGGAATCCCAGTTTGCCGCTTCAGAAACTGCATACGCCGCGGATCCAGAAAGAATAGGAACCGCCAAAAATCCAAGCCCTATTACCCCGATAGAAAAAATAAGTTTAGACAAATAACCGGCGTGCGGAAAAGAATGAACCAACGGCTCAATCGCTTTCGCCGCGTCTGCGGCGGTTTTAATATCTGTTACACCATTATTATGCAAAACAGTTGCGGCAACTACCAATATGCTCCAGGTAGTGATTTCAGAAACGATCATGCCCACATTATTATCCACCCTCATGGTGCGGATGTTTCTTTGATGAATAGACGGCTGCCCATTGGTAATTAAATTATTTTCTTTTACTTCTTCCACTTCCTGCGATGTTTCCCAAAAAAACATATATGGGGAAATAGTAGTGCCCAACACACCGGTGATGATAAAAAGGAATGAAAAACTAAATTCGATATGTGGAATAAAAGTGGCTTTAAGAACCGTAAGCCAAGGCATTTTCACAATAAAAACAGTGATCGGATAGGCAAGTAACGAAAGCGCAAGCCACTTCAAAATCTTTGCATAAACTTTATAAGTGGTAAATATTTCGAGGATCAAAATAGTTGCTGTAAAAAGCAACATCCACGCTACAAATGAAAAGGGCAATATCAATTCTGCAGCAGCTGCCATAGCGCCGATATCAGCGCCAATATTAATTACGTTGGCAATCACTACAAGCCCTACAACTGCATAAAGTGTTTTTGAATTATAGTGTTCTTTTACAATTGCGGCTATTCCTTTTCCGGTGACCATGCCGATTCTGGCACAGGCTTCCTGAACACCCATCATAAAGGGAAGCATGTAAAATGCAGTCCACAATTGGCCATACCCAAATTGGGCACCGGTTTGCGAATAAGTGGCAATGCCTGATGGATCATCATCTGCAGCACCTGTAGTAAGCCCGGGGCCTAATACAGATAAGAAATTCCGAAATTTCTTTCGTTTTACTGTAGGTTTGTGCCCCTGAGCCATGTATTCGAATTTAAGTATTAAGGTAGCAATTTCACAGCAGGCGATTTGATTTTTTTTTCGTGATAAAAGCCATTTTATAGATTTTTCACATTTTGCATGAAGAAATTAAGCAATTAAAATTAGTGGCACTTTTGTCTTTGTTATGAAATTGCATCAATGCTTTCTTTAAAGAATTATTATATTAGTGTTTAGAAAAAATATACAATCGTAAAATATGAGTTACGTCGCCAACCCCGATAGATACACGAAAATGCAATACAGAAGATGTGGCAACAGTGGCTTACAACTTCCAATGATTTCCCTGGGCTTGTGGCACAACTTCGGCGCAACCGACAGTCAGGAGAATTGCAGAAATATGTTGCATACCGCTTTCGACAATGGTATTACGCATTTTGACCTGGCCAATAATTATGGTCCGCCGCCAGGCGCTGCGGAAGAAACGTTCGGAAAAATATTCAAAGAAGATTTTAAGCAATACCGCGATGAGTTAATTATTTCGTCAAAGGCGGGCTGGAAAATGTGGGATGGACCTTATGGGGATCATGGTTCAAAGAAATATCTTGTAGCAAGCCTCGATCAAAGCCTGAAAAGAATGGGATTGGAATATGTAGATATTTTTTATCATCACCGTCCCGATCCTGATACGCGACTGGAAGAATCAATGTCGGCATTAGATCTTATCGTACGCCAGGGAAAAGCACTTTATGTTGGCATTTCAAGCTATCAACCTGAAGAAACAAAAAAAGCCATTGACCTGTTAAGGCAACTCGGAACGCCGTGCCTTATTCATCAGCCGAAATATTCCATGTTCGACCGATGGGTAGAAAACGGCTTGCTTGATTTACTGGAGGATGAAAAAATAGGATGCATTACATTTTCATCTTTAGCGCAAGGCTTACTTACCAATAAATATTTGAATGGAATTCCCGCAGATTCCAGGGTGGGGCGCCATCTTGAAAATGGTGCTATTACTGAATCGCAGGTGACGGATGAAGTAATTGAAAAAGTAAAAAAGTTAAACACAATTGCTGCCCAAAGAAATCAAACCCTTGCCCAAATGGCACTGGCCTGGGTGTTAAAAGATCAGCGCATCACTTCCGTAATACTGGGCGCAAGCAAACCGCGGCAAATAACGGATGCAATTGAAGCAACGGCCAATTATCATTTTACCAAAGAAGAATTAGATAACATCGATTTTATTTTGAGCCAATAACAAATGCCTGCAAAACCATAAATTCTACATTTTGGCTTTCGTGAAAGATTGCCCCTTACTTTAAAAATGAAGGACGCCTTTAAATTTACGGAAACAATTTTTGTCACTTGAAACAAATCACAAAAAAAGCGGCCTAAAAAGTAAGCCGCTTAAAGTACAAACCCATTATAAATTTAGAATGGCAAATCGTCTGCCGGTTCTTCTACGTGTGATGGTTTAGGCGAACTGGTATTCGCATTCGCAGCGCCATAATTTGATGGGCTGTTTCCTCCCGTGTTATTATCTCCACGTCCGCCGAGCAATTGTACATCACGAACTCTCATTCGCAGTGTAGCGGCCGGCTGATTTTCTTTATTAAGGTAGCCGTCGGCTTCGGGCGATCCCTCGGCAAAAACGAGCTGGCCTTTTACAAGGTACGGCGCAATTGCAGTTCTGTCTGTCCAGAAAGCACACTCTACCCAGGTAGTGCGTTCTTTGGGAGTACCTGTTGCATCTTTAAATTTTTCTGAGTGGGCAACGCTGAAATTGATGACATTTTTCCCGTTTACTTCTTTTACAATGCAGTCTTTGCCAAGATGCCCGATGATTTGTAATTTGATCATAACTGTGTTTTTTAATGTGAATTGATGTATCTGAACGGCTACATTCTATTAATAAAATGCAGCGAAATTGAATGATTGATTACAAACTTAATAATTCTAATTCATTTTCTTTTTTAATGAGCTTACCTGGTCTTGCAGATTACTTACCAAATTAACCAGGGAATCTACATCCCATCTTTGCTGCTGGGTAACTTTATTAATTACAGCCTGGGCCTGCCATACCTCCAACACATCAGCCGCCTGAACCTGGTACGGCTGAAATGCCGGATTGTCGCTTACAAGGGTTAATTTGTTCCTGTTTTTATTACTTTTCACCACGCGCTTATATACTATGCCTTCGTTGTTACTCACTACAATATAGGCCGCGTTATTTTTAATATCGTCTATGCTTTCTACTTTTTCGCCCACAATAATACTTCCGCTCGGCGTAGGCATCATACTATCACCAATAATTTCAAAAGCCCGGTAGCTTCCGCCGGTGAGCATTGGCAAAGTGAATGTATTCAGTTCATCAATAAACTCGCTATCGGCATAGCCGGCCAAATAACCTGCGGCAGCCTTTACCGGCACAAAATGAATAAGGTTCCTGTCGGCCGTCATCATTTTCATTTGCCTTCTTTTAGCAAGGTAACTCGAGCCGCTGGTTTCGCTGAGGTCGGTTAATAAAAGCTCATCAAGTGTCAGCTTAAATATTTCGCCAACAACTTCCAAAACCTCAAGCCTTGGCTCAGCGCGTTCTTCTTCATATGCTCCGATCAGCGATCTTTTAATCCCTAATTTGGACGCGAATTCTTCCTGCGTCCAGCCGCGCAGTTTGCGCAAATATTTTAAATTTTTACCGGCAACTGCCATAAGAAACTAATTTATTTAGGGCAAAAATACTAATATTTTTAGCTTTACAAAATATTTTTATAATTATTTTTTGAAAAGTGAAAAAGAGCATATTTAGGAACCTCTTAACTTTTTAAATTGGATATTTATTTTGGTGGGGCTTAATCCTGAAAAACTAATGCATAGAATATTATTAACGGAAGATGATAAAAGAGTAGCTTCTTTCATACAAAAGGGTTTGCAGGAAAATCTCTGCCAGGTAAAGGTTGTAAACAATGGGCACGATGCGGTGAAGGAACTGATGGACGTCGCCTACGACATTATTATTCTCGACATTATGTTGCCGGACATCAGCGGGTTTGATGTTTGCACTTTATTAAGAAACCGAAAAATAACCACTCCCATTATTATTTTGTCGGCATTAGATTCTCCCGAAGAAAAAATTAAAGGGCTGGAGTGCGGCGCCGATGATTATCTATCCAAGCCATTTTTATTTGATGAGTTGTTGGCGCGCATCAGGGCGCAGTTAAGGAGAATCGATTTTGGTAATGGGATCATCGATTTTCAACGATACGCGGGCATTGAAATCAACACCAGGGAACAAAGTGTGTTAAGAGATGGCCGCGAGCTCAACCTGTCTCCGCGTGAATATAAATTGATGGTGTTTCTGATGAAGAACCGAGAGAAGGCTTTGTCACGCGCTTCCATTGCGCAAGCCGTCTGGGATCTTGGGTTCGATAGTAATTCTAACACCGTGGATGTGTACATTAATTACCTTCGAAATAAAGTTGACAAAGATTTTCGTCAGCCATTAATCCACACCATTAAGGGCACCGGCTATATGCTGAAACAAAAAAAAGTTAATGACACTTAGGAACAAGCTCACCATTTCATCTACGCTGCTTTTCGCGTTTACTTTGGGCGTAGTAATGTTTGTTACGTTTCTTTTATTTCAGAAACATACCAAAGATATTTATTATAAGAAACTGCTTGATCATACTACTACGGCTGCTTATTTCTATTTCGAGAGAGATGAATTGAACGATCTGAAATTCAGGGAAATTGAAGCCGGGTATAGGCGTATTCACAACGAAGCGATCCGTGTGTACAGGGCAAACGACAGGAGCTTGTATGTATCCGACGGAAGCAATGCACCCTTGCCAAACCAAATACTCACTAACATTGTGACGCATGAGCATCTTACTTTTGCCATAGGTGAAACGCAATATGCCGGCCTGTTTTACAAGGACAACCAGGGCGATTTTATCATCGTGGTTTCGGGTATTGATGCTGATGGAAATAAGCAATTATCGGCGCTGAGCGGCATGCTGCTGCTTTCCTGTCTTATTGGTGTATCCATCCATTATTTGCTGGCGCTTTTTCTTTCCGAACAAACTTTCAGGCCATTTTCATCGTTGCTCAGAAAGGTAAATACCATCACCACAGAAAACATTCATTCCAGATTGGAAATACCCGAAGGTCCGAGGGATGAGATTAAAGAACTGGTCGTTACTTTTAACGAACTGTTGCAACGGTTAGAAAATGGAATTTTGATCCAGAAGAATTTTTTAAAAAATGCTTCGCATGAATTAAAAACGCCGCTAACGGTAATCATTGGAGATATTGATGTTGCCTTAAATCATCCCCGCACTAATGCAGAATACGAACAGCTTTTAAAATTAATTAAAAGTGATGCCTTTCATTTTAAATCGGTACTGGAAAGTTTATTGGTTCTTTCAGGATTAGAGATATCTGATCCACAGCATAGTAAACCTGTACGAATAGACGAAATTTTATGGGATGTGCTGGAGAAAAAAGCGATTGAATATCCCGGCGCAAAGGTGCGTGTAGATATTGGCGCCATTGCACACAATGAGAATCTGCTGGTGGTAAAAGCCAACCGCGAATTATTGTTCATCGCGCTGTCTAACCTGCTCGATAATGCAATCAAGTTTTCGGATCAGCAACAGGTTGATGTTGCTGCCGGCATGAGAAACGGCAATTTGTGCATCTCCATCGCTGATAGCGGCCCGGGCATTCCTTTAAACGAACAAAACCAGGTATTTGATGCCTTTTACAGAAGCAGCGCAACAAGGCATATAAAGGGCCAGGGCCTTGGTTTAACAATCACTAAACAAATACTCGATTTGCATCATATAGACTTCGACTTAAAATCTGCTGAAGCCGCCGGAACTACAATATCTCTGGCGTTTCCGGCTCATAATTAGGGTACTATGCCCCTTGTTTTTTTATTACCGATGAAGGAATTCTTCTCAAAAAAAATGTATACATTTTCGTTCTAATCGAATTCTAATCCTGGCAAAACCTGCCTTTAATACTGCCGCTATACTTTTGCACTTGTTGACGATGAAAGGATTTTTATAAACTAAAACCCTTTGATTTTGTAGCAATTAATTGCATCAACCCAAAATTAGCTTAAGTGTTATAATTAGAATGTAGATGATGAAGATATTTTTTTCGTGCCTTAATGTTGCCATCTTTTTTGCAATAAATTATTCATGTGTTGGCCAGGACACATTGCGGCTTACACTTCCTGAAACGGAAGCGCTTTTTGTAAAGCAGAATTTATCGTTGCTGGCGCAGAAATACAACATTGACGCTGCCAGAGCACAGGTAATCCAGGCAAGATTGTTTAATAATCCTGAAGTGCAGTTCAGCGGAAATATTTATAACCCGGAGTTGAGAAAAGCATTTGACATGAGCAACCGCACGGGTGATTATGCGCTTGAAGCGCATCAACTGATTTTGCTGGCCGGTAAAAGAAATAAGCAAATACAATTAGCAGAAACGAATGTCGCGATGGAAGAATCGCGCTTCTTTGATCTGATAAGAACCTTAAGCTTTTCGCTGCGAAGTGATTTTTACCAGCTTTATTTTTTACAAAATTCTGCTGACAGCTATGCCCTGCAAATTGTTTACCTCGAAAGCCTAAATGTAGTTTTTCAGGATTTGCTGGCCAAAGGAATTGTTACGCTTAAAGATGCCTTGCGCATTAAATCATTGCTGTATAGTTTAAAGGCGGAGCAAACTTCGCTGCAAAATCAGATCAATGATATCAATGCGGAGATGCAGTTGCTGATTCAAAATAATTCGGTGTATGTTGTTCCTTTGGCCGATAGTGTTTCGATCAATGCCGGGCCCGATAAATACACGCTTGCCACAACTGATAGATTCTGCAATTATTAACCGCCGCGATTTAAAGCTGGCGCAACAAACCCTCGTCTTTAATCAACAAAATTATTCGTTGCAAAAAGCATTGGCCGTTCCGGATATCACACTGGGCGCGCAATACGACCGGCGCGGAGGTTTTGTTGATAATGCCACTTACTTTACAGTTGCTGTTCCGCTTCCTTTTTTCAACCGCAACCAGGGAAATATTAAAGCGGCAAAAATCAACATCGAGCAATCAAAAACTTCGCTGCAGCTACAACAGGATAAAGTAGTAAACGAAGTGCAGTCTGCCTACATAAAGGCCATCAGTACCAGCAAGATGATACAATCTTTTGATCCAACATTTATAGCGCAGCTTCACAAGCTGCTTCAATCCGTCACGGAAAATTTTCAGCGAAAAAATATCAGCCTGCTTGAGTTTACAGATTTCTATGAAAGCTACAAAAGCAATATTGTTCAATTCAATCAACTGCGCAGCGACAAAATGCAGGCAATTGAAGCGCTGCAGTTCTCTGTTGGCAAAAACCTTTTTGATAACCGGTAATTTTATTATGAAACCAACATTATATTCTTTAATTATTTTGATTGCACTAACGATCCAGTCGTGTGGCAGCCGCAGCGTTGATGCACCAAAGGATACAGGAGCCATTCCAGATAGCGTGATTAAAAGTGTTCAAACGGCGCCGGTAGTTTTGGACGATGGCGGCGGATACATTAAACTGAATGGATTGGTTCAACCCAACGAAACAAAACAGGCAAAAGTATTTGCGCTGGTAAGTGGAAAAGTGCAATCGTTGTATGTTGAACTGGGCGATTATGTAAAGAAAGGCCAGGCGCTTGCAGTGATACGAAGCGCTGAAGTGGCGGGCACTTCCAACGAATTGGCCCTTGCAGAATCTGATGTGATGATGGCTGAAAAAAATTTAACGGCTATTAAAGAAATGTACCAGGGAAACCTGGCCACGGAACAGGATTATATGAATGCACGAATTGCTTACACAAAATCGCTTTCGGAATTAAACCGTGCAAAACAAGTATCATCCATTACCGGCGGCGATAATTCAAAATACATTATTAAAGCGCCGATCAGTGGCTTTGTTATCGAAAAAAATGTTACCGGCAATTCTGAGGTGCGGCAAGATAACAATGCAGACTTGTTTGCAATCGCTGATTTGTCTGATGTGTGGGTGATGGCAAATGTATATGAAGCAGATATGAATCGTGTTCACCTGGGCGATGAGGTCCAGGTAAATACCCTGGCCAATCCCGGTAAAAATTATACCGGCAAAATCGACCGGCTTTACAATGTGCTGGACCCGGCCACACGCACCATGAAGGTGCGTATCAACATGAATAATCCCGGTAATGAATTAAAGCCCGAAATGTTTGCAATAATAAAAGTGAACGGAAAAGCATCTGCAAAATCTCTTTCAATTCCGGCGCAGGCGATAGTAATGGACAACAGCAAAAATTATGTGATCGTTAAAAAAGATGGTAAGCTATCTGTTCGCGAAATCAATTTGATCAATCGGGTAAATAACAAAGCATACATAACGGGGCTGGCCGAGGGCGAAGAAGTAGTTATCAATTCACAGGTATTTCTTTACCAGGCGTTGATCAATAATTAGAAAACTATATAAGCGATTATGTCGAAATTCATCAGGAAGGTGATTGCCTTCTCTATCAAAAATAAAGTCTTTATTTTTTTAGCAACCCTGATATTGATCATCTGGGGCATTATTGCATTTAAAAATATACCGATTGAAGCGTTCCCGGATGTTACCAATACTCAGATTACGGTGATAACCCAGTGGCCCGGCCGCAGCGCTGAAGAAGTAGAAAAGTTTGTGTCAATACCGATAGAGGTGGCGATGAACCCCACTCAAAGAAAAACTTCTGTACGCTCTACAACTGTGTTTGGTCTGTCGGTGGTAAAAATAATTTTTGAAGATGGTGTTGACGATGCTTTTGCGCGGCAGCAGGTAAATAACATGTTGCGTAGCGTGGAGTTGCCCGAAAATGCTTTGCCTGATGTGCAGCCGCCAACCGGGCCAACCGGCGAAATTTTCAGGTATACTTTGGCCAGTACTACCAAAACAGTAAGGGAATTGAAAACCATCCAGGATTGGGTTATTGAACGCCAGTTTTTAGGAATTCAGGGAGTGGGGGACGTGGTAAGTTTTGGAGGTGAGGTAAAAACTTTTGAAATAAAAGTGAACCCGCAAAAATTGGCTTCATACAATATCAGCCCTTTAGATGTTTACGAGGCTGCTTCTAAAAGTAATATCAATGTGGGCGGCGATGTAATTGTTGATAATTCGCAGGCTTACGTGGTTAGGGGTATTGGCATTTTAGAGAATGAAGAAGAGATTAAAAACATTATCGTTACCAACATCAACGGAACGCCTATTTTGGTAAAGGATGTAGCCCAGGTAGATCAGTCGAGTTTGCCAAGATTGGGGCAGGTGGGGCGCGACAGGCAAAATGATGTAATTGAGGGAATTATCGTAATGCGAAAAGGCGAAAATCCAAGCGAGGTGATCAAAAGAGTGCAGGCAAAAATTGATTATTTAAACGAAAAAGTACTTCCTGCAGATGTAAAGATCAACACGTTTTATAACAGGAACGACCTTATTGATTTTGCTACGCATACCGTACTACACAACATGACGGAAGGGATCATTTTTGTGACGGTGATCGTGTTTCTTTTTATGGCGGACTGGCGTACAACGGTTATTGTAGCAATAGTGATTCCGCTCGCTTTGCTGTTCGCATTTATTTGTTTAACGCTGAACGGAATGAGCGCAAACCTTCTATCGATGGGCGCGATAGATTTTGGAATCATCATCGATGGTGCCGTCGTAATGGTAGAAGGAATTTTTGTGGTGCTCGATAAGCGCGCTCACGCTGTTGGAATGCATCGCTTTAATAAACTTTCCAAACTCGGTATTATTAAAAACACCGGCGGCGAGCTGGGTAAGGCGGTATTCTTTTCTAAATTAATCATTATTGCAGCGTTGCTGCCCATCTTTGCTTTTCAAAAAGTGGAGGGCAAAATGTTTTCACCGCTTGCCTGGACGTTGGGTTTCGCATTGTTAGGCGCCTTAATTCTTACCCTTACACTGGTGCCATTGTTGAGTAGTTTACTACTGCGCAAAAATGTAAAAGAAAAACATAACCGGTTTGTAGAAGTGATCACCGCGGGCACCATGAAAATGTTTGCCTTTACCTATCGGCATAAAAGAACCGCACTTTTAACCGCTCTTGCAGCCGTAGCGATCGGCTTATTTTCATTCAAATTTTTAGGCTCTGAATTTTTACCTGATTTGGATGAAGGCGCCATCTACATTCGGGCAACATGCCCTTTAAGTGTTTCGCTCGATGATTCGCGCCAGGTTGCCGACAAAATGCGGAGAATGATCCGTGAATTTCCTGAAGTGAGGCAGGTGATGTCGCAAACAGGAAGGCCTAATGACGGCACCGATGCTACGGGTTTTTATAACATTGAATTCCATGTAGACATTTATCCTAAAAAAGAATGGAAAAGGCATATCAGCAAAGCTGCCCTTGTTGATGAGATGCAAAAAAAGCTGTCTGTATTTCCGGGTATTGATTTAAATTTTTCGCAGCCAATTTCAGATAATGTGCAGGAAGCTGTTTCCGGCGTAAAAGGCTCGCTGGTAGTAAAAATTTATGGAGATAGTCTGAAATTGATGGAAGAAAAAGCAGACCAGGTTTACAAGACAATGAAGGACATTCAGGGCATTGAAGATCTGGGTGTGATCAGAAACCTTGGCCAGCCGGAGTTGCGTATTGACCTTGAAGAAAATAAAATGGCGCTTTACGGTGTAACCACTGCTGCCGCCAATGCGGTGATCGAAATGGCTATTGGCGGAAAAGCCATCACACAAATTTATGAGGGCGAAAAAAGGTTTCAATTGCGGCTGCGATACGAAGAGCAGTACCGGAACAATGGCGAGGCTATCAGCAATTTAATGGTTCCCACCATCCGGGGGTCGCAGGTGCCCATCAAAAGTATCGCCACCATTCAGCGGCTTACGGGTCCCAGCCTTATTTTTCGGGACGACAACCGGCGGTATTGTGCCGTAAAATTTTCAGTTCGTGGCAGAGATATGGGCAGCGCCATTGCCGAAGCCCGGCAAAAGGTAGATAAAGCTGTTCAATTAAATAAAGGTTATGAAATGGAATGGGCCGGCGATTTTGAAAACCAGCAAAGGGCTACCAAAAGGTTGCAGCAGGTGGTGCCTGTTAGCCTTTTATTAATATTCTTCATCCTGTTCATGATGTTTGGAAACGTAAAAGACGCAGGCATTGTATTGCTCAATGTACCGTTTGCCATTATTGGTGGCATCGTGGCGCTTTTAATAACAGGTACTAATTTTAGCATATCCGCTGGCATTGGCTTCATCGCACTTTTTGGTATTTGTATCCAGAATGGCGTAATACTGATATCTGTTTTTAAGAAAAATCTGCAAAGGATAAAGCGCAGTGAATTTACCCATGATTCGCTTGAAACGGCCATCACCGAAGGTGTTCGTTCCAGGGTAAGACCTGTTGTAATGACTGCGCTTATGGCGGCGATCGGTTTATTGCCCGCTGCACTTTCAACCAGCATCGGCTCGGAAACGTCTAAGCCGTTGGCCATCGTTGTGATCGGCGGCCTGGTAACTGCAACAATTCTAACGTTGCTTGTGTTTCCTTTGTTCTTTTTCCTTTCATATAGAAGGGTAGGACAAAAAATGAATTAGAATTGACCGGGCATATTTCTGTTTATATGAAGCACAGCAAGCAGAAAGTGAAAAATCTATAAAATGGCTTGTCTCAACTAAATGAAAGTTGTGGAAGAATAAGTTACTCGTAATTCGTAATCAGACAGTGCAGCATCGGGCTTCACCCAATGTTAATATACTTCGCCCTTTCAGGGCTTGAGGTTCTTGATGAAATGGCAGAAACTACATTTTGACTTATCTCGTAATTCGTAATTCGCAATTAATTCGCGTCATTGCGAAGCTCAATACACACATTTGTATTTAAACAAACACTACTCGCTGAAGCAATCTCATCTTTTTTCAGCAATCAAAATTTTTTCGGAGAATACGTTGCCCTTAATTCGTAGTTCGCAATTGATTCTACTCCTCCTAATCACCTGTAAATCAAAAACTTTATGTATATTTCACCCCTCAATTTGAAAACTATGCTTAGACGAAACCTTGTAACTGCAACAGCCCTATTTTTCATCCTGATTCTGAATTCCTGTTCCACTTCTAAATCAGTAACGCGTGTGGAGGAAAAGCCTGCGTCGTTTAAAGCGCCGCGCGAATTCCGGGCGGCATGGGTGGCCACGGTTGCCAATATCAACTGGCCCAGCAAGCCCGGCCTTTCTACCGAACAACAGCAAAAAGAAGCCATTGAATTACTGGATTTTTTAAAAGAACACAATTATAATGCAGTTATTTTCCAGGTGCGGCCACAGGCAGACGCTTTGTATGAAAGTTCGTTGGAACCCTGGTCTTATTTTCTTACCGGAACGCAGGGCAAAGCGCCTTCTCCCTTTTACGATCCTTTGTCATTTTGGGTAGAGGCGGCGCATGACCGTGGATTGGAATTGCATGTGTGGCTCAATCCGTATCGGGCTCATCACGTATCAGGCGGCCCGGTTACTGAAAGTTCTGTAGTGAAAAAAAAGCCGGAGGTGATGGTGCATCTAAAAGAAGGTTATTGGTGGTTTGATCCTTCCATGAAAGAAACGCAAGATCATGGTGTAAATGTGGTAATGGACATTGTAAAGAGGTACGATATAGACGGTATTCATTTTGACGATTATTTTTATCCTTACCCTTCCTATAACGGAGGTGCAGATTTTCCTGATACTGCCAGCCGTAAAAAATATTTGGCAGCCGGCGGCACTTTGTCGATTGGAGATTGGCGGAGAGAAAGCGTTAACACGTTTATTCACCGGCTTTACCAGGAAATTAAAAAAGAAAAGAAGCACGTAAAATTTGGGCTGAGCCCTTTTGGCATGTTTCGCCCCGGTTATCCGGAATCCATTGAAGGCTTTGACCAGTACAATGAATTGTATGCCGACGCCAAACTATGGCTTAATAAAGGCTGGATCGATTATTTTTCACCGCAATTATATTGGCCCATCGGCAGGCCAAAGCAAAGTTTTCCGGTATTATTGGGATGGTGGTCAGGCGAAAATACATTTAAACGGCATTTATGGCCGGGCATCAGTGTAGGAAGTGATTCTTCCGTAAGGACAATTACTGAAACACTCAACCAGATCATGATCACCAGGGGAATGCTGCCCAACAGCGCCGGCGTTATCCACTGGAGCCTTTCATCGGTAACCCGCAATCCCAATATGGCTAAAATGCTTATCGAAGGGCCTTATGCTGCCCCCGCATTAGCGCCTGCTTCCCTATGGTTGGATAATCGTTTGCCGGAAGCGCCCTCCGCAACCGCAGAACAAAATGGCGATTCGGTAACGGTTCGCTGGAGTCATAAAAATGAGCAGGAAGTGTTTCGCTGGGTGGTCTATTATCAATATGGATCTTCAAAAGGATATAAGATCATGAACAGGGCCGACAGGTTATTAAAGTTGGCGCCACACAACGGAAAAAGCAAACTCACTTCTATTGCGGTAACAGCCGTAAGCCGCACCTCTAATGAAAGCAACCGCACCGAAATCAACCCGAATGTGCTGGCAGTGATTCCCCGAAAAGGCTGGAACGCCGGCGAGGCAAAACCTTATAAAGCACAGGTGCCCGTGCAGATAACGGTGCATCATGAAGGTGGAAAGGTGTTGCTTGAAACAGACGATGCCGCTCAACGACTTAAAAACATCCAGACCTGGGGAATGGGAAAAGACCGGAACTGGACGGATGTTCCCTATCATTTTTTAATAGCGCCAGATGGAACCGTGTATGAAGGAAGAAATCCGCTGACCGCCGGTGAGACCGCTACAGAATATGATCCTTCCGGGCATCTGCTTGTCTGCTTTCTTGGAAACTATGATGAACAAATGCTGAATGAAAAGCTGTTGGATGTATTATCAAAGTTGATTGCGAAGTTGTGTATTCAATATAATATTTCGCCGGAAACCATCGCTTCGCACCGCGACCATAGCACCATGACCACATGTCCCGGAAAAAATATTTATCCTTATTTTGAAAATGGTTATATAAAGAAGAGGGTTAAGGAATTATTGGCGGGAAAAAGTGTTTAGTCCGCGATTGGATTTACGACTGACGATTGATATCAAATTGTCCCGGTATAAAATTTCGTAAAAGTGTTTTTATCGAAACTTCAATAATCTACTTTTTGGGTTATGTGGTTAGATTGAAGAACGAATAATATTGTTGGCGGGATGCCAACAGCAGTGGGGAGATCGACCTATAAAGATTTAAATACTTCTATAAATAGTGAAAACCAAAAGATGCCATGTCAGTGAAGTTTATTTAGATAGTTATTTCCTTCTAAATTTAATTCCATAAGGCTTATGCTTAATCTTAGAATACTACAAAATGGCTTTCCTGATAAGCCCGAAGAACAATAAAAAGTGACAACTTTTTTGCGCTTCTTTAATCTAATAAAGGTTTTTCAAAAAGCACATTGTGGCATCCGTATTGTTGCGCAAGGAAAAAATTGCTGGACGATGATGATTTTACAAAGCACTGTTGCAAAAAAGTAAGTACCTAAACAATCAGAGGGCAAAAAAAATGGGATAAAACCAATATTTTGGCCTTATCCCAGGAGGTGACCCCGCAGGGACTCGAACCCTGGACCCATTGATTAAGAGTCAATTGCTCTACCAACTGAGCTACGGAGTCTTTGTTTTTATCAAAAAGATGACACCTTAAGTATCATCTTTTAAAATCAGCGATGCAAATATACAATTCCTGATCAATTTTATCCTTCAAACAATTTGTAGCGAAAGAGCCGTTTTTGGCTAATAAAAAAAGTTGAAATTCTTTTTTATCCTTTTCAATTCTATTTTCGCGGTATACCGGAAAAAATTGCCCCTTATGAAATCGTCTTCTATTGTAAAAAAACTGCACGAGCTTCTGCCAAAAGAAAGAGTGCTCTCGCGCCTGATTGATGTGTTGTCGTTTGCCTCTGATGCCGGATTTTACCACCTCGTGCCCAAAGCCGTGGTGCGACCTGTGAATGAAGCTGAGATCATTGCGTTGTTCGAATTTTCCCATACTCACGGTGTCCCTGTTGTTTTTCGAACAGGTGGCACCAGTTTATCAGGGCAGTCGGTAACCGACGGTATACTCGTGGACCTAAGCCAGTTCTGGAACCAGCTTGTTATTGAACGGTCGGGTGAATTGGTGCGCGTGAAACCCGGTGTAACCGGCGCTACAGTAAATGCTGTTCTTAAAAAATTCGGGCGCAAGATCGGTCCCGATCCCTCCAGTATCAATGCTGCCATGATGGGAGGCATCCTCTCCAACAATTCCAGCGGGATGTGCTGCGGAGTGGCCCTCAACTCTTATCATACCACGAGATACATCCGTTTCATATTGCCCGACGGGAAAGTATTTTCCACGGAAACTGAAAGCGATTATCAAAGATTTGAACAGGAATGCGCAGCCTTGTTTTCAACACTCGTTTCGATACGAAACGACATCTCTGCAAATATTATTTTACATGATCGTATCCGTGAAAAATACAAAACAAAAAATACGGTCGGTTACTCTCTTAACGCGTTTATAGATTTTGAACATCCGCTGGATATACTGGCACACCTGCTGATCGGCGCTGAGGGTACGCTTGCTTTTATTGCTGAGGCCGTGATGGAAACGGTTCCGGATCATCCTTACAAATCAACCGCACTCCTTTATTTCCCGGATATTTATGCGGCCTGCCGGGCCATACAACCGCTTACTGATGCCGGTGCGCTGATGGTAGAGCTGATGGACAGGGCTTCTCTTCACGCAGTGGAAAATATGGAGGGAATGCCCATCGAGGTATTTACATTGCCTGATAAAGCCGCTGCCTTACTGGTAGAATTCCAGGAAGCCGATGTGGATACGCTGGCACAAAAAGTAAATAGTTTTGTAGCAGTAGCGCCGAACCTTGATCTCTATTATCCACCTGCATTTACCGAAGACCACGACACCCGGGAATTTTTGTGGAAAGTGCGCAAGGGCATGTTTCCCGCGGTGGGCGCCGTGCGGGCAAGCGGCACCACGGTGATACTTGAAGACATTGCGTTTCCGGTAAATAAGCTCGGCGACGCAATCACTGATCTTCAGCAATTATTTACAAAACACGGCTATCACAATGCCATCATTTTCGGACACGCAAAAGATGGCAATATTCATTTCGTCATCACGCAATCGCTGGAAAACGATTCCGAAATAAACCGATACGATGGATTCATGCAGGAAGTGGTAAAACTGGTGATCGGAAAATACGACGGAACACTGAAAGCCGAACACGGTACCGGGCGCAACATGGCTCCCTTCGTTGAAACGGAATGGAAGGGCGATGCATATACTATTATGCAACAATTGAAATGTGCAGTAGATCCCACCGGGTTACTTAACCCGGGCGTGATCATCAATGAAAATAAAAATGCACATATTACCCATCTCAAATCTTTGCCCGCTGTAGAAGATGAAGTAGACAAGTGTATCGAGTGCGGTTATTGCGAACACAAGTGTCCCAGCCGCGACATCACTACCACACCGCGGAGACGCATTGTGCTGCGCCGCTCGCTGGAGCATCTGAAAAACACTCATCAGCGGGCTGCTTATAAAGAATTATTGCAGCAATATAAATACGATGCAATGGATACCTGCGCCGTGGATGGATTATGCGCCACCGCCTGCCCGGTAGACATCAACACGGGCGATCTTATCAAGCGGCTGCGCCATGAAAATCATACTGCCTCTGCCAATAAAGTGGCCCTTCTTGTAGCAAAGCAATTTCGAATGGTGGAAGCAATGGCACGCACCGGGCTTAAAATAGTGCACGGTATCAATACCCTTTTCGGCGCAGAAACGGTACTCAAACTGAGCAGGATCTTCAGAAAGTTCACCCGCGCTGTACCATTGGTTTCGCCGCAACTCGGCTATCCGCCTTCAATTCCGGCAAGCGCCACTATCAACAACAGCGCTGCTGCGCGGACTGGTATTACAGTCGTTTATTTTCCTGCCTGTATCTCGCGGCTCATGGGCACATATCCGGGAAAACAAAAAAATCTTTTGGAAACATTTTTAAGCATCTGCCACAAAACCGGGATTGACGTGGTGATCCCCGAAAGATTAAAAGGCAGCTGCTGCGGACAGATTTTTTCCTCAAAAGGCTTCCGTGAAGCGTACAAGTTTTCGGCCAATGACATTGTGACCCGTCTCTTTGAAGCCAGCAGGGAAGGGGCCTTGCCCATTATTACGGACGTAAGTTCCTGTGCTTATACTCTTCATAATCTGAGGCCGGCATTAATGGAAGCCAACCGGCAAAAATTTGACCGCCTCGTTATCTTAGACAGCATTGATTTTGTTCACGAAACAGTGCTCCCTTTGGTGACCGCGCCCATACGAAAATCCGGCATTGTGTTGCACCCCGTTTGCTCGCTTCAAAAAATGAAATCCACCCACAAGTTTAACAACATTGCCCGGTTTTTTGCAAGCGATGTCACCATCCCGCTTCATTCCGGATGCTGCGGTATGGCAGGCGACCGGGGCTTTCTGTTTCCCGAACTCACTGCTTCGGCAACAGCTCCGGAAAGCAGCGAAGTAAAGGCCAATGCCTACGCAGGTTATTATTCATCCACCCGCACGTGCGAACTGGCAATGTCTGACGCAGTGCAAAAAAATTATGAATCTATTTTATACCTGGTGGACGAAGGAATTGTGAATTCCTATAGCAGCAGCAACTTTTTTGGTTGTTTCAGAACCAAATAATTCCTCAATTACTGACAGGCTACCCTCCACCGCATTTGAAACACCTGCGGTGCTAAATAAATTTCCTGATTTTGCTACACTCACATTTTGCACCCACAATGGTTTATCAAAATGTGATTTTATGTCGCCAAAATCAGATGCATGAGCCGTAATTGGTTTGCCATCATATAACCCTGTTGCAGCGCCGGTAGATGCACCATCACAGATGGTAAGCATTTTTGTTTCGCGAGTAAAATGCTTTTTAATCCAGGATATAATTACAGTATCCTGGTGTTCATCCCTGATGGACAATGCGGGAATGACAATTACGTCTGCAGGTAAATGCAAAGAGTCCACTTCCCTGAAAGTTAGTTGAGGAGTTACAAAAAGATCCCTTTTAATTGAGATTGGAGTTTTCTCTTTTGCAACTATATATACATTCGCCTTTTCTGTTGCATTAAATAAATAGAAAGGAGCGAGCATATCAAACATTTCTGTAAGCTTATTATCAGCTATAATAAATACTGTTTTTTTTGCCGGGTCATACATTGGCAGTTTTGATCTGACAATACTATTGCCCGACCAGGGAATTGGTTGGGTCATAAAACTCCGGATGGGTTTGTATGCATTCGTGAGTACAACACCCACAAAAAGCAAAACAAACACCGTGATATAAAGTTTTTTGAATTTCATTTTTATTCTTTTTGAATTGAGATTATTTTTTTGACAGTTTATCCTGGAACCCAACTATTTATTGTTGAAATTCTGATTTTGAAAATTGCTTTTTAAAGGCAAAATGATAAATCTCAGTTCCACCGGTAAGAACAGGATAAGCATTAATAAATAGCCATCCTTGCCGGCCCATGTAATTAAGGGCATCAATGACGGTGTTGAATTTCTTCACTTTCCCCTCATCTGTTTTAAGTCTTGTATCGCGCCAAAAGCTTTTCTCTTCACCGAAGTCAATGTCGATGGTTACCTTATTGCTCAGCAATCTTGGCGTGGCAATGATCTGGCAATATTGTTCAACTTTGGAAGTGTCTGTCTGGGCATTTGAAATCAATGTGCTGATTAGAAAGATGCCAATTACTAATAATTTTTTCATGTTAATGTTGTTTTTTTATTGTTTAAAATTATGGTGCTTTTTAGTGGCGTCACGGACATTGAGGTGTCATAGACGGGTATTTAAGGTAGTCTTTATTTAATTTTTATGCCTACTCCAAACTCCAATGCGATGTTATTCATATTACCATCTGAAGAAGAAATATCCAAGTCTTTAATAGGCCATGGATAAAGAGGTACATACATACGGAAACTAAAGAAATATTTTTTCACTCCTTTTTTCAGGCTATACATTACTCCGTAATCCGGGCTGATAGAATTAATAGAAGTACTTACTTTGTTATGGTCCGGATTAATTAAGGTTTCTTGAAATGAGGTATATTTTACTCCGGCCATTAATAAAAATGTATTGGAACTTCTTTTGGAATAGAATGTAGTACCAACACCAAATTTTTGATTTATGGAATAGTTGTGGTTGGTTTTGATGCCATTAAAATCCCTTTGAAATAGATTATTAATATTGAATGAAGAGTGTGAGGCAAGGCTAAGATGTTTTTGTGGATTCCATTGAATTAAGTTTGAAACAAGAAGATCTGTTCCAAAATTGGTATGAATTCCAATGCCTGGCTCAATTGTTAATTGCCGCACTGTAGCATGTTTTTCTTTTGATGCCGAAAAGTTTTTTTGAGCAAAACTGTTGACATAAGCCAAAACCAAGATTATAACGAATAAAATTTTTTGCTGTTTCATATATTATTTTTTAAAAATTAATTAAATTATAGCTGGCCTTGAATTATCTGTTTTGAAAATAATAATTGAGGCCTTTAATGATGTTTGGATTTCTTGAACCCAGGTGATCTAAATTCTTTTCAAGATTTTTTGATAGTTTTATATCAGAATAGTTGTCACGAAGGGTTTGATAAAATGCCTCAAAGGGGGCTTGCATCCTCCCCATATTTTCCGCTTCACCGATTCCCATAAATACCAATTGCTTTCTGTTTTTATTAATAGGCCGGTTATCTTTTTCCATTTGTAATTCAACCAGGTTGTCGAACCAAAAGGAAGGGCTCAACAAAATGTAGTTTCCAAATACTTTATTGTCAACACAGTAAGCATACCCTCCAAATAAGCCTCCGTATGAATGGCCAAGTATTACCCGGCTGGCCCTGGCGGTATCTGCTTTATAATCCTGCTCCATCTTTGGAATTAATTGCGTTTCAATAAAATTCAAAAATTGTGGAGCACCGCCAGTCAGTTCACTGACTTTTGTTGGTGTATAATCTATGCTTCGGTCTTTCCCGTACCCGATGCTTACGACCAGGACATTTTTATAAGCATGATTTTTTGAAATTTCATCGCACTTGTTAGCTACGAAATCAAAAATTTCTTTTCCGTCCAACACATAGATTGTTGCATATTTTTCAATCGATGGAACCCAGGTAGTTTTGTGAATTAAAATCGACATAAGCCATTTTATAGGTTGAGTACAACTTAACAGCCAGTGAGTTTAACTGGGAAATAAAACCAGGAAAAAATATTATGGCTTGGGGATTTAACAACCAGGTACCAGGACCTGTATTAAGGGCAAAAAAAGGAGACACGCTGGTTGTACGGGTTCAAAATAATTTACCGGAAGCCACAATCATTCATTGGCATGGCATTAGGCTTCCGGCCACCATGGATGGCACAGGTGAAGTACAACAACCCATATTACCCGGTGAAAGTTTTGAGTATCGTTTTATAGTGCCGGATGCCGGAACATTCTGGTATCATTCACACCAAAACGAAACGGTGCAGATGGAAAAGGGCATGTATGGCGGTATTGTTATTAAAGACGATACTGACCCGGTGTTGGATAATGAAAAAGTACTGTTATTGGATGATATGAAACTAAACTCTGACAACGAATTTACACAACACGGGCCTATAGGAAGATGGATTGAAAGGCATGACGGTAGAGAGGGCAGCACTAACCTGATCAATGGCAAAGAAGCTTTGACCCTGCATATGCATGCGGGACAGACTGAAAGATGGAGAATTATCAATGCGGCAAGTGCGCGGTATTTCAAACTAAGCCTGGATGGTAAACCTTTTAAAGTAATTGCCACGGATGGCGGGCTTCTGGAATATGCCAGAACAGAAACCGAATTATTAATAACACCCGGAGAGCGCTTTGACATTGCAGTTGGTCCTTTTGAAGAAGGAGAAGTGTTTTCAATAAATTCATTGCCTTATAACCGTGTCACCATGCTTAAAGCCAAACTACAAAAATACGCCACGGTACACGTTATGGAAAGAAAACAATCCATCGCTGCATTACCGGAAAAACTCACAGAAATAAAATCTTTGGCCCCGCAGAACGCTGAAATTAACCGGAAAGTGAAACTATCAGTGGATCCCAGTCTTAAACATGTTATTGATTTCACGGTTAATAACAAAATGCACGGCACAGACAAGCCAGTGATGGTGGGCGATTTGCAGGTATGGGAAGTGTCCAATACAAGTTTAATGGATCACCCGTTTCATTTACATGGTTTCTTTTTCCAGGTGCTGGAAGAAAATGGTAAAGCGCGCCGAAGTACAAAGCCTGGAAGGATACTTACAATCTAAAACCCAGGACTAAAATTAAAATTGCCTGAATGCCTGATAACCGTCCCGGAAAATGGATGTATCATTGTCATATCATAGAACATCATGCCGCCGGTATGATGGCGAATTTTGAAGTAATAGATCCTTTAAGTCCTGTAAGGGAAAAACAGGAATCATTTCATGGCTGCCATGCCAAATAAATTAATTGCACTTGGTTTTGCTATTTCATTTATTGCGCTCACACAGGAATTTAGTTGATATTTCAGCACGTTGATGATGACGCTGATTGATTATCTTACATCATTGCCAAAGTAATAATTACTTAATCTATCATAAACTGGATTAAAAAAAAGACGATCTTAAAAGAAATTCTACGGATACGGAACAATAGAACCGGCGAAGTTGCCCCCATAAATAAACAGATATAAAAACTTAAAAACATGAAAGCGATTGTTTACTTCAAATATGGGCCTCCGGAAGTTCTGCACCCTGCAGATGTAGAAAAGCCTACGCCGAAAGACAACGAAATACTTATAAAAATTAAAGCAACAGCAGTAAACTCAGGTGACGTGCGGTTGCGAAAAGCTGACCCTTTTGCGGTGAGGTTCTTTTTTGGTTTAACAAAACCAAAGAAGAATATTCTTGGCGGCGTTTTTTCCGGTGAAATTGAAGCCATAGGTGCAACCGTAAAACTCTTTAAAGTTGGTGACCCCGTTTTTGGCGCTACAGGTATGGGTTTTGGCGCTTATGCGGAATACAAATGTTTGCCGGAAAGTGCAGTGTTGGCGTTGAAGCCAAATAATATTACACATGAAGAAGCGGCAGTAATTCCCTTTGGTGGACTGACCGCTTTACATTTTATTAAAAAGGCAAATATCCAAAGCGGGCAAGAAGTGCTTATCAACGGGGCTTCGGGTGCGGTAGGTACTGCAGCCATTCAGTTGGCAAAGTATTATGGAGCCCACGTTACCGGAGTGTGCAGTACTGCCAATCTTACTTTGGTAAAATCTTTGGGAGCAGATGAAATTATTGATTACACAAAAGAAGATTTTACTGAAAATGGAAAAACATACGATGTCATTTTTGACACGGTTGACAAGATTTCTTTTTCTAATAGTTTAAAGTCGCTCAATAAAAAAGGAATATTAATCTTAGGCGCTTCCGGCCTTCCAGGTATGTTACAGAGTTTATGGAATTCAATATCAAGCAGCAAGAAAGTAATTACAGGTATCATCAGCCAGAAAACTGAGAATATGATCTTTCTTAAAAAACTTATTGAGGAAGGTAAAATAAAGCCGGTCATTGACAGAACGTATTCCATAACGCAAATGGCTGAAGCACATGCCTATGTTGAAAAAGGACACAAGAAAGGAAACGTTGCTATTACAGTATAGTTTATAAATAGAAAATTAATTAGCGAAATATAATTTTATAAAATCATGAATTTTTTGAAGCAGATATGTACCGGGTTGGTAATTTTTACTTTTAGTAATACTGTATATGCGCAGGCCGATAGTATTGACCTTTTTGTGAAAGCTCAAATGCAAAAACGAAAAATCCCCGGCTTACAATTAGCCATTGTTAAAAATGGCAAAGTTATTAAAACCGGAAATTATGGGCTGGCCAATGTGCAGGATTCAATTCCTGTAAATGATAAAACGGTATTCACCATTAATTCAATTACAAAAGCATTTACCGGGGTTGCCATAATGCAATTGGTAGAAGCAGGGAAACTAAACTTGTCTTCGCCTGTATCAGCTTACCTAACCGGTCTGCCGGAAGAACTGGAAAGCCGTAACCATACAACAGTTATTATCCCATACTTCCGGAATTCCGGACATTGTAGATGAGGAAGAATCCACTTTAATATCGCCTTACGGAGAGCAAGCGGCCTGGAAGCAGGTACTGGCCCTTGCCAATGGATTTTAAACCCGGAGAAAAATTCAGTTATAACCAAACCAATTATTTATTATTAGGGCGAATTATTGATACGCTAAGTGGAATGCCGTTTACCGAATTTATTACAAAGGGACAACTTCAAAAAGCAGGAATGACCAAAACAATAAACGCAGGTTTTGGCGCTACAAAAGATGTGATACCTCATGCTGCGGGAGGATATGTTTATAGAAAAGGCAAGCTTAACAATATGTTTTTCTCATTTCCACCATCGCTGCAAACGGCAGCGGGCATGAGCTCGACTGCTACAGAAATGGCTGACTGGATAATCGCTTTGCAAAACAAACAGTTTCTAAAAGAGAAATCGAGTATGGTTTCGCTTTGGACACCGGCTGTTTTAAACAATGGAAAAACCGGAGGCTTTAGCGGCTTATTAAACGGATATGCTGCAGGCTGGCCTGTTATCACAAGAACAGAACACCCTGCGGTTGCCCCGGTTGGTGGTGGCCGTTCGGCTGTATTTGTTTATCCAAATGATGATCTTTCAATTATTATTCTTACCAACTTATCCGGCGGTTCGCCTGATGTATTTATGGATGAAATCGCAGGTTTTTTTATACCCGACATGAAAGAATCAAATGGTTTTGGGCTTTCTCCATCTGTTAAATTGGTAAGGGCTGGATTAGAGAAATCGGGATATAAAAATGCAATTGAAGAAGTAAAAAAAATCAGGAAAACAAATGCGGATCTTACATTGTCTGAAAATGAAATAAATAACTGGGGTTACAAATTGGTTAATCAAAACAGAATGGCAGATGCCCTGGAAATATTTAAATTAAATGTTTTCTTATATCCAATGAGTGCCAATACTTATGACAGCCTTGGAGAGATTTATGCAGAACATGGAGACATCGAACTGGCAATTAAAAATTACGAGCAATCGCTTAAATTAAATCCTAAAAACAGTAATGCTGAGCAACAAATAAAAAAACTTAAATCAATCAAATAAACCTACATCGAATCGTCATGGGGCGCGCGCCCAAAAATAAAAATGGACAAACCGAATCAAATTTCGATTTGTCCATTTTAGTTACCCGACCTGGATTCGAACCAAGACAAGCAGAATCAGAATCTGCTGTACTACCGTTATACTATCGGGCAATAAAAACGCAAATGTAAGGATTTATGTTTTTATTTTTTCAGAGTAAATAATTTTTAATGCCGCGGATTTTAAAAGTGCTGATTTCTACAAAATGGCTTTTCTCATAACCGATTACCATCAAGCCGGCTGTTGATTTCTTCCAACAGTTTTTTTGAATTGAATAATATTTCTTCATGAATCTCCAGCAGTTGTTTTAATTCTTCTGCATCAATTTTTTCCTTTATGATGGATTTTTCCAAAAGATCATTTACGCTCCTGCTGTCATGCCATTTTCCCAATAATTCCTGGAAAGAGTCTTCTTCCTTTAAACGACGGTCATCAGCCAAATGCAAACTTTTTTTAGTATAAAAATCCACTTTCAATCTTTTACGCAATTCATGAACCTGCAATGGATGCAACGGTTTTTGCCGCATAATATCATGGATCTTTTCACTTTCTTTTTTAAGGTAAAGCTTCATTTTCTTTTTGTGAATTTTTGTTAGAAGAGAGGCAATTTTTTTCAAATCTTTTTTTACGCGCAATTTTCTCTTTTTGGAAACAACAGAATGAAAACGGTTTTCCGCTTTCTGAATATGATCTTTTACATCACTCAAATAATGTTCAACCGAAAAAGAAGCAAATTTTTTTAGGGTGGATACTTCCAGTTGAAATTCTCTCACTTTGCCGGATTGCTTAAATATTTTTTCGGCCTGCCTGAAATATTTTTTACGGTTAAAATGCGCGGCGCAGAAATCCGCAAGATATAAAAGCGCGTTGAGTTGTTTTACTTCCACCCGTAGTGTGTGATAATCTTCCTCCTCATATTTATTTGAAGGCTTTGTTAAGCTTTTATTGAGTTTTTTTGCCAGCTTATTGAAATATTTTAAAAGTGTTTTTTTTGTTTTCATTTTGACGCTTGTGTAAAAAACGTTCAAGAATATTGCCATTAATTTTTAATCCTGATTCGCAATTCCTAAAAAACAAAGAATGGCTTAAATTTGCCAACCGATCTGCGTTTTCATCCAGATCATTTTTTTTAATTCTTAATTTACAAATTTCATGGTTCTTCCTATAGTTGCATACGGAAATCCGGTTTTAAGAAAAGTTGGAAAAGATATAACGCCGGATTATCCTGAGCTGAATAAGTTGATTGCGGATATGTGGGAAACACTTTACAACAGCAGGGGAGTGGGTTTGGCGGCGCCCCAGGTTAACCGCGATATCCGTTTGTTTGTGGTGGACAGTCTTCAGATTATTGAAAACCTCGAAGAAGATGAAAAAGATGATTTTCCCGGTGATGAGGGCTATAAAGGCGTTTTCATCAATGCACATATTAACGACCTCGCAGGCGAAGACTGGCCCTATAATGAGGGTTGCCTCAGTATACCAAAAATCAGGGAAGATATTTTACGAAAAGAAAGGGTGAATCTTACTTTCCTCGACGAAAACTTCATCGAGCACAACAAAACTTTTACCGGTGTTACCGCCAGGGTTATTTTGCATGAATATGATCACATTGATGGAAAACTTTTTATCGATTATTTAAAGCCCTTAAAGAAAAGTCTTTTAAAACGCAAGCTGGACGATATTTCCAAAGGAAAAATTTCAGTTGATTATAAAATGTCGTTTAATAAATAAATTGGTTAATTGAGTGTAATTGGTTTATTGGTTGTATTGGTGATGATATAAGCCAAAATGTAGAAATCTTGCTTTCGAGAAAATATTTTCTGCGCCTATTTTTATTTTACATTTCCCTCAACATTTTTAGATTTATTTTTACTGCATGACCCAAAAGTTGTTCGCGCTTGCCTCGCTGCTTTTTATCTCTTTATGTGTTTGTGCCCAGCAAAAAAAAGACTCCACCATCAGGGTCGATGGAAATTATGTTACCTTATCTGAGATTGTTGTTAATAATAAACTGGATGTTGAATCTTTTATTGATCGCGTAAAGAACGACACCACTTTTTATAAAGCGTTTAAAAATCTGAGAATCATCGGCTACACTTCGTTGAACGATATAAGAATGCTTGATAGAAATGGAAATACCCAGGCTTCGCTGCGAAGCAAAACGAGGCAGATCCGCACTCACAACTGCAGAAAAATGGAAGTGCTGGAACAATCTTCCACAGGCGATATATTTGATAATAATGGCAACTATAATTATTACACTGCGCAAATGTATGCGGGTCTGTTCTTTACAAAAGATTCAGTTTGCGGTGAAACCAATATCGTAAAAGGCGATGAGTTTTCAACAAGCGGCTTAAGCGGAATTGATAAGCACAAACAGCAATTAAAAATGCTGTTTTTCAATCCGGGAAAAAAAATAAACGGGCTTCCTTTTATCAGTAATAAAACGGCCATATTTGATGAATCAATGGCAGACAAATACAATATGAAAATAGACTATGCCGATTACGATAATCAGCCTTGTTATGTTTTTACGATAAAAGCAAAAAATGATAAAAAAAGCGATGTGGTAATCAACGAAATGACCACCTGGTTCAATGAAAAAACTTTTGAAATTGTAGCCCGCACCTATTCTTTAAGCTATGATGCCGGCGTATACGATTTTAAAGTTGATATGGAAGTGCAAATGACCAAAGTAGGCGATTTGCTGGTGCCGGCAATTCTTAAATACAACGGCAATTGGAAAGCAATATTTAAGAAAAGAGAACGCGGCGTTTTTACGGCCACTTTATTCGACTTTAAAAAATAATCTTTATGCGAATCAACAGCATCAACGCCAAAAAATATTTCTTTGCGCCGGATGAATTTAGAAATGATTTGATGTAGCATATCATCAATTATTTCTCATCTCTTCTTAAGCTGTATTTCTTCCACTTTTCAATTACAGCGCTCATATCAGCGGGTAACTCACTTTCAAAATTCATTTTTTGTCCGGTAGAAGGATGAATAAACCCAAGCTGTTGTGCATGCAGCGCGTGGCGCGGACAAAGTTCAAAACAATTGTCTACAAATTGCTTGTATTTCGTAAACACGGTTCCTTTCACAATTCTGTCGCCGCCATAAGTGTCGTCGTTAAAAAGCGGGTGCCCGATGTATTGCATGTGCACGCGGATCTGGTGAGTGCGGCCCGTTTCCAGCCTGCATTCTACAAGAGTAACATAATTAAATCGTTCGAGCACTTTGTAATGGGTAATGGCGTCTTTTCCATGTTCGCCTTCAGGATAAGAAGTAAACAATTTCCTGAATCGCTGATGCCGGCCCACATGCGCAACCACCGTTCCTTCGTTTTCCTCAAAATCGCCCCAAACCAGCGCCACATAACGCCGATGCACGGTATGATCAAAAAATTGTTTCGCAAGATGGGTCATTGCTTTGGCAGTTTTTGCCATTACCAAAAGTCCGGATGTATTTTTATCTATACGATGCACAAGGCCAAAGCGCGCCAGCTCTGTTTCATCAATTTCAGGATTTTGTTGTTTCAGGTAAAAGGCCACTGCATTTACCAAAGTGCCGCCGGGATTGCCGCTTCCGGGATGAACCACCATGCCGGGCTGTTTATCAATGATCATCAAATCGGCATCTTCATAAACAATTTTAAAAGGAATATCCTCAGGAACAATCTCGTTGCTTTCCGGCAAATAAGTTTGATAAATAACGATCTTATCCAGCGGCCTTACTTTATAATTTGATTTTACAGGATGATCATTCAACAGCACCCGTTCCGCATCAATTGCCTGTTGAATTTTATTCCTCGTGGCGCCTTCAATACGGCCCATTAAAAATTTATCAATACGTAAAGGCTCCTGGCCTTTGGCGCAAATAATACTTAGCCGCTCAAAAAGTTCCTCCGGCTCATCAATCAATTCTTCTTCAGTCATAAATCTTTTTTATCAGGTGTTGGTATGAGGTAAAACGTACAGGAATCAGCTTTAAACGTAAGTAATGAAATTGCCCGGATTACTGCGCCAAAGATCCATCAAACCAATTAACCTCTCAACCAATTAACTAATTAACTATTTAACCAATAAACCAATTAACTAATCAACCAATAAACAATATAGCAATTCCACAATCCGGCAATTCAAATTTATCTTTGCAAATTAAAATCTTTGATTTGGAAAAACAGCAACTCATTTTTGAAGACCTCGGGATTATCAATTATAAAGCAGCCTGGGATTACCAGGAAGAATTAGTTAAAAAAAATCTGGATATAAAATCTGAAGCGAGAAGAAAGGCATCAGGTAGCGCGTACCAGGTAGCAGGTAAAAACGATAATTTTTCTTCAAAACCTGACACCTCACACCTCACACTTGAAACTACTCACCATCTTCTCTTCTGCGAACATCCACCGGTTTATACGCTTGGCAAAAGCGGCCACATGGAAAATGTGTTATTGAGTGAAAATGAAATGGAAGAAAAAGAAATTGAATTCTTTAAAACCAACAGGGGCGGGGATATCACGTTTCATGGTTTGCAACAAATTGTTGGCTATCCCATTATCGATCTTGAAAAATTTTATACTGATATCGGAAAATACCTGCGCGACCTGGAAGAGGTGATCATTCTTACCATTGCCGAATATGGTATTAAAGGCGATAGAAGCAAAGGCGAAACCGGCGTATGGATAGAGCCCGGCGTTGCAGGTAAAGAAAGAAAAATCTGCGCCATGGGAATCCGCTGCAGCCGCTGGATCACCATGCATGGATTTGCGTTAAATGTAAACACAGACCTTAGTTTTTTCAGCAACATTATTCCTTGCGGCATCGTTAACAAACAGGTTACTTCTATTGAAAAAGAATTGGGTTATAAAGTAAATTTTGAAGAAGTAAAACAAAAGCTGAAAAGCAATTTCGAAAAAGTTTTTAATGTAATGATCAATTGATCTGGCGGCCTTCGGCATCCAAAGCAGGAATTGGTTTTCCATCTTTCGGAATAAAAACCTTATGCCTTTCAATGATGATCCGGTCTTCGTATAACTCAAAATTAAAAAGGCCCGAATGAATAAAATTTACTTTATCAAGCGTGAGATAAGGTTCAGGAATTTTCTTTAGTTCAAAAAGTAAGCTGTCCGTCTTCCTCAAAAAATTTAATGGAATATTTTTTATGCTCTGCATCCGGCAACGAAATAATTACATTGTTATCTCTGCCGGTATAAACATGTTTTGAAGGCGTGAACCATGTCTTTGCAGGCGGCGTATAATCAACGATGTCGGGAGTAATATTAAACGTGTCCTGCGCTGGCCGGTGCGATTGGGTAAAAATATAATTGCCACCTTCAAACGAAATAAACAAGCGGTAGTATTGCCTGGAAGGAATAAATTCTTTGGTATCTACAAACCCGTTCGATTTTGAGGTTACATTAAGGACGGTGCCAATGGTGGTGAAATTTTTAAGGCTGTCGGCAGAGCGCTGAATATTAATGGCAGTAACAAAAGTAAATGGATTTTGCCACGAGATAAGCACCTTCTTGCCAAGCTGCGAAACGGTAATTTTAGGCAAAGTATCTTGTGAAAAAGAAATTTGCTGCACGGCAAAAAACAGGAATACGGTTAATAATATTTTATACATGGGGTTTCAGCGAAGCTATTAGTTTTTTAAACACAAATATAATCCCTTGTTAAAGAAACTTTGGCGGTCAGCTATAAAATAAATCATAAAATAAAAATGAAAAGCAGCAACACAGCCCATATCATTCTTATTGAATACTTTTTAATTTGATAGAAGCCGAAATATAGTTTTTTCAATTGTGCATAAAACCCAAAATCTACTTTTTGGCTTGTATGAACCATGCAAATTCATATTTTGTTGATGCAAATAAACTCTCAACAAGTTTTAATTACTTTTGAGCGCAACAATTAAATATGACTTATAACTATCTTCCGCTTGATAAGAGCGTGCTTACATTTCAACAGGTTAAACATTTATTGAAATACAAACAATTGGTTTCTGTTACCTATGCCGCTCACGAAGCAATTTTAAAATGCCGCGAATTTTTGGATGAAAAAATAAACGCTTCCGACGAGCTTTTTTACGGCATCAATACAGGCTTTGGCTTTTTGCAAAATGTAAAAATTGAGAAAGATCAGCTAAATATTCTTCAGAGTAATTTACTGCTTTCGCACGCATGCGGGCTGGGCGATGAAGTGCCGGAAGAAATCGTAAAACTGATGATGATGCTCAAGATAAAATCGTTAAGTTATGGTTATTCAGGCATCGGCATAGAAGTAGTGAAACGTTTGATGGATATGTATAACAACGAAGTGCTTCCGGTAATTTATACCCAGGGTTCACTCGGCGCTTCCGGCGACCTGGCACCGCTTTCACACATGAGTTTGCCGCTGATAGGAGCAGGCGAAGTGCGCATTCACGGAGAAAAAATGCCTGCTGAAAATGCCTTGAAAAAATTTGGCTGGCAGCCAATCAAATTACAAAGCAAAGAAGGACTGGCGTTGATCAATGGCACACAGTTTATGAGCGCTTACGGAATGCATAATCTTGTAAATTCTGAAAGATTGATGAATTGGTCCAACATGATTGCGGCCATTTCGTTTGATGCGTTTGATTGTAATCCCGATTGCCTTTATGAAAATCTTCATGCCATTCGCCCGCATGCAGGGCAGGTTTCAGCGGCTGCGCAGCTGCGGGCAATTTTAGAAGGAAGCGAAATTATTTCGAAGAAAAAAACACAGGTTCAGGATCCGTATTCATTTCGTTGCATTCCGCAGGTGCATGGCGCTACAAAAGATACGTTTGAATTTGTGCTGAATACTTTTTTACAGGAAATCAATTCTGTAACTGACAATCCGAATATTTTCCCGGATGAAGACAGAATTGTGAGCGGCGGAAATTTTCACGGGCAGCCATTGGCATTGGGTTTGGATTTCCTGGCAATCGCCATGAGTGAGCTGGCCAATATTTCTGAAAGAAGAACGTATCAATTACTGAGCGGGCAAAGAGAATTGCCGTTGTTTTTAGTAAAAGATTCCGGGCTTAATTCGGGGTTGATGATTCCTCAATACACGGCCGCAGGAATTGTAAGTGAGAACAAGCAATTGTGCACGCCGGCTTCTGTAGATTCTATTTCTTCATCCAACAACCAGGAAGATCATGTAAGCATGGGCGCCAATGCGGCCACCAAATGTTATCGCGTAATCCAAAATGTAGAAAAAGTGTTAGCGATAGAATTGCTTACAGCCATCCAGGCATTGGAATATCGCCGGCCATTGAAGTCATCTTCTGATATTGAAAACTTGGTAAAAGAATTTAGAAAGAAAATTTTATTTAATGAAACCGATCGGTTTTTGCATGACGACATGCTGAATTCGATTGAGTTTATGAGGAGCATATGATTTGGGATAAATATCAATTTATGCTGATAGTAAAATTGTAAATTTGATAAAACATTTTTTATGAAATCTTCTGAACAACTCAAAAAAGAACTTCATGAATATATTGACAGTATTGAAGATGATGAAACTTTGTTGATGGTGCATGAAGAGGTGGTGGGGTATTTTGCAACAGAGGTTGATGATAATAAAGATGATGATGATTTAACCGAAGATCAAAATCGAAGATTGGATGAAGCGATAAGACAAGCCGATGAAGGTAAAGTAATGGATATTCATGAACTGAAAAGAAGAATGAGTTTATGGCATATAAGCTAATCATTACAGAGCTTTTTGAAAAAAGCTTTGCCAAAACTTCTCTCTGGATTGAAAATGAATGGTCTCATTATTCTTCTCAAAAATTTGAACAAAAAGTTATTGATATAATTGCCGGCATTGTTTTAAATCCAAAGATTGGAAGGCAGTCTCTTAGTAGAAAAAATATCAGATCAAGAATGGTAACAAAACATAACCGAATTTATTACCGTTTTTTCCAAAATACAATTACTATTTTGGAATTGTTCGAAACTAAAACAAATCCCAAACGTAATAAATACGAATAAACCTGTTACATCTCCAAACAATTCATCACATCAACAGAATCAATTAAATTTGATAAAACACTTTTTATGAAATCTTCTGAACAACTCAAAAAAGAACTTCATGAATACATTGATAGTATTGATGATGATGAAACCTTGTGGATGGTGCATGAAGATGTGGTGGAATATTTAAAAAAAGATGCAGAGGAAATTGATGAAGAGGATTATTTAACTCAGGAACAGCAAAAGCAGTTGAAAGAGGCCGTGAGGCAAGTAGAAGCCGGAGAAACAGTAGTCTGAGGAAGAATACTTAAAAGCAACTGCCAGATGGCGTACACCATAAAACAGAGTAAAGAATTTTTTACAAAATGTTCTTGCAATTTTACATTACCTCGAAAAGGAATGGGGATTAAAATCTGCTGAAAAATTTAAAGAAATTCTGGATTTAAAAATTGATAGATTATCAATCTATCCAAAAACAGGGAGAACAATAGCTAAAAATAAGAATATCCGTAGAACTCGTCATTACAAAACATAATAAAATCTATTATAAAATTAAAGGTGAAGAAGTCTCTATTCTGACTTTATTCGAATCTAAAACAAATCCGAAACGTAATAAATACGAATAAACCTGTTACATCTTCAAACAATTCATCACATCAATAGAATCAATTAAATTTGATAAAACATTTTTTATGAAATCTTCTGAACAACTCAAAAAAGAACTTCATGAATACATTGACAGTATTGATGATGAAAAAACCTTGTTGATGGTGCATGAAGAGGTGGTGGATTATTTAAAAACAGATGCTGCAAAAAATGAAGAAGAAGCACTTACAGAAGAGCAAATTCAGGAATTTAATAAAATTGTGAAGGAGATGGAGAATGGAGAATTTGTAACGATGGACGATTTTAAAAAAACAATGGGCAAATGGCTTACAAAATGATCTTGCAAAAAGATTTTTTTAAGAAATCTGCTCAAATTGCTACATGGATTGAAACTAACTGGTCAAAAAAATCTGCTGATAAGTTCGTAACCATTTTATACAAAAAATTAAATGAAGTCAATAAGAATCCACTTATTGGACAGATTTGTAAAAATAGTGCCACAACAAGAAGAATTTTAATCACTCCGCATAATAAATTATTTTATAGAGTGATAGGAAAAACGATCTACATCATTACCCTTTTTGATACCCGGCAAAATCCGCAAAAGAATAAATATGAATGAGACATCAGAAAAAATCAAAAACTACGATCCTGTAAAATACAAAACTCCCACCGGCACACAACTCAGTTGCAAAGGCTGGATACAGGAAGCCGCGTTACGGATGTTGCTGAATAACCTCAATCCCGAAGTGGCAGAGCGCCCGGAGGAACTAATTGTCTACGGCGGAAGAGGAAAAGCGGCCCGCAATTTTGAAAGCCTCGATCTGATTATAAAAGCTTTAAAAGAACTGGAAAATGATGAATCCCTTTTAATACAAAGTGGCAAACCTGTTGCCATGTTGAAGACACATGAAAATGCGCCAAGGGTTTTGATTTCCAATTCGCAATTGGTGCCCAAATGGGCCACATGGGAGCATTTTGATGAACTGGAAAAAAAAGGTTTAATGATGTATGGGCAAATGACAGCGGGCTCATGGATCTACATCGGTAGCCAGGGAATTGTGCAGGGTACTTATGAAACATTTGGCGCTGTTGCCAAAAAGCATTTTAATAATTCACTTAAAAATACATTGAGCGTTACTGCCGGACTTGGCGGCATGGGCGGTGCACAACCGTTGTCAATTACAATGAATAATGGAGTCTGTTTAGCTGCGGAAGTTGAAAAATGGCGAATTGAGAAGCGACTGGAAACCAGGTACTTGGACGAGATGATTGAAAATATTGATGAAGCAATTGATAAAGCGGTAAAAACAAAAGCAGAAGGCAAAGCATGGAGCATTGGCGTTCATTGCAATGCGGTTGATTTGCTCCAAAGATTAATAGAAAGGAATATTAACCGTAGATGTTTTAACCGACCAAACGTCCGCGCACGATCCTTTAATTGGTTATGTGCCACATACTATTTCTCTGGAAGAAGCGAATGAATTAAGAAAAAACGATCCGGAAAAATACATGTGCGCTTTCTTACCAAAGTATGAAGAAGCATGTAGAGTTGATGCTCGAATTACAAACGCGTGGCGCCGTTACTTTTGATTATGGCAACAATTTGCGGGCACGGGCATTTGAAGCAGGATTAAAAAATGCTTTTGATTTTCCTGGCTTTGTTCCCGCTTATATCCGCCCGCTTTTTTGCGAAGGCAAAGGCCCGTTTCGCTGGGCCGCATTAAGTGGCGATCCCGAAGATATTCGGGTAACCGACACCGTTATGATGGAATTGTTTCCTGAAAATGAAGGTATGATCCGCTGGATAAAAATGGCGCAGGAAAAAATTGCCTTCCAGGGTTTGCCCGCGCGAATCTGCTGGATAGGGCAGGGCGACAGGGAAAAAGCAGGACTTGCTTTTAACGAACTGGTAAGAACCGGAAAAGTAAAAGCGCCAATAGTTATCGGCCGTGATCATTTGGACACAGGCTCTGTTGCCAGCCCCAATCGTGAAACTGAATCGATGCTGGATGGCAGTGATGCCGTTGCAGACTGGCCGGTTTTAAATGCATTAATGAATACCGCAGGCGGCGCAAGCTGGGTAAGCCTGCATCACGGCGGCGGCGTGGGCATGGGCTACAGCATTCACGCAGGTATGGTAATCGTTGCTGATGGTACTGATGAAAGCTGCGTCTAAGCTTGCCCGTGTGTTGCGCAACGATCCGGGCCTTGGTGTTATTCGCCATGCTGATGCGGGCTATGATGTTGCTAAAGATTATGCAAGGAAATTTGACCTCGACATAAAAGAATCGCTTAAAGAACGAAATGGTTCAAAGTGATGCATTGCTTAATCATTTTTGTCTATATAAAATAAAAGGCGTTATTTTATTTTTGCTTACTGATAACCATAACCCCCGAACCAAAACCAATCTTATGCTGAAAAAATTTCTTTTCGTAGTCTGTACTTGTTTTATTTCCATTTCCATCATGGCTCAAAAAACCGAAACCATCAGAGTTAGAGGAGCTGAAGCCACCATTTTTATCACATCCGCGCAAAATAAATACGCCACTTTTGTTCCCGCCAAAGTATTTCTTAAAGACGGTGATGTGGCAAGCGGCAAATTCAACTTTGATTATTTAAACCAGGTAATGAAATACATTGGCGAAAAAGGCGACACGCTGGCCATCGCTAATGAGAAAGACATTAATTACATCAGCACCCCAATCGATACATTTTTTTACGATAAGAAATATTACGAATGGATCGCCAGTTCGGCCAGCGCCCGTCTTGCCGTAAGGCGCACCTATAAATTGATAGGCCGCGACAAGATCGGTGCCTATGGAACTGCCTCGCCAAACTTCAAAGTAGAATCGCACGATGCAATTTTAGATGTTTCCAATCATAATCTTAATGTAAATGAGGAACTCGTTTTTACAAAAGCAAACAACGTATTTTATAAGTTCCCAAAAAGGCCATTTTGCGGAGGCCAATGTAAAAAACATCAGCAAACTTTTTCCGGCTAAAAAGATTGACGCTTATGTGAGTGAGCATAAACTCGATTTAACCAAAGAAAAGGACCTGTTGGATGTTTTTGTATATGCCAATCGCGTAGACTGATTCTTTCAATAAAA
Source organism: uncultured Chitinophagaceae bacterium (assembly GCA_963720405.1). GTDB lineage: Bacteria > Bacteroidota > Bacteroidia > Chitinophagales > Chitinophagaceae > Ginsengibacter. The sequence goes on from CAVRFP010000002.1 coordinate 205,058, forward strand.
ACTGAAAAATCTACTTTTTGGGTTTTATGGCTTAGCCGGAGGAAGGTTGTGCCATTCCTGAAAATATTGTGGATAATATTTGCCTAAGGCGTTCAAACGTTGAGTGTTCCTTCAATCGAATCATCCATTGTTTTCCCCATAACCGCACCTGCTGCAATTTTTAGCAGCGCGATGGCATTGCCGTGTTTGTTATCCCAGTAGTAACCGTCGATGGGCGTTACCTTTATCACGGTAATCCTGGGATCATTTTCTCCTTCGGTAAACCAGGCTTTTAAAATGGGTTCCCACAACTCTTTGATCAGCGTTTTATCAGTAGAAATGGAAGCGCTGCCGTAAATAGATAAAAAGTCGGAATGCGCCGAACCCTGGAACAAAAGCTGTACATGGTTTTCGTGCTGAATATCGCGGTTTTTATGGCTGTCGCTTGCGCTCAAAAACATTAAAACCCCGTTTTCGTCCACTTTCTGTACCGCCATCGGGCGTACCTCAAACGGCTGGCCGGGCGCCATGCCGGTGCAAAAGAAACAGGTTTTCGCTTTTCCGGCAAGTTCCTTTATTTTCTGGCATGCTTCGGCGCCTACCAGGTCTTCGCGGTTTTTTTCTTCCTGGTTTTGATTAATACTATCCATGGTTAATTTTTTTTGATTAAATAATAATTTTTTATCTGAATACACAATCGTTTCCTGACAAAAAATAATGCCAGATCATAATTGTATTGATTTGGCAAAAATTTGTATGGCATTTTCCGGCATTGGCAAAAGAGATAAAATACAGGCTATTCAACGGCGCGCGCGCCAGGCTTACTAACGTCTATGGTTAAACGCATACAAGCACAATCGCCATTTTCCCGCAAAAACATTTAATGATGAGAAAAGCCATTATGTAGATTTTGACGGTTTTATTTTCCGGCATTAATTTAGGTCATTTCAAAACTGGCGCGCTAATTTATTGTAAGTTCGCAACTGCCATTTTTATATGATCAGGAATTTCTATTCTTTCGTAAAAAACAAACCGGCACTTGCCGTAGGGTTTTTGTTTGCCACCACCAGCTTGCTGTTTGGCATTTGGGTGGCATCCATACCGGGAATTAAAACGCGGCTCGGCTTTTCTGACGGCGGCCTGGGGCTTTCATTACTACTTTCACCGCTTGGCGCTATTACCGCAATGGCGCTCTCCACAAGGGTTTTCAGTAAAATTCCGGTAGGCCGCTGGATGGTTACCGGCTATAGTATTTTATGCATTATCATGGCATTGCAAATTAATTCGGAAAGCCGCATTATGTTCTGGACATGCTTATACTGTTTTGGAGGAATTAGCTTTTTAAACGGCGTTTCCGCCAATGCTACGGTTAACCTGATGGAAAAAAAATACAATACCTTGTTAATGAGCACCTGCCACGGCATGTACAGCCTGGGAGGCGCGCTGAGCGCGGGAATAGCGGCATTGCTCTTTCTTGTTCACGTTCCGTCAGGCTGGCAAATCGTATTTGTGGCGATTGGTTTACTCATCATTATTTTTTCAAACAGAAAACATTTGCTGGCCAACAAGGATATTATCCATTCACGCTCCGATTTTAAATTACCCTCGTCTTCCATTCTCGGCATCTCATTTATTTGCATGGTAAGTTTTATGGCTGAAGGTTGCGTGGCTGATTGGAGCGCCATTTATTTGAAAGAAGTTCTCATAGCACCGAAAGCGTTAATAAGCCTGGGCTATGCAGGATTTTCGGTAGCCATGACGGTGGGAAGATTGAACGGCGACATGCTCATCAAAAAAGTAGGAAGTAAAACAGTAGTGGTGGCTGGCAGCCTCCTTGCCGCAACCGGTTTTTTGGTGGTGGTAACGGCGCCCGTGGTACTTATGGCAATCGTTGGGTACATTATGGTTGGGCTTGGATGCTGTTGTATTGTGCCTGTTTTGTTCCGTGCTTCGGCAAACATTCCCGGCGTAAGCACAGTAGAAGGCTATGCAATGGTAACTACCGGCGGCCTGATCGGATTTCTTACCGGGCCGTCCATCATTGGTTTTATTGCTGAAAAGGCTGATCTATCTAAAGGCTTGTCGCTATTGATTTTTATGGGCATGATGGCGGCTTATGTAGCATGGCGCAATCCATTCTTACTTAATAAAGAAAAAGTACCTAAAGAGGAATTGCCTTATGATGAGCAAATTTATTGAGATGATTGAAGACTCCTTATTTTTTCATTTTATTGATCCAGATAATGGTACCGCTAACCGGCAGGGTAGTGGCTACCAGGCAAGCCAGAAAATATAAAATCTTTGTAAACATACCATACACACTTCCCGTATGCAACGCTTTTATAGAACCGGAAATGCGCTCGTTAAAGGGCTTGCTTTTGAATAGTTCCATCTTTGAAATTTCGCCGGTGGTGGTATTCAAAGTGATCTTATCGCCCGCAGCAGGAGCAAAAAAGCCGGTTTTGTTACTCGTGATAGAAAGTGAGAAGCTTTGTTCTTCCGGTAACCGTAATGTATAGTCGCCTTTGTAAGATAGCTGCTGGCTTGCTTTTGCCAACATTTCAGATAGAGGTAAAGCAGTAAAAACCTTGTTTTGCTGATCAATATTTTTTACATCCGGTGCTTTCCTGTTTTCCTTTTTATCTTTTGGCTGATACGTTCCCAAAGTTTTTTGCAAACCATTCCGGTACCATTCAAATGACCATTGCGGACCGGTAAGCCCCATGATCAGTAAAAAAATAAGTGAATAAAAAGCAGGTGCATTATGAATATCATGAATGACCCTTTTCCAGTTCGCTTTTGTTTTAATTTTTAATCCCTGCTTCCAGTACCGGATTTTTTTGGGAAACCAGATTACGAGCCCGGAAACGCAGGCAAGGGTAAAAATGATGGTGACCCAGCCGGTAATACTGCTTCCCAATTCCCTGTTGGAGATGCCATTAAATAAAGGCTTTTCAATCTTGTCCAGCAGTAACCAACGGTGAAGACTGAACATACTGCTCATAAACTCCCGGGTCTTGCTTTTATCGGCTGATGTGCCGAGGATGTCGCCCGTGTAGGGATTCACAAAGTAGCCCGTGCCATTTCTGCTTTTGTCGCCATCCTTTTTTACGTCAATGCGATAGCTGCGGCCGGGATTAGACGGCACATAAATGGCGGTTACTTTACCCGCGCTTTCCGGTATGGCGGCAACTAAATGATCAACCGGAATGCGGTTCGCTTCGCCCGTTGGTTTCACTTTGTACAATTCCGGAGCTGCAAGTTCTGTAAGCTCTGTATTGAAAACATAAATGGTGCCGCTAAGGCAAATGGCTATGATGATAATACCACTGCCCAGCCCGAGCCACAGGTGCAGTGTTTGGAATGCTTTCCGGATTTTTTCCCAGGCAGTTCGTTTCTTATTCATCCAGGTTTAGGGTAAGTTGAGTGATCCTTTTATAATGATGTAAAAATCGGTGCAATGATCGTTTTTTATTTACGGATATGGAAAAACTTTGGGCCTCCGTAAATTTCCTCCATGACAGGTGATTTTTGAACCTTGGAACGACTTTGCTCCGTCGTAGCGAGGTGCAACACTTCATAAATAACTTAAAAAGCTTTTATGCGGCGTGGCAATCTCCCGAACAAAAGACTTTTTAAAACATGTGCCTGGCATCGAGACAAGCCAAAACATAGTTTTTCTGGTTTTTTTCTATTTACAAAACAAAAATTTGTTCATCACAACAATAGTTTCTTTCCTATTTTTATCGCCCTTATAATTTACCGTCATGAAATTATTTATGTTATTGCTTGGCGCCACGCCGCCGGGCAGGTACACAGAACAGCACGATATATTTTTTGGCATTGCCGACAATTTAAAAGATTTGATACCGGACATAACCGCGGCGTGGCCGGAAGCAAAAAATAAAATTCATATTGATGCATGGCGCGAGGTTAACGTGGTAGATGGGTTTACCGTAACGATTGTTGCTAAAGGATCTTCCCTTCCTGCGACAGCGGCATCGCCGAAATTATTTTTCATCAATCTCGGAGGCTATAAGCAAAATGAGTTTGATGAGTTTCATTACAAAATGCTGATCGCTGCTGAAAATAAATCACTCGCCATTCAGCGTGCGAAACAAACCGCATTCTATAAACATACCGGCTTCAAAGGCGCCGAATCGCACATAGACGACAAATACGGCGTGGATGTGGATGATGTATATGAGATAGAAGACATAATGCCCGCGCATTTCAAAGAAAAATACAGCCTGCAACTTTCGCCATCGGTTAATGCAGAAGAAGATGTATTAAACCTTGGTTACTTCCGGCTTGATAAATTATAATTTCTTCATTCTTATTAATATGAACGAGACCCATCAAATGAAACCTGTATTTTTTGCCACCCAGGAAGAATTCCGAAAATGGCTTGAGAAAAATCACCAGAAAGAAAAAGAATTACTGGTTGGTTTTTATAAAGTGAAAAGCGGAAAACCAAGTATGACCTGGCCACAATCCGTTGACCAGGCATTGTGTTTTGGCTGGATAGACGCAGTGCGTAAATCTATAGACGCGGACAGTTATCAAATTCGTTTTACCAAACGAAAGCCAACAAGCATATGGAGCGCAATCAATATCAAAAAAGTTGAAGTGCTCACCAGCAAAGGCCTTATGAAGCCCGCTGGACTTGCCTGTTTTGAAAAGCGCACAGAAAACAGGTCTAAAATTTATGCTTATGAAAATGAAGAAGTGGCGCTTTCGCCTGAATTTGAAAAACAATTTAAAGCACACAAAAAAGCGTGGAAGTATTTTCAATCGCTTGCTCCGTCTTACCGGAAAACTTCTACCAAATGGGTAATGAGCGCCAGGCAGGAATCTACAAAATTAAAACGGCTCAACGAACTGATCACCGATAGCGACTCGCTGACAAATAAATGGAAAAACAATAAATACCAGCAACCAAAAAACGGCCGCAATTAATCAATCTTTAAAATTCAAAACGGGCCTTTACAAACAACCGCAGCCCGTTATCGCCCATCTGCACTGCATCCCAGGGGCCGCCGGTTTCTCCGTCATAGGCGGATAATTTAGCGCCGGGAACATAGCCTAAATCAGGATGCACATTGAATAAATTATCTGCACCAACAAAAAAAGTAGTGCTTTTGCCCAGTTTATAAGAAAGGTATAAATCGGTCACTAACTTGCCATTGTAATTAAATTGTTCCGGCACAGTAATGTTGCGATCCGCATCCAGCGCCACGGTTGGAGGATAGGTGGTTTCATATCCATAGCCCAGTAAGGTTATTTTTCCGAAATAAGTCAGATGTGTGCCAAGTTTCAGTCTTTTTGTAATACCGTAATCCACTGTCAGGCCTAATTTTTCGGGAGGCGCCGAAGCCAATACAAACTTTTGTTCTCTTTCACTAAAGAATGATTGCTGCTCGCTGAACGAGCCATTTAAAGCCACGGGTACATTTACCTTATCAATTTTCATGTGTTGAAAATTCGCTGCCAGTAACACATTCAGGCTTTGATTGCTCCAGTTTTTATTATAGTTTAATATCACATCTATTCCCATATTCGTTGTGTTTACAGCGTTGGCAAAGAACTGGGCCTGTGCCACATTCAACTCATCTAATATCGGTTTCAATGCAAGCGTTGTATTATCAAACTGCCCTGATAACACCACGCGGTCTTTTATTTTTACGAGATATCCGTCAACGGTGATCGTAAACTCTTTGGAAGGCTTGGCAGTGAATCCGAGGCTGGCATTTACGGAACGCTCCTGTTTTAATTCGGGAATACCGGCGGCTTTGGTGATCGGACTATAATTCGGTGCAATTTTTACATCGAACGATTTGCCTCCCTGGACATTGGTGAAGGTATTGCTGAAATTGATCTGTTGTAAGGAGGGCGCGCGGTAGCCGGTGCTCACGGAACCCCGGATATTTACTTTATCAGAAACCTTATAACGCGTTGCAAATTTGTAGGTGCTTAAGAATCCAAAATCGCTGTAATTTTCCAAACGCACAGCGCCTGTCATAAGCCATTTGCTGGTAACATCTAAATCAGCCTGCACGTACAAGCCTTCCGTATTTCGCTTTGCATTGATCACATCCACCGGCTGAAAACCCGGGAATCCCTGCGAGCCGGAGGCTTTTACTTTTGTTGGATCATAGTTAAAATAAGAATCTTTTTCGCCCGCATAAATTTTATATTGCTCAAAGCGGTATTCACCACCAAAGGAAAGTGTTAAACCACTTGCCACCGTTGCAAAATGCTTGCTGATATCCAGGTTGGCGGTGTTTTGCAAAAAGCTGAATCCTCCGTCATCAAAATGATTTTTATTGATGCCATTGGCGCCAAGTGAGGCGTTAAACGTTTTATCACCGAAGAAATGAAAATCATTTTTTCCTATCGTATTACTTGCGTCCCACGACCAGTCGTTACCAAACTGGCCACGAAAACCCACTGCCAGCGAGCCATCCGTAATGTGAGTTTGTATGAGCGGATTAAAAACGGTATCCGCCAGATCACCGGGAGTGGGAACGCTGCGCATAATTTTAGGATACCAGATCAGGTTGTCATTGGCATCTGTCGGAAACCTTATCGGCCTTGCTGATGACAGCGGATTAAAGCCATGAAAGGTGCGTGTATAAGCATAGGCTTCAGACGATTTATAATTGTATCCGCCAAAAGTATAAAAGACGGTTTTAGTGCCGTCAATGGGCGCTTCCATATTTAGCATTCCGCCACCACTGGTAACCGAGCCATCGCCATTGGCGCGGCGTCCCGCATTGATCGGTAAACTGTTTTTATGAGACAAATTGGTATCGAGCACTTGCCTGAAGGTTTTCTCCTGCGTAAAGAAATTGCCTGACAGGCTGATAAAACCGTTTTTAGATTTGCCAATCGCAAATCCCCTGTTGATCCCCACATTCAGCGCTTTGCCATCCACGCCATCGCCATATACATACTGTGATTTCAAGCCCTTGCCGAATGCAGGATTGTACTTTTTATCGTAGTAGCCGGAACCGCCAACATTGATCTGCCATTGGTTCACATCTTTTTTTAAAACTAAGTTGATCACGCCGGCAATCGCATCGGAGCCATATTGCGCAGAGGCGCCATCTCTTAAAATCTCAACTCTGTCAATGGCAGCTTCAGGTATGGCGTTGAGATCTGTGCCGGAATTGCCCCGGCCGCGCGTTCCAAAGATGGCCACAAATGCGGTTTGATGCCTGCGTTTTCCATTTACCAACACCAGTGTCTGATCAGGTCCGAGACCGCGAAGTGTGGCGAGGTCTATCTGGTCGGCGCCGTCGCTGCCGCTTTGCTTATTGTAGTTAAATGAAGGCGCTGCATAGTTCAGTAAGGAAGTGAGGTCTGGCTTTGCTGTGGTAAGAGAGTTATTGCCAAGGCTAATGACATCCACCGGCACCGGAGATTCTGTTTTTACCCTTCCGCCTCCTCTGCTGCCCAATAAAACGATCTGATCGAGAGAGGTTATTTCTGTCTTCATCACCACAGTCAGCGACTCGTTGCCAGTAATTTTTATTTGTTGAACGCCATAGCCCAACGCCGTAACGATGATTATATCTCCTGGCTTTGCATTAATTGAAAACTGACCTGAAGCGTCGGAAGTAGTTCCCTTGCTGGAACCTTTGATTATAATTGATGCACCTTCGATCGTTTTGCCGGAGGCATCCTTAATGGTTCCATCAATTTTTTGCGCATAGGAAGCGGAAACAAATGCAAACCAGGTAACGACTGAAAGCAGAAACATTTTGATCAACATAAATTTCTATTTAGGTATAAAAATGATTAAAAGCCGCGGTAGGAATAAGGGATAAACGAACCTGAAATCCGTTATCAAATATAAAAATTATATTGCCAATTGATGAACTTAATTTTGGAGCAAACCGGTTTTCTTACTAAAAAGAATTTTCGATCATTCAAATTAATTTATCGGAAGATGGGCTACAGCAAATACTTTCATAAGATGATTGACACAAGAATGATGCGTAAGGCAATGGCCGGGTTTCATTAAACAGCTGAGGAACGCAAAGCGAATTGGTAAAAACTACATTTTAGCTTATCCTGGCATGCTTCAATTTCTGCAACCGGTTCTTTGGCAGCAGCAGGCAATGTCATCTTTATGAAATATATTTTTTATCCGGAGAAGAAGTTTATATAAACCACATATCTTCATAATTCGTTTAAGTTTGCGCCGAAAGCGAACAACAAAAAGCAACAAAACACTTACCTGTTTTGAGGCAATGATGAGTAACTTTAGCCTGCGTTAATTAAACTGCCGTCTGTTTAAAAATGGAAAAACTACATTCCCTTTATCACTTTCTTGACCTTGCCGGCACTTTTGCCTTTGCTATCAGCGGCGCAACAGCGGCAAAGCAGCGAAACCTTGATCTTTTTGGGATCTGCGCCATTGCATTTGCAGTTTCCTGTGGTGGTGGAATCGTCCGCGATCTGTGCATAGGAGCTATTCCGCCTGCGGGTTTATCAACCTGGTATTACCTCGTGGCGGCAATCGCTGCAACCGTGATGACCGTTGGCCTGTTTCCTATTGTTAAGCGGCTTAACCGTCCGGTATTATTATTCGACGCAGTTGGTTTATCTATGTTTGCCGTTACGGGAGCAGAGAAAGCGCTTTCCTTTGGCCATAACGGCGAAGTGGCTGTTCTTTTAGGAATTACTACTGCCGTTGGCGGAGGTGTATTGCGCGATATTTTGCTTAACAGGGTGCCGGTTATTTTAGAAAGAGAAATTTATGCATCCGCAGCGCTTATAGGGGCCCTGATTGTTGTTTTGGGAAATTATTTTAAATGGCTAACGAGCGATTGGGTTTCCATCATTGCATTAGCAGTTTGTTTTACGTTACGGATGTTAGCGCTTTATTATCATTGGAATCTGCCTGCCTCCTCAAAGGTAAGTAATAATAAACCAGAATCCGCGATAAGTAAATTTATTATAATATGCTGGCGGATTATCTGATCAAATTCACGGTTCCTTTTAACCGGATCTTTTTATTATTGGTAACACCATCGATGACATAAATATACACTCCCGGCGCACTGGGTGTTCCTTTAAAAGTGCCGTCCCATCCAGCGTTTCGTTTCGTTGTACTGAAAACTTTATTTCCCCAGCGGTCAAAGATGGAGAATACATTTAGATTTATTTTTACCGCCGCCGGAATACGAAATAAATCATTTTTACCGTCGCTATTGGGAGTAAAGGCATTCGGTATATACACGTTGCAATTTTGCGATTGAACATGAACGGTAAACTTGCGGACGCACCCTTTGGAATTAGTAGCAATGATATTGTAAACGCCTTCATCAGCAATCCTAATTGTAGTATGGCTGTTACCGTTCCATTCATAAGTAACGTCTTTCAAAGCTGCGGCCAACAGTAACGTATCGTGCGCGCACAACACTGTATCGGCCGGCAGATGGAGCTGATCCAGTTCATTGCTCTCTTCTGAATAAGGCTCGGAAGTAACGCAGGAATCGCCATAACTAATGCGAACATTATAATGGCCAATTGAATTATTTTTCGGTAAAAAATAACTGCTTTGAGTTGCGCCAATGAGGGCAACACTATCTTTATACCATTGATACGAAGCGCCCGGTACAGTGGCCACATAAAGCACAGAATCTGCTGAGCACTCACCGTTGCCCATATTCTGAATGCTGCCCTTGTTTTGAATGTAAGTAAAATGAAAATCTTCCGTCGGCAATAAATGGAGGTCATCCAGATCATAAACATAAAAGTCTAAAAAAGTGGTGCTGTCGGCAAGATCGTTATTAGGGTTAATGAGCGAGCAATCAGGGCCTATCGCAATTACGCTGATGTTTGCAGGCACCGTAAAACTGATCTTGTTTTGAATCCATTTGCCTTTACTGACCAGCGTTGTTTTACCCAATAGTTTCCAGCCTGCGTAATTGGCCGGGCAACCATTGCTGTTAGCATTCACCACGCCAAATGGCACGGCGTTACAATCGGCGTTGCCAAATATCGCGACTGTAAATGGCGTGGTCTTAAATTTAAAATTGCGGTCGTCATTAGATTGAAAACGGGCAGCGCTAAAACTGATGGTATATTGTTTTCCGGCAACCAGCGGATTTGGTAAACACTGGCTCACATAAACTTTCGCAATGTCTTTTTCGGTGCTCCCGGGCTTTCTGTAAACGGATTGCCTGATTGATATAAATGCTTTTCCATCAGGCAGCGGCAGGGCAGGAGGGATAAAAAGCATTACCTGTGAAGAATCGTAAGAGCAATTGAAATTATGATAGTACTCAGCAGCATTACCGTTGGTATAAGTGGCATACTGCCAAAAATCTACGATGTTATGATCGCTTTCGTATGAATAATTGGAAGGACAATTCTTAAAAGATTCAAAAGAAGCATTTTGCAGAAGATTACCTTTTACATTGTAGTGGCACTGGCAATCCGGGTCTTGCAAGTCAATCAATCCATCGCCATCATCATCCTTGCCATTATTACAAATCTCCTGTGCATAGACATTACAGCCCGTCAACAGAAAGAGAATGCACAAAAAATAAACCGGCCATTTCATGAGATGAATAGTAATGGTTTACCAACTCATTCTAAAGATATAGACAATTAAAGAGAAACTGGGTTGCAGCCTTCATCACAGTATTGAGCAATGCCGCATCTCTTATTTAACTTAAAACCGACAAAGGTGTAGAATGCAATGCGATGCGGTTTCCTTCTGTATCAGCAATTATTGCCATGTAGCCATATTCCGGCGAGATCATCGTTTTTTGAACCAGTATTTTTCCACCGGCGGCCTCTACTTTATTTAAAATAGTTTGCACATCCGGATTGCCATTCAGGTAAACCAGGGGACCATCGGAAAGAGAAGGTTTATAAAATTCTTCATTATAAACGAGCGAGCCGCCAATACCATTCATCGGATCTTCTACAGGGAACATCCGCATTTTGATTTGAGGCGTTTCCATAGGTACCAATTTCACGCCGAAAATAGCTTCATAAAATTGAGTAGCCCTGTTGAGATCGCGGGTTGGAATCTCAAACCAGCTGATTGCGTTTTTGAATGGCATAAAATAATTTTTAGTCCACTAAAGGTATTGATTCCGTAGAAGATTAAATTGTTTCCTAGGCTATTTGTGGTGACCATTTTTCTTTTTTTGACACTAACTGATAACTATATGTTACTCATCTGCTTTCAACATCGGCGTTACTGATACGCGGCAAACAGTTAGCGCCTTCTCTAAATCTAACCATATAACTCAAAAAGTAGTTTATTCAATTTTTACGGCATTTCATTTTTTATCAAAGTCAATGATAAAAAAAATTCATACCGGCTGGCGGGTTCCTGCCAAAAAAATTCTAATTTCAAATTTGCATAAATACTCCTGTTTTGCACAGAAAGGCAAGAACATTGAACAAACAAAAAAAGCCGGTAATATAAACACTTAAAAAAATAAAGTATGACAAACGAAATTTATCCTTGCTTATGGTTTGACGGGCAAGCCAAAGCAGCAGCAGAATTTTATTGCGCCATTTTCAAAAATTCGGCTGTAACGGTTGATACACCGATGGTGGTTTTGTTTGAATTAAATGGGAAAAAAATAATGGGACTTAACGGCGGCCCAATGTTCAAAATAAATCCTTCCATTTCTATGTTCGTGAATTGTGAGTCTCTTGATGAATGTACTTCAATCTGGAATCAATTATCCGATGGCGCCACTGTTTTAATGGCGTTAGATAAATATCCATGGAGCGAGCAATATGGCTGGCTTCAGGATAAGTTTGGCTTCACCTGGCAAATAATGAAAAGCGATAAAGACAGAATGATGCCTTCATTATTGTTCACGGGCGAGCAGTTTGGCAAGGCCGGGGATGCAATTGATTTTTACACAAAAGTTTTTAAGAACTCAGCAGTAGAAAGTAAAAATCTTTACACTGATGATACCCCTTTTGCCGGAAAAATTTCTTATGCTCAATTCAACATAAACGGTTACCCGCTGGTTGCAATGGATGGGCCCGGCGAACATCAGTTCACATTTTCGGAAGGTGTTTCTTTGGTGGTGAATTGCGCATCGCAGGAAGAAATAGATTATTACTGGAATGAATTTACCAGCGATGGCGGACAGGAAAGCATGTGCGGCTGGTGCAAAGACAAGTATGGTGTTTCGTGGCAGATTGTTCCTTCAAATATGGGCGAATTAGTAGGAAATCCCAACAACGGGCAAAGAGCCATGCAGGCAATGTTGCAGATGAAAAAAATTGATATTGCTGCATTACAAAATGCATGACGAACGCAATCAATTACGAATTAAAAATTACGAATTACGAATGAAGCCGCGGTCTGGTCTCCGACCACGGCAACAAGATCAATTTAAGAATTACGAATTAAAATTACAATTGCCGCCGTCTGGTATCCGACCATCGGCAACAAAATCAATTTAAAAATTTGCAATAGAAAAATCTACATTTTCGCTTACCTCGCCCGGAAAATTAAATTTACGCAAAAAAAAACCTTTGCACTTTCGTACAAAGGTCTTAACTAAACATCGGGTCATCACAATTTAAAAGTATTCACTTCATCCATACTTAGCTCCAGCGCTTTTGCAACGCCTTCGCCATAAGCAGGATCTGCTTTGTAGCAGTTGCGGATATGCCGTACCTGTATAAATTTTTGCGCATGGCCAACTTCCGCTGCAGTGTTCTTAAATAATAATTCTTTTTTCTCGTCGCTCATGAGGCGGAACAAATCGCCGGGCTGAGAAAAATAATCATCATCATCTTCCCTAAAGTCCCATGCATACGCATCGCCATGAAGCGCCAAAGGCGGCTCTTTATATTGCGGCTGTTCCTGCCATTCGCCAAAGCTGTTAGGCTCATAATGCTTCGTTGCGCCATAGTTTCCGTCTACCCGCATAGCGCCATCGCGGTGAAAGCTGTGATAGGGACATTTGGGAGCGTTTACCGGAATCTGCGCGCTGTTTACGCCGAGTCGGTAACGTTGCGCATCGCCATAAGAAAATAATCTTCCCTGCAACATCCTGTCTGGCGAAAAGCTGATACCCGGAACAACATTAGCGGGATTAAATGCAGCCTGCTCCACATCTGCAAAATAATTTTCAGGATTGCGGTTCAATTCAAATTCACCAACAGGTATTAAGGGATAATCTCCATGCTTCCATACTTTGGTAAGATCGAAAGGATTTTGCGGATGGTTGTTGGCTTGCTCTTCGGTCATTATCTGGATGTACATTTTCCATTTGGGAAAATTGCCTTTTTCAATATGATCAAACAAATCTCTTTGATTCGACTCCCTGTCTGTACCGATAATTTTTACCGCTTCTTCATTGGATAAATTTTCAATTCCCTGCTGCGTTTTAAAAGTGAATTTAACCCAATGCCTTTCATTTTTCGCGTTGATAAAGCTAAACGTGTGGCTGCCAAATCCATGCATGTTGCGGTACGATTTCGGAATTCCCCTGTCGCTCATAACGATCGTAACCTGGTGCAATGCTTCAGGCAGCAGCGTCCAGAAATCCCAATTGTTATCGGCGCTTCTCAGGTTCGTTTTCGGATCTCTTTTAACCGCATGGTTCAGGTCGGGAAATTTCATCGGATCGCGAAAAAAGAACACCGGCGTATTATTGCCTACAAGATCCCAGTTACCTTGTTTGGTATAAAATTTCATGGCAAATCCACGAATGTCGCGCTCGGCATCAGCGGCGCCACGCTCGCCGGCAACCGTTGAAAAGCGTACAAACATGTCGGTCTTTTTTCCAACTTCAGAAAAAATATCCGCCATCGTGTATTGGGTAATATCATGCGTAACGGTAAACGTTCCAAAAGCGCCTGAGCCTTTTGCGTGCATCCGTCTTTCAGGAATTACTTCCCTGTCGAAGTGCGCCATCTTCTCTAAAAACCAAAAATCCTGTAAGAGGGCAGGGCCACGCTTGCCTGCGGTTTGTATATTTTGGTTGTCGGGCACCGGGGTTCCTGTGCGCGTGGTCAGCTTCTTGCTGTCGTCGTTTTGCTGGCTCATAAATTTATTTTTATTGGATGAATGATGTCAAAAAGTGAATAACACAATTGCCGAAAGTAACCAATGTTTATGTTCAATCAAACTGATATTGTCTATATTTATATCGATTTCATCTATAAGTAGGCGACAGATGCTGTCTCCAATTTTAAAATAAAAAAAGCTTTTTCTATAAAATCACTTATATGAACATTCAACAATTAGAATACATCATTGCGGTTGATATACACCGCCATTTTGTAAAGGCTGCCGAAAAATGTTTTGTAACGCAGGCCACATTAAGTATGATGATCAAGAAGCTGGAAGATGAACTGGGCATAAAGATATTTGACCGCAGTCGCCAGCCCGTAATTCCTACGGAAGTTGGCAAAAAGATCATCGCACAGGCTAAAGTAATCTTGCAGGAAAGCGAGCGCCTCGGCGAAATAGTAAAAGAAGAACTTGGCGAGCTCAATGGCGAATTACGCATTGGCATCATACCAACATTGGCGCCATACCTGCTGCCGCTATTTATAAATTCCTTCCTCAAAAAATATCCGCTGGTAAGGCTGCGTATCAGTGAGCTCACCACCGGCGACATTATTCAAAAATTAGAACAGCACGACCTTGATGCAGGTTTACTATCCACGCCATTAAACAATTCTTCATTAACAGAACAGCCGCTTTTTTATGAGGAATTTGTAGTGTATGCGCCGGAAAAAGAAAAGCTGCTTGGCAAAAAATATGTGCTCGCAAAAGACCTCGACGTAAACCGTCTTTGCCTGTTGGAAGAAGGCCACTGCCTGCGCGAGCAGGTATTTAACCTGTGCGAATTAAAGAAAAAAGAAAGGCAGTTGCACCAGTTGGATTTTGCAACAGGCAGTATTGAAACGCTTAAAAAGATCGTGCAAACCAACCAGGGTATTACCATTCTGCCTTTCCTGGCACTTAGTGATATGACTACAAAGCAAAAGAACAACGTGCGTCATTTTAAAAGCCCGGCACCCGTGCGCGAGATCGGCCTGGTTACCTATCGTTATTTTGTAAAAGAAAAATTGATTAATGGTCTTAAAGATGAGATCCTTAAAAATATTCCGGCGTCGATGAAAAATCCACTAAAGAAAGAAGTGGTTAATATGTAGTGGTAAGATTGAAATTAAAAAACCGGTTTCAATAACCGGTTTTCACATCTATTGGCTATTAGTACTTATGAAGCGCTATTGTTTAGTATAGGTAGCAAGGATCTTGTCACCGGTGGTTAACGCATTCGTTTGCGTGAGCGTAAAACCCGTGCAGCTAAAGTTTTCAACTGTGCCGGTGTCTCCATCAATAGTAATATTATTGCCACTCAAGCTCCAGTTTCCACTTTCACTTCCATTAGGATTACAGGTGGTGCCCGCATCCTGGTAAACATAAGTGTGATTGGCATTAATTGTCAGGATATCATCTTTTGCGCAAGGCTCTACAAATTGGTCGAAAAAATCTACCTGGGGAGCCGTGGGGGACGTTTGATATTTTACTGCGCTTATTTTATAGCTGCCTGCCAGGGTTACTTCTGAGAGCTTGCAATCTTTATTATCGTCTTTTTTCTTGCACGAACTAAAGGCAACAATAAACACAACGGAAAGTAATAATAATCTTTTCATGAGAGGGTTGGTTTTGGTTAAACCACAAGTTATATATTTATTTTTATGCATCCAACCTCCATTTGTTTTCATCGGCATCGTAACAGCAAAATCTACATTTTGGCTTTCGCAGCGACAATATGTTGATTATCCTCCTGAAATATAAAACCAGGAAAGCGCAACATCAGACCAATCCACTTTTCCTTTAAATTTACCAACTCAATTTCAATTTTATGACCCAACCCATCAACACAGCATTATGCTCATTTGGAATGAGTGGACTTGTTTTTCACGCACCCTTCCTGGTGGCTAATCCGCATTTTAATTTTTATGCCGATTGGGAGCGGACAAAAAATATCGCGGAAGAAAAATATCCCGGTGTTAAAACTTTTCGTACGCTGGAAGCCATGCTGGCAGACGATTCCATAGAACTGGTAATTGTAAACACGCCCAACTATACTCATTTCGACTACGCCAAAAAATCGCTCGAGGCAGGCAAGCATGTAATCATAGAAAAGCCTTTTACCGTAACCGTTGCGGAAGGAAAACAACTGATAGAGCTGGCGCAACGAAAACAAAGAGTTTTATCAGTATACCAAAACCGGCGCTACGACAGTGATTACAAGACGGTGAAAAAAGTATTGGATGAGCAACTGTTGGGCAACATCGTGGAGGCGGAAATTCATTTCGACCGCTTTAAAGAAGAGCTGAGCTATAAGCTGCATAAAGAAGACCCTGGTCCGGGCGCGGGATCGTTGTATGACCTGGGCTCGCACATTATTGACCAGGCACTGCAATTATTTGGAATGCCGCAAAGGCTGTTCGCCGATATCAACGCTTTCCGGCCGGGCTCGCGTGTAGCAGATTATTGGGAGATCTTATTTTATTACGAAACCATGCGGGTGCGACTCAAATCGAGCTATGTGGTAAGAGAAGCCCTGCCCGGGTATATTTTGCATGGCTACAAAGGCTCATTTATAAAAGCCAAAACCAACCAGCAGGAGATTATGCTGCAGCAGGGATTTGCACCCGGTGGCCCCGATTGGGGCGTAGAGCCGGAAGCAGAAAAAGGCTTGCTGCATACCGAGATAAACGGCAAAGAAGTGAGGGAATATATTGAATCGGAGCGGGGCAATTATAACGATTATTACGATGGCATTTATGAGGCCATCCGCAACAATAAACCGGCTCCTGTAAAACCGGAAGACGCGCTGGATGTAATTAAAGTCATCGAAACGGCTTATGAAAGCAGTAAGCTTGGGGTGGTGATTGAATTGTAGTTGATTGAGGCCGCCTTCTAGTCTCATGGCCAATGGCACTATCCGCATAAAAAAGCAAAAATCTACTTTTTCGCTTATACGACCACGCTTGCTAACGCTCATGCGTAAACGAAAATTTGTACGCCCCCCGTTTAGTTTCCTGGCCAATGGCATTGAAAGTCAAAAATCCACTTTTTCGCTTATTATGGCAAGCAAAAAAGTAGATTTGCGCTTTTACGAAACCAACTGTTTCACCCTATTACAAACTTGCCAACTGATCCGAAACACCGTGACCTAATGGTGGGATGGCCGGACAAACGCGCGGAGCGGATCGGGTTGTCCTTGCTAACCTGGCGAAGCCTCATGAGCACAATTTAACAACAACAAATACGCGAATAATTTTTTGTTTCTTTTTTGTTCAAGCAAAAAAGAAAGAATAAAAGCATGACGTGCGAATTCTGGATCGAAGTTTTCGTTTACACATTATCGTTAAATCTTAATATAAACATTGCTTATATCCCGTGTCTCTTATCGTTATACTTCTTTCCCAAAAAAATTTGAGTACAACCAAACATCATTTACATACGCTGTCAACTCCATAAAATATAGTATTAAAAAATATATTTGATAAAATATTTTAACAAATGGAAACTATTTCTATCTTTACGCCCTATAAACGATATTTACTAACTGGATATCGTGCTTACCCAATCCACACTTCCAAGATTTACCCACATTTTTTGCTTATCCATCTATCCCTGTAATTACTTTATTGCCTTTTCCTGTTGAATTTCATTTGATGTTCTGCCAATCCTTTGTAATGACCTCATTACTTCAACACAAGTATAATTTATTTTTATGAGGAAAATTTACTCTGCTAATTTTAAGAAATACAGCTTTATTGTTTTTATATTAAGTGTGTTATTTAGCGTTATACCTGGCTCATTACTTTTTGGGCAAACGGTAGTACCTTTTAATACTCCCGGGACTTATTCATGGATTTGCCCTGACGAGTGACTTCGATAACAGTATCTTCGTGGGGCGCTGGTGGTGCTGGTGGCGGTAGTAATGGACAGCCCAGAGCGGGAGGGGGCGGCGAAGGTGGATCATTTGTAAGAGGCACCATAACAGTTGTTCCTGGAACGACCTATACAATTTTAGTTGGTAATGGTGGCAAAGGGGTATTTGGGGGAAGTGGAAATTCGGGTCAAGCATCATCTTTTAGCAGTGGCGCATCAATCCTTTTAAATGCTATTGGCGGTGTTGGCGGTGCTGCCGGAGTTGCAGGAAATAGTTTCGGCAACGGAGGAAGTGCGACGAACGCTGGAAATATCGTAAGCGGATCAGCTACTTCGAACTTCTACGGGAGGTACTGGTGGGAATGGAACGAGTTCCGTTACCGCATCTAGTGGAAGTGGCGGCGGAAGTGCAGGTGCAGGTGGAAACGGAGGAAATGGTGCAAATGGAGGCACAACTGCGACAACAGCAGGTGGCGCGGCTGGGTTGGGATCTGGAAGTCCCGCTGACGCAGGCGTAGCAGGTGCAGTTGGCCGGGGTCTGGAATGACGGGGACGGTATAGATGCTACGTCTCCTGGAGCAGGCGGGGGTGGTTCAGGCAAGCAAACAACACAACTCCTTTGGTGTTAACTGGCGGTGATGGCGGTAATGGTCAGGTAATTATTCGGTATGTCCCACCATATTTAGAGCAATTTATTTCAATCAATACTGGAGCGGCGGCTTGGTGTGCAGGAGAAACGAGAAATGTCACGGTGACTGTAAAAATATTGGGCAGGCAGCATGGGCGGATGGGGGAGGTAAGGATTTTAATATTGGCGTTAAATGGAATGCTGATGCAGACTACTTTGTCAGAACCGACGTTGCTAATTTAGCACCAAGTGCACAGCAAACTTTCACCCTAACAGTTACTGCGCCGACAACGACTGGCTCAAGTACTATTTTTGACGTAGTTTATGAAAGGTATTTCATGGTTTGCGGATAACAATGGCGGTGTCGGGCCTGGAAACGTCAAATTTACTTCTGTTCCAATTACAATAAATGCATTACCCCAAATAACATCACAACCATCCGGTTCCACACAAACACTTTGTACAGGAGCATCTGCTACAAACTTATCAGTAACTGCAACAGGTTCAGGTATAACCTATCAATGGTACAGCAACGCTACAGCATCTAATAGCGGCGGAATTCCAGTAACTGGAGCGACAGGAGCGACTTATAAACCTTCGACTACTTCTGCAGGAACCTTGTATTATTATTGCGTAGTTAGCGGAATATGTGCACCAGCTGTAACCAGTAATATTTCCGGAGCAGTGATAGTAAATGAAAGCAGTACTATATCCTTAACTTCAGCAAATAATAATCAAACTTTTTGTATATCAAATTCTGTTTCACCAATAATATATGCTATTGGTGGAAGTGCAACCGGTGCTTCTGCTTCAGGTTTGCCAGCAGGTGTTTCAGGATCTTATAATGCAGGAGTATTTACCATCGCCGGAACCCCTTCGGTTAGTGGTGTTTTTCCATTTACGGTAAATACAACAGGTTCGCTATGTCCCAACATCTTTAAGTGGAACAATAACCGTCCACGCAATCTTAACTATAACGCTAACTTCAGCCGTAAATTCAGACAATCAAACTATCTGTGTTAATAAAACAATTACCCCGATAACTTATTCAGTCGGTGGCGGTGGACCGGCGCATCCATTACAGCAGGTTCTTTACCCGCCGGTGTTACAGGTCTATATAATTCAGCAACAAAAATTTTCACCATAAGCGGTACACCCACTGCCAGTGGTTCATTTTCTTATACTGTTACAACAGCCGGGCCATGTATTAATAATTCTGCCAGTGGTACAATTACAGTAAACGCCAATGGTACTATCAGTCTTACTTCAGGCAATGCAACTCAAACAGTATGTTTTGGGAATGCCATAACTAATATTGTTTTTAATATAGGCGGGGCTGCTACCGGCGCAACACTTACAGGATCATTGCCGGGAAACGTTACCGGTATTTTTAGTGGATCCACTTTTACTATTTCGGGTAATCCAAACACAAGTGGCTCATTTTCTTATACAATTACAACAACAGGCTCATTGTGCACTAACCCTACATTAAGCGGAACTATTACAGTGAATCCTGTTATTGGCAATAACACTATTGCAACATCACAAATAATTTGTAGTGGCGCCACACCCGCACCATTAACAGGATCTGCTCCTGCAGGTGGCAGTGGAACTTATACCTATAATTGGGAAAGTAGTACCGATGGAATTACCTATAATAATGCAACTGGAACCAGAACCGGCCAAAACTATAGTCCCGGAGCTCTTACCACATCAACATGGTATAGAAGAACCGTAATTTCCGGCCCTTGTGCAAATAATGTGTCCACTCCAATTCAAATTACTGTAAACCCTGTTATTGCAAACAATACGGTAAGCACAGCACAAACAATTTGTACAGGTTCAGCACCTGCAGGTTTAACCGGAACAACTCCAACAGGAGGTGATGGCTCTTATGTTTATTTATGGCAAAGCAGTACAACAAGTGCTACGGCTGGATTTGGGACAGCAATCGGCACGAATAACACACAAAATTATACTCCGGCAACTCTTACAACAACAACCTGGTTCAGGAGAACTATAACTTCAGGCAATTGTGCAGATAATTCAGCGGCAATACAGGTGACAGTAAATCCTGTAATTGGGAAACAACACAGTATCCAGCACAAATAATTTGCTTTGGTTCAGTTCCGGCAGCGTTAACAGGTACGACTCCAAGCGGTGGAGGAGGAACTTATACTTATTTATGGGAAAGCAGTACCACTAGCGCTATTGCCGGTTTTGCTCCCGCATCAGGAACAAATAACGGAAGCGGCTATTCTCCTTCAACTCTTACAACTAATACCTGGTTCAGAAGGACAGTTACATCAGGCCCTGGTGCAGCGAATGTTTCATCCGCTATTTTAATTACAGTAAATCCTGTTATTGCAGGCAATACAATTAGCTCAGCACAAACAATTTGTAGTGGTTTTGCCCCTGCAACCTTAACAGGGAGTACTCCAACAGGAGGCAGCGGAAGCTATGCTTACAATTGGGAAAGTAGCACTAATGGTACCACCTATGTGAATGCAGCTGGAACGAGAAACGGAGGGAATTATTCAGGAGTTCTTACTACAACTACCTGGTACAGAAGAACAGTAACATCAGGGGGTTGTACAGATGTTTCTGCAGCTATTCAGATAACAGTAAATCCTTCACCCACTGCAACGATTGTTTCCGGGGCGGGAACTTTCTGCGGCAGCACAATTATAACAGCAACAGGCGGCACTGGCGGAACAATGTATTTCCAGGGTACTACTTCCGGTGGAACGTCAACTGCCACTCCATCAGCATCTCAGACAATTACAACATCAGGAACTTATTATTTCCGCTCACGATCAGCAGCTGGTTGCTGGGGTCCGGAAGGTAGTGCGGTGGTAACTATAAATGTGTTACCAACAGGATCTATTACTCCAACTGAAACTTCAGGAATTGCAAATGACGATGGTATTATTTGTGTTGGTAGCTCAGTTACTCTTACCGCTACTGCAGGTTACAATTCTTATACCTTTAAAAACGGGGCTACTGTACTAAGATCAACAGGAAGTGGAAATGTTTTCAGTACATCGTCTCTGGCAGTCGGAACCTATAATATTACGGTAGATGCAGCGGACGGCAATAATTGCGGAGCAACATTTGGCCCCGTTACCATTATTGTAAATGATTTGCCCACACCTGTGCTTGCAATTACCGGAACACAAAGCGATAATTCTGTTTGTCCAAAAGTTCCTGTTACTCTTACTGCGGCAGCACATGCAGGTTCTACTTATAGTTTCATTATCAACGGAACAACTGGTTGTTACCAGCGCTTCTAATACTTATACTACTCCTGCTATTACAACTAATTCGACGGTAGCAGTTATGGAAACCAATAGCAATGGTTGCCAGGCAACCACGCCAATTCAGAATATAACTGTAAACCCGGTTCCGTCTGGTACACTTGCGCATCTAAAAATACCATTTGCGAGGGTGAAAATGTAACTCTTTACAGCATCTCCACTGGTTGGAGGTAGTTTATATAACTTTCAGGTAAATGGAATTACTGTACAAAATACTTCATCCAATGTTTTCAGTAGCACTTCTATTTTGAATGGCCAGGTCGTCACTGTAGACGTAACCAATGCCACTGGTTGTGCAGCAAGTTATGGCCCGTTACAAATCATTAAAGTGAATGATTTGCCAACAGGAACTCTTCAAGTGACTGAAACTTCCGGCGCTCATGATGATGGTACCATTTGTAAAAACTCACCCGTTACCTTTACAGCCACTTCCGGGTATAACAATTATAAATTTTATATAAATGGAAATGCTATTCCTGTTCAGGACGGTGCAGCATCTGTTTATACCACTTCTAATTTAAATGATCAGGATGAAGTTTCCGTGATGGCAACAAGCGCTGCCGGATGCAGCACTACATTTAATAAAATTAAGATCACAGTAGTTGATGCACCCACAGGAACTTTAACCGCATCTGACCCGGCTATATGTGCAGGGGGAAGTATAACCCTTACCGCTTTACCGGCAGGGCTTACTAATTATAATTTTAAAAGAAACGGTGTTTCTTTCAGTAATGGAAATTCAAACACCGCGACTGTTATTCCATTAGTATCAACAGATAAATTCACTGTAGAAGTTTCCAATTCACAAACATGCATGACTGTATTTGGTCCTGTTAGTGTAACTGTAAATCCTTTGCCAACAGGAACATTATTAATTACTGAAACATCAGGTAAAGTAAATAATGATGGAATTATCTGTAAAGACGCTAATGTTACTTTTACTGCGCCTTTAGGTTTTACTAATTATAATTTTAAAATAAATGACGTTACTGTTCGATATGATGGAAACAATACGTACAGCAGTAGTTCTTTAAAAAATGGTGATGTTGTTTCTGTTGAAGTAACCAATGCTGCCAATTGTGTAGCTACTCTGAATTCCTTTGCCATTACAGTAAACGATTTGCCGGCTGTTCAGCCCATAACAGCAGTTACCACTACTGTTTGTGTAAACAGTCATATTACTTTAATCGCCGCTACATCCGGAGGAACATGGAGCAGCAGTAAACCATTAATCGCAACAGTTGACGCGTCCGGAGTTGTGACCGGAGTGGGAGCAGGAATTGCTACCATCTCTTATAAAGTAACGAACTTAAACAACTGTGATAGCATTGTATCAATAGATGTAACCGTAAATGCGTTGCCGGTGGTAGCAGCTATTTCAGGAGCTTCAAAAGTTTGCGTTGGCGATATAACTCCATTAACCGAAACAACACCAGGAGGCATTTGGAGCTCAGGTAACGACCTTCTGGCAACAGTTGATGCATCAGGATTGGTAACAGGTGTGGCAGCAGGTACTGTAACCATAAGTTATACCGTAACTAACGCGGAAGGATGTGTTACTGTAGTTACAAAAAGTATAACTGTAAATGCTCTGCCGGTAGTAGGCGCGATTGGAGGAACTTTAAAAGTTTGTGTAGATGGGACTACAACCCTTACAAATACGTCAGCAGGAGGAGTATGGACCAGTAGTGATAATGCAATCGCAACAATAACCGCATCAGGAGTAGTGAAAGGAATTTCAGGAGGAACGGTTACGATCTATTATACAGTATTTGATGGTAACGGTTGTTCTGCAACTGTACAAGATGATGTTTTGGTGAATACATTGCCGGTTCCAACGTTAACAGGACCAAATCCAATTTGCCCAAATACCACTGAAACTTATACTACAGAATCCGATCAATCCAATTATTCCTGGACTGTTGTGGGGGGTGCTAAAACCGCTGGCGGAGGTATCAATGATGATTATGTTACGATTTTATGGGGAGCAACCGGAACAAAATCTGTTTTCGTAAACTATGAAAATGCAAATGGATGTGCCGCAAATACTTCTGTAACTATAAATAATGGAAGTATTAGTTCACCAACTATTGCAGGAGATGTATTAGTTTGTCAAAATACTTCAGGACATATTTATACCACACAACCTAATAAGGATGCTTATACATGGTCAATAACCGGTGGAACCATCACTTCCGGGATGGCACTGAATCAGTAACTGTTACATGGAATGTTGCAGGTGCAAAATCAATCACAGTGAATTATACAGAACCCGGAGGTTGTAATGCTGCAACTCCGGCTGTGAAATCAGTAACCGTAAATCCTGAGCCAACTGTAAAAATAACTAATCCGGACGCAGTTTGCTCTCCCTCAACTGTAAATTTAAAGGCTCCGGCAGTAATAGCAGGCTCTTCATTCGCGTTGACTTACACTTACTGGACAGATGCAGCAGCAACTATCGTAGTTCACTCATGCTACAGCTGGAGCGGGCACTTATTATATTAAAGGCACTACGTCAGCGGGATGTTTTGATATTCAACCCGTGACTGTTACGGTTAATCCAACGCCAACAGTTGCAATTACTAATCCGGCTGCAGTATGCTCACCGGCTACAGTTGACTTAACCGTCATCGGTAACTGCCGGTTCTACGCCGGGTTTAACTTTTACTTATTTTACAGATGCTGCAGGAACTATAGTTCTTTCTAATCCGGCAACTGTAGGGGCAGGAACTTATTATATCAAAGGTTCAACTGCAGCAGGATGTTACGATATTAAACCTGTGGTTGTAACAGTAAATCCTTTGCCTACGGCTACTATTACCGGAAATGCTACTATTTGTCAAAACGGCGCTTCTCCCAATATAATCTTTACAGGAGCCAACGGTACTGCACCTTATACTTTCACTTATAATATAAATAGCGGAGGAAACTTAACTGTAGTATCAACCGGTAATATTGCGACAATTGCAGCTCCAACAAATACTGCAGGTGTATTTACATATACACTTGTGAGTGTTCAGGACGCCAGCGGTACTTTGTGTTCAAATTTACAGGGAGGGATTGCTAAAGTTACTGTGGATCCAACTGCTGTTGGCGGATCAGTGAGCGGAGGAGCAACGGTTTGTTATGGAACTAATTCAGGAACCGTAAGCCTTTCAGGAAATAACGGCATTGTAGTAAGATGGGAATCTTCAACAGATGGAGGAGCTTCATGGATTGCTGTAGCTAATACAGGTACTACCCTTACTTATAATAACTTAACAGCAACTACCCAGTACAGGGCAGTTATTCAAAGTGGTATTTGCGCTACTTCAAATTCTTCAGCAGCTACAATTACCATGACCCCGGTTTCAGTAGGTGGTTCAGTTGGCAGCAGCGCTATTGTATGTGCCGGATCTAACAATGCAACCCTGAGACTAACCGGGGCATACCGGAACTGTGGTAAGATGGGAATCTTCTGTTAATGGCGGACTATATGGGCTCCGATAACGAATTCAACCACTTCATTGACTTATTCCAATTTGACTCAAACTACTATGTACAGGGCGGTGGTTTCTAATGGGGCTTCACTTTGGTAAATTCAGGTGCTGCAACCATAACTGTAAACCAACGTCCAACTGGAAATATTACAGGAATACAATCAATATGTAATGGTTCATCCGCTTTAATTACCCTAACTGTTACAGGTTCGGGAATTGTTAATGGTACTTTATCTCCTGGAGCTATTCCATTTAGCGGAACAGCGGGAGCTATTACCGTAACTGTTAGTCCAACCGCAACTACTACTTATACAATTGCAACCCTTACAGATGCCAACTGTACAGCAAATGCAGGAGACAAGACTGGAAGCGCGGTTGTTACTGTGAATCCTCTTCCTGCTCCACCAACTATTACACCTGCATCTGCAACTATTTGCCAGGGAAGTATCCTGCCTCTAAGTGCAGGCACTGCCCCTTTTGCTGATTCAAAATCAGCTACCTATAGCGGAACTATTTCAATAGCAGATAACAATGCCTCCGGCGCAGCAAATTCTTTAAATATTTCAGGAATTCCTTTAGGAGCAGTGATCAATAGTGTAAGCGTTAATTTTAACATTACTCATGGAAGAACCGCCGACCTAAGAATTAATCTGAAAGCGCCTAATGGTAATGTATTGAACCTGGTTAATCAAAAAGCAGGATTGAACTTTAGTAATACAACAATTAATAGCACTAGTACAACTGGAATACCAGCTACCGGGGCACATACAGGTACTTACAGGCCAGATGCGGCAAATAATGTAACAGGAGCCACAGCAGTTGGTGGAAACACTTCAAATGTAACTGCATTTTCTAGTCTATTTAATGTACCTAATGGAAACTGGACATTTAGTGCAAGAGATGTTGTGTCCGGCACTTCAGGTTCAATTACTTCCTGGTCAATTACAATTAACTACACAGTTATATCAACGCCAACTCCGGTGACCTGGTCGCCGGCCACCGATTTATTCACAGATGCAGGAGGTACTATTCCTTATGGAGGAGAATTACTAACTACAGTTTATACTAAACCAGGTACTCCAACTAACAGAACCTATACAGCCACTCTTTTTGACGGAAATAGCTGTTCGAGCTCAAGTGCAGTTGTAGTTAAAGTAAATCAAACTCCTGAAGTAACAATTGGAGCGCAATATTGTGATCCAGCTTTCCCGGGTAAAGTTACTTTAACGGCAACTTCAACTCCTGCTGCAACCAATTATTTGTGGAGCACAGGAGCTTCAGGGCCTGTTATCCATGTTGACATCGCTGACGTTTACTCAGTTACTGCTTTGATTGGAGGTTGTGCAGGCACAGCTGAAATAAGTGTAGCTCAGGAATTGGTAGTAATGGTGATTTTGAGCAATGGAAACGATGGGAGCTTTACAAGTGGTTACGCTTACAAGCCGGATCTGCATAGGAAGAAACGATGAATTAGTAGATGATAGTGGAAATAATGGATATTCGATCACAACCAACGGTCAAAATGTACATCCTAATTTCTGGGGTTATGATCACACGACGGAAGGGTAATGCGCCAACCGGATAATTTTATGGCGGTTAACGGGCATGACCAATACTTTTGATAATAAGGACACCTTAGTGGTCTGGAAGCAGACCGTAAATGTTCTGCCGAATACTACTTATTATTTTTCTGCATGGGGAATGAGCTTAAATAATGTAGGGCCGTTTGCACAATTACAATTTAGTGTAAATGGAAAACTCGTAGGCACTGCTCCTGTGTTGCCTGCCTGGTGTAAATAATAACAATAATGGTTACAGTAACCCTGCAGTTTGGACAAGGTTTTATGGCACCTGGACTTCAGGGCCAAAACCACCACTACAGCCGATATTTATATAAATGATTTACAGCCAGCGCAAAATGGTAATGATTTCGGCCTTGACGATATTTCTTTCGGTACGCTTTCAACCTTTGTTACTTTAGTGTCGGATGAAGGGACCGATGCTCAAACAGTTTGTGTAAATGAACCTATAGCTTCAATAGTATATAGTGTGGGAAATGGAAGTGCTTCCGGGCCAATTGTCACGGATTGCCTACTGGAGTTACATCTCTATTTTTAGGCGACAAGCTTACTATAAGCGGTACGCCAACAGTTCCCGGTGATTACACTTATACGATCACTACCACCGGCTGTAACCCATTCACAGTAACCGGAACTATTAAAGTACAGTCACAAACCCTTAAACTCACCGCTGGTAGCGCTTCACCAACTGTATGCATCAACAGCCGAATTACAGATATCGTATATACAATTGGTGGCTCTGCAACAGGCGCTTCCATACCTGCCGCACAATTACCTGATGGTTTGACAGCAACGTTCGATAATGTTACAAAAACTTTTAAAATTTCAGGAACACCAACGGTTTCCGGAATTTATCCCTATACAGTCATTACATCAGGAACGTGCTCTCCCGCCGGCACCTTAACCGGAACGATAACGGTTCAAAACCAAACACTTGTACTTAACCTCCGGCCCAGACAACCAGTCGGTTTGCCTGAACCAGACAATTGCTACCATGGTTTATACGCCAGGTGGTAGTGCACCACCGCCTCAATCACTGCAGGATCCTTGCCTCCTGGAGTAACAGGTGTGTTTGCCGGTGGTTCTTTTATCATTAGCGGGAAACCAATCGCTCCTGCTACAGGCATATACAATTTTACCATCAGCACGGCCGGAACTTGTGCACCTGCTGCAACATTACAGGGAAGCATCACCATCAATCCGGATGCAACCATTGCACTGTCAACGGGCAACAACGGACAAACCGTTTGTATTTCTTCCCCGGTTCAGGATATAAAATATGCGGTCAACGGCGGAGCAACAAATGCTCAAATCATAGCAGGAGCGTTACCTTCCGGCGTAAGCGGTTCCTATCTGAACGGAGTGTTTACCATCAGCGGAACACCTACCGAGGCAGGCGTCTTTAATTATACCATCGGCACCAGCGGAACCTGTGCCCAAACCTCCATTTCAGGAACGATGACGGTGCAGGTGCAAACCATCAACCTTACTTCAGGAAACACTACCACAACACTCTGCGTAGGATCCACTTTAAGTAACATCATCTACACCATTGGAGGTACCGGCAACGGCGCTTCCATAAGCAGTGGCGTACTTCCTGCTGGCGTTACGGGAAATTATAACCCTGACACAAAGACCTTTACGATCAGTGGATCACCTTCTGAATTGGGAACGTTCAATTATACCATTACCACTACAGGAACCTGTTCCGTTACCAATACCACGGGAACCATTATTGTAAACAGTGGTTCAATAGGAGGTACACTTCCATCACTCACGGTCTGCAATGGTGCATCGGGAACGCTCAACCTGACAGGTTCAATAGGAAGTGTGTCAAGGTGGGAAGCCTCATCTGACAACGGCACAACCTGGATAAATGTTAACAACACTACTACAACGCTTGCTTACAATAACGTGCAGGCGCCTGTTCAATACAGGGCGCTCGTAAAAAGTGGTAGCTGTAATTCCGTTTACTCATCCATCGCAGTGATCACCATTCATAACTATTGGACGGGTACAAAAAGCATAGACTGGCATGATGCGGCCAACTGGTCAGACAATGCAGTGCCTTCGCTTACTTGCGCTGATGTGGTGATCCCGGGGGAACTCCTAACCAGCCAACATTATCATCAGGGACCGCAACAATCGTTAACCTGCATATTTTCGCAGGGGCGAAGGTTACCATCAATAACGCCACCCTCCATATCGCCGGCTCTCTAAACAACGCCGGAACACTGAATGCAATCAATGGTACAATTGACCTTAACGGCACCAATCCACAAACCATCACCACCACCAACAACATCCCGGTTAAAAACCTGCAGATCAGCAACAGCGATGATGCCGGCGTAAAACTTGCCGGTCCGCTGGATGTTTACCAATCACTTTTATTTTCAGCAAATGGAAAAACGCTGGATGCCAACGGCAAGCTGACGATCAAATCCAGCGCAACCGAAACTGCATGGATAGGTGATCTTACCGGAAAAACCATTACAGGAAATGTAACGGTTGAGCGATACATCAATTCAGGCACCGCTGCCGGCCAGCATGCTAAAAAATGGATGCTGCTCGCAGTGCCCACCCAGGGCCAGACGATTAGAAATAGTTGGATGGAAGGTGGCAACACAACCATTAGCGGCTACGGCACACAAATAACCGGCGCAGGTGGGCTGCCAGCAGGATTTGATTTGTATTCCGCCGCTCCTTCTATGAAATATTGGGTTCAGGGAATTGCAGGCGATTGGAAGGGCATTGACAACACCACACCTACACAGCTCTACAATCCTGCGGGCTATATGATCTTCATTCGCGGTGACAGGACTGTTTCAGGATCTCCGGGATTTGCAACTCCAAATGTGACTACACTGCGCTCTACAGGCACCTTGTTGACACAGCAGGTAACTGTACCGGTTATACCCTACACATTTGCTTCCATAGGAAACCCTTATGCTTCCGCTATTGATATCCGCAAGGTGATGAAAGATAAAACGTGGCCACAAAATGAGTTTATTACTATTTGGAATCCCAACAAAGGCGGCAATTATGGCTATGGGGAGTATGAAACCTATTACTTTGATGGAGTCAATTATAAAAGTGTTCCGGGAAACAAGATCAATAACATTATCGAAAGTGGACAGGCATTTTTGGTGCAGACAACTGACACGGGTGGGTCACTTATTTTTAAGGAAACCGCAAAGGTTAGTGGAAGTTCCAGTGCGATCTTCAGGCCGGGCGGAATTACGGGCGCCAAAACGAGCCAGTTAATTACTAATTTGTATGGTATAGCCGCGGATGGTAGTAAAACACTTATCGATGGCACGTTACACCAATTCAGCGATGATTATAATAATGAGATCGACGGAGCAGACGGTAAAAAGGTGATGAACAGCGCTGAAAATCTTTCGATAAAAGCCGGCGGAAAACCTCGTTGTGGAAAGAAGGCAAATGCCGGTGAGCAAGGACACGGTATTCTATAGCATGACCGGCGTAAAAACTCAAAATTTGCGCTTGAATTTATTGCAGCGAACCTTTCGGGTAATGGGCTTGCAAGGATTTGTCGAGGATACTTATCTTCAAAACCGTACGCCGCTAAATCTGGAAGACACTACAATCACTTAACTACTCGGTAACAAGTGATAAGGCTTCATCGGCGGCAGATCGCTTCCGCATCGTGTTTAGACCAGCGGTTGTTCTTCCGGTTACCTTTGTGTCCGTCAATGCATCGAATAAAAATGGCGATGTAGCGGTTGAATGGAAAGTGGCCAGCGAGTCGGGCATGCAGCAATACGAAGTAGAGAAATCCACTGATGGCAGCCGGTTTGTAAAGGCGACCACCGTGGCAGCAGCCAATACCGGGGCCGGAACGTATAACTGGCTCGATCAGCAGGCAACCCCGGGCTACAATTATTACCGCATCCGCAGCATCGACCTGCAAGGCAAAGCAAATTATTCAAATGTGGTGAAAGTGCTGATTCAGCAAATAACTCCGGCAATAACCATTTACCCGAACCCGATCACCAACGGAGTCATCAACCTGCACCTGGTCAACCAGCCGGCAGGTACGTACTACATATCCGGTTGTTGAATCCACTGGGACAAACGATCGTGGCCAAACAAATTACCCGTGCAGATGGAACTTCCACCGAGCAAATCCCATGGAATTACAACCTGGCACATGGAACTTATCAGTTGCAGGTAACCAAACCAAATGGAGAATTGAAAGTGATCAAAGTGATGTACTAAGGCAATTAAAATTGAAAATTAAAATGAAGCAAAAATCCGGAGTCGAAAGGCTCCGGATTTTTTCGTTTATTCATTTAACCGGAATTGGTTGCCTTAAAAAGATAAATTCTATAAAATGGCTTGTATGAATGTTCTCAAATATTTTTCTCGCAGATTTGCGCAGATTTTTTGTCTCAGATTGTACAATCAGCGATCATCTGCGTGACCTGCATCTGCGTTGATTTGCGTGAAACTAATATATCCCTTTCAGCTCTACTGCCATGGTTTGTGTCTCCACGAACCACATCTAACCATTTTCGCAGGATTGGGAATCCTTAACATCAGCGATCATCTGCGTGCATTACATCTGCGTTGATCTGCGTGAAACTAATATGTATCCCTTTCAGCTCTACTGCCATGGTTTGTGTCTCCACGAACCACATCTAACCATTTTCGCAGGATTGGGAATCCTTAACATCAGCGATCATCTGCGTGCATTACATCTGCGTTGATTTGCGTGAAACTAATATATCCCTTTCAGCTCTACTGCCATGGTTTGTGTCTCCACGAACCACATCTAACCATTTTCGCAGGATTGGTAATCCTTAACATCAGCGATCATCTGCGTGCATTACATCTGCGTTGATCTGCGTGAAACTAATGTATCCCTTTCAGCTCCTACTGCCATGGTTTGTGTCTCCACGAACCACATCTAACCATTTCGCAGGATTGGTAATCCTTAACATCAGCGATCATCTGCGTGCATTACATCCGCGTTGATCTGCGTGAAACTAATATATCCCTACTGCCATGGTTTGTGTCTCCACGAACCACATCTAACCATTTTCGCAGGATTGGTAATCCTTAACATCAGCGTGAATCTGCGTTCCTACATCGGCGTTCATCTGCGTGAAACTAATATCACGAAATCTATAAAATGGCTTATATGAATTTCCAAGGATATTCTCGCTGATTTGCGCAGATTTTTTTACCGCTGATTTGCGCAGATTTTAATTCTCTATTGTGGCACACGACTAACTTCATAAAAGATTCTTTCTACCATGTCCCTCTCCTTTTGGAGAGGGGTTGGGGTGAGGCTTCTTTCTACCATGTCCCTCTCCTCGGGAGAGAGGTTGGGTGAGGCTTAGAGCGCCAAATGACGCTTTCGCCAAACAAGCCTAAACATAGATATCCCGCTTTCTGAAAAAAAAATTATTCAAATAAACTTGCAGAATTAAAAATCCTGTTCCATCTTTGCATCGCAAAACTAAGGTCTGCTTACCACAAACCTCCGAACATAATAAGACCCCCTAATTCTATTTATCTTTTGCGATCCATCTATTCGTGCAAAGACTTCGTACGCCCTGAATATTCATGCTAAGCCAAAGGTTTTTATTCCAATCCTTTGCAAATCCTCATTTACCTTTTAACCACAAAGAAAATTAAATTTATGAGGAAGTTTTATTCACTGAACAAGTGTAACCCCGTATTGAATGCTTTCCAAAGAAACCGCTTATTTCCCTTCAAAATCGCTCTGATTATTTGTAGCTTTTTTATGTCTAACAAAGCCCTGGCAGACTACACCGTTGCCGCAGGCGCCACAGTTGATGCAAGCACCATAACCGGTCAAAGCGGAATTCTCACGATAAATGGTACTTTAAATATTACCCGTGACGTTTCTTTACCAAATTTTACCGCTGTGATTATTAATGCTCCCGGCGGACAGATTTATTGGACAAAGAACTATTATTTAACATTTTCGGCTAATGTTTCCTTTGATATTCTCAATAATGCTCCGGGACTCCAACCCACCGCCGGTAATGGCAATGCGGCCACCGGACTATATATTGGCTCTACGCTCATAGCGGTGCAAAGTGACAATTCAAATAAAGCCGCTTTTTCTTTTGAATCTTTTAATGGTGCAGGCGGTCTGCCCAGGTTCAATCTTACCATATCTGCTGCACAGGCTTGTTACGGCAGCCCGATCACTGCAACTTTAATCCCGACAGACAATAGTACCAATTTCGATTGCAACTGGAGTATTGACAATAGCGGGAGTATCTCTCCCAACAAAGCAACCAACGTTAAGACTTCGCAGATTGCTACAATAAGTCCGGTAAATTCTTCCATCCCGAAAACTTATAACATCACTTGTTCAGTAATCCGTGGAGGGTTGAATATTAGTACTAAAACAGTGAGCGTTACAGTAAATCCTGTTTTTTTACCCGGCACTGTTAGCGGAACAGCCAGTGTTTGTGCGGGAAGTAACAGCAGCCTGTTAACTGTAAGTGGTAGTACAGGAACCATTCAATGGCAATCTTCAGCGGATAACAATACATTTCAGAATATCAGCGGAGCTACCTCCACTAGTTATACCGCGACCAACCTTTCTTCAAGCACCTATTACCGTGTAACAACCACCGGCACTTGTTCGGGCGCTAACAGCAATGCAGTGAAGATCACGGTAAATTCAAAACCAACTTTGTCGGGTGTTACCCAGGCGCCGCCTCCTTGCGCCGGCCCTATAACGATTAACCTGTCAGGCCTTGTACCGGGAAGCGTGAATACGATTAATTATGCCATTGGAGGTGTTGCTCAAACTCCGGTGAATATTACTTCAAATGCCGCCGGAAATGGTTCTTTCAATACACCCGCACTTACAACTGCTGATAATGCCAAAATTCTTTTGATTACAAGCATTAATAATAACACTGGTTGTTCATTATCACCTGCATCTTTCAATGTAACCTTAAATATAAAAGGCAGCGGCACCTGGCTGGGTATTACTTCCAACTGGAATGATCCGCAAAACTGGTGTTCAGGAATTCCTGCTTCTACCACTGATGTAACCATTGCTTCAGGAGTTGCTAACTACCCGGTTATTGCAAGCGGTATCACAGCAATGGTAAGGAACATCCAGGTTGATAACGGCGCTTCGCTAACCATAAGCAACAATGGCACCATGAAAATAGCGGGAGTCATCACCAACAACGGCCTGTTCGATGCCAAAAACGGCTCTCTTGAGTTTAATGGCACCACCGCTCAATCCGTTTCAGGAAGCGAGTTTGAGAAAAGAACCGTTAACAGTCTCAAAATCAGCAATACAGTCGCCTTGAATCTTTCTTCGGTTCTTAACGATACACTGAATATCACAGGCGCTGTATCATTTGGTGTAAGCAACACTACATTCAACACCAATGATAATTTAACCCTTAAATCAACCGCCGTCAGCTACTGCAAGCATTGCAGACATCACCGGTGGCGGAATTTATTCCGGAAACAAGATCGTGGGAAAAGTGTCGTTGAGCGCTATCTGAATACCGGTACAGGCACCGGCCTTCATGGCAAAAAATGGCTTTTTGTATCAACACCAACAACCGGCCAATCGTTTAAAGAAAGCTGGATGGAAAATGGAAGCATCACTTCTACAGGATATGGAATCCAAATTACTGGTGAAGGCGGTGTTGATGCCGGTTTCGATGTAAAATCACCATCTCCTTCTGTAAAATATTTTGATGCTTCAACGCAGAATTGGGTGGGCATTAAAAATACCTCGCTTCCGGTATACGATGCAAGAGGATACCAGGTGTTTGTAAGGGGCGATAGAAGCGTGAATGGCTCAACCGTTACAGCTCCCAATACAGTAACGTTGCGCACTAAGGGAAACATCTTATCCGGCGACCAGGTGGTCAATCTTCCTGCAACCAACCAGTTTGTGTCAGTGGGCAATCCTTATGCTGCTGCCATCGACATGAGAAAGGTAGCTTCTACCAACGGATCGGATTTCTTCTATGTTTGGAACGCATCACTGGGCGGAACTTACGGCTATGGCGCATACGAAACCTATTTTAAAAACGGCGACGGAAATTTTTACAGTATTCCCGGTTTCGTTCAAAACAATGTGATCGAAAGCGGCCAGGCGTTTCTTGTACAGACCACTAAAATAGCGGGCAGTTTAACTTTCAAAGAAAATTCAAAGGTTGCTGCAAGCAATAACCAGGTTTTCAGGCCGGCAGGAGTTTCCGGAAGAACCGCAGGATTGCGCACCAGTTTATACAGCGTTTCGGCTGATGGTGCCGCTTTAATTGATGGTACGTTTCAGCAGTTTGCAGATGAATACAGTAGCAACGTTGACGAATTGGATGCAAGAAAAGTTTTTAACAGCGGCGAAAATATTTCCGTAAGAACAGCCGGAAAAGACCTGATTGTAGAAAGAAAAGCCACCATCAATAAAGAAGATACAATTTTCTTTAACCTTACAAGCGTTAAAGTACAAAATTACCGTTTGCAGTTTGACGCCAGCGATTTGTCGGGCACCAATATTGAGGGTTTTATAGAAGATGCATTTTTAAAAACCCGCACTCCATTAAATCTTGAAGGCACAACCATCCTCGATTTTGCAGTAACTAACGTGGCAGCATCTTATGCCGCAAGCCGCTTCAGCATTGTGTTTAAAACAGCGGCCACTGTTTTGCCGGTAACGTTTACTTCGGTAAAGGCTTACCAGAAAGAGGTGAATATATCGGTTGAGTGGAAAGTAGAGAACGAAAGCAATATGAAGCAATATGAGATTGAAAAATCTTTGGACGGCAACCAGTTCAGCAAAGTAGCCGCAGTAGCAGCCATCAACGGCTCAGCAAATAACTATAGCTGGCTTGATAAAAAGGCCAGCGCCGGATACAATTATTACCGCATCCGCAGCGTGGACATCAACGGAAAAATAAGTTATACCCAGGTAGTAAAAGTATTTATGGGCAAAGCTTCCGGCGAAATTTCCATCTTCCCTAACCCAATCGTAAACGGAGTGGTAAACCTGCAACTGGTAAATCAACCTGCCGGAATTTACGGAGTAAGATTATTAAATCCTTTGGGCCAGGTAATGTTGACCAGACAGGTTACACACACCGAAGGCAGCAGCACAGAAACCATTAAATGGGATAACAATTATGCACATGGTATTTATCAGCTGGAAGTAAGCCAGCCCTCAGGAGACGTAAAAACGATTAAAGTGGCGTATTAATATTGGTTATATTTTTTTGAAGACGCACAGTATCCACACTTCCGGAAAGTAATTTCCGGAAGTTTTTTTGTGGTAAGCAGGAGGGATGCGGAGCGTTATTCTTTTATAATTATCCCGCGCATCACCCGTATTATTTTTTCGTTTAGGCATGCCCGTTACCCGGTGGATGAATGCGCTGACAAACACGCCGGCAAAAATTAAAAAAACTACTTTATGGCTTGTATGAATTTTCACCGAAGAAGCGCCATTGCGTGAGCTTCCCGCAAAAAAAATATATTGTTTGGCGCTACATTTGCGGTAATCTGCGTGCTTAATATCTGCGTTGATCTGCGTGAAATTAATACATGGCATTCAGCAAAAAATCTATGAAATGGCTTGTATGAATGCCAATTTACCATGTCATTGCTAGGAGCAAAAGTCTATTCGTGCCTGGCAAAGACGGCGGGTGGCATAGCGAAGATCAGCGGTAATCTGCGTGCCCTAATATCTGCGTTGATCTGCGGGAAACTAATATATGGTTCTCCCTCATGGAACGTCATTGCGGGAAGCCTGGTTAAACGTCTTATTTTAAAAGAGTTTTATTGGCGACGCGGCAATCTCCTTGCATCCGATAAGATTGCCACGGTGCGAAAAGATCATCAATTTAGAAGTTCATGCCGGGCGCCATAAGACCGTGTCGAAAATGATTTTAGTTTATACACGCAAGTCAGGAAATAGACTTTTAGCCGTATAAGCCATTTTATAGAAAGTTGATTAATCACTCATGAATACAGGAAAATCTTTTATTTAACGACTACCATATTTTTTATATACGGTTACTAAAACAAGGGGAGGGTAGACATATTTTTTTGTTACACATAAAAAGGATTGTGCAAAAATATTTTTAGTTAAAAAACCTTAACAATCAAAATAAAAAAATATATCTTTATAGGGCTAATGGGATGATGTTTCGCATAATCCGTCTCTTACGATTCACCGTGTAATCCTGAAATTCTTATTCCGCCTGCCTCTTCGTGTGGAAACGCTTGCCTTATAAATCCTAATATTCCATCGGGTTAAAACCTTACCTCAGTACATTTTATTGCAATCAACTTCGGATAAAATT
The DNA here is from genome assembly GCA_963720405.1 of uncultured Chitinophagaceae bacterium. Taxonomy (GTDB): domain Bacteria; phylum Bacteroidota; class Bacteroidia; order Chitinophagales; family Chitinophagaceae; genus Ginsengibacter. Next base: position 242,319 of record CAVRFP010000002.1, read on the forward strand.
TTTTGTATGAGGAAACTTTACCTGTTATTGATATTCCTGGCCATCGCTACCGGCAGCATTCATGCCCAAATCAGCAATTTATGCTTTTCTGCATCTTCCGGTACCTTTACGCCAATCGTAGGTGGAACGCCCGTTACTGCTATTCAAGCTGATGATGCAAACGTGCAAAACATTCCTATAGGCTTTACTTTCAACTACCTTGGCGTAAATTTTACCCAGGCATCTGTGAGTTCAAATGGATGGCTGTCGTTTACCAATGCAAATCCAAATCCTGGCACTTCCAACTTCAATACAATTAACACCGTAAATGCAGCCCTGAGAAATACACTTTTTCCTCTATGGGATGACCTTGATGGCACCGGAGGAACTGCCACCTACCTCACCACCGGGACTGCAGGCAGCCAGGTTTTCACAATGGAATGGAGAAACTGGAGCTGGGATGCAACAACTACCAACGCGATAATTTCTTTCCAGGTAAAATTGTACGAAGGATCTAATATCATTGAATTCGTTTACCGGCAGGAAGCAGCACCAGTAGACAATAACAGCGGAGGTGCTTCTATTGGACTAAATGACGGCACAGGCGGTTCAGGGCATTACATATCATTACAGGATGTCAGTGCATCTCCTGTTTTAAGTTCTACAACTCCCTTCGACGGTATTGGTGTTAAACCTGCAACAGGCCAGATATACCGGTTTGCACCGGTTACGGCAGCACCAACAATCAGCAGTATAAGTCCAAACCCCGCCTGTGTTGGTTCATTAGTTACAATTAACGGTATTAATTTTCTTCCTTGTCTAACCAGCGTAACATTCAATGGCACTCCAGCCACCACTTTTTCTTACGTAAATCCAACAACCGTAACGGCTATTGTGCCTGCGGGGGCATCAACTGGCCCTGTTCAGGTCACTACGCCAGGTGGTACCGGTGCGAGTCCATCTAACTTGACAATTTCTCAATCCCCAACTAGTCTTACGTATGATAATCCAACTGCGAATTATTGTGTAGGAACGGCCATTATTAATAATACCGCAACCCACAGCGGAGGGATACCTACAAATTATAGCATTTCTCCATCACTTCCATCAGGATTAAATTTTGATATTTCATCAGGTACTATTTCAGGTTCACCTACCGTAATTTCAGGTGCAACCGTTTATACAATCACCGCATCCAACTCTTGCGGCAGTACTAATACAACAGTTAATATAACAATAAATAATGCCCCAATTTCTTTAACCTATAGCACTAATCCGGCTACGTATTGTGCCGGAGTACTTATAACCAATAACACACCGACGAATTCAGGAGGATCTGCCACTTCGTATTCCGTTTCTCCGGCTTTACCCGCAGGTTTATCCCTAAATGCGGCCACCGGTGTTATCAGTGGAACACCAACAACCACTGCAGGTGTGGCAGCTACTACCTACACAGTAACTGCAACAAACAGTTGCGGATCTGCTACTGTGGGTGTTGTAATTACCATTTCACCGGCTGCGCCAACTGCCTTGAATTATACAACCACCAATCCCAGTTATTGTGTCGGGACAGCCATACCTGCCAATAATCCATCAAATACCGGGGGGGCGCCATCTTCTTATTCTGTAAGTCCGGCGCTTCCCGCTGGCCTTTCATTGAATACTTCTACCGGGGTAATAACAGGAACGCCAACTGCAATCACCGCTGCTGGTAATTATACAGTAACTGCAACGAATTCATGTGGCAGTACCACCAAAGTCATCAATATTACCGTAAACCAGGCACCCTCTATAACCTATAGCACTAATCCGGCTACATATTGTGCCGGAGTACTTATAACCAATAACACACCGACGAATTCAGGAGGACCTGTTACCTCGTATTCCGTTTCTCCTGCTTTACCCGCAGGTTTATCACTTAGTGCTGCTTCCGGGGTTATCAGCGGAACACCAACCGCTACCAATGGGGTTGCAACTGCCACCTATACGGTAACTGCAACAAACGGTTGCGGATCTGCTACAGTGGGCGTTATTATTACCATTTCGCCGGCCGCGCCAACTGCCTTGAATTATACAACCACCAATCCCAGTTATTGTGTCGGGACAGCCATACCTGCCAATAATCCGTCAAATACCGGGGGGGCGCCATCTTCTTATTCTGTAAGTCCGGCACTTCCCGCTGGCCTTTCATTGAACACTTCTACCGGGGTGATTTCCGGAACGCCAACTGCGGCTTCACCAGCTGCAAATTATACAGTCACCGCTCAGAACTCCTGTGGTAGTTCAACAAAAGTCATTAATATTACTGTTAACCGGACACCCTCTATAACCTATAGCACTAATCCGGCTACGTATTGTGCCGGAGTACTTATAACCAATAACACTCCGACGAATTCAGGAGGACCTGTTACCTCGTATTCCGTTTCTCCTGCTTTACCCGCAGGTTTATCACTTAATGCTGCTACCGGGGTTATCAGTGGAACACCAACCACTACCAATGGTGTTGCAACTACTACCTACACTGTTACCGCATCAAACAGTTGCGGATCTGCTACTGTGGGTGTTGTAATTACCATTTCACCGGCTGCGCCAACTGCCTTGAATTATACAACCACCAATCCCAGTTATTGTGTCGGGACAGCCATACCTGCCAATAATCCATCAAATACCGGAGGGGCGCCTTCCTCTTATTCTGTAAGTCCGGCGCTTCCCGCTGGCCTTACATTGAATACTTCTACCGGGGTGATAACAGGAACGCCAACTGCAATCACCGCTGCTGGTAATTATACGGTAACTGCAACGAATTCATGTGGCAGTACCACCAAAGTAATCAATATTACAGTAAACCAGGCACCCTCTATAACCTATAGCACTAATCCGGCTACGTATTGTGCCGGAGTACTTATAACCAATAACACACCGACGAATTCAGGAGGACCTGTTACCTCGTATTCCGTTTCTCCTGCTTTACCCGCAGGTTTATCACTTAGTGCTGCTTCCGGGGTTATCAGCGGAACACCAACCGCTACCAATGGTGTTGCAACTGCCACCTATACGGTAACTGCAACAAACGGTTGCGGATCTACTACAGTGGGCGTTATTATTACCATTTCGCCGGCCGCGCCAACTGCCTTGAATTATACAACCACCAATCCCAGTTATTGTGTCGGGCACAGCCATACCTGCCAATAATCCATCAAATACCGGAGGGGCGCCTTCCTCTTATTCTGTAGCTCCGGCACTTCCCGCTGGCCTTTCATTGAACACTTCTACCGGGGTGATTTCCGGAACGCCAACTGCGGCTTCACCAGCTGCAAATTATACAGTCACCGCTCAGAACTCCTGTGGTAGTTCAACAAAAGTCATTAATATTACTGTTAACGCGAATGCGACTATAACTCTTACATCTGCCCCCAGTACAACTAGTCAAACCGTTTGTATAAGTACAGCTATTACCAATATAACTTATGCAATTGGCGGGGGCGGCACAGGAGCAACAGTTACGGGATTACCGACCGGATTAACAACCGGTTTTAGCGGAGGAACATTTACAATCAGTGGTTCTCCAACTCAGTCCGGAACGTTTAATTATACAGTGACAGCTTCAGGCCCTTGTGTAAATCCCTCTTTAACAGGTACTATTACTGTACAGGCAAATTCAACCATTACAAGAACATCAGCAGCTTCGACTACTTCACAAACTGTATGTATTAATAATGCCATCGCCAATATTATCTACACTATTGGAGGCGGAGCAACCAATGCAAATGTTACCGGCTTACCGGCAGGTGTAACAGGCTCTCTTGCCGGAAATGTATTCACTATTAGTGGAACGCCCACTACCGTAGTTGGCAGCCCATTTTCTTATACGGTAACAGCTACAGGCCCTTGTGCGAATGCAAGTTTAAGCGGAACTATTACCGTGAATAATGATGCAACTATAGCTCTTTCCTCTGCACCGGCTACTACTTCACAAACCGTTTGTATAAATACCGCTATCACTCCAATAACTTATTTACTTGGTGGAGGAGCCACTGGCGCAACCCTTTCCGGACAGCCGGCCGGCATCACAGGTTCGTATAATGCCGGTACAAAAGTTTACACAATAAGTGGTAGTCCAACCGTTTCGGGTGGTCCATTTACTTATACGGTAACTGCGAGCGGACCGTGTATCAAACCTTCTTTAACCGGTACCGTAACCGTTACGCCTAGTTCAACGATTACACTCTCTTCCGCAGCCGGAACTGACGGGCAAACGGTATGTATGAATGTGCCCATAACAAACATTACTTATACATTTGGAGGAAGCGCGACAGGCGCAAATGTAACCGGCTTGCCAGCCGGAATAACAAGTTCAATTTCGGGGAATGTACTTACGATAAGCGGAGCGCCAACAACGGCTACCGGCAGTCCGTTTTCTTATACAGTAACTACTACAGGCCCGTGCGGCCAGGCTTCAAGAACCGGATCTATTACTGTATTGGCAGCGCCTACCGGCACACTCACTCCTTCAGCTACTACCATTTGTGCAGGACAAACAGTAATATTTACTTTTTCAAATGCAACTTATGGTTCTTATATATTTAAAGTAAATGGGATTACAGTGCTTTACAAACCGGAACCTCAATACTTACAACACCAGCACATTAACGGGCGGAGAAACTAGTTACTGTAGATGTAGCGAACTCGGCAAACTGTGGTGCCACATTCACTTCAGTTCCCGTTACTGTAAATCCATTACCGGCAGCAACCCTTAGCGCTTCCACATCCAACACTATTTGTGCAGGTGATCGGGTTACTTTTACGGCAGCACCAACAGGAGCGGGCTTTCATTACAATTTCAAAGTAAACGGCGTGTCTCAACTTAGCGGCACATCGAATACCTACACCACTACAACGTTAACTAACGGCCAGTCTGTAACGGTTGACGTTTCCAATGCCAATAATTGTGTTGGAACTTCAGCTGCAATTACGTTTACTGTAAATCCATTACCGAATGGCACTCTTACGGCAACTACACCAACTACGGTTTGTTTGGGAAATGCGATTCTGTTACATTCCGGCCACTGGCGGAGCATCTTACCAATTTAGGATTGATGGCGCTGTGGTACAGGCGTGGAGCGCCACCAACACATTTACTCATACCTTTACCGCCGATGGCGTAGTAACAGTGGATGTAGCCACTCTCGCGAACGGTGCAGGGTGTACAAAAACTTACAATCCGGCATACCTGTAACAGTGAACCCAATGCCAGCAGGAAGCATTTCCGTTACTGAAAATTCCGGCACACCCAATAACAATGTAATTTGCCAGGGCTCTTCCGTTACTTATACATTCAGCACAACAGGATATACTTATGTTTGGAAAATAAATGGTACAACCCAACCAGGTTCGGGAAATGTGTTTACTACTTCCGCGCTAACAAGCAGCTCGGATTTAGTAACGGTAGATGTAACAACAGGCAATAGTTGTACTCAAACATTTACGGCACCTAATGTAACCGTTGTTGCCTCTCCGGCAGCAGTGTTGACCGTATCACCGGGCACTACTATTTGCTTTGCCGATAACGCCACTTTCACTTCAACCCCTGCCGATGCTACGTTTAATTATAATTTTAAAGTAAATGGTGCAACCGCACAAAACGGAATTGGTAATAATGTCTTTTCTACCACTGCACTTCCGGCAGGCACCAATTTGGTTTTGGTAGAAGTAACCAACAGCAGCAGTTGTGTTACCACTTCCAATACCATCAGCATGACTGTAAACCCATTGCCTACCGGCACGCTTACACCTGTTGAAAATTACGGTACACCCAATGATGGCACCATCTGCGATGGAGGAACCGTAGTATTTACTGCACCAACAGGTTTCAGCAATTATAATTTCCTTTTAAACGGCGTAAGTACACAAAACGGGTCATCTAATACCTTTAATAATACTACGAATTCTATCACTTTAAAAACAGGAGACCAGGTCACCGTCGCCATAACCGGCGCGGGCGGTTGCATTGGTACGCTGAATACCATTACCATTACTACAAGCCCATTGCCGGCAGTGGCAGCTATTCAAGGTCCTGGTAATGTTTGTAAGGGGGCTACTATTACTCTGACAGATGCTACCAATAGTCCTGCCGGTGTTTGGAGCAGCGGCAATACGGCTGTGGCCACAGTTGATGCAGCATCAGGCGTGGTTACGGGAGTAGACTGCCGGCACTGCCGTAATTACTTATACTTATACAAATGCCACAGGTTGCAGCAATTCGGTGACCAAAACCATAACCGTAAATGCACTGCCCGTTGTAGCACCAATTACCGGCAACTTCAACGTTTGTACCGGATTTGATTCTCAACTCAGCGATGCCACCAGTACCGGAGGCACCTGGGTATGGAGTAGCAGCGACGGTACTGTAGCAGGTGTAGATGCAAACGGCCTGGTAACCGGTATTTCTAATGGCAATGCAGTTATCAGCTATATCTTTACCGATGCTGTTACCGGATGTTCCGCAACTGTTACTGCACCGATAGTTGTAAGTGGCGTGCCAACAGTAGCGCCAATCACCACCACTTCGCCATCTGGCTTTAATGTATGTGTGGGTGGCACGCTGCAATTGAACGATGCTACCAGCGGCGGAACATGGAGCAGCAGCGACGCGTCTACAGCAACCATAAACAGTTCCGGAGTAGTTACGGGAGTGAAAAGTGGAACTGTAGATATCACTTATTCAATAATTACCAGTTGTGGGACACCTGCAACTAAAACGCAAACAATTACTGTAAATGCAGCACCATCTGCAACGATAGCTTATAGCGGCAGCCCTTATTGTACGAGCGGAGGCGCTATAGCTGTAACTCATACAGGCACTACCGGCGGAACCTATTCAATTTCACCAACAACAGGAGGAGTAACAATAGATCCTTCAACAGGAACTATTACTCCGGGAGCTACAGGTGGTGCTTATACAGTGACCTACACCGTGGCTGCTGCAGGTGGATGCGCCCTTTATACCACTACAGCAAACGTTACCATCACCACCGCGCCGGCGGCTACTATTTCCTACAGTGGCTCACCTTTCTGTACCAGTTCAGCACCGGTAATTGTTAACAGAACAGGAACTGCAGGCGGAACTTATACTTCAGCTGCAGGCTTAACCATAGACGGAACAACCGGTACCATTACGCCGGCAACCAGCAGTGCGGGTACTTATACAGTAACTTATACAGTGAATGCGCCCGGATGTTCTGTATTTACCACAACAGCCAGTGTAACAATTACCACAGCGCCATCAGGAACTTTCTCTTACGCAGGCTCGCCTTATTGCACCACTGCAGGTACGGTTACAATAACACCAAATGCATTAACACCTGGTGGAACTTTTAGTTCTACTGCAGGCCTGACTATTAATGGTTCTACAGGTGCAATCACAACAGGCACCAGTACAGGCGGAACTTATACGGTTACTTATACCGCAACAGGTGCCGGCGGGTGCAGCACATTTACCACTACAGCATCGGTTACTATTAGCGCTGCACCTGACAGCGGTGGCAGGAACTGCGGTTCAGACTTGTGCGAACTCAGGGGCTGTAAATATTACAGCGGGGTCAAGTGCTGCGAATTATAGTACTATAGCGTGGAGTGGGGCGGGCACCTTCACCAATGCCAATTCCCTTACTACGGCCACCTATACGCCAACTGCAGCAGAAATCTCCGCGGGTACAGCTACGATCACGTTAACCGCCAATCCAAATGCGCCTTGTGCTACAGTGGCGGTTTCCACCAAGATATTGACAATTAATGCCGGTACCGGCAAACTTTTTGATTACACCGGCAAGCGCAACTATTTGCCAGGGAGTTGTTCAGCCATTAACAGCAACAAGTTCAACCACTTCGTCAGGAACTGTCACCGTTCCTTCGGGAAATATAAATCTTAATATTCCCGATGCCTTAGGTTTTTCTCTTTTCGGATTTCCAATTACCATAGCACCAAGTGCTATAACAACAAACATGAATGTTTCTACCGTTCCGGCCGGAGCGGTTATTAACAGTATGACTGTAACGCTCAACATCAACCATACCGCAGACGCGGATTTGGTCTTAAATTTAAGGGCGCCCAATGGAACAGTTATAAACCTGGTAAATAATCGGGGAGGTTCAGGTCACAATTTCCAAAATACAGTAATAAGCAGTTTAGGGGGAAGTCCTTTTACCAATAATGGAGCACCATTTACCGGGACTTACACAGCAGACCGTAACAGTAATGTCGGCACACCTAATTCCGGTGTTAATGTTAATTTTGCCAATTTATACAGCATACTTAATGGAACATGGACGCTCGGCGCAGAAGATGATAATTTTACCAATAGCGGCACAATTTTAAACTGGTCATTAACTTTCAATTATACTATTCCAAACACACCGCTTGCCGTTACCTGGTCGCCCACAACCGATCTTTATACCGATCCGGGGGCGACTGTTCCGTATACCGGCACCGCTCTTTCCACTGTCTATGCAAAACCCGCCAACAGTGGTAATGTAACGTATACCGCAACAGCTACTAATGCGGGTAGTTGCAGCACTTCCAAAACAGTGGTGCTTACTGTTAATCCTTCTCCTACGGTAACGCTGACGGCAGATTACTGTATTGTTCCGGGAAAAGTTCATTTAACGGCAACTTCAGTGCCGGCCGCTACCAGCTACATCTGGAGTACAGGAGAAACTACACAATCCATCGATGTGAGACGTATCCGGTATTTATCAGGTTACCGCTATTTCAGGCCCGGGCTGTCCCGGAACCGGAAGCATCAGCGTGTCACAGGAATTGGTAACTAATGGCAATTTTGAAGCTGGAAATGTGGGATTCACCAGCGATTATAATTACAAGCCCGACATCAATGGTCCTCAACTGGTACCGGCGGGACAAGGTGAATTATATGATGACAGTGGAAATAATGGTTATTCCATCACTCCAAGCGGTCAATATGTCCACACGAATTTCTGGGGACATGACCACACAACAGGCACCGGGAATTTCATGGCCGTTAATGGTCATGGCAACACATTGGTTGTTTGGAAAGAAACCGTAAACGTGTTACCAAACACCACTTATTATTTCTCTGCATGGGCGATGAGTTTAAACAGTAGCGGAAACAATGCCACGCTTCAATTCAGTGTCAACGGTGCTTTGGTAGGAACCCAGGCAGCCTTGGCAAACCATGGCCAAAGCGCCGGTTCGCCGGACAACTGGATACGGTTTTATGGTACATGGACGTCAGGACCAACCACCACCCAGGCCGTAATCTATATTAATGATTTGCAAGGCGCTTTATCGGGCAATGATTTTGGCCTTGACGATATTTCCTTCGCCACACTTTCTACCTTCATCAACCTGGAATCAGCACCGGGCACAGACGCGCAAACCGTTTGTAAAAACGCTCCGCTTACCAAGATTGTGTATACTGTAGGGAATGGTAATTCCGGGGGCCCGAACGTTACCGGACTTGCCTTCAGGGATTACTTCATCGTTTTCTGGTAACTTCCTAACCATCACAGGTTCGCCAACAGTGGCCGGGAAGTTTACCTATACCGTTACTACTACCGGATGTAACCCAACCTCTGCCACCGGCACCATCACTGTCCAGGAAGATTCTATTAAGCTTACTGCAGGCAGCGCTGCACCGGTTTGTAAAGGTCTGCCAATGCCAAATCTTGTTTATACCGTGGGTGGCACGGCCACCGGGGCTTCGGCCACCGGCTTGCCGGCTGGCGTTACAGGAAATTATGATGCTACGGCTAATACCTTTACTATTGGCGGCACACCAACTGCGCCGGCAGGTACTTATAATTATACTGTTACCACATCCGGCACTGCCTGCCCGGGTACTGCTGCTTCCATAAACGGAACCATTACGATCCAGGTAGAAACCATTTCTTTGACTTCGCTCCCAGCTACCGCCAATCAAACGGTATGTATTAATACGGCCATTACCAACATCAATTACACAGTAGGAGGTACCGGTACGGGTGCAACAGTAACCGGTTTGCCGGCAGGCGTAACAGGAACCTTTAACAGCGGCATTTATCAGATAAAAGGTACACCGACACAAGCAGGAACGTTTAATTACCAGGTACTTACTTCGGGTACTTGCAAGCCGGATACTGCAACGGGAACTATTATAGTTACACCGGCGGCAGCCATAGCACTTACATCGGCCCCGGGAACTGATGGACAGACTGTTTGTACAGGCGTAGCTATAACACCAATCGTTTATACAATTACCAATGCAACCGGCGCTTCTATTATTTCCGGCGCATTACCTGCAGGTATAACCGGCACTTACGATGCCACTGCCCATACATTTACCATCAGTGGCACTTCTACCGAAACTGTGGGCAAGGTATTTAATTATACCGTGGGCACCAGCGGCGGTTGTGCGTCAAACAGTAAATCCGGCTCCATCACCATAAATGCGCAAACAGTACAGCTTACAAGCGGAAGCGCGTCTCAGTCTGTTTGCCAGGGCGCACCAATCAACCCCATTGTATTTACTTTCAGCGGCTTTGCCACAGGAGCAACTGTTAGCGGGCTTCCAACCGGCATGAGCGGAAGTATAACTGCTGGAAATACATTCACTATTTCGGGCAGCACGTCAGATCCTTCAGGCCCTTATACTTATACGGTAACAACAACGGGCGGTTCCTGCGGTGCAGCAACTGCAACCGGCATCATTACGGTATCCGCAGCAGCGGTTCCCGGCACGATCACCGCTCCCGCTGCCGTATGCGGCGGATCCAGTGGCACATTAACACTGCTCGGCAACAGTTCCAACCCGATTCGCTGGGAATCTTCCACCACCGGGGGCGCCCCATGGAGCCCTATTGCCAATACCACTGTTACACTTAACTATACCAATGTTACTTCAGCCATTTGGTATCGCGCAGTGGTTTCAAACGGTTGTGGTCCTGTCTTCTCCAACAGTGTGCTAATTGGTGTTCACAACCTGTGGACCGGAACGACCAGCACCGATTGGAATACTGCCAGCAACTGGTCTGATAATCAATTGCCATCTGCATCTTGTCCTAACGTGCACATACCGGGCGGTACTCCACATCAGCCATTAATCAACACCGGCACGGTAACGCTTCAAAACCTGCAGATTGACGCCGGCGCAACACTCACCATAACCGGGGCAACGCTGCAGTTAAGCGGCGCACTCAGCAACCAGGGCAGCCTTGATGCAACCGCAGCTACGCTTGAATTGAACGGCACAACTGCTCAAACAATAACCACCACTGGCAACATACCGGTGAAGAATTTGCTGATCAGCAATACCAGCGCGGCAGGGGCTACGCTGAACGGCCCGGTGAATGTGATTACTTCAGTAGACTTTACCGCCGGAGGTAAAACCCTGAATGCCAATGGTAACCTTACGATCAAATCATCAGTTACCGAAACCGGCTGGATCGGAGATCATGACCAATCACACCATCAACGGAGCGGTAACCGTTGAGCGCTACATCAATATTAGTGGTGGCGGCCACGCCAAGGCATGGGAATTCCTTGCAACGCCTACAAAAGGACAGACAGTGCTGCAAAGCTGGATGGAAAATGGAAGCAAAATATCTACCGGGTATGGCACCCAGGTTACAGGCGCAGCAGGGCTTGGTTTCGATATGACATCACCGGCGCCTTCAATGAAATATTTTGATCTATCTAACGCTACGGGCTGGACAGGCGTGGCAAGTGCAGGTACCCAGCTTTACGATTCAAGGGGTTACATGCTTTTTGTAAGAGGCGATAGGAGCGTGGATGGCGTGGTGAATACAACAGCCAATCCTACCACCATGCGCTCTACCGGAACTTTACTTACCGCCACACAGACCATACCCGTAGCAGCCAATGTCTTTGCATCAATCGGCAATCCTTATGCGGCAGCATTGGATATGAAAAAAGTGATGCTGGCCAAAGCAGGCGGTGTTAATGAATTCTTTACAGTCTGGAATTCTAACCTCGGCGGTACATATGGGTATGGCGCCTACCAAACCTTTAGTTTGAACCCGGGTAATGGCAATTACGAGAGTACTCCCGGTCCGGTGACCAATAATTTTATCCAGAGTGGCCAGGCATTTATTGTACAGACAACAGGGGGCGCCGGCAATATGGTATTCAATGAACACTCCAAAGCAAACGCAAGCGGCGGCTTTATTACTTTCTTCAGGCCGGAGCGCCCTTCGGGCAGAGCAGCGCAATTACGCACCAATCTTTATGTGGTTAATGCAGATGGCAGCAGCACCATCGCGGATGGCACGCTTCAGCAATTCAGTGATGAATATGATAACGCGATTGATGGACTGGATGCAAGGAAATTCTATAATAGCTCGGAAAACCTTTCTATCCGCATCGCCGGAAAAGATCTTATCATTGAAAGAAGAAAGTTCCCGGTAGAGCAGGACACTGTTTTCTATAACCTGGCAAGCGTAAAAGCAGGAAATTACCATTTTGACTTTATCGCAAGTGGCTTATCAGCGGCCGGTGTTGAGCGGATTCGTGGAAGACACTTATCTGAAAACACGCACACCGCTTAGCCTTGAAGGAAAAACGTCACTTGATTTTAAGGTAACTAATGCAGCAGGATCCTTTGCAGCCAATCGTTTCAGGATTGTGTACAAAACTGCAGTAGCTCTTCCGGTAACATTTGTTTCCGTTGATGCTTATCCAAAAAATACCGATGTAGCGGTTATATGGGAAGTTCAAAATGAAAATCAGATACAACAGTACGAAGTAGAAAAATCCATTGACGGTGTTCACTTCAATAAGGCAGGTACTGTGGCTGCCAATAATCTGGGTAGCCGGCAGCTATACCTGGCTGGATCAAAATGCGTCCGCAGGGTACAACTATTACCGGCTGAGGAGTGTAGAGGTTGACGGCAAGGCCAGCTATACTCAAACCGTGAAGGTGCTGATGCAGTTCCTTGTTCCGGACATCCGTATTTATCCAAACCCGGTCACCAACGGTGTAATCAATATTCAGATGATCAACCAGCCCGGCGGCGTGTACCGGCTGAGGTTGTTAAACCCATTGGGCCAACTGATCGTTTCAAAACAAATTACCCGTACGGATGGCAGTAGTACTGAACAGCTAAAATGGAATTACAATTTGGCACATGGCACCTACCAGTTGGAAATTGTGAAGCCGGATAAAAACGTTAAACTGATCAAGGTCATTTATTAATTCATTAACCCGGGCTGTTACAGGCTCCGGGTTATTTTTTTTAAATCCGGTGAAGTCATTGTTTCAATTGTTGTTGATATGCTTCCTATCCGCAAAAGCCAAAATGTAGTTTTTTTACTTTTATTGGCCCGCGATTGAAGAAGCGTTTACACGGTGGTAACGGATTCGGGGATCCGGTTTTTCCAGCTTTCTATTTCATAAAATAATTTTTTTGAGGATAGGAATTTTAATTTTAAACATTATCTTACAAACAATTATTTCGAAGCAGGAACTCTTTGCTCTAAAATCCTTTTCCTCAGAACCGCCGCAAACCCATGTTTCACTGAGCAGCTGACTTTTTTTTCCGGTTCGTCTTTTCAAATCCATCCTAAGTAATAACCTCTTTCAAAATTTCTTTTATCCTGTTACCACCTGAAATCACATTTAGGTTCTTTAATCAGACATACCGGTCTATGAAGAAATTTTACGCGTCGCTCCTTTGTTGCTTCTTTTATCTTACCGGCATACATGCTCAAACAGTAATTGACCCGGTAGGAAGCGGTGGTTTCGACCAGGGAAATACTTTTGCGGCTAATGGCTGGTCGGTTGTAAACAGTTCAGCAAATAAATGGGTGGTTGGCTCAACAACATTTTATAATCCTCCTAACAGCGCTTATATTTCTGCTGACGGCGACCCTGCACATTATTCGTATGATAATACCACTGCTCATATTTCACATATTTACATAAAAGTAACCATCCCCGCAAATGCAATAAGTGTGATCATTCAATTTCGCCTGAAAGGAAATGTTGAGTATGATTCCAATGGTCAAATGACAGATGGATTAGCAGTATATGCCGACACCTCACTAACCAGTCCTTTAGCAGATGCTTTACCGGGAGGCAAGGCAGAACAGATTTGGTTTCAGTTCAGCAACAACTCAGATTACACGAGTGAAAGTACAAACCTTACCGGAATTGCGGGTCACACTTTTTTCTTAATTTTCACATGGGTCAATAACAACGATCAGTTAGGGCCTGGTCCGCCTTCGTCAATTGATGGAATCAAATTATCATACTGCATTAAAAATATCAATTACGCACTTACAGGCGGCGGTGGCTTTTGTGCCGGTTCCGATGGAGTGCATGTTGGTCTGGCAGGCTCTGTGATTGGTATCAATTATCAGCTATATAAAGACGGCGATCCGGTGGGAAGCCCGGTTCCGGGAACGGGTACAGCGCTGGATTTGGGTTTACAAAACCAGGTGGGTAATTATACCGTTATTGGAACGTCCGGTGCATGTAGCTACTCGCTTCCTGGAAGCGTAACGGTTACAGAAAATCCGTTGCCTACCGCTACGGCGAATAATAACGGACCGGTCTGTGAAAATGCCATACTCAATCTTAGCGCCACCGGTGGAAGTACCTATAGCTGGTCTGGCCCCGGTAATTTTTCATCAGCTGCACAAAACCCGGTGATTAACAATGTGCCGCTGGGTGATTCGGGTACCTATAAAGTTACTGTAACTGATTCAAAAGGCTGCCAGGCAAAGGCAAACACGGATGTTACCATTACTCCGGCGAACACCATCACACTTTCATCTGCTGCAGGAACAGATAACCAGTCTGTTTGTCTCAATTCAGCGATCACCAACATAACCTACACAACAAAGGGCGCAACAGGAGCCACTTTTACCGGGTTACCACCTGGTGTTACGGGCCAATGGACAGCAAATGTGAGTTACCATTAGTGGCAGTCCGTCTTCAATGACTGGCAATCCTTTCGATTATACCGTTACATTAACCGGAGGTTGCGGCAATACCACAATTAACGGGAAAATCACCATCATAACATCAGGCTCCATCAGCCTTACTTCACCAGCCGGAACAGACAATCAATCCGTTTGCCTCAATGGAACGCTTACGCCGGTCATTTATGCAACAACAGGGGCTACAGGCGCCAGTTTTAGCGGTTTGCCACCTGGCGTTACCGGCAACTGGGCCGCCAACGTCGTTACCATCAGCGGAGCTCCGGCAAGCCTGGCTGGATCCCCCTATAATTTTACAGTTACGCTCACAGGTGGCTGCGGCGCAGGATCGGCCACCGGAAAAATTTGGGTCACCAATGGAAACGCTATAACGCTTTCTTCCGCAGCAGGAACTGATGCCCAAACAGTGTGCATCAACCAACCGGCTGTAGATATTACCTATTCTACCACAGGCGCCACGGGGGCTACTTTCAGCAACCTTCCGGCAGGCATTACCGGAAGTTGGGCAGCCAACAAGGTTACCATTTCCGGGAGCCCTACAACAGCAACCGCCGGGCCGGTTACCTACACGGTAACATTAACGGGTGGTTGTGGAAACGCTGGCATTAATGGAACTATAAATGTAAAACCTGGAAATACCATTGCGCTAACTTCCGGTTCGGGAAGCGATGCACAAACGGTTTGTGAAAACAGCCCGTTGGTAAGCATCAGGTACGCCACAACAGGCGCCACCGGAGCAACTTTCAGCAATCTTCCGGCGGGTGTAACCGGTGCATGGGCAGCAAATGTGGCCACCATCAGTGGCAGCCCTTCGGCCAATACAGGTAGTCCTTATAACTACACCGTTACCTTAACTGGTGGATGTGGAAATATCAGTGCATCAGGAACGATTACCGTCGCAAGCGCTAATAGCATCACTCTGTCTTCTGCTGCAGGAACAGATGCCCAAACCATTTGTGAGAGTAGTGCGATTACAGACATTACCTACGCCACCACCGGTGCTACGGGCGCCACTTTTAGCGGCTTACCATCGGGAGTAACAGCTTCCTGGACGGCCAATAAAGTAACCATTAAAGGAACACCGGCAAGCTCAACCGGAAGCCCTTTTAATTATACCATCACTTTAACAGGAGGCTGCGGTACCACTACCGCCAATGGCAGCATCCACGTGAATCCGCCAACCGCACTTACGCTCACCAGCGGCGCAGGTTCAGATGCGCAAACCGTTTGTTTGGCATCGGCCATCACCAGCATTACTTATTCGGTTTCCGGGATAACCGGCGCTTCTGCAAGCGGGTTGCCTGCTGGCGTGGTGCTTACGCCTTCACCCGGCGTCTTAACTATTTCGGGTAAGCCCTCCGTCACCGGCACGTTTAACTATACCATCACCACAACCGGAGGTTGCGGTGCCGGTAGCGCTACAGGAAGCATAACCGTTCATCCACCGGTGACCGCAGGAACTATTGCGTCTGTTGCAACATGCAGCGGAAGCAGCGGTTCACTGTTGCTTTCCGGAAATAGTGATATCCCAACACGGTGGCAATATTCATTAGACAGCACTTCGTCCACCTGGACAGATATTTCAAATACCACAACCACCCAGGCGTTTAGCAATATTACCGTACCTACCTTTTATAGGGCTGAAGTTTCCAATACATGCGGCGCGGTATGGACGGCGATCGCTACCGTTCAGATCCACAATTATTGGGTGGGCGGCACAGCATCAAAACCGAACGACTGGAATACCGCCGCGAACTGGTCAGATAACCAGGTGCCTTCTTTAAGTTGCAACGAAGTATTTATCCCGGCTGCTGCATACAGTCCTGTATTGAGTAATACACCGATTGCTACTATAAAAGATCTGCACATCCTTTCAGGCGGCGTTTTAACCATCAATGCAACAGGATTATTGCAGATTTCGGGCACCATCAGCAATGCGGGGGTGTTGGATGTAATGGATGGAACCATTGAATTGAACGGAACAACCGGGGCACAACCGGTGGATGGCAACCTGTTTAAAAATCATACCGTTAAAAATCTGGTGGTCAGCAATAATGTAAATGTGGCTGCTGCAGCTAATGACACCTTAAACATTATAGGAAATGTAACTTTCGGCAGCACTTCCGCCATTTTGAATTCCGGGAATAACATCACTTTAAAATCGAACGCAAATAGCACTGCAAACATCGGCCCGCTGGCGGCTGCTAATTCAATCAATGGAAGTGTAACGGTGGAGCGCTATATCAATATCGGCCCTGGCAAACATGCGAAAGCCTGGGAATTTTTGGCAACACCGGCCAAAGGACAATCGGTGCATGATAGCTGGATGGAAAAAGGGCTGACGCCGGCAGGTTATGGAACGCAGATCACAGGAACCGGAACCGGATTTGATCTTACCAGTCCTGCGCCGTCTATGAAATATTTTGACCCGGCGTCCTCCGGTTCATGGATTGGCATCACCAATACCGGCAATGAGATTCATAATCCGCACGGTTACATGCTGTTTGTAAGAGGCGACAGAACAGTAAATGGGGGCACTGTTACGACGGCCAATCCAACCATTCTGCGCATAACCGGACAAGTAAACCAGCACCAGCAAACGATTGCCGCAGCGGCAACCAGTTTTACTTCTGTGGGAAATCCTTTTGCCTCAGCCATAGATATGCGTAAAGTAATGGCAGACAGGTCATCCAATGTGGATGATTTCTTTACCATCTGGAATTCAAACGATGGGGGCAATTATGGATATGGAAAATATTTTACTTACCTGAAATCAGGAGTGGACTACATAAGTGTTCCGGGAGATGGAAGCACCAACAATTTTATTCAAAGCGGGCAGGCCTTCTTTGTTCAGAATACAAGTAGCAGCGCCGGTTCAATGATCTTTAATGAAACATCAAAAGCGACCGCCAACTCTGGCTTCCTCACCGTATTCAGACCGGCAGGAGTAAATGGAAAAGAGGCGCAGCTCCGCACCAATTTGTACATCATATCCGGTGTCAATAAAATTCTTTTGGATGGCACTTTGCAGCAATTTAGTGACCGGTTTATTAATGGTATTGATGGTCTTGACGGCAGAAAAATATTCAACAGTTCCGAAAATTTATCAATTATTTCCGGCGGCAAACAACTCATCGTTGAAAGAAGGCAGTTCCCTTTACCGAATGACACGGTTTTCTACAGCGAAACAAGTCTAAAAGTAGGAAATTACCATTTTGAATTTATAGCTAAAAATCTTTCCGGAGCCGCTCAGGGGTTTCTCGAGGACACTTATCTCAAAACACAAACCCCGGTTAATCCGGAAGGAAAAACCTCGGTAGATTTTGCAGTAACTACCGATGCCGCGTCTTTTGCCGCATTGCGTTTCAGGATCATTTATAAAACGATGGCTGCATTGCCTGTGACCATCATTTCGTTTAGCGGTGAACAGCAAAACAACGTGGTTCATTTGCAATGGCAGGTGGCTAATGAAATAAATATCAACAAATACCAGTTGGAAAAGTCTGCAGATGGAAATAACTATTCACTGCTTGCGGAAAGATCTGCACAGACCGCAGGTACATCCGCAACCTACCTGGCGACTGATGAATCACCAGCGCTTGGATATAACTATTATCGTTTGAAAATACTTGACAACAATGGAAAATATACTTATAGCCAGGTAATTAAAGTTCAGGCAGGCAGTCAAAATTCCTCGATTTCGGTTTATCCCAATCCAATTACAGATGGCATCATTCGTCTTCAGTTTACCAATCAGCCTAAAGGGAAATATAACATCAGGTTGATGAACAACCTTGGCCAGCTTATCATGCAAAAACAAATTGAGCGGCAGGAAGGTAACAGCACTGAACCTGTTAACTGGAATTTCAATTTAAGCCATGGCATTTACCAACTGCAGATTACGCGGCCGGACGGCAGCCTCAAAGAAGTGAAAGTGATCTATTAGTTTATAATAACCGGTTGCCTTTTATGAAATCTTTTGGCAAAAAGAACCATCGAACAGTGATAACTGATCAGTTTAAAACCTGTATTGAGAGAAGCGAAAACATAGATTTTGCATGTGCTCTCCATGTCAGGTTCGGAGCGTATCAATCAAGTTTCCCGGTCAGAAAAACATTACTGAAACAAAAAACTGGAATTAGAAAAATGATGTGTAGACTTTTAATGTTCAATAGATATAAGCACGGCTTCACCTTACAAAGTTTATTGCACAAAATATTTTAAAATAACGTTAAAAATGTTTGGATAAGTAAAAACAATTTTCTAATTTGTTCTCCGATCTCTAAATGAGATCTAAATTTCTCTTCCAATATTTTTTGAGCTGCTAACTTACCCTTAATCAATTATTTCCGGCCACTTGTAACCGTTTGGTAAGCAATAGATTTTTTATCCGCCTTTGAAAAAAACAATGCCGTAAGGCACCCCCTGGTTAACAAATATTTTCCAATTTCTGACATGGACCACAAAGCTTCATTTCTCTTATTTATCGCTGAATAAAATTTAAGACAATTAATTTTTAGTTTATGAGTCTATCGTCTGGCGCCCATACTTTGCTGGTATCATGTTATATGAATTTGCAGCCTGTAAGGCATGAACATGCATATGGCTAGCGTTGAGCTTCTCATTTTAAAAGAGCAGTCTTTTGGACAGCACTTTCTAGGAAACCATCTATTCTTCCTTATATCAATGCTCCTCTATGAGTTTAAACTTTTACAAAACCATTTTTACAAAGAAATTTATCAGCCCTGGTGATACCCGCTTTTCGGGCGCCAAAATGTTGATGCCTGCATCCGGAATCGAACTGATGGTAAAAGCTAACGTGCACGCAAACTTCAATAAAAATTTACCCCAATTAAAGCGGTTGTTTACGTGGGGCAGCCTCAGGATATTACCATGGGCAATGTTCCTGGTTGTAGCCGATAATGCGAGGGCTTCAGTGACCGGCCCAGGCCCCGGCTGGGGATTTTGTCGTAAGATCACATTAAGCGCAGCCACTCCAGCCGCTAATTTCCAGGTGAAAGTTTCACTCACCGCCGGTCAATATGTCAATATGAATGCCAACGGCAACGACCTTCGTTTTTATGACATTAATAATAGTGTTTGCGATTATTGGATTGAAAGTTGGAATAATGCAGGCACTTCGACTCTTTGGGTTAATGTCGTCACTAGTGGGGCAACTGCTCTGTACATGTATTATGGGAATGCTGCAGCACCCGCCGCAAGTAATGGTTCTGCTGTTTTTGATTTTTTTGATGATTTCACCGCGCCCCTTACTTCAACCTGGTCAACAATTGCCACTGGAGGTAATACTGTGATCCAATCCGGCACAAATGTTACATTGTCAAATACCAATGGCGGAACAGTGTCCTTGTCTAATTCGGCTGCCTTCTTAATTTCAGGTTCTTTTTTAATTGAAACCAAACACCGTGAAGGCGCTTATAACCGCAACCGGTTTTATGCCACTACCAGTGTTTTTGGAGGCAACCCATTTGGTTTTGACAACGGTTATTTTAATCAAAATGCAGGGGCTCAGGCAACCGCACAAGTTTTTTGGAACGGGGTCTTCCAGGCAGGTAACATCAATGCCAACACCGATTACCTAACCCAGTGGCAGGTGACCGATGGAGCAGGCAATACTTATAAATGGAACACCTACAATTACCCCGCCCTTACGCTCATAAGATCAAACAGTGTGGCAAATATTGCCACTCCGGTAAGATACATCAGCTTAAGCGTTACTGAAGTAGCAGGCACTTCAACAATAGTGGATTGGGTGAGATTACGAAAAGCTTCAGCATCCTTTACTGACATTACCGGAACGGCAGGAAATGCAGTGAATAATGTATCCGCAACGATCAGCGCTCAATCAAACGCCGTCTGCAACGGACAGGCAAGTGGTAGTGCATCAGTAAGTGCAAGCGGCGGTGGCACCCCCTATACCTATAGCTGGAATTCAGTCCCCGCGCAGACCACGCAGAATGCGGTGAATCTTGCGGCCGGAACCTATATAGCAACAGTAACTGAAAACGCCCTTGGCATCTCCGCAACTGCAACTGTCGTGATCACAGAGCCCACTGCCGTCGTTGCAGCCGTAGCAGCACAAAGTAATATCAGCTGTTTTAATGCCAATGATGGCACGATTGAAGTGACAGCCAGCGGTGGCTCGGCACCTTATACTTTTTCAGTTGATAATGGGAGCCACTACCTGTCTCCTACAAATACGAATGCAAGATTATTTACAGGGTTGGCAGCAAATACGCCTTATAAGATCAGGGCAAAAGATAATGCAGGGTGTGAATCAAAATCACTTCAATAACCAACAAAAAAATAAATTAATAACGAAAACGGAATTTAGAATAACGATGATATGAAAATAAAATTACTGCATATATTATTTACAATTTTATTTTTCGGGTATGTGTTGCCGTTATCAGCGCAGAATCTGGGTATTACCACACCCGGTACAACTGGCTATCCGCAAACAATCGTTGGAAACGTACTTACTGAGGTAAGCAATAATGCAGGTAACTTTCTTATTTTCGACCCTGTAACCACAACCGTTCCACTTACTGCTGTTTCTATAAGGACCTTTGGAAGCGCTAACGGAACGATTAGCGTTACCATCTATAATGATAATGGCTCCGGTGCGCCTGGAACCAAGCTGTTTATAGAAGTATCCGCCACCGTAACAGCCGGTGTACTTTCAACTATCCTGATTACAAATACATTTTTACCAGCCGGAACTTACTGGCTGGCTTATAATATGAATTCGGGTAACGCCGCTGCGAATTTTATAACAAAGAGCACTGGTGTAACCGGTTTCGTAAGAAAGTCTATGGCCCTGACCTATGGAACAGCTTTTCCCAATAATCCGGTCGTCGGAAATCTTGCTGCCGGAAACCAGGATCATATCGCCTTTGCCGGGGTTCAGACTGAAGGTTATGCAAAAGCAACTAAAGCACTGTTAGGAGTTAATACAGCTTTTAGTGCCGTCAATTTTTATACACATGCAGCAGGAAATGTCCGTCTCGCTATTTATTCAGATAATGGAAGCGGCACGGCACCGGCAGCCAAACAATGGGAAAGCGCGGATATAACCATCAACGCCACAGGCCAGCCAAAGTTAACCACAGTAAATATTAGCAGTGGAACTCCTTCAATCCTTTCATTAATTGCCGGAACTTATTGGCTTGTGTGGCAATGGAGCACTGTTACATCCGGCCCGTCCTATGCAGCAGGGGCCGCTAATACCGGTAATTTTATTATCCAGAACTATGGTGTCTTTCCCACGTCATGGTCAGGAGGAACGTCATCAACGGAAAACTGGACGATGTACGCCACATTTTGTACACAACCTTCGGCCTCCGCCACTCAAAATAATATAAGCTGTTTTGGTGCCAGTGATGGAACAATCGTAGTCAACGGCAGTGGTGGTGGTGGATCATTTACCGGATATTCAATAACAAACGGGGCAACCTACCAGCCATCTCCGGCATTTAATGGACTTGGCGCGGGTACGTATAAAATAAGAGTAAAAGACAATGTTGGGTGTGAATCAAAACCCATTCAGTAAAAATACAATGGATGTATATCAAAATAAAATTTTTTTAAAACCCTAATTGTGCAGCAATGAAATTGAGGCCTAAAATGATTAAGATAATGAAACTGGAACGGCTATATAAATCCGGAATATGCATCGTTATATTAATCATCTCAAATTTGCTTTTAATCCAGAATAGTTTCGGACAAGCAGGGCCGGTAAGATTGAAAGGCTCGGGGGGTACTGTTACAGAGATAAATATCAGCGGCACCTGGTATGAAATACATTCTTATACTGCAACCGGTTCAACAACGTTTACTCCTCCTTCAGGAGTACCCAATGTGGAATATTTAGTAGTTGCCGGTGGTGGTGGTGGTGGTAGTTCCAGTGACAGGACTGGTGGTGGAGGTGGTGCAGGAGGAGTGCTTACAAATTCTTCTTTTGGTGTAACCGTCCAGTCATACCCGGTCACAGTCGGGGCGGGTGGCGGTGCAAATACTGCCGGCGGTAATTCTGTTTTTGCCACATTCAACGCAGCTGGCGGTGGCAGAGGAGGGCAATCTACCGGATTGTCGTCTTCAGGAGGCTCTGGTGGAGGCGCATATCATAATGTGACGGATGCCGGAGGATCTGGAACTGTAGCTCAGGGAACGGCGGGCGGCAAGGGTTACGATAGTGGAGACGGCGCAAATGGATCTTTTGCTGCCGGAGGAGGAGGCGGGCAAAGCCAGGCAGGAGCAAACGGAGTAAATACTACGGGGAAGAATAGTAACGCCGGAAAAGGTGGGGATGGTTTTACATCTTTAATATCAGGAAGTTCTATTGTTTATGCAGGTGGAGGTGGTGGTGGATTTCAGCATCTTGGATCTAGTTCTGGAAATGCGGGTGCTGGCGGTAATGGTGGTGGGGGTAACGGAGGTAGTGGTACCGGATCTGTTGCGGCAAATGGAGGTGTCGGTACTGCTAACAGGGGCGCGGGAGGCGGTGGTGCAGGTGGCACGACCGGTGGTGCCGGAGGGGCTGGCGGATCAGGTATTGTAATCATTCGTTATCAGGCGCCCTCCATGGCAATTACGACACAACCGTCAGTGGTAGTTCCCGCCGGCTCCAATTTCGCGCAACCGGTTGTGATACAAATTTTAGATGGAAACGGCCTTGCCGTACCAGGGATCGTTGTTACTGCTTCAATACAATCCGGAACGGGTGGCACGCTGGGTAACAATACAGCAACTACGGACGCCAGTGGCAATGCCACTTTTACAAACCTGCAGCTATCCGGTCCAGCAGGAAATCCATACACGCTTAATTTCCAGGTGCCCGGATCAGCCACTTTGGTTGTATCAAATACCATAAATATTTGCGGTGTCCCTTTGTCAACGATAACCGGTCATTCCAATATAACCTGTAATGGCAACACCGATGGCGCCATAACTGTCCAGGCAAGCGGTGGGGCAAGCCCTTACACATTTTCAATAAATAATGCAGCTTATTTAACTGGTACTACAGCAAACACGAATGTATACGCCGGATTGGCGCCAAATATTCCCTATCAGATAAAAGTGAAAGACAGTAATGGATGTATATCAAAATGAAACGACCAATAGAAAATGAACGAATTCAAAAATAAGATTGGGCAAAAAAAGATAATGATAACAGGCCTTAAATCCCATCGAAGGACGGGAAGGGTATTGGTTGCGTTATTAATTTTTTTGCTTCCTGCAGGGCAGCTTTTTGCAACGGGTCAGATAAACCCTTCAACAGGTAAACCGGGGAATTACACACTTCATTACCAGATAACAGGTGGAAACGGATGTGCTGCCGTTGATGCGACTGCTCCGGTGGCAGTGAATGCATTGCCTGTTTCTTCAGTGCTCAATCAAACAAACATTACCTGTTACGCGGCTAACGACGGTACGATCACGGTGTCGGCAGGGGGAGGAAGTGGTCCTTATACCTTCTCTATTGACAATGGAGTGAGTTATTTGCCTCCAACAGGAACTAATAGCCGATTGTTTTCGGGACTGATGCCAAATAATCCCTATAAAATAAGAGTAAAAGATAACACATGGTGCGAATCAAAATCGGTTCAATAGTTCAAATATAAAGAATGACGAAACTAATTTTTGAAATAAAACGGACAACGCAATGAAAACATTAATACAACTCTTTAAACGGTATAGCCTGGTGGCAATTTTATTATTGATTGCTATGGTTTTTGCAAAGCAAAGTATTGGGCAAACCGCTACCGTACTTTTTGACTTTACCGGTAACACAACAACAGCTTGCAATGGCGATGGAACTTATGCAAATACCAATACCAGTTTGACCGTTCCCACTACAGGGATCCCTGTTGGCGCAACAATAACGGCGATAAGTTTTAAAGCAAATTTTGGAGTATTATTTGGCACAACCACTATTACCTTTAGCCTGAATGGAACAAGCATTGGAACTCTTAGTGGTAATGGAAATACTTGTATTACGGGAAATATTTCTCCCATCACTATTGCTCTGTTTAATCAAAACGGGCCAAATACTCTCGCAATTACAATTTCAGGAGGAACTTTGCCCGGTGTTTATAATGGTTCATTTACCGTTACCTACACACCTTGTACCCCACCAGTTGCCCCCGGAGTTAGTACCCCGGTTACTTATTGCCGAAATGCAGCAGCAGTACCCTTGACAGCTACTGGCTCAAATTTGCTTTGGTACACAGTTCCTTCTGGTGGAACTGGTTCCTCAACTGCGCCAACACCTGTTACAACGACTACGGGTGCTATTTCCTATTATGTATCACAAACTGTAGGATGTGAAGGGCCAAGATCTCAAATTAATGTTGTAGTAAATGCATTACCTGTCTCTTCCGTAACTGGGCAAACCAATATAAATTGTTTTGCTGCCAATGACGGTACTATAACTGTTTCGGCAAGTGGAGGAACGAGCCCTTATACTTTTTCGATTGATAATGGGACAAGCTTTTTGGGGCCAACCGGCACCAATTTAAGATTATTTACGGGGCTGGCTCCCAATATCGCTTATACAATAAAAGTTAAGGACAGCAATGGATGTGTTTCAAAATAAACTTAAAATGATGGAATCAAATCTTATAAACGAACAATCTTCAACAATGAAAACACCCCTATTTCAGCCAATAATAAACTTGGCAAAGAGTATTTCTTTTGTAAGAAATTCCATAATGTCACTGTACAGGCGATGCAAAAGCGCAACAACAAAAACAAGAGTGCTTGAATGCATTGCACGACTATCCGTCAGTTTATGAATTTAAACCATTCGACCCATTCAGACCTTATACCTGCTGTCCTTAATAACGAGGCTGGTAAAACAGTTATTGAAACTCCTAATATTAAAACTTCTTTTATGAAATCCTTTTTACGTAAATCCGGAGTATTCGCTATTTTATTGATGATCGCGAATTTGCTTTTGATGAGCAGTGGCTTTAGCCAAACTCAAACCTTCACAACTACAGGTGCAGGTCAATCCTTTACTGTACCTGCAGGTGTTACTAGTGTAACTGTACAAGCCTGGGGTGCGGGTGGGGCTGGTGGCCAGAAAAACTCTGGTGGTACTAGTCAAGCGGGTGGGGGCGGCGGCGGCGCTTATGCCAGCAGCACAGTAGGCGTAAGCGCAGGAACGACTTATAGTGTAGTTGTGGGAACTGGTGGCACTGGAGGCAGCCCAAGCAGCAACGGCGGCAATTCAACATTTAACGGCACTACCGTAATCGCCGCAGGTGGAACTTCAGCTGCAACTAATGGAACAACAGGCGGGACAGGAGGCACAGTGGCTGCTTCAACAGGAACTACTGAATTTGCAGGCGGTAATGGTGGAAATTCAAACGGTACTACATCAGGTGGCGGCGGTGGAGGCGCAGGAAGTACAGGGGCCGGAGGAAACGCTAATAACTCTGGAACGGCAGGAACAGGGACAACTGTAAGCGGTGGAAATGGAGGAGCCGGTGTTACCGGCAATACTCAAGGTAATCCAGGAAATAATTACGGCGGTGGCGGTAGCGGAGGAGCCAGAACCTCAGGTAATACCGATAATGGAGGTTCTGGGGCAAATGGGCTGGTAATAATTTCGTGGGCGTGCCCGACTTATAGTCTTACAAGTACCTCGGCAGTAACACCTGTATGTGCATCAGCGGGTACGTCTTTAATAACACTTACCTCATCGGCCGCAGGCCTGCCTGCAGGCACTTACACGGTTACCTATAGCAGAAGCTTACCTAATGCTACAGGTTTAACAGCAACAATGACAGTAACAACCGCTGGTACAGGAACATTTACTGCGACAGGGTTGACAACACCTGGTAATGCAACTATTGCTGTTACAAATCTTACTTCAGGTAGTGGAACCGGGATAGGAACACTTAATTGCACCACTTCATTTGGTAGTGGTACTCCATCAAATACTATTATAGTTTTAGCTAACAACACAGCCGGGGCTCCATCTTCATCACCAACCTTGTGTATCAATACTGCTTTAACTAACATTACTATTGCTACCACTGGCGCAACAGGAATATCAAATAGCGGCGTGTCAGGCGCTAATGGTTTGCCTGCAGGGGTTTCGGCAACATGGGCATCCAACACCATTACCATCAGCGGTACACCCACTGCATCAGGCACTTTTAATTACAGCATTCCTTTAACGGGAGGTTGTGGAAGTGTAAATGCAGCCGGAACAATCGTAGTTAAAGCGAACACCACAGTGGGAGCCCCTTCATCATCACCTACCTTGTGTATTAATACTGCACTAACCAACATCACTATTGCTACAACGTCAGCTACCGGTATATCAAATAGTGGCGTGTCAGGTGCCAATGGTTTGCCGGCAGGCGTTTCGGCAACATGGGCAGCGAATGTCATTACGATCAGTGGCACACCTACTGCATCTGGTACTTTTAACTACAGCATTCCCTTGACGGGAGGTTGTGGAGCTGCAGTCAATGCAGCAGGAACGATAACCGTAACACCTGCCAACACAGTTGGGGTTCCGTCGTCGTCACCAACCTTGTGTAGCAATACCCCATTAACAAACATTACTATCGCTACAACAGGTGCAACGGGAATATCAAATAATGGAGTGTCAGGTGCTAATGGTTTGCCCGTAGGGGTTTCGGCAACATGGGCATCGAACACAATCACAATCACTGGAACACCGACTGCATCAGGTCCCTTTAATTACAGCATACCTTTAACAGGAGGTTGCGGCAGTATAAATGCAACGGGTACTATAAATGTAACCGCATCACCAACTGTAAGTATTACCGGTAGTTCATCAATATGTATTGGAAGCACTACCACATTATCACCCACTACCGGTGGTACCTGGGTAAGCAATAGTCCATCTATCGCGACAGTAACAAACGCAGGTCTAGTAACTACCGGTTCAACTGCCGGTACTGCAACATTTACATTTACCAGCAGTACTACCGGGTGTAGTAATACTACTTCAGCATTAACCGTGGATGCTACCTGCCAGGTTATAACTCTTACACAACCTGCCCAACTTACCGCAACAATAAGCGGCAGTGATGCAACCATTTGCAGCGGCCAGTCGGCCCCTGTTACAGTTACTATTACCGGCGGCACAACTCCATATATAATAAATGGAGTTCAGCAAACTGGCACAGGGCCATTTATTATAAACGAATCACCCACTTCAACCACAACATATGATAACAGCAACATTACTGTTACCGATGCAAACAGTTGTGCCAGCACCATTTCAGGTAATGTAACCATTAATGTGAATGCTGATGCGAGTGTAGGCACAATATCAGGATCCAGTCCGCTTTGTATCAATGCGTCGGCTACTTTTACTGCCAACGATGTAGTATTGGGCGGCGGCACAGGCACCTGGAGCAGCGATAATACCAATGTGGCAACAGTTGATGCGCAGACAGGTGAAGTGACCGCAATTGCAGATGGAACTGCCAACATCATCTTCACCATAACAGGTGGCTGCAACGGAACTCCTTCAGCACAAGAAACATTGACCGTTCTTCCCAACGCCAGTGTTGGTGCCGTAACCGGAACCAGCCCGCTTTGTATTGGAGCTACCACTATTTTTACAGTTAGTAATGTAGTGCTCGGCGGAGGTACCGGAACCTGGAGCAGCGACAATACCAATGTAGCTACCGTAGATCCCCAGAACGGTTCAGTTACCGCTCACAATGCAGGAACAGCCAACATCATATTTACCATCAACGGTGGCTGTCACGGAACTCCTGCGGCACAACAATCATTGACCGTTCTTCCAAATGCCAGTGTTGGTGCTGTTTCAGGAATCAGCCCGCTTTGTGTGGGTGCTACCAATACCTACACCGTTAGCAATGTAATATTGAGTGGAGGCACAGGTACATGGAGCAGCGACAATACCAACGTAGCAACAGTAAATGCGGTTTCAGGAAAAGTAACTACCCATAATGCAGGAACCGCAAATATCATTTATACTGTTAATGGAGGATGTAACGGAACTCCATTTGCACAGCAATTATTAACCGTGCTTCCTGACGCCAGCATGGGTACCGTATCAGGAACCAGCCCGCTTTGCGTGGGTGCTACCAACACCTATACCGTAAGCAATGTAGTATTGGGTGGCGGCACAGGCACATGGAGCAGCGATAATACCAGTGTAGCAACAGTAAATGCTGTTTCAGGTAAAGTGACAACACACAATGCCGGAACCGCAAATATTATTTTCACCATCAACGGTGGATGTAATGGCACTCCTTCCGCACAAAAAACATTGACCGTACTTCCTGACGCAAGTGTTGGAACCGTAACAGGAACCACTCCACTATGCACCGGTGCAACCTCTACCTATACGGTAAGTAATGTAGTGCTGGGTGGCGGAGCAGGCACCTGGAGCAGCGACAATACCAATGTGGCTACCATAAATGCCGTTTCTGGAAAAGTAACTACCCATAATCCAGGAACTGCCCATATCATTTACACCATCAGTGGTGGTTGTAACGGTGCTCCTTCCGCACAACAGTTATTAACCGTACTTCCAGACGCCAGCGTGGGCACCGTAACAGGCGTCAGCCCTCTTTGTATTGGTGCAACCGGTAGCTATACCGTAAGTAGTGTAGTATTGGGCGGAGGTACAGGAGCCTGGAGCAGTGATAATACCAGTGTAGCAACAGTGGATCCGCAAAGCGGTGTAGTGACTGGGGTAGCAGATGGAACAGCCAACATCATCTTCTCGATTACGGGCGGATGCAATGGAAGTCCTTCAGCCCAACAACTAGTCACCGTTCTTAAGAATGCCGGCGTTGGTACAATAACAGGCGCCAGCCCGCTTTGTATTGGTGCCACCACCACTTATACTGCTGGAAATGTAATATTAGGTGGGGGCATCGGAACGTGGAGCAGCGAGAATACAAATGTGGCCACCGTGGATCCTCAGTCCGGCGATGTTACTGCACACAGTGCGGGAACCGTCAATATTATTTTTACAATTAACGGTGGATGCAACGGAACTCCTTCAGTTCAACAGTCATTAACCGTTTATCCGGATGCAGCCATAACATCTGTAACCGGTGTTACAACACCACTTTGTATTGGAGATGTGAGGTCCGTGGCAGCCAATGGTGTAATATTGGGTGGTACCGGCGTTGGAGTATGGAGCACCAGTGATCCTTCAGTAATTACGGTGGACGCTTCGGGAAATGTAACTGCCACCGGTGCAGGAACGGCCAATGTTATTTACACCATCACAGGGGGTTGCAATGGCACCGTTTCGGCGGAACAGGAGGTAACGGTTAATGCCAATTCTACCATTAGTTTGGCCAGTAATTCAGCATCTCAAACCATATGTATTAACAATGATATTGAACCCATTGCCTATACCATCGGTGGTGGAGCAACAGGCGCTCACGTTGCAGGACTGCCTGCCGGCATCAGTGGCACCTACGACAATGGGACCTTTACGATTAGTGGAAATCCAGGCGTTTCAGGAATCTTCACCTACGTCGTAACCACTGACGGCCCCTGCATCAACCCGTCTTTAAGCGGAACAATTACAGTGAATGCCAATTCATCTATCCTTCTTTCTTCAGCCGCGGCAACCACCACGCAGACCGTTTGTATCGACCACGCAATTGCTAACATAACCTACGCGGTTGATGATGGCGGTACCGGAGCCGGCGTTACAGGCTTGCCAAACGGTGTTACAGGCAATTATACCGGCGGCGTTTTTACCATCAGTGGTACGCCAACCGAATCCGGTATCTTTAACTATACAGTTACCACCACCGGCCCTTGTGTAAATCCGTCACTTACCGGGACCATAACCGTAAATGCCAATTCAACGATCAGCCTGTCGTCCGCTACGGGCACCGATGGACAAACTGTTTGCATCAATCATGCGCTAACTGATATTA
This sequence comes from uncultured Chitinophagaceae bacterium, assembly GCA_963720405.1. Lineage (GTDB taxonomy): Bacteria > Bacteroidota > Bacteroidia > Chitinophagales > Chitinophagaceae > Ginsengibacter. The sequence continues at coordinate 273,222 of CAVRFP010000002.1, forward strand.
CTTATGCGAGTTGCAGGTGGTGCAACGGGCGCTTCCATCACTGCAGGGGCATTGCCGGCAGGGGTTACAGGTTCTTATAATGGAGGCGTATTTACCATTAGCGGTACGCCTTCTGAATCGGGCACATTTAGCTATACTGTGACAACAGTAGGGCCTTGTATAAATCTGTCAGTCAGCGGTTCCATAATTGTCAACGCCAATTCAACAATTAGTCTTTCTTCTGCCGGCGGCACAGATGCACAAACCCTTTGCGTCAATAATGCCATTTCTGCGATTAAATACGCAATTGACGGCGGTGGTACAGGCGCTTCAATGACAGCAGGAACATTACCAACAGGAGTCACAGGTACCTATAGTGGTGGTGTCTTCACGATAACCGGCACACCTTCTGTACCTGGTATATTTCATTATACGATAACCACCACAGGGCCGTGTGTGAATGTTTCTGTTAGTGGAACAATAACCGTAAATGATAATTCTACTTTAACACTTTCCTCGGCGCCTGGGACTGGTACCCAAACCGTTTGTATCAATACACCGGTTACCAGCATTACTTATGCAACCGGCGGTGGCGCAATTGACGCCTCCATTACCGCAGGTAACCTGCCTGCCGGAGTTACAGGCTCCTTTGCAAGTGGGGTATTTACTATCAGTGGTACACCTACTGAAGCAGGAGTGTTCCCTTATACCATAACCACTTCCGGACCATGTATCAACCCTTCTCTAAGCGGCACGATCACTGTGAATGCTACACCGGTAGTGAACACTATCGTGAACGCAGTATTTTGTAATAATGCGTCTGCGCCAGCAATCAATTTCACCAGCCCAACAACAGGTGGAACCATCAGCTATAGCTGGACCAGCAGTGTCAATATTGGATTTGGAACCTCCGGCACCGGCAGTATTGCTGCATATACAGCAATGAACAATACCAATGCCGTGGTTACCTCATCCATAACAGTTGTTCCTCACATCACCAACAATTCTGTTACATGTGACGGAGCGCCTGTTACATTCACGATTACCGTGAATCCTTCTCCTGTTATTAATCCAATCAGCAATCTTACCTATTGTTCAAACACACCAGGTAATATTGCCTTCACCACACCAGTCACCGGCGGTACCGTAACCTATACCTGGACCAGTTCAATAAATGTTGGTTTCGGGCTTAAATGGAACCGGCAGCATTGGATCGTTTACCGCATCCAATAACAGCTTTAATCCATTGACTGCAAACGTAACGGTAACCCCATCATTAAATGGTTGTGCCGGTACACCGGTGAGTTTCACCGTTACGATAAATCCTGTTGCCAATGCAGGAACCATCAGCGGGGCCTCTACCTTATGCCCGGGTGTTACTTCTCAGTTAAGTACAACTGGTATTACGGGAGGTACCTGGACCAGCAATACTCCTTCAATCGCATCGGTTGATCCCGTTACAGGATTAGTGACCGGTCATTCAACCGGTAGTGCCAACATTGTGTATACCGTAACAAGCAGTTGCGGAGCGTCATCAGCTTCATATCCGGTTACTGTAAATAATAGTGCCAACGCAGGAACCATCAGCGGTCCGGCTACAGTCTGTGTAGGATCTTCGATTGTGTTAACATCCAATGGCGCCAGCGGAGGAACCTGGTTAAGTGCTTCTCCTTCCGCTACAGTAAATGCGCTGGGCGTAGTGACCGGTATTACGCAGGGTCCTGCAACGATCTATTATTTCATTAACAACACTTGCGGTTCATCGTTCACTTCTTATAACATTTCTGTTAGTCCTGGTGTGAATGCCGGTACAATCAGTGGCCCAACATCCGTATGCGCCGGGGCTGTTACCCAGTTATTTACCAGTGGCTCGGGCGGAGCGTGGAGCAGTAGTAACAATTCTATTGCTATCGTAGACGCAAACGGATTTGTTCTCGGACTTAACGCAGGAACCACAACAATTAACTATACTGTTGCCGCCAATGGCTGCAGCTGCAGGAGCAGTGGCTCATTATTCCTTTACGGTAAATCCGTCTGGCAACGCCGGAACCATTTCAGGGCCAACCAATGTTTGCGTGAATGCGGCCATTTTATTGACTACCACCGGAAGCACCGGAGGCACATGGGTGAGCGGTTCTACATCGGCAACCGTAAATGCATTTGGACTGGTTACCGGCGTTTCTGCGGGTAGCGCAACCATCTATTATTTCGTTGCCAACACTTGCGGATCTTCATTTGCTACATATAATGTAAACGTAAGTCCTGCTGCAAATGCAGGCACCATAGCAGGGCCTTCATCTGTATGTAAAAATTCAACCGTCAGCCTGACAACCAATGGCAGCACAGGCGGTACCTGGAGTACCAATAATCCGGCAATTGCTATTGTAGATGCCAACGGTGTGGTGTTAGGCACCGGTGTTGGAACGGCTACTATTACCTATACAGTAGTTTCAGCATGTGCCACCGCTTCCACAACGGCTGCGGTAACCGTGAACCCTATACCTAATGCAGGCCTGGTAACAGGAGTATCCACTCTCTGCGCCGGCCTTTCCACTCCGTTTAGCAGCAATGGCAGCGCGGGGGGCACCTGGAGCAGCAGCAACCCGTCAGTTGCTTCCGTAAATGCAACAAGTGGGGTAGTAACAGGGGTATCAGCCGGTAATGCGATCATTACTTATGCCGTTACAACGGTATGCGGCACTCAAAATGCTTCTTCTAACATAACCATTAATCCTGTATTGAACGCTGGCGTTATCAGCGGTGGCAACTCCGTTTGTAACGGATCTACACTGAACCTGGTGTCAGATGGTAGTACCGGAGGTACCTGGACCAGCAGCAACACCGCTGTAGCCACCAGTTGATGCAACTACCGGTGTGGTATCAAGTGTGGGCCCGGGAAACACTACTATCACTTATACCGTTTCAAATGGTTGCGGGTCGTTCGCAGCAACCAGGCTGATCACAGTTAATGCGGTGGCAGGTGTGGGTAGCATATCCGGAGCTTCAGGCGTATGTGCGGGCTCTTCAACCACTTTGTCTGTTACTGGCACCGCCGGCGGCACATGGAGCAGTAGCAACACGGCCGCTGCTACCGTCAACGCGGCTACAGGCCTGGTAACCGGAGTGTCGGCAGGAACAACCACGATCACATATTCAGTGACTACCTCTTGTGGAAATGCAACCGTATCGCGGGATATCACCGTAAATGCACTGGCAAATGCCGGCACCATTTCAGGACCGGTAGCAGTGTGTGAAAGCGCTTCCATATTCCTTACCAGCAATATTGCGGGAGGTGCTTTGGGGCAGCAATTCTCCCGGAATTGCTACTGTAAACAGTTCAGGAAAAGTAACAGGTGTTACTGCCGGAAACGTGACCATCACCTATACAATCACAGGTACCTGCGGTATAAACACAGCCACGTATAACGTAGCAGTAAACCCGGTTCCAAATGCGGGTACACTTGACGGCCAGCCTACCGTATGCGTGGGCGCGTCCATCTTCCTGGTTAATACCGGCGGCAGTTTCGGCGGCATTTGGAGAAGCTCCAATCCGGCGCGCGCATCTGTTGATGCGGTAACCGGCCAGATAACAGGTATTTCAGCAGGAAGCACTATTGTAACCTATACCGTTACCAACGGTTGCGGATCTTCCACAGCAGGTATGCTGATAATCGTAAATTCTCTTCCCGACGCAGGCACTATTAGCGGCCTTTCCGCAGTATGCGTGGGATCAGCCATTAATTTAAGTGCAAGCGGAAACAGCGGAGGTACCTGGACCAGCACCGCCTCTAATATAGCTACTGTGGATCCTTCCACCGGCGTGGTAACAGGTGTGGCACAAGGCAGCGCAACCATCGTTTATACCGTTGGCTCAGCAGAAGTGTGCGGATTATCATCAGCCACTCATTTGGTGACCGTTAATCCACTGGCTATTTCAGGAACAATTACCGGTGCTTCAAGTATTTGTACCGGTTTGTCAACCACCTTCACCAGCAATGGCAGCACAGGTGGCACATGGAGCAGCAGTAACCCGGCGGTGGCATCTGTAAATGCAACAACCGGAGTGGTGATTGGTGCTACCGCAGGATCAGCAACCATCAGCTATTCTGTAACTACGGTATGCGGTACATCTACTGCATCATCAACATTAACGGTGAATCCTGTTACCAAATGCCGGCACTATCAGTGGCGCGACCACTGTATGTATCGGTGCTAATATTATATTTGAGCAGCAATATTTCGGGAGGTGTATGGAGCAGCAGCACAACCGCGGTTGCATCTGTTGACGCCGGTACAGGAAAGGTTACGGGCGTGGCAGCAGGAAACACTACCATCACCTATACAGTTACTACTCCGTGTGGTAGTGCTTCCACAACTTATGAATTACCGTGAATCCGGTTCCAAACGCCGGGACCGTATTTGGTATCACCTTCGTTTGCACCGGCTCAACCACCACGTTGGCCAGTGATGGCTTGCCTGGAGGAAGCTGGAGCAGCAGTAATACTGCAGCAGCAACTGTGAACGCCATCAACCGGTGTAGTTACCGGGGTAACAGCAGGTAGCACTACCATTACCTACACGGTGTCGTCACCATGTGGTACGGTAACTGCATCGGCAGTAGTTACAGTGGGTAATCTGCCACATGCCGGAACAGTAACCGGTGTAGCCGCATTGTGTTCCGGTTCTACCGCTATATTAGCCAGCAACGGAACAGGCGGGGGAACCTGGAGCAGTAACAATACTGCCGCCGCTACTGTTAACTCCGTTACCGGAGAGGTAACCGGTGTAGCGCCTGGTTCTGCAACGATAAGTTATACCGTCAGCAGCACCTGCGGCAGCTCCGCATCGTCGGCCAATATCACCATCAGCGCATTGCCTAATGCAGGGCTAATTGCAGGCTCGTCTACTGTGTGTGCAGGCTCTGTCACTACTTTCAGCAGCAATGGGGCTGCCGGTGGCACCTGGAGCAGTAATAATAACCTGGTGGCAAGCGTAAATGCAACCACCGGCGTGGTTACAGCCGTTGCAGCAGGAACCGCAACCATAACCTATACCGTGGGTAACACCTGTGGTACCGCAACGGCAACCGCCAACATCACCGTAAACGCGCTCCCTGTATCAGGAACCGTAAGCGGCGCAACTACGGTTTGTGTGAATGCTACCACCGGGTTTACCAGCACAGGAAATGGCGGAGGAACATGGAGCAGCTCTAACATCGCCGCTGCAACTGTGAATAGTGTTACCGGGGTAGTGAAAGGTATTGCCGCAGGATCGGCTACCATATCCTATACAGTTAGCGGAAGCTGTGGTACTTCAGTCTCTTCGGCAAATATCACGGTTAACCCGCTGCCGGATGCAGGCACCGTTTCAGGCACATCGGTTTGTGTGGGTGCAACCACAACCTTTACATCCAACGGTGATGTTGCCGGAACCTGGAGCAGCGATAATACTTCTATAGCCACTGTAGACGCAACCTCTGGGGTAGTAAATGGCGTTTCCGCGGGTTCTACCATCATTAGTTATAAAGTAGTGAATGGTTGTGGAACAGCCATCGCAACACATGTCATCACGGTGAATCCACTTGCCAATGCCGGTACCATCAGCGGTTCTGCTACTGTATGCGTGGGAGCCACCACTACTTACCACAGCAGTGGCCTGGCCGGCGGAACCTGGAGCAGCCAGGCAACTGCAGTAGCCACCGTTGATCCAGCCACCGGGTTGATTACAGGGGTAACACCTGGTACAGCCACAATCACCTATACCGTTACTACACCTTGCGGCACCGCTACAGCTACTTCGAATATTACAGTGATCATTCTTCCGAATGCCGGCACTGTCAGTGGAGCAACTACCGTATGTGCAGGTTCAACTACAGCCTATACAACCGACGGCCTGCCTGGCGGTACATGGAGCAGTGTAACTCCATCCATAGCGACTGTTGATCCTTCAACTGGTGTGGTTACCGGGGTCGCAGCAGGAAATGCAACAATAACTTACACTTTTACGAATGGCTGTGGCACAGCGAGTGCAACCAAAATGATCACCGTTAACCCACTGGCTAACGCAGGCACGATATCCGGCTCATCAACAGTTTGCCTGGGCGCGAATGCTACGTTTACTACCAATGGTCTGAGTGGTGGAGTGTGGTCAATTAATAACAGCTCCGTAGCTTCTATTTCTGCAACAGGAGTGGTTACCGGCCTGTCAGCGGGAAATGCAATTATCACCTATACTTCAACAACACCGTGCGGTACCGCCTCAGCAACCGCGAACGTTGCGGTCATTGTATTGCCTGATGCAGGAACCGTTAGCGGCGCCTCAACCGTATGCGTGGGAGCAACAACTCCTTATACCAGTAATGGCCTGTACCGGAGGCTCCTGGTCCAGCTTAACACCATCGGTAGCTACCGTTGATCCGTCAACAGGTGTGGTAACCGGTGTTTCCGCAGGAAATGCTACCATCACGTATACTTTCACAAATGGATGTGGTACCGCCAATGCAAGCAAACTGATCACGGTTAACTCACTGGCCAACGCCGGCACTGTTAGCGGCGCAGCGAATGTATGTGTTGGCTCAATTGCCACCTTTACCAGCAATGGTCTTGCGGGAGGTACATGGAGCAGTAGTGATCCAACCGTTGCTACTGTGTCCGCTTCTGGTGTTGTAACAGGTGTGGCCGGGGGAACTGCGGTGATTACTTATACCTCCGTAACACCATGTGGCACAGCATCCGCAACGGCTAACATTTCAGTTACTCCTGTATTAACCGCAGGCACCGTAAGCGGATCAGCAACTGTGTGCATTGGTTCTACTACCAATTACAGCAGCGATGGATCGGCAGGCGGCGTCTGGAGTAGTGTTACTCCATCGGTAGCAACTGTCAATGCAGCTACCGGGGTGGTAACCGGCGTATCAACTGGTAATGCTACCATTGTTTATACCGTAACCAACAGTTGTGGCACGGCCTCATCCAGCAAAATGATTGCGGTAAGCCCAGCCGGTAACCCGGGCACATTAACCGGTTCGTCAACGGTATGTAGCGGAAGTACAATTACTCTTTCCCGCAGCGGTGGCACCAATGGCGGTACCTGGAGCAGCAGCAACACAGCGGTCGCAACTGTTTCCAATAGTGGCCAGGTAACCGGGGTGAGTGGAGGTACTGCTGTGATCTCTTATTCCGTGGTCAGTGGCTGCGGCTCAACGAGCGCCACAAAATCAATCACGGTGAACCAGTCTCCAACATTAACGGTGTCTAATATCACGGTACCTACTGATTTGAATGTATGCAGCGCATCGGTAACCCTCGGGTCAAATGTAACCGTAACAGGTTCGCCAACTTCGCTGGAATACAGGATCGGCATTTTCCCTTTCTTCTCAATACCGATCTCTTCAACTCATACGTTCTATAGAGGTACTACGCCCGTAATTGTGATAGCGTCTAACTCTTGTAACAGTGTTGCAAGAATATTCCTGGTAACCGTAGAAGACAACCAGCCACCGGTAATCACCTGCAAGCCCAATGCGATCAAAACCACGCCTAACACCAAATACAGTGTTCATGGTAAGGAGTTTGACGCAACAGCAACGGATGGCTGTGGTGTCGCTTCTCTTATCTATAGCCTGAGTGGCGCAACGGTGGAAGGGTTCGAAAGAGAAAATACATCGGTGAACAACGTGAAATTAAACGTAGGCGTTACCACCATTACCTGGAAGGCAACAGATGTCAATGGAAATGTGTCAACATGCAGTACACAGGTAACTGTAAACCGTACGAACAGCAAAGAGAGCAATGCAGAACAGGCCATACCCGGAGTGAATCAAAAACTGCAAATGTTGAAATCTGAGCCTTTGTCCGCTACAGTAGCGCCAAATCCCACTTCCAATTACTTTACCATTTCATTCCGCAGCGGCAGCCCGGAAAAAATAAAGATTGAAGTGGTGGATATTTCGGGAAGATCTATTGAAAAATTGACAGACATCACGCCCAATTCGTCCATCCAGCTGGGCGGTAAATATCATCATGGTGTATACCTGATGCGCGCCGTTCAGGATAAGGATGCCATTGTTCTAAAATTGATCAAGGAAAATTAGTTGAGGTAGGATTTATTTAAGGTGGTGTAGCAATACACCACCTTTTTTTATACGATATTCTGCCAATAAGGTCCTGCCGCAATAATAATTTTTATGCGTAGAAAAGGCCACGGTGCATGATGCAGCGGTGTTGGTCCAACGTAATCCAGAAAATCTATAATTTGGCTTATATCATACCATGGTTCGGTCTTCAGAATAACTTTGACATAAACCCACCCGGCGCTCAGCCCTGGTTGGTGTCTTCACGAAACATCTTCAAAGTCACCTATGCCATGGTTCAGTCTTCACACCCCAGGTTACCAAGATTATTTTCTCCGCTTCATACTAAAATTATCAAATAACACAATATTCCCAAAAGTC
>CAVRFP010000003.1:0-119774 GCA_963720405.1 uncultured Chitinophagaceae bacterium
AAAATTAGCATTCACCATCGTTATTTCTTTGCATCCTATACCAAACATCTGCTCTCTCTTTAATAAATTTTGCACAATCACTTTTTATTATACGTTCAATAACTTCAATATATCGTTTCTCAATTAGAGGTCCAAATCAAGAATTATATTTACCACCATGACTGAGAATACATGACTAAGAATATTCGTAAATATACATGCTAAGTTTTACCAACAGAACAATTTGAGATTTAAATCTAAAATTTGGAAAATCAATTTTGAAAATTTCTCCTTTTGAAAATTTTGATAGACCAAAAAATAGACTAAATTTTTTTAAGTGCAATGAATATATTAAGAGATCTATAGAATCGCTAGGCAACCTCTATTTACATATTCGTAAATGATTTAATTAGAATTTGGAATTGAACTTGGTTAGCTAAGCAATCTACAGAACGCATTCTACAGTATGCAGATAATCAATATTAAAGATAAGAGAAACTTTTTCTCCTTATTTTGAATACCCTCAAATGCATGAATGGTATAATTTCTCTAATAAAAATTTCACTGCATAATAGTTTTAATTCAAATAATTATTAGTAAAATTTGCTATGAACCTTATTCTTTACTTATTAAATATTTAGCTTTGTAAGTTAAGTTGCTCTTTGTAAAGTTGTGTAAGAAATCTTCAAAAAAGTATAAGCAGTTCGACTAAAACTTCGACTAAAGAAAGAAACCCGCTACTGTAGCGGGTTCTAATTTACTCTTGCGGACCGGACGGGACTCGAACCCGCGACCTCCGCCGTGACAGGGCGGCATTCTAACCAACTGAACTACCGATCCAAAACCCATAATTTGGGAGCGCGAAGATAATAAAATTTGTATTCAGCCAATCAATTTTTAAATTTTTTTTCGGCTTTTTTTAATCAGCAACTTATTAAGAAAAATTATCGTGGCTTAACCCTTACCCAAAGAAACTGCGGCTACGATTCGCAAAGCCACTTTTTAAAAACCGGCGCCGTATCCTGGCTGATAATTATCGGCTGATCGGTGTGCGTTAGCGTTAGCTCTACGCTAAGCTTTACATGTTCATACACTCTAAATCCTTTTATAAAATTAATATTGACGATCTGTTGCCTGTTGGCTCTGAAAAACATACTTTCCTCCAACTCTTCATGCACTTGCGACAGGCTTTTATGAAATTGATATTCGCAACCCGATTTGTCTAAAATGCAAACTGATCTGTCGATGGTATAAAGCAGCGCAATATCCATAACAGATAATGCGATATTTTCCGGGCCCTTTTTTACAATTAATCTTTTTTTCTTTTTGTTGTTCAAAGTTTCCATATCGGTTGGTTTAGGCGTTTATGTTTTAGTACATATTAGTGTTGTAAAATTGCAGATCGCTTTATAAATTGATTTATCAAAAACTGCTTTTGTTTTTTATGAAATGTTAATAAAATGTAATCGTCAGAAAATAAAAAGCCAGCCCAAATTATACGGACCGGCTTTGATATTTAAAACCACATGAAAAAGTTTGTCTACGCCTTTTTTAATTTTTGCTCCAAACTCATAGAACCAGTGTCATCTGCATCAACGGTATACCATTTTTTATCATCCTCCAATACAATTCGATAACTGTGATCGGTATTGGTTGTTATTTCTGTTACACCGAATATCTTTTTGCCTTTATACTTTCTGTTCACTTTTGCTTTTATAAATGGGTCCAGACCATCTGCAGAATAATATTTTATGGTCTTGATCATTTCTCCATCCAGATTATAATAAACTCTTCCGGACGAACTGTCGTTTTCTTTAAAATATACCATGTAAGAATCTCCATAATCGTAGAAAACCGGTTTCTCAATTTTGGGAAACTCAGAACGGAATAACTTCAGTATTCTTTCCGATGCGTCTGGCGAAGCGGAGGCTAATGTGGCAGTTGAAAAACTGATGGCGGCAAGCAATAAAAAAATGAGCTTTTTCATAATTGTTGTTTTTTATTGTGATGGAATAGAATTTAAAATTAGCATTGTTGCAGGCCGGTAAAAAGGCAATTGGTATCGGCGGTAATTCAATGTGGCTGCGGCTTTTGTTAAGGTAACGTTAACCGGTAGTATGAAACGTTAACCTCATATCCTGAAGGAATAAATACCCTGAGCGAAGCCAAAATGTAGATTTTCTTCTTTCTAAAAATATTAGTCGCTAATTATAGACGAATGGAAAAAATGGTTCTTACTTTAAAGTACTTTTTTCATAAATCCGGAAAAGGCCAAAGAACAAAGTGCAGGCAAAAACAAAGAAGACCATTGATTAAACAAGCAAGCCGGCACAACCTTTTTTAAAAATTGGTTTTGTTATTGCATGGCCTTATGCATAAAGCGAAAGATAGATGAGAACTGCATGTCTCAGTGCAAAGAGAATTATATCAAATTATTGAATAAAGCAACGCCAGTCAATTGGAAAATAATTGAGAAGGACAAGTGTTGAAGCGCTTTTTAAAAGATTTGCTGAAAGAATAAATATCATTAAAGCCAACGCGGTAGGCAATTTCTGTGAGCATATAATTGCCTTCTTTAAGCAGTTCTATCGAGCGCTCTAATCTTTTGTTCAGCACATATTGATGAGGGGAAACGCCAAATGCATTTTTAAACGAACGGTAAAAATGAAATTCAGAAAGCGTCGCTTCTTTCGCCAGCAAATTGATGTTGATCTTTCGCGAAATATCTTCATCAATAACATTTTTGGCCCTGTTTACCCGTTGATATAATTCTTCTTTTGCCAGGCTTGTTTTGAATTTCATGTTTTTCGTATTACTGACAGTTTGTAAAGCATTGACGGTTTAAAATTAAATTTTTGAGTTGATCGTTTATCCAAAAAATGGATAAGCGGATGTTTTCGGGTATGGAATGACGAAAAGTTTCGTATAAAGCCGTTTATTTCAATTTATTAACGTTGACGGTTGTTGTGACTAAACAATGGTAATTTTATATTGCAGTTAAAATAGAGGCAACTAAAGTGATGATCTGCACGATTTAGTAAAAGAAAAAATCAACAACTTGCTTTCTGTAGAGGAGTTAATACACCATATTGGAGGCTGCGGCCTCAACAACCGTGAGAGTCAAAAAAAAATTTTCACCTCTTTTTACGGTTACGCTATGTCTATTTGCTGTCGCTACACCAATAACCAGGATGATGCCGCGGAAATTGTAAATGACGGATTTTTAAAAGTATTTAAAGAAATACACAGGTTTTCGCCTGTGTATGCCAGCGTAAATAATTCGTTTAAAGGCTGGCTTGGAAAAATAATGGTGTATACATCGATAGACCATAACCGAAAGCGACATAAATACGACATGATGACTTCTTTTAACGAACAGGTAATTGATATGCCTGATGTAGATGAAAACGCACTGGATAAAATTTCTTATGATGAAATTATTAAAGCCATTCAAAGATTAACGCCCGCCTATCGTACCATTTTAAATCTATTTATTATCGATGGATTTAGCCATGATGAAATTGCTGAAAAATTAGGAATTGCCAGCGGAACTTCTAAGTCTAATTTGTCTAAAGCAAAAAAGCAACTGCAAAAAATATTAAGTAACGATCATCAACCAGTTTTAATAAAAAATGCCACTTGATAAATTTGATATAAAAATTCAGGAAGCTGCAAGCCACTACCAACCGGCGTTTGACGAGGCCGCATGGGACAAAATGGCCAGGCTGCTTGATGTGCATTTGCCCCAAAAGGAAGATCATAAAAAGAAGTTTGCCTGGTGGTTTCTGTTGTTGTTTATACTAATCGGTGTATTGCTCGTCGTCTTGAAACCGTGGAATATCGAAGGACGCGGCTTATTGTATCCTAAAGGAAATATCGTGGTTGCATTGGCACCTCTGGTTAATTCCGATAACAAAGAAGCCAATGGTTTTTCGAGAAAAAAATGCGAGCACCGGTAACATCATCCCGTTGGGCAAACCGCCTAATAATTTTATTCCGCTGCAAAATACAGCCATTAATGAAAAACAGGTTTATATGTATCGACCAGCTTAAAAGCTAACCATATTGCAGCAACGTCGGTCACAACGCCGGCAATGATGTCAACGCAGAAAGAAATGTAAACATTGAAGAAGGTGTTGCCACCGAACACGACAGATCAAATTTAGACACGACGAATAATGTAAGCAATATAGCACAACCGGCCCGAACGATCAGGAAGGGGTTAAGACCAATTTGAAAAAAGATTCCGTTTCTTCTTCAGCGAAAACAAAAAATAATTCTGCTAAGAACAAGAATAAATTTGCGCGCTCATTTGCGCTCAACCTTTCTGCTGGTGCGGATGTAAGCGGAGTGCGGCTTTCCGAAATTGGCAAAATAAATGCGATTTACGGCGCCGGTGTAGGTTACAATATTGCCAACAAGTGGACATTGAGAACGGGTTTGTATTTTTCCAGGAAGGTTTATAAAGCCAACTCATCCGATTATCATCCGCCATCCGGTTTTTGGAATTATTATCCCAACCTGGAATATATTAATGCCAATTGTAAAATCTATGAGGTGCCGCTCATCATCAATTATAATTTCAAACATGTATCAGCTAATTTTTGGTTTGCATCTGCGGGCCTTTCTTCGTACTTCATGAAGAAAGAAAAATATGTTTATTATCCGAAAGACCCGGCGGTATTATACCCCAACAATAGTTATGTAGTGAATAATCAAAACAAACACTTTTTTTCGTCACTCAGATTGTCGGGTGGTTACAGTGCAGTCATCAATAAAAACGTTTCGCTTACGGCTGAGCCATACGTCAATTTGCCTTTATCCGGGATCGGTTACGGCAAGGTTAGACTTTACAGCGCGGGCGTTTTATTTTCGGTGAGTGTGAAACCGTTTGCCAAATAAAAAAATCGGCTTTAAAATCTCTCACACTTAAATAGAGAAAATCTACTTTTTGGCTTTTATGGGGCATTACTTCTGCCAATAGTTTGGCCGTTCTATCTTTTCACGCAGAGTGATATTTTATTTATGAACATGGCAACCGTTGCTCAAACGGCTGCGATTACAGTTGTGAAGAGGTAGCGCAAATCTACACTTCGCGATTTAAGATCGCACTGAAATTTTATTATCCTATAAGCCGGAAGCCAAGCCCAACCAGCGTTCTATTTAATCACATTTTAAAATTTAAAAAATGAAAAAGTTAATCCCTGAAGTTTTGACTTCGTTAAAAGTGTTCTTTCTTTTATTCATGTTTTTTACGGTGATGAACGGATGTAAAAAAAACGAGTTGCCGCCGGTGGTATTAAGCGGCTATCATCAAACTAATCTTGTGTCCGACGTGGCGACCTATGGCGCTGCCAGGATTGATCCGGCTTTGGTAAATCCATGGGGAATTTCGTTTTCTCCCACAAGTCCTTTATGGATATCTGCCAATCATAGCAGCGTAAGCGTTATTTACGATAAGGATGGCAACACAGTAATTCCGCCGGTTTCCATCCAAAACGGAAATGGTGCACCAACCGGCCAGGTGTTTAACGGCACTTCAGGTTTCGTAATTCCGGACAATGGAAAACCTGCACGGTTTATTTTTTGCGGGGAAGATGGAACTATTACGGGTTGGAACGGAGGTGCGGCGGCGGTTTTGCTCGCAGACAGGTCTTCGGAAAATGCCGTGTATAAAGGCATGGCGATGGGGAACGATGGCGATGCAAACTTTCTTTATGTGGCAAATTTTAAAGGGAGTGCCGTAGATGTTTTTGACAGTACGTTCAAGTATGTCACAGAGAAGCCATTTCATGACGACGATATTCCTGCAGACTACGGGCCGTTCAATATCAGAAATATCAAGGGTAATTTATATGTTACTTATGCCAAACACAAAGCGCCTGATAACATGGATGATCAGAAAGGCCCCGGAAATGGCTATGTTGATATCTTTAACATGAAAGGCAAGCTGTTAAAGCATTTTGCATCGAGAGGCGCACTTAATTCGCCTTGGGGAATCGTTCCTGCAGGATCAGATTTTTCTCCTGTCTCCAATGCGATATTAATTGGCAATTTTGGGGATGGAAGAATCAATGTATTTGATGAAGACGGAAGATTTATGGGAAGCCTGAAAGATGAATTAAGAAATGATATTGTAATTGATGGACTGTGGAGTATCGAAAACAATATTCATAATGCAAACCCTAACTTTCTGTATTTTACCGCCGGTCCTGCGGAGGAAACTCACGGTTTGTTTGGCTATCTCAGTAAAGGAAAATAAATCCAGTCCTGCTTGCTATAAGGGCCTTTTTGGGAAGGCCCTTTTTGTTTTTTCGGTTGAAATAAATTTCGTGTAACCATATATGTTATATGCTGATTTAAAACCGTTTTGTTCTAAAGTTTATGCATGGAATTTTTAAGACAGAATGGCCAAAAAAAATAAATTGACTTAAATCTGATTTGTATCTTCATGAATAGTTTAATTTTTGAAACAAAATTTAACGGTTCTACAAAATACACTTCATATGAAAAAACGATTGCTTGGTTTCATTTTTTCTCTGCTGATCACTATTGGTTGTATCGCACAAATCGGTGTAAAAAATCTGCTTATAGAAAATCTTACCAACCCGCTTGGGTTAGATGTAATACAGCCCAGGTTTAGCTGGCAGTTAAATTCTGACAACAGAAACGTAATGCAAACAGCGTATGAAATTCATGTTGGTAATGATGCCTCGTTGAAGAGCGCCAAAGGTGTCATCTGGAATAGCGGCAAGGTTGCATCGGGGCAATCCGTCCAGGTAGCGTACGGCGGCACTCTGCTTCAATCCGGGAAAAAATATTATTGGCAGGTAAAAGTTTGGAGCAATGATGGCAAATCTTCTTCATGGAGCGAAGTTGGATTTTGGCAAATGGGTTTGTTGAGACCTTCCGATTGGAGAGCAAAATGGATTGAGCCTGGTTATGTTGAGGATTCTGTAACGCGGCCCAGTCCCATGTTTCGAAAGGAATTTTCATCTTCCAAAAAAATAGCCGCAGCAACGGTATTTATTACTGCACATGGCTTATACGAAGCGTTTATCAATGGTAGTCGCATCGGCAATGATTATTTAACGCCCGGCTGGACGAGCTATAATAAGCGGCTTCAATACCAGGTTTATGATGTAAAATCTCTTTTACAAAACGGCAGAAACGCCGTGGGCGTGTTGCTTGGAAGCGGGTGGTACAGGGGAACGCTTGCATGGAACGATAATATCAATCATTATGGAAAAACCCTTGGGTTACTCTTTCAAATGCACATTGAATATGCTGATGGCACTTCGGAAATAATTGTTTCTGATGACAGCTGGAAGTCGGCGGTTGGAGCGATACATAGCTCAGAGATCTATAACGGAGAAACTTACGATGCGCGTGATGAGAAAAAAGGCTGGATGAGCCCGGCTTACAACGATCAATCATGGTCGGGAGTCAATGTTAAAAATTTTGATAATTCCAATCTTATTGCAACCTATAATGAGCCAATAAAAAAACATGAAACATTTAAGCCGATAAAAATATTTACAACTCCGGCCGGTGAAAAAGTGGTTGACTTTGGGCAAAATCTGGTTGGATGGGTTAAATTAAATGTAAAGGGAAAGGCTGGCGATAAAATAACCTTATCTCATGCGGAAGTACTGGATAAAAAAGGAAATTTTTATACCGAAAATTTGCGTGCCGCGAAGCAACAAAATACTTACATCTTAAAAGGTGAAGGATTGGAAAGCTTTGAGCCGCATTTTACTTTTCAGGGATTCCGTTACGTAAAAGTGAATGGTTTTCCAGGCGAATTAAAACCCGAAAATCTTACGGCAATTGCATTGTATTCCGACATGAATCAAAGTGGCATTTTTTCAACGTCCAATCCTTTAATCAATCAACTACAGCACAATATTGTATGGGGCCAAAAAGGAAATTTTCTTGATGTTCCGACAGACTGCCCGCAGCGCGATGAGCGACTTGGCTGGACAGGAGATGCACAGGTATTTTCGCGAACTGCTTCTTATAACATGCAGGTAAATAATTTTTTTTCTAAGTGGTTGAAAGATCTTTCTGCAGATCAATTACCTAATGGTAGCGTACCTTTTGTAATTCCCAATGTGCTCAGTGCTAATGATGCAGGTTCTACCGGATGGGCCGATGCTTCCACCATAATTCCATGGAATATGTACCTCGCTTATGGCGATAAAAAAATGCTGGAGCAACAATATGAAAGTATGAAGGCGTGGGTTGAATTCATGGAAAGCAAAAGCAAAAATAATTTATGGAACACCGGCTTTCATTTTGGCGATTGGCTGTTTTACAGGCCGGATGATGATAACGATGGGCGCGCCGCCGTTACCGATAAATACCTCATAGCGCAATGCTTTTATGCGCAATCCACGCAGCTCCTTACTAAGGCGGCAAGTGTTCTTGGTAAAAAAGACGATGCGGAAAAATATACCGCGCTCGTTCAAAAGATCAAAGAAGCGTTTGTAAAAGAATATGTAACACCAAACGGGCGCCTTGTTTCAGGCACGCAAACAGCCTATGTGCTTGCATTAAATTTTGATATGTTGCCTGAAAACTTGCGTGCGCAGGCTGCTGAAAGGTTATCGAAGAATGTACAGGATTATGGTGATCATCTTACTACCGGTTTTTTAGGAACGCCCTATTTGTGCCATGTGCTTTCACGTTTTGGATATACCAATGTTGCTTACAAATTATTGTTGCAGGAAACTTATCCGTCGTGGCTGTACCCGGTAAAGATGGGCGCTACAACTATTTGGGAACGCTGGGACGGGCAAAAGCCTGATGGCACTTTTGAAAATCCAGGTATGAATTCTTTCAACCATTATTCTTATGGTGCTATCGGCGATTGGATGTATCGCCAGGTAGCCGGCATAGACACTTATGAAGATGATCCCGGTTATAAGCACATACAAATAAAGCCGCATGTCGGGGGCAATTTATCCTATGTTCGTGCTGATCTGCAAACTTATTATGGTACGGTGAGTTCTCACTGGACGATGGTAAATGGGCAGCTAAAACTGGATGTTCAAATTCCGGCAAACACCCACGCCGATATTTTTATTCCGACCGGCAACGCCAATTCAATTTTAGAAAGCGGTAAGGCGCTAACCCTGGCAGGAATAGATGTTGCGGGCAAAGACGCAAGATTATATTATGGTAAAAGTAGGATCGGGCTCTTATCATTTTGTTACAACAAGTCCCAAAATAAATGACTGATAAAAGATCAATTAAAAAAAACAAAAAACTACTTTTTGGCTTATGTGAGTGCGGAATTAATAATGACAACTATTTTATCTCATTTGCCCGGTGCATTAATTCCTTTAATGCAGGATAAATACTTTTAAATATTGAAAAATATTTTTTATAAGATTCATGCTGTTGCATGTCGGGCTCGAATGTGATTTTTTTAGTTGGCATAACTGAAGCATAATCGTCAATCATTTTTAAGGCTTTCATGTTTAATAAAGCCGCGCCAACGGAAGAAGCATCTTCAGTTTCAACCACGCAAACTTTTTTGCCTGTGATGCCGGCTAAAATTTGCACCCAGGTTTTGGAATGTATAAATCCTCCGCTCACATTAAGTTGCGCATATATTATTCGTTGACGATTCTATGATCTCTAAAATATGATTCAAAGAATAACAAATGCCTTCAATTGCTGCTCTTAAAAAATGTGCGTTGGTATGATAGGACTTAATGCCGAAGAAAACTCCACAGGATTCTTCGTCCCAAACAGGCGCCCGCTCTCCGTACAGGTATGGAAGAAAGATCAGTCCTTTGCTGCCTGCCGGAATGGTATCAACGGATTTAAAAAAATCAGTATAATCTTTTTCAGAAGGGCTCTCATTATTTAAAAAAGTTTTGAATAGCCACGATACCACATTCCCGCCGTTATTTACGGGGCCGCCACAAATGAAAGTTTTTTCGTCAAGCACATAATTAAATGTCATTGCGCTGAAATTGAAAATGGGTTTTTGGCTTGCAATCCTTACTGCGCCGCTTGTGCCGATAGTTATCGCCGCAATGCCGGCTCCGGTTGAATAGCTCCCAATATTTGCCAAGCAACCATCGCTTGCGCCAATACAAAAAAGTGTATCACCCGGAATATGTAATAAAGCGGACACAGAAGCATTCAAATTTTTACGTGTAAAATCTGTTGCAACGATTTTAGAAAGGCGGCCGGAATTTATATTGCATAATTGTAAAGATGTACTGTTCCATTCCAATGTTTGGATGTTAAACAAACCGGTTGCCGAAGCAATTGAATGATCGGTTTCATACACGTTGAACAATTTGTACCAGATAAATTCTTTGATGGAAATAAACTTGAAAGCATCTTTAAAAATTAATGGTTCATTTTCTTTGAGCCAGATAATTTTGCATAGCGGCGACATAGAATGGATGGGCGTTCCGGTTTGCCGGTATAAATCTTCGGCTATGGATGACTGTCTGATTTCGGCCGCAATTTGTTCACTTCTTGTATCGGCCCAGGTAATTAAATTGGTAATGGGTTTATTGGCCTGGTCTACCGCCACCAGGCTGTGCATTGCACTGCTAAGGCTTATCGAAACGGGCGCATATTGAAGCGCTTCAATTATTTGATGTATCGATTTCACAAATGCTTCCCATATGGTTTGCGGGTCCTGCTCTGAGAAGCCAGGCTGTGGGGAATTGACAGGGTAATAGAATTGCGCATCCGCGATAACATTTCCTTTCTCAGTAACAGCGACTGCTTTGGCACTCCCGGTTCCAATATCAATGCCAATTACATAGGGCTGAGTGGCTGCTTTATTCATGATAAATTTTGGTTTGTTTTATCTCTTTCATCCGGTAATATGCTAAAGTGAAAATAATCAATTGCAAAGTTTAATGATGATAATTTTTTGCCTGTTCAACTTTTGTTGAATGATTTTTTTCTTAAAAAAAATGAACGGGAAAGGCAACCAATGACTTCGATGTTGCGATTTAATAGTAATGATCCACTAATAAAATCATGGCTCATCATTTATAAGAAACAATGACTAAGAGATGATTTAAAAAAAGTTTACCCGTCTTTATTCAATTTATTAAACCTTAAAAATTTTTGTATGAAACTCAAACATTTTTTGTCTGGCATCGCTATGTTCGTGATCTTGTTTTCGGTGTATTCCTGCTCTAAATCCAGTAGCAACACTCAACCACCTCCGTCCGGTACGGGCAACCCGGCTTCAGTGGATATTTACCAGATGACTTTTCCCGGAGATATTACTGTAAAAAAAGGAACAACAGTTACGTGGAACAATAAAGACAACTTTGCGCATACGGTTACCTCCGATGATGGAGCCACTTTCAACAGCGGCAATTTGGCCGGCGGCGCTTCTTTTTCTTATGTTACTACTACAGCCGGAACATTTACTTATCACTGCAATATTCATTCAAATATGCATGGAACGCTGGTGGTAACTCCATGACGAATTGATGATAAACAAGTAAAAGTTAATGCGGCCTTGTTAGGTGGCCGCGGGGAAACAGAGTGGTCTTGCCGGGCCCACCGCAAAGCCCGGCGTTTTTTGATTTTTAAAAATTCAATACCGGCGGAGGATGATCAGGAGAAAAAAAATGTTTCAATTTTTGGCTGCCATTTTGCTGGTGATTATTGTGATCGCAGGCATTGCCGGCTACCTAATCTGGAACAAGCCTCATCAAAATATTAAAGACGCAACCGGCCTGCCGTTCGATGCTGTAACGCTTTATGCGGCATTTGCAAATAATACCGATCAAAAAAATGCCGCGCTTATTAACCAGGTACTGATTGTTTCCGGAGAGGTAAAAGATGTAGTGAAAAACCAACAGGGCAAGGCGGTAATTCTTTTTAAAACAAATGTGGACGGCGGATCGGTTAACTGTACGTTGGAAGAAAAAGAAAACGGAATTAAGCGCGGCGATCGCATTTATTTAAAAGGTGTTTGCATGGGATACATTGGCGGCGATAAAGAAATGGGTTTGCCCGGCGATGTGTTTTTAACAAGATGCTACCAGGTAAAATTATAAAATATGATCAGGCTATTTTTAATACTCATCTCACTAACACTCATGCTTAGCCGCAGTGATGCACAAATGTATTACACAAAGAATGGAAGCATTTCATTTTTTTCAAAGTCTTCACTGCAGGATATCCAAGCTGACAATAATCAGGTGCTCAGTGTATTGAATGCTCAGAGCGGCGCAATACAATTTTCACTGCTGAACAATGCTTTTCATTTTCCAAAAGCCAAGATGGAAGAAGACTTTAATGAAAATTATATAGAAAGCGCTAAATATCCCAAATCAACTTTTAAAGGCATGATTACTGACATCAGCAAGGTAAATTTTGGTGCGGATGGCAAGTATGCCGTTACTGTAAATGGTGAATTATCCATACATGGCATTTCAAAAAATATTACTAGTCCTGCAACGATCACCATTAAAAACGGAAACGTTTCTGCATTTGCATCCTTCCATGTTCTGGTTAAGGATTATAAAATAAATATTCCGTCGATTGTAGTGAATAAGATCGCGGAAAACATTGAAGTTACTGTTAACTGTAATTATCAAAAGAAATAGACTATGATGCGATTATCTAAATATTTAATTCCCGTTTTTCTACTTTTTGGCTTGTATGAACAAGGTTCAGCGCAGGATACTACCAACCTGTTGAATCAATTGGAAAAAGAATCCGCACAAAATAAAATTAATTATGCGGTCGCTACTTTTAAATACACGAGAATTATTAACGGCCATTCAGTAGAGAACCTGCCGGCGCATGTTTTGGATGTAAGAATCTCCCATCGCTTTGGCCCGATAAACAGCGGATTATATAATTTTTTTGGACTGGATTATTCTCCCTTTAATGTGCGTATTGGGTTTGACTATGGCATTACCAACAATTTTATGATAGGTGTAGGACATAGCGCTTATCAAAAAACTTATGATGCATTTTTTAAACTAAAAATATTGAGCCAGTCAACCGGCGCAGTTGAAGCGCCCGTAACAGTTTCATTTGTGCCAACGGTTGCTATAAATGAACTAAGGCCTAATAATTTCCCGGTAAAGCTCGATTCCGGAGTTGCAATAAGCCGTGCTTCGTACGTGCTCCAGCTGCTTGTTGGAAGAAAATTTTCTGAAGAATTTTCGTTGCAGATTATGCCCACATTTATTCATGCGGATAATATTTCTTTTGACAATCACATTAATCGCGACATTTTCGCTGTTGGTGTTGGCGGACGCGCGAGAATTTCTAAAAGAATGAGCGTGAATGCCGAATATTATTACCAGCTTCCCGGTACAAAAGAAACACCCGGAGCGCGGAATGTTTTTTCAGTCGGTATCGATATTGGCACCGGCGGTCATGTTTTTCAATTACATTTTACCAATTCGATCGGCTTAACAGAAAAATCTTTTATTGCCGAAAATACCGGGCGATGGGATAAAGGCGATGTAATGTTTGGATTCAATATTTCCAGGGTTTTTCAATTAAAGAAAAAACATTAACCCGGTCAGATACCTTTTCCTCCACATAAGCTAAAATGTAGATTTTCCCATTTTTCTAAAGAATACAAATCTTAAAAACTAATTGTCTTTCATCAGCTCTGCAAAAAGCTCATAAGAATATAGTTTTGCCTTCTGATCAAAAACATTGGATATCGCCATGATCTCATCAACTTTAGTTTGCTGTAAAAATTCGGTCACCGCTTTTTTTATGGTTTGTGGGCTTCCTATAAAAGAGTAGGCGAGCATCTGGCTAACAAGTTCTTCTTCATAAGGCGTCCAGATATTTCTCATATCATCAACCGGAGGTTGCAATCGTTCGCGCTTGCCGCTTACAATTCCAAGAAACATTTGGTACAAAGAAGTTGCGAGCTTATTGGCTTCTTTATCCGTGTCTGCGGCGATCATATTTACACACGCCATCACGTAAGGTTTCTTTAGATATGGAGAAGGCCTGAAGTTTTGCCTGTATAAGTTAATAGCTGCAAGAAATTGCGTTGGCGCGAAATGGCTGGCGAACGCATAGGGAAGGCCCAGCAGCGCTGCAAGTTGTGCGCTGTCGGTGCTTGAGCCCAAAATCCAGATGGGAATATCCAAACCTTCGCCGGGAATAGCCCGCACTTTTGAAGTGTGATTATCTGCTGAAAAAAATTCCTGCAGCTTTAAAACATTTTGCGGAAAATCATTGGCGGTGTTAAACCGGTCGCCGCGCAATGCCATAGCTGTTAGTTGATCGGTGCCGGGCGCACGGCCTAATCCCAAGATCAATTCTGCCGGGATATAATGATTCCAATGTGCCAAATTGTTCGGCAATGGCCAGTGGCGAATGGTTGGGAAGCATAATACCGCCGGAGCCAACGCGAATTGCGGAAGTGCCACCGGCAAGATATCCGATCAATACTGATGTAGCAGAACTTGCAACACTTATCGTATTATGATGTTCTGAAACCCAGTAGCGATGATAGCCTAATTTTTCCACATGCCGGGCAAGATCGAGGCTCTTAGCAAACGAATCGGCCGGTGTATTTCCTTCTATTACGGTTGCCAGGTCTAATACCGAAAGGGGCACACGAAATGCCTCGCTATGATTAATGTCTTTTTTCATTTTTATTTTTGGATTGCAAAGTTCCTTAAATATTTTAGTTGGTTGGTCACATCAAATTGGTAAAAATTGTTAAGGCAGGTTAAGATATTCAATATTTTTATGACCGCGCTAATTGCGTTTACGCATAACAGTTATATATGCTTTGAGAAATAAATGATAAAAACTACAAAATGGCTTTTCACAAGCCTTTAATACAAAGCAGGCGAATGGTTGAAATGAGAGTAATGAGTTTATGTAGCAGCATAATAACCAATGAATCTTACATTAAAAGATTCGCAGGAAATGATTTTCCAAATGATTGCGCATAGCATTTCTAAACAATTCCGGATTACCATTTTCTAAAATATCTACAAGACCTTTGTGAGACACAAAATTTTTAAGCAGCGTTGGTTTTCCCAGCAGGCCGCTATGGTGCACATAATCAAATACCGGCAGCAACATCTTTTGGAATTTTTTCAGGGTTTCGTTGCCGGTTATTTCGTACAATTTTCCGTGAAAAGCGATCTCATGATCAATATTAAATAAATGGTGCGCAGTAACAGGCGGTTCTTTAGAAACAATGTGGTTTCAATTCATCGATATCTTCCTTTGTTATGCGGTTAAAAAGAAAGTCTGCCATCCCGATTTCCAGCACGAGACGTATTTCAAAAATTTCTTTTAGCGTGTCCTGGTCAAGTATATGCGGATTCATGCTTTTACTCATAATGGCAAAAAGATCGGGGCTGGTAATTACAGATCCTTTTTTCTTTTTTGAATCGATCAAACCCATAAGACGCAGTCGCAGCAAGGCTTCCCTGATTACGGTGCGGCTTACGCCCAATGCCTGCGCAAGCTCAAGCTCTTTAGGCACCGAGTCGCCCACTTTTAACTTTTGATCTAACAGCAGTTTTACCAAACTACCCTCAACTTTATCCACCAAAGAGGTGGTATCTATCGATTTTATATTTTTTTTAAGCGTGCTTACATTCATTGTCTCAAAAATTTTCTAGTATTCAAAATACTGATTTACAAACATTTCCAGCAAAAAAAGACCTGACCTGAAAAAAAAGTTGGCTTAAAGTTAATTTTTTTTTGGCCGGATTACAAAGTTACCCTAATTTTATTATGTCATACATAATAATTGTTAACTTTTTTAAATTAATCTTCATGAAATCTGCTTATTTAAAATGCCTGTTTTTAATAGCCTGCCTTGCGGGGGCTTTATCAGGATGGGCGCAGGTTAAGAAAATTTCCGGAACCATCACTTCCGATGTGGATGGAAAGCCTTTATCAGGTGTAACCGTAGGGTTGAAAGGTCAAAAATCGGCAACGCAAACTAACGAGAGTGGCGAATTCAGCATTGATGCTTCTCCGGCTGACGTGTTGGAGGTTTCCTACACGGGTTATTTCAGCCAGGATGTGAAAGTGGGAAATTCATCTTCCGTTAATCTTGTTTTGAAATACGACGTGGGCAAATTAAATGAGGTAGTAGTAGTGGGGTATGGTACGCAGTCCCGTAAAAACGTGACGAGCTCCATAGCCAAACTGGACAAAGAAGTATTGGCAACAGCGCCCCGCGCCAATATTGGTTCCGCATTACAGGGAACGGTTTCGGGTTTGCAGGTGGTGAATGCTACCGGGCAGCCGGGCGCCAATCCGGTAATCATTTTGCGTGGCGGCGCATCTATCAACAATCCGGGCGCTCCGCTTGTGGTGATAGACGGAATTATCAGATCGTACAGTGATATTGCCTCTGAAGATGTTGAGTCTATCGAAATATTAAAAGATGCCTCGGCCACGGCTATTTACGGAGCCCGTGCAAACAATGGCGTTATTCTTATTACCACTAAACATGGCAAATCAGGTAAAGCGCAGGTTTCCTACAAGTTTACGGAAGGATTCAATTCCAGGAGAAAAGGGTACAATTATATGGATGCAAAAGATTACATCTATTATAACAGGCTGGGAAATTTAAATTCGGGAAGATCTTTAACCACCGTAAATCAATCGCGCGGATACGGATTATTAACCGATTCGGCCAATCTTTCTTCCTTTGATATACGCGGTTATAGTCCGGCAACTGCAAACTTGCTGGGCCAGGGATGGGATACTGTAGGCGACCCTTATGGTGGAACGATTATCTTTAAAGACCATTCTAAGGAAGTGGAAAATCTGGTGTTCAGAAACACTCAAACAGAAGATCATTATATAAATGTAACCGGCGGAAATGATAAAGGCAGGTATTTCAGCAGTTTTGATTTTTATAGAGAACCCGGGGTTATTGTAGGCTCAGATTATAAACGCTTTTCAGGCGTGGTAAATGGCTCATACAAAGTAAAACCAAACGTTGAAATCAGCTCCGGAGTTACCATGTCTACCTCTTCACAAATAGGCGTTTTAAACGGTGCAGAGATCAATACGCTTTATCGCAGCCTGGCTATATGGCCAACATTTAATCCGTGGTTAGATAACGCTAAAACCCTGCCCAATCCGGGCAATAGCGCTACAGACGGTAATCCGCTTTACTGGTTAGGGAAAACGAACAGAAGTGATGAGAATAATAAAATAACAGTGAATGGATCTGTAAAATGGGATCTGTTGCCGGAGTTATACATAAAGGCAACTGCAAATGCTTACATGAATGAAGTGTTGGATCAATCATTCACCAAAGCAACCCAAACGTATAGTAATATTTTTTCTGTTACACCTTCTTTCTCCACCACAAGGCCGGCCAGTTCCACTTATTCAAGAGATTTTCAACAGCAGTACAATGCATTGATCAATTATACAAAATCGTTTGGAGGCGTTCATAATGTAAGCGCCATGGCGGGCACAGAATATTTTGGCATCAAATCTTTTGGAATGCAGGTGGCGGGCACAAAATCGCCGACTGATGATATTTCAACTGTGAATGCTTCTACTACATTTACTTCCAATACATCCACCGATATTAACAACCCGAATAATAATTACAGTATTGCTTCTCAATACCGCATTATTTCTACTTTCGGAAGATTAAGCTATGATTATAACCAGCGTTATTTATTCACTGCGGTTTTCAGGGAAGATGGCGTATCAAGCCTTCCTACAGCAAACCGTTTTGGTTTTTTCCCGGGAATGTCTGCGGGATGGAATGTACATAAAGAAGCTTTTTTTCAAAAAGGAAATATTTCCAAAATAATCTCCACTTTAAAACCCCGTGTTAGTTATGGTGTAAACGGAAATGTTTCCGGGCTGGGAAGATATGATGTTCAGGGTGTGTATGCTTCGCAAGGATTGTACAACAACAATGGCGCTTATTTATTTACTTCATTAACCACACCGGATCTAAGATGGGAAAAAAGTAAAACAACCGACATAGGCGCTGATATTGGATTATTGCATGACAGGATCACGGTTATTTTTGACTATTACAACAGGAAAACCAGCGATCTTCTTACCAATCTTTCTCTTCCAAGCTATACCGGTTTTAATACAGTAAGAACCAACCTTGGCACCTTACAGAATACCGGCTATGAATTGAATGTGAATGCAAGAGTTATTGATAATCCAAAAGGAATCAGGCTCAATATCGGGGCAAATGCTTCTTTTGTAAAAAACAAAATTTTGCAACTACCGTATAACGGTCAGCCAAATAACCGCCAGGGCGGATTGCAGGTATTTGATCCTAAATCCGGACAACTCATCTGGGTAGGTGGTTTACAGGAAGGCCAGGCACTCGGTGATATTTATGCTTTCAAACAAGTATCTATTTTTAAAGACGACGGAGAAGTTGCAAAAATTGCAGGCAGCAGGGTAGATGTGGTTGCGGGCATCAGCGGGCCAAATTCTACTTATGGCAGCGGAAAAATAACTGCCGGAGATGTAAACTGGCTAGACGTTGATAAAAATGATACAATTGATTCGAGAGACCAGGTTAAAATCGGGAACATTTATCCAAAATGGACCGGCGGTTTCAATGCCAATCTTTCTTATAAAAATTTCTCACTCTATACCAGGTTCGAGTTTGCATTAGGACACACTATTTACAATGATTTAGTGGCAAGAACATTGGGAAATTACCAGGGAACATTTAATTACATTGACTTGCAGAAACAAGCATGGTCGCCAACCAACACCAGCACCGATATTCCAAAAGTTTACTATGCCGACCAGGTGGCCGCTCCGTTAGGAAAAAAGAATTATACGCGCATCAACAATGCGAACGCAGTTCTTAACAGCAACAATTCTAATTTTTATGAAAAAGGCGATTACCTGGCTTGCAGGGAAATTACACTATCCTACGATTTTCCTCAATCACTGATATCCAAATCAAGGATATTGACACAGTCAAGAGTATTTGCAAGCTTAAACAATATGTTTTACATCACTAAATTCAGTGGTCCATCACCTGAGCCTCCGGTAGCTACGGGCACTTCTACCATTACCGGGGTTTACCAGGGCACCTATCCTACACCACGAACAATTGTACTGGGTGTACAGGTTTCATTTTAAAAACATCAAATTATTTCAATTATGAAAAAGAAAATAATCTTAATAATATCAAGTCTGGGATTGCTGATAGGAATAAATTCCTGCAGCAAAAAATTAGATTTAGCACCGGTAAGCAGCATCAGCGATGCCAACTTTTGGCAAACGCCCGACCAGGTAGATGCATTTGTAGCCGGCATTCACGCAGCTTTTAGAAATAATGTTGAGTGCTTTTCAAAGCCTTGGTGAAATGCGTGCCGATATTTTTGGTACCGATCCTGGTTCAAGTTCTGCATTCACCGGCGAAGCCACACAGGGAGTAGAAAAACTATGGACCAATAACCTTGATGCAAATAATACCGGGGGCGTAAATAATTTCGGAGGCTTTTATTTTAATATCAACCAGCTTAATTTATTAATAAAAAAATTAAATACTACCAACCTGGTAACACCTGCCAACAAGAGTTATTACCTGGGCATAGGTTATGGCATGAGGGCTTTTTATTATTTTGAACTGTACAGGAGTTGGGGAAATGTGATCATACAGACAGAACCTGTTACCAGGATTGATAGCTTCAACCTGGCAAAACCCGCTTCCAGTGCCGACTCTGTACTCGCTTTGATAAAAAGCGATATTGATAACTCGCTAAATAATTTTGGAAGTGATTATTCATTCAGGCAACAAAAGGGCTATTGGTCAAAATCTGCTTCCTTAATGTTGAAAGCCAATGTTTATCTCTGGACAAGTTACAGAGGCGGCGGCACAGCAGATGCTACAACCGCATTAAATGCCTTAAACGATATTCAAACAAACGTGCCGGGATTATCGTTGCTTTCTTCTTATGCCAATGTTTTTGCAACAACCAACAAAGGAAACAGTGAAATAATTTTTGCCAGCCGTAATATATTAAATGAAGCCAGCCTTAATCTAACATTTGCCAATACCTTTTTTCCGCAGGCAGGATTGCTTGCTAATTTTTATGATTCAGTAAATAATAGAAAATTTAATGTTGCTACAGACAATTGGCCAGGTTTGTTGCGGGCCCCGGTAAAGATCGCCACTTATAGAAAGTTTAGTGATTTGGATACCAGGAAATTTGTTTCGATACAAGCGGCTTATAATAAAGTAGGAGGCGTTTATCAAATCGCCGGTGCATTTGCAGACAAGTACCAGGGCGAGCAAAATGCCGGCGCGAGAGTTTTTACCAATGATTATCCGATCTATCGTTATGCCGATTTATTATTGTTGAAGGCCGAAGCGGAAGTTGCTTTGGGGCAGGATCCGGCCAATGAAATTAATTTGGTAAGGGCACGCGCTTATGGAGCTAATTTTAATGCGGCCACTTTGGGTTATCCCAATCAGCCAATTGATGCCAATCCGAAAGAAGCCATCTTACAGGAACGTTTTTATGAATTTGTTTTTGAAGGAAAGCGCTGGTACGATCTAAGAAGGATGGGGGATAATTTTGTTTACGAATACACGAACATTACACCCAACGAATCTTATAAACTTCTTTGGCCAATCGATCGCAGTACCTTAACCAACAATTCGGCATTAAAGCAAAACCCGGGCTATCCTATATTTTAACGGGTAAATGATTTTTAAAAACATAGTTTGTCATCATGTTGAAAAAGATTTTTCTAAAAACAATGATGACGGGAATCACGCTGCGGTTGGCGTCCGCGCCAACCGCAATAAATGGAAATGTGATGAAAAAATCGATAATTCTATAAAATGGCTTATACGACAAACAATAAAATACCAGGGATAATTTGCAACGCCGCGTTGTGGATGCTGCTGATTTGTTGTAGTGTTGGTTTGAGCGCGCAGGACGTTAAACAAGTGCCAGCGCTCATTCCTTTGCCGCAATCAGTTCAATGGAACGAAGAAAGTTTTTCTTTAGCGCGACGTATAGCAATAACAGTCAACGATACTTCTTTAAATAAACTGGCAGTTGATCTGCAAAGAGAATTAGGTAAGTCTGTGATAAGCCAAAAAGTAGATTTTCAGGATAAAAAAACGATGTCGCCGGTGATTGAATTGCGGCTTGGCAAAGTGGAAGCGCCTTCTCTTTCGGCAGAAGTCTATCACTTAAGTGTTACTAAAAATAAAATAGCGCTTACGGCCAACACCGCGCATGGAATTTTTAATGGCTTGCAAACATTAAGACAGCTTATTAATAATGGAACAACTATCACTGGCTGTACAATCCACGATTGGCCGGCATTTTCATGGCGCGGATACCTGGTAGATGTGGGAAGAAATTATCAGTCCATAAAGTTGTTGAAGCAGCAAATAGATGTAATGTCGCGCTATAAACTCAATGTTTTCCATTTTCATCCTACCGAAGATATTGCCTGGCGAATTGCCATAAAACAATATCCGCAATTGACGGAAGCAAAAAATATGTTGCGCAATAAAGGACAATATTACAGTGAAAAAGAAATGAAGGATTTGATAAAATATTGCAGTGACCGCTACATCACATTCGTACCGGAAATAGACATGCCGGGCCACAGCGCGGCATTCAGCAGGGCCTTTGGAACAGATATGCAAAGTGAAAAAGGATTGAAAATCATTAAGAGCATTGTAAAAGAATTTTGTGATACCTATGATGTTCCTTACTTGCACATCGGCGCTGATGAAGTAAAATTTACAAACGAAAATTTTATTCCCGAAGTAGTTGATTTAATTCACCGCCAAGGAAAACACACCATCGCCTGGCACCCGGGCGGCAATTATGATGATGCTACCATACGGCAATTATGGGCAGGCAGCCAGATGGATAAGCCCGGAATACAATACATTGATTCGCGCAGCTTTTATTTAAATCATATGGATCCATTGGAAAGTGTTGTAAGCATTTTTGAACGACAGATATGTGATACCATACAGGGAAACGCGCAAAAATTGGGCGGAGAGATTTGTTTGTGGAATGATCGCCGAGCTGCTACTGAAAACGACCTGCTACAAATGAATCCTGTATATCCCTCCATACTTGCCTTTGCGGAAAGATCCTGGCGGGGCGGCGGCTTCGCGGGTGCAGTGGTAGATATTGGCAATGCCAATTCTGAAAGGGCAATCGCTTTTAAAGAATTTGAAAGCAGGCTCATCGATCATAAACAGAAGTATTTTAAAGACCTGCCATTTCCTTATGTGCGCCAGGGTAATATTCAGTGGAAATTATTGGGGCCTTTTGAAAATTATGGAAACCTTGGATCAATCTTTTTGGCCGGAGAAGCAAAAACATTTCTATTACTGATTCTTCAGCCAACAAGACAGTAATAGGCGGTACGATTTATCTCCGGCATTGGTGGTTTCCTCAATTAACATCGTGGTTAGATAGTCCGAAAGGAAAATACTACCTGGTATGCCTACACGAAAATATGGAAGGATAAAGATACTACCGGTTTTATGTGGATAGGGTTTAATAATTTTTCCCGTTCAACCGCAACTGATGCCCCTGTTGCCGGAGCATGGGATAACCGAAAAAGTAGTATTTGGCTAAACGGAAATTTAATAGCTCCTCCCCGTTGGAAACAAGCAGGATCAAAAGCCAGATTCTGAAACTCCATTAACGAGATGAAGGGTATGAATATAGAGCGCCCACTAAAGTGCATTTTCAAAAAGGCTGGAATATAGTTTTGGTAAAATTACCGGTAAACACTTTCAAGGGAAAAGATTGGCAGAATCCGGTAAAATGGATGTTTACGGCGGTTCCGGTTCATAAAGCGAACGGAGTCAACTGGAATGCGGATGAGGTTAAAGCCGTTGACTAAACATTATTTCGGACGAATCAATTTTTAAACAGAAATATATACTTCAAAAAATAAAAATAGTCGAGATGGAAATAAAACATATAGAAGGCCTTATAGCGGCGCCGTTCACACCGTTGAATACGGACGGTTCTTTAAACACATCAATCATACCGGCCTACTATCAAATGTTGAAAGCGAATAAAGTCACCGGCGCTTTCATTTGCGGCTCTACCGGCGAAGGAGTTTCTCTTACTCTTCAGGAAAAAAAAGACGTTACTCAAGCCTGGGCAGAATGCACCAAAAATGATAAAGAGTTTAAGGTAATGCTGCTTGTTGGAGGGACCTGCATCGCCGATTGTATTGAACTCGCAAAGTATGCACAACAGTCAGGCATATACGCAGTTTCATTTACCGCTCCTTTTTATTTTAAGCCTCCCAATGTGGAAGCGCTGGCTGAATGTTGCAAACAGATTGCTGAGGCGGTACCCGGAATGCCTTTTTATTATTATCATATTCCCGTTTTAAATGGCGTTGCTTTTCCTATGATCAACCTCCTGAAAAGCGTGGCAGGTAAGATTCCAAACTTCGCGGGTATAAAATATACTCATGAAGACTTCATGGATTTTCTTTCCTGCCTGCATTTTCGGGATGGCCAATACGATATGCTATGGGGCAGGGATGAGAACATGTTATCTGCATTAGCAGTTGGGTCTAAAGGCGCTGTGGGAAGCACTTTCAATTATGCCGCTCCTCTTTATTATGATTTGATTGACGCCTTTAACAACAACGATCTTAAAAAAGCCCAGACTTTACAGCAACAATCAATTGACATGATCACCTTATTGGGAAAATATGGTGGTATCGCTACCGGCAAAGCCTATATGAAATTAATCGGAGTTGATTGCGGAGAATTTCGCCTGCCTGTAAAAAATATGAACGCCGAACAATTTGAATTATTTAAAAAAGATACCGAACAACTAAATTTCAGTAGCTTTTGCTCCCGCAGGTCGTCTGCGGTTAAAGCTGATCAATAATGCTCATTCAAAAAATCACTATTCTAACTTTTCTCATGATTTTCACCGGTTTTGCATCGGCACAGAAATTTCTGGTGCGGCAGATAAAATGGGAACGGGCGGCGACGCTGCCTCCATCCAATGGACAAGCGGCTTCATTGGGGTTTGCAGGGCCGATTAATGGAGTTAATAATGATGTGTTGATTGTTGCGGGCGGCGCTAATTTTCCAAATGGATTACCATGGGAAGGCGGAAAGAAATATTATTCCAATAAAATTTACGTTCTGCAAAAAAACGGCAACCAATTTACCTGGAACAAAAAAGTTAAAGATACTTTGCCCGAACCGATCGCATATTGCGGCAGCACTTCCACCGATGCAGGCATTGTCTATGTTGGAGGCGAAAATGAAAAGGGAATTTCAAACAGATGTTATTTATTAAAATGGGATGTTTCAAAAAATCAGGCTGACGATAAAACCCTTACCAGACCTGCCTTTAGCATTAACCAACGTAGCGCTTACGCATGTTAATAATATTGTTTATGCGGCAGGAGGTGATGAAGCAAAAAGTTCTTCCAACAGTTTTTTTTCATTGGACTTAAAAGATAAAAATCCGGAATGGAAAAAACTTCCTGACTTACCAATCGCTTTGGCAAATGCCACCTTAATTGCCCAGTCTGGAAAAGACGGAGAAAATATTTATTTAATTGGAGGAAGAACAAAAACAGCTTCAGGAATCAGCGATTTGCATCATACCACTTTTGCTTTTAACCTGGTGAAAAGATCATGGAGAAAATGCGCTGATATTTCTACCGGAAAAAATAATACGAATCTTTCTGCAGCCGCGGGTGTTGCTCTCGATAAAAATTATATCCTGATGATTGGTGGCGATAATGGAGAAACATTTCATAAAATAGAAACCTATATTTCACAAATTGCAAAAGCAGCCTCCGAAGAAGAAAAAGAAAAATTGACCAAAGAAAAAAATGCATTGAGCATTCATCATAATGGATTTTACAAAGGATTGTTATTGTACAATACGATAGAAAATAAATGGACAAAGATTGGCGAATACCCTTATCCCGCGCAGGTTACAACAACAGCGTAAAATGGAGAAATGAAATTGTTGTCTCCAACGGAGAAATAAAACCGGGAGTGAGAACGCCGGATGTGATAATCGGAAAAGTATCGGGAATAAAGATAAAGGAGTAGGAAACTAAGCGCCGCGGTTGTTTGTGATTAAATTAAAAAAATGATGGCCAACAAAAATTATAAATGGATTCTCGTAGCGCTTCTTTGGGTAGTGGCATTGCTCAATTACATGGACAGGCAGATGCTTGCCACCATGCGGCCCTCCATGCAGATAGATATTCATGAGTTGCAATCCGCTACCAACTTTGGTTACCTGATGGGCATCTTCCTTTGGATATATGGTTTTATGAGCCCTGTAGCGGGTATCATCGCCGATAAGGTTAACAGGAAATGGCTTATCGTCGGAAGTTTGTTCGTGTGGTCTGGTGTTACTTATGCAATGGGTTACGCCACTACTTTCCACCAGCTTTACTGGTTAAGGGCCATCATGGGAATCAGTGAAGCATTGTATATTCCTGCGGGTTTATCATTAATCGCAGATTTTCACGATGATAAAACGAGATCGCTTGCAATCGGAATTCATATGACCGGTTTGTATGTCGGACAGGCGCTTGGTGGCTTCGGCGCTACTGTGGCTGCTGCTTTCACGTGGCATACTACTTTTCATTGGTTTGGGATAAGCGGAATTGTATATTCTCTTGTTTTAATTATTTTTTTAAGAGAAAAAAATGATAAAGATCTAACCGGCCAAACAAAAATGTTGGTCAATGAAAAAATTCCTTTGTTTAAAGGATTAGCAATGTTGTTTTCAAACATTGCTTTCTGGGTGATACTTTTTTATTTCGCAGTGCCCAGTTTGCCAGGTTGGGCAACGAAAAACTGGCTGCCTACACTTTTCGCGCAAAACCTTCATATTCCCATGTCGCAGGCCGGTCCGATGTCAACAATTACCATTGCGGCTTCTTCTTTCCTCGGGGTTATTTTTGGTGGAATTTTATCAGATAAATGGATTCAGAAAAATATTCGTGGAAGGATTTATACCAGCGCAATTGGACTTGCATTAACGATTCCCTCTTTATTATTAATAGGTTTTGGCCACTCAATATTTAATGTAATCGGCGCCGCTATTTGTTTTGGTGTAGGCTATGGTATGTTTGATGCCAACAACATGCCGATACTTTGCCAGTTTGTTCCGCAAAAATTAAGAGCCACCGCTTATGGGATTATGAACATGGTGGGGGTTTTCTTTGGCGCATTCATTACGGATTTATTAGGCCGCTCTTCCGATGCGGGCAGCTTAGGAAAAGATTTTGCCATGCTGGGCGGAGTTGTTTTGATTGCTGTAATGGTGCAGCTTATTTTCTTGAAGCCAAAGGAGAATAATTTTCCTGGTTGAATTGGTAGCCTCTAAAAGAATACAGAATGAAAAAAATTGTTGCCTCTCTTGTTGTTTTTTTATTTTTTACTTCGATAATTTTTGCTCAAAAGAAATTAATAAAAATCGCGTGTATCGGCAATTCTGTTACTTACGGGTATGGTTTAAAAAATACTTCAACGGAATCTTATCCGGTACGATTACAAAATATACTTGGCGAAAAATATGAAGTAAAAAACTTTGGACATAGTGGCGCTACACTTTTGCGCAAAGGCCACAATCCTTATTACAAAACAAAAGAATTTGGCGAAGCGATACAATTTCAATCCGGATATTGCCATTATTCATTTGGGATTAAATGATACCGATCCCAGGGATTGGAATAATTACAGCAATGATTTTAAAAGCGATTATGCATGGCTGATAGATACTTTGCGAAAAGAAAATCCCAAAGTAAAAGTGTTCATCTGTTTAATGACGCCGATCTTTAATGATCATCCGAGATTTCGTTCAGGCACGCGGGATTGGTATTGGCAAATACAAAATATCATTCCGGAAATTGCCAAAGTAAATCATACAGGATTAATTGATTTGCATACGCCATTTTATTTTCATCCCAACTTATTTCCTGATGCATTGCATCCGAATAAAGAAGGCGCAATTATTTTCGCAAAAACAGTTTATGGCGCTGTAACAGGCGATTATGGCGGTTTGCAGATGCCGGGTGTGTTTGCAAGCGATATGGTTTTGCAGCGCAATAAGCCCATTCCGGTTTTTGGAACAGCAAATGCAAACGAAGAAATTACGGTTTCATTTCAAAATCAAATTAAAAAAGCAAAAGCTGATGCTGATGGTAAATGGAAAGTAATTTTTAATGCATTGCCTGCCGGTGGTCCTTATACATTAAGCGTTAAATCAAAAGATAAAAAAATAGAATTTTCAAATATTTTAATGGGCGATGTATGGCTTTGTTCCGGACAATCCAATATGTTGTTCCAATTAAATCAGTCTTTTGAAGGAAAGAAAGCAATTGAAAATTCAGCCAACAAAAATATCAGGTTTTATCAATTGAATGCAATTGCAGAAACGGATAATGTTGCATGGGATTCTTCGATTTTGGATCAAACCAATAAACTGGAATATTTTTCCGGCTCATGGCAACAATGCAATCCCTCAACTTCTGCAAATTTTTCAGCAATAGGTTATTTTTTCGGGCAGAAAATTCAGAAGGAAGAAAATGTGCCGATAGGTTTAATACAGGTTGCTGTGGGCGGCGCACCAATAGTTTCATTTATGGACCGGCATTCGATGGAGTTTGATAATTATCTCGTTGATGAATTGTATGATTGGAAAAAATCAGATTTTATGATGCCCTGGGTAAGAGAACGCGCTGCAAAAAACATGGAGCTTTCAAAAGATGTACGTCAACGTCATCCTTACGAACCGTGCTATAATTATGAAGCCGGAATTTCCCAATTCATCAATACACCCATAAAAGGAATCATCTGGTACCAGGGCGAAAGTGATGCACACAATGTGGATTTGTATTCTTATAATTTTAAACATTTAATATCAGGTTGGAGAAATTTATGGAACGAAAATTTACCGTTTTATTTTGTACAGCTTTCTTCGATTGATCGTCCGTCATGGCCATATTTCAGAGATATGCAAAGAAAGATGTCTTTACAAATACCCAATACTTTTATGGCAGTTTCAAGCGATTTGGGTGATTCATTAAATGTACATCCGACGCATAAACAGCCGGTAGGAGAGCGTTTGGCGCTACTGGCTTTAAAAAATACTTATCATAAAAATATAATTGCAAACGGACCGGTTATAAAAATCGCTTTGCAAAAAGAGAAGGAAATATTCATTGATTTCAACAATGCAAAAAAATTGCGAACACGTAATAATGAAAATTTAATTGGCTTTGAAGTAATGAATGAAAAAGGTGAAATCATTTCGCCGAAGGCGGAAATAAAAAATAATAAAGTGATTTTGTTTTTAGATAAATCTGACAAAATCATTAAAGTGCTTTATGGCTATAAGCCCTTTACCAGAGCCAATTTGGAAAACGAAGTTGGTTTGCCGGCAAGTACATTTAGTGAGGAAGTGAAACAAGCCAAAATGTAGAAAATGGTAATTTAAAAAATGATTTTTTAAGCCGGCAATCAACGAAGAGAAAAGTAATTTTGAATAAAGAGTTATCAATGAAAAAGTGTTTATTTATTTTAATCCTGCTAATTTTTTGCGCGCCATCTTTTGCGCAACAAGAAATAAAATGGTATGAGCCTGCATTTGTAGAAGGGGTTTGCGTTTCGGATACTTCCAATATTTTTCATCGCCTTCCAATTGAAATGAAAGATAAAGTGCGTCAGCCGGTTTGGGATTTATCTGAAAATACAGCCGGTGAATTTGTTCATTTTAAAACTTCGGCAACCGAAATAAAAGTAAAGTATATATTGACCAATAAAAATTTTGCTATGCCGCACATGCCTGCTACAGGCGTAAGCGGATTGGATCTTTTTTCAATAGACATTAATGGAAACTGGAACTGGGCGCCGGGCAATTATCGTTTTGGCGACACCTGCACTTACCATTTTAAAAATTTATTCCTGGCGAAAAATTCAACCTCAGTTTCGGATTTTTATTTGTATCTGCCTTTGTATAATTCTGTAAAATGGTTGTCAATCGGAGTTAATGAAAAAGATTCATTTTCATTTGCGGAAAAGAGAAAAGAGCAACCGATAGTTGCTTACGGAACTTCTATCATGCAGGGCGCTGTTGCTTCGCGGCCGGGTCTTGCCTGGACAAATATTTTGGAAAGAAATCTTGATAGAACCGTTATCAATCTTGGCTTTTCGGGCAATGGAAGATTTGAAGCGCCCATTTTTGACCTGATGGCAAGTGTAAATGCGAAAATCTATATTTTGGATTGTATGCCGAATCTTACAAAAGGAATTTCATCTGAAGAAATAAAAAACCGGATCGTTTACGGAGTAAATAAACTGCGCGAAAAAAATAAAGAAGTGCCGATTTTATTTGCTGAGCATGCCGTTGGTCATGCGCCATTTTATATGGATACCGCAAGATTAAATGAATGGCATAATAGCAGTATTAGTTATGGAGAAAATTTTTAAAGAATTAAAATCGTTCCGGCGTAAAAAATATTTATTTGCTGACCGACAAAGAAATTGATTTCGACATTAATTCTACAACAGAAGGGCTTACATCCGAACGATATTGGAATGATGAAATATGCCAGCTGCTTATGAAAAGAAAATCAGGGAAATTTTAAATGAACCTGTTGGTGAAATCTCAACCGAAATTCCGGTGCAACAATATCGTGATGGATATAATTGGATTGACCGGCATGAAAAGGTGATAGAAGATATCCAGCGAAAATTCACCGCAAACTTTATTGATCGGAAATTCTATCATTCATTATTTTGGAGGAACTCCGGCTTACAAGGTTATTCGCGGCAAAGACGCATGGGATAAGTATTTGACGTCTTTAAAAGTTCAGAATGCAGGTTTTGGATGGGACAGAATTGAAAATGTTTTGTGGCGTGTGTATCATGGCGAGTTGGATCAGTTTACGGGAAAAAATATCGTGCTGATGATTGGTACCAATAATTTGTCTGCAGGCAATACCGATTCTGAAATTGTAGAAGGATTGCAATTTTTGATACAAGCAATTCAATCGAGGAAGCCGCAAACAAAGCTGGTAATAGCCGGTATTTTACCAAGAAAAAATATGGAAAGCCGTGTGGGCGTTATCAACCAGCAAATAAAAAAAATGGCTTTGCAAAATCATGTTGAGTTTGCGGATTTTGGAAAGGATTTTTTAAAAGGAAATTCAATAAATACCGGATTGTTTCTTGGCGAT
Source organism: uncultured Chitinophagaceae bacterium (assembly GCA_963720405.1). GTDB lineage: Bacteria > Bacteroidota > Bacteroidia > Chitinophagales > Chitinophagaceae > Ginsengibacter. The sequence goes on from CAVRFP010000003.1 coordinate 30,193, forward strand.
GGTTTACATCCAAATGCTGAAGGTTATGATGTTTTAGGCAGAAATTTAAGTAGATTATTAAAAGATAGAAAGGAATAAAGAGAAACATGGAAATGGATTATCATCACGAAATTTATTTATGAAGTGAGATAAGCCAAAATGTAGAAAAACCAATTTTTAAAACATGCAGTTAGATAAAAATTATTTACAAAAGCAACACGATTTCTATAAAAATCAATTGCTGAACGATACCGTTCCTTTTTGGTTCCCAAAAAGCATTGATGAAGAATTTGGTGGTTTTTTATTGATGCGCGACAGAGATGGAAGTTTGCTGGATGATGATAAAGCGGTGTGGATACAAGGTCGTGCCACCTGGCTTTTGGCAACTTTATACAATACTGTTGAGCAAAAAAAAGAATGGCTTGATGGCGCAAAAAAAGGAGTTGAATTTTTATTGAATCATTGTTTTGATAGCAGATGGACAAATGTTTTTTCATGTAACGCGTGATGGAAAACCAATTCGAAAGAGAAGGTATTATTTCTCCGAAACATTTGCTGTTATTGCGTTAGCGGCTTATGCAAAAGCAAGCTAATGATGAAGATAATCGCCAACAAAGCGAGAGAGATATTTGGAAAATGTATTGCTTATTCAACCGGTGAAATAAAATTAGAACCGAAATTTTCTGATACCCGTCCGGCAAAAGGAATTGGCGTTCCAATGATCATGATGAACACTGCGCAACAATTACGGGAAACGATCGGCGATCCGCGCTGCGATGAATGGATTGAAAAATGGATCAAAGAAATAGAAACTTATTTTGTGAAAGATGATATTAAATGTGTGATGGAACAAGTGGCGCCCGATGGAAGCATCATTGATCATATTGATGGAAGAACATTAAATCCGGGCCATGCTATTGAAGGCGCGTGGTTTATTTTGCATGAAGCAAAATACAGAAATAATGATCCGCATTTAATTGAGCTGGGTTGTAAAATGCTGGATTATATGTGGGAGCGGGGCTGGGACAAAGAGTTTGGAGGAATTTTATATTTCCGGGATGTGTATAATAAACCGGTTCAGGAATATTGGCAGGATATGAAATTCTGGTGGCCACAAAATGAGGCGATCATTGCCACCTTGCTTGCTTACACAATGACAGGAAATGAAAAGTATAAGGATTGGCATCAGCAGATTCACGATTATGCCTACTCGAAATTTTCATGATAAAGAATTTGGCGAATGGTTTGGCTATTTGCATCGCGATGGAACGGTGGCGCAAACAGCAAAAGGAAATTTATTTAAAGGACCGTTTCATTTGCCACGACAGGAATGGTATTGCTGGCAGTTGTTGGAAGATAGCCACCAAGTATAGGAAAATTTATTGCCACGGGTTACACGAAGTTTATCGCCACAGATTACACGGATTTTCACGGATTAGTTTGGTTTAATAATAAATATTTGCAGTCTAAATTTTACTTATGAAAAAGATTCTTCGCGTAAGCTTAATTGTAGTTTTTATTGTTTTTTCAACAAAGACATTTTCTCAATCAACAGCAGTGCCTGTTTTTGTTTCCGGAGCTGATGGTTATAAATCTTTTCGCATCCCCGCAATAGTCAAAGCAAAGAATGGCGACCTGCTGGCGTTTTGTGAAGGAAGAGTAAACGGAAGCGGCGATTTTGGAAACATAAAAATTGTATTAAAAAGAAGCAGTGACCAAGGAAAAACATGGAGCGCTTTGCAAATTGTCGCCAGCAATGATAGTTTGCAGGCCGGCAATCCCGCGCCGGTGGTGGATTTGACAGATACCCGGTTTCCGCAGGGAAGAATTTTTTTATTTTACAATACCGGTAATGGCCATGAAATGGAATTGCGAAAAGGTAAAGGCCATCGCGATGTATTTTATAAAACCAGCACCGATAATGGAAAAACATGGAGTGAAGCAACCGACATTACTTTGCAGGTAAACAGGATCCATCAGCCGGAAATAAATCCACTCTGGAATTTTAAAGAAGACTGGCGCACGTATGCCAACACACCGGGCCATGCATTGCAATTTCACGAAGGAAAATACAAGGGAAGAATTTATGTAGCGGCCAATCATTCCTCCGGCGATCCCAAACCGGAATTAAGGGATTACCAGGCGCATGGATTTTATACAGACGATCATGGAGCTACTTTTCATCTGAGTGAAACGGTTCCGTTTGAAGGCTCCAATGAAAGCACAGCGGCCCAATTAACCAATAATTCATTGATGATGAACAGCCGGAATCAAACAGGAAAATACCGCGTTGTTTCATTAAGTAAAGATGGCGGCGCCACCTGGGATACCACTTTTGTTGATCACAATTTGCCTGACCCGATTTGCGAAGGAAGCTTATTGAACATCGGCACAAAAAAAGGAAAATCGGTTCTTGCTTTTTGCAATAATGCTGAAAAAAATAACCGCGACAGTCTCACCTTAAGCATCAGTTTTGACGAAGGAAAAACATGGAAGAAGAAGTTTTTGATCGAGGCAAAAAATACCGGTTATTCGGATATTGTAGAATTATCTAAAAATAAAATTGGTGTGTTGTATGAAGCAAACGGATATAAAGAGATAAGGTTTACAAAAGAAAAAGTGAATTGAAGAAAGAAGCTTGGGAAAAATGATAAAAACTACAAAATTGCTTATGTAGCATCGCGGAATGAGGAGGCTGATGATAAGAGAGCAAATAGATTTTTATGCAACAAGCCCTGAAAGGGCGTCATCTTCCAACATAGGCTGCAGATCTATGGTCTAATATATCGAATCCGTTTACAAAGGGCTGCACCCTCCGTTAATTTATAGCGGACTTTCATGGCTTAGTAAGAATGGGCATCCTTCAACTAATCTTAAAGTACGGTGACTTCTTCGAAATGAAGAACTTGTTTTCATTTTTTTTCGGCTTTCCCACTGCCTTTAAAAGCTAATTTTCTACTTTTTCGCTTATTTGAGACCTACCTATGGACATTTGTTCAAAATTTTGTTTAAAAAAAAGTTAAAAAGTTGTGTTAAGTAATTATTAAGTTTTGTAACATTGTGTAATAATTTAAGAAGTATTCACAAATAATTACTTAATAATGCTTGATAAACAAACTGCGTACAAAAGAACTCTTAAAAAGCATCTTTATTTTTCTAAAATGCTTTCTTGTGCAGAATTATCTGTGCTCACTAACAAAAGTCTTCCATTTACCGCCCGGTTTTTAAATGAATTAGTTAATGAAGGCAGCGTTACTGAGACCGGTTATGCCACATCTACCGGAGGTCGCAGGCCGCAGATGTATTCTTTAAATCCTCATCTTAGTTACATTGTTTCTGTGGCGATGGACCAGTTTATTACCAAAATCGGCATACTGGACATGCATAATGAACTGGTAGGAAATATTGAAAAAATTGAACTGCCGCTAAAAAATAATCCCAACGCGCTGGAACAGTTAAAAAATTGCCTCAATAAGTTTATTGATGAATCAGGAATTCCTAAAGCAAAAATAACCGGGGTGGGAATCAGCATGCCCGGGTTTGTGGATGTAAAAAAAGGTATCAACCATACTTTTTTGGATGCCGGCGACGATAACAGCCTGGTCAATTATCTGCAAACTGAAATTGAGCTTCCGGTGTTAATAGATAACGATTCCAGCCTGATCGGTCTTGCAGAATTAAGATTGGGTACAGCGCGCGAGCACAAAAATTCGATGGTAATCAATATCGGTTGGGGCGTTGGCTTGGGAATGATCCTCAACGGACAATTGTTTCGCGGGCACAACGGGTTTGCCGGCGAGTTTAGCCATATTCCCGTATTTAAAGACAATAAGAAAATTTGTAGTTGCGGAAAGACCGGCTGCCTGGAAACAGAAACCTCTTTATTAGCAATTATAGAAAAAGCAAGGACTGGCCTGGCCAGCGGAAAAATGTCGGTCTTGAAAAATATTTCCTTCGATCATGTGGAAGAATCCTGTAAAGCGATAATGGATGCGGCCGCCCGCGGCGATACGTTTGCCGTTGAACTTTTTTCAGAAGCCGGCTATAACCTCGGTTTGGGAATTGCCATTTTGATAACATTAATGAATCCGGAACTGATCATATTAAGTGGGAGAGGAGCCGCTGCAGGAAAATTGTGGCTTGCTCCAATTCAACAGGCCATTAATGAGCATTGCATTCCAAAGATCGCGGAAGATACGCGCATCGAAATTTCAACTTTCGGGCAAAGGGTAGATTTAATCGGTGCCGCAGCGCTGGTTATGGAAAATTACGATTCAATAGCCATGATTGCTCATCATAAAAAAGTAAAAACTGCCTAATTCTTATAAACATACATTAACAATCTTCAATTAAAGAAAAACAATTGCAATGAAAAAAATCATCCACAAACTGTTGCTCTTTGCCTTTTTCTGCATGTGCATTGTTACCGCATCTGCACAGCAAAGAAAAGTGTCAGGAACAATTAAAGACAATAATGGTGCACCGGTAGGCAACGCCTCTGTACTGGTAAAAGGCACCAATAACGGCGTTGCCACTGATGCCAACGGTAATTTCAGCATTGAAGTTAACGGGCCCGGCCGGGTTCTCCAGGTAAGTTCCGTTAATTTTAAGAGCAAAGAAATTCCTGTAGGACAAAACGACCGTGTTAACATTGTATTGGAATCTTCCACCAATGCACTAAATGAAGTAGTGGTAACCGCTCTGGGTATCAAAAGAGAAAAGAAATCTCTTGGATATGCAGTGCAGGAGGTAAAGGGCGAAACGCTTGTGGAAGCAAGAGAGCCCAACCTCGTAAACGATCTTTCAGGAAAAGTAGCGGGCTTACAGGTCGTACGTTCCGGCAATGGTCCCGGAGGTTCTTCCCAGATTGTTTTACGGGGAAATAATTCATTGACCGGTACTTCACAACCGCTTATTGTTGTGGACGGTGTTCCGATGGATAACTCCACAGGCCGTGTGGGTATTGGAGCTACCAATGATTTCTGGAATCCATCATTGGATATGGGCAATGGCTTAAGCGATATTAATGCTGATGACATCGCCTCTATCAGTGTATTAAAAGGGCCGGCTGCAGCAGCACTCTATGGCTCATTGGGTGGTAACGGAGTAATTCTGATCACTACAAAAACCGGTAAAAAGCAACCGGGGCTTGGCTTTACGGTTTCATCATCAATTGGAATTGAAAGTATTTTTACCAATCCTGACATGCAAAGCACTTATGCCCAGGGAAGCCAGGGAAAATATGATTCATCTTCTACAATGAGCTGGGGACCAAAAATAAGTGGACAGACCGTAACAGATTGGTCAGGTAAACAAGTGGCCCTACAGCCGTACAATAATGTGGCTAATTTTTTCAAAAACGGAATTGTTTCCAATCAAAATATTTCGTTTCAGCAACAGGTAAACGCCACCGCTGTGTATGCTTCTTATAATCGTTTTGATGATAAAAGCATCATTCCCGGAGCCAAGCTTTCCCGTAATAACCTTACAGCAAGAGCGCTCACTAAATTTGGTAACAACGACAACTGGACGCTGGATACCAAATTCCAATTCATTAATTCTACAGCCAATAACAGGTCTCTTGAAGGGCAGAACGGTAGCATTTTTTCGACGATCTATAACCTGCCAAGAACCCTTAATATTCTCAATTTTAAAAACCCATTGGATACAAGTGGAAATATGTTCTGGTGGCAAAAGGGAAGCGGGCTGAATCCTTACTGGTCAGCTAAATACAATCTCAACAACGATACCCGTAACCGCTATCTTTTATACGCATCTCTTAAACACCAGTTTGCATCCTGGCTCACAGCAGAAGCAAATGCGGGTGCAGATATGTACACAACCAGTACGGAAGCCAAAGAATACGCAGGAAGTCCGGGTAACAATAGCTATGCGCTAGGTAAACAAACCTATCAACAAACTAATTACAGCGGAATGATTACAGCGAGAAAAGACAATCTTTTTGGAAAATTGGGCGGTTCTTTAATGGTGGGTGGAAACCTGATGGCCTGGCAGAACAGTGCAATAAGCATCAATGCAAGTACATTAAGAGTTCCCAATTTATTTTCTGTAAACAATTCCGCAGGTAACCCGATAGTTAACCAGGCATTCAGCCAGAAAAAAATTAATTCACTATACGCATCAGCAGAACTGAATTATGACGGTTATTTGTTCCTGGCCGGCACATTCCGTAACGACTGGACTTCAGCCCTTGCTCCGCAAAACAAATCCTTCTTTTATCCTTCTGTCAGCCTTTCCTACGTGATTACTGATATGATTAGTAATAAAGGTGGCTCACTTCCTTCCTGGTTAAGTTATGGTAAACTGCGCGCATCTTATGCTGCAGCAGGTAGCGACCTGGATCCTTACGAGTTGTATAACACTTATTATATTGGCACTGACCCTAATGGAAATACTACTGCCGGAAGAAATGGTACCTTATTTAATGACAGTGTAAAGAGCCAGTTGATCAAATCTTATGAGGCAGGTGCTGAATTAAGGCTTTTCAAAAACCGCGTGGGAATAGATGTATCAATTTATAAATCCAACGCGATCCGCCAGTTGATCAATCTTCCAATGGATCCGTTAAGTGGATATAGCTCTATGAAAATAAATGCAGGAAATGTTCAGAATACAGGGGTGGAAGTAACTGCGAATGCACACATCCTGGATAATCCCAATTCATTGAACTGGAATATGACAGTGAATTATTCACATAATAAAAACACGGTACCGTCTATTTATCCTGGTGTAAATAAATATCAATTGGGTGGTTTTGATAATATCCAGATTTTGGCTGTTGCCGGACAACCTTACGGTGAAATTTACGGTACAAAACTTTTAAGGGTTACTGAAAGTAAAGATCCCAATTATGGACAACTGATCATTAGCAATAATGGCCTTCCGCAGGCAACTACGGATATATCAAGACTGGGAAATCAGCAGGCTGATGCATTGATTGGATTTGCCAACTCATTTTCCTACAAAGGATTTGGTCTTTCAGTGTTGCTTGATGCAAGAATTGGTGGTAAAATATTCTCCCAAACTCTTGACAATATGCAGCGCAATGGTACTGCTGCCATTACTGTTAGTAACGGCACAAGAGATTCTATCCTTGTTAAGGGAGTTGTACTTGATCCGAATACCAGCCAGTATGTTGCGAACACTCAGAGAATTTCCACTCAGCAATATTGGGGAGCAGTTGCAGGATCAGGAAATACCGGCATCACAGAAGCCAATCTTTATGATGCTACCAATATAAGAATCAGGAACGTTCAGTTAAGCTATAATTTCCCTAAAAGGATGTTGACCAGAACATTTATTCAAAAAGCAGTTGTATCTGTATCCTGCAATAATGTTTGGCTTATCACCAGTCACTTACATGGATTAGATCCTGAGTCTGTTTTTGCAACAGGTACTCCGGTGGTGGGCTTTGAAAATGGAAGTTCTCCGACGTCCCGTACTTTTTACTTCAATCTTTCATTAGGGTTTTAATCACTAACCTTTTAATTTAAAACAATGAAGCATATAATTAAAAAAACAAGTTTATTTGTAATTACAGTCCTCGTATTTGCAGGATGTAAGAAAATTACAGACATAAATACAGATCCCACTGCGGCCAATGCAACCCAGGTGCAGGTAGAGTATTTTATCGATAATTCCATTATTCATGCTCAAATGAATCCCGGGGTTTCAGAAAGAGCCTTCGTGCTTTACTGGGTTCCGGGCGGCCGCCAATTCGCCGATGCAGATGGGGCTACATTTTCAGTGGGCGATTATAGCGACGAGTGGATTGGTGAATATTACGATAATCAGTCCGGCGCTTTAAATACCATCAATAGTGCCATTGATGTGGCCAACCAGCAAATTACTGCCGGAACCAATAAAAACTACACCAACAACCTGATGCAGGTTGCCCGCATCTGGAGAGCTTATTTGCTCAGTGAAATGAGCGATAACTTTGGTCCAATGCCGATTACTGCTTTCCAGGGAAAAAACCCTGATTTTACCGACGTTAAAACCGTGTATTATTACCTTCTGGCCGAGTTAAAAGATGCAACTTCAAAATTAGATTTAACTATTCCGGCTGTGCCCCAGGTTGTGAAAAATGAAGATCCGGCTTATGGGTTTGATTTTTCAAAGTGGCAGGCTTATGGTAATTCTTTACGCATGAGATTGGCTATGCGGCTTTCAGAGGTAGATGCTGCAAAAGCACAGGCCGAGTTTGAAGATGCCGCTAAGGGAAGCTTGCTTACAGATAAAGCCCAAACATTCCAGATCCAGGAAAAATCAGGATGGGATGATTTGTCGGGTATGTACACCCGTTGCTGGTATCAATTGCCCGAATCAGTTACTCTCAATAACCTTATGGTAAACCTGGGCGGTGTAACGTCAAAAGCGCAAATTCCATCTGTTATCACTGATGCCGCCGGCCAGGCAGCTGCTATTGCCAACATTAAAGCTGCAGACTATGCAGGACAATATTATCCTGTTCAATTGACCACAAAAACCAACAATCCATTTGCTCCTTATTGGTTAGATGGTTTGCCAAATACGATAGATCCCAGAGCCTATCAGATCTTTTATATGCCAGGTAACAGCAACGATCCATCGTTCCCAAGCCAAACCTGTGGCGCAGTTAATGCAAACACGGTAGGTTACGTGAAAGGTACCAATGGAAATAAAATTAAAGACATAGATGCAAAATATACCTGGAATGGAACTCCCGATGGAAACTGGGGAACAAAAGGCGGAGTGGTTAACACTTTATTCCAGGCTGTGAGTATTGGCGCTGCAACAAGTATGACTCCCTCGCTAAAACAAGAGTTCAGAGGTCAAACCGCAAAAAGAGTATTTTTTGGGCCATGGGAAACCTACTTTCTTTTAGCCGAAGGCGCTGTAAGAGGATGGGCAACACCTGTTGATGCACAAACTGCTTATGAAACCGGCATCGCAAAAAGCTTTGAATATTGGGGCACTTCTCAATACCTGGCTACTTATTTAGCTTCTGCCGATTATAATAATAATGGTACTTCTGTTAGCTGGACAAACACTACAGAGCCTGGCAATTCTCATCAAATGAGTTATGTAGATGGAATTACAGGCACAGCCGGTACCGTTAATATTAACTATCCTGTAAATAATCTTTACAAAGGTGGCACTGTAAGAAACGATCATCTTACCAAGATCATCACCCAAAAATTTATTGCCCAGACGCCCTGGTTGCCTTTAGAAACATGGAGCGACCACAGAAGACTCGGCTTGCCATTTTTTGAAAATGTAGTGCTTGAGGCACCAATTCAAACACTTCCTGCACTTACCGCTTCCAATTACATGACCAGCAATCAGCAATTCTTCCCGCAGAGGATGAAATACCCGTCAGGCTTGCAGAACAGCAATGTGACAGGATATAAACAAGCAGTGAGTGCACTTGGAGGAAATGATGCCATATTAACGCCACTGTGGTGGGCACAGCACTAAGCATTACGCAAAAAAAAACCACAAACAGTTTACAATAAAAAGGCTAACCGCGTGGTTGGCCTTTTCTTTGCAATTTTTAAATGAGGGGGCAGAAATAACAATCGCAGATGAAAGTGAGGGAATGAATCCCGGCCTGGGTTTTATTGAATTTTTTATTCAATCTTATTTTTTCTGCTGTTGTGATAAGCGAAAATGTAGAAAATTGACATTAATGAATTTCTTTTGTTCCTGCTGCGATAACCGTTGATTATAGTTTTTTCAAAATAAACACATAAAAATATGCTTATGAAATTTGTCTTAATCATTGTTTTCAATCTATTGTTGCTAACTAACGTTGATGCACAAACGTATTTGCCCACTTCTGAAAATCTTTCGGCGCGAAAAAATTTCCAGGATGAAAAATTTGGCTTGTTTATTCATTGGGGACCTTTCAGCATTCTTGGTGATGGCGAGTGGGTAATGAACAACGAGGGTATTGCGGTAAAAGATTATTCCAAATTAAAAGATTTTTTCAACCCGACAGAGTTTGATGCAGCAACCTGGGTTGGCATGGCAAAAAACGCCGGCATGAAGTACATCACTTTAATTACCCGCCACCACGATGGTTTTAGTATGTGGGATACAAAGTATTCTGATTTCAATATTATGAATACGCCCTATAAGAAAGATGTGGTGAAGATGATTGCTGACGAATGCCACAAGCAAAACGTGAAGCTGGTTTTATATTATTCATTGCTGGATTGGCGGCGCGATGATTACCCGTACCAGACGGGCCGTACGGGCCAGAAGTCCGGCCGCACGGGCAATGGCGACTACGCGCACTATCTGCAGTTTATGAAAAATCAACTTACAGAATTATTAACCAATTATGGCGAGATCGCGGGCATTTGGTTCGATGGGCACTGGGACCAAACCAATCCTGAAGGCGAGGCAGATCGCTCATCACGCATCAACTGGCATTATGATGAAATTTATTCGCTGATTCACCGGCTTCAACCGCAGTGCCTCATCGGAAATAATCATCATCTTACACCGTTTGCAGGAGAAGATTTTCAAATGTTTGAGCGTGATCTTCCCGGTGAAAATAAATCCGGCCTAAGCTTTCAAAAAGCATCGGACCAGTTGCCGCTTGAAACCTGCGAAACCATGAATGAATCGTGGGGTTTTAATATTAAAGATGATAGCTACAAATCGGTAAGCCAGTTAATTCATTATCTTGTAAATGCAGCCGGAAGAAATGCCAACTTTTTATTAAACGTGGGGCCGATGCCGAATGGAAAAATTCAAACTGAATTTGTAGATACTTTAAAAGAAGTGGGCAAATGGCTTCAGCAATATGGAGAAAGTATTTATGGAACGCGCGGATTGCCAATACAGGCGCAGGATTGGGGCGTTGCAACTCAAAAAGACAAAACCATTTACCTTCATATTTTAAAAAAGCCGGAAGCAACAATGATATTGGTGGATGCCATAAAAAATAAAGTAAAAGATTGCAGGCTGTTGCTGAATGGCCAGTCAGTTAAATATAAACAAAACAAAAACGGGCTTGCGATCAATCTTGAAGGAATATTGATGGATGGCCCGGATACGGTGATTAAAATTCAGACCAAATAAATAGTTTTTTTTGATAGCAAACTTTTATCTACAATGCACGATTTGTTATTTGTATGGCGAAAAACTATATTTTGGCTTTCATGGAGGCGATGAATCTTATCAGTAAAGAACGAACGACCGTTCATCTTCATTAAAAATATTCAACTCATACTTAAACAAAAAATGCTCCGATGCTGAATCATAAAATCTTACAGCCAATAAAATTTAAACTATTTTTCTTTTTATTAATTTTTATGCTGATGTTGAATCATATCAAAGCTCAAACGATAGTTCCTTTATATAAAGAAGTCCCAAACAGCAAGCCGGCCGCAGGTTACATTGAAAAGTCCGACAGCGCAAGCGATGGAATTATAAGAATCAGCAATGTATCAAAACCGGAACTGGCTATTTTTCAACCACCCAGTTCTTCGGGCAAACATGCGGCGGTAATTATTTGTCCCGGCGGAGGCTATTCTATTTTAGCCTACAATTTGGAAGGCACGGAAGTGGCCAAAATTTTTAACGAATGGGGTATAACCGCTGTTGTTCTTAAATATCGTTTGCCGGACGATGCCATCATGAAAGACAAATCCATCGGGCCTTTGCAGGATGCGCAGCGGGCATTGCAATATGTGCGGGAAAATGCTAATCAACTGAATGTAGATCCCGGAAAGATAGGTATCATGGGCTTTTCAGCCGGTGGTCATTTGGCGGCCACCGCATCCACTCACTATAACGTAGCCTACATTTCAAATCCAAAAAATATTTCATTGAAGCCTGATTTTTCTATTCTTGCGTATCCCGTTATCAGCTTTACTGATACAATTGGACACATCGGAAGCAGGAATAACCTGGTTGGTAAAAATCCATCGAAGGAGATGATTAAGAATTTTTCAAATGAACTGCAGGTAACAAAGGACACGCCTCCGGCATTTTTAGTTTTGGCCGGAGATGACAAGGAAGTGAATCCCCAAAATAGTGTGAGCTATTATGAGGCACTTCTTAAAAATAATGTTCCGGCAGAAATGCATATCTATCAAAATGGCGGCCATGGCTTTGGTACACACAATCCAACAACCAAAGATAACTGGATGCAAAGTTTACAACACTGGATGCAGCACAATCACTGGATTGAGCAATAAACGTTTTAATCACTTATGAGATCAATGCTTGAAAATATTATCATACAGAAAATTGAATCCGGCGGCCCAATATCTTTTTCGGAATTTATGGACATGGCTCTTTATTATCCTTCTCTTGGGTACTATAGCTCTGATAAAGCAAAGATTGGGAAGCACGGCGATTATTATACAAGTCCTGTTTTAAGTTCGTTATTTGGCGAAACCATCGGCCGGCAAATGGAAGAAATGTGGTTTGTATTGGATAAAAAACCGTTTACCATTGTTGAATATGGCGCGGGCACGGGAGCGCTGAGCCACGATATATTAAATTATCTTAAAGGTAATGCTGAAATGTACCATCAGCTTAGATATTGCATTATTGAAAAAAGTGTTTCAATGCAACAATTGCAAAAGTTGATGGCCAATGAAAAAGTAAGCTGGCATAATTCTATCAGTGAAATAGGGGAGATAAACGGTTGCGTTTTATCCAATGAATTACTTGATAATTTTCCGGTGCACAGAGTGGTAATGAAAGATGAATTGATGGAAGTTTTTGTTGATTATAAAGATGGCTTTAAAGAGACATTAAAACCTGCAGCCGAATCATTAAAAAATTATCTGCGCGAACAAAATATTGTTTTACCGGTAGATTATCAAACAGAAATCAACCTGGATGCAATTGATTGGATTAAAGACATTGCAGCCAATTTAAAAACAGGTTTTGTGTTAACCATCGACTACGGTTTTCCGGCGAGTGAACTTTATAATTCAACAAGAAATTCAGGCACGATGGTTTGCTTTAAAAATCATGAAGTAAATTATTCGCCTTATGAAAACATAGGCCTGCAGGACATTACCGTGCATGTAAACTTTTCTGCTTTAACGCATTGGGGAAAAAAATATGGCCTTGAAACCAACGGTTTTACAACACAGGATCATTTTCTGCGGTCGCTGGGATTGGTCAATTATCTACGAAAACTGGAAATTGAAAATCGCGACGGCAACAGGAATCTTATTTTGCAGATCAATAAATTGTTGATGGAAATGGGTAATAAATTTAAGGTCCTTATTCAACAAAAAGGAATTAAAAGATCGATGCTCACTGGCATGCAGTTTTCCAGTCCCATAGATTAAAAGTTGACCATAACAGCGTTTGTGCATGCATGTTATATTGTATTCTATCCTGAAATTTATCTTTTTTTATTTATGTAACAGAACTGCCAAAATCTATATTTTGGCTTGTATGATGCTATTTTTTTAAAGTAAATAGTTGGTTTTTGGCAATAAAAAAAGTGCGTCCTTTTGAAAACGCACCTTTCTTTTTTCTCTTTTAATTTTTATTTATCAGATTTTTAATCTTACAAAAGCCTCCATGGCAGCGTACTTGGTAAGTCCGAGCTTGGCATACAATTCAGCAGTATTGGCATTCCTGGCTTCCGCACGTTGCCAAAATTCGCGCTCATCGCTTCCCTGGAAAGGAACACTGTCTTTCTGGGATTGATGAATAAAAATGCCGTAACGTTTTTTACGTACCTGCTCCGGGCTCATTGGCACAGCCATTTCTATTTCGGAAATATCCCATTCTTCCCATGCGCCTTTGTAGAGCCATATGTAACAATCTTTAAGCCACTCATTGTCCGGTTCGCTTTTGATCACTTCCAGCGCCGCCAGGATAATGTCAAGGCACACCTTATGCGTTCCGTGCGGATCGGCAAGATCGCCGGCGCAAAACATTTGGTGGGGTTTTATTTCGCGCATAAGCTTCACTGTTATAGCAATATCTTCCGGGCCCATGGGTTTTTTTTCTATGGTTCCTGTCTCATAAAAAGGCAAGTTCATAAAATGAATCTGATCGTTGCTGAGGCCAACATATTTACAGGTTGCGCGCGCCTCGCAGCGGCGTATCAATCCCTTTATTTCTCTTATTTCCGGGCTGTCTATCTCGGTTGATTTCTTTTGATTTAGATAAGAAGTTGCTTTGTCAAAAATGCCCAGGCTCACCTTATTATCAATATGAAATATTTTTTCGAAGCCAACTGCAAAATCGAGGTTCCTTGTAACAAATTCGTCAGTAACGGCAATGTTACCGCTGGTTTGATAGGCCACATGCACCTCGTGCCCCTGGTCGTGAAGACGCATGAAAGTGCCGCCCATACTGATAATGTCATCATCAGGATGAGGAGAAAAGATCAGTGATCTTTTTGGAAATGGTTTGCTGCGCTCGGGATGATTAGGGATCTGTGCATTGGGCTTTCCGCCGGGCCAGCCGGTGATACTATCGCGAAGCATATAGTATACTTCAAGATTGGTTTCGTATGCATCTCCTTTTTCAACCAAAAGATCGCTAAGCCCCGATTCGTTATAATCGTGATTGGTGAGGCTGAGCACGGGTTTGTTGAGATGAAGAGCCATTTCAATTACTGCGCTCTTTACAATATTGGGCGTCCATTCACACTCACCTGTAAGCCACGGCGATTTAACTCTGGTAAGTTCTGAGGCGGCAAATTCATCAAGCACAAAAGAGCAATGATCATGATGTTGCAACAGCGATGCAGGAATTTCTTCTGTTGGTTTTCCTTCTACAGATTTTTTAATAACAGGTGCTTTTGTTTTGCCCCACGCCATCAAAATGATTTTGCGAGATTTCATAATGGTATTTATTCCCATTGTGATGGCCATACGTGGTACTTCCGAGATATTTCCAAACTCCTGTGAGTTCGCTATCCTGGTGGAATTGTCTAATGTAACCAACCTCGTTTTTGAATAAACCGGTGAGCCTGGTTCATTAAATCCGATGTGCCCGTTAGTTCCTATTCCTAAAATTTGAAGATCGATACCGCCCGCTTCTTCTATCTTTCTTTCGTATTCTGCGCAATGCTCTTTAACTTTTTCCTTCGGTACCATGCCGTTCGGCAAATAATAATTTTTTGGATCGATATCCGTTTGCTCAAATAAATATTTGCGCATAAAATAATGGTAGCTGTTAAGGGCATCCGCTTCCATCGGATAGTATTGATCCAGGTTAAAAGTGATCACGTTTTTAAAACTTAATCCTTCTTCATTGTGCATTTTTACCAGCTCGGCATATAAGGATTTTGGCGTAGAACCGGTGGCCAGGCCAATTACCGCTTTTTCTCCTTTGGCATTTTTTTCTTTAATCAAAACCGAAATTACTTCGGCCACATACCGGGAACCGTCGTGGGGAGTGGAAAAAATTTGTACAGGAATTTTCTCAAGAGAATCAGTAAGATCAATACTTGCAGACATAAGAATGGATGATTTTATTAGTTTAAGTTAATGGTCAAAAATAGAGGTGAAGGTAACAACATTTGGGTTTATTTTTTGAACAACATTCAACAATGTTGCACCAAATCCAAACCATATCTACAGAAACAGATAGCGATGCAGCCATGCAAACGATTGTTTTATTATTTTTGATCAGCCTTCAATCCGTCTTTTGATGATCTACAAATTATTGCCAATGATTAAATTAAAATCCGTCTTTATATTTTCTGTTTTTATATTTTCTTTTTCGAAAATATCTGCGCAGGCAAACCAGCTTTCAGTGATCGCTTATTATTCGGGCGGCCCGCAGCCGTTGGATAGTTTCTCTATTGAAAAACTTACTCATATCATTTTTAGTTTTTCCCATTTGAAGGGAAACGAGTTACATATTAACAATGCCAGGGACACAGCTACAATCCAAAAACTAGTGAGTTTAAAATCCCAGAATCCCGGCCTTAAAGTATTGCTTTCGCTGGGCGGATGGGGTGGTTGTGGGCCATGCTCTGAAATCTTTTCTTCAAAAAAAGACCGGAAGATTTTTACGAAGTCTGTAAAGAAACTGAGCAAATATTTTGCTACCGATGGCATAGACCTCGATTGGGAATATCCCGCCATTGCAGGCTTTCCGGGCCATCAATACCAGGCGCAAGACAAGCAAAACTTCACAAGCCTGGTAAAACAGTTGCGAAGAAAATTAGGTAAAAGCTATGAAATAACTTTTGCGGCTGGCGGCTTCAAACAATTTATCGACCAATCCATCGAATGGAATCAAGTAATGCCGAAAATAAATTTTGTAAACTTAATGACTTACGATCTTGTAAATGGCTTTGACACAACCACCGGAAATCATACGCCTTTGTATTCCAATCCGCGGCAGGCTGAGTCCACCGATAATGCGGTGATGCAGTTGATCAGTTTAGGCGTTCCCAAAAATAAGATAGTGATTGGTGCTGCATTTTATGGAAGAATGTGGGAAAACGTAGCTGACACAGGTTTTGGCATGTATCAAACCGGCAAATACAAAATGAATGTTGATTTTAAAAATCTTGATTCGTATTTGTTATCTGACAGCGGTTTTGTTTATCACTGGGATAGTGTGGCTCATGCGCCTTTTTTATACAACGCAATTCAAAAACATTTTATCACTTATGATGATAAGAAGTCGATCGAAATAAAAACCAGGTATGCAATTGATAAAGGTTTAGGTGGAATTATGTTTTGGGAACTGGCATATGATGCATATAAGAATGGATTGCTGGATGTGATTGATGATGTTAAAAAAAATTACAGAGCGGAGGTTAAATAAGATTGCCACAAAAGTGAAAATGTAGTTTTCTTCATTTTTATTTTAAAGTGAATTCTATCAATAAAACTAACAAAGGTTTTACCGGGCAAACAGTTTATTGCAAAACCCAATCTACTTTAATACCGGTAAAATTATTTTGCTTTGATTTTCTGCATCGTGATAAATTCTGATGGTTGATTTCTGAAAATCGCTGTCATCGGCTTTGTAGATATCAATAAATTTTTGCGGATTGCGATCTGCCAATGGAAACCAGCTGCTTTGTACCTGGATCATTATCCGGTGGCCTTTTAAAAAAGTATGTGCCACATCCGGAAGTTCCCACTTTACTTCGGTTATTTTTCCCGGCTCAAAAGGTGCTGGTTTTTCAAAGCTGTTCCTGAACTTACCGCGCATAATTTCGCCACGCACCAGCATCTGGTATCCGCCCATCGGGTAGTTTTTGTCGTTTCCTTTTACATCTGCCGGATATTTAAAATCGTCCGGGAACACATCAATTAGCTTTACAACAAAATCTGCATCGGTTGTAGAAATAGAAGTCATCAAGTCGGCAATTACAGGCCCGGCAAGGGTTACATCGCTGTTTAAAATTTCCGTTTCGTAAGTGAGCACATCCGGGCGCCTTGAGGCAAATCGCTGGTCGTCGGTCATATATTCGCGCGTTCTTTGAAAATGAATATCCTGTGTATATGGAACCGGGTGTGCGGGATCGCTTGTATACTCATCAAAGGCTCATTCAAATTGTCGTTTGTTCTTGCTGTTATCATTTCACTTGATTGTTCAAAAATAACTGTCCGTTACTGCCTAAAATAAAGATTTTTTTCTTCTACATTTTTTGGCGGCCAGGCATCCAATTTTTTCCAGTTATTTTCTCCCGTGAAAAAGATAGTTGCTTCTGCAAGCTTTGGATTCGGGCCTGTGCCGAGTAAATAGTAATTGAAGAAAGGTATTTCCAGGCTATCCTGGAAATAGGCTGACGTATTGCCGGCAAATCGCACATTGCCCATAAACGATCCTTCGCGGCTCCATTGCCCGTGATACCATGGCCCCATAACAATTTTGCTGTTGGTATTGGGGCTTTGCTTTTCTGTTGCCTTATAAGAATTCCATGCGCCAAAGCAATCTTCCGCATCAAACAATCCGCCTACCCAAAGCATCGCAGGCTTTACATTGTACAAGCCATTACGCGCATTGCGTGCCTGCCACCATGCATCATAGGTTGGATGCTGATAAAGGTCTTGCCAGAACTTGATGCTATCGCCCATTAGTTTTGCGAAGTTTTTTAACGCACCGGTTTTCAGGTAGGCATTATAGTTATCATCAGAATTAAAAGAGAAACCGCTGGAATAATCGGTTGATGGCTTGGAATGTGGCGTACCAAAATACGGATAGAATGAAAACGCATCCATCACAAAAAAGACGCCTTTGTGATGAAAATCATCGCCTATAAACCAATCGGTTACCGGAGCCTGCGGGCTTACCGCAACCAATGCCGGATGCCCACTAAGCGCGGCTTCTGTTGAATAGAAACCCGGATAAGAAGTGCCGGTAACACCCACTTTGCCATTGTTGTTTTTTATGTTTTTTACCAACCAATCAATCGCATCGTATGAATCACTTGCCTCATCAATTTCCTTTCCCTTTTTATTTTTATTGAATGGACGCACATCTTCAAACTCGCCTTCGCTCATGTATCTTCCTCTCACATCCTGTGTTACAAAAATAAAATTCTCTTTCGCATAAGCCATTTTGTAGCTTTTCCATATTTGCATAAATTGATTGTTGCCATAAGGTGCGCAGGAATAAGGCGTGCGCGTCATTAAAAACGGATGCTTGCTGCTTTGATCTTTAGGAATATAAATTGATGTAAACAATTTGATGCCGTCGCGCATCGGAATGTATTGCTCCAGCTTGGTATAATTATTTACAAACCATGTACTGTCGGCGTTTTGAGCGTAAGATAAAATGTTACATACAAGAAAAATAACCAGGGAAAAATATTTTTTCATTGTGAAAGATTTATTCTTAAAAATACTTAAAGAAGTTTTTATCGTAGTAAAAATATTTAAAACGATCAGCCGGCTTGATACAAAAAAGCCGCCAGCAAAGCTGGCGGCCCTATCAATATTTATTGTAAATTGTTATTCCGATACTTTGGTAACCTTCAAAACATTGGTAGGAAGATGCAATGAAACCGGCGTGCTGCCTGTGTTTACTACAGTGTCGCCGTTTTTGAGAAATCCGCGCTCTCTTAAAATTCCTATCTGGTCAAAGAAGATGTCGTCCAGGCTTTCTTCTTCATCATAAAATATTGCCCTAACGCCCCAGCTTAAACTCAATTGGTTGATTAGTGAGCGTTCTTTACTAAATATGTATAGCAAAGATTTTGGGCGGTAGCTGCTAAGCATAAAGCCGGTGTATCCGCTTTGAGTCATCCCGATCAGCGCATCTGCTTTTACATCCTGCGCCAGTTTACAAGCGCTATAACAAATGGCATCGCTAAGGAAAGAAGGCGAATGTGGCTGTGGCGCTAAAATATCATCCCGGTTATAATCGTAAGCTGATTTTTCTATTTCTAAAATTATCTTGCTCATGGTTTCAATTACCAGCGTAGGATGATTTCCTGTTGCGGTTTCTCCGCTAAGCATTAATGCATCTGCACCCTCAAGCACCGCATTGGCCACATCGGTGATTTCGCTCCTGTTAGGCTTTATACGATCCATCATGCTTTCCATCATTTGCGTAGCTACTATCACCGGCTTTGCACGATGCATGCATTTACGTATGATTTCTTTTTGAATAAGCGGAACCTTTTCAATCGGAAGCTCTACTCCAAGATCACCGCGGGCAATCATTATCCCATCACTTTCAAGTATGATATCGCGGATGTTGGTTACTGCTTCAGGCTTTTCAATCTTAGCGATAACTTTCGCTTTGCTATTTCTTTCTTTCAGGATGTCTTTAAGTCCGATAATATCTTTTACTTCGCGCACAAAGGAAAGTGCAATCCAGTCTACATTCTGTCCAATAATAAAATCGAGGTCTGCAAGATCTTTTTCTGTAAGCGCCGGCAAAGAAATTTTTGTATCGGGCAGATTTAATCCTTTTTTAGACGACAAAATTCCGCCGATTACCACCTCAACTTCTACATTATTGTTTGCAAGAACTTTGGTTACTTTCACTTCAAGTTTTCCATCATCAATCATAATAATATTTCCCGGAACTACATCTTTATGCAGATCCTGGTAGCTTACATAGATCGCTTCTTTGGTGCCGATACATTTAGTATTGGTAAAAGTTAAAGTATCTCCCGGGTTTATTTGAAGCGCGTTATTTTCAATTTCGCCAACCCTCAGTTTGGGGCCCTGCAAGTCTGCAAGAATGGCAATATTAAATGGAAGCGTTTCATTGATTCTTTTGATGACGGCGATAATGCGCGCTTTGTCTTCGTGGCTGCCATGCGAAAAATTAAGGCGAAAAACATTTACGCCGGCGTTCACCAACTCAACCATCGAATCGAAATTATCGCAGGCAGGGCCAACGGTGGCAACAATTTTTGTACGCTTTATAGAATGATCGAAGCCTGCTTTTTTATCCATTTCCTTGTGCAGGTATTTACCGATATTTTTTGACATTATTTAGTTTTAGGTATTAGATATCAAATGAAATTAATGGTTGTGCCGGCTGTGGTTTAGCTGTTAAGTTGAAAGAATTTTTACAATTTTCATCCAGTCTTCACCAATCTTTTGCTTTCTTTTCACGGCCTGGTCCAATGGAATATAATGCATTTTGTTATTAACGATGCCCACAAAAACATTATATCTTTTTTCGATTAAACATTCTACTGCCGAATAGCCCATGCGGCTGGCAATTAGCCTGTCGAAGCACGTAGGCGAGCCGCCACGCTGTATGTGCCCAAGGATGGTAACTCTTACTTCCTGCTCAGGAATCCGTTGCGTAATCGTTTTTGCCAATTCGGTTGCGCCAAACGCTTCGCCTTCTGCAACAACTATAATATTCACCAGTTTTTTACGACCATGTTTTTCCATTAAAGCATTTATTACGCCTTCAACGTCGGTCTTTTTTTCCGGGATCAATATATTTTCAGCCCCGGTTGCAATGCCGCTATGAAGCGCGATATACCCTGAGTCGCGGCCCATTACCTCAATAATAAAAAGCCTGTCGTGGGCATCGGCAGTATCGCGCACTTTGTCGATAGCCTCTACTGCAGTGTTAACAGCCGTGTCGAAACCGATTGTAAAATCGGTGCCCGCAATATCCTTATCAATGGTTCCGGGAAGCCCGATACATGGAATATCATATTCTTTGCTAAATATCTGCGCTCCGCGAAAAGATCCGTCGCCGCCAATAATCACAAGGCCGTTAATGCCATGTTTCTTTAAATTTTCATAGGCCTTCCGGCGGCCTTCGATGGAATAAAACTCCTGGCACCTTGCCGTTTTTAAGATGGTGCCTCCGCGCTGGATAATATTTGCCACGCTTTTGCTTTCCATCTCAAAAATGTCGTTGTCTATCATGCCGGAGAAGCCGCGCATAATTCCATAAACTTGTAGATTATTATAAATGCCTGTGCGAACAACAGCTCTTATGGCCGCATTCATTCCCGGAGCATCGCCACCTGAGGTGAGCACGCCGATTTTTGTTACTTTACTTTCCAAATCTTAAAAAATTACCTTTTAAATATTTTTCTGAGCGCTAATAAAAGGTGCCAAAATTACACATTTCCGTCAAGTATTTAAAAGATCATTTTTCCATTTCTAATATTTATTTATTTTAGTTAGATAACTTTCTAAAAGATAGTTAGCTTTCAACCTCTTCCTGTTTCAGTAATTCTATTTCACAACTGATATTAACTGTGTCGCCCACCAAAACTCCACCGGCTTCGAGCGTTGCATTCCAATTTAATTCCCAGTCTTTACGGTTTATTTTTCCATTAATGCTAACGCCGGCTTTTTCTGCGCCCCATGGATCTTTTACAATGCCTCCAAACTCCACATCAAGTTTAACCTTTTTTGTTATCCCTTTAATGGTAAGGTCTCCCCATAATTCGTAGCTTCCATCGCCATCTACCGGTTCAATTGTATTAGAGGTAAAAGTAATTTCTTTGTGATGCTCGACATCAAAAAAATCGGCACTTCTCAAATGTTCGTCGCGTTTTGGATCTTTGGTTTCCAGCGAATTGGGATTCATCCAAAAGTCGACCTCAGCCGTAAGAAAGTCATCGCCTGTAGTATAAATGCTGGCGTTGTATTCCGTAAAAATTCCTTTTACATTTACAATCATCAGGTGCTTAACCTTAAAAGCAATTTCGGTGTGCGAAGGGTCAATAACCCATTTGGTCTTTTTTGCCATTTTTTTACGTTTGAATGTTAATGAATAAATTGATTTACTTAAGAAGTGTTTTTGAGATGCTTCAAACAAAGGTCCAAATTTTAGCAAGAAATAAAGAAAAAAATAATAAGTAGGTTTTAATTTAATAAATGCCTTTGATGTATGATGTTTTCCGGCAGCATTAAAATTGAAAAAACTATATTTTGGCTTTTATGAACTGTTGTTAGAGTGAACGTTTTTTAAAAATGATTTTATCTTTCCGCGAATGAATATTTTTTTCGAATGGTGTTTTTTGCGCTAACGTCTTTATCTTTCGGCCTTTGAAAAAATAAATGGTATTTTGTTTCTCATCTTTTATAAATGACTGCCAAAAATGACTAACTCTCTGTTCCGTAAAAAAAGTATTTCCGCAATTTTATCCGACGCCGAAGCAGGTGCCTCGGATGCCACCCACTCCTCATCAGGCATGCACAAAGTGTTGACGGTGCGCGATCTTACTGCAATGGGAATTGCTGCCGTAGTGGGCGCGGGAATTTTTTCAACTATCGGAAACGCTTCTTACCATGGCGGCCCGGGCGTATCGTTACTCTTTGTCATCACCGCCGTTTGCTGTGGCTTTTCTGCTTTATGCTATGCCGAATTTGCTTCACGAATTCCGGTGAGCGGGAGCGCCTATACTTATGCGTACGCTTCTTTCGGAGAATTAATTGCCTGGATTATCGGGTGGGATCTTTTGATGGAATATGCGATCGGAAATATTGCTGTGGCCATTTCGTGGAGCGAATATTTTGTGAATTTATTGGAAGGTCTTCACATTCATGTGCCCAGTTATTTAACTACCGATTATTTAAGCGCTTCGCGCGGATTTAAAGAAGCAACGGTCGAGCTGGCGAAAGGCGAATCGCTTGAAAGCCTTACCAGGGGCATGCGTAACGGATATGAAGCGTGGATGAACGCCCCTCAAATCGGTGGGTTAAAATTGATTGCCGATATTCCGGCGCTGGCAATTGTATTTTTAATTACCTGGCTTGTGTATGTTGGCATAAGGGAAACAAGAAGAGCCACCAACCTGATGGTTGCCTTAAAAATAATTATTCTCATTGCGGTAATTGGCATCGGATTTTTCTTTGTAGCGCCTGATAACTGGAGCCCTTTTTTGCCAAACGGCTTTGGCGGTATGATGAAAGGCGTTTCGGCTGTATTCTTTGCCTACATTGGGTTTGATGCGATCTCTACCACGGCGGAGGAATGTAAGAATCCTCAAAGAGATCTGCCACGCGGCATGATCTATTCACTCATTATTTGCACAGTGCTTTATATTTTGATTGCGCTGGTTTTAACCGGTATGGTTTCTTACAAGGAACTACAGGTAGGCGATCCGCTGGCTTTTGTTTTTAAACGCGTAGGACTGGATAAGATCAGCTACATTATTTCATTTAGCGCAGTGATTGCTACAGCCAGCGTATTGCTTGTTTTCCAGATGGGACAACCGAGAATATGGATGAGCATGAGCCGCGATGGATTGCTGCCAAAGGCTTTCAGCAGAATTCATCCAAAATATAAAACACCGTCTTTCGCCACAATTGTAACAGGACTTTTTGTTGCGGTGCCGGCATTGTTTTTAAATCTTACAGAGGTTACTGACCTTACCAGCATTGGAACTTTATTTGCGTTTGTGCTTGTATGTGGTGGCGTATTATTATTGCCTAAGAGAAATGCTGCCGATGGCAAGCCAAAGTTTCAGATACCCTATATCAATTCGCAGTTTATTGTTCCGGTACTTTTTATTGTGGGCGTGATTATTTTTTATAAAAACTTTTTGGGCCTTTTCGACTTTACTGAAGGATGGGAAGTATTTCGCGACAAATTGCCCTTCTTCTTATTTGTAATTTTGGCCATAGCACTAACAGTGGCTTCATTTATTAAAAAGCTTTCTCTGGTACCTGTGCTTGGACTTGCCAGCTGCTTTTATCTAATGACTGAATTGGGTTATACCAACTGGATGCGGTTTCTGATATGGCTTGTAATTGGCCTGGTGATCTATTTTTTATATAGCCGGAGACATAGCAAACTTGGGCGCACCGAAAATGCGTAGCAAAATTTGATTTCTGCATGATGACTATCTTTGCATTATGAAATACCAACTTGGCGACAAGGTGTTGCTTTTGCATTCCAACGAAGAGGGCGAAGTGGTTGATATCATTAACGATAAAATGGTATTGATTGATGTAGAAGGTGTGCGGTTTCCTGTGTATACCGACCAGATAGACTTTCCGTATTTTAAAAGATTTACAGAGAAAAAAATTGTTACGCCTAAAAAGGAAAAGATCTATGTCGATAATTTGAAAAAAGAAAAATCTGCTGATAAATATAAAGTGAGTTCGGGGATGTGGCTTTCATTTTTGCCGGTTTTTGATAAGGATGTTTTTGATGATGATGTTGTTGAAAAATTTAAGATTCATCTTATCAATCAAACTGAAGAAAACTACATTTTTACTTATGTGGTAAAGTTTTTAGGGTCGCCCGACTTTAATGTTTCTAATAATATTTTGCCCTTTACTGATTTTTATCTTCATGATATCGCTTTTGAAGAAATGAATGATTCGCCGAAATTTGAGCTTGAGTTTTCTCTTGCCAATCCAAACAAAAAAAAGGCTTCACATTTTGAGGCGACGGTTAAGATAAAAGCAAAGCAATTATTTCAGAAGATTGAAGAAATGCGACTTAAAAATGAGCCTACTTTTTCGTTTCTTTTGTTTGAAAAATATCCCGATAAAATAGAAGACCTTGTTCCCGACTACAATGCAAACCCGCATTTGTACAATGCATCACGCGTTAAAGAAAAGCTGGAGCCGGCGCGCTCCGTTGTTGATCTTCATATTGAAAAATTAACCGACAACTGGCGTGGCCTCAGCAATTTTGAAATTCTTTCAATTCAATTACATCATTTCGAAAAATATTACAACCTGGCTGTGGCGCATCGTCAGCCTAATCTCATCATTATTCATGGCGTAGGAACCGGTAAGCTGCGTAACGAGATCCATGAAATATTAAAATTGAAAAGGGAAGTTAAAAGCTTCGCCAATCAATATCATTCCAATTTCGGATTTGGCGCAACAGAAATATTTTTTCAATATTAAAACCTCGGCATACCCGGGGTTTATAAAGCCGGAAATGTTGGAAATATCCCTCCTTCAGCAATTCAACTAATTAACCAATTAACGAATTAACTATTCAACCACTACCTTTGTGTCACTGCAAACCGGGTTATCGCTCTTGTTAAATCAGGAGAGGAAAGTCCGGCCAGCGAAGGGCAACACACCGGTTAACGGCCGGTTCCGGTCTTTGGGCCGGAAAGAAAGTGCCACAGAAAATAACCGTCCCAATTCGAATATTTTCGGAATGGGATAAGGGTGAAAACGTGAGGTAAGAGCTCACGTCCCTTATTGGTAACAATTTCGGAATGGGTAAACCTTGTGTGCTGTAATGCCACGTATATTCCGGTTGCAATTTGCAGGTAAGCTGCCCGTTTACTATCTCTTCGGAGTACCGGAAAGGGTAGGCAGCAAGATTGTTGCAGTAATGCAACAGCCAGATAAATGATAACCTCCTGTTGAAAAACAGGATACAAAATCCGGCTTACAGGTTTGCAGTAAATTAATTAAAGGCAACCATTGCGGTTGCCTTTTTATTTTTTAGAATGTGATCGAAAGAAACAGATGCATTGAAAACTTCCTCAAAGGTTTTTTTTTTAAATCGGAAAAACTACTTGTGGCTTTCCTGAATGTTTATAATGTTATTGTTCTGTGATAGCCGTTCATACCGCAAAACCGACTCATCTGCGGAAGGAATTATTTATAGATGGGTTATGGGTAAACAATTCTTTTACCGGCGGATTCAATAAAAATGAAAGAAACTATGAAATGGCTTTTCTCAATTTCATCAATTTAAAAATATTGATCGTTTATCAAAATAGCCGTTTGGAAAGATAAGGTAATAAGGTGCGAGGAGTGCACTGTTTACTAATTTTACTAAGGTGAAAACGGATGTTCCTTTTAAACTTTACCTGGTCCTATATAACGGTTATGAATAAATGATTCTTTTGCCGGCGGATTCAATAAAATTGAAAAAAACTATAAAATGGCTTATCTCAATTGAGTGGACTTAAAAGCGGAGACTCTCCTTTTCGCAGACCTTGATCAATACTTCTAAAAATTGATTGACTTTAACCTTAGTAAAAAAAATGGAGTTAATGAATTTTACCTTATTACCTTATCAAAACATCATTCGAAGAAATAGGACGAACAGGTTAATGTATAACGGTGATGATTAAATGATTTTTTACCGTGTTTTGAGTACAAATGAAAAAACTATAAAATGGCTTATCTCGATTCTATTTTTCTATACCAGGTATCCAAACGCGTCGTCATCTTTTTTTAACTCCGTGTAATTAATTTTACTGGAATCGAGTTTTTTGATGAGCGCATCATAATCTTTCCTTGAGCCCAATTCAATCCCAACAAGGGCCGGACCGGTTTCTTTATTATTTTTTTGTATGTATTCAAACCGCGTAATATCGTCTGTAGGACTTAGTACATCATTTACAAATTCTTTTAAAGCGCCCGGCCGTTGCGCAAACCGGATAAGAAAATAATGCTTGAGTCCTTCGTATTGCAGCGACCTTTCTTTTATTTCCTGCATGCGGTCGATATCGTTGTTGCCGCCGCTGATAATGCAAACCACATTTTTGCCTTTTATCTCTTCAGCATAATCATCCAAAGCTGCGATGGACAGGACTCCTGCGGGCTCCGCCACAATTGCTTCTTCGTTATAAAGCTTTAAAATGGTAGTACAAACTTTTCCTTCCGGCACCAGGTGCATTTCGTTTAAAACTTCTTTACAAACCTTGTAGGTGATATCGCCTGCACGGCTTACGGAAGCGCCGTCTACAAAATGATCGATGTCATCCAAAGTTACAGGCCGACCTGTTTTAAATGCTGCGGACATGGATGGGGCGCCTTCGGGCTCAACGCCAATGATTTTTGTTGACGGAGAAAAAGTTTTAAAATAAGAACCCACTCCCGAAGCGAGGCCGCCGCCGCCAACTGGCACAAATAAATAATCTACATGAGTGAGGTCTTCCAATATTTCCAAACCAACGGTAGCCTGCCCTTCAATGATTTTGTAATTATCATAAGGCGGAATGAAGGTCATATTATTTTCAGCAGTATATTGTAATGCTGCCTTTAGGCATTCGTCAAACGAATCGCCCACAAGTTGAATTTCAACAAAACTATCACCAAACATTTTGGTTTGTTTCACTTTTTGCTTGGGAGTTATCACGGGCATAAAAACCACGCCATGGCAATTGAGCTTCTTGCACGAGTAAGCAAAGCCCTGCGCATGATTGCCTGCGCTTGCACATACTACGCCCTTTTCCAACTGTTCTGGTGTTAATGAGCTTAGCATGTTAAAAGCGCCACGCAATTTATACGACCGAACTACCTGCAGATCCTCTCTTTTGAGATACACATTGCATTGATATTTGGCCGATAAATTTCTATTAATGGCGAGTGGCGTTCTGTTGACAACATTTCGCAAGCGTGCGGATGCATCTGCAACGCCCAATCCATCGAAGACAGGCGTATAACCAACCATTTCTTCGTTTGTGTTGATAGTATTCATAAAATCAATTCTATACTGATTTTTATAAAAGGCAGCCGGCTTAAAAACGTTCGCTTCTAAATGCCGGCAACCTTAAGTTTGATTATTTTGGCTCCTGGTTTTCAGGTCTTAAACTTCTAACTGTTTTTCCGGCCTGCCACATTTCGCTGTCGCGCAATTCTTTTAATTCAGCATCCAGCTTCACGCGGTAATCAGGTTGCGAATTGGAATCGATAGAGCGCTTTGCTTCTTTGCCGGCAGCAACGCTGTCGTACAAATCGTTAAATACGGGTAATGTTGCATCACGAAATTTTTTCCACCAGTCTAATGCACCGCGCTGAGCCGTTGTGGAGCAATTGGCATACATCCAATCCATTCCGTTTTCTGCAACCAAAGGCATTAATGATTGTGTGAGTTCTTCCACGGTTTCGTTGAATGCTTCGGATGGAGAATGGCCTTTTTTGCGAAGCACTTCAAACTGCGCTGCAAATATTCCCTGGATGGCGCCCATTAAAGTTCCGCGCTCGCCGGTAAGATCGCTGTAAACTTCTTTCTTAAAATCAGTTTCAAATAAATAGCCTGAGCCAATGGCAATACCTAAAGCAACTACTCTGTCAAAGGCTTTCCCTGTTGCATCCTGGAAGATGGCGTAGCTGCTGTTTAATCCGCGTCCCTGCAAAAACATTCTTCTTAAAGAAGTACCGGAACCTTTTGGTGCAACTAAAAAAACATCCACATCCGGAGGAGGTATAATTCCTGTTTGGTCGTTATAAGTAATTCCAAAGCCGTGGGAAAAATATAAAGCCTTGCCCGCAGTTAAATGTTTTTTTACTGTGGGCCATAAGGCGATTTGTGCGGCATCGCTCAGCAGGTAACAAATGATCGTTCCTTTTTCCAAAGCTTCTTCAATTTCAAATAATGTTTTGCCTTCTACAAAGCCATCCTGTACTGCTTTATCCCAGCTCTTTGAATTTTTACGCTGGCCAACAATTACGTTGATACCATTATCGCGCTGGTTCAAAGCTTGTCCGGGTCCTTGAACGCCATAGCCGATTACCGCCACTACTTCATCTTTTAAAATTTCCTGTGCCTTTGATAAAGGGAATTCCTCGCGGGTTACTACGTTTTCTTCTGTACCTGCAAAATTTAATGTCGCCATTGAGTTTCAATTTTTACGCTTTCAAAGATGAAAGCTTGTTATAGATGTATTGTTTAAAAAATGATCATTTAAGAATTTAAAATCCGGTTATACATTCTTGCCGTTTGAAAATGAAGTGTATCATGAGCCGCGATCGTTGTTAAAACACTATCCAATGTGTTCATTGGCACACCAAATGTTTGAGTTGTATAGGATGTAATATTTTGAAATTGATCAGCCCTGATAGCCTCTTCAAGAGCAAACGGAAAATTATCAGCCAATTCTTTTATTGTATTTATTTCTTCCAATGTTACAGGCGCTTCAGGTTTTGAGCCTTTACGGAATTTTGAAAGAAGCGGAATATTTACGGAAGGATTTACGCCGGTTGAAACAAATGCCAAACCATAGCCACTTACAATGATGTGTCCAAAATTCCATGCAATATTATTGCTGAATCCGCTGGGAATAGTGTTTAATTGCTCCAGTGTAGCATCAGATACCAGGTCAGTAAATTGTTTTCTAATGCTGCTGATAAGATCTATTGTGTACATGAATTGTGCTTTATATTTTCTTCTCAATCTTTATAATCGGGTCTTTACTTGTCCTTTTTCTTAAGCCCTTCTTCGGAGGGGTGGAGGCTTACATGCTAAATACCTCTTCCTGCTTGTCTAAAAATTCATTCTCAATTACTTCTTCACTCGGTTGCCTTCTTTCAAATTCTTTTACTTTATCATGAAAGCCGCGGCTCTCCTTAATGATGGCAACGCGGGCGCTTCTTACAAATTCAATCAGGCCATAGGGTTCGAGCGCCTCAATTAATTTGTCTGTTTCTTCGCGATGACCCGTGGTTTCAAATACCGTAAAATCTTTCCGGATGGCCACGGCCCTTGCGCCAAACTGATGAAGCAATCTTTCTACTTTTGCTTTCTCGGCAATGGCATCGGTAGGCACCTTATATAGCGCCATTTCCTGCCAGATGATTTCATCATTGGTATTGTAATATGCTTTTAAAACATCTACCTGCTTTTCAATCTGGCGAATTAATTTTTTAATGACTTCTTCTGTCTCATCAATCACGATATTGAAGCGATGAATGCCGGGCACTTCTGAAGGCGATGTATTGAGATTATGGATATTAATTTTTCTACGCGAAAAAATGGTGGATATCCTGTTAAGAATTCCAATTTGGTTTTCCGTGTAAACTGTTATCGTATATTCCTGTTTTCCTGTTGATGGCAAAGCAGGATTGGAGGACGTATTTGTTGATTGATTATTCATAATTTAAAAATTTATTTATCCTTTCAGAAACAAGTTTAAGACAGACGGATTTCAGAAACACTGCAGCCTTGCGGCACCATTGGAAAAACGTTGTGTTCTTTGCCTACCATCACTTCCAGTAAATAGGCACCACTATGATCCAGCATTTCTTTCAGTGCATTTTTTAATTTATTTCTTTCTGAAACTTTTTGACCTTCGATGCGATAGGAGGCTGCCAAGGCAACAAAATCAGGACTTTGAATATCTGTAAAAGAATATCTTCTTTCATTAAATAATTCCTGCCACTGGCGCACCATTCCGAGGAATTCATTATTAAGAATAATGATCTTCACGTTGATATTATTCTGCATGATGGTTCCTAATTCCTGTAGTGTCATCTGGAATCCTCCATCACCTATTACGGCGATTACGTCTCTTTCAGGCGCTCCATATTTTGCACCGATAGCTGCCGGCAAACCAAAGCCCATTGTGCCCAATCCGCCGGAAGTGACGTTGCTTCTTGATTGATTGAATTTTGCATAACGGCAGGCTACCATCTGGTGCTGGCCAACATCTGAAACAATTACAGCATTGCCGTCTGTTAATTCATTCAGCAGATTGATCACCTCGCCCATTGAAAGTTTTTCTGATGTGGGATGAAGATCTTTATTAAAACAAGCTTCGGTTTCTTTTTGCTTGTATTCCTCAAATGTTGCTAACCATTCTGCATGTTTTTTTTGTTCAACAAGTTTTGTCAGCAATGGCAAAGTTTCTTTACAATCACCCCAAACAGGAACGGTTACCTTTACATTCTTGTCAATTTCAGAAGGATCAATATCAAGATGAATTATTTTCGCCTGCTTGGCATATTTATCCAGCCTACCGGTAACACGATCATCGAAACGCATACCCACAGCGATTAATACATCGCAATCATTTGTCAAAACATTGGGCCCATAATTTCCATGCATTCCCAGCATGCCCACATTTAAAGGATGATCAGTTGGCAATGCGCTTAATCCAAGTATGGTCCAGGCTGCCGGAATACCTGATTTTTCAATAAAATTTTTAAATTCCTTTTCTGCTTCGCCAAGTATTACGCCTTGTCCAAAAATTACAAAGGGCTTTTTTGCTTCGTTAATTAATTGGGCTGCCTGTTCAATGTATTCTGGTCTTACTATTGGCTTGGGACGATAACTGCGTATATGGTTGCATGTTACATAGCCTTCGAAATCGAATTTTTGTATTTGTGCATTTTTGGTAATATCAATTAATACAGGACCGGGCCTCCCGCTTTTTGCGATATAAAATGCTTTTGCAAGAACTGATGGAATTTCGGTGGCGTCAGTAACCTGGTAATTCCATTTGGTAACCGGCGTAGTAATATTTACTACATCGGTTTCCTGGAATGCGTCTGTACCAAGAAGATGCGCAAACACCTGGCCGGTGATACACACGAGCGGCGTACTGTCAATCATCGCGTCAGCCAGGCCTGTTACCAGGTTGGTAGCGCCCGGGCCGCTTGTGGCAAACACAACGCCTACTTCGCCGGATGTTCTTGCAAAGCCTTGCGCCGCGTGGATTGCGCCTTGCTCGTGGCGAACCAGAATATGATCCAGCTTTTCACGATAGTCATATAACGCATCGTAAATGGGCATAATGGCTCCGCCCGGATATCCGAAAATTGTTTTTACGTTTTCCGCAAGAAGAATTTCCAAAACCGCTACTGAGCCGGAAACGTTGGTGGTAGACTTTAGGTTCTGATTTTATTTCTTCTTTTGTTATTTCAAGAGTTGCCATAACTAAGTTTTTTAATTTTAATCCTTTGATTTACATTTTTAATTTTCATCCGTAACACAGCCTTCGGCTGCGTTGCTAACGCTGTTGGCGTATTTATATAACACGCCTTTGGTTGCTTTTAATGGAGGCTGCTTCCATTTCTTCTTTCTTTCTGCAATGATGTCTTCACTTACTTTCAAATTCAGTTTGTTATTTATCGCGTCAATCTCAATAATATCGTCATCTTCTACAAGCCCGATCAAACCACCCTCAAAAGCTTCGGGCGTAATATGTCCGACGACAAAACCATGTGTGCCGCCGCTGAATCGTCCGTCTGTAATGAGTGCTACGCTTTTGCCCAGCCCGGCTCCTATAAGCGCTGATGTAGGTTTTAGCATTTCCGGCATGCCGGGTGCGCCTTTGGGGCCTACATGCTTTATTACCACTACATCTCCATGCTTTATTTTTCCGGAATTAATTCCCTGTATTAAGTCATGCTCACCATCAAAAACTCTTGCAGTGCCGGTAAATTTTTCGCCTTCTTTGCCGGTTATTTTTGCTACGCTTCCCTGTTCAGCAAGATTGCCGTATAGTATCTGTAAATGGCCTGTTTTTTTTATCGGGTCTTTTAATGAGTGGATGATATCCTGTTGATTGAAGTCGAGATCCGGCAGCATTTTCCAGATTTTGCGAAATGGTTTTACCGGTAACAGTTAAGCAATTTCCATGCAATAAATTTTCTTTTAAAAGATATTTCATCACAGCGGGGATGCCGCCATATTGATGTAAGTCCTGCATTAAATATTTTCCACTGGGTTTGAAATCTGCCAGCATCGGAATGCGATCACTTATTTTTTGAAAGTCGTCCTGCGTCAATGCTACATCCACACTTTTAGCCATGGCGATCAAATGCAAAACAGCATTCGTTGAACCACCAAGAACCATCACCACCGTTACCGCGTTTTCAAACGCTTTGCGTGTCATGATGTCTTTTGGCTTGATGTCTTTCTCCAATAAAATTTTTATGGCTTCTCCTGCATGAAGGCATTCGTTTTTCTTGTCTTCGCTCAATGCAGGATTTGATGAAGAGAAAGGCAGGCTCATTCCCAAAGCTTCTATAGCGGCTGCCATCGTATTAGCGGTATACATTCCTCCGCAAGCTCCTGCGCCGGGACATGCATTGCGAACGATATTTTTAAAATCTTCCGGTGTGATATCGCCGGCAATTTTATGCCCCAGCGCCTCAAATGCAGAAACAATATTCAGGTCTTTTCCTTTATAATGGCCAGGTGCTATTGTGCCTCCGTAGATCATTATCGAGGGACGGTTTAGCCTTCCCATAGCCATCACTGCTCCCGGCATATTTTTATCACAACCCGGAATGGCGATCAGTCCGTCATAATATTGGGCTCCGCAAACTGCTTCAATCGAATCTGCAATAATATCGCGGCTCACCAAAGAATAACGCATTCCGTCTGTGCCATTGCTCATACCATCGCTTACGCCGATGGTATTAAATATCAATCCAACAAGATCATTTTCCCAGACACCACCTTTTACCAATTTTGCCAAATCATTCAAATGCATGTTGCATGTATTGCCATCGTAGCCCATACTCACAATACCCACTTGCGCTTTCTTTAAATCCTCATCGGTTAATCCTATCCCGTAATACATGGCCTGCGCTCCGGGCTGTGTTTCGTCCTGTGTAAGGGTGCTACTGTATTTATTGGTTGCTGTATCGTTTAAATTTCCGGTCATCTTTTTTACTTAGATCTTAATTAGGTGATTGGTTGAAGTTTCTTCTCTTTATTCTTTTCTGTTACGAGATTTTTATATTCTTTTTGAATGATGCTGCCCAGTGAATTACTCCATTGTTTTTTAAATGGAATTTTATCAAGTGTAGCAATGCCAATGATTTCCGCGGCTGTGCCGCAAAAGAAGGCACTGTCGGCTCCATGCACTTCTTCAATAGTGATTTGTTTTTCAACAACATTTATTTCCAGCTCGTTACAAATTTCCAGCACGGTAGCGCGTGTAATGCCGGGAAGAATATTTCCCAGCTGCGGCGTATACAATACATTATCCTTTTCAACAAAAAAATTGGCGCCCGGCGCTTCTGCAACAAAGCCATCCATGTCTTTTAACAAAGCTTCATCAAATCCATGTGCCTTTGCTTCGTGGCTGGCAAGAATAGAATTTACATAATGGCCGGTTGCCTTGGCTTCAATCTTAACGCTCTTTGGATTTGGCCTTTCAAAGGAAGAGGTCATTACGTTTAATAATTGCTCTCCCAGGAATGGCTTCATTGCCCAGCATTCAATGGTTATAAAAGATTCTGTATTGGGATTGAAACTCATATTAGCAGGCGCAAACACCAGCGGCCTTATATAGGCATCTTTCAAATTATTCAGGCGTAAAATTTCATAGGTTGCCTGTATTAATTCATCACTGTTCCAGGCGTAAGGAAGATTGAGTGCCTTTGCGGAACTTTTCAGCCTGTTAAAATGTTCAATTTCTTTGAAAATTTTGGTTGCTCCGTTAATAGTTTCATAAGACCGGATTCCTTCAAATACACCATAGCCATAATGAAGTGTTTGGCCATACAGATCTGTTGTGGCATCTGTGGCCTTTACTATTTTTCCGTTCAGATAAATAAAAGTGTCGTTGTTGTAATACATAAAATTTGTTTCTAAAAGGGTTTAAAATAAAAAACCCGCATCTTTTGGAGGCGGGCTATTTGAAAAGTACATTTTTAATTTAAATAGTGATCCCACCTCCATGAAAGCTTATAATAATGACGATGACAGCAACGATAATCGCTGAAATATTTTGAAGGTCATTATGAAGTTTGCCGTTCAACATGGTGTAGATTGTTTGGCAAACCTAAATAAACTTTATAAAAACAAAGAACTTTTTTTACCGCATCAATTTTAAATAATCGTTGTCTGACCCAAAGTCATATTGTTTATGTTGATGTGCTGCGGAACATCATTGCATAAATATTCACTGATCAATTCGCCGATGGTAGACGTGAAATATGAATTAACCGGGTCAATATCTTTTGTTACAAATCCATTACTTAAAGTCCATTCTACTGCGGTGCGGATGGCCCTGGCTTCTTCGGGCAAACCGAAATGATCCATCATCATTGCTGCTGATAAAACAGAACCTATTGGGTTAGCGATATCTTTCCCGGCTGCTTGCGGATACGAGCCATGTATGGGCTCAAACAGTGCATTCGCCACGCCGATAGATGAAGAAGGCAACAGGCCTAAAGATCCGCTGATAACGCTCGCTTCATCGCTTAAAATATCTCCAAACATATTTTCTGTAAGCATTACATCAAACTGTTTGGGGTTAACTATTATTTGCATCGCTGCGTTGTCAACAAACATATAATCCACTCTTACATCAGGATACTCTGTGGCAATTTGCTGAACTGTTTTTCGCCATAATCTTGATGTTTCAAGCACGTTCGCTTTATCTACCAACGTTAATTTTTTATTTCTTTTTTGAGCGGCCGCAAACGCTAAATGGGCGATGCGCTCAATCTCCGGCGTGCTGTATATGCAGAGGTCGGACGATTCTGTGCCTGCCTCATTGGTTTCTTTTTTGCCGAAATAAATTCCCCCGGTGAGTTCGCGGTAAATAATAAAATCTACGCCGTGCAATTGTTTTTCTTTCAAAGGAGAAAGATGATGCAGCGAAGAATATGTTGATATCGGGCGGATGTTGGCAAACAATTGAAGTTCCTTTCTCAGCCTTAGCAATCCCTGCTCGGGCCTCACTTTCGCAGAAGGATCGTTGTCAAATTTTGGATGTCCGATGGCTCCCAGTAATACCGCATCACTGTTAAGGCAATGGTCTATTGTTTCCTGGGGCAGGGGATCTCCGGTTTTGTCAATAGCGATAGCGCCCATGAGGCAATAGGTAAAATTAAACGTGTGTTTAAATTTTAGGGCGATCGCATTTAGTACTTTTATGGTTTCGCGGGTTACTTCCGGACCAATTCCATCGCCCGGGATTACAGTGATATTCTTGTTCATATTTCTATTCGCTTTAACGAAATTAATTTTGCAATAACTAGGCCGTTGCAAAAACAGCTTGCTTTTTTCTTGTATAAATAGTTTGTTTTTCCTGCCCGAGACATAACACTTTTTCAATGCAGCCAGGTATCTCGTCTTCATCATGGCTTACGTAAATCAACGATCTTCCGGGATCAAGGCAAATGTGATCGATCAAAGAAATGAGCTGGTTCCTTTGATGCAGGTCGAGGCCCTGGCAAGGCTCGTCCAAAATCAACAATGGCGGATTTTTTACCAAAGCTCTTGCAAGCAAAGTCAATCGCTGCTGGCTTGTTGAAATGCACTGCAGGGGCTTATTTAGCACATGAGAAAGCTGTAAAAAATCCAACCATTGAAGAACTTTATTTCGTTGATCTGTTGTTAATTTCTTGTACAATCCCATGGTGTCAAAAAAGCCGGAGCCAATTGCCTCAAAAACAGAAATCTGTTTGTCGAAAAAAGCATGAGATTCCGGCGACACATATCCTGTGTTTTGCTTGATGTCCCAGATGCTTTCGCCTGTTCCTCTTCTTCGGCCAAACAAATAAACTTCATTGGAGTAAGCTTGCGGATGATCGCCGGTTACAAGGTTTAACAGCGAAGATTTGCCGGCTCCATTTCTGGCCCTTTAACAGCCATTTTTCTCCACGGTTTACCTGCCAGTTCAGCTTTTCAACAATCGTTTTGTTTCCATACCGGATGCTTACGTCCTTCATTGCAATCATCGTTTCAAAACCGGTTGCCTGCATTTCAGCAGGGAGTAATTCGGCATCAAACCAATCAGCTTCTTCCTGCGCGTCCGTGTATTCAAAATCATAAAATTCCTTATTACCAAAAAAGGCCCATTTTTTCTCTTTGATCAAACCAATATGAGTAATACATCCCGGAATTGGAAAGGTGCCCGGAATTAAAATTAACTGGGTGCCGCTTGCAGTAACTTCATCCAAAATTTCATTAAGGCCGGCGCGGCTTGCTGCATCGAGACCAGTGTAGGGTGAATCAAGGATCAGCAGCGATGCGGGTTTAAGCAAAGCTTTTATTAATTGAAATCTTTTGTGCTCGCCGCTTGAGAGCTGAATCAACGGGGAGTCTTTTAAATGAAGAATACCCAACCGCTTTAACCCGGATTCTACTTTACTGATTTCTACTTTTTCACTTTCGTCGTCCGGTAATGATTCAAGCAATTCGTGAACAACGGTTGGCGCATCGTCTGCATCAAAACTGTTGAAACGCTGTTGATAATAGAAGCTCGGAAGTGCCGGACAAATTTTTAAAAGAATATCGCTGTTCAACGAATGTTACGGATGGTTTATTTAATTCGGTTGAATGCTTTTGAACCTGGCCGGAAAAATAAATTTTTTCAGCAAGCGCCTTTGCCAGCGTGGTTTTGCCACTACCGGAATTACCCAATATTGCCAGGTGCTGATTGCGTTGCAACGAGAAAGAAATATCCTCCAGCACCGTTGCATTTTGTATTGCTACATGCAGATCTTTTACTATGATGGATGATGGTTGCATTTTTTTATTCGTTTCTAAATTGCTTGTGCATTTTCAAAATTGGTAATTTCTACTTTTTGGCTTATCAGAAAATCAATATCATCGAAGCCATTTAGCAAACAGGTTTTTTTATAATTATTGATATTGAAAATTTCCTGCTCGCCTGTTTCATCAATGATGATCGTTTGCTTATCTACATCAATTGACAGCGTTGAGCCATTTTCAAGGCTGAATATTTTGTTTAAGAATTCATCACTCACCTGAACAGGTAGTAATCCATTATTCAACGCGTTGTTTTTAAAAATATCGGCGAAGAAGCTTGATACCACTACATTGAAGCCGTAGTCTATAATTGACCAGGCTGCATGCTCACGGGAAGATCCGCATCCAAAATTTTTTCCGGCAACCAGGATGGAGCCTTTGTAAGCGGGATTGTTTAAATTGAAATCAGGCTTTGGCTTTGTTTCATCATTGTTAATATAGCGCCAATCGCGAAAAAGATTTTTTCCAAACCCTTCGCGGGTCGTTGCTTTTAAAAATCTTGCCGGAATTATTTGGTCGGTATCAATGTTCTCTAAAGGAAGAGGAACGAAAGTGCTTTGTATTTTTTGTAATGCCTGCATTGATTTAATTTAAAAAGTCCCTGATATCTGTTACTACACCGGTGATGGCCGCAGCCGCAGCGGTTAGCGGGCTTGCCAGTAATGTTCTTGCCCC
Organism: uncultured Chitinophagaceae bacterium; assembly: GCA_963720405.1. Taxonomy (GTDB): domain Bacteria; phylum Bacteroidota; class Bacteroidia; order Chitinophagales; family Chitinophagaceae; genus Ginsengibacter. The sequence continues at coordinate 68,425 of CAVRFP010000003.1, forward strand.
GGCGCCCTGCCTTCCTTCAAAGTTTCTGTTGCTCGTGGAAATGCAATATTCGCCTGCCGGTACTTTATCTTCATTCATACCAAGACATGCGCTGCAACCTGCCTGGCGGATTTTAAATCCGGCTTCCTCAAAAATTACATCAAGACCTTCTTCTTTTATTTGCGCAGCCACTTGTTGCGAGCCCGGAACGATCATTACATTTACATGCTCATTTTTCTTTTTTCCTTTTATAACGGATGCGACTAAACGCAAATCTTCAATCCTGGAATTGGTGCAACTTCCAATGAACACATTTTGAACCGGCATTCCTTTTAGTGATTGTCCGGGTTGCAATCCCATATAATTAAGCGCTTTGATGATGTTTTTCTTTTCGCCTTCATCAGTGATGCTTTCTATCGTTGGTACCAATTCGCTGATTGCTATGCCAAGGCCGGGATTGGTGCCATAAGTGATCATTGGCTGAATGTCGTTTGCATTGATGTTTATTTCCAGGTCGAAAACTGCATCCGCATCAGAATACAATTGTTTCCAGTCGGCTAATTTCCTTTCCCATTCTTCACCTTTAGGAGCAAATTCGCGGCCCTTCATATATTCAAAAGTAGTTTCGTCGGGAGCAATCATTCCGCCTCTTGCACCCATCTCAATGCTCATGTTGCAAATGGTCATTCTTGCTTCCATAGAAAGCGAGGTGATGGCCGAGCCTGCATATTCCACAAAATAGCCTGTGGCGCCGCTTGCAGATATTTTAGAAATGATATAAAGAATAATATCTTTTGAAACAACACCCTTATTCAGGTTGCCATTTACATTGATGCGCATTGTTTTTGGCCTTGTTTGTAAAACGCATTGTGTGGCAAAAACCATTTCTACTTCGCTGGTGCCAATTCCGAAAGCAATTGATCCGAAAGCACCATGAGTAGATGTGTGGCTATCGCCGCAAACGATGGTCATGCCTGGTTGTGTAATCCCAAGCTCAGGTCCGATTACATGCACAATTCCCTGGTAAGGGTGACCGAGGCCATACAATTCCACGCCGTGTTTTTTACAATTGTCTACCAGTTTTTGCACCTGTATTCTGCCCAATTCGTCTTTTATAGGAAGGTGCTGATCAATCGTAGGTACATTATGATCGGCAGTAGCGACGGTTTTATCGGGCCTGAACAACTTTAAGCCCCTTTTTTCAATGCCTGCAAATGCCTGCGGGCTGGTAACTTCGTGAATTAAATGTTTATCGATATAGAGCACATCAGGGCCATCCGGTATTGATTTTACCAGGTGCTTTTCCCAGATTTTTTGAAACAACGTTTTACTCATTTTTGTAATTTAGTTTGAAGAAGTATCAGGAATGGTAGCAGGTATCATGAAAGGGATAATGACGATTGCTGTAACACCAACACCAGTTCGTTCAAATCCTGGTCCTGCACTTCTTTTTTATTATCGGCAACTTTTAAAAACTGATCATATAAAAAATCTACTTCATTGCGATCGAATTGATACCCGAGTTTCTGAAAACGGTATGCCAATGCGCTGCGTCCACTCCTTGCCGTTAGTACGATTCTCGAACTATCAGCGCCCACTTCTTCAGGATTAATAATTTCGTAGGTAAGGGTGTTTTTCAAAAATCCATCCTGGTGAATTCCGGAGGAATGCGAAAATGCGTTGCTGCCAACAATTGCTTTGTTGGGTTGCACCGGCATACGCATGGTATCAGAAACGAGGCGGCTCATCGGGTTCAATTTAACTGCATCGATATTGGTATAAAAGCCAAGGTCTTTATGTTGTTTGATCACCATTACCACTTCTTCCAGAGAAGTATTGCCTGCTCTTTCACCCAATCCATTGATGGTGCATTCTATTTGTCTTGCGCCGCTTATAATGCCCGCGATAGAATTTGCGGTGGCCAGTCCAAGATCATTATGGCAATGACACGAGATAACTGCTTTATCGATATTGCTTACATTATTAATTAAGAAAGCGATCTTTTCTCCATATTGATGAGGCAGGCAATAGCCTGTTGTATCCGGAATATTTACGGTGGTGGCGCCTGCTTTTATCACCGCTTCAATCACTTGCGCGAGATATTCGTTGTCGGTTCTTCCGGCGTCTTCTGCATAAAATTCCACATCATCAGTGAAATTTCTGGCCCACTTCACTCCCTGAACGGCTCTTGCTAAAATGTCTTTTTGGTTAGAATTAAACTTACTTTTTATGTGATAATCTGACGTGCCGATGCCGGTATGAATGCGGGGGCGCTTTGCATAACGCAGTGCCTGTGCTGCCACTTCAATGTCTTTTTCAACTGCGCGGGATAAAGCGCAAACAGTAACATTGGAAACGGCTTTAGCAATTTCTTCCACAGAAGAAAAATCGCCCGGGCTGGAGATGGGAAAGCCGGCTTCCAGTACATCTACGCCAAGGTTTTCGAGTTCTAATGCCAGGGTAACTTTTTCTTTGGTGTTTAGCTTACAACCAGGAACCTGCTCCCCGTCGCGCAATGTGGTGTCAAAAATTGTAATCTTATCCATTTTAATAATTTTATAGGTGTTTCTGCAATCGAAAAAAGAAAGAGTTGCCTCTCACTTAAAAAGTTAACTATTCGTGTATATCCGAAATTAGCCGAAACCGTCGTTGAATTGTAAACAAATTATCAGAAATTTACACTTTTGAAATGATTAGTATTTTTACAAAAGCCTTGCCGCTATTGCCATTGAGGCCAAATTTATTACGATGCCCAACAGATCAACCGACGCGTTATTTCAACTGATTCACTCCCTGCAGAAGTCTGAAAAGAGGAATTTCAAACTATATGTGCAACGAAACTCATCTAACAACGACCTTAAAGTGGTGCAGTTGTTTGATGCCATGGACAAAATGTCTACGTATGATGAAAATGCTTTGATCACCAAAACCGTTTCCATCAAAAAGCAACAACTTCCTAACATAAAGGCACATTTATACAGGCAAATTCTTGCCAGCCTTCGGTTGCTGGAAAGCAGTGAGAATATCGATCTTCAATTGCACGAGCAACTGGATTTTGCAACGATTCTTTATAACAAGGGCTTGTATCATCAAAGCCTTAAGATACTGGACAGGATAAAGGAAATTGCGCGCGCCAATAACCAGATTAACTTCTTGATAGAAGTGCTGATCCTGGAAAAGAAAATAGAAACGCTGCATATTACCCGAAGCATGCAGGACAGGGCCGACGCGCTTACCGGCGAAGTGCAATTAACCAACACACATCTTGCAAGGCAAACCGCCCTTTCTAACCTGGCGCTTCAATTGTACAGTTGGTATATTAAAAACGGTTTGGCAAGAAATGAAAATGATGAGCGCGAAATTGAAGACTATTTTCATAAGCATTTAGTTGATGAGGTAAAACATCCGGAAGGATTTTATGAGAAGCTTTATTACAACCAAAGTTTTTGTTGGTACGCGTTTATACGCCAGGATTTTTTAATGTATTACCGCTACACACAAAAATGGGTGGATGTATTTTCAGAACAGCCATTCATGATTAAAATTGAAACGGGTAATTATATCAAAGGGCTTCATAATTTATTGAATGCCCATTTCTCCTTAAGAAATTATTCAGGGTTTGAAAAGGCGCTTTTAATCCTGGAAGACTTTAATAAATCCGACATCGTAAAATTAAATGATAATAATAAAATACAGGTTTTTGTGTACCTGTATATCGCAAAAATCAACCAGCATTTTTTAGAAGGAACGTTCCAGGATGGTTTGGAAATTGTGCCGGAGCTCGTAGATCAGTTAAAGGAGTACGAGCTCTATCTCGATCAGCATCGAACGCTGATATTTTATTACAAGATCGCTTCATTGTATTTTGGCGCCGGCGAATATGGAAGTGCCATAGATTATCTTAACAAAATCATCAACTGGAAAGTAACGCTGCGAAACGATTTGCAATGTTATGCAAGATTGCTGCATCTTATTGCGCATTACGAATTGGGCAACTTTCAATTGCTGGAATATCTTATTAAATCGGTATACCGTTTTATGGCGAAGATGCAGAACCTGAGCCTTGTTGAAGAAGAGATGTTCAAATTTTTACGCAACTCATTTTATTTATCTGCAAGAAAATTAAAACCTGAATTTGAAAAATTACTCAACACGATAAAGCAATTTGAAACCAGCAAATTTGAAACCCGGGCTTTTGCTTATCTCGATATTATTTCGTGGCTGGAAAGCAAAGTGTATGATAAACCGGTGTATGAAATTATCAGGGAAAAATATTTGGCCGGCAGAAAAATACAGGGAAGAAGGATTGCCTAGTGGATTTTAAAAGTGATAAAAACTATATTTTGAGTTATATGGCGTTTAAAATTTTGAGACTTGTGAAGATGTAAAAACTACTTTTTCGCTTATATGAAACTCGTTTTCTTGAGCCATTTTTTTAAACTTTTATAGCCGTCTTTTATTTCGGTTTCATCATCTTGTTTAATGCTTTCAACTAAAATCTGTATTTTATTTGCCAGTGCAAAAAAATGTAATTTTTTAAATAAATTTTCCGGGTGGTTGTGTTGGTAAAATCGAAGGAGACCGCTTATAAAAGTTTCTCCGAAACTATCCATTAAATACATCAGGTCATAATCCGGATCGCCGATTGCCAAATCGCCAAAATCTATAATTCCGCTTATATCATTTATCTTTTTTCTGAATAGAATATGATTTGTGCTAAGATCGTTGTGAATAAGTGTGGGCTTATAATTGAAGTTGTTTTGGTCGTTCAAATAGAGATTAAATGAATGGGTAATTTTTTCTCTTTGGCGTTGAGAAAGATTCGGATAAATTAATGTTTGGGCATTTATAAAATCGTCTGAATGTTCCTGCTTGTAGTCCATTATTGGAACGCCAAATTCTTCGAGCGCCCTAATATCAATCTCGTGTAATTCGGTTAAAAACCTGGCAAGGGTTTTTTGAATTTTTGTTTGAGTTTTTGTGTTTAATGTGCGGTATCTTTTTGGCGTTAAAAATTTTCCGCGAATACTTTTATATCCCACAAAGCCAAATTCTTTATCAATAAAAAGAAACTGTGGGATAGTCAATTTTATCGAACCGCAAATTTCAGGCAATACGGCTGTTTCCAATTTTAAATCCCGCCTCGCTGCTTCTGTTTTCGCAAACCTGAAAATGTAGTTTTTGTTAATTAGAAATGCTTTGCTGTTATCTCCTTCGCCGGTTTTTTTTATGGATGAAATAAAAAAATCCGGAAACTCATGCTGGATGATGTTCCGGATTTTTTTAAAAGATTTCATCTTATTGGTCTATTTAAGATCTGGCTTTATTTCCCAAACCAGCGCGCTGGCGCCAAGTATGGCTGCGTCAGATTCTTTTAACTCGCTGAATAATAATTTTACTTTATTCTGAAAAATAGGCAACAGGTTTTTTTCCATATTCTCTTTCACCGGATCGATTAAAATCTTACCGGCTTTTATTACTCCGCCAAAAAGTATAATGGCTTCCGGTGAAGAAAACATCACAAAATTAGCAAGCGCTTCACCCAAAATTTTACCGGTAAATCTAAAGACCTCCTGGGCAATTTCATCGCCTTTTATAGCGGCCTCAAATACCCGCTTGGAGGTTATTTGTTCGTGTGGAATATTGCGCAGCAAAGATTTTTGTGCCACTCTTTCATCCAAAATTTCCTTAGCAGTAATGGCAATTCCGGTAGCGGAAGCATAAGTTTCCAAACTTCCCTTCATTCCTGTGCCCCAATGCAGGCGGCCTCCGGGACGAATGATGGTATGCCCAAGTTCTCCCGCAAATCCATCGTGTCCATAAACCAACTGGCCATTAGCAATAATGCCGCTGCCTACACCGGTACCCAAAGTGATCATGATAAAATCTCTCATGCCGCGGCCGGCGCCATACATCAATTCGCCGATGGCCGCTGCATTAGCGTCGTTGGTTAAGGTGCAGGGTTTATTAAATTTTTCGGTGATGAGTTTGGCAATTGGAATAACGCCTTTCCATTGAAGATTTGGTGCATATTCTATGGTGCCACTATAATAATTTCCGTTGGGAGCGCCTACACCAATTCCTTTTACAAAATTTTCTCCGCCAATTTTTTTTATAGAAGGTTCCAGCTCTTTATGAAGCTCCTCAATAAAGTCTTCTACATTGGCGTGGTTGGTGGTGGATATTTCCCCCGTATTTGAAATTTCGCCCCGGTGATTTACTATTCCAAATTTGGTATTGGTTCCGCCTATATCAATGCCTATCGCGTATTCAAGCGGAAAATCCGTGTCTGTTGTTAAATGAGTATTCAAAAGAAAAATTAGTTTTGAAAGTTAAAAATAAACCGGGTTTAAGTTTATAAATGAAGCAATATTGTTTTCTGTCTACCGTATTCGAAAATCAATGTTGGCTACAACTGCCCTTCCAGCGCGCCTTCCGGAGAGGATGATTCTATTTCCACATCAAGCTGCTGTTCATAATCTATTCCTTGTCTTTTCAAAATTCCTTTTACAAAAAAAGCGAAGAAAGTGATATAAGCATAGCAAATCAGCGGAATCCAATAAGATTCATGAATGCCCGCTCCCACAATCGTGCTTTTCGATTCAAGATAATCGGCGAGTTTGCCTTGTATTGGAGGTATCACACCTCCGCCTAATATCATCATAATTAAGAAAGCTGATCCTTGCGTGGTATATTTTCCGAGGCCGGCAATTGATAAAGTAAAGATAGCCGGCCACATAATAGAACAAAATAAACCACCGCTTAAAAATGCATAAATGGCCACTTTGCCTGTGGTCGCTAATCCAATAGCCATTGCAATTACACCCAATAAGCCAAATATAAAGAGCATACGGGCCGGCTTATCTTTACTTACAAAGAAGGCACCGATCTGAATAACCACGCATACTATATAGTAATATAAAATTCGTATATCATATTTTGAAAGATAATTTACCAGCAGAACAATTAAAAAAGCTATCAGCGGAACAATAAAGGTAAGTAACTGTTTTGTTGATGGCTTAAAATTAAACGCAGAAATGGAGCCAACCCATCGGCCAATCATAAGACTTCCCCAATACATCGAAATATAAAGAGCCGCCTGCGAAGATGGAATGCTGCCGAATTGTGGCTTGCTTAACAGATCGCTGAGATTGCTTACAATGGTAACCTCTGTACCAACATAAAGAAACAGCGCCAGCATACCCAACACCAGCTGTGGATATTTCATCGCGCCCCAACCTTCCGGAGATTTCTTTGCGCGTAAGTTGGCAATAAGCAAAGTGAGCACTACTACCGCTAATGCTCCAAACAGCCATTTTACGCGGTATGTTTCCATAGCAATTTTATCTGTTTCGCTGGCATTGGTAAGATCTACTTTATAACTGCTAAAGACGGGAGCAAACATAATGATCAGAAGCCCGGTCATGATCAGTAAAGCATACAATGCTTTGTTGGCTTTTTCGGTTTTTTCCATTGAAATACCGTGAGGCACTTTCTTGGAAAAATTGAACATTGCGGCTGCCAAAATAAAAAGAACGCCAACGCAGCTATATAAAACAATCACTTTACTTAAACTTAATTCAGCAATCTGTTCGTCGGTAATGGCGGCCGTAGTGCCAAATAAAGCGAAGGCAACCACCAGTGGTCCGATCATTGTTCCGAAAGAATTTACACCACCGCCAAGATTAACGCGGCTGTTACCGGTGCTTGGATCGCCAAGCATAATAGCGAATGGTTGAGCAGCCGTTTGTTGCAGCGAAAAACCCAGTGCAACAATAAACAGCCCGGCTAACATTCCAACAAAGGCATTTGCGTTTACAGCAACGATCATCGCCACAGCGCCGATAGCTGAAAATAATAAGCCGTAGACGATACTTTTTTTATAGCCCCATTTTGCCACAAGGTCTTTTCCACCAAAAGCGCCGTAGGCAAAAAGTGCAAGTGCTCCAAGATAGTATGCCAGGTAAAATGCAAAATCAATTAATTGGCTTTGAAACTGGTCTAAATGAAAATAGTGTTTACAAAAAGGAATAAAGACGCTGTTGCCTGCGGCAATAAAGCCCCAGAAAAAAAACACGACAACCAAAGTACTGAGAGCTCCGTAATTAGTAGGTTCCAGAGGTCCCGTTTTAATTTTAGGAGCTGATAAATTCATCGAAGGAGTGGCCATTTTATGGATTTTTTAAAAATGAAAGTAATAGAATTTTTTCACCTTTTTGATTTTTATTAAAATTTTTTAATAAGAAAATGATTGTTAATTTGAATCCTCTTATTTTCGGTCTATGGAAATAATTCATGTTAGTGCAGAAAGTTTTCCTGTTGCCAAAGCCGGAGGCCTTGGTGATGTGGTTGGTGCTTTGCCGAAATATCAAAACAAGCTGGGCCATATTGCCAAAGTAGTGATGCCAATGTACCGGACAAAATTCTTATATCAGCATCATTTTGAAGTAGTGCATAAAGGGGCTTTTGGTATGGCCAATTATTGGTTGGATTATACCATTATTAAAGAAGTGGACAATCTGCTGGGATTTGATCTTTATCTCGTAGATATTTTTGGCCTGCTGGACCGCGAAAAAATTTACAGCTATGATGATGACACCGAGAGGTTCACGGCCTTTCAAATTGCAGTAGTGGATTGGATGAGCAAGTGGCACCATCATCCGGATATTGTGCATGTACATGATCACCAGGCTGCGTTAATACCATTTATGATGCAACATTGTTTTGCATACAAAAATTTATCATCAGTTAAAACAATTCTTACCATTCACAATGCGCAGTACCAGGGATGGATGGGATGGGATAAAATCAAACTATATTCCTGAGTGGGATAAATGGAAATGGGGAATGTTAGACTGGAACGATACAATTAATCCGCTTGCTTCAGGAATAAAATGCGCAGCTAAAGTAAATACGGTTAGTCCCGGTTACCTGGAAGAATTAAGTCATGATGCCAATGGATTGGAAAAACTATTTGATTATGAAAGAGGTAAATGTTTTGGAATATTAAATGGTATTGATACGGAGGTTTGGGATCCGGAAACGGATACATATATAGAGTATAATTTTGGGTTTGAAAATTTTGAAGAAAAGAAGGCAGCCAATAAAAAAATATTATGTGATCAGTTTAACCTGGATATCACCAAGCCGTTAATTGTTTTTATAGGAAGATTAGTTGGAGAAAAAGCAGCCGATCTTTTGCCAGCCGTTATCGGTGATTCTATTTATTATATGGAAGGCGAAATGAACTTCCTGGTTTTAGGAAGCGGCGATACGATAGTTGAGCAGCAACTGAGCAGCATGCAAAGCCATTTTTTCGGATATTATAATTCGCTGATTGGCTATAATGAAAAGCTTAGCCATCAAATGTATGCCGGAGCAGATTTTTTGCTGATGCCAAGCCGGGTTGAACCCTGCGGGCTAAACCAGATGTATGCCATGCGGTATGGAACGATTCCGATTGTTAGACGTACCGGTGGTTTAAAAGATACTGTAAAAGATTTTGGAGAAGAAGGCGGCTTTGGAATTTGCTTTAATACTGCATCGGTTGGGGACATATGTAATGCTGTTCATAGAGCCGTGCAGCTGTATCAGCAAAAGGATAAAATAAGCGATATTAGAAAGCAGATTATGAAAATAGATCACAGTTGGGAAAGAAGCGCGCAAATTTATATTAACTTGTATAATGCATGAGGTCAATTACCGAATTACGAATTACGAATTTCGGTAAAGCCAAACAACTCTAACATCTAAACTATTCTAAACCATCTAAATTCTAAACCATCTAAACTTAAACTCTAAACACTAAACTCTATGTGGATAAGCCAATCATTAATTGCGGTGATTCTCGGTGGCGGTGCCGGTTCCCGCTTGTATCCCTTAACAGCAAACAGAAGCAAACCGGCTGTGCCGATTGCAGGAAAATATCGCCTTGTGGATATTCCTATTTCTAATTGTATCAACTCCAACATCAACCGGATTTTTGTACTTACACAATTCAACTCTGCCTCTCTTAACAAGCATATTAAAAACACGTACCAGTTCAGCGCGTTCAGCAGTGGTTTTGTAGATATACTTGCTGCCGAGCAAACGCCAGACAACAGCGCCTGGTACCAGGGCACTGCAGATGCAGTACGCCAGTGCCTGCGACATCTTGTTAATTTTGATTTTGACCATGTGCTTATTCTTTCAGGCGATCAATTATACCAGATGGATTTTGGCAACATGTTTCGCACACACGAAAAAGAAGGTGCTGATATTACTATTGCTACCATTCCCGTTACGGAAAAAGAAGCAACAGAATTTGGGATTTTAAAATCGGATGAGCAAAACAGAATTATTTCTTTTATTGAAAAACCCAGTCTCGATAAATTGCCAGACTGGATAAGCGATACCCATGAAGAGATGCAGGCAGCGGGAAGAAATTATCTTGCGTCGATGGGGATTTATCTCTTTAAAAAGAAAATTCTTTTTGATCTGCTGGAGCAGCATAATAAAGATGCCACCGATTTTGGAAAAGAAATTATACCCAATTCTATTACTGATTTTAATGTGTTGAGCTACCAATATAGCGGCTACTGGACAGACATTGGAAACATCTCTTCGTTTTTTGAAGCAAATCTGGGCCTAACCCAGGAACTGCCGCCATTCAATCTTTTTGATAATGAAAATAAAGTTTACAGCCGCCCACGAATGCTGCCGCCTGCAAAGATCAGTGGGACTACACTGATCAATACCATTGCTGGCGACGGATGTATTATTCATGCGGAAAGAATTGAAGATTGTGTAATTGGTATCAGAACGAGAATCGGATATGGCACAAAAATATTCAGGGCTTATATAATGGGTACCGATTATTATGAAACAATTGAAGAGATGGCTTATGCGGCTGAACGCGATCTTCCTAAACTTGGCATTGGTGACAACTGCTATATCAACAATGCCATCGTCGATAAAAACTGCCGCATAGGAAATAATGTAAGTATCAATGGCGGTAAGCATCTCGAAAACCGCGACCATGCTTTATATACCGTGAAAGATGGAATTGTAGTTGTAAAGAAAGGCGCCGTTCTGCATGATGGATTTGTGGTTGAATAGAATTACAAATTAATTACGAATTGCGAATTACGAATTACGAATTTCAAGCTTAAGCTCTTCTAAACCCTAAACCCTCAACTAAAACAGCCCATCTAAACTCAAAAAACTCTAAACCCCTCCACACCATAAATATGTCATCACAGCCCATTCCCAATCAACGCCTTACTTTCCGGCAAATCGTCAATATGAGCTTTGGCTTTTTCGGAATACAGTTCGGCTTTGCTTTGCAAAACGCCAATGTTTCACGCATCTTTCAAACGCTTGGCGCGGAAATAGACAAGATTGGAATTTTGTGGATCGCGGCGCCGCTTACCGGCTTGCTTGTGCAGCCTATAATCGGGTATTTAAGCGATCGCACCTGGCATCCACGCTGGGGACGGCGAAGGCCATTTTTTTTCATTGGCGCCGTACTTTCTTCGCTTGCGCTTTTCTTTATGCCGCAGGCAACCGTGTTGTGGATGGCTGCGGTTTTACTCTGGGTGCTTGATGCTTCTATTAATATTTCCATGGAACCATTCAGGGCTTTTGTGGGAGATAAATTGCCTTCTTCGCAAAGAACCACGGGGTTTGCAACGCAAACGTTTTTTATTGGTCTCGGTGCCGTTATTGCTTCTTTACTGCCTTACATTTTTACCAATGTTTTCCACATGAGCAATACGGCGCCGGCAGGGGAGATAGGCGATTCTGTAAAATATTCCTTTTATATCGGCTCCATCATTTTCCTTGCCTCGGTATTATGGACCGTATTAACCACTGATGAATTTCCGCCGGAAAACATTGAAACCTGGGAAGAAGAAAAATTAAAAACCAAAGGGGTTTTAAAAGGCATTGCTGAAATATCGAAAGGGATATTTACTATGCCCGCTACCATGCTGCAATTGGCCGTGGTACAGTTCTTTACCTGGTTTGCTTTTTTTTCTATGTGGATCTATACAACGCCAGCCATTGCGCAAAATGCCTACGGCACTGTTGACACCACCTCAAAAGCTTACCAGGATGCAGGCGACTGGGTGGGAGTGATGTTTACTGTTTATAGTGCTGTATCAGCCATTACCGCGTTCCTGTTGCCGGTACTTGCAAAACGCATCGGCCGTAAATACACACACATGCTTTGCCTTATCATCGGAGGTGTGGGATTGCTTTCTTTGATCTTCATTAAATCACACAGCTTGTTGCTTATTCCAATGGTGGCTGTAGGGCTTGCATGGTCGTCTACCTTAACGATGCCTTATGCAATTCTTGCCGGGGCATTGCCTCCCAACAAAATGGGATTTTACATGGGCGTTTTTAATTTCTTTATTGTAATTCCTCAATTATTGGCTTCCGCCATTCTGGGCTTTGTAATAAAAGATATTTTTAATGAAGAGGGCATTTATGCCCTGGTAATTGGCGGCATCGCAATGATCATCGGCGGAGTTTTAAATTTTATCGTAAAAGATAAAGATGAAAAAGTGCCGGCAGTGATGAAGTATGAATTGGTGGAAAGCTAAGCCTGCATTAAATACCAAAACACAAAAATTGATATAATGGCTTTTCACGATCCCTTCGTTTGCAATACAATACTAAACGGATTTAAAATACAGAAATCTATATAATGGCTTATCTCATTATTCGGTTTTTCTTTTGTAACATCGGTCAGTTAATTCAAAAATTCACTTAAACATTTTCGGTATGAAAAAATTTACCTGCTTTTTGTTGGTTGCATTTTTCTGTGTTTCGGGCAGTTTTGCCCAACAGAATGAAATAAACGTATATCCCTCTCATTGGTGGGTATCTATGAAAAATCCCAAATTGCAAATCATGGTTCATGGGAACAATGTAGGTAACAGTAATGCCTACACGATAAATTATCCCGGCGTAAAACTGCTAAAAGTTAACAAGGTTGAAAATGCCAATTATGTTTTTCTCGACCTGGATATTTTACCGTCGGCCAAACCTGGTATTGTAAAAATAAAAACCGAGAAATCTGTTATTGATTTCGAATTGAAGAAACGCCGTACCGGCAATGGAATTACCTATGCGCAAGGAGTTACCTCAAAGGATTTGATTTATTTAATTATGCCCGATCGCTTTAGTAACGGCGACAGTACTAACGACCGCATTGCCGGAATGAGAGACCAAAGCCTTAACCGCGATACTGTGTTTGAGCGCCATGGCGGCGATTTGCAGGGAGTTCAAAATCATTTAAATTATCTTCAGTCACTGGGCGTAACTACTATTTGGCTTAACCCGGTTATTGAAAACGATATGCCTAATCGTACTGAGCACGGCTATGCATTTACCGATCATTATAAAATAGACAGGCGCATCGGCGGCGAAAAATCGTATCAGCAATTAATCGACGCGGCTCATGCGCAAAACATGAAGATCATCCAGGATGCCGTATACAATCATATCGGAAGTTATCACTTTACCGTGCTTGATCCGCCGATGAAGGACTGGCTGCATCAATGGCCGGTATACACCAATACAACTTATAAGGACCAGGTTCTTTTCGATCCTTATGCCAGCGCCGAAGAAAAAAAGAAAATGACTGATGGCTGGTTTGTGCGAAGTATGCCAGACCTCAACCAGAACAATCCTTATGTGGCCAATTTCTTGATTGAGCATGCATTGTGGACCGTTGAAGAATTTGGAATAGACGGATGGCGCATTGATACTTATGCCTACAATGATCTGGATTTTATGAATCGCTGTAACAAAGCGTTGGTAGACGAATATCCTCAGTTAACGATGTTTGGCGAAACATGGGTGCATGGCGTAATTAACCAAAGCTATTTTGTGCAGAATAATTTTGATGTTCCATTTAAAAGCAACCTGCAGGCACCTACAGATTTTCAAACTCTTTGGGCAATCACCAATACCATGACGAAGGATTTTGGATGGACAGACGGTGTGAATGAACTCTACACAACACTATCGCAGGACTTTGTTTATAAAGATCCAATGCGCAATGTAATATTTTTGGACAACCACGATCTTTCCCGGTTTTTTTCTGTAGTTGGCGAAGATGTAAATAAATACAAAGCGGCGCTGGCGTGGCTTCTTACCTGCAGGGGAATTCCGCAGTTATATTATGGCAATGAAATTTTAATGACCGGATTTACTTCTCCAAATGATGGTTATGTAAGAAAAGATTTTCCGGGCGGCTGGGCTTCGGATTCCGTAAATAAATTTACCATTGCCGGCCGCAATGCAAAGGAAGAAGATGTTTGGAGATTTATTGCAAAACTGGCCAATTTTAGAAAAACGTCGTCCGCAATTACTACCGGCAAAATGATGCAGTTTGCACCAAAAGAAGGTGAGTACGTTTTTTTCAGATATGATAATCACCAAACAATTATGACGGCTTTAAACACTTCAAAGGAAAATAAAAATATTTCCATTCAAACTTATGCCGAAAGAACCGCAGGCTTTACAAAAATGAGAAATGTTATTACCGGATCAGTAAGTGATCTTAAAGACTTTGCGTTGGAAGCACAGGGAAGTGGTGTTTGGGAGTTATTGAAATGATGGTACCCAATTTTGGCGCACGAATTACACGAATTTGGGAGCACGAATTACACGAATTTGGGAGCACGGATTACACGAATTTGAAACACGAATTTTAAAACACGAATTACACGAACCTGCTCAGCTTACAACATAGTTGCCCATATAAACCGGGCTATCTGCTGTTTGTAATCTTTGTTGCGTTCTTCATCATCGCTGTACTCATCTTTGGTACGGTCTATAAGAAATGCTTCCAGGTTTTTTAGATTATAAGGCTTCTTTGAAGTAGTGGCTTTTATCGAGCTTACATTTACACCGTTTACCATTACTTTGGTAGCAATCCACGAAGTGTAAAGTCTTGGAATCGTAACGCCCAAAATGGTTCCCGGAAGTCCGCTGATGGAACATGGGCCGCCCGGGATGGTTATCTCATCAGTATAAAACGCAAATAAGTAAACACTGTCAAATATGGTAGTAACTGCTTTTCGGCAATTAAATCCGGCAATGATCCTGTTCTCATTGGTTAATTTCCATTGAAGATTTCTGATGGAATCGTCTACCACCAAATTAGAGCCATACATATTTTTTTGCATGGTTAATCTGCCGGTGTTATAATCAGTAAACCAAACATTTTCTTCGTCGCTTTTTCTTAAAAAATCAGGAATTTTTGCCTTGGGATCCCAATGATCGAATTTATAAATGCTTTTATTTCCTGAAAAAGTAAACGTGTAATACCCGGTTTTAAAAGTAGGCAGGTTTTCTTTTAACATCTCGGCAAATGTATTATTGCCAATCGTTTTCTGGATGTTGGCTTTTACTTCGTATTCAATTACTCCTTCGCTTATAAACTGCTGTGCATGCAGGTTTGCAAAGAAAAATATTGAAATGGTAAAAATAAATATTTTGGTCTTCATGTTGTTTCTTTTTTGAAAATGCTATGGTGTTTTTGTCGCTTTGTTTTTAAAATCCCATGTAAAGCCAACTAAAAAATATCTTTTTAAACGGTCGTTGGTTACTTCGGTATAAGTGGTGCCTGAAAAATTTCTGTCAATGCCAATGTTCTGATTCAAAATGTCGCGAACCGAAACATAAGCCGTAAACTCATTATT
Organism: uncultured Chitinophagaceae bacterium; assembly: GCA_963720405.1. Taxonomy (GTDB): domain Bacteria; phylum Bacteroidota; class Bacteroidia; order Chitinophagales; family Chitinophagaceae; genus Ginsengibacter. The sequence goes on from CAVRFP010000003.1 coordinate 84,102, forward strand.
GTGAAAAGTTTTCTGCAGCCTTGCATTTAATAAATGCGTGTTGATTGTGTTACCATCAGCAAAAGTTTTCTGACGCGAATTGAATTCATATTCAGTAATAAGCGACCATACTTTCTTCACATAAACGGTTGCGTTGGCCGAAACCGTGTTGGAGATGTAATGAATTTTTGTAGCGTTTTGAGAAGTGGTATTACTGTTATAAGTAAAATAATCCTGCAGATAAATATCGTATTTTTTCTCTTTTGATTTCGACAAACTGAGAGCGCCGCCGGGAGTAATAGTTTCTGAAAAGCTCTTTTTATTATTCACCATGTCGGCGTATTTGTTATAGGAAAGAGAAGGATTTACGCCAATTCGCAAATCCGCTTTTTTAAGTTTGAACCCAAAGCCACTCCATAAATTCATCGAAATATTTCCATCTGTGTTGATAGGCCGGGTAACAATTTTGCCCGAATCCTGGCTGATGATGCGGCTATTGGTTATTGAATTATTAACCACTCTTACATTAAACGATTGATAAGTCCATATTTCCTTAATAAAATTATAGCTGTTGTGAGAAATGTTCAATGAGTTGGTAAAAGATGGTTTTAAATCCGGGTTGCCAATGTATTGATTATAATAATCGTTGTTATTTCTTAAAGGCTGTAATTGGTTAATAGTTGGCTGCGTGGTATTTCCATTGTAATTGATGCGGATATTATGATTGGCTTTATAGGTATACGTAAAATTAGCCGATGGATAAAAGTTTACATAGCTTCTTGTGTAATCTTTGCCGTAGCTAAGGTCCTTAAGGTCGAAGTTGGTAAAGCCAAAACCAGAGCCCGCATTGATCTTAATTTTTTTATTGGAAAAATTGATTTTAGCCGATGGAATATTTTGAACAATATTTTGTTTGAACTCATTGGATAACGAATCAACAACGCTTTCATATTTGCTGGTAAGCGGCGTATAATTATAGGTTAACTGGTTATTGTTGCCATGATTAAGGGCAAGCTGGTAGCCAAGTTCGAGCGAATATTGTTTTGAAAGTGGCTCAGTATAAACAAATTTTGCCGATAGATTGTTTGTAGCCGTATTGTAATCTTTCATTTGATCGAGCTGCTGGCTTCCGGCGGCAATTCCTTCAAAATAAGATTGGTTCAGCGACTTCAAATAGCTCGTGCCCGTTGTGCTCAATGTGTTCCAGTCAGTGGTTAATGAGAAAGTTCGTCGGGCTTTTTTAAATTTATGTTTAAAGATAAGGTTTCCCGACAAGGCGCTTTTATCGTTTAGCGTTTGTAATTGCCGGCTGCTTGTATTTTTTAAAGTACCTGTGTTTCCGGTGCTTGCAGAGTTTCGGTCGCTTTCACTTTCAGTGTGATAAAAATTGGCGTTGGCAGTTATCTTCAAAGTATTCATCGAATCGATCTTAATATCAAAAATTCCTTTCAGCTTAAAGTTATGGCGGTTTACATGGCTTATGTCGGAAGTATTTGTGTTCAACACAGAATCTTCAACCTGGGTTTGGGTAAACGTGCGTTGGTTATTCGTGTATTGCTGACTGTTATATTTTGGTGATAAGTTAAGTGTTTGCTTGTCGTTCCATTTATTGGTGTATTGAACACCTGCATTCACATTGGTCATAAAGCCGTTTTGCGGATTAACATAAGGCTCATCGTCAGAATTTCCTCCGTTCCACATAAACATTACTCCGCCATCATCGTCCATGCTCATAGAAATGTTATCATTGGCGCCGCCATATTTTTGTTCATCCTGCCAGCTAAGTCCATCCTGGCCGGTATTTCCGTTTAACAGAAAGGCTGATAATTTTCTTTTTCCTTTAAACGAGCTGAATAATATATTATCATTATAGCGGTTTTCAATATGGTTTTGCGGACCCGCGGCCACATCTATTTTTCCAAAATACCCGGTTTTTTTGTTCTCCTTTAATTTCAGGTTAATCGTCTTTTGCGTTTTTCCATCATCGATTCCGGTAAATTCTGCCTGGTCACTTTTTTTATCAAATACCTGAACTTCTTTAACAGCATCGGCACGCAAATTTTTAACTGCCATACCCGGATCATCGCCGAAAAACTCTTCACCATCAACCAGTACTTTAGAAACCGTTTCGCCCATCGCTTTTATTTTCCCATCTTTATCAACCTGTATTCCGGGCAGCTTTTTAAGAAGCTCTTCCACGTTCGCATTGGCGCTTACCTTAAAACTATCTGCTGTATAAATGGTGGTGTCGCCTTTTATACGAAGCGGTGTACCGGTTTTTACAATTACTTCCTGTAATAATTTGCTTTTGGAAATGAGGTTTACCAGCGGCAGTTCCATATCAGTTTTTATATCAACTTCCTCCAATAAATCGGCGTAATAGGGATGCGTGGTCATTAAAATATAAGCGCCGGGCTTTACATTTTTCATCACGAATTTGCCTTGCGCATCGGTTCGTGCAAAGGTGTACAAGATGGAATCTACAGGAGTTAAAAGCGCCACCACAGCGTTTTGTACGGGCTTGTTCTCATTGTTTTCATTTACAGTTCCCGAAATTTTTGCGGTTGCGCATAGGCCGAAAAGCACAAAGCAAAAAAGAATGAAACCGAAGCAATTAGCTTTCTCATCAGATTAAGAGTTTGGGTAAGGGCAGAATGTTTTCCAAAACTGACCTATTTATTAATATTTTGTTAGATGTATGCCTTAAAATAACGTTAAAAGAATTTATAATGTACGATGCAAAAACAATATTATTCCATAATTTGATGCTTTAATATTGGTTTGCGGATCGGCGGTTTTATCAACGATCACATAAGCAAAAAAGTACTTTTTTTAGTTTTTATTTGGTTGTTTTAATGAGTCTTTTTTCTAAAGGAAATTTTGCGTGATAAAAAAACAGGCGCGTAATTTCAGCGAATACAATTCATCTTCTTAAAATCTTACATCAAAAAGAGTATATTACACTATGCCCGAAAAAGTAATTCCATACGAAGAAGAAAACTTTGTAGATTCCACAAAACCTGTCTGGAATTATTCACTTTTTAACGACGAGGATATCCGCAACTTTCGCAATGGCACACATTACAGCCTCTATAAAAAGTTTGGCTCGCACGCGGTTAACGTATTAAATACAGATGGCTATTATTTTGCTGTATGGGCACCAAACGCAACGAGGGTAAGTGTTGTAGGAGATTTTAATAACTGGAATAACAAAGCGCATCCGCTATTTGTCCGGCTTGAAAAATCAGGAATTTGGGAAGGGTTTATTCCTCACCTGAAAGAATATGAGAACTATAAATTTTTTATTGAAGGTTTTGAAGGGGCTCAATTATTTAAAGGCGATCCGTTTGCCAATCACTGGGAAGTTCGCCCCGGCACTTCTTCCAAAACAATAAATATTGCAGCACGAATGGAATGATGATGCGTGGATGAACTATCGTAAAAAGAACAATTCGTTGAATGCGCCGTGGAGCATTTATGAAGTTCATCTCGCAAGCTGGATGCGGCCTTATCCCTACAACGAAGATTCATTAAATTCTTATTTCGAAATAACCAAACGCCTGGTTCCCTATGTAAAAAAGATGGGTTTTACGCATGTGGAACTAATGCCCGTGATGGAATATCCTTATGATGCAAGCTGGGGCTACCAGGGCACCGGCTACTTTGCGGCAACCTCGCGGTTTGGTATTCCGCAAGATCTGATGAAGATGATTGAGGCTTTTCATGCGGAAAATATTGGAGTTATCCTGGATTGGGTTCCATCGCATTTTCCAAATGATCCCCATGGATTGTTTATGTTCGACGGAACACATACTTATGAATATGCTGATATGCGCAAGGGTTTTCACCCGGATTGGAATTCCTACATTTTTAATTATGCGAGGGGAGAAGTGCGCTCTTTTTTGATCAGCAATGCGCGCTTTTGGTTCGATAAATTTCATATCGATGGAATGCGTGTAGACGCAGTGAGTTCCATGCTCCGGCTCGATTATTCGCGCGAGGAAGGCGAGTGGGAACCCAACGAATTTGGCGGCAACGGAAATCTTGAAGCGATTGCATTTATTAAAGATCTGAATAAGATGGTATACCGCGATTTTCCGGATGTACAAATGATCGCAGAAGAGTCTACAGACTGGCCGCAGATTACAGGCTTCACTGATTCCGGTGGCTTAGGTTTTGGAATGAAATGGATGATGGGCTGGATGCATGATACCATCAATTATTTTAAAGTAGATCCGCTCTATAGAAAAGATCAGCAAGACAAATTTTGTTTCAGCATGATGTATTTCTTTGATGAGAATTTTTTACTGCCGCTGAGCCATGATGAAGTGGTACATGGGAAATCGCCGATGATATATAAAATGCCCGGCGATGAATGGCAAAAATTTGCAAACCTCCGAGTGTTGTATTCTTATATGTATACGCATCCGGGAGGCAAATTGCTTTTTATGGGAAACGAATTTGGCCAAACCGCTGAATGGGATTTCAGTACTGAGCTTCAATGGCATTTATTGGCGCACGATCCGCATCAAAAGTTGCAGCATTGTGTGGCGGATCTTAATAAATTATATACCTCTCAACCGGCGCTTTTCGAATACCAGTTTGATCAGAAAGGCTTTGAATGGATCGATTTAAATCACCGTGATGAATGTGTGATCGTTTACATGCGCAAAGGAAAGAAGAAGAAAGACAATTTATTGGTGATCTTTAATATGACGCCCGTGGAGCGGTTTAACTGGAAAATATCTACCAACGGAAAATCCGAATGGAAACAAATTTTTTGCAGCGATGATGAGCAATATTGGGGCACAGGCAGGTTTTCAAATCAGGAAATCACCACCAGCGTTGTGGATAAAAAGGCAAAGACGTATGAAATAAATTTGAACCTTCCGGCGTTAAGTGCCATAGTGCTTCAATAGCATTCTGTTTGCAAACTTATCGTCATGAAAAACCTTATCCTCCCGGCAGTTTCCTGCTTTCTTGTAAATTTTTCATTTTCTCAAAACACAGACAGCGCCCGTTATTATTATAGCAAGGGCCTGGAAGAAGCAACCGCAAAGCATTTCGCCGTTGCTTCAAAAAATTTTGATAAAGCCATACAATTTAATGCACACTTTACCGAAGCCTATGTGGCCAATGGAAAAGCCAATATTGAGATGAGCAGAATTTATGAGGCCAACCAGCATTTTGCCAAAGCGTACGAATTGCAGCCTGGTAATCCGGAAGTGATAAAACAACTTGCCAATTTATATTTTAATAACCGCCAGTTTCAAAAGGCAATTGATCTTGCACAAAAATGCAGCGATTGCGATAACGCAGACCGCATTTTGGGAATGAGTTATTATCATACAGAAGACTACGGTAAAGCGATTGGCTTTTTGCAAAAAGCAATCAGGAAAAATGACAGTGATGCCGAAGCAACCTACACCTTAGGCCGCACTTATCTCGAACTTGAAAATGAAAAAAGCGCCATTCCGCAATTTGAAAAGGCGGTCGCTCTTGCACCGGCACGAAACCAATGGTCGTACGAATTAGGATTGGTGTATTACAGCCAGGACGATTATAAAAATGCATTAAAATATTTTAATCTCGCGGGCGCAAACGGGTATAACAAGAACAATGATTATTTTGAAAATTATGGTTTCGCCCAGCTTTATACCGGTGATGTCGAGAACGGAATGAAGGCACTAACGTTGATCCTTGAACGCAAACCCAATAATACCGGATTGCTCAACAATATTGCCAACGCGATGTATGAAACCAAACGCTATGAAGCCGCATTACAATATTTTCAAAAATTGCTTGATTTAAATCCGAAAGATGCCAACTCGTTATTTATGGCCGGCATGACGTTTCAAAAAATGGGACAAAAAGAAAAGGGCCAGAAGATTTGTGATAATGCCATTGCAATGGATCCTTCACTTGCTAAAAACAGGCAGAAAAAAGATATGCCAATGGGGCTTTAATTAGCTAATTAGCTAATTTGGATAATTAGCCAATTAGCAATTCATCATCAGCACAATCACGCTTCGTTATAAAATAATAAAGGCCATTTCAGCTGAGTCTTTAACTAATCGGCTAATTAGCCAATTATTATCACAATCACGCTTATTAAAATAATAAAGGCCGTTTCAGCAGAGTATTTAATTAGCTAATTAGCTATCGGCTAATTAGCCAATTATCAATTCATCATCAGCACATTCACGCTTCGTTGTAAAATATTAAAGGCAATTTCAGCCATCAGGTTTTCTTTATCCAGTGTGGGATTTACCTCGGTGATTTCGAAGCAGCATATTTTCCTGTTCTGCATAAATTTACTTACCAGGTCTTCCGCCTCGCGTTCTTTTAATCCATTGCCCACAGGTGTTCCTGTGCCTTTCGAAATGCTTGAATCCAGGCAATCTACGTCGAAGCTTACATAAATATCGGTGCACTCGCTTAAAAAACGAAGGGCTGCTCTTACCACATTTTCCGGGCCTTTCCGGCGCAGCTCGTTGGTGGTAATTACCTTCATGCCATATTTATCGATCAGGTGCTTTTCTTCTTTTTCATAATCGCGCAGCGAAATAAAAACAATATCATCCGGCGAAACTTTCGGGCTTATTTTTCCGATATTTTTCAGTTGTTCCCATTCCTTTTTTGTTTTCTCATCTGGCTCATGCACTTTGCTTTCTTCATTGTCTTCGCCGATGGAAGCAGACAAAGGCATTCCGTGCATGTTGCCCGATGGTGTTGTGTAAGGCGTGTGCAAATCTGCGTGCGCATCTATCCAGATTACACCAAGACGGCTTTTGGGTTTGGCAAGTTTGATGCCGGCAATTGTGCCGCCCGATGTGCTGTGGTCGCCACTGATTACCACCGGAAAAAAATTATTATTGATCGTGTCTTTAACTGCTTTTGAAACGCGGTCGTACATGGTTATTACCCCGCTGATCCTTTTTGCGTAAGGCGATTGTATGGGTTCAAATAAAAGGCGGTTCTCTGTTTCTACTTTTTCAGATGGGAAGTGAACAAAAAAATTGCTCATGAAATCAAGAGCAGCAATTTTAATGGCTTCAACTCCCAAACTGGCGCCACGCGTACCTGCGCCTATCTCACTCGGAACTTCAATTAATTTAATATTTTTCATAAACTGATTTACAAATGATCGCCGCACACATTATCTTTTTTGGCAAGATAAATCTTCTCCTCTTCATCTCAAATTATGAAATTGTTTTAGAACAATTATCACGAGTTAAGACAAAATTTGAAAGACAGCAAAGCCAAAATGTAGATTTTCAGGTTTTGCGGATTCATCAAAATTTGAATCAATAAATCACTTACCTAAAAACTACATTTTGGCTTATATGAACACTTTATTAATAAGGAATTGCAATGATCGGCACGTGGCTGTAATAAGCCAATTTTTTAGTGTGGCTTGTTTTAAAAAGCTGGCTTAAAAAACTATGTTTTCGTGGAACAGTGATAATTGCATCAATATTTTTTGATTCTACAAACTGGTTAATGCCTTCCAGGAAATCGTAAGAGCGCAAGAAAGAAAACTCAGGATTGTAACTTTCCAGTTTATCTTCCATTGCTTCACGCTCTTTTTTAAAATCTTCGGTAAGTTCTACATAATGCTCACTATCAACGTTTAAAATGTCTAAATGCGGTCTGAAAGTATCCAGTATTTTTTTCAATGTTATAAATGGGGTAGTTCTGGCTACGTCTTTAAAGTCTGATGTGAAAAGCACTTTATTTAATCCTTCAAATTTTGCATCCGGCGGAATAATCATCACCGGGCAATTTACATGGCGTATTACATTAAGGGTATTGGTGCCCATAAAAACCTGGGTAATTTTTGAGCTACCTGTGATGCCCATAATTACCATATCAATATAATGGCCCATTACATAATCGCTGATGTTTTCTACAAACGAACCTTCTTCTACAACACATGAAATATTTAAATTTCCGGGCGCTACCTTTTCCTGCACGGCCCTTAATTCTGATTCTGAAACCATCTGGCGTGAGCCTTCATCTTTTGAGGTTAATGTAGGCAGGCTGATACGGCTGTACACATGGTAAAGCGTAATATGCACATCGGCTACTTTTTCGGATAAAGCAACTGCATATTTTGCAGCATTCAACGAGGTGTCAGAAAAATCGATAGGAACGAGAAATTTTTTCATGTAATTTTTAATTTTTTTCGTGTAAAGAATCGTTCGTGGCGTTGCAAATTTATACAATCAGATAAACAAAAAAAATAAACTATCGGCACACAATTTTTTTATATGAATATGTCTGTGAAAAATGTGTGTATAAATAGGAAAGCCCCGCAGCGCTTACCAAACTTTCTTTCTTGCTTAACCCCTATATTTGCCCGCTGCCGAAGCTTTCGGTGCCGAAAATAAATACCTTAAATAAAATAGACTGTGCGATTAAAGAGTTTGGAAATAAAAGGATTTAAAAGTTTTGCCGACAAGACAATTCTCAATTTTGATGAAGGAATTACCGGGGTAATTGGGCCAAATGGCTGCGGTAAAAGTAATATTGTAGACAGTATCCGCTGGGTTATTGGTGAACAAAAGATCAGTCAGCTTAGAAGCGAAAATCTTGAAAGCCTTGTTTTTAACGGATCCAAAAACCGCAGCTCCAGTGGCCTGGCAGAAGTGAGCCTTACTTTTGAAAATACTAAAAACCTGCTTCCTACAGAATTTAGCACGGTTACGGTTACCCGAAAATATTATAAGAACGGCGAAAGCGAATATCGGCTCAATGATGTATCGTGCCGTTTAAAAGACATTCATAATTTGTTTATGGATACCGGTATCAGCACCGATAGTTATGCCATTATCGAATTAGGAATGGTGGATGATATTATTAAAGACAAAGAAAACAGCCGCCGCAGAATGCTGGAACAGGCTGCCGGAATATCAATTTATAAAACCCGGAAGCGCGAAGCAAAATTAAAGTTAGACGCTACCGAGCAAGACCTGGCGCGCATTGAAGACCTTTTATTTGAAATTAATAATCAATTGAAAGCGTTGGAAAGCCAGGCGAAAAAAGCGGAAAAATATTTTGAAATAAAGAAAGAATACCGCGAAATAAGCATTGAGCTGGCGAAGGCCGCGTTGGAAGGATTTCATATTACCTACCGCGATTTAAACGAGCAGCAACAATCTGAAACGGACAAGCGCATAGAACTGGAGGCTACTATCGCAACAGAAGAAGCTGCAATAGAAAAAGAAAAAGCCGGTTTTATTGAAAAAGAAAGAGCGCTTCAGCAGCAGCAGCATGCATTTAACGAGTTAAACAACAACCTTAGGGAAAGGGAAAATAAAAAGAATCTTAGCGCACAGCGGTTACTTCATCTTAAAGAAAGAGAAAGCAGCTTAAATGATTTCCTGCTAAAATCGGAAGGCCAGTTAAAAGGAATTGATGAAAGCATTCAATTTACGAAACAACAAATTGCCGATGAAGAAATAAAGCTTACCGAACAAAAAGAACAATTAGAATTACTGAAGAAAAACGCAGAAGAAAAGCGCGGTGTATTTGATGAAAAAAGGAACGCGGTAGATGCATTAAGGCAGGTGCAAATGCAATTACAACGCAATCATTTTGATGCTGAAAAAAAGGTTGCTGTTGCGGATACTTCCATCTTCAATTTGCAAAGATCTATTGCGCAGATAGAAGAAGAACAAAGGCAGCGCACCGAAACGGTTGCAAAGCTTGAAGATGAAAAGAAAGCCAAGGAAGAGGCATTGAATGAGAAGAAAGAATCGCTGGAGCAACTTAAAAAGCACAATGAATTTACAAAAGAGCAAATTCTTGAAACGCAGGCTGCGCTTGAGAAGCTAAGAAGCGAGCTGGCCGAAGAGAATCGCAGGCTGGATGCAAAGCAAAACGAGCATGATTTGCTGAAAAGCCTTATCGATAAAATGGAAGGCTACCCGGAAAGCGTTAAGTTTTTACATAATAATAAATCATGGAATTATACTGCACCCATTCTTTCTGATATAATTTATGTAAAGGAAGAATACCGTGCTGCAGTTGAAAACGTATTGGAGCCCTACCTCAATTATTATGTGGTAAATAGTCTCGAAGACGGTTTAACCGCCGTTCATTTACTGGATGAAAATAAAAAAGGAAAAGCCAACTTCTTCCTGCTGGATCAGCTAAATGCAATTGATAATAATCATGATACTGCAACCATTGCCAATACCATTCCGGCATTGGATGTTATTGAGATCGATCAGAAATATGGCAGGCTTGCCCACTATCTTTTAAATAATGTTTTTATCGCGGAAAGCGAAGACGTTCTTCAAAATAGCGACGGTCATGTAATCCTTGAAAAAAGCGGGAAATATGTAAAAGGTAAATTTTCTCTTACCGGTGGAAGCGTTGGATTATTTGAAGGAAAGAAAATCGGTAGGGCTAAAAATCTGGAGAAATTAGCTGAAGTAATTTCGCTTCAGCAGGTAAAAGTAAACGAATTAAAAGCAGTAATCAATCAAAAATCGAATGAGGTAATTGCATTCAATCAGCAGTTAAAGGAAAATGCAATACAGCAAACGCAGCAGCTTATAAACGAGTTAATTAATTCGTCATACGCCATTCAAAATAAGCTTGAAAATACGTTGCACCAGCAAGCCATTTCCGGGCAAAGGCTGGAAGAGATGCGTGAGCAGTTGGAAGACAATCGCGAAGCCATCAGTGATACGCGCGAGCTGCTGGAAGAACTGGCCGAAAACGTGGCAGAGCACGATGCTAAAATGAAATTAGCCGGCGATGAATTTATAAAAACCGAGCAGGAATTTAACGAGGTAAACTCTTTATACAACGATAGCAACCTTCAGCTTACGCGCCAGCAAAGCAAGGTAATTGCGCTTAAGCAGGAGCTTGAATTTAAAAGCCGCCAGTTCAAAGATCTGAGTGCGCAAATTGACAACAGCAATCTTCAATTGAAAGAATCTTCGGAGAATATTTCTTCAACTTCTGCGGAGTTAAAAGAACTGGAAGAAACCGTTATCACTTTATTAAGAAATAAAGATGAAGAAGAAAGAAAACTGAACGAGGCAGACCAGGCCTATTATAATTTGAGAAACCAGCTTAATGAAAAGGAAAGTGAGCTGCGCCATAAGCAAAAATCAAAAGAACAAACCGATCATTTATTAAATGAAATAAAAGATAAGCTGAACGAATTGAAAGTTCATTTGGCAGGAATGAAAGAAAGATTGAACGTGGAATTTAAAGTTGATCTGGATGCCATTCTTGATGAAGAAAGAACTTCAGATGCCTCATTGGAAGACTTACAGGAAAAAAGCGACCGGATGAAAAAGCGCCTCGAGAATATTGGCGAAATCAATCCAACAGCTATTGAAGCGTTTACAGAAATGAAAAAACGTTTTGATTTTATAAAAGAGCAAAAGGAAGACCTTGTAACAGCGAAGGAATCTTTAATTCAAACCATACAGGAAGTGGAAACTACCGCCAACCAAAAGTTTCTTGATACATTCAACCAGGTTCGCGACAATTTCCAAAATGTTTTTAAAGCCTTATTTACAGATGATGATACCGCTGATATGGTTTTAAGCGATCCTGATAATTTGGCGGAAACCGGAATTGATATTGTTGCCAAGCCAAAGGGCAAAAGGCCTACCAGCATTACGCAATTGAGCGGAGGAGAAAAAACGCTTACTGCAACTGCGTTATTATTTGCGATCTATCTTATAAAACCTGCGCCATTCTGTATTCTAGATGAAGTAGATGCGCCGCTTGATGATGCCAATGTGGGAAAGTTCACACAAATGATCAGGAAGTTCAGTAAAGAATCTCAGTTCATTATTGTAACGCATAACAAGATGACGATGGCTTCTGTAGATGTGATCTATGGTGTGACCATGCAGGAAGCCGGCGTAAGTAAATTAGTGCCGGTGGATTTCAGAGGTTTGGATCATCAGTTTGTGAATTAAAGAGCAGTCTCGTTCCAACTTTCGCGCGAAGGGAAGGTCATTATTTGAGGTTTGTTCTATTTATATATTTATATAAAAGATGAGAGAGTTGTGATAAGCCAAAACATAGAAAATTGTTGTTTCGCTATTTGGCGAATTTCTTGGTTACTTTCAAAATCAATGGCCTTATAAATTGATAAAGCAGAAATCCTATCGCTGCTATGATCAATATAAAAATGGTTGGCAGTATCGCTCCGAATGTATAAGTCATGCCAAGAATAAACCCTAAGATAAATTCAGCGTAAAAAACCGGAAGAAGCAGGCTGAGTACTAAAAAAACGTAAAGAACATTATCTAAGAAAAACTGGTAGCCATTTGTAAATGATACCACTATCAAAATTCCCAGGATCAATCCTAAAAGAAACAGTCCAATAATTTTGATAGTTTGTTTTTTAGTCTGTTGAGATAATGAGTTCTGTTTATTAAGCCTCCTTTCTATCCTGCCCAATAAAATCCAGGTCAAAACCGGAAGCAAAAGTCCGCCCCACCAGTTAGAAATTTCAGGCAGGTTTTTTTGCTGTAAGATATGATGGCTGGGAACGCCGCCATGAAAATGTTCCCACAATAGCAATCCGAAAATTAAGATGGTCACAATACCAGTGATAAAGACTTTTTTCATAACAGGTTTGGTTGGCGTATTATTTCGTGGTGAATCTATTTTATTTCCAGGTAGTACAGCGGTAATTTTTATTTCAGCTTCTTTGCCATTTCTAAAGTATGTTTTACGGAATTGGTATCTGTCCAGTCATCATGGCCGGGAATGATATATTTGGGCCCTTTACATTTTCGTTGAACGTTTTTTATTGTTGCAGCGTAATCAGTGACACTTGCATCTGACAGATTACCGAGCGAATGATCTTCTGTACTTTTTATAAGGCAGCCGCCATACAATACCTTTTCCTTCTCAAACCAAATTACAATATTATCGGGCGCATGTCCTTTGCCCGGATAAAAAGTTTGAAATGAATATTGTCCAACGTTGAAGACCGTGTCCTTTTCAATTAAAAATTCAGCTCTTTTCATTCTTCTTTTACGGCTGAGTTCGTCTGTTTGCAAGGTGGTATAAGTTTTAATTCCCTTGCGACGATAATATTCAAGTCCGCCGGTTCTGTCTTCGTGAAAATGGGTAGCAATACATAGAACAACATCCTTATTATGTCTCGCCCTAATGCTGTCAGGCAAAGGCTGAAATTGTGTTGTGTCCCACGGAGAATCGATCATAATGGCTCCATTGTTAGTTAACAGGTACATTCCGTTTGCAGGTATCCGATCTCCTTTGTAATAATTATAAGTCGTAAAAACATAGAAGTCGCCTGTTAAATGTGAAATTTTAAGCTTGCTATCTGCATTCTGACCAAAAATATTTCCTGAGAAAAAAAAGCAAATGATTGCTGCTATTGTGCGCATAGGTTTTATTGAAATTTTACCACTCATTTATTAGAAGCAACTATTTCTCTAACAGTAAAAACCGCGCAGCATTGTTATAAAAAATACCTTCTTTGTCTTGCCTGGATAAAAACCGTAAGCTGTTTAAAAAACGAATCGATTTCTCAATTGAATAAGTCCATCGCATTTGATCCGTACCGTACATCACCCGGTTTAAGTATCCGGCTTGTTTTGCGGCTTTTAAAAATGCGACCGCATACCGCTGATCAAGTGGTTCCACCCACAACATCGCGCCTAAGTCGGAGTAAAGCTGCGGGTAATAAGCCATCAGCCGAAGCGCATTTTCATACCAATTTTCTCCGGAATGCATCATGTAGATTCTAAGCTTCGGGTATTTTACTAAAACATCTTCTATCAAAAAAGGATCTGACAATCTTAATCTTGCTTTTGGTGACCATGAATAGGTGCCGCCCGGATCGCCTCCTCCAGTATGAACGGCCACGGGAATATCGTATTTCTCGCAAATGCGTAAATAAGGCTGCCAGATTGAATCACTTAATGTAGTACCGCTATAATAAGCCCCGATTTCTCCAAACACTTCAATTTGTTTGTCTTTTACCATTTGCTCAAACTGAATGCTGTCCATGCCATAATCGGTAGAAGAATCCATTGCAATTCCCCTTATAATCAGATGGCTGCTGTCTTTCGCAACCCAGTTATTTACACTGGTGGGCGAGCCGCTCACCACAACTTTTACTATATTCCATTTACGGAAGGCTGCGAATGTTTCCTGGCGGTGAGCCTCCGCATTTGCCGAACCTGCATTACCATAATAGTCTGTTGCCGGCACCGCAAAATGACCGTCTGTGTAGGAGTGAATATGCATGTCGATAATTCTTGATTGCGCTTGCATCAACAAAAACGGTTGCAGTAAAATCAAAAGAAAAAATGTAATTCTTATCAAGTTGAAAAATTTATAATTGCAACTAAAATTTAACGGCTGGTATTTTATATTTGACCGCTCCTAATCAGATACGGGTAAAAACATGATGAAGATAAAACAAGAAGTTCATACCCGCATAGCCACATAAGCCATTTTATAGATTTTGATAATTTTTCAAAGCTGCATTACCAACTCTGCCCAAAAGTCAATAAATTATTATCAGGGTCCAGCATTGAAAATTCTTTTTGGCCCCAGGGTTTTACTTGTAAGTGTCCTGCCGGATGTATGCTTAATTTTTTATTTAGGATTGATTCGTAAAGCTGATCAATATCATCCGTCCGGATATAAACTTGTCCGTAATTTTCCTTTGGGTCAAGCTCTTTAAATTCAAAAAAGTGAATTTGAATGTTGTCTTTTTGAATCATTAAATATCCGTCATAGTCATTTCCAAATTGCTGAAAGCCCAGGTTGTTTATATAAAACTCCATGGTAGCTGATTTGTTACGCATGGGTAGTTTTGGATTAATGTCTGTAAGCATAACTTATTTTTTTTACGCAAAAGATCTTTTAGAGTTGGCAACTTTTTCCGGATCTTTTTGCCTTTCTGACTTCCCTTAATCTTCGGCGCATTGCGGCTAACGGTGTCATTGCTTTATTTTTGGGGTTCATAAATCAGTTGTACAACACCCGATTTGAATGTGTTCGTTTTAACCAGGTTTAATTTTACTCTTGTTTTTAAGTCTTCAAACAATGGCTTGCCACTTCCTAAAGCCACAGGATGCAGCGATATTCTATAGATGTCTATAAGGCCTGTTTGGATAAAAGTCTTAATGAGGCTTGCACCACCGTAAAGCCAAATATCTTTACCGTTTTGATTTTTTATCTCAGCTACTCTGTTCGCTATGTCCGAATTTATAAAAGTAGCTTTGCTATCCTGCCTCTGCTGACTTGAAAAAACAAATTTTTCTTTTGAATGGACATCCTGCCAAAGTTTAATTTCTGTCTCACTGGCACCCTGGCCTGGTTGATAGTTGCCCCAGGTGTCATAACTGACTCTTCCGTAAAATATGGTGTCAATGGTTGATAAAAACCCTTCAAAGTCCATATCATCGTCCATAATGCACCAATCAATTTCACCATTTGGACCTTCTATATATCCATCTAACGTTACTGCCAGATCTAAAACTATATTTCTCATTTAATTCATTCTTTTTTTTGCATTAAAAAGTTGTCTTTTTACAAATATCACCACCGCGCTAATTTATGTTATAACACTCCAAACATCAAAAGAAAATGCATCGGATAATTAAGTTCCTGGTGTGACATTCCAAACGTTTTTTTGGATCAGTCATTTAGTGAATGAATGCCTTGTTCTTTAAGTTTTGCCAATCCGTCTTTCATGGCCTTTACTTGTTCAGGTGCGTGTCCCTGCCAGATGGTAATTTCTCCGACAACTTTAAACGGATGTGTTGAGCGATAAGATTTGGTTGGGTTTCCGGGAAATTTCCTGTCTGTCAAATCAGGGTCGTCCTCAATGGGGCCCGTTGGCTCTACTAAATAAATTCTTTCACGTCCTTCTCCAAAGGCAAGTTCAGCACCCCAGATAGCAGCATCTAATGTTGCAGTCAGGAAAATGTATTTTGCATTTTTTCTTTGTCCGTAGTTGGAATTGTTACCAACTTCGATGAGGTCGCCAACTTTGAGGTCTGCTTTTGTTCCGTGAAAGTAGGTTTGAGCAAAAGGTGTCGAACCTTGTCCGCTTGTTTTTTGTTCGTCTTTATTTTGTTCCATTACTTTTTAGCTATTTATTACTATTAAACGTCAATTTTTTTTTGGGATAATAATTTTTGCAGTTTCGGTATAGTACTTTTCCCCATTCCGTGAAAGTTTAGAATTTCTTTTTCACTGAATTTTGAAAGTTGCTCCAAAGTGGATATTCCATTATTTTCCAATGCTCGTCTTGCCGGTGCTCCAGGTAATGACAGAAAATCCGGAATTGATTGTTACAGTTTCGTTCCCTGAATTAAAATTGCATCCCTGATAGATTGTTCTTTCAAATGTAAAAACTTCTTTCGCTCTTCGTCTTTCAAAAAGTTTTCAAAGTCTTGTTGATGTTGAAACTCTACGAGATGAATTTCATAAGGTTTGTCAATATGGCTTTCTATAAAATTGTCTTCTCCCGGTCTGATCCGCAACAAGAGTCTTCCGTTATATTTTAAAATTGCCGGAATAGCAATGCTTTCAAATTCGTCAAAAGTTTTTTCTTGTCCGTCAATAATGTAAATCAGTTGAGTAATCAAAATCATTTTGTCAATTACTTTTTGTTATGTTCATTTTTGTTCGTTGTTGCTTAATGTTGGTGTCGTTCGTTGCCTGGGCTGCTAACGCGCTGATGTATGTTATATCACCACAAACATAGGACAGCAGCCTTCAAAATATATCTTCAATTAAGTCGGAGTTGTCCAAAATTGATTATAGTTATTCAGTCGGGTTTTTATAAAGGATTTCTATTTTTAGTGAGTTGTTCCGCCAGCCCGATAAGAAGCCCTTCAGGACCGCGTATGTAACAAAGTCGATACAATTCCTCATACTTAACCACTTCTCCGACGAGCTGCGCACCAATTTTTTGGAGCCTGGCAAGCGTCTCATCGATGTCGTCCACAGTGAACATAACACGTAAATAGCCAAGAGCATTTACCGGGGCGTTGCGATGGTCGGCTATAATGGGCGGAGTTAGAAATCGTGATATTTCGAGCCGGCTGTGGCCATCGGGTGTGACCATCATTGCAATCTCGACATGCTGGTTTCCCAGCCCGGTGACACGCCCGGCCCATTCTCCTTCTATTGTGGCCCGCCCTTCAAGTTTTAGGCCAAGCTCGGCGAAAAAAGCAATGGTCTCATCGAGGGATTCTACCACAATGCCGACATTGTCCATGCGTATTAATTTGCTTTTTGCCATAGCCTTATTTTTTACTTAATAATTAAAGTTAGGATCTCTATTTAGAGTTCTGTTCGATTAAGTACTTTCCCAGGACTCACCGTTTTAAAGTAGCGCAGATCGTTCACGTCTGACCTACGACACCAGACCGTGTTGTGCTTAATTATTTTTGGTCAGTCAGTTGTTCAATAATATTTATTACCGAAGTCAGAATAAGGTTGAACTCGCCTGTAATAATCGAAAAGTTGAATGCCGTTTCATTCTTTTCCGTTCGCGAGGTTCGCCTCTAATTTAAAAATAGGAAAAACTATATTTTGGCTTTCCGGATAAATGAATAAATAGCAAAGTAAATAAGCTAAAAAGTAGTTTTCTCAAGTAAACAACTAATTTTTTCGCGGACGTTTTTATTATATTTGGAATTTAGTCGGAGGGTTTAATGTATGAAGCAATATTATTCCCATTTGATGTACCTTTGAAAATAATTTGTGCATAAAAACAAATCCTGCGACTTGTAAACCCAAAACTAAGACTAACTCCTAAAAAAACTGTATGCGATTTTTAATTTTTTACTTACTAACCTTTCTTTCTTTTTTACCTTCTTTTTCGCAAAATAAAAAAACGGATGAATTCAGTTTCTCAAACTTTAATAAAAAAAAACTATCCATTAAAACATCCGGCAAAACCGATT
Organism: uncultured Chitinophagaceae bacterium; assembly: GCA_963720405.1. Taxonomy (GTDB): domain Bacteria; phylum Bacteroidota; class Bacteroidia; order Chitinophagales; family Chitinophagaceae; genus Ginsengibacter. The sequence continues at coordinate 102,029 of CAVRFP010000003.1, forward strand.
TTGCTGCAATGCAGGCTGATAATATTGAGGTATTGGATTGGCGGCCAGACACGGTTTCGATCGGCTTTGAAAGAAAAAATTATCTCACAATTCCTGATGTTAGAACAGCGTTTAAAAATAACCTGCAATCATTAATCGACTTTAAACCAGATTCAAATTCAGCCGGATCCAAAGTGATCGTATGTCTCAATAAACTATGGCTGACCCAACATCTTGTGCAGGTGAATAATTATTGGAAAAGCGGAATAATATGGAAAGTCGATTGCTTTAAACAAGTTTCGGGCACCTTCACCCGCTTATGTCAGTTAGATACAATAATTGAAAATAATTACGGCAGTTTTAGCCCCACGGATCTGATTTTACTTTGCTTAAAAGAGTCCGCGCAAAAAATTAATTCAGCGTTGCGCCAGTCTGGCACTGCAGATCAATTTGTGGACCTCAACCTGTTCAAAGATGAAATTACAAATCTTCCTGTTTTGCAGGATGAACAAAAGAAAAGGGGTCTGTATATGACTTATGATCAATTCCTTACCAATACGCCTTCCGATGTAGATTTTGAAATCGAAAAGAATAAATTGACCGATGGGCTTTTTGTCGTTAATCGCAGCGGCACAAACGAATTAGTTAGAAATATATGGGGATATTGTGATGGACAAAACAGGTATGTGAAATCGGGTGAAAAATATTTTCAGTTGTGTAGAGTTAATAACACATTCTACATTTATGGCGCTAAAAACATAAAAAGAGCTGTGTCCACCGATCCCGGAACAGCAAGCTTGTTCAATCTTGCAACAAATACCAACAGAAAAATCACGACGTTTTACATTTCATATTTGCCTTTTCAGTTGGACATCACCAGTGGGAACCTTTATTAAGAGGGATTTAGCGCATTCCAAGGATAGCGGAGTAAATCAGTTGAGTAATCAAAATCATTTTATCAATTACTTTTTGTTTTGTTCATTTTTGTTCGTTGTTGCTTAATGTTCCTCACGACCATAAAATCGAAACTTTTATTTGTTTTTTACACAGTTCATGTTAGCGGCTGTTACGAGAACTAAACCACTTAATAGCTTCCAATACTTTTTTGTCTATCGCAATGTTGGAGAAATTATCCCCTTCTATAATTTCAATGTCAGGCATTACGTAACTGTTATATACTTTACCAGTTCTGTCTTCACTAAAACTGGCAGACACGGCCAGCAGATATCCATCTATTTTGAAAGTTACATTACCAGTTGTGAGACCATAAGTTTTCTCACCAATAAAGATTGTATTTTCCCTGCCTTTCAAAGCAATAGCCAACATTTCACCGGCACTGGCAGTAACCTGGCTTAACAATACAGCCACTTTTAATTTCCCGGAACAACTACAATTTGTCTTAACTGAGGCTACAATTCGATTTTGCTGATAAAATTTTCCTTTCTTAAGTTTCCATGGTTCCCTGGATGTTCCTTCGAAATTGGTAAAAGCGCCAAAAACTCCATCACCAATTAACTGGTGCAGCCCGGTAAATAACGGATATATGCTGCCGCCTTCGTTTGCCCGAAGGTCAACAATAATGCCGTCCAATGGCTGCTCAATCAACTTGCATAAACTATCCTGGATGGCCTGTGCCATTTGTTGGATATTATCTTTTGTGGAGTTAGGGGGTACGAGGATGTAACCGTATTTATCATCCAGTATTTTAGTATTCAATTGAGGATTATTACTTTTCAATTCGTCTACCAGCGTACTTCTTAGTGCGATTGGTGTGTCTACTGCACTTAACTTCTTTCCATTCACAAATAGTGCGGCATGCTTGTCACCGATACTTGAGAACATCAGTTTAACGCTATGCTGAAAATCTTCAAAATTTAAAGGAGTTGTTGCTTTTTTAAAAACCGTGTTTTCTAATTTATTCCAGTCTACCTGTTGCCGGTAAACAGAATTTCGTTTTACTGTTTGAAAAACTTTCGTCAGAGTGGCTCTTAATGTATCGTGTTTAAAATGGTCGTCTTGAGCAAAAGTTGTAGTCACTGAAAATGCTAACAATATAAGGGATGTAAAAAGGATTTTTCTCATGGTATGAAGCAATGTCTTACCCCTGAAATAGGTTGACTATTTTTTATTTAAAAATAGGGTTTAAAATGGTAACACCGCTATTCGTAGACTACTAAACTGAACTTCAATGCTGTCCTGAGTTTGTAACTCAGGTCATGTTAATCAAATCAGAAATTCAATTTTGGCTGATCATCTTGTTGCCAAAGTTGATGATAGGTGTTTCTGCTATTTTGTTCTCCTGCTTTCTTAAAAATTTCAGTTATCCATTCTTTCCCGCTTTCACCGGGATGTTCGATAAAATAATATAAATGGTCCTGAGTTGCAAACTCAGGACAGCAGCCCTTTTGTACTTTGAACATTCTAAGGAAAGCTAGGGGATCTCTATTTAGAGTTCTAAAATAACGTAAAAATGCTGGGGTTACAGACGAACTTTTGAATAGAAATGTAGGCTAATTGAAAGCACTAAACAAATAATGGCGGGTTAATGCGGTTCGGGTGCAGGTATTCCGGCCTTTATATCCACATTGTGATACGCCACAATTTTCCAATCGCTATCATCTTTTGCCATTACTTGTAAAAGCCGTACCCGAAGGCGTCCTTTATCATCAAGATAAGTTCCTTTCGACGGTCCATTTTTAAATCCGGATACCCATCCAATTGTCTCTACAATTGCTACATCGGGACGCACGAATTTCAATGAAACAACTTCTTGTTTCAATTCAGTTCCAAGAAATACTGTTTTGAAAATTTGGTCATGTTTTTCCAGAAAAAGCTTATGCCCAACAGAAAACATTCCCAAAATATTTGTAAATGTGCCGTCTTCGGCAAAATGGCGGGAGTAAGTTTCGGCATCTCCTTTATTCCATGAAATAGCCTCTTCCTGAATGATATTTAGAATGGTAGAACTGTCAGATGTATTTTGAGCAAAGACTTCGCTTGTGTAGTGGAACATTACAAGCATTGCAATAATTTTTGCTGAAGTGTTTATATTCATAATAAGAGTTTTAATGAAAAACAAGCTAATTTTTATTGTGCAAAAAATGATAGGAAGATGTTCCCCATTTTTGGCGCGATAATGAGGCGCAGCTTGCAGCCTGGCTTCTCGTGCCATGGCTATGAACTATAATTTAAACAAACCAATCCTTTGAGCCTGCAAAAATCCATTGCACTTTATCGTGAAATTTGTATTTGCGGCTCATCAATAAATATACAAAACTCTTATAACCGAAAATGTAGATTTTTTGATTTTTTCAATCTGAAGAAAATATTATAAATTTTGGATGGAATGCAAAAGCCAGAGAGTTTGGCTGATACATACTTTTAAAATACAAGATAGTTTGGCTCTATAATAATGCATGATTCTTTTATACGGCACGAGAAGCCAACGCTCTTTTTCTACGCCTCATTCTCGCGCCACATTAGGGGATTTCACCTGCTTATTGTCAATTTGATTTGTTTAACATTAATTCTATTAACGTTACTGTTTGTTCTTCCCAAATATAGGAGAGTCAATTTTTGTCACATTGTTATCAATAAACGTTATCTGTCCATTAAATCTTTCAATTTTGCTCATAAGCCCAATTCGTTGCAGGTGTCATTTGTCTGTGAATGTTCACAGCAAAGTATCAGTTATCAAACGTTCGGGTATTCATTTTGATGTCCTATCCCACTATCGCATTTGTACTGTCCTAATTGAATCGAACGTAGTCACTGTTTCGTCTTTGATAAATTAAAATCAGTACTACTTGTTTGTATTGCTTCAATGTAGCTAGGTTTAGCATTCTCCGATTGTGTATCATTAAAATTGTACCCGATTACAACTTTTCAGACCTTAAGGATCATCGTATCCCATCATATTCTCCATGTTGGTTGAAAATTGTTTCGAGTAAAAAAGTGGTGAAGCTAAAGACCTAATATCATTGCCTAAAAAATCTTCATTATCAATTAAGATTCTAATCTCATGGTCATTTGAGTCTGGACTTGGTAATATCTTGAAAGAGACTTTATTCATTCTTTGTTATAGATACCCCATTTTTGGCGCGAGAATGAGGCGCAGCTTGCAGCCTGGCTTCCCGTGCCGTGGCTATGAACTATAATTTAAACAAACCAATCCTTTGATCCCGCAAAAATCCATTGCACTTTATCGTGAAATTTGTATTTGCGGCTCATCAATAAATATACAAAACTCTTATAACCGAAAATGTAGATTTTTTGATTTTTTCAATCGGAAGAAAATATTATAAATTTTGGATGGAATGCAAAAGCCGGAGAGTATTGGCTGATACATACTTTTAAAATACAAGATAGTTTGGCTCTATAATAATGCATGATTCTTTTATACGGCACGAGAAGCCAACGCTCTTTTTCTACGCCTCATTCTCGCGCCACATTAGGAGGCTTAATTATTTTTTGTAAGTCAGTTGTTCGATAATATTTATTACCGAAGTCTTTATTTCAGAATAAGGTTGAACTCGCCTGTAATAACCGAAAAGTTGAATGCCATTTCCAACAAGTTTTTTATTCTCTTTGTCGTCAAACAAACTCATATTTTCAAAAAGCGTTCCACCGCAATTCACTTGCTCTATTACCTGAACTATTTTGTCAGAATAATTATTGTTATTCGGATCAAAGCCTTCTGGAACATTCTCAATGACTTCTACTTTGTAAAACATTTTTGTATTTACTTTTTCCGGATTCCCCCGAATACATAAATATCGAATGTCTTTTGACCTGGTATTTGTCAATTGAAATAAATACAATGGATTTTCGTGAAGATATTTATTAAGTAAGTCTGATTTTTCTTTGTCGGTTTTAGTTTGAAAATCTTTGTCGGCCTTGTTTAAACTTAATAATGGGTCATAAAAAAATACTGCAATACTTTCATCCCCGTTTATGAAATTGTCAATATTCTTTGCCTGTGAAAATGCAAAGTTTGTAAATAATAAAAGTGTGATTATTAAGATTAATATTTTTCTCATTTTGTAGAAAGAGTTAGTTTGTAGTTATGTACAGTGTTCAACTGCCTGCAGACAATTTTTTTTTCTAAAATAACATAAATTGTCCTGAGTTGCAAAACTCAGGACAGCAGCTCTTTTGTACTCTGAACATTCTAAGGATAGCCGGAGGGATATCATCTGATAAACCAATAAAAAAATTCCCAATAAATTCGTAAAAAAATGTCTTTTTTATATTTAATATTTATTATTTTACAATTGATGTATATTACTCGAAAATCAAATTAATTTTTATGAGCACTGTTTTAGCAAAATATTTAATGAATCTATTTGGATCAAATCCTCACTTTGATAAAGATAAAGTTGGTTTACTTCAAGAGGTGTTTAATCATGAAGAATTTATAAATGGTTCATCCGACCAGCAAAAAGAGATTATGTATAAATCTAGCGAAAGCAAATATGAAGATGAATTAAATTTTCCCATCGATAATTATTTTGGCTTTGAATTGCTGCCTTACTTGCAAAATAAGAACGTTTTAGATCTTGGGTGTTTTGTTGGAGGTAGAACTGTGGCATTGTTTGAGCGCTATAAAATAAGTCATATCTGTGGAATCGATATTAATCAAGTTTTTATAGATGCGGCAGAGCAGTTTGCTATTTCAAAAAATGTTAATGCAGAATTTAGAAAGGGGTTTGGTGAAAATTTACCTTATAAAAACGATCAATTTGATGCAATAATTACTTTCGATGTGTTTGAGCATGTACAAAACTTAGAGGCGACCATGGAGGAATGTTATAGGGTCTTAAAAAAGGGAGGTAAGCTTTTAGTTATTTTTCCAACCTATTATCAACCAAAAGAACATCATTTAGGTCTCGTTACGAGGTTGCCTGGTTTGCAATATCTTTTTAGTGGTAAAACTTTAGTGAGAAGTTATTATGAAATTTTACAAGAACGAGGAGAGAGTTCAAATTGGTATAAAAGAAATAGTCCAGATCTTAATGATTGGGAAAAAGGGAATACAATTAATGGTACAAGCTTTCGGCAATTTAGGCAATTAATTAAAAAGCAAAATTGGAAGATTGTTTTCCAAGGCAGAAAGCCAATTGGAACCGTTGGTCGTTCTTTAGAAAATGGAAAGTGGTTGAAAGCTTTTTTTAAGTTATTAACTCCATTAACCTACATACCGTTTATCCAAGAAGTCTTTTTACACAGAATTACTTTTATCTTAGAAAAGAAATAAAGATTAATGTTATAAAAGCAAAATAAAACAGAATCGATTTACTCAACTGTTCCCAGGAAGCTCTGGAACGCTTTTCATAGTTATGGAGAAGCGCTTTTAAAATATAGTCAAAATGTTGTAGCAGTTCATTGGTATTGTCTGTCCACTGTGTAATTCAGTTCAGTTACCCGGCAAGTAAATTGCCGGGTAGTCAATAGTTTTAGTTTTATTTTGTCTTTGATGTCTGCAAACAATGGAATGCCCCGTCCAAGAATAATGGGATTAACAAATAGCCAGTAGCCGTCAATTAAATTCAGCCGCCTAAGCGATTTTATAGATTTTAATGATTTTGTAAAGACTTCTGAGGAGGTCTTTTTTTTTGTGTTTTCAATCGTCGCTTTTAAAAAACCAGGGAGACCATTTTCGATTTGTCCAAAAACCGCTGATTTTTTTCTTTACAAGTTTGCCGTTTTTGATGTGATAAAGCCGGTTTAAAACAGAACAGTTTTCCAGGCCTCACTTTCTGCAAACTGTTTGATAGTTTTATTTCTTTTGATCAAAAGACCGGTCAAATATTTTTTGAGTACAATCATGTCAACCAACTTTCCCAACAGCCCTAAAGGAGACCGGAAGTAAAATTATCTGTCATAATAGTTTCGTTTCCATCTCTTGTAAAGTAATGATCATGCTTCATGAATTTAAAAATCCCAGTTATTTGCTCATCCCTAAAATGAGTAGGAGAGTCGAACCGGGTAATTTTTGTAGATAATCTTTGCCTGATTCCAAAATGGACGGCTTCCCAGGTGACAAATTCGTTTAAGCCATAAGTCCGCCCGTGCAACCTGCAATAGCAGTTTCATTGGTGTGCGCAGTAGAAATTTTATGTAAGTCGATACTTCTTGCCAGGTCAAAGCAGATTTGTATTTCATTCCTTATTCTTGTTATCAAAATGATTTCTGCCATTATAGATATTTAGACGTTTAATTGAGGTTTGATATAACGTTTGGGGCCTGGAGACGGAGCTGGCATTTATAATTTTTAGTCCGGTAGTAGAAGGCAATTGATCATCACCCAACGCTTTTTATTCACTTATTTTCCCGGATCGGTTACCGTAATTGGCTGGATCCGGTATGCATTAACGGGCTTTCCGTTTTGTTGTGCCGGTATCCATTTTGGCTGTTCTCAATCGCTTCCACCGCCAGTTTAGCCAGCTTCGATTTTTTCATTGTAGTTGCTTCCTCTTTCTTAATTGGCGCCGGGCTCCGGTGACTATCCGTTACTTTGCTTTTTGTTTTGGGCTATTTGTTATGAATAAGGTTAAGTAACGCTCAAGCACAGGTCTGGAGACCTGCGCTAGAACGCAGTCCGGTTACTAAGGTAATAAGGTTTGAGATGCTAAACTAAAAACGAAATCTCTCACTGCTGTCCTAAGATGGTAACCGTTATAAACTCAGGACAGCAGCTCTTTTTATTCTAAACATTCTAAGGATGGCATGGACGCTACCCGCTGCTTAGCATTTATTAAAAGGGGGACATTTATGAACATGTTGTTAATTCCTTTTTAATGGTTGGAAAAAACGTAAAGGACTGTTGGCGGGGACGCCAGCAGAAGCAGGCGAATCGCTGTTATTTATTGTGTCGCCACAAACTAATACCAATTCTTGAGCCGATAAGCCATTTCGGCTCAATGGCGGTCATCTTGTAATTGGTGATACCACCGAAGCCGATGTATAAGTCGCACAAGAAGTTGCCTTTCTTCGTCAATTCCACTTGCCTGCCAAATAAAGCCGCGAATTGATAGGTTTCTCTGAAAGCCGCCATCGGGTCATTATTCGTCCACTCCTTCAATTCGCGTGCATTGTATTTTAATTGAAACCCGTAATAGGTAAAAGTGTTTGCGTAAGGCGTTGATTCATATTTTATCCTGCTCCGGCTATTGATAATCCGTCTTATTTGAACCGAAGTATAAGGGCACCACCATTCCCAGCCAAAATTCAGGAAATTGTCGTAATATTTATTGTATTCGTTATAATTTTCGTTGAACCGGTTGTAGTAGTTGGATCGTAAATGAACCATTCCTAAGCCCAAGTCAACTGAAGCCATGGTTTTTGAACTTAACCGGTATTCCAAATTCAAACTGCTATTGACCAAACCGATTCTAATGCTCGTCTGGATTAATCGGGGTTGGTAAATGAAACGTTCTTTTTGGGCAAAAGAACCAAACGAAATCACGAAGCACAGTAGTGTAAGGGCTGTAGCGCGTTTCATGTTACATTTTTGGTTCTTTGCGGTTGGCTTTCCGCTCCATATAAGCCATTTTATAGATTTTATAGATTTTTCAAAGACTTCCGAGGAGGTCTTTTTTTGTAGGAATGCTGCTGTTGACGAGGACACCAACAAAAGCAAGGGATTGCGTTCGTGCCTTCTTTATTCTATGTGATTTTCTTTTTTTAAGATTTCTATTGTTTTGGGAATTCCGGCTTTAAAGCTGGTTAATTTATTATTGTAATTGATTAATACCCCCGATGTAAAAAATAGCTGGTTGCTATATTCTACCAACAGATTTTCATTATTGTTCGCTAATTTAACAGGTGCTTTCATCATAAAACTATCTGCATTCTTTCGGGTAACTCCTTTGATATATTTTAAGTAAAATATTTTGTTATTAAGTTTTATAATTTCGTTGAGTGCAATGTTTTTAAAAAATTCACCTTGCAATTCAATATCGTCGGCGTCTTCAATGTACTTTGTAATTTCATCGGCAGATATTTTGTTTGATATTAATCTCATGCCTCCTGAATTTTTTAATTGAGAAACTGTTCTTTTGGTAAAGGCGACATTAGCGTCATTCATTGTATACTTCAACATCAAAATATACATTCTTTTAATCGTGCTGTCGCTGTAAGGTGGGTTATCAAATAATAGCGATAAACTGTCTAAACTTAATTGTTGTTTTTTAGTGAACTCAAAGGCTTGATTAATTTTTGTGGAGTCTGATATAATATCTTCAATCATAGAACGTACATACTGGTTCCCTTTTTCTTTTTCGAGCCGGTGCTCTAATAAGTTCTGTGCTAAAAAACCGCAGAAGACGGCAAAAAAAAGCATCAGGAATTCCCAAACATAAGACTTCCAGCCTTTCTTTTTTTCCTCGTGTGCATGGTGATGTACTTCCATATTTTCAATTTATAGATTGGGAATATTTTTTTCCAATAAATTTTCGAATGGGTATTTGCCGGAAGTGTCTAAAGGTATGGTATCTGCATTAGCTGAATTTATTTATATTAATGATTAGTCAAATAAATAAATTTTCGCCCGGGAGGACGCTCAAAACGATAGTTTATGATATAATACCCGTTGTTGGCGCGAGTCTGCAGTTGGTAAGGCCGCTTTACAATTTCATCTCCATAAATACCAGCCAGTCTTCGAGCTTTTTTGGTAGCTCGTAATAGGGTTTGGTCACATTAAAACCAATGCTTTGATAGAGCTTTTGAGCTTCTGTTTGCCTGAAACTGGTGTCGAGCTTCATTGTTTGATAACCAATCAACCGGGCTTCGTTTATTAATTTTTCGGACAGTGCCCGTCCTATTCCTTTCCCGTGAAACTTTGTATAGACAAACATTCGCTTCATTTCACATGCCTGGTCATCTATCTTTCTCAAAGCCACGCACCCGGCCGGTTCACCGTCGAACAGGGCTAAAAGAAGTCTGCCATCTGGTTTAGCGTACTTTCCTGGTAATGATTTCAGTTCTTCTTCAAAGTCCTTCTCATCAAAGTATTCATTAATTAATTCCAGGTCTTCCAGGTGACGTGTCCGATGCCAATTCACGAAATGATGTATCAGCTTACGAACATGGTCACAATGCTCAGGGCTTACTGCATCTATAATTTTAATGTTTTTGTCCATTATCATGTCTGTTGAAGTAACTGGTGTAAAGATGTTGGCGCTCAACGTTTGTATTTCCGAAAATACGGGCTATTCAATTACATCATTTTTATCGGCTTTGTTATATCTCTTATTGTTGTACGCCCTCCTTTTCGCTATGCAAGCGTTTTTTGATTTTTAATCGTTAGAATAACTCCGGGTATCAGAAAATTCAGGAATACGGAATACAGAACAAAAAATGTATTATGAACCGAGGTCATTGATAAGCCTAATGCTAAGAACATATGAAGGCAGGCGATTAAAATCATTCCCACGGTTCCGATGGTAAAAAATGGATGAAATTTTTTCATTGCAGTTTGGTTTTATGATTAAAATTTATTTTTAAACTCTTTTAATGTTGTGGGTTTTTTTCAGCCGGACTGCTAACGTTTACGGCTTGCTGCAGGTGGGAAAATAGAATTCTCTTCTGTCCGAACCTAGTTGCCACTTGCTGCAAACGGATGTACGCGGTGGTATAGTTATCGACCTCTAAAATCTTTTCCCAACTGAAGCACCAATCCAGGGTGTTAGTGCAAACTTGTTAGCTACTGGTGTCAAGCTAATACGCCACATCACATTTTTGGGTGTATGTCTCCGGTAGCCAATACCTGGAATAAAATTTACGAAATGTTCGCCATTAGAATTTTTGCTTTCACTAAATAATTTACCGTCTATCCGTGCCCAGGTTGCTCCAAATCCTGCCTCAATAAAAGATTGCTCCCTTTTTAGTTTGAAAAGGTAGTTGATGCCAACAGGAATAGTCAAATAAAATGCTTTTTCAGTATAAAAGCCAACACCAATTCTGGCTCCAAGACCGGGTTGTTTTGTTAATTGTCTCTCATAGCTTAAAGAACCGAAAAGCCCGTTGCCACCTGCTTCTAAATAAATGTCATTCTTCTTAAAGTTACCTTGTCCGAATGATATTGTGCCTGAGAATAAAGCAAAAGCTATCAATAATGGTTTTCTCATAACTTAAAGTTTTAGTTTGTTTAATGACAGCTTACGTATGTATTTCCGAAAATACGGGTTATTCCGGCTTTTATTAAAAAAATATTACTTTTCATCAATCATTCTTCGAAGCCGGCAAATCATCATTTAAATGATATTCAGCAGGAGGTTCATTTACCATCATTCCTGAATTGCTATACAATAAGATCGCTGCCCTCATGTGCCGTGCCAGTTACCCGGCTGCCATTTGCCCACACAACCAAAGGCATATTCAAAGCAGAGAAAATCTTTAGCAGGGTTTGTTTGTCTATTTTCCCGGATCGGTTAGCGTAACAGGCTGGAGCCTGTAAGCATTTACAGGTCTTCCGTTTTGTTGAGCCGGAATCCATTTTGGACCCTTCTCTATTGCCTCTATAGCAAGTTTGGCAAGGTTTGATTTTTTCATGTTTGTCGCTTCTACATCGCTGACACGACCGTTCCTATCAACAATAAACCTGATGATACATGTTCCGTAATCTTTTCTTTTGAGTGACGAGATATTATTAACTATATACGTTGTGATGTGTTTTTGCCACGCCTTTGGACCACCCGGAAATGAAGCCTCTACTTCAACTTTAGTGAAGGTGTCGGCTTCCCCAAATTTCGGCCATTAATAGTTAGAGTTTTCAATCAATTGGATTGTTAACTTTAAACTTTAAATACAAAATGAAAAAGCGATTTACAGAAAGCCAGATTGTGGCTGCTATTAAGAAACAGGAAGCCGGAATGGCTGTTAAGGACATTTGCCGCGAAGTCGGTATAAGCGATGCCACCTTCTACAATTGGAAAGCAAAATATGGTGGTATGGAAGCATCAGATGTTGCCCGGCTTCGGGAACTGGAAAAAGAGAATGCAGAACTCAAGAAAATGTATGCAGAAATGAGCCTGGAGAACAGGGCAATGAAAAATCTCATCGAAAAAAAGTTGTAACGCCTGAGGCCAAACGGGAAGCTGTTGACTATCTGATAGAGGAAGAGCAGCTAAGTAATCGAAAGGCGTGCAAAATGGTGCAATTATCCCGAACCACGCACCAGTACAAAAGAAAACCCAAGGATGATAGTGAGTTGCAAAATGCTTTGACGCAACTCACCACCAAGCATCCATCGATCGGCTATTGGCAGAGCTGCTATCGCCTTTGGAAGCAAGGAGCACCATGGAATCACAAACGTATTTATAGAGTTTATACAGACATGAAATTAAACATCCGCCGCAGGGCAAAGAAGCGGCTACCGGCCCGCGTACAACAGCCGCTTAGCATTCCCACTGCACCGAATCAAATGTGGAGCATTGACTTTATGAGTGACAGCCTTACAGACGGAAGGCGCTTCAGGTTGTTCAACGTCATTGATGATTTTAACCGGGAATCTTTGGCTATTGAAGCTGACACATCTCTTCCAACACTTCGCGTAATCAGAGTGCTGGAAAGGCTTATTGTTGAGCGAGGTGTTCCTGCTAATATTCGCTGTGATAACGGGCCAGAATTTATCAGTCACAAATTGGAACAATGGTGCAGCCATGAAAGCCGTAAAATAAACCTGCAATTTATCCAACCGGGAAGGCCTATGCAAAATGCCTATATCGAGCGAAAGAATGGCAGCATGAGAAGAGAGCTGCTCAATGCTTATCTATTTACCAGCCTTGCCGAAGTAAGAGAGCTATGCAACCAGTGGAGAGATGATTATAACATCAGCAGGCCTCACAAATCATTAGGATATTTATCTCCGGTTGAATACGGCTTAAAGCATGAAAGGCTGGCAGCTTTATCCACACCGGCGAGCGAAAATCATTCACAAATTGCAGCGCAGCCGGTAGTGGATAAAGCGGGCCATTCGAAAAAGAAAATTATATTTGAAAACTCTAACTAACTCTGGTACTAAAAAAGGGGGAGCTTACAAAGGCCTTATCGTCGATGTGCAAAGTATCGGAGTCTGCGCTTGCCTGTGCATACGAATTGCGAAAGCAAAATAAAGCGGCTAACAGAAAAGTAATTTTAAAAAGAATTTTCATTTAGTTGGTTTTGGTTATGGTAAGAAAGAACAATAGTAGCAAAAAATAAATAATGTGGCTAAAAAATAGGGGGATAAATTATAGGCGCGTTACCCAGATTGTGGGATAAGCGATTTTATAGATTTTTGAGGATTTTTTGGAGACTTCTGAGGAGGTTTTTTTTTTGTGAACTGCTACTGTTGGCGTCCGCGCCAACAGTATTTTAAGCCACTGATTTTAAGTGTCAGAGAGTTTTCTTGATTCCTTTTCAATGGTTGATAAAAAATGCGAAGGGCTGTTGGCGAGGGCGCCAACACCAGCAGGGGGTCAAATAAAGCTTAAATAGTAGATACTGGAAATTATTGACAACCAAAGTCATAGGTTCCCTTTAAATTTTTAATTGTGTATTTGCCGTTGTCGTTAAATGTTATCCTAATTACAACACCTGTCCAACCATTCTCAACATACTTTGCATTACTTCTCTTGTTCATTGAAATGTCAAAGGTGTTGTCTCCTGATTTCCGCACTTTAAAATCTTTGTAATCACAATTTTTACAATAGAAACCAAGGTGATTTAAAAATTCACTTAATGCCCTTTGATTATCGTATGATGAATATGATTTTTTTTGATTGTGACTATCAGTTTCTTGCAATTTATAATACAACAAAGCGTCCGAAAGGGAATCGACTTTTCGCGAAAGTTCCGCATTCTCTTTTTTAAGTTCCGATAATTGGTAATTGCAGGATAGCAGGATTGGTAATATAAAAAATGTAATTCCTGTTAAAATTCTATTCAAATTTTTCATTTTCATTATTCGTTCTATTCTTTAATAATATTTTGCAGTTCGTTTTTTTATAAGTCATAAATCGAAGTTACTAAGAGTGAGTTTTTAGATTCCACCGCTATTCGTAGATTACTAAAACTGAATGTCACTGGGACGCAATTTTAATTGCTTTCTATAAAATTGTCTTCTCCCGATCTAATACGCAACAAGCGTCTTCCGTTATATTTTAAAATTGTCGGAAAAGCAATGCTTTCAAATTCGTCAAAAGTTTTTTCTTATCCGTCAATAATGTAAATCAGTTGAGTAATCAAAATCATTTTGTCAATTATTTTTTGTTATGCTCATTTTTGTTCGTTGTTGGTTAATATTGGTGTCGTTCGTTGCCTGACCGCTAACGCGCTAATGTATGTTATCACCCAAACTCAGGAAAGCATCGGTCCTGCTAATGGGTTCAGTTAGTTAATGCACTATTGCAATATGTGAATTCCTGTGGAGTTGATAGCACAGCGCGGAAGAAAAATGTAATTTAGCTGTGTAGTTACTTTTTCAATCTTGCTTTTTAATAATTGGTCGTCAAGAAATTTTGTTTTGCCAATGATAATGTTCGTTCCAGCAAACCTGATTCTTCAGCGTGCCATTGGATTGCTTCATTGTCTTTCCATTCAATATCAACATCCTTTTCAGTTGGAATAACTTCATTAAACGCTTCTGTCAATGCTTCATGCAGCATTTCATAATATGCAGTTTGCCATGAAAAACTTTCTGAATTTATTGTTGTGTTGAGTTGAATTTCTGTTGATTTCATTTTTGTCATTATAGATTTGTTATAGAATGCGAAGTTTTTTTGTTCAGCCACACTTGCATAAAACCAGTGTAAGCTGCAGTCCTACATGGTAGAAAGGATTTGCCGTTTTTGAAAATTAAATTCTTCAACAGATAATATGCCTTGTTCTTTAAGTTTTGCAAGTCGCTCTAATTTTTCCAGTGGGTCAACAGTGCTTACCTGTTTTGTGTTCTCTGAATTTGTATTATTATTCAGTAATACATTTCTTTTGGTGCCGAAATTCTTGCTCTTAACCAATCTCCAAAAACTCTCACTTTGGATTTCACAACTTGCTCAATGACTGCTTTATTTGATGATGTAAAAATTGTCAGCTTTCCAAATAGAATTCCAGTTTCATATTGAATAGTTGTTATTTTATCATAAGGGAAGTCTTCGACTTTCAGTCCAAATAAAAGACCTTTATCAACAAATATCAAGCGCTTGTTAGTGGCTACTAAAATACCGTTTCCGTTGTTATAAAATCCTTGAATTATATTTTCAACTTTCTCGTCCGCCATAAGATGTTAGGCAGTTCTTTGATTTCTTTTCGACCAAGAAAATTTTCAACTCCGTCGAGTCCTTTAATTTGTGATTTAATTTCGTTTAATGTAGGCATATAGTTTTGACTTTATGGTTTGAGATTTCGTTAGCCGGAAGATCATCGCGATAAAGTTACCAAAGATGTGCACCGAATTTCATACTAAGAACGAAGTCTCATTTAAGCACTGAACCAGTTTTTTGCCAAATGCCAGCCTTGCACAGTTATTTTTTTTGTTTCAACCAATCCCACAAACTTGTGTTCATTCTTCCGTAATAATTGGTTCGACTAATTTCAATAATTAAAATACTAGTTTCTTCAAAGCCGATTTTTAATTTATCATAGATTTCACTTGGTTTTAATTCGCTTTCAATTATGAAGTTGTCATCAAAGTATTTTATCCAATTGTTTGAAATAGATTTAATTCTATTTTCCAACATTGAATCTGCTACCTTTTTATATTGTATTAAGTAGATGTTTTTCATTTTAGGCCTTTTTTTGAATTTTGAAATAACTGTTCATTTCTGTTAACCTACTTTTCCATAAACCATTCCATTCAATGGTTATAACAAAACTTTTTGCTTTATGATTTTGTGCATAAACTGTAAATGTTGCATTCCACTTTCCTTTATTATCACCTAATTTATTTTCTAAATTTCCTATCATGAGTTTTGCAGGTTTATTTTCTTTGGCAGAATCGGGAGTAGATATTTTTCAGGTGCTAATATTTCTACTATTGTAACCATCTTTTTTCCTGATGGGGGTATAATTATCGTTTCTACAGCAGAACCATTCCATTTAATTGGGCTGCCACTACATTCCACAAATTGAGGTATAGTAGAGTCTTTCGGAAAATATTCTAATTTTTCTAAATAAATTTCTGAATTTAATAAGGGAAGATTCCCAGTATTTTGAATTTCAATTCTTGATAAATATCTTTTAGCTTGTAACACCTCATCTGATTGACCATTGCTAACGTCATTTGTTATTTCCACAGTGCTATTGTCTGGAATGCTAAAATTTATTCTTGCAAATTTCCAATATTCTCTTAGGTCAGTATTTGAATAAGGCAACCAAAACAGCTGTAAAAGTTATAAAGGCTGATATTATTGAAATTATCAATCTGTAATATTCGGCTTTTTCCTATTTCTTCATCCTTTTTATCGTTGGTTTTAAGAATTCTATTGGAATCCATATCCCAATGCAATATGCTAAGATGATAATAACAGCGATTAAAGTAATTTTATATTTTCGGTGCATTTATTTTTCGATAGTTAGTTTAAGGTTTTGGTCGTTATAATTAGTATATAACGTTCGCGTTTATGTTATTATCCGCAATAATATGAAAAAATTATTATTCATATCAATAATTCAATATAGCAGAAAATCCGTCCTGCATTTTCATGCTACTTGCTAATTCTGTCTTAACTGGCGCCAGTCTCCGACTGGTGACTATCCGTTACTTCGTTTTTCATTTGGGGCATTTGTTATGAATAAGGTTAAGTAACGCTCCAGCACAGGTCTGGGAACCTGCGCTGGAATGGCATAAGCGATTTTATAGATTTTAATGATTTTTCAAAGACTTCTGAGGAGATCTTTTTTTGTGGGAATACCTGAATACAGCTTGCTCTTATCAGCGCGCGGCTGTCGTTCGTAAATACAGTTAAACAGGTCGCCTTTACAATTTCATCTCCATAAATACCAGCCAATCTTCGAGCTTTTTTGGTAGCTCGTGATCGGGTTTGGTCACATTAAAACCAATGCTTTGATAGAGCTTTTGAGCTTCTGTTTGCCTGAAGCTGGTGTCGAGCTTCATTGTTTGATAACCAATCAACCGGGCTTCATTTATTAATTTTTCGGATAGTGCCCGTCCTATCCCTTTCCCGTGAAACTTTGTATAGACAAACATCCGCTTCATTTCACATGCCTGGTCATCTATCTTTCTCAAAGCCACACACCCGGCCGGTTCACCGTCGAACAGGGCCAACAAGAAGTCTGCCACCAGGTTTAGCGTACTTTCCTGGTAATGATTTTAGTTCTTCTTCAAAATCCTTCTCATCAAAGTATTCATTAATTAATTCCACGGTCTTCCTGGTGACGCGTCCGATGCCAATTCACGAAATGATGTATCAGGTTACGAACATGGTTGCAATGCTCAGGGCTGAGTGCATCGATAATTTTAATGTTTTTATCAGTTGTCATTTCTGGTTGAAGTAACTGGTGTAAAGATGTTCGGGCCGAAGTCAAGTCATACAGATCCTGTGAATTCTTTATGCGGCTACCTTAATAATTGAATATCCCGGGCTACAAGGGATAAGTCGTTGTTCAACTGATGTCCGCCATTTTTTATTTCACGAAATGTCGCTTGAGTAACTTTCTGCCTGTAATGGTCAAGGTGAGCAAAAGGTGCCTCTTCATCATCTCTGCAATGATAAAAGAAAAGCGGCACCTCATCAGGCAGCTTACCGGCAAAATTTTCCTGCAGTTT
>CAVRFP010000004.1:0-295915 GCA_963720405.1 uncultured Chitinophagaceae bacterium
AGTTCTGAGCTGAAAACTTTGGTTAAGGTGCCGGGATTTAATAAAACTATCAACCCAAAATCTCTTGTAAGTTGTCTTAATTATTTATGGGTTTCCGGAAATGAATCCATGTTCCAGGATTGTTATAAACTACCGCCGGCTCACTATCTTATTTATACGCCGAATTCAGGTGTGGAGATTACTCAATATTGGGAACTAAAGGACCAGCCGACCCCTCAACTTAACGAAGACGTTGTTTCCCAGCAAGTGGCTGATTTGATCTGTTCCTCCGTTTCACGACATATGGTTGCAGATGTCCCGGTCAGCAGTTTTTTAAGTGGCGGACTTGATTCCTCACTGATTGCCGTATTGGCAAAAAAAATCAATACCAACTTATCCACGTACACGATCTCCACGTTTGAAAAAGACCGGCAAGTGGAACAAATGCCGGATGATGAAAAATACGCTACTCTTTTGGCGGAACAATTTAATATCAACAACCATGTGATCCGTATAAGTCCTGATATAGTAAAAGACCTGCCGTTCATTGTTAAAACGCTGGATGAGCCAATTGGCGATCCTGCAGCCATCAATACCTATTTAATCTGCCAGGCAGCAAGAAATGAAGGGGTGAAAGTATTGTTGTCCGGTATGGGTGCTGATGAAATATTTTTTGGTTACCGGCGGCAAAAGGCAACTTTAATGGCACTGAGGTATAACAAACTGCCCGGCTTTGTCAAAAAAACAGCCAGCACAGTTGTCGGTTGGTTGCCCGTACGAATTTTTTCAAAAGGCTTTAAATTCGGAAGATGGGCCAAACGATTCGTTAGTTTTGCCACCTTGCCGGTAGATGAGGCATACATGAGAAGCTATTCCTATTATAGCCCAGCTGAATTAAAAACTTTACTTAAGGATGAATACATACCGGCTATTGACGAAGTGAAACAAGAACACAAAAAGCTGTTTAATTCAAAATATAACGGCGATGTCATCAACCAGATTTGCAATACGGACATCCAAATGTTTATGCTGGGATTAAACCTCAGTTATTCAGACCGCGCTTCAATGGCGGCATCGGTAGAAGTTCGGGTTCCCTTTATAGATAAGATTGTGGTCACCAAAGCAATGAGTATTGCTGGTAACCTAAAAATAAAAAAAGGCGTTTCAAAGTATATTTTAAAGAAAGCTGCGAGAATCGTTTGTGCCGAAGGAAATTATCTACAGATCAAAAGCATCATTTGGCGCTCCGTTGCGATCGTGGATTTCGAACGACCTAAAAGATATGGTGGATGAATTATTAAGCGAGGAAAATATCAATAAGAGAGGATTCGTTAATTATTCATTTGTGCGCACAATGATTGAAAAAGATAGAAAAGGAGAAGAAGACAATGCTTATCAGATTTATCAACTTTTAACACTCGAGCTATGGTGCAGAGAATATCTCGACCAGCCACAAAAATTAACCCTAAAGAATAATAATTTTGAAACAACTTATACAGAATTTTAAAACAGGTGATCTTTATGTTGACGAAGTTCCTTTGCCTGCTATGGGCGATGGAATGATTTTAGTAGAAAATAAATTCTCATTAATTAGCTCCGGCACAGAAAAAGGAACCGTGAAGGTAGCCAAGGCAAATTTGCTTGGCAAAGCAAAGCAACGGCCCGACCTGGTTGCGCAGGTTTTGCAAAATCTAAAAAAAGAAGGTTTATCCGCAACGATCAATAAAGTTAAAACCAAACTTGATTCTTTAAAGGCTTTAGGTTACAGCACCTCTGGCGTTGTATTGGCTTCGCTGGATAAAAACAAAGCATTTCAGCCTGGAGACCGGGTTGCCTGTGCTGGACAGGATTATGCATCGCACGCTGAGATTGTTGCTATACCGCAAAACCTTGCCGTTAAGATCCCTGACAACGTTTCTTTTGAAGAAGCTGCATTCACTACATTGGGCGCGATTGCTTTGCAGGGTGTACGACAGGCAAATCCTACGCTCGGAGAAAAAGTTTGCGTTATCGGCCTGGGCCTGCTTGGCCAGTTAACCGCCCAGTTGCTAAAAGCAAATGGATGCGATGTTTTGGGGATCGATCTTTCTGAAAGACTGATCTCGCTTGCAAAACAAGCCAGTTCAATCGATGCGCTTCATCGCGACGATCCCAATCTTTTAAGTGCATGCGACAACTTTACCAACGGGCGGGGATTTGATAGTATCATTATTACCGCCGCAGCATCTACCAACGATCCTATTGTGATGGCTACCGAGTTGTGCCGTAAAAAAGGAACAATTGTGGTAGTGGGGTCTGTAAAAATGGACGTGCCAAGAGATCCCCATTTTTACAGAAAGGAGTTAGATCTAAAAATTTCCACTTCCTACGGCCCGGGCCGATATGATGTAAATTATGAAGAAGCCGGAAACGACTATCCATTTGCTTATGTAAGATGGACGGAGCAGCGGAATATGGAAGCTTTTTTAAGTATGATTTCTAAAGGCGCAGTGGATGTAAAACCTTTAATAACGCATGTTTTCGGTATTGAACAGGCAGAAGAAGCTTATGATATTGTGTTAGGAAAAAACCGGCAACCGCACATGGGCATTTTATTAAAGTATGAAGAAAACGAAGAGAAAAGGCTCACGTTTACTCAACTAAAAAATCAGCCCTTAAAAACAATAAATGTTGGTTTTATTGGCGCCGGAAGTTTTGCACAAAGCTACCTGATCCCAAACGCAAAATCTTTTGGCGCGTCTTTGGACACGGTAGTTACTTCGAGAGGCATTACTGCTAAAAACGTTGGCGAAAAGTTTGGATTCAATGTTTGCTCATCTGATGTAAAAGATGTTTTTGAAAAAGCTGAAATAAATACTGTTTTCATCGCGACCCCACACTCTTCTCATGCGGCGCTGGCGATTCAATCTTTGAGCAGGCACAAAAATGTTTTTGTTGAAAAACCACTGGCAATATCCGAAGAGGAGTTGCGCGAAATCATCAACGTAAAATCGAAAGGCGGCCCAACAATGTTAATGGTAGGCTTTAACAGAAGATTTGCTCCTGTGTGCGCAGAAATAAAAAAGGAATTTAGCAATACGGGCGAACCGTTTGTAATTAATATCAGGGTAAACGCAGGATTTATTCCAAAAGATCATTGGACGCAAATTGCCGAGATTGGCGCCGGAAGGATCATAGGAGAAATGTGTCATTTTATTGATTTAATGCAATTTTTCACGGGTTCAGAACCAGTGAAAGTTTATGCAGATTGCATTGAGACAAGTAACGATTTGATAAAAGCCGATGACAACATTGCCATTGTAATTAAATTCAAAGACGGATCTGTGGGCAATCTAACTTATGTAGCCAACGGCGACAAAAGTTTACCAAAGGAACACATAGAGTTATTTAGCGCTGGTAAAGTTGCTGTTATCAACGACTTTCATAATGGCAGCATTTACAGTAACAACAAATCGAAAACCTTGAAATCGGCAGGAAAAGGACACCGCGAAGAAGTAAAAGCATTTTTAGATGCCCTTACTGAAGGAAAGGATTCACCGATTAGTTTTCGTTCAATTTGCCTCACAACGCTAACTACCTTTAAGATAATTGACAGTTTAACAACTGGCCTTCCACAAGAAATTGATATTGATGCATGATTTGATTGTAGAGTCGCTGGATAGGCTGACAACATATTGCGAGCAGGAGAATTTTATGGGATGGGATCCATACGACGGCCTCAACAGCAGACTGTTTCAATCCATTCCGTTGGTCTCAAAAAACCGCTACGTGCGGCTGGCCTGGATACAGACTTTTAAAAGATCTCCCTTAAATCTTAGAAAGATTGCCCGCGTAAAAAAGGACTATAATCCAAAGGGATTGGGTTTGTTTTTGGCGGGCTATTGCAATTTGTATCGTACTCTCTCCGACAGAGGGTCACCTGAATAAAATTAATTTTTTCGCCAATAAACTTATAGAAATCCAAAATAAGCAATACCATGGCGCTTGTTGGGGATACAATTTTGACTGGCAGGCGCGCGCTTTTTATCAACCCAAAAACACTCCTACGGTAGTAGCCTCAGTTTTTATTGCAAGTGCTCTATTAGATGCTTACGAAATAACAGGAGATAAACATTTATTGAAAACAGCTCGCAGCACATGCGATTTTATATTAAAAGACCTGAACAGAACTTACCAGCCAGGGGGGGATTTTTGTTTCTCTTATTCCCCATTGGATCAGAGTGTAGTCTTTAACGCATCGCTATTGGGCAGCAGGCTTTTAGCCAGGGTGTACCATTTTACAAAAGAGCATACCCTAATTGAAGAAGCAAAAAAATCAGTAAGCTTTTGTTGCCGTTATCAGCATAATGATGGTTCCTGGGCCTATGGCACTTTGTCTTTTCACCAATGGATCGACAACTTTCATACAGGATATAATCTTGAGTGCATTGCCGATTACATGAAATATTCCGGCGATAATTCTTTTTCGGAAAATCTTAATAAAGGATTCGTGTACTATCTTCAAACTTTTTTTACAAAAGATGGAATGCCCAAATATTACAGCAACTCGGTTTATCCGATAGATATACATGCGCCGGCCCAGCTTGTTATCACGCTGGTTAAACTGGGAAAATTCCATGAACAAAAAAAACTGGCAGATAAAGTAATGTATTGGACCATCAATAATATGCAATCAGCAAAAGGATATTTTTATTATCAGATCAATAAATATTTCTCATCAAAAATACCTTATATAAGATGGGCACAAGCATGGATGTTTTATTCATTATCCACCTATGTAAAAGCAATCAACGATGACCAGAATTAATATCTGCAATGTTCCCGTAGATGCTCTTACCATGCGGCAAACGATGGACATTATTGACGATGCTATCAGGGAAAAAAGGCCGGTTCATCATGTGGTAGTAAATGCAGTAAAAGTGGTAAATGCACGCAAAGACGCTAATTTAAAAGAGTCTATCGTTCATTGTGATATTATCAATGCCGATGGGCAGGGAATCGTTTGGGCTTCGCGTTTGCTGAATAAACCTTTGCCTGAGCGCGTTGCCGGAATCGATCTGATGGAAAATTTAGTAGCATTGGCTGCACAGAAAAAATACCGCATTTTCTTTCTTGGGAGCTAAAGAAGAAATAATCAGCAAAATGGTAAATCTTTATAGCGAAGAATATGGCAAAGATATTATTGCCGGTTACCGCAATGGATATTTTACCAAAGAAGAAGAGCCGCAAATTGCTCAACAGATAGCCAGCTCAAATGCCCAGATTCTTTTTGTGGCAATAAGTTCGCCGAAAAAAGAAATCTTTTTACATACCTATAAAGACGTTATCAATACTCCATTTATCATGGGAGTTGGTGGAAGTTTTGATGTGGTGGCAGGGTTTGTGAAACGCGCCCCGCGATGGATGCAAGACTGGGGCCTGGAATGGTTTTACAGAACCATGCAGGAGCCACAGCGAATGTGGAAACGCTATCTCTTTGGAAATACTTCTTTCATCTTTTTAGTATTTAAAGAAAAGCTCGGGCAAATTTTTAAGACTTCTTAAAAATCTACATTTTGGCTTTTGCAGCCTCCGTATTTGTATAAACAAGATGTAATGAAAAAAAATTCCGTTAGCCATAATAACATTTTGATCACAACAGAACCAAATGATATTGTAATGGGGCTGTTCGGAGGTGTAACATTATTTGTATTTGAAATTTTACCTTACCTACACGCTCAATCCATTTTTCCTGCATGGAACATTAAATCCATCAACTATGGAAAAGAACCCGATTTTACTATAATACCCGGCGTATTTGATATTGCCTACCAAACTCCCGACATTAATTCCGCCACTGAAATTAACCTGTTGGATCTCAGGAAAAAGCATCAGAAAACACTCGGCAACGATTGGAACTATTTAAACGAGTTATGGACGACTTATTTTAAAATTCCTGAAAGAATTTTTGAAGAAGCCGATAAAGTGGGCGATCTGTCAAACGCTCTTGGCTTACACTACAGGGGCACCGACAAAAAAGCCGCCAAATGGGATACAAACGAAGTTTCGCAGGATGAATTTATTTTGTTGGCAGAAGATTTTCTTCAGCGACATGAAGAAATTTCCTCGGTATTTATCGCAACCGATGAATTTGCATTCGTGGAAAAATTCAAAGAAAGATTTAAAAAAATCAACGTAATTAATTTAGGAGAAGTAGAATTTCATTTAGATGAATCGGCATCAGCTACAAAAGCAGATCGTGCATTGCTTGATTGTGTGCTGCTTTCCCGCTGCAAACACATGATTAATACATCGTCTGCCTTATCCGCGTTTGCAAAAATATTTAATCCTAACCTGGATTGTTACCGTGTGGCGGCTTCCAAATTGTTTGCAGAAATTCCTTATTTTCCGGTGGCCTACATTCCAAAATTAACCAGCGAAAATCCGGAGTGTCAGAAAATACTAAACCGATCACTTAGCGGCGATTGGCTCCAAAATAAAAACAGGAATAAAAAATATGAACTTCCTTTTGCTACTCATGAAAGATCTAAAGCAGCAATTTTAAAATGGAAGATCCAGAAAGAATACAGGCATTTTTTAAAGAGGATCGAAATTAAGATGAACAAAACATTTTTAAACCAGGATAAAATATAAGTGTTGCATCTTAATCAAGACACTATCTTACATTGTAAGCGAACCGGCCAATACCGGCCTCATAACGTAATGAACGCGCAAAAAAATCTCGTAATTTTTTAAAGGAATTTAACTTGAACCGCCAATTCGAACGATACCTCCAAATAATTTTAGTTTCATTGGATCTGATTGTATTGAATTTGATCTTTTTTATCAGCCAGTTAATTTTTAGCAAATCAATACAGTTTAATTCAGCAGATTCTTATTTCAAATACTTAATAATTTCGAATATTGCCTGGTTATTACTTTCATTTTTTTTTCGCACCTATGCAATTACCCACATTCTTAATTTTGAAAAATTTACAAAAAGAACCACGCAGGTTTATTTGTTGTGGATCATTGTTACCTTAATTTACCTGTTCTTTACACGCGAACTCATTGTTTCACGCCGATTTATTTCTGCGGTTTCACTTGGTTTTGGCACAGGGCTGCTAATTAACCGGTTTATCCATCTTGGTATTTTCAGGTATTTCAGAAACACCGATTTTCTTGCCAAAAAAATAATGATTCTTGGATACAACGATACTGCAAAAAAACTGGCTGATTATTTTGAGCAGGATGGCCTTAACACACAAATAATCGGATATATTGAAGACGAAGAAAATATCCAGGAATTATCGCACTATCCTATCTTATCCAATACAGCAAATGCACTAAGCATTGCAAAAAAACTGGAAGTGCAGGAGATATTTTCCACCATCACACCGGAACAAAATAAATACATCTATGATCTGATGTATCAATCAGAAAAAGAATGCATCCGCTTTAGGGTTGTTCCCAATCTTTCTATGTTTATTACCAGGGAAGTGCATATAGAATACTATGGCGATCTGCCCATATTATCGCTCAGAAAAGAACCGCTTGATGATGTTGGCAACAGGATAAAAAAGAGAGCTTTAGATGTGGTGGTAAGTCTTTCGGTAACGGTTCTTATTCTCTCCTGGTTAATACCTGTTTTAGGCATATTAATTCTTATTGAATCCGGTTGGCCCATCTTCTTTAAGCAATTACGTACGGGCAAAAATAAAAAACCGTTTTACTGCCTCAAGTTCAGAAGCATGAAATCGAATAAGGACGCTGATGTGAAACAGGCAACGCGCAATGATGACCGCATCACCAAAATTGGCGCGTTTTTGCGCAAAACCAGTCTCGATGAATTTCCCCAATTTCTTAACGTGCTTCGCGGCGAAATGAGTTTGGTAGGCCCACGCCCGCATATGATTAAACACACGAACGATTATTCTAAAGTAGTGGACGAATATATGGTAAGGCAGTTTATAAAGCCCGGTATTACAGGCTGGGCGCAGATTAACGGCTACAGAGGTGAAATAACCAACCCGGAACAAATAAAAATGCGTGTGGACAGAGACATCTGGTATCTTGAGAACTGGACATTATGGCTCGATCTGCAAATACTTTTTTTAACCGTTTACTATGTATTTCGCGGCGATCAAAAGGCATATTAATCTTAATCGGTTGTGTTTATTTTTTTTATAAATTTATGCTGATAAAATTTCCTGTTTCTTTCCATGTGAGACAAGCCAAAATGTAGAAATGTTTTTTTTGATAACCCCTTGGCGCATGTAGCTGCTTTATTTAAATGCTATTTATTATGGAACAAGAGCAAATACTAAAAGATTTAAACAAGATTTTTATAAGGATATTTGAAGACGATTCAATTTCTTTAAATCAACATACTACCACTTCAGACATTGATGCCTGGGATTCTCTCAATCACATTCATATGATAACCGCTGTGGAAAAGCACTACAAAATCCGATTCAACCTCAATGAATTATTAAATGTCAAAAACGTCGGTGATTTATGCCACGATATTCAGCGTAAGCTTAAATAGTCGGTCAGCGCATTTGGGTCAATCTTAATAAACAGCATCCCGAATGTTATTTACTTCGGTCACATTTTTTTTATTTTTAGCATGCACGCTAATTGCCTATTATCTTCTTCCGGCAAGGTTTAGAAACTATCTTCTTATTGCAGCCAGCGCATTATTTTACATGTATGCCAGGGTTGAATATATTTTCCTCATTGTATTTATCATCATCACCAATTATCTCTTAGGCATTGCAATTGATGGCACACAGAACAAAAGCAAAAAACAGGCACTCTTCTATTTAAGTCTGTTTGTTAATTTAGGTGTGCTTATATTTTTTAAGTACTGGGATTTTTTAATAGAAAATATTTTCGGCTTTACCACCTGGTTTAATATTAATAATCCGATGCCACTTCTTAACGTGGCTTTGCCGTTGGGTTTATCGTATTATATTTTTCAAACCATTGGTTACGTTACCGATATCCGCCGAGGTACTGTTAAAGCGGAAAAAAATATTTTTCGGTTCAGTTTGTTTACGATGTTTTTTCCCAAATTATTAGTTGGGCCCATTGAGCGCGCAAACCGTTTCCTGCCTCAGTTGTCGAAAAAAATTGCTTTTGATAGCGCCAACCTTATTGAAGGTGGCAAACGTATTGCATGGGGCCTTTTTAAAAAACTGGTAGTAGCCGATAGGATTTCGATATTCCAATCCGCTATTTTCGCAAGCCCACAGGAGCCAAGCGGGCCAACATTATTATTGGCAACATTATTATACACATTCCAGGTTTATGCCGATTTTTCCGGGTATACTGATATTGCAATCGGCACGGCCCGTTTGTTTGGTTTCGATTTGATGGAGAATTTTAAGCGCCCTTTACTGGCAAGAAATGTAAGCGATTTTTGGAGGCGATGGCATATATCACTTTCTTCCTGGGTGAATGATTATATTTTTAATCCTTTGGCATTAGAAAACCGGAACTGGGGCATCTGGAGCGTATTTTATGCCCTGATAATAAGTTTTGTGGTAATTGGAATATGGCATGGCGCATCATGGAATTATGTGCTGTTTGGCCTTATTCAGGCCATTGCATTGATCTATGAAACCATCACCAAAAGAGCGAGAAAGCAAATTTCCAAAAAGATAAATCCTGTTTTTTATCGTAACACAAGCATTTTATTTACCTTTTTATTTGTCACTTTTTCGCTGATCATTTTCCGCTCGCCTACAATTGCCGATGCATTGCATATTGTGAATGGAATCTTTGCAAATCCCGGCCAATTATTTTATGACAAGCCATCTACTTTGTTATTCATGTTAATCGGTTGCGCAATAATGATGTTGTACGATATCCAGGGAGAGTTTAAAATAGTTCAGTTTTCGCTTTTCTCCAATAAAAACTGGGTAGTGCAGCAACTTTCTTATGCTATTTTGATAATTTATATTTTGCTTGCCGGCGTTTTCGATGGCGGGCAGTTTATCTATTTTTCGTTTTAGTCAAAAAACTACAAAATGACTTTTGCCGATAAATTAAAAACGAAAGGAGTATCAACTTTTGCGCTTAAGATTTTTTTGTTTTTGCTGATCATTTTTTTGCTCGACTTATCGATCGGTAGCCTGCTCAAGTACTTGTATTTTCAACAAGACTCCGGCTTACTTTACAGAACAACTTATTCTATTGATAGCACCACGGCCGAAATAGTGATATTTGGTTCGTCTACTGCAAATCACCATTATTATCCGTCTGCGTTCGAAAACCGGATGCACATGAGTTTATACAATGCCGGCCGCGATGGAAACAGTATCTTTTATCATTACTCGGTACTTCAGTGTATGCTCAAAAGGTATTCTCCTAAAATAGCAATATTGGATTTTAATGCAAGAGAGTTTGCAAAAGATGAAAGAAGCTATGATAGAATATCATCACTGCTACCCTATTATGATAGCCATCCTGAGATAAGGCCGATTGTTGACTTAAAAAGCCCTTACGAAAAGGTAAAACTTTTATCAAAAATATATCCGTTTAATTCTTTGCTTTTTACAATTGGAGTAGGAAATGCAGACATGAACAAAAACAGGGAAAATATTAACAGCGAAGAAGGATATATTGGGTTAAAAAGAGTTTGGAAAAAGCAAATTAAGACAGATACTGCCGATAGTAAGTACGGTCTGGACAGCAATAAAATAAACATCTTTAAATGGTTTATCAGAGATTGTAAGAACTCTAACATTAAGCTCTATGTTATTATATCGCCGCGCTTTTTAAAATATAAATTTGAAGACCAATCCATTAACCTGGCACATAGTATCGTTGGTGAGTACAATGTTCCGTTTTTCGATTTTTCAGCCGATACAAGTTTTTTGAATAACTCAAGCCTGTTTGCCGACGTTGGCCATCTAAACTATATCGGTGCTAAAATTTATTCTAACAAAGTAATTGACAAGATTACCGAACAACAGGCCCAGAGATAGTTTCAGCTTTGCGAACAAATACTATCGTAAATTTTACAAGGATGGATCATCAATATAAAAATCATTTTTCAAAAGACATTCTTATCATTGATGATGTTCAATCGGCAATTGAAACGATAACCGCAAAGTTGAAAGACGACGTTCTTTTGGTAACAAAGAGAAAAGGTGCGGTTGTAGGAATAAGCGGCGGAATCGATTCTTCTGTTACCCTGGCGCTTACAGTAAAAGCGCTCGGCGCCAAAAATGTAATTGGATTACTTCTTCCGGAGAAAGATTCGAGCAGCGAAAGCAAGGATCTGGCTCTTGAATTAGCCGGAAAATTTGGTGTAACCACTATTGAAGAAAACATCACGGGCGCACTGGAAGCATTAGGTTGCTATCGCCGAAGAGACGAAGCAGTAAACGCTTTATTTCCTGAATACAATCCGATAACTCACCGGATGAAAATTGGAATAAATCCAAAAGCGATTAACCAAAATTTACCACCGGTGTTTTTTCTCACCATTATTAATGATAAAGGTGAATCCCAAAAGTAAGATGCTGCCTCCAAAAGAATATTTACAGATTGTGGCTGCTTCTAATTTTAAGCAAAGATGCCGCATGTCGATGCTCTATTATCATGCAGAAAGAATGTATTATGCGGTAATCGGAACGCCCAATAAACATGAAGTTGAGCAGGGATTTTTTGTAAAACATGGCGATGGCGGGGCCGACATAATGCCTATTGCCCATTTGTACAAAACGCAGGTTTATCAGCTTGCTGAATATTTAAAGATACCCAAAGCGATCATTGATCGTACGCCAACTTCCGATACTTATTCTGCGGAGCAAACCCAACAGGAATTTTTCTTTCAACTGCCTTTTGATGAAATGGATCTTGTCTGGTATGGCTACGAAAATAATTATGAGCCTGCAGATGTTGCCCAAGCGCTTGAAAAAACAGAAGATGAAATCAGATCGATTTATAACAATTTCTCGCGCAAGCAAAAATCAACACAATACTTAAGAATGGCGCCGCTAAGAAATTAACTACATCGCGGACAGAACATCAATTTTATTCAACCCCCAATGCTATCGATACCGCAACGCGTACTGGGAGAAGGTCTTTTCAACTCGGCTAAAATTCACCCTGCCAAAACCGCAATTATTGCAAAAGGGGAAGAGTATTCTTTTGCGTTGTTAAATGAAACAGCCCAAAAACTCGCTTTTCATTTAATAAATGCCGGAGTGGTTAAAGGCGACCGCGTTGCGATTTATATGGATAATTCCTGGCAAAGCATGGTATCTGTATATGCCACAACCCTTGCCGGCGCTGCGTTTTTAGTCATCAACCCGCAAACGAAATCAGAAAAACTTCAATACATATTAAACGACAGCGAAGCCAAAATTTTAATCTCCGCTTATGCACTCCGTAACGAATTTTCCCGGGCGCTCAAAGATGCCACGACCGTTAAAGAAATTATTATAACCGGCAGCGAGGTTCAGATAAACATTGATTCGCCGCTCTCTATAATAAATTTCGAAGATGCTATATCAAACAGCAGGCAAACCAAATTGCCCAATGTAATAGCGAACGATCTTGCTGCATTGATCTACACTTCCGGTAGCACCGGATTTCCAAAGGGTGTAATGATGACCCATCAATCCATGGTATTTACATGCTGGAGCTTAGTTGAGTATTTAAGATTATCGGAAGACGACCGCATTATGCTGCTGTTGCCACTGGCATTTGATTATGGATTGTATCAGTTACTGATGGCAGTTACCATCGGCGGGTCTTTGGTGGTGGAGCAATCGTTTATTTTTATTGCCAATATTTACAAAAACATTCAAAAATACCGGCCTACTGTTTTTCCGGGCGTGCCCACAATCTATGCAATGATGATTGAAGCCGCCCATAAAAATGAGTTGTCGTTTGAATGTATCAAAAAAATAACCAACACCGCCGCATTACTTCCTGCAGAATTTATTCCTTCATTAAAAAAAATATTTCCGAACGCACTGATATTTAAAATGTACGGACTTACAGAATGCAAACGCGTTTGTTACCTGGAGCCTGAATTAATCGATATAAAACCTACTTCTGTTGGCAAAGCAATTCCCGGAACGGAAGTGTTCCTGTTATCGCCGAAAGGTGAACCCGTTGCGGCCGGGACTGCCCGGAATTTTGCATATTCGCGGGCCTCACGTTATGTTGGGTTACTTAAACCAGGAAGAATTAAGCAGGCAAATGTTGAAAGAAGGACGGTTGCCCGGCGAAAAAATTCTGTGTTCCAACGATTGGTTTAAAATGGATGAAGAAGGATTTTTATACTTCCAGGGAAGAAATGACGATATCATAAAAACAAGAGGTGAAAAAGTAAGCCCAGTAGAAATTGAAAACATCATTTATAAAATTAACGGCGTTAAAGAAGTTGCAGTATTGGGCGTTCCCGATGCAATTATGGGAGAATCGATCGCTGCGTTTGTAACCCTGCACGATGATAGAGAGCTGAATGCAAAAGAAATTCAAAGAATGTGCATGACTCATTTGGAGCCCTTCATGATACCCCAAAAAGTAGTTTTTTTAAAAGAAATGCCTAAAAGCTCCAACGGAAAGATTGATAAAAAAATTTTAAAGAACGTGTTACAGAATGAACCTTTCCAAAGCTGAAATTACAAAGCTGTTTGCCGTATGGATCCGGCAGTGGAACGATCACAACCTTGATGGTGTAATGGATTGGATGCACCCTGAGGTATCTTTCGAAAATTGGGATGATGAAACCGTAGTCAGGAAAGGACAACCTGAAAAAAGCATGGGCACCGTGGTTTATGCACCATGGAAATTTTAAATTTATCCAGGAAGATCTTTTTATTGACGAAGCAGAACAAAAAATATTGTTTAGCTGGCAATTAAAATGGCCATCACCCGAAAGAAAATACCTCGGCGAGCCCGAAGTGCGAAAGGGCGTTGATGTTATTTATTTGCGCGATGGCAAAATTTTTAAAAAGAACACGTATTCTAAAACCGCCGTTTCAATTAATGCTATGAGCGTAAAAATGCAGGCCGTTTAAAATGCAAAAATCTACTTTTTGGCTTATGTCGCCGATAACTATTGGAATTAAAATATGCTTTTAACTGATGGATTCACGCCAGCTTTTTAACACGTTAAAAAATGAGTTGGAAGCCAGAATCAGCTTTCTTAAAGATAAGCCTGAAGAAACAATTGATTCAACGTTAAGCGCTTGCTGGCTTGCCGCTTCCGGGGTTCCACAATCAGCAGAAGAAGCAATTAACCATGTTTTGCCAAAATTGACTGAAGATCAAATTGATCTTTTATACCGCCTCATTGACCTGAGATTGCAAAATACACCGCTAGCGCACATTACCGGCCGGCAAAGCTTTATGGGAATACAAATGCTATCAGATAAAAGGGCACTTATTCCACGTAAAGAAACGGAAATTTTGGGCTTCAAATCTCTTGAAATTTGCAACTTGCTTTCTGAAAAAAAAGAAAACGTGCGGGTGATGGATATTTGTTGCGGTGCCGGAAACCTTGCGCTGGCTGTGGCCTGCAATAATTATAACACCACCGTTTTTGCAAGCGACCTGTCGCAGGAAGCGGTCGATCTTGCCAAAGAAAATATCTCTTTTTTAGATGCTGATTCACGTGTAGAAGCAATACAAAGCGATTTGTTTTCAGCATTTGAAAAGGAAGAATTCTACGGAACTATTGATTTAATTATTTGCAATCCGCCCTATATTTCGAGCACAAAGGTTGCAAAGATGCCTGCTCAAATTTCGGATCACGAACCGGTTTTGGCATTTGACGGAGGAATGTTCGGAACAAGAATCATTCAAAATTTTTTGAGAGAAGCGCCCAAATTTTTGAGCCCTGCAGGCTTTATCGCAATTGAAGTGGGTGCGGGTCAGGGCGAATTTATTATGCGTCTTTGCAGCGATACCAATTGTTATACCGGTATTGAATCCGTTGCCGATGAAATGGGTAATATAAGGGTGATCTCGGCGCGCAAAAAAACGCCTCATCAAATATAAAAAACCTAAAAACTATATTTTGGCTTTCGTCGCTTTCATTACACAGTTTTTTTAAAATTTCATGTAATAAAACGGATGTATTTCTGAAAATGAAAAGTAGATGAGCAAGCCACAGGAAATGTAGGCCGCCCAACGTATCCAAAAAGGTTGTTTCAGAAATTCGGCTGGCAGATTGCGGCCTTTTTCATTCAGCATTTCAATGATGAAAAGAAGAATAAAACAAAATAGCGCAAAGAAAAACCGGGGCTTGCTGATGATAAAATTTATTTCGCCGGAAGCCAGTCTGACGCCGCTAAACAGGTGAGTAATGAAATACCACGCATCTGCTACCGAACTGGAAAAGAAAAAGGTTAGCGATAGCGACATGAAGAGAAATACAATTATTCTGCTAACGGCATTTACAATGCTTTTAGAAAACCGGGCAGCCAACTTTAGCCGATATCGCTTTGTATAAAATTCATAAATAATGGCCAGCCCTTGCAGCACGCCAAGAATAACAAAAGTAAGCCGGGCACCATGCCAGATTCCAACAATAAAGAACGTAAGAAATATCCCAAAAATTACCGCTGTATTTCCAAACCGCCTGAATTTGATGATAAATGGGTTGTATATAAAATCGTTACACCAGGAAGACAATGATATGTGCCATCTTCTCCAAAAATCGGAAATGTTTTTAGCTAAAAAAGGGCGGTTAAAATTATCGAAGAGGTTGATGCCAAATATTTTCGCCAGACCTAAAGCCATATCAGTGTAACCCGAAAAATCGAAATAAATGTAAATGGTTTGCACCATTAATATGATGATTAAAGCCAGGCCACTAAATTCGTGAACATCACTGTAAACCTGCGACACAGGCTGGTACAGGTTTTCGGCAATTACCACTTTTTTAAACAGCCCCCACAAAATTAATCTTGCTCCGCTTTCAAGATTATTTAGTTCAAAGGGAATGGTTTTTTTTAATTGCGGTAAAAAATGATTAGAGCGGGTAACCGGACCCGACAGGAATTTGGGAAAAAATAAAAGATAGGTTGCAAAAACTGAAAAATCGGTTTCGGCTTTTTCGCTGCCGCGATTGATCCGGATGAGATATCCAAGCGCTTGAAAAGTATAATAAGAAATTCCAATCGGCGCCATTACAGACAGGTACGGAACGTTTGCATAAATGCCGGACGAAAAAATTGAGGCGTCAAACCCTTTAAAAAAAAAATTGAAATATTTAAAAAAAGCGAGTATTCCCACATCAACAAAAATACTAAACCGGAATAATGCAGACTTAGCCCGGGCATGGCCGCTATATTTTTGCAACATCAGCCCTAAAAAATAATTACAAATCGTGAACAGCAAAGAAAACACAGCAACGCTTACGGATAATACAGCGATAAACACCAGGCTCGATCCAAATAAAATATGGTTTTTGTACTTGTCGCCAACTGAATAGTAAATGAACACAACGGCAATTATAAAAAGTAAGCCTAAGAAAGCCTCCGCCGCCATAAGAATTATTTTTGTAAATGTATTAGTTACTTTTTACAAATTCCAGACAGTGTTTATTATTACACATTAATTTTTGCGATGCCGCTGTGATGTGTAAAAAAATTGGCAAAAAAATTTGATCCCGGCATTTTTTAATCATTTTATCAACCCCCTACAATATTAATTTTTATGGAAAACATTGCTGGCATAAAAAATAAGATCAGGCAGTATATTATTGAAACATCTTACGCATCGCCAGAGTCGGTAAAGGATGAATCCTTAATATTTACCGAAGGCATTTTCGACTCAATGGGTTTTATTTTATTAATAAATTTTGTTGAAGAAACATTTGCCATAAAAGCACAAGATTCCGAACTGCTTGAAGATAATTTTGAATCGATAAACGCAATTGCGCGCTTTGTAGAAAACAAGCTTAATTAAAACACATGTGTGGCATTGCAGGCATATTTAATTATCACTCTGAATCTGCGCCATCAAAGGAGCTAAACGTTCAGAATATGTTATCGCTGATCAGGCACAGAGGCCCTGATGAAAGTGGAATTTATCTCGGAGAAAAGATAGCAATTGGCAGCGTACGGTTAAGCATTATTGATATTGCCTGCGGGCAACAACCGATGAGTGATGAGTCTGGAAATTTTTGGATAGTATATAATGGGGAAATATTTAATTACGAAGAACTAAGGATCGTTATTGAAAAAAAAGGAGTGCGTTTGAAAACCAAAAGCGATACAGAAGTGGTAGTTCAAATGTATGCGCTATATGGAGAAAAGTGCCTTCAATATTTCAACGGGCAATTTGCTTTTTGTATTTGGAATAAAAAAGACCAGGAATTATTTTTTGCACGTGACAGAACCGGCATCAGGCCGCTATTTTATTGGGCAGAAAACTACAGTTTCGCCTTCTGTTCAGAAATAAAGGGATTGCTAACGCTCGATAAAATCAGCAAAGAAATACGCCATGAAAGCCTTGCGGAAATTTTTACCTTCTGGACGACCCTTTCGCCAAATACGCCGTTCGAAAAAATTTATGAACTACCGCCAGGGCATCATATGCTGGTAACCGAATCTAAAATAAAAATTGAGAAATACTGGAGTCTTGATTTTTCATCCAGCGGAAATAATTACCCGGTAAAGTTAGAGGCCACCGTTGAAGAATTTGGCGAATTACTGAAAGATGCGGTAAAAATAAGGCTGAAGGCCGATGTGCCGGTGGCCGCTTACCTTAGCGGTGGGCTCGATTCGAGTGTTACAACTTCTTTGATTCATGAAATAGATCCCGGCGTTTTAAATACATTTTCTATTGGATTCAAGGATAAAATATTTGACGAAACCGCTTATCAGTCTGGAGGCTGCCAATTATTTCCATACCACGCATACGGCATTTGAATGCACTAGCGAAGAAATTGCCGAACATTTTTCAAGCACCGTTTGGCATACAGAGTTTCCAATATTAAGAACGGCGCCCACGCCAATGCTTTTGTTGTCTAAAAAAGTGCGCGAAAGAAATATTAAAGTGGTAATTACGGGTGAAGGTGCCGATGAATTTTTGGGTGGTTATAACATTTTTAAAGAAGCCAAAATCAGGCGATTTTGGGCAACGCAGCCGGGTTCCACCATCAGGCCAAAATTATTATCGAGGCTTTATCCTTATTTGCCGGCACTGAACGACAAAAACAATATTGCTTCCAAATTATTTTTTGGCTATAAGCTTACCGAAACTGCCGATCCCCTCTATTCGCATCTTCTTCGCTGGCATAATACATCGCGCATAAAATCTTTTTTTTCAGAGGAAGTTCAAACAAAATTAAAAAATTACGATCCGCTTGAAGCCGTGTATGCAACACTGCCTGAAAATTTTTCGAACTGGACAAGCCTTGCGAAAGCGCAATATCTCGAAGCAAAAATATTTATGTCGGGCTACCTTCTTTCGTCGCAGGGCGACAGAATGGCCATGGCCAATTCCGTTGAGGGCCGTTATCCGTTTCTTGATTACCGCATAATTGAATTTTGCGGAAAACTGCCGGACAGTTTTAAGCTTAACTGCCTCAATGAAAAATTTTTATTAAAAAAATTTAGCCTTAACCGGATACCTTCTTCTATTACAAACAGAACCAAGCAGCCCTACCGCGCTCCTATTGCAAGCAGTTTTTTCAACTCCAACTCTCCATCCTACATTTCAGAATCTTTATCTGATAACTCATTACAATCATCCGGTTTGTTTAATACACAAAAAGTAAGATCATTAACAGAAAAATTAAAAAGACAACAAAATATCTCGGAAGTAGACCAAATGGCCCTCGCCGGAATACTTTCAACGCAGTTGTTACACCGCTTGTTTATTCGTAATCCGGTTAAACCATGCCCTAATTTATTAAACATGAAAATTATAAGAGAAGTATAATTTATTGATTCCACCTATCGTTAGGAATTTTACGCAAATCATCAGCAGCTTTTATAAACGATTGCTTCTTTATTACATTAATTTATTCTATTTTCGCAACACCACCACTATTACGAGCGCTGCTTCCAATTATTCATCATCCTATTAAAACAAGAATCATTTTTTTCGTTCCAATCCTTAAATAATTAAACCATTATAACTCAACTGTATTGAAAACTTTATTACATGTGTGGTATCGTAGGAATAGTTAATAAAAACGGGCGCTTGGCAGATGGTGGTCTCTTAGAAAAAATGGCGACAGCCATTCATCACCGTGGACCCGATGATGATGGCATTATGATTGAAGGCCCCGTGGGTTTTTTTCACAAGAGGCTTTCGATCATCGATCTTTCTTCCGGCCATCAGCCGATGACCTTTGGCGATTTTACGATCGTTTTCAACGGAGAAATCTATAATTATATCGAGCTTCGGGAAACGCTGAAAAAGAAAGGACATTCTTTTATTACCTCGTCTGATACAGAAGTAATTCTTCATCTCTACGCCGAATATGGTAATAGCTTTGTAAACCTTCTAAATGGCATGTTTGCCTTCATTATTTATGACAGAAGCAAAAACAGCCTTTTTGTATCGCAGAGACCATTTTGGAATTAAGCCTTTGTACTGGTACCAGGATAATGAAATAATTGTTTTTGGCAGTGAGATCAAGGCATTACTCGCTCACCCTGATATTGACGCCATCCCCGATACCAATAACCTGTACGAATACCTTACTTTTCAATTTGTAATGGGCGAGCACACCATGTTCAAAAACATTTTGAAGGTGCTTCCGGGGCATTTTATGACGATAGATCTAAAGAACTGGGAAATAAAAAATACAAAATATTGGGAGCCGAATTTTAAAATAGATCAATTTCATACAGAAGAATTTTTTATTGTTGAGCTAAGGCAGATCCTGGAAGAAACCATTTCGCAGCAATTGCGAAGCGATGTTCCGCTTGGCACCTATTTAAGTGGGGGAATCGATTCTTCGCTGGTAACCATCATGGCATCCAAGCTTTTAAATAAGCCCATCAAATCTTTTAGCGGCGCATTTAAAGAAGGAAAAGAGTTTAATGAACTGGAATACGCAAGGATTGCAGCACAAGAGGCAGATGCTGAATTGTTTGAAATTTTTCCTACCGAGCAAGAATTTATCGATCTGCTTCCAAAGCTGATTTATCATCTTGATGAACCGGTGGCAGGGCCGGGACTTTTTCCGCAATATATCGTTTCCAAATATGCATCTAACCACGTAAAAGTAATCTTAGGTGGCCAGGGTGGTGATGAAATATTTGGTGGATACACGCGCTACATGGTGGCTTACCTGGAGCAAGCGCTTAAGGGCGCCATTTTTCAATCCAATGAAGAAGATGAGCACATTGTTTCGTTAGAATCTATACTTCCCAACCTGCCTTCGCTTAAACAATACATTCCCATGATGAAGAGTTTTTGGCAGGATGGCTCTTTCGAAAACATGGATCAGCGATATTATCATCTTATTAATAGAATGGGTTCTACAAAAGAATATTTTCAGGATGATTTTATTAATGAATGTAATTCGGCTTCAATATTCGATAAGTTTTCCACTTACTTTAATGATCCTGATACAAAAAGCTATTTTAATAAAATGACTCATTTCGACATGCTTGGAAGTTTACCCGGCTTATTGCAGGTAGAAGATCGGGTTAGCATGTCGGTTTCAATTGAGTCCAGGGTTCCATTGCTCGACAGGCGAATTGTAGACCTTGTTTCCGGTATGCCGGCAGGGATGAAATTTAAGGGCGGCGAAATGAAATATTTATTAAAGAAAACCATCAAAAATATAATGCCGCCGGAAATAATGAACAGGAAAGATAAGATGGGATTTCCGGTGCCTTTGCATATATGGTCTAAGAATAAAGCCAAGTGCTTTATTATGGACACGCTTTTATCAAAGAAAGCAAAAGAAAGAAATATGATTAACACCAAACACATAGAAAAGCTAATAACTTCGGAGCAGCCTTTCAGCCGCGGTTTGTGGGGGCTTCTCTCCCTGGAATTATGGTACAATCAATTCATCGATAAATAAATTGACGAAAGTCAAAATGTAGAAAATCGATATTAAAACAGATAAATTATCGTTTATCAAAGTAATTTTTAATCTTAGCGGTAATCATATAAGCCAGAATGTAGAAATCTTAAATGCCAAACTAAACTATCAGCAACAATTATTACTAAATAAAAGCGTAAAAATGGAAATCAATTCAGCACCTGTTAATGTAGACAACTGGAAAATTGAAAAAATCGGCGTTATAGGACCCGGCATTGTAGGAATGCCAATGGCTGCAATGCTGGCAAATGCAAACATTAAAATCGGAACAGACCAGCCTGCAAAAGTGGTGGTAGTGCAAAGAGATTCTGTAAATTCCGGATGGAAAGTGAACGCTATTAACAGCGGCAAATCAGTTATCGGCGGTATTGAGCCTGAGCTTGATGATATTACACGCGCTGCTGTACAGGCCGGAAATCTTTCTGCCAGCTCCGACTTTTCGGTTCTTTCAGATGCTGATGTGATATTGGTTTCTATTCAAACAGATAAAAATGAAGAAGGTTTTGAGCCTGATTACGGACCAATGTTTGGCGGACTTAATAAGTTAGCCGAAGCATTGAAAAATAAGCCCGCATCAAAAATTCCGCTGGTTATTTTCGAATCTACGCTGGCGCCAACAACAATGGATACACTATTTCGCGAGCATTTTAAAAAATATGGTTTAGAAGAAGGAAAAGATATTCTTTTAGGAAACAGCCCGAACCGCGTAATGCCGGGAAGGCTGGTAGAAAGAATTCGTGATGCGGATAAACTTGCGGGTGGATTGCATCCTGAAACTCCAAAATTAATTGCAAAGCTTTACAATCATATTGTAACCAATGGAGAAGTATTTCAAACAAATAGTTTAACTGCCGAAATTGTAAAAACTCTTGAAAATGCTTATCGCGATGTAAGGATTGCTTTTTCTACCGAAGTGGTAAGATACTGTGATGAACACAACATTGACTTTTATAAAGTGCGCGATAAAGTAAATGGTATGCTGGCGCAATCGGATAAGGCTACCTCCGACCCTAATGCGGTACCAAGCGGCGGCATTTTAATTCCGATGCTTGGTGTTGGCGGCCATTGCCTTCCAAAAGACGGAATTTTATTATGGTGGAGAAATTTTCAAAAAGGAAACGATACCAGCAATAGCCTTATCCTGCAGTCGAGATTAATTAATGATGACTCGCCCGTTCACACTTTTAAACAGGCAGAAAAAGCTTTTGGAAATTTGCGCGATAAAAAGATCGCCTTGCTGGGCGTGGCTTATCGTTTTAATTCAGAAGATACGCGCAACTCGCCCACCCTGGTGCTGGCCAATTATTTAAGAGAAAATAATGTGGATTATCTGATGCACGATCCTTATGTAAAAGAAGATGATCAAAACGTTTTGCGGTTTAACCAACAAGATCATCTTACACACGATCTGAATAAAGCTTTGGAATTTGCTGATTATGTTTTTATCTGTTCGGCGCACAAAGAATATATCGATCATTTCGAAACAATTACTTCGCGCGCAAACATCGCAGGCATAATGGATGCATCCAATATTTACAACCGGAAGCAATTCAGCAATACTCCTGAAAGATACGCCGGCATTGGAAAAGGAACTGAAGAACCAAAAGAAGATTTTGTTCAGTTCGTATATGAAAGTTTTAGAGCCATGGAAAAAGGATTGGGGCACGAGTTGATGGGCCTTATCAATTTTTATAATAGCAACTACGCGTTTGATGAATACAACAAAGTAAAGTTTGAAGATGTTCAGCGTTTGGCAAAAACCTGTTCTACCGGATGTGAAATTGCGGATCCTGAAAAAATTGACGAAGTGCCGGTTTATAACGGATTCTCAAGCATCTTATCAGAAAAAGGATACGCAAACAGCAACCTTCAACCGGCATAAAATATTTATTTAATTAGCAGTAATGAGCGAACAAAAAACCTGGGCGGTTATTGGCGGTGGAATATTGGGAATGACGCTGGCACTTCGCCTGGCCCAGAAAAGCCAAAAAGTAGTTATTTACGAATCTGCAGAAAAATTGGGCGGCTTAACCAGTTCGTGGGAAATGGATGGAGTAACCTGGGACCGGTTTTATCATGTGATTTTGATGTCTGATTTAAACACCAGGAAAATCTTAAAGGAAATAGGCTTAGAAGATGATCTTCGTTGGGTAGAAACCAAAACAGGTTTTTATTCTGAAGGAAAATTGTATTCGATGTCTAATCTCATTGAGTTTTTTAAATTTCCACCGATCAATCTCATCGATAAATTTCGTTTAGGCCTTACCATTTTTGCCGCTTCAAAAATAAAGAACTGGCAAAAGTTGGAAGGTATTCCGGTTGCAGATTGGCTGAAGGAAATGGTCGGGCAATAGAGTTTTCGAAAAGATCTGGTTGCCGTTATTAAAAGCCAAATTGGGAGAAAACTATAAAAACACTTCTGCAGCTTTTATCTGGTCAACCATTCAACGAATGTATGCGGCGCGAAAAAGTGGCTTAAAGAAAGAAATGTTTGGGTATGTAACCGGTGGTTATGAAAAAATAAATCAGCGGTTTTCCGAACATCTTTCAAAACTTGGAATCGATATCCGGTTCGATTCAAAAGTAAAATCGATACAAAGGTTGGTCTCCGGAAAAATGGAAGTGATCACTCAAAATTCAACCGAACAGTTTGATAAAGTAATTTCAACTTTATCTTCAAAAGAATCGGTTGCGATTGCTTCAGGATTAACCGCTGCAGAAATTGAAAGGCATAATGCCATTAAATATCTTGGCGTTATTTGTCCTTCCATTTTATTAAAGAAACGGATATCGCCTTATTACGTTACCAATATCACCGATAGCTGGCCACCGTTTACAGGAATTATTGAAATGACGGCGCTTATTGATAAGGCAGAAACAAAGGGCAATCATCTTGTGTATCTTCCCAAATATGTAAATCCAGACGATGAATTGTTTAGCAAGAGCGAAGAAGAATTGCAGCACTTGTTTTTAGGCGCACTATACAAAATGTACCCGGGCATTTCAGCAGATGATCTTCATTTTTGGGGCGTATCAAAAGCCCGTATCGTATTTGCTTTGCCCACATTAAATTATTCGAAAAAAGTGCCCGGAGTTACAACAACACTTGGCAATTATTTTATCATTAACTCAGCACAAATCATTAACGGAACCCTCAACGTAAATGAAACCATACAGGTAGCTGAAACAAAACTGCAGGAAATATTAAAGGATCATGGCTAAAAAAAAACCGGTAGCAAGTATATCGCTGGATTTGGATAATCAATGGACTTATATGAAGATTCATGGCGACGAAGGATGGGATCAATATCCATCTTACCTCAACATCTTTGTGCCGCACGTTCTTGATGTACTGGATGAACTTAACTTAAAAATTACCTTTTTTATTGTTGGGAAAGATACCGAATCGGAAGACAACAGAAAATATTTAAGAATGATTACCGACAGAGGACATGAGGCGGGCAATCATTCTTACCATCATGAATCGTGGCTACAATCTTATAGTTATGAAAAAATAGAAAAGGAGATCCGTGAAGCAGAAGAAGCGATCGAAAAAGTTACCGGTCAGCGCACAACAGGATTCAGAGGTCCCGGATTTAGCTGGAGCAAAGACCTTTTAAAAGTGCTTGAAGAAAGGGGTTATCAATTCGATGCATCAACTTTGCCCACTTATCTTGGGCCGCTTGCCAGGATGTATTATTTTAAAAAATCCGATCTTTCAAAAGAAGAAAAGAAAGCCCGCAAGGAGCTTTTCGGAAAATTCAGTGAAGGGTTTAGAAAATTAAAACCTTACAAATGGAATTTAGGAAATGGAAAAAGTATCACAGAAATTCCGGTAACCACGATGCCGGTATTTAAGTTGCCATTTCATTTGAGTTATCTGATTTACCTTGGAAATATTTCAATGCCTTTAATGAAACTGTACCTGAATACAGCAATAAGAATGTGCAAAATAACCAACACGCCGATCAGCTTTTTGCTGCATCCGCTTGATCTCATTGGAGGCGACCAGATCACCGAATTGGCATTCTTTCCGGGAATGAATGTAAACAGCAGTAAGAAAGTGGAGGTTTTTAAAAATGTTATTCAAACACTTTCAAAAAACTATGAAATAGTTAATATGTCGACGCATCTGGAGAATTTAAAGAAAAGCAGAACAATGGCTTTAAAGGA
Source organism: uncultured Chitinophagaceae bacterium (assembly GCA_963720405.1). GTDB lineage: Bacteria > Bacteroidota > Bacteroidia > Chitinophagales > Chitinophagaceae > Ginsengibacter. The sequence continues at coordinate 25,184 of CAVRFP010000004.1, forward strand.
AATTTAAATTACCATTAAATGAGAAATTGTAACGTTTGCCATAGCGATAACACAGAAGTTAAATTTCATAAAAACGGTTTTGATATAATCCGGTGCAACGAATGTGCGCATGAGTTTACCGACTTTGCGCCTACAGCAAACGAAGTAGCACAAATTTATTCGGACGATTATTTTTTCAAAGGCGGAAATGGCTATGCTGATTACACTTTGGAAAAAACAATGCTCATAAAAAGAGGTGAATATTACGCGAATAAGATGAAACCATTTATGGCTCACGGAAAGCTTTTGGACGTTGGTGCGGCGGCAGGCTTCATTCTTAAAGGATTTGAAAATGCAGGCTGGAATGGCATCGGCATTGAGCCAAATAATGGTATGGTGGAATATGCAAAAACAGAAGTTGGCGTAGAGGTAAAGAAAGGCACTATTGAAACGGTAGAACTGGAAACCAAATTTGATCTGGTAGTAATGATACAGGTTATTGCTCACTTGTATGATGTGACCAGTTCGATGAAACGGATAAACAACTTGCTAAAACCGGGCGGCTATGTGCTAATTGAAACGTGGAATAAGGACAGTGTTTCAGCGAAAATATTTGGGAAGAACTGGCAGGAATACAGTCCACCTGGCACACTCAATTACTTCAGTAAAAAAACCCTTACCCGATTAATGGATCAGAATAATTTTTGTATGGTTGCACAGGGAAGACCTAAAAAAAGCATTCATTCCAGGCACGCAAAATCAATAATAAAACATAAACTTCGCGAAACAAAAGCACTGAAATGGATGGCGGGTTTTACAGCACTAATTCCGGGAAATGTTTTCTTACCTTATCCTGGAGACGATCTTTTCTGGGCTTTATATAAAAAAAATTAAAAGAGAATCATGCCGAATGCAAATATTGAAAAAACTACAAAACCGCTTATATCAGTTATCCTTCCGTGTTATAATGAAGAAGCCATTTTGCGCGCCAATATTAATATCATCGCTGACTATTTAGAAAGCAAAGAAGATAAATATGCCTGGGAAATAGTGATCATCAATGACGGAAGCAAAGACAGTACAGGCGAAATTGCCGGTGCGCTTTCAACAGAAAACAGCCGCATTAGAGTAATCCATCATCCCATCAATTTAAATTTGGGTAACGCCTTAAAAACCGGATTTAAAAATGCGAACGGCGAAATAATTGTGGTGCTGGACATTGATTTGAGTTATTCAGTTTCGCACATAGAAGCATTGGTAGATAAGTTGATAGAAACAAGTTCCGACATTGTGATTGCATCGCCATACATGCCTGGCGGAAAAGTAATTGAAGTACCATTTACAAGGAAATTGATGAGTCGCTGGGTGAATCGTTTTATGCGTGTTGCAGCCCAGGACAAATATTATACCTATACAGGTATGGTTAGGGCCTATAGAAAAGATTTTATCAACTCAGTAAATCTGAAGACCAAGGATTATGAAATTAACCCTGAGATATTGTACAAGGCTATGATTTTAAGAGCCAGGATAGTAGAAATTCCGGCAAATCTTGATTGGACAGAACAGAACAAATTTAAAGGCAAGCGAACCTCGAGCATCCGGATGGTAAGAGGATTATTTTCCGGCATCATGTCGAGTTTTATTTTCCGGCCTTACATTTTTTTTCTTGCCATTGGCAGCTTTTTGATGTTACTTTCTATGTACGAATTGGTATGGCTACTTGCAGATACACTTTCGTATATGTCTGCAGAACCGGAGATACAACGATCTTTTTCCAGCAGCCTGGCGTTGCAATTCAGAAAAAATCCACAATCGTTTGTGGTAGGCGGTATCACTTTTATTGCAGCGATTCAATTTCTTAGTCTCGGGTTTTTATCTCTACAGAGCAAAAGATATTTTGAAGAGCTGTTTCATTTAGGCACTTCATTTAAAAAGCAAAGGGAGCGATAGTGTCAAGTTTAAATTTTGCTACTACTGAAATTAAATGATATGACCGTATGAAAAAACTCAGATCAATTAAGAATCCCTTTATCTTGTTTCTTCCATTTTTACTGATCTATGCTGTATTGGTGGTTATTTTTCCAACGGATGGAAAATCAGGCGATCAAACCAGATACTTGCTGCTTTCACATCATCTTTTGCATGGTTTTTTTTCGCCACCACCACCCGCGATAGATCTCGGCAACGGTCCTGGCTATCCAATTTTATTGATGCCGTTCTTAGCTTTAAAACTGCCCCTCTTGTTTATAACCTTGATGAATGCAGTTTTGTATTATTTATCTGTTGTTTTTCTTTTTAAATCGCTTCGAAAACTGGCATCAGAAAATTTATCCATTTTAATATCAATTATATGGGGCTGCTTTTTCAATTTATATGAACTGATTCCCTCTATATTAACGGAAACACTAACCGTATTTCTTGTTTCGGCTTTAACATACAGTTTATTTAATGTCTTTAGTAATGATAGAAAGAAATCGGTAAAAGCAATTGTTGTATCTGGATTTTTACTGGGATATCTCGCTCTTACGAAGCCTATTTTTGGTTATGTAATTATGGTTTTGATCCTGGGAATTGCAATTTTGCTAATTACAAAAAGGAAGTCAATAAATTATAGAAGAACCTTTGCTTTATTATTAGTTGCTTTTCTGACTACCCTACCATACCTTTTTTACACCTATCAACTTACCAACAAGCTTTTTTATTGGGGCTCCAACGCAGGAAATAATTTATACTGGATGAGTACAACCTATGAAGACGAATATGGCAGTTGGATTGCATTTCCCCCAAATTGGGAAGATCAGCTTAATGAGGAAACTCACCAGTTAATTATTTCACGGCATAAAAATGATTTCGGCAAGGCGCTACAATACAAAGGCGTGAGGCAGGATAGTATTCTGAAAGAAATTGCCATTAAAAATATCAAAGCCCATCCTTTTAAATTTTTACAAAATTGTTTGAGCAATGCAGGTAGAATCATTTTTAATTTCCCATACTCATACAAGCAGCAAAGCCCAAACACATTATTGCGGATACCCTTTAATGGAATTATTGTTCTGGCGGCACTATTTTGTCTTATTCCAACCCTTTTAAACTGGCGAAAGATTCCATTTACAATCAAATTCTTATTGTTTCTTACCTTATTGTATTTGGGTGGAAGTCTGTTGGGCAGTGCCGAAACGAGAATGTTTACGGTAATTGTTCCGATACTATTAATTTGGATCGCTTACGTTATTCAAAGAACAATAAGAATAAATCTAAAAATGGAAATTGAGAAAACCTGACGAAAAACAATCATCAGGTCTTCTCAATTACTTTAACTATCAACTTTGCAGGCCGTTTAATATTTACATCCGCGCAACCGTTATCGATTGTTTTTTCATACCGTCAAAGTAAACGGTAATAATGTAGATTCCTTTGATTAGGCTGCTCATGTTTATCTGCTCTTTTACGTTTGTTGAAGCTGCCACAAACTCTTTCTTGTAAACATTTTTACCAGTCATATTTGTAATGACTATCATTAAATTGGTGTTCGGTTTTCCGGTATTGATATCGAGTGTAGTAACATCACGAACCGGATTAGGATAAGCCTTTAAAGTTGTTTCCCTGGCAAATCTACCCAAGGCAACAGTAACCGCAACTGTGTCTTTTCCTTTAGCCCCCTTGCTATCTGTTACTGTCAATTCGAACAGGTAGGTTCCTGCCACAAGGTTACTAACGTTTGTTGTTGCCAGGCTATTTGTAGTATGGTGCTTGCAGATGGCCCCGATATTTGGCTCCACAAATAGGCTACAATACTTCCGTCTGCATCAAAGCCACTTCCTTTCAGAGTTACGTAGTTAACGGTTGAAACAACTGTCGTATCATTTCCCGCGTTCGCCATCGGCGGTATATTTTTTGTAACAACGGTCGTTTCTGCAGCAGCGCTAACAGTTATTTTCATAGTAGCTTTTCCAATTGCTCCTTTGTTGTCGGTTACCGTTAATTCAAAAAGATACACTCCCTGAGTCAGACCAGAAACATCTGTTACAGGTGAGGATGGATTTACGATATTGTATGCTGCCGGGCCGGAAACTTTTGTCCAATTATAGGAAACGATTTTTCCATCGCTATCGCTTCCGCTGCCTGACAATGATGTGGTGTTTGTTGGTAACGTAATAGTTTTATCCGCGCCTGCGTTGGCCGTTGGTGGAATGTTGGCAGCCGCATTAACTGTTATCTGAACAGTGGCTTTTCCAACTGCTCCTTTGTTGTCGGTTACTTTTAGTTCAAACTGGTAGGTACCCTGCACCAGGTTGGTAACATTAGTAGCTGCAGAAGTAGCGCTTACAATCTTAAACGAAGTCGGGCCGGAGATTTTTGTCCAATTATACGAAACAATCGTTCCATCACTATCATTTCCGCTGCCTGATAATGATGCAGTGTTGGTTGGTAACGTGATGGTTTTATCTGTTCCTGCATTAGCAGTCGGGGGAATGTTTGCAGCGGCATTGACTGTTATCTGAACAGTGGATTTTCCAACTGCTCCTTTGTTGTCGGTTACTGCTAACTCAAAAATATACACTCCCTGAGTCAGACCAGAAACATCTGTTACAGGCGAGGATGGATTTACAATATTGTATGCTGACGGACCAGATACTTTTGTCCAGTTATAAGATGATATTGTTCCATCTGATATCGCTTCCACTGCCTGATAATGAGGCAGTGTTGGTTGGTAACGTAATGGTTTTATCTGCTCCTGCGTTGGCCGTTGGTGGAATGTTTGCAGCTGCGTTTACTGTTATCTGAACAGTGGATTTTCCAACTGCTCCTTTGTTGTCGGTTACTGCTAACTCAAAAACATAAGCTGCCCTGTATCAGACCCGAAACATCTGTTACTGGGGATGAGGGATTTACAATTTTGAAGGCTGTTGGGCCGGAAATTTTTGTCCAGTTATAAGATGATATTGTTCCGTCAGAATCGCTTCCACTCCCTGATAATGAGGTAGTGTTGGTTGGCAGAGTAATGGTTTTGTTTGCTCCTGCATTGGCTGTAGGTGGAATGTTGGCAGCAGCATTTACTGTTACATTCACAGTGGCTTTTCCAACTGATCCTTTGTTGTCGGTTACTGCTAACTCAAAAAGATACACTCCCTGAGTTAAACCGGAAACATCTGTTACTGGGGATGATGGATTTACAATATTGTATGCTGCCGGACCAGAAACTTTTGTCCAGTTATAAGATGATATTGTTCCATCGTATCACTTCCGCTCCCTGATAATGAGGCAGTGTTGGTTGGCAACGTAATGGTTTTATCTGTTCCTGCATTGGCTGTTGGTGGAATGTTGGCAGCAGCATTTACTGTTACATTCACAGTGGCTTTTCCAACTGCTCCTTTGTTGTCGGTTACTGTTAGCTCAAAAACATAGGTGCCTTGTACCAGGTTGGTTACATCGGTTGTTGCTGAGGTAGCACTTACAATCTTAAACGAAGTTGGGCCGGAAATTTTTGTCCAATTATAAGAAACAATTGTTCCATCGCTATCGCTTCCGCTGCCTGATAGTGATGCGGTGTTGGCGGGCAGCGTGATGGTTTTATCGGTTCCTGCATTGGCTGTAGGTGGAATGTTGGCAGCAGCATTTACTGTTACATTCACAGTGGCTTTTCCAACTGATCCTTTGTTGTCGGTTACTGCTAACTCAAAAACATAGGTACCTTGTACCAGGTTGATTATATCAGTGGTTGCTGAGGTAGCACTTACAATCTTAAACGAAGTTGGGCCGGAGATTTTTGTCCAATTATAAGAAACAATTGTTCCATCGCTATCGCTTCCGCTTCCTGATAGTGATGCGGTGTTGGCGGGTAGCGTGATGGTTTTATCGGTTCCTGCATTGGCTGTTGGTGGAATGTTGGCAGCAGCATTTACTGTTACATTCACAGTGGCTTTTCCAACTGCTCCTTTGTTGTCGGTTACTGCTAACTCAAAAACATAGGTACCTTGTACCAGGTTGGTTATATCGGTTGTTGCTGAGGTAGCACTTACAATCTTAAAGGAAGTTGGGCCGGAAATTTTTGTCCAGTTATAAGAAGCAATTGTTCCATCGCTATCGCTTCCGCTTCCTGATAGTGATGCGGTGTTGGCGGGCAGCGTGATGGTTTTATCTGTTCCTGCATTGGCCGTAGGTGGAATGTTGGCAGCGTGTTAACTGTTATTTGAACAGTGTCTGTTCCGGATAATCCACTGTTGTCAGTCGCTTTCAACACAAATTGATAAACTCCCGAGTAAGTCCGGTAATTGCTGTGGTTGAGGAATTAGGAGAAACGATAGTAGCGGCGCCGCCTGACAATTTAGTCCACAGATAAGAAGTAATTTTTCCGTTGCCGCTTACTCCTTCATCAGTGGCGGTTCCTGAAAGGGTTGAAGTATTGGTAGAAATCGTTTGGTCGGGTCCCGCATTTACAGTAGGTGTTCGATTAATAATATAAACGTCTGCATCCATTGTAACCAGGGAAAACTTTCTCCCTCTGGTTTTATTTTTAGGATTCACAAGTCTCCGTCCATAGTCATATAATCCCGTCGTTTTCACATAATCTTCCATCAAAGTTTTACCCACCTTGCCGGTGGTTTTTGAGTATTTCACTACTCCGTCGACTTCAACCCTTATAAATGCTTTTCCCGTGGACGCGGAACCCTCACGATAAAATATCCTGATGGTGTGGGCCTTATTAAACATGTCCGATGTATTCAGTAATTTGGTCTCTGTTGCAGATCCAGTGCCTTCTATTTCGGGCGTTCTATCAGATGCTACCAAGGAATCTCTGGACAACGTAATTCCAAATTGTCCGCCTTCATCGTCGTTTCCATGAATATCCCACATGGTAACCCGGCCCCAATAGGGGTCAGCATCAAAATTGTCACGAACTGATTGTGGAAAATATATCTTCCAATTAAATATATATGTTTTGTTAGTATCAATAATGAAGTTTGCATTATTAACCACGTTGATTTGACTTCTTGCATACCCTTGAAAATTCCAATCATACCCATCCTCAACGGTTGTATAAAACTTAGCCGCGTAAGCTGTCAATCATCATCCCATTCATTCGGCTTCTTTCAAGCATCATTTGAGAATAAGGCTGCCTGTATCTTGAATGCACATAACTGTTATAACTTTCATTGTACCCCACGTAATTAACTGTGTCAAACCTGTCGTTTACAAGTGAAACAAATGCCGGTTCATCTATTGGGAATTTCCAATACCTGGAAGTGTTTGCCGGGATTGGGTAATAATCGACGATCACTTTCATACTATCACTAACCGTTGAGGCTCCGGCTGTAACTGATAGTTTAAAATAAAATACGCCCTGAGGAAGGCCCGGTTACCGAAGTTGTTTTAGAGTTAGATGACGTAATCGTAGCTCCGCTCATATAGTCAGTTGAGATTTCTGTCCATTTATAAGAGTCTCCGGAACTCCCGCTTCCATCCAACGTAACTGTAGAAGTTTGAGTTAGGTAGATCGTTTTATCCGGGCCCGCGTTAGCGATAGGATTTTGATTGTATTTGGCAGAACTTTTTAAGTTCTTTGCGCATAGATTTAGCGATGCGCCAATTATAATAATTGGCAACAAGAAAAGAGTTTTCATAGGTTTTTCAGTAGCAAATTGGAGTTTGCTCTTTTGGGTTTCAGGTTATTGAATCCTATAATTTGGATATAGGGTCAGTCAAAGTATATGGTTAGCGGATATACTTATTTTATAAACGCAATAACAGGTACAATATTTTGCGTATTGCTAAATTTTAAGCGATTTTATTTTACGCTCGATTCTGCAAAATGAAAGTGGTAAAAAAGATTGCGTAAACGCGGTAAGATCGAACTGGCCAGCAGTTCTCAGGCGTCGAAAGTTATTACCGGACGCACAGGTGTTGTGGTCAATTGCAAGAATTGACGATGGAGATATGGTTTTCATAGGTTTTTTATAGCAATTTTATTGCTATTTAGGTTTCAAGGTTTGCATCCGTCAATATCGGTGATGCAGGATTATATAAAAAAAACAAAACTATTCTAAAACACAGTGCTGACCCGATTTCCTAACACTTAAAAGTCAAACATCACACAAGCACGTTTTTTTATTTCATCTCAAATAATCAAGCAGGTTTCCTATTTCGCTACCAAACAGTTCCGCAAAAATGCGTTCAATCTTGAGCGAAATAAAAACCCGCTTGAAAAAGAGATTTTTATTACTGCTAATGAATCATTAGCTCAAACTATTTTTCCATTTTTATAACAGACGTTTTATTGTTTTGGATCACTTTTAAGAAATAAACGCCTCGTTCAACACCAGATGTATTAATATTTTGCTGATAAGTACCAAAGGTTTTGGTGCCTTTTTTCGTAATTAATGTTCTTCCAAGCGCGTCGATTAAAAATAAGTCATAAGTACCCGCGTCTCCTGTTATGCTTACCAAAATCGAATTCGTAAAAGGATTAGGATAGGCAATTACTCCAACTTTCAATTGCGGTGTTGCAAAATTATCCGATGCGTTGCTTACCGCCGTGTTGCCATTGTTAGCTGCATTGGAAGTAGAAACCAAAGCATTATTGCTTCTTCGTGATGAGGAGCTTTGTGCTACACGATACGATACGGTTGAGGGAATTATTTGCTTGGAAATTCCCGGGCCCGAATAACTAACAGCCAAAGATGCATCTAGTTTTTGTTGTGCGTACCCCACGGATATTGCGTGCAATCCCGCCATTAAGCCTATCGTTCCGGAGCGTTCTACTACAGCATGCTCGCCATTGTTATCTACTACAAGCTGGTTGTCGATATACAACATACTTCCATCGTCTGATGCTGTATAGAAAGTATATTGTCCGTCTGTAGGGACATAAATGTATCCGCTGAAGTTGACTGCAAACACTTCCGCACGGTTAGCAATATAAATATCAAAATTCGTAACAGTACCCGTTTTTACCGGAGTAAGAGTAGAGAAGTTTGGCACTACCTAAAGTTGCTGCCCTCATAATACTTGTAATCTATTCCATTAACAGTGTTAGCAGGATTTACGGCCGATAACAGGTTGTTAGCTCCCACCCTGTAAATAGCTGTTGAGGGTATTATTTGTTTAGATATCTCCTGGCCCTGCATAACTAACGGATAAAACCGCATCAAGCTTTTGCTGAGCATAGCCCACAGCTATAGCATGCAGGCCCGCCTTTAGGCCGATAGTCCCGGATTTTTCCTGAATTCCATGCTCACCGTCGTTATTCACCACCAGTTGATTATCGATATATAACTTACTTCCATCATCTGACGAAGTATAGAATGTGTATTGGCCATCTGCCGGTACATTTATATACCCGTAAAGTTTATGGCAAATATTCCGCTCTGTTGGCTACAGCAATATTGAAGTTTGCAACGCTACCGCTTTTAACAGCCGTAAGCGATGAGAAATTGGGTACAACATTGAAACTACTACCTTCATAATATTTATAATCAATTCCGTTTACGGTATTAGACGGGTTTGAAGCAGGAAGCAGATTACTGGCTGAAACTCTGTAAGGGGAAGAGGCAGGAATTGCTTGTTTTGAAACGGAAGAACCTGAGTAACTTACGCTTAACGACGCGCCCTGCTTTTGTTGTGTATACGCCACGGATATTGCATGCATACCGGCCTGCAATCCGATAGTGCCGGATCTTTCCTGAACGGCATGTTCGCCATCATTATTTACCACAAGCTGGTTGTCTATATACACCATGCTACCATCATCTGAAGACGTGTAAAACGTGTACTGACCATCTGCGGGCACGTTAACGTATCCGGTAAAATTTAAGGCAAAAATTTCAGCCCTGTTGGCAACTGTAATATCGAAGTTAGTTGCACTTCCCGCCTTAACCGGGGTAAGGGCCGTAAAGTTCGGCACTACACTAAAACTACTTCCCTCATAATATTTATAATCGATTCCATTTACCAGGTTAGATGGGTTTACAGCGGGTAATAAAGAAACGTTGGAAACGCGATAGAGCGCAGATGCGGGAACCGCCTGTTTTGAAATCGAAGGACTTGAATAACTTACGCTTAGCGAAGCTCCCTGCTTTTGTTGAGTATAGCCCACGGAAATAAAATGTTTGCCCGCTTTTAAACCAATGGTTCCCGACTTTTCCTGTGCGGCATGTTCGCCGTCATTATTAACAACAAGTTGGTTATCGATATAAAGCATACTACCATCATCGGAAGAAGTATAAAAAGTATATTGATCATCAGAAGGCACATTAATGTAGCCGCTAAAATTTAATGCAAATATCTCTGCACGATTGGCCACTGAAATATCGAAGTTTGTAACGTTTCCTGTTTTTGTTGAGGTGAGTTTCGAGAAATCGGGAACCACACTAAACCCATTGCCCTCAAAATAGTTGTAATCTAAACCATTAACTGTATTAGACGGGTTTACAGCCGGAAGCAAAGTACTTTGAGTTGCAGCGCCATTTCTTATCAACACCGCGGATGTAAAAGGCGCAAGTGTAATGGAACCGTTGTATGAAGCGTTTTTGGCGTCTATGTAATTACCATCAAGGCTAACAGTTTTAGCAGAAGAGGTGGCGTTGTATTCAAACCTAATATCGTTTAAATTGCTAACGGTTTTTGGCGATCCTTTGGAATTAGCGTCTTGGCTGGAATAGGCACTCCAGGAAGAAACCGTGTAAAAAGCGTTGTATACTTTAATTGCGGTGCTTTGATCAATAGGCTTTACATAATAATTATTGTCGGCAGTTCCAAACGATTGGATATCATTCGGGCTTCCTGACGGTGGGTACCCAAAGAATGCAAGCTGGTCAGATGATCTTGCAAAAAATATGTTTCCCTGAAGATTAATATTACGAATGGGAAAGTCGGGACCTCCAATCATCATTAAGCCTCCCTTTGTCCAACTGGAGCCTCCATTGTTATATGTTGTGTTATTTTTGACTACAATATTGTTAGCGCCATGAAGCTTTATTCCTGCTGTTACACAATTTGCAACCGTATTATTACTAATAGTGATGCCGGTTCCATAAGCGTCAATAAAGATACCGCCCAAGTCATTGGCGGTAGTGTCATCAGTACCGTTACGTGAGCCAACACCATTTAACACGATATTTCCATCAATCACAGTACCTTTCGCACGATCACGTGCACTCATATCAATCCCTCCCCCATCTTCTTTGATGTAACAAAATCCATTAACAAAGTTATTATTGACTTTTGAATTAGGGCCTCCAATTTTAATTCCGCTGTATCCGCACTTTTCTATTTTATTATTTTGAACAATTGCATTTGCACCAAGCGTTGAAATACAACCGCCGGACGTCAAAGTTTGATCCATACCTTCAAACATATTGATATTGCTAAAGCTATTGTTCTGTATAGTCGGGTTCACTTCGGTGCTCATGACACCCATATAGTTAACATAATTGATAGTGTTGTTTTGCAAATTGGTATTATTCATCAACGACCAAATTCCGGACAAGCCGGCAAATGAAATATCACAATTTTGAACGGTAAGATACCCGCCATAATTTACACAATAAAGAGCGTCTGAATTAGATCCGGTAAATGCAATATTGTCGAAGACGATGTAGCTTTTACGATCCATTGAAACAAGATTTTCAATTGTCGCTATTTTTACATTGCCTGGCATAGAGGAGCTATAAATTCTTAATTTTTTTGACGAAGGATTATAATACCATTCGCCATCAACGTCCAGCGTTTTTGGATCATTCTGGATAAAAAATCCATAATTATCTTGCGTTGCATTAACGTTCGGATCGGTATAATAAAGCGTATTTCCCGATTGGCTGGTGATGGTTCCTCTTTCCAGTGCCCAACGCGCCTTGCGGATTACGATTCCTGCTCCTGTCCAGTTGTTAGACCCAAGGCCTCCATCGGTAGTAATTGAGGATGTGCCGGAATGAGATCTTACATATAAATATCCTGTATTTGGACCTGTGCTGTTTGGATATCTTCCCATTGCAGTATTTACGCCATTTACTGCTACCATGTTGGTATAGGGTAACGTTGAAACCGAATTACTACTTTCCCAAATATTACCACCCAGGTTGTTCCATGAACTTATTGTTGTAAAGCCCGTAACTACCGGTTTGTTTCCGGAGCCATAAGCGCTGATAGTAATGGGAGCACCGGAAGTACCGCTTTGCGCCACATTAATACTACCATAAAAAACATCGCCCCTGTTTAAATAAACATTATCGCCGGGACGAAGAGAAGAAAAGACTGAATTTAATTTGTTTAAAGATTGCCATGGAGAAGAAGGGGATGTTCCACTGTTTCCGTCGTTTCCGTTTGCAGCAATATAATAGTTGGTCGCATTTCCTTTAATTGCAAGAATTAGAAAGGAGAATAGTAAAATTATTCGCATTTTTAGGATCAGTTTTTGGATTACAAAAATTTATTGATTTGATTTTTTGATTTTAAAAAATAATAGTCACAAAAATTTACACAGGTAAACAAAAACATTTAAGCAAGAAGCAGTTTAGATCTAATTTGAATAATTTTAGTCTTCTCTCTAGCATAAAAAGTAACGCAATAAAGTCAAAATTTATGCCAACGGTGATTTTTTACCCTAATCGTGGAAAAATTTTCTCAAATTTCCCCCATACGGGTAAACGATTTAATAACTAAAAAACTGAACATTAGTTTTTTAACGTTAAAGTTTGGGGATAATTTCTGGGAAAAAAATTAAAAAATAAGGAGAAAAAAATGCAATTTAATCGCACTTTTTGCCAATTAAATCGAAAGAAAACTAATAAGAATTATAAAAAAGAAAACGAGCGACAATATCATGACTATAATTGATGATATTTGTCATGATGTTTAGGAGGAAATTGTATCGGGGAGCGGACTTGAACCGCCGACCTTCGGGTTATGAATCCGATGCTCTAACCAGCTGAGCTACCCCGACAAATTGGGCGGCGAAGATAATACTTTAGCTAAAAACCACCATGTGAAAAATAGGCGTTTTTCTAATTATTTCAAATATTATTGCCTCCCTGGATATATTTCCAGCGCTTTTTCCAAACAATCCATCGCCTTATCAATTTCCCGGGCATTCAACACATAAGCGAGCCTTACTTCCTTCTTTCCTAAACCGGCTGTGCCATAGAAACCGGTAGCAGGCGCAAGCATAACCGTTTCTTGATTATAATTGAATGATTCCAAAAGCCATTGACAAAAAGTATCTGCATCGTCTATCGGTAAAGACGCCATCGCATAAAAAGCACCGCCCGGATTCGGGCAGAAAACCCCTGGAATATTATTCAATCGTTTTACAATAGTATCTCGCCTTAATTGGTATTCTGCTTTTGGCTTTTCAAAATAATCGGCTGGAAGATCGACGGCAGCTTCGCCCAGAATTTGTCCAAATCCCGGGGGGCTCAATCTTGCCTGCGCAAATTTCATGGCAGTTTGCAACACGTCTTTATTGTGAGTAACCAACGCTCCAATGCGGGCGCCGCAAGCACTATAACGCTTACTGATGGTGTCCATCAAAATTACATGTTGTTCTACTCCTTCAAGCTGCATTGCGCTAAAATGCTCACCATCGTAGCAAAATTCGCGATACGCTTCATCTGAAAATAAATAGAGATTATGCTTTTTAATAATTGCTTTAAGCACTTCCATTTCATCCTTGCTATATAAATAACCGGTTGGATTATTGGGATTACAGATTACGATTGCCTTTGTTTTTGGCGTAATTACTTTTTCAAAATCGGCAATCGGAGGTAATGCAAAACCACTTTCTATATTGGATGTAATTGGTTTAACTACAACGCCCGCCGCTACTGCAAATCCGTTGTAATTGGCATAAAACGGCTCTGGTATAATTACCTCGTCGCCCTCATCGAGACAACTCATAAAACCAAATAAGATTGCCTCGCTTCCACCGGTAGTAACAATAATTTCGTTATGATTTACCTGAATGTTTACTGAACGATAATATTCCACCAATTTTTTGCGATAGCTTTCATTTCCGGCGCTGTGACTGTATTCCAGCACTTTAAAATCTGATTTGCGCACGGCATCCAAAATTTGCGGCGGTGTTTCAATATCCGGCTGGCCAATGTTTAAATGATACACTTTTATTCCTTTGCTTTTTGCAGCTTCTGCATAGGGAACTAATTTTCTAATGGGAGAGGCGGGCATTGCTGAACCGCGGCGGCTAATTGATAACATGGTGCAAAGTTAAGATGGTTGGATAACCGTTGATACAAACGAAACGAATTATTTCGCCGGATCTTCGAAAATCCGTCAATAAAAAAACCTGTTATTTCTAACAGGCCTTGTAGCACGTACGGGATTCGAACCCGTGATTCCTCCGTGAAAGGGAGGCGTCTTAACCCCTTGACCAACGCGCCATTTTTGTTAAGGGACGGCAAAGATAACCTTAGGTAGTTTCGCTGCCAAATTTTTTCTTTCATAAAAAAATATTCGTCGGATATGTCTGCTGTTTTTAAAAGACAAAAGAGGATCATCAAAATTCGAAAAACTTATATTTACGGACGTATAGTGAATAAAGATGGGCATAGCGTTTCCGCGCATCATTTTTAAAATGTGCTTCTTAAATAGAAGAACCACTTTGGCTTTCTCAAAAAAAAGCCTTTATTCAATGTAAAAACTTTATTCTTATTAAATAAGAAAAACTACATTTTGACTTATACGGCGGTAAGATTAGAATTTAGGACATGGAATTCCTTTAAAGCCTGCAGGACGCTTTATATAAATAACCGAAATTTCAAATCCGCCGCGGCTTTGCGATGCAGACTTTAAGCTTGATGTATTGATATCGTAGGTAGCACCAATTCTTAACCCGGAAAATTCCAAACCGACATATGGAATAATGGCGTCGTTAAAGCGATACCATAAACCACCGTACACATTTGTGGGATTATCACCCTCTGCATCAACGGCAGCTGCCAAGGCTCCGCCCAGAACTGTTTCTGATGCTTTATTTTGCACCTGGTAAATGCCACTGGTATGCAAAGTAAGAATATCAGAAACCGGAAAATAACCGCCTGCGCTAATGGTGGTTCTTGGAGAAATGTTCCAGTTGCCGCCTTTAAAACTTTCTTTCGGGCGATTGATATGATACATGGATGCGCCAATATAAAAGTTGTTGTTCTCATTGGTGGATGCTGAATACAACAAACCGGCATTTACATCAAGGTAATTGATGTTGGTATTGGTGCCGCTGAAAATATCCTGTGAAACTCCGGTGAAGCCGAATGGCGTAAGCTGGTCTTCAAAAAGAAGTTTACTGTTGTCTAATCTCTTTTGTCCATAAGTTCCCTGGAATCCAAGGCCTATTTGCTGAAAGCCATCCTCGTCCAAAGCTTTGTGATAAGAAGTAGATAAACCAATATAATTATTGGTAAGAATTCCGCCACCCGCTTTATCGGTGAGTGCTAAAATACCAACACCCCAGGTATCAAAATCGGGTAGCTTCTTTTTTAAAATATCAAAATCTACACTTAAGGTAGAAGTGGTATACACGTTATTAAATGCCGGCCATTGATTACGGTAATTTCCGGCTACGCGCAAGGTTCCATCAAACTTGCCGGTAAGAGCCGGATTAAGTGTAAGCGGCGAAGCAAAAAATTGTGAAAAATGGGGATCTTGCGCTTTCGCAAAAAGTGAAATACATAACAATATACTCAATATAGCAGTGGTCTTCTTCATCTTCTAAAAAATTCGGCTATTAAAGGTAAGAGATAAATTGAAGTGCACTTATTAATTTTTGGGTGGAACATTATAGTCGGTTTAGACCATAGCAACGGAACTGCGAACCATGGGCAATGTCCTCTGCTAATTTCATTTTACTGACAGACGTTTTTTTACATCTGCACTTTTACTCCGTAAGCAAGGTCACCGGCATCACCTAAGCCGGGCACGATATATCCTTTTGCAGTTAACTCATCATCAATATCGCCGCACCAAATGGTTGCCTTCGGCTCAGCACGCAATACATATTCAATTCCAACGGTGCATGCAAGCGCGCATACAATATGTATTTCGGCTGGATTACCCGCTTCGCGGATAAATTGCATGGTTTTTACCAGCGAAGCACCGGTTGCCAACATCGGATCAGAAATAATAACCACGCGATCTTCCATTTCGGGGCAACTTATATAATCGAGGCTTATGTCAAAACTTCCGTCTTTGTTATGTTTGCGGTATGCACTAATAAATGCGTTATCTGCTTTATCAAAATAATTAAGCAAACCAGTGTGCATGGCCAATCCGGCTCTTAAGATGGTGGCAACAACGGGTTGCTTTTCTAACACTTTACAACTGGATATGCCCAGAGGAGTGGTAACCTGTTTTTCCACCCAGGAAAGTTGCTTGCTTATTTCATAAGCACATACTTCGGCTATTTTTTGAAGATTATTCCGAAATCTTTGTCGGTCGGTTTGCACGTCAACATCTCTTATTTCGCTCAGCCAATTGCTTACCAGTGAGTGTTTATCGCTCAGATTAATTACCATTTTTTAATTTTTAAAGTTTACCCGTAAAGATTGCGCCAATGCTTAAAGTTATAAATTTGGACAAATCTAAAATGTAAATTCTAAAACAGGCAATTAATTGTATGATTTATAAAGGAATTGGTTTAATGAGCGGAAGCTCGCTTGATGGGCTTGATATTGCTTTCGCCGAATTTCAGGAAACAGCAGGCAAATGGAATTTTGAGGTGAAACAGGCAGCATGCATTCCTTATGAGAATGACTGGATTGAAAAATTAAAAAATGCAATTGATCTTTCTGCCAGTGAGTACCTGCTATTGCACACGGCTTATGGGAAATATCTCGGAGAAATAGTAAATGAATTTATTGAAGAAAATCATCTTCATCACAAAGTAAATTTTATTTCATCGCATGGGCATACCACGTTTCATATTCCTGAAAAAAGAATGACGCATCAGTTGGGCGATGGTGCTGCAATTGCTGCAGCAACCAAATTGCCGGTGATCAGTGATTTGCGATCGATGGACATTGCTTTTGGCGGACAAGGCGCACCCATAGTACCAATGGGCGAAAAGTTATTGTTTCCGGATCATCATTTCTTTTTAAACATCGGCGGCATTGCCAATCTTTCTGTTGATAAAGGCAATGAAATAATTGCCTTTGATGTGTGTGCGGCAAACCGCGTTTTAAATATGCTTGCTGCCGAAAAAAACAAGGACTATGATGAAGGTGGAACAATTGCAGCTTCCGGAAAAACAGATGCTCTGCTCCTTGAAAAACTAAATTCGCTCAACTATTATTTTCTTCCCTATCCTAAATCGCTTGCCAATAGTTTTGGGATTGATATTGTTTATCCATTAATCAAATCTTTTAATTTAACTGCGGAAGATTCGCTTTGTACTTATGTTGAGCACATTTGCATCCAGATAAAAAATTCGCTGCATCCATTTTTTATTAATTCGGATGTGCAGCAATTAATGATCACCGGCGGTGGCGCTTTCAACACTTTTTTAATAGAACGGCTTACCAAACATTTAGAAGAAATTAATTTCGAAATATTTGTGCCGGAAGAAAACGTGGTAAAATATAAAGAGGCATTGATAATGGCACTGCTTGGCGTATTACGCTGGCGCGAACAAAACACGGTATTGGCTTCGGTAACGGGCGCCTCACAAAATAGCATTGGCGGCGCGCTGTGGCTGGGAACAGACGCATAAGTGCTTTAATGAAAATATTAACGTGTTCCCGTTTTTATTTTTATTAATTTCATTTCTAAACCATCCCTGTTTATGAAAAGAACAATGATTGCTTTTTTAGTTACCAGCGCAGTACTTTTTTCCTGCACCTCCGGCGATCTGAAAAATGCACCATCAGAAAAAGAAAGTTATGAGCTAACCCGGCAAAGCCTTTTAAAAAAAGAACAAAAGAACCCGGTTAATTTTTTATTTGTTTCGGGACATGATAAAAAAAATCTTCTCGGGCAAACGGTAGTAAAGGGAGCACTCACTAATAAAGCCACAATCGCTGTGTTTAAAGATGTTGATCTGAAATTATCCTTCTACAGCAAAACGCGCGCATTATTGGAAACTGATAAAGAAACGATCTTCGAATTACTACAACCGGGCGAAACCAAAAATTTTAAAACAAAATATTTTGCACCCAAGGGAACCGATAGTGTGGCACTGCAGGTTTTAAGCGCCAAAGTAGTGTTGGAATCAAATCAAAAATAAACACTCCATATTTTTCTTATCGAATGATTTCTGTTTGAATTAAATCTCCTTTTTGGCTTGTATCGATATTTAAAAATCAACCTCATTAATAGATACTCTTCATTTAGATTTTATTTAATCGAAAAAACTTTTTCCCAATCTCCCTGCGTAGCCATGAAAGCCAAAATATAGAAAACACACTTTTAATTTTTCTGCTTCATTTTTTTTGAATTGAAGAAATCTATTTTTTGGCTTGTATGAATATTTAAAAATCATCCTGATTAATAGATACACTTCGTTTAGATTTTATTTAATCGAAAAAACTTTTTTGCCAATCTCCCTGTGTAGCCTTGAAAGCCAAAACATAGAAAACACACTTTTAATTTTTTGCTTTAGTCGTTTGAAATTTACCAATAAAAAAAGGAGTAAGATTTCTCTTACTCCTTTTAATGCTTTATCAGTCTTTACTTATTCTTCTTCGTCGAATGTCATCGCTTCTTTGGCAGTCATCAGCATTTCATATTCTTCTTTGCTACCAACGATCATATTTTCAAATTCACTTAAGCCTGTACCCGCAGGTATTGGATGCCCGGTGATTACATTCTCTTTCAAGTCCAAGCATGGTATCTGTTTTACCCTGGATGGCAGCAGATGACAACACTTTGGTTGTTTCCTGGAATGATGCGGCAGATATCCAGCTTTGTGTACCTAACGATGCCTTGGTAATACCCAGCAGCAATGGTGAAGATGTTGCCGGATGTGCATCACGGAATTCAACGATCTTTTTATCTGCCCTCCGAAGGATAGAATTTTCTTCTCTTACTTCGCGCAGTGTAACAATTTTACCCGGTCGCATCTTGGTGCTGTCTCCTGAATCGGTAACTACTTTTTTATCGAAGATCCAGTCGTTTTCCACATTAAAATCAAACCTGTCTTCTGTATCTCCTTCAAGGAATTTAGTATCACCTGCATCTTCAATGTTCACTTTTCTCATCATCTGGCGAACGATCACTTCAATATGTTTATCATTGATCTTTACACCCTGTAAACGATACACTTCCTGAATTTCGTTTACCACATATTCCTGAACAGCAAACGGGCCTTTGATAGAAAGAATGTCCGCAGGCGCTATTTGTCCGTCAGACAAGGCAACGCCTGCTTTAATAAAGTCACCATCCTGTGCAAGGATCTGGCGGGTAAGCGGAACTAAATATTTCTTCACAACGCCGTCTCTTGCTTCCACAATTATTTCTCTGTTACCACGCTTGATATTTCCAAAAGAAACCACACCGTCAATTTCAGAAACTACTGCGGGATTACCAGGATTTCTTGCTTCAAACAATTCTGTTACGCGAGGCAAACCACCAGTGATATCTCTTAATTTTCCAAGTACACGCGGTATTTTAACCACTACCTGTCCTGCTTTCACTTCATCTCCTTCTACCATCGTAACGTGAGAACCCGCCGGCAGGTTATAAGATTTTGTTTCTTTTTTACCTTCAATTATAAGCGATGGAATGCGGGTTTTATCTTTTGTTTCGATCACCACTTTTTCTCTGTGACCTGTTTGCTCATCTGCTTCTTCACGATAAGTAACACCTTCTACAATATGCTCAAATTTTACAACCCCATCAATCTCTGAAACGATTACATTGTTAAATGGATCCCATGTGCAAATTGCTTCGCCTTTGGTTATTTTCTGACCATCTTTTACATTTAATGAAGCACCATAAGGAACGTTATTGGTAATCAGCAAACGATCGTTTTTCACATCCATGATCCTTACTTCACCCGTACGTCCGATTACAATTTTTACTTTTTCGCCAAGGTTGTTGATTGAATCCACTGTACGCAAGCCATCAAACTGGATAGTTCCATCAAACTTTGCATTCAAGGTAGATTCAACTGACGCAGAACCCGCAACACCACCCACGTGGAAGGTACGCAACGTAAGCTGTGTACCTGGCTCACCAATTGATTGGGCTGCAATAATACCTACCGCATCACCTTTTTGCGCGATGTATCCTGAAGCAAGATTTTTGCCGTAACATTTCACACATACTCCTCTGCGGCTTTCGCAGGTAAGTACAGAGCGAATTTCTACCGTTTCAACACCGGCGTCATTTATTGCATGAGCAATATCTTCCGTAATATTTCCACCGGCTTCAACTAACAATTCATCAGTTACCGGATTATATACATTATGTAGTGAGGTTCTTCCTAAAATTCTGTCATATAACGGCTCGATAATATCTTCATTATCTTTTAATGCTGAAGTAGCAATACCTCTTAATGTACCGCAATCTTCTTCATTAATTACAACGTCCTGTGCAACGTCTACCAGTCTTCTTGTCAAATAACCGGCGTCCGCTGTTTTCAATGCTGTATCCGCAAGACCTTTACGGGCACCATGCGTAGAGATAAAATATTCCAATACATTCAGTCCGTCTTTAAAGTTGGAAAGAATCGGATTTTCAATGATCTCACTTCCTGTACTTCCGGATTTACGTGGCTTGGCCATCAAACCCCTGATACCTGCAAGCTGTTTGATCTGTTGTTTAGAACCCCTTGCACCGGAATCAAGCATCATATAAACTGAATTGAAACCTTGCTTATCCGCTGCTAATTCCTGGATCAGAGTTTCTGTTAAACGGGTATCCACGCGGCTCCAGATGTCAATGATACCATTGTATCTTTCATTATTGGTGATTAAACCCGCATTGTAGTTATCCCAAACTTCATCAACTTCGCCAGTGGCGTTATCAATCATTGATTGCTTGGTTTCAGGAATGATAAGGTCATTAATATTAAATGACAATCCACCCTTAAACGCCATGCGGAATCCTAATAATTTAATATCATCAAGGAACTTTGCCGTGGCAGGAATGTTGGTCCATTTAATGATATCGCCAATAATTTCGCGCAGCGCTTTTTTAGTAAGCAGCGCATTAATATAACCAACTCCTTTTGGTACGTGCTGGTTAAAAATAACACGGCCAACAGTAGTGTCGATCAATTTATTTGAGATAGAGCCATCATCATTGCGAACATCAACTTTTACCTTGATGGTTGCATGCAGATCAATACTCTTTTCATTATAAGCGATAATAACTTCTTCGGGAGAATAAAAGGCTTTTCCTTCGCCTTTCACTTTCACGTCGGCAGTTGATTTTCTTCCTTTGGTGATGTAATACAATCCCAAAACCATGTCCTGCGAAGGAAGTGTAATAGGCGTACCATTCTGAGGATTCAAAATATTATGAGAAGAAAGCATCAGCATCTGCGCTTCTAAAATAGCCGCATTGCTTAATGGAACGTGCACCGCCATCTGGTCACCATCGAAATCCGCGTTGAACGCGGTAGTTACCAACGGATGAAGCTGAATCGCTTTTCCTTCGATCAATTTTGGCTGGAATGCCTGTATGGATAATCTGTGCAATGTTGGGGCACGATTGAGCATAACAGGATGACCTTTCAAAATATTTTCAAGAATATCCCAAATGATCGCTTCTTTTTTATCAACTAATTTTCTGGCGCTCTTTACTGTTTTTACAATTCCTCTTTCAATTAGTTTGCGAATAATAAACGGCTTGAACAATTCTGCAGCCATATCTTTTGGCAAACCACATTCGTGCATCTTCAATTCGGGGCCTACAACAATTACAGAACGACCAGAGTAATCCACACGTTTACCCAAAAGGTTTTGACGGAAACGTCCTTGTTTACCTTTCAAAACATCGCTCAATGATTTTAATGCACGTCCGCCTTCTGCTTTTACGGCATTGGATTTACGTGAATTATCGAACAAAGAATCGATAGCTTCCTGGAGCATACGCTTCTCATTTCTAAGAATTACTTCAGGCGCTTTAATTTCCAGCAATCTTTTTAAACGGTTATTACGAATAATAACGCGGCGATACAGATCATTCAAATCTGATGATGCAAAACGGCCACCGTCCAAAGGAACCAATGGACGAAGTTCCGGTGGTATAACCGGAATGTATTGCATTACCATCCATTCAGGACGGTTATTGATTCTTGTATTGGCATCACGGAAACCTTCTACCACGCTCAGGCGCTTTAAGGCGTCAGCTTTACGCTGTTGTGAAGTTTCGTTGGCAGCAGAATTACGAAGATCAAAAGACAACTGGTCCAAATCGATTCTTTGTAACATATCATGAACCGCTTCTGCGCCCATCTTTGCAATGAATTTATCCGGATCTTCATCAGGCAATTGCTGATTGCCTTTTGGAAGCGTATCCAGAATATCCAGGTATTCTTCTTCTGTTAGAAGATCGCCATAATTTTGTCCTTTATCGGCACGGATGCCTGATTGGATTACCACATATCTTTCGTAATAAACAATAGTTTCTAATTTCTTAGAACTCATCCCCAGCAGGTAACCAATTTTATTAGGCAATGATTTAAAATACCAGATATGAACAACAGGAACCACCAGTTTGATGTGTCCCATTCTTTCGCGACGCACTTTCTTTTCGGTTACTTCCACTCCACACCGGTCACAAACGATCCCTTTGTAACGGATACGTTTGTATTTTCCGCAAGCACATTCATAATCCTTTACCGGACCAAAAATTCTTTCGCAAAATAAACCATCTCTTTCTGGCTTGTAAGTACGGTAATTAATGGTTTCGGGTTTTAAAACTTCACCATAGCTTCTTTCCAAAATAGAATCCGGAGAAGTAAGGCCGATGGTAATTTGAGAAAACGTTGGACGTGGACGATTTTCTTTTCTTTGCATATATTTTTAAATTTATTCCGAACCTCCGAAGAGGTTCAGAATTTTTTGTTTTAAATTATTTCGCATTTTCTCCCTTTGGAGATTTTTGCTTATTCAAATTTTAAATCCAATCCTAAGCCTCTTAATTCGTGTACCAACACATTGAACGATTCAGGTACACCCGGCCTTGGAATATTATCTCCTTTCACGATCGCTTCATAAGTTTTCGCTCTACCGATAATATCATCAGATTTCAATGTCAGCAATTCCTGCAGGATGTTAGATGCACCATAAGCCTCCAGTGCCCAAACTTCCATCTCACCAAATCTTTGTCCACCAAACTGAGCCTTACCGCCCAATGGTTGCTGAGTAATCAAACTGTATGGCCCGATTGAACGTGCATGCATTTTATCATCAACCATGTGGTGCAACTTAATGATGTAGATGATTCCCACGGTTGCTTTCTGATCAAAACGATCTCCTGTTTCACCATCATACAAGTAAGTATGGCCAAATAGTGGAAGACCTGCTTTATCTACTTCAACGGCGATTTCTTCTACAGATGCACCATCAAAAATTGGCGTAGCATAAGTTTTGTGCAGTTTTTCGCCGGCCCAGCCTAAAACAGTTTCATATATCTGTCCAAGGTTCATACGACTTGGTACGCCCAGTGGATTCAATACAATATCAACCGGAGTTCCGTCTTCAAGGAAAGGCATATCTTCCTGCCTAACTATTTTGGCAACAATTCCTTTGTTTCCGTGACGGCCCGCCATCTTATCACCCACTTTCAACTTCCTTTTTACAGCGAGATATACTTTTGCGAGTTTCAATACGCCTGCAGGTAATTCATCCCCTATGGAAATATTGAATTTCTCTCTCTTATATCTTCCCAATTCTTCGTTGTATTTGATGTTGTAATTGTGCAACAAAGTATTAATCAGGTCATCTGTCTTGGCATCTCCGGTCCATCCCAAAGGATTTACATTTTGATAATCGATATTTCCAAGATTCTTCGCAGTGAATTTTGCGTTTTTGCCGATAAGCATTTCGCCAAAGTTGTTGCTAACACCTGCAGAGCTTTTATCTTTTAATAAGGTAAGAAGCTTGTCGATCAACAATTCCAAGATATCAGCCTCATTCTTCTCGTGTGTTTTATCGATCTTCTCTAACGTTGCCTTTTCTTTTACTTTTCCGTTCTTATCCTTTTTAGCGCGCTGGAATAATTTCTTATCGATTACCACACCTTCTGTTCCGCTTGGTGCTTTTAAAGAAGCATCTTTAGCGTCTCCGGCTTTATCACCAAAAATCGCTCTCAATAATTTTTCTTCAGGTGTAGGATCGCTCTCACCTTTAGGCGTGATTTTTCCTATAATGATATCGCCTTCTTTTACATGCGCTCCTATTCTTATTACACCATTCTGATCAAGATCTTTTGTAGCCTCTTCGCTAATATTAGGGATATCAGGAGTTAGTTCTTCTTCGCCCAATTTAGTATCGCGAACTTCCAGTTCAAATTCATCAATGTGGATAGAAGTAAATAAATCCTCTTTTACTACTTTTTCGCTTATCACGATAGCATCTTCAAAGTTGTAGCCTTTCCATGGCATGAAGGCCACTTTAAGATTACGGCCCAGTGCTAATTCACCATCTTTAGTAGCGTAGCCTTCCGTTAAGAAATCGCCTGATTTTACAACTTGTCCTTTTTTTACTGCCGGACGAAGATTGATGCAAGTACTTTGGTTTGTTTTGATAAACTTAGTTAGTCTATAAACAATCAGATCGTTTTCAAAACTTACTATTTTCTGCGACTGGTTTCTGTTATAGCGAACATGAATTTCATTTGCATCCACGTACTCAACCACACCGTCACCATCTGCATGAATTTGAATCCTTGCATCTCTTGCCGCTTTTCCCTCGAGGCCGGTACCTACAATTGGCGCCTGTGGCAAAATCAGAGGAACTGCCTGGCGTTGCATGTTGGAGCCCATCAATGCACGGTTGGCATCATCATGCTCTAAAAATGGAATTAACGACGCACTCAAACCAACAATCTGGTTGGGCGCCACATCCATATATTCCACATCTGCTTTATCAAGAATTGGAAAATCACCGGTTTCGCGGGATTTTACTTTATCAAAAGCGAAGTTATTATTTTCATCAAGCGGGGCATTTGCCTGCGCAATTTTTGCAGAATCTTCTTCTTCAGCACTTAAGAAATAAACTTTCTTCATATCCACATGGCCATCATGCACCTTGCGGTATGGAGTTTCGATAAAGCCCATTTCATTTATTTTGGCATGAACGCAAAGCGTTGAAATCAAACCAATGTTTGGACCTTCCGGTGTTTCAATTGTGCAAAGACGGCCATAATGTGAATAGTGAACGTCACGCACTTCAAACCCCGCTCTTTCTCTGCTTAAGCCTCCGGGCCCGAGCGCTGAAATACGGCGTTTGTGGGTAATTTCACTTAATGGATTTGTTTGATCCAGGAACTGCGATAGCTGCGATGTTCCAAAGAACGAATTAATAACGGAAGACAATGTTCTCGCATTGATCAGATCAACCGGCGTAAATACTTCATTATCCCTCACGTTCATTCTTTCGCGAATGGTACGAGCCATACGCGCAAGCCCTACACCGAACTGAGCATATAATTGTTCGCCCACAGTGCGTACGCGACGATTGCTCAAATGATCAATATCATCAATTTCACTTTTAGCATTGGTTAATAACACCAAATACTTAATGATGGAGATGATATCTTCTTTTGTAAGTACTTTTTTAGTAATAGGATAATCCAGGCCAAGTTTACGGTTGATTTTATAACGGCCAACTTCTCCAAGATCGTAACGCTTATCACTAAAGAACAATTTATCAATAATGCCTCTTGCAGTTTCATCATCCGGAGCATCTGCACCGCGCAATTGGCGATAAATGTGCTGAACGGCTTCAATTTCGCTGTTTGAGGTATCCTTATTTAAAGTGTTGTAAATAATTGCATAATCGCCACTAACTTCTTCACGCTGAATGAAAACGCTCTTTACATCCAGTTCCAGAATCATAGCCACATTATCCTCATCCAAAATGGTATCTCTTTCCAATACGATTTCATTTCTTTCGAGGCTTACTACTTCCCCGGTATCTTCATCCACAAAATCTTCAACCCAGGTACGCAAAACTCTCGCAGCCAATCGTTTTCCAAGGTTGGCATTTAAGGTTTTTTTATCCGCTTTTACTTCAACGGCCATCCCAAAAAGCTCCAGAATATCTTTGTCTGTTTCGTAGCCGATAGAACGCAATAAAGTAGTTACCGGAAATTTTTTCTTACGGTCAATATATGCATACATTACATTATTGATATCGGTAGCAAATTCCATCCAGGCTCCTTTAAAAGGAATAACTCTTGCAGAATAAATTTTAGTTCCGTTTGGATGAACAGATTGCCCGAAAAATACCCCTGGCGAGCGGTGAAGCTGACTAACCACTACCCTTTCTGCTCCATTGATCACGAAAGTTCCTCGCGGAGTCATATAAGGAATATTTCCAAGAAATACATCCTGGACAATTGTTTGGAAATCCACGTGTTCCTCATCGTTACAACTTAAACGAAGTTTGGCTTTAAGAGGAACCGCATAAGTGAGTCCTCTTTCAATACATTCTTCAATGGTATAACGCGGCGGATCAACAAAATAATCAAGAAATTCCAGCATGAAAATATTCCGGGTATCGTTAATAGGAAAGTTTTCCTTAAATACTCGGAACAACCCTTCTACGTTACGTTTATCAGGGGTGGTTTCTAGCTGAAAAAAGTCTTTAAATGACTGTATTTGTATTCCTAATAGGTCGGGAGTTTCCGCCAAATGTTCAATTTTTCCAAAACTGATTCTTTGTGCTGGAGCTACTTTAGTTGAAGGCATATTTTAATTAAAATATTTTTAAATGAGAGAGCCTTTAAAATGGATATTTAAGCGCGATTTAATACTTACCAAAATTTAAAGGATTGCAAAAGTAAGCATTTTTTTGAAATTGAATGTAAGTAAAAAAAATCTTACAATTTCTTTAATCGTAAAAATATTTTTAAACAATCTGTTTAGAAATGTGGACAAATAAACACATCTGGTTGAATAAATATTTAACGAATAAACCATACGACCGCATTTATGAGATGAATAGATTGAAGATATCTTATTTAAACCTTAATTTTGCGTTTTCTTTTAAAACCTAAATAAAAAGACATGAAAAGTACATTATTATTTGTGCCAGCTATGGCAACAGTGTTATTTTTAGCTTCCTGTGGTGGAGGAAACGAATCAAAAACTTCAACATCTACAGCTGATACTTCTACAACTCAGACAACAGCGCCTTCTGAAGCTCCCGGAGCTGATATCCCAGGTATTGATTCAGTAAAAGTTACCGATCACATCCAAATCGACGGCATGGATGATATGAAATACGACAAAACTTTATTTAAAGTAAAAGCTGGCCAGGATGTAAAATTAACCCTCAAAAACATAGGCAAACTTCCAAAAGAAGCCATGTCTCATAACGTGGTAATTTTAGCCCCGGGCACAGACATTCAGGCTTTTGGTGAAGCAGCAGTTGCAGCAAAACCGGATCATATTCCTGCTGCAATGAAAACTGATGTAATTGCTCATACTAAATTGTTAGGACCAGGTGAAAGCGACGAAATTACTTTTAAGCTTCCTGATGCCGGCGTGTATGATTTTATTTGCTCTTTCCCAGGCCATTTTGGTACAATGAAAGGAAAAATCGTAGCACAATAATATTTCAACAAATCAATTTATTGAAAGCAGTCAATTTATTTATTGGCTGCTTTTTTTATTTCAGCAAGCTGATATTTTAAAACAAAATCTGATTGGTAGATACTAGAAACTCATAAAAGTCAAAAAGTAGTTTTTGCACTTTTAACCGGATCAATTCTTTGTTCTTCACAAAAGCAAAAAGCCGGAGTATTCGCTCCGGCTTTTATTATTTAATCAGGAAGATTAAACTACTTCAACTTCAGCGCCTGCTTCAGTCAATTTGTTTTTAATTTCTTCAGAAGTTGCTTTGTCTACGCCTTCTTTAATTGGTTTTGGTGCACCGTCAACAAGATCTTTAGCTTCTTTCAATCCTAAGCCTGTAAGTTCTTTAACGATTTTTACAATTCCCAATTTGTTAGCGCCTGCTGCTTTCAAAATAACATCAAAAGATGTTTTTTCTTCCGCTGCTGCTGCTCCGCCGCCATCTGCGCTTGCAACTACAGTTGCTGCTGCGGGTTCAATTCCGTATTCTGTTTTTAAGAAATCAGCTAATTCCTGAACTTCTTTTACTGTTAAGCCTACTAAGCTTTCGGCCAATGATTTTACGTCTGCCATGGTTGTTAAATTTTTTCCACCTTCTTTTCAATTAATGATCCGGTGGAGGGTTTTAAAAAAATTGTTGTCTTAAAATCGGGTTCTATTAGAAGCCGATTGATTTATTAAAGTTAATAATTCCAATGTATTCCTTAAGCTGTTGCTTCAGGTGATGAAGCTGCATCTTCCGCTTTTGGCGCTTCTTCTGCTTTTGGCGCTTCAGCTACGGGTGCTTCTTCTGTTTTTGGCGCTGCTTCCGCAACTTCGGGCCTGTTTTGTAAAGCACCAATTACACGCTGAATTGGAGACATTAACAATCCAATTACTTCACCGATCAATTCATTTTTAGTTTTGATCTTGGTGAGGTTAATCAATTGATTATCGCCAACAAAAATATCTCCGTTTAGAAACGCCGCTTTTAATACAGGTTTTTCGCCATTCATCGATTTACGGAAACTGCTGATAATAACTGCGGGCTCCTTAGGGCTTTCGCTAAACATTAAAGCCGTAACCTTGTGCAGTGAATCATAAACACCGGAATATTTTTCGCTATCCAAGCTTTCCAGCGCTTTTTTGATAAGAGTATTTTTAGCCACTTTCATTTCAACCTGCTTATCAAAGCAATGACGGCGCAAATCGGTAACCTGGGCCACTGAAAGGCTTTCAGTATCTGTTATATAGAAATTAGAATACTGAGAAAACTTGCTTTTCAAAGCTTCTATTACTTCTTGTTTTTGTTCTTTGTTCATACTATTTGTTTTGCTGCTTGGTAATTGTCAGAAACAATCTGAAGCAAATAATTTTAATTAATTCTGTACTGATTTTGTATCTATCAAAATGCCCGGGCTCATGGTGCTGGCCATGCTAAGGCCTTTTAGATAGGTGCCTTTTGAAGTAGCTGGTTTTAATTTAACGATGGCGTTAATTAATTCCTGGCCATTTGCTTCAATTTTATCAGGAGAAAAACTTACTCGGCCAATTGATGCATGAACGATACCCACTTTATCAACTTTAAAAGCGATTTTACCGCCTTTTACATCGTTTACAGCTGCAGCCACATCATTGGTTACGGTTCCTGTTTTCGGATTCGGCATCAGGTTTCTTGGCCCTAATACTTTACCCAAACGGCCGATCTTTGGCATCACCGACGGAGTGGCAATAATCACATCCACATCAGTCCAGCCGCCTTCAATTTTAGAAATATATTCGTCGAGACCAACAAAATCAGCGCCTGCGTCTTTAGCAGACTGTTCTTTATCGGGAGTGCAAAGCACCAATACTTTTTTGGTTTTACCGGTTCCGTGAGGAAGAGAAACTGTTCCACGAACAGCTTGATCCGCTTTTTTAGGATCTACTCCGAGGCGAATGTGAAGATCTACAGAACTATCAAATTTGGTTGTATTAATTTCTTTAACCAGCGCTGAAGCCTCTTTTAGCGAATAGGCTTTGTTTGCATCAACTTTTGCGTTGGCTTCTTTTCTTTTTTTAGTAATCATTTTTTCAAAAGTTTTCCCGTAGGCACGGGATTAGTTTACAATTTAGTTTTCCCAGGGAGCTTTACCATCAACGGTTAAGCCCATGCTGCGGGCGGTACCTGCAACCATTTTCATGGCGCTGTTAAGACTGAAGGCGTTGAGATCTGCCATTTTATCTTTGGCGATTTCTTCTACCTGGTCCCAGGAAACTTTACCTACTTTATTTCTGTTGGGTTCTTTGCTGCCACTGGTAATTTTAGCGGCATCCTTTAACTGAACAGCAGCAGGAGGCGTTTTAATGATAAAATCAAATGATTTATCGCCATAAACTGTAATGAGAACGGGAAGAACTTTCCCTTGCTTATCCTGGGTTCTTGCATTGAATTGTTTGCAGAACTCCATGATATTGATACCTTTAGAACCTAGTGCGGGGCCGATTGGCGGCGCAGGATTGGCTTGTCCTCCTTTGCATTGGAGCTTGACATAGCCAGTGATTTCTTTTGCCATGATTTAAATTTTTGGTGTTAACGTCCTTCGACACGCTCAGGACTCCCATTCAATGATTTCTATAAAGAACTTTTTTGGGATTGCAAAAGTATGGGAAATGGTTGGAATAAAAAAGAAAAAGTCGGGAGGAGGCAAGACCTTTAGCTTTTTCTACATTTCTTGACCTCCCAAAAATTGAAGTGATTAATTTAAGTTCGAAAATTTTATTAAGCTGATAAAATAAGCTCATATAATTTAGCAAATAGAATTATACTTTTCCCCTCTTTTATTCATTTCAGAAATTATATTATTAATCGTATTAACTGCTGTTGAAAAATCATCTTTTTGGGTACGACTAGCTTGCTTTTGTTCAATCAGATTATTCATTATTTTTTCTGCTTCCTCTTTCTCTTCAGCAAATATTTCTTCGGCCTTTTCAATAATAAGTTGAAGAAGTTTAAATAAAATCAAAAAGTCACTATGGAACCGTGGGATGCAATAATTATTGAATTTACTAGATAGTATCACACTATTCCCGTAATAATTGCTACCGTTATGAGCCAGAATATTATTTCTAAATTCTTTAATATCTTTCCACTTTTTAATTTCTTCAACAGCTGGAGCTATAATTTTCTTAAAAGCGTTGCGACGATTTTTCAGATCCAGATCATCTGAGTTATAATCAAATAAAAACTTGTTTAGCTCATCAATTATTGACTGTGTAATTATCAAAATATTCCATTGAATTGAAAAGGCTGTTATTTTGATTTGCTTTTCTGAAAATCCATCTGTAAACGGACCTATTGTATAATTTATCTGATTTAAAATATTTCCGTAAAATGATAAATGATAAACAGATTCAATGAATCTTTCTCTGTTAACTATAACTTTTTTCCTCATTTTAAAGATATTTTTGAGAAAGAAGGCTCTTGATAAACTGCGAACTTATCTATTTTGTATTTTCTTTCAGCCATTCAACAATTTCTTCAAATTTTTTTTCACCTGTGGAAATGGCAATTACAAAATTGTAGAGGTTACTTCGGTTGCCGCAGGTGATTTTTTTATTTCGCAACACGTAAAATTGCAACCGTTCCGGTTC
Organism: uncultured Chitinophagaceae bacterium; assembly: GCA_963720405.1. Taxonomy (GTDB): domain Bacteria; phylum Bacteroidota; class Bacteroidia; order Chitinophagales; family Chitinophagaceae; genus Ginsengibacter. The sequence goes on from CAVRFP010000004.1 coordinate 56,526, forward strand.
GTTTATTTCCATCAACAAATGGATGATTAATTATAACGCTTTCTCCGATTGCAGCAGCTTTTGTAAAAAAATCCGGATATAAATCTTCACCTCCAAAAGTTTGGAAACGGACGGGCAATGGCTGATTCCAGCGCACCTAAATCACTCATACCATTGCACCGCCAAATTGCTTTAATAACCTTTTGTGAATTTCAATCGCCTGCGTAACACTTATCATTTCGCAAGTTTTTGCAACACTTCTCCTAGCGCTTTCAGTTTAAAATTTACAATTTACATACTTCTTTAAATCCCATTCAGAAGTTTGTAAATTGATTTTCTCAGTAAATTTTTCTACCATTTTTAATTGAGATTCGTCAAGCTTGTTGATTTTTCATGTATTTTTTTTTCATTTCTGCAACATTCATAACTAGATTTTGTCTATCAAATTTAAGAAATATTACTTTCTTCGATGAGAATACCGTTATATGTACCGATTGATTTGTACATAACGACTCATCTGCCATTTCTCTAATGCCTATTGATTTAGCGTTTTACCATAAATTTTCTTTGCAGATTCCAATTTTCCAGCTGCCATCACCATTCTTATTTCACCATAGCTAATATTTTCCGGCAGATTTTCTTTTAAGGTTTTGAAACTTTCTGCTCCGTAGATTTTTACCGCTTCTTTTATTAAGGTTTTGCTTTTCGGGAGTAACCATTTTATCAATATGAATTTCACCGTTTGCAACGAAAGAAGATAAATGTCCCTCAATGGTGCCTGCTGCCAGATTTCTTTCTTTGGCAATTTCAGCTACCGACTTTCCTTCTTTAAATAAATTGTAGGTGACAATATTGTGTTGGAGTTTTTTCTTCCAAAGGCCGCTCTTTTCTTTCCCTTTTCGGACTTTCTTCTTTAGCCTCCATATTGCTTTCAATATTATGCCTGTTGCAATAATCTGCAATTGCTTCTAAAATATCATCCCCGTATTTCTCCGCTTTCGCTTTTCCAAATCCGCTTAACTTCTGCAAATCTTTTTTTGTTAACGGAAGGTAAGTTGCAATTTCTTTTAAAGTATTCTGATTGGCAACCATGTAAATCGGCAATCCGCTTTCTTCGCAAACCATGTCGCGCCAGCGTTTCAGTGTATCGAACAATTCTGCGTTGGGCACATCCGAAAAAGATTGCTTTTTACCGCTTGCATAGCAGGAAATATTTATCCGTGGCTGAGCAAATTTTAATTTATGCTGTAAAAAAGTGGTAACAGAAAATGGCTGTTTGCAGTATTGCTAAAAAATAATTTTCAACATGGAGTGCTAATAATAATTGATTCAAATATTCATTAACAATGTTGGCGGTTTCCCTATGTTCGGTGATTATCGGATGAGTTTGAAGAGAACGCTGATATGCCGAAAATTTTGGCTCGAAATGATTTGCTGCATCGTTGATTCTTTTTTGCAATGCAAGGTTTTTTTCTATCACAGTCTCTTGTTTCATCAGTTCACCAACCTGCCTTATAAAATTCAAACCAACTTTTTTATCAATGGAAAAATTATTTTTCAGATCATTGATCCACTCCACTGATTCTTTATTCAGTTTCTCGCGGTGCTCATTAATTTTTAAATGCAGTAAATCTATAAAATCGCTTATCTCGCTGAATGAAAAAATATCTTCCAGCAATTGCTGCGTAAATATTTGCCGGGCGCCTTCAAACCTTTCTGCGAGTGAGCCTTTATGAGTAAGCGCCTGCTGGCCTTTTACCACATTTTCGTTACTGTAAATTGCTGCCGCAGGAATTTTAGATAAAAGCACAATCCCGTCCAGACTGGTACAGCGGCTTAATGCCACATAAACCTGGCCACTGCTGAAAGCTGCGCCTGCATCTATCATCACTTTTTCAAATGTAAGTCCCTGGCTTTTATGAATGGTGATGGCCCATGCAAGCCTGAGCGGAAATTGGGTGAAAGTACCAAGGGTTTCCTGCTCCAGTTTTCCATCCTCTCTGTTTATAGTATAACGGGAATTTTCCCATGTTTCCTGAAAAACAGAAATTTCTACATTATCGCTTTCCACAATAATTTCATCTTCTTTTAAAGATTTGATGATTCCAATTTTTCCGTTAAAATATCTTTTGCTAATAACATCGTTTTTTAAAAACATTACCTGCGCGCCTTCTTTCAACACCAATTTTCCTTCTGCCGGATTCATGCTTTCAGGAAATTCGCCTTCGATCTTTGCGTCATAAGTAAATGAAGGCGCTGATAATTTTTGCAGTTCGCGGTAATTGATTTGATCTGCCTGGTTGTTGTGAGATGTAAGCGTGATATAGTTTTCTTCAAGCGATGGGCGGAATGTGGGATTAAATCTAAAATGCAAATCTTCAAAATCATCTGCCTCCATTCTATTGTTGCGGACTTTATTTAAAAGATTTACAAATGAATCTTCTTTTTGCCGGTAAATTTTATTCAATTCGATCAGCATGGGCATTTGTTCTTTTATAACAATGCTGTCAAAAAAGAATTCTGAAGAATAATATTCCTGCAAAATGTTCATTTCCTCCCTTTTTGCAACCGGCGGCAATTGATGCAAATCGCCAATGCACAATAATTGCACGCCGCCAAAAGGCACATTGTGCTTTCTGCGTACCGATTTTAAAATGGTATCAATAGCATCCATCGTATCGCAGCGAACCATTGATATTTCATCAATTACCAACAGCTCCATTTTGCGCAAAAGCTCTACACGCTGTTTATTAAATTTTAATTTACCCAACAACTCACTTTTATGATTGACAGTGGGCAAAAATGGATGAAATGGTAATTGAAATAAACTGTGCAAAGTAACTCCGCCGGCATTGATAGCGGCAACGCCGGTAGGTGCAGCCACTACAATATTTTTGGTGCAATTTTCTTTGAGATATTTTAGAAATGTAGTTTTTCCTGTGCCCGCTTTTCCGGTAAGAAAAATATTCTCGCTTGTTTCGGTTACAAAGCGATACGCAAGATCAAATATTTCGTTGCGTTCTATTGAATTAATGTCTGACATTATAATTATTTATTAACCACGGATTAATTTAAAGATAAGATATGGCCACGGATTAAGGGTTGCAAGGTATAATTTTAAAAAGCATAGCCACAGATTGCACAAATTTACACGGATTGAAAAACCTGTAAACTAATCACCTCATATTATTATTCGAATATTCACCCAAGCCTTTCCTTTTACTTTAAAATCTGTGAAAATCCGTGTAATCTGTGGCAAAAAGAAAGTGAAGAAAAACTTTTAAAAAATGAGGCGTTGATGTTCCAGGGATTTTCGGCCAAAGTTAATAATTAAGCCAACGCGGCAACCCGATGCCCTTAAATAATTCAATGTTTGTGATACGTTATCATTATTTATTGCTCCTTCCCGGGCTTTTACTTCAACAATTATATTATCAAAGAAAACGAAAATCTGCATTGAATGGATGAGGTAATATTTTCTCCTTGTACTCGATCTTAAATTCTTTTTCACGTTCAATTTTAATCTGTCTTCACGTTGCTTCTAAGGATATAGCATCTTTATAAACTATTTCACTAAATCCGTGACCAAGAATTCTATGTACTTCCATAGCTATGCCTATAATAGTATAAGTTTCATCTTTAAATAAAAGATTATTCATAACAAGGAGTATTAGACAAATGAATAAATATTGCCACGAATTACACAGATTTCACCTGAATAATCAATCTTTCATAACAAAGCAAATCCGTGTAAATCTGTGCAATCTGTGGCGAAATACTAAGTTGAAGCCTTGCTACCCATCAACAACAATTCATTCACATGCACTTCAGTTGAGTATTTTTTGTTACCTTCTTTATCGGTGTAATTGTTATTAATCAATTTGCCATCAATAGCTACTTCGGCACCTTTCACCAAATACTTCTCTGCGAGGTCCGCAACTTTGCCCCAGGCAACTAAATTGTGCCATTGGGTTTCAGTTACTTTTTCGCCGTTGGCATTTTTGTAAGCTTCATTTGTGGCCATTGAAAAGCGAACCACTTTTTTTCCTGTTTTTGTGGTGCGTACCTCGGGAGCCATACCCAGGTTGCCGATCAATTGCACTTTGTTTTTTAATGTGTACATAACTGTAAGATTTGTGCCCGTCGTTTACGACAAGCTGTTTTAAATTTTATTTATTTCAGTTGATAAAGCAAGCGCTTGTTTCATCAACACCACAAAGATGCAATCGACAAAAAGCGGTATTCGGTTTTTAATCGTTTATAGTTGTATATAACCGTTTGTAAACGCTTGTACTTATTAAATATTAATCGTATCTTTCTGTTAGAATCAAAACCTGCTCTGCATGACTGCTGCCAATCAAACTGTTAGTTGTCTTAATTGCAACAAGCCCGTAAAGGGACGAACAGACAAGAAGTTTTGTGATGATTATTGCCGCAATTCTTATAACAACCAATTAAAATCGGCAAGTGTAAACCTGGTCAGGAACATTAATAATGCATTAGGAAAAAACCGGCGAATTTTAGAAGGTATTTTTAAAAGTGACGAAGAAATCGCCAAAACCACCAAAGAAAAATTATTGCAAAAAGGGTTTCAATTTAAATATATCACGCATACCTACACCAACAAAAAAGGAAATGTCTATTTCTTTTGCTATGATATTGGTTATTTACCGCTGGAGAATGATTGGTATTTATTGGTAAAGAGAAAAGAGGAATGAGGTTGCTTTCATGTACCAGGGAAAAAGTGAAAAATCTATTTTTTGGCTTATCTCAATTTGTTTGAAATGAACACATAAAAAAACCCGCTTCATTTTGAAAGCGGGTTGGCAATAATTTTAAAATAGGTTTAAGAAATTTTTTCTACCTGCATATAACTTAATTCCACCGGAGTAGCACGACCAAATATTTTTACCTGCACTTTTAGTTTCTTTTTCTCATCTGTAACTTCTTCAATAACGCCATTAAAATCGTTGAACGGACCGTCGATGATTTTGATGGTTTCTCCCACAATAAATGGTTCGCTCATCTTCATTCCGCCGGCATCAGCCATTTCATCCACCTTTCCAAGCATCTTATTCACTTCAGATTTTCTAAGGCTGATGATATTTCCTTTAGAACCCTTACCATCAGTTAAAAAATGCATCACGTTGGTAATATTGCTCAGGTGCTGTATCATTTCTTCTGAAAGCTTACCCTCAAGCACTTCTATCATAATATATCCCGGATAAAAGTTACGCTCTCTCATCACTTTTTTGCCGTTTACTACTTTATACACTTTTTCAACGGGCAAAAACACCTGGAGCACCAGCTTATCCCATCCGTTCCTGATAATGTCTTTATCCAAATATTCTTTCACCTTGCGCTCTTTACCGCTCACCACCCTTAGCACATACCATTTGGTATCTTTTTCCGGAACTGTTGAAGCAGGTACTCCGCCTTCCACAGACTCCGCAGATCCTGATTCCGGGTGAACTTCTTCTATATTTTCTGTTTCTGCCATGATTACTTAAATAAGGAATAAATAAATTTTAAAACCCCATTGGAAACGAAATCCATCAATGCCACCACCGCAGTAATAATAATGGTTGCAGCCAATACGATCATGGTAGATTGTTGTAACTGTTCCCATGAAGGCCAGGTTACTTTATGCATCATTTCCTTATAAGAGTCCCTGATGTAGTATGCAATTTTATTCATAATATTAATTTGCTAATTAGCTGATTAGCCAATGTGATAATGTTTCAAACGCTTAATTAGCATATTAGCTAATCAGCACATTACCTCATTAGTTTGCACGGGCACAAGGATTCGAACCCTGATCAAAGGTTTTGGAGACCTCTATTCTACCATTGAACTATGCCCGTATTTAAAGAACTTCCTTAAAACCAAATTAGCTAATTAGCAAATTTGCTAATTAGCTAATTTTAGTTTACAAAGATATGATATCTTATTTTATAATTTCAGTAACCTGTCCGGCACCAACTGTACGGCCACCTTCGCGAATCGCAAATTTCAAACCTTTTTCCATTGCGATTGGCTGAATCAGCTTAACAGTTAATGAGGTATTATCACCAGGCATTACCATTTCAGTTCCTGCCGGTAATTCAACTTCACCTGTTACGTCTGTAGTTCTGAAATAGAACTGAGGACGGTATTTTTGGAAGAATGGAGTATGACGTCCACCTTCTTCTTTGCTTAGTACGTAAACTTCACCTTTAAATTCAGTGTGTGGAGTAATAGAACCTGGTTTGCAAAGAACCATACCACGACGGATCTGAGTTTTTTCAATACCACGAAGCAACAAACCTGCGTTATCTCCAGCTTCACCTTCGTCAAGTAATTTTTTAAACATTTCAACACCTGTAACAGTAGATGTCAATGGTTTTTCCATTAAACCAACAATTTCAATTCCTTCACCTACTTTGATACGGCCTCTTTCAATACGACCTGTAGCAACTGTACCACGACCAGTGATTGAGAATACGTCTTCCACAGACATAAGGAATGGCTGATCAACCGGGCGCGGAGGTAATGGAATGTAAGTATCTACTGCTTCCATTAATTCATCAATTTTAGCAACCCATTTTTCATCACCGGCCAAAGCACCAGTTGCAGAACCCTGGATGATTGGAGTATTATCACCATCAAAACCGTAAGAAGTTAACAACTCGCGAATTTCCATTTCCACTAATTCTAATAATTCCGGATCGTCTACCAAATCAACTTTATTCATAAAAACAACAATACGCGGAACACCAACCTGGCGGGCCAACAAGAATGTGTTCTTTAGTTTGAGGCATAGGACCATCAGTAGCAGCAACTACTAGAATTGCACCATCCATCTGGGCAGCACCTGTGATCATATTTTTTACATAATCCGCGTGACCCGGGCAATCTACGTGTGCGTAGTGACGGTTAGCAGTTGCATATTCTACGTGCGCAGTATTAATTGTAATACCCCTTTCTTTTTCTTCAGGAGCACCATCAATATCATCATAATTTCTTTTCTCCGCCAAACCTTTTTTAGACAAAATATCGGTTATAGCGGCTGTTAAGGTGGTTTTACCATGATCCACGTGACCGATAGTACCAACGTTAACGTGGGGTTTATCCCTTTTAAAATTCTCTTTTGCCATTTTGTTTAATTTAATTTTTGTTTTTAAAATTTTAACTGCAGCCTCCAATTTGGAGAGGCTGCTTATTTTGTTGAGCGGAAGACGAGTCTCGAACTCGCGACCTATAGCTTGGAAGGCTATCGCTCTACCAATTGAGCTACTTCCGCTTATTTATTAATTCTTATATTCAAAGAACTGCCGAATCTTTCAAACGAACTCTATGAGCTGTTGATGAGAATTGAACTCACGACCTCTTCCTTACCAAGGAAGTGCTCTACCCCTGAGCTACAACAGCTTGAAAGAAGTCAGACAACTATTTCAAAAAACTACTTTTTAACTTATCTGATTAGTTTTAAAAAGAGAATAATAACAATTCCATTTCAAAAAACTAAATGTGGGCAGAGTAGGGTTCGAACCTACGTACTCGTGAGAGAACAGATTTACAGTCTGTCGCCTTTAACCACTCGGCCATCTGCCCAGATTCGATTGCAGAATTTAGATTTACAATGCAGATTGTTACAAACTAAATCTGAATTCTAAAATCGTTGCAATCTAAAATTCAATGAGCCAGTGGAGGGATTCGAACCCCCGACCAGCTGATTACAAATCAGCTGCTCTGGCCAACTGAGCTACACTGGCAATTACATAAAATAAAAGTATTTTTAAGAACTTTTCCCCTCAATACAGCGCATAGGTCTATTTTTTGGGAAGGCAAAGGTAATGGAAAATGTTTAATGGAAAAATTTTGAAAAGAAAAAATTAGGCAATTTATTCTGCACCAATTTTTTCAGGTTTTCGATCCGAAAAATTCAAAAAAAATCCCCCGGATTGCGGAGGATTTTAAAATTAAATCTTATTAAAAATTAAGCGGCCATCTTTTCTTTTTTTCGCTTCATTTGCGTTATCACCGAGTCCAGGGCGAAATCAAAACTTTCTTCAAATGATTTTGAACAGTGTTTTACAAAAAAGTCGTGTCTCGGAACATGTACTTTAATCTCTGCTACTTTGTCTTTGATTTTGTGGGCTACATTATCAAGCTTCAAAAAAATGTCAACTTTCGTTATGCGCTCATGATACTGCGTAAGCTTCGAAAGTTTTTTCTCTACATACGAAACCAATTTTGAGTCAGCCACAAAATGGTGTGTTTGAATTTTTACGTCCATAGTAGTCTAAAGTTTTATAGTGAGCAATAAAAAAATACGGGTAGGTGTAAGTAGATATATATGGCCATATATAGTGTTTTAAAGGTAAGTTAAGAAATTCTGCAAAAATGAAGTTACGTTTTAGAACCCATTTCTCAAAGAGAAATTTTCTTGAATTAACTTTTATTTTCTTTACGATTTTGGATGTGCCTGCTTATGGGCTTCTTTTAATTTCTCTATGGAGTTGTGCGTATAAATTTGGGTAGCGGCAAGGCTGCTATGGCCCAGCAATTCTTTAATAGCGTTAATTTCCGCGCCGTTATTGGTAAGATGCGTTGCAAAACTGTGCCGCAGAATATGGGGGCTTTGTTTTTCATTGGTTGAAACCAGCGAGAGATAGGACTTTACCACATTGTATACATATTTCGGCGAAAGCATTTTACCGCTTTCGCTTACCAACAGGTAAATGCCAGCCGCCTCACCCAACAGCTTTCTTTTTTCTAAAATATACCGGTCAATTAATTGCAGCAACTGATTATTTACCGGTATCAGGCGTTCTTTATTTCCTTTTCCCAATACTTTTATTGTGGATGCTTTTTTATCTACATGTTGCTCTTTAAGCGTAATTAGCTCGCTGCGCCTTATACCCGATTGATATAAAATTTGAAGGATCAAATAATCTGTCTGGCCTTTAAAGCCCGGGTCAAATTCAATCTCATTAAATAAGCGCTGGATATCTTTTTCCTCTATAAACGAGGGAAGGCGGCGGCTTGCTTTTATTGCCGAGGTAGCCGCCATGGGGCTAACCTCAATGTGATTTAATTTAAGGTGGTATTTGAAAAAAGACTTGAGTGTGGATATTTTTCGGTTTACTGTTCCGGAAGCTGCTTTATTTTCTTTTAAGGATGCCAGCCACGATCGTACCATCGGGCCGGAAATATCTTTAATATCCAAAGATTGATATTCTAACGCCATAAAATCAAAAAAACCCGTGAGATCGTTTTGATACGAAATGATGGTGTGCCTGGAATACCTCTTTTGATAGGTAAGATAGTTTAAAAACTCCTGTATCGGGTATGTTTCAGTTGGGGACATAAAAAAACCGGTAGCTATAAAGTTAGTGATTTAAGCTATCCGGAATAATTATATGGAGATGAAATCTATTTAAATTTCAATTTTTCCGCTGGCAATCTGCTGCTTGTAAACTGCTTTCAATACTTCACCACGCCTTTTTATTGAAGGTTTAGTGAAAGACTGGCGCTCACGAAGTTGCAAAAGCGTACGGCTTTTTTCAAACTTTTTCTTATACTTTTTAAGCGCTTTGTCAATATTTTCGCAATCTTTTGAATCGATAATCAACATAAAATTTCCTTTTTATTTTTTAAGGAGTGCAAAGATAAAGGAAATTTTTAAATGTAGGAACTCCAAAAAGGCATTAATTTTAAAAAAAAATACAAAATACAAAATGTTCACCGGCATCATCGAGGATTTAGGAGAGATAAAAGAGATTTCTATTGAAAAATCCAACAGGGTCTTTTTTATTAAAAGCGACCTCGCTTCTCATTTAAAAGTAGACGAAAGTGTAAGCCACAATGGAATTTGCCTTACGGTAGAAGAAATAAAAAAAGATATTTTTCGGGTAACTGCGGTTAGCGAAACGCTTCAAAAAACCAATGCGGGGTTATGGAATCCCGGCGATACAATCAACCTGGAGCGTTCGATGAAACTAAATGGTCGCATTGATGGCCATATTGTTCAGGGCCATGTAGATGGAACGGCCATTTGTACGGAAAGGAAAGATAAAGAAGGCAGCGTTGAATTTACTTTTGAATTTAGTGAAAACTTTGCAGCACTGATTATTGAAAAAGGCTCCATTTGTATAAATGGCGTTAGCCTCACAGCTTTTAACGTTGGCAACAATAATTTTACGGTTACCATCATCCCTTATACATTAGCCCACACTAATTTTAAAACATTGATGGAAGATGATGTGGTAAATATCGAATTTGATATACTGGGGAAATATGTATCAAGAATACTTTCACTGAAAAAATAAAACAAAAATCTACTTTTTGGCTTGTATGAAACATCATGTAAGCCAAAACATAGATTTTACCAATGTTAAACAACTGTTGAGTCCTGCTATTTTAGGTCTGAAGAAAATCTACGCCGAAAAATTCACATGAAATAAAAGCGAAGAAATCTATATTCTGGCTTATATCGGCTGTCAGGAGTTTGACTTGCTCGTCATCCTGATTACCGGAATAATCATTTCTTCGAGGCTTACGCCGCCATGCTGAAAAGTGTTTTTATAATAATTAGCAAAATGATTGTAATTATTAGGATAACATAAATAACCATCCTGCCTTGCAAAGATGAACGAAGAATTTACATTAGGCACCGGCAAGCCGGCCTGCCTTGGATCACGAAAAGCCAGTACTTCTTTTGGATCGTAATTTAAATTACGTCCGTGTTTATAGCGAAGGTTGGCCGTGGTTTGTTTATCGCCTACTACTTTATGCGGCGTATTTACGCGAACGCTTCCGTGGTCGGTTGCCACAATTAAATTTATTTTTTTATCTGCTATTTTTTTTAAAGCCTGGTGCAAAGGAGAATGCTCAAACCATGATGCAGTAAGGCTTCTGTAACTTACTTCATCACCGGCAAGCTCTTTCAGCACTTCCATTTCGGTGCGCGCATGGCTAAGCATATCTACAAAATTGTAAACGATAATATTGATGTCGTTGCTCAAAAAATTGTGCATGTTATCAACCAGCTTTTGCGCATCCTGGTGATTGGTAATTTTTGTATAAGAATATTTAAGATCTTCTTTACGAAGCCTTTTTAACTGCGCTTTAAAGAACAATTCTTCAAACAAATTTTTGCCGCCCTCCTCATCATCATTTTTCCACTCTACCGGAAATTGCTTTTCAATTTCGAGCGGCAATAAACCCGCAAAAATCGCATTGCGGCTGTATTGTGTGGCCGTTGGCAAAATAGAATAAAACGTTTCTTCTTCGTGTATGCGGAAATTTTCTGCAAACAAAGGCTGGATCGCTTTCCATTGATCGAACCTTAAATTATCTATTAAAATAAAAAAGGTGGGCGTTCCCTTTTGAACATGAGGAAACACTTTAAATTTCATAAGCGTATGGCTCATGATTGGCGCGGCAGCCGCACGGGTTAGTAACCCAGTTTGAATAATTTTTAGAAATGAATTTAAAGAAATCATTGTTGGCTTCGTTCTTTTGCGATTGAAAGATTTCGCGCATTTCAGGGCTGTCGCTTTTCTTCATTTCGAGCTCCCAATACACCAGTCTTTTATAAATTTCCATCCATCCGTTATAATCCGGGTTATCGCTAAGCGCCATAAACAACTCGCGGAATTGCTGCTGATAAGTAGAAGTGGTTTTTTCTGCAACCAGTCTTTTATTATCGATTATTTTTTTCAACGAAAGCCATACCTGGTTTGGATTTACGGGCTTTATCAAATAATCGGTTATCTGCGATCCTATCGCCTCATTCATCAAATTTTCTGTTTCATTTTTTGTAATGAGAACGATCGGAATTTGCGAGTTAACTTCTTTTATTTTCTGCAAAGTTTCAAGTCCTGTAATGCCGGGCATACTTTCATCCAGCAACACAACATCCACAATATTATCTTTCACATAATCAAGCGCATCATGGCCATTACTTAATGAAGTAACCTCATATCCTTTATTCTCCAGAAACATAATCTGAGACTTTAAGCTTTCCATCTCATCATCTACCCATAAAATTTTTGCTGTATTCATTTATATTATTTTAGTCGGCCCACAAGAGGCATCAACTCAATTATTCAAGTTTAACCTGTTGCTTACAAATATAATTTATTCCCTTTCCAAAATTTATCTTTGCAACCGATGCAATTCTTTTTAACAATTTAAAGTAAATGTCTTTTAGAAAAATAATCAATGACCCTGTTTACGGCTTTATCACCGTTGATGACGAATTGATTTATGCAATAATATCGCACCCTTTTTATCAGCGCCTTCGAAGAATTCATCAAATGGCGATGGCGCAACTGGTATATCCCGGCGCGGTTCATACCAGGCTTCATCATTCGCTGGGAGCTTATCATTTAATGTGCAACGCCATTCACGAATTAAAAAGTAAAGGCGTTGCTATTTCCGCAGAAGAAGAGCAGGCTGCCAAAGCGGCGATCCTTCTTCATGATATTGGCCACGGGCCTTATTCTCATGCGTTGGAAAATGTGCTGATAAGAGGCGTGAGTCATGAGACTCTTTCCTTTCAACTGATGAAAAAAATGAACGAAGAGCTTGATGGAAAAATGCAGATGGCCATTGATATTTTTACCAATGTACATCCCAAAAAATTTCTTCATCAGTTGCTGAGCGGACAGCTGGACGTTGACAGAATGGACTATTTAATACGGGACAGTTTTTTTACCGGCGTAAGCGAAGGAGTAATTGGTTACGACCGCATTATTAAAATGCTTACGGTGCACAATGGCGAATTGATGATTGAAGAAAAAGGCATTCATTCTATTGAAAAATTTCTGGTATCGCGCCGGTTTATGTATTGGCAGGTTTATTTACATAAAACCGTTTTATGCGCAGAAAAAATGCTGGTTAAAATTATTGAAAGAGCACGCGCCATCAAAGCAGATAGCGCATCGGACGTTTTAAATATTTTTTTACATGAAGCCTATTTGAAAGATGGAATTGAACATCATTTTGATGATTTTTGCCAGCTTGATGATTACGATGTGCTAAGCGCCATAAAATTATGGGCCAATCATCCCGATAAAGTTTTATCGATCCTTTGCAAAGACCTTATTAACCGCAATTTGCTAAAAGTAAAATACTCCGGCCACGAAATTCCGAAGGCTTTTATCAAAGAAAAAAAAGATTTAGCAAGAAATTATCTGCAGCTTAATGATGAAGAAACCGGGTACCTTGTATTTTCAGGAGAAACGCAAAATAAAACCTATAGTAATAAGGATGAGCACATTCATATTCTTTTTAAAGACGGCTCCGTAAAAGATATTTCCGAAGTAGATAATGCGCTGATCAATCAAAGTTTATTCGGCACGGTAAAAAAATTTTACATTTGTTTCGTCAAAATGGATGTCATCAACCTGGCATAATTTAATTATAACAAAAGTTCACATAATCAAATGGAGTTTACGGCAAAACAAATAGCTGACCTGATAGATGGTAAAATTGAAGGCGATCCGGAGATGGCTGTATCCTCCTTCGGCAAACTCGAAGAGGCAACAAAAGGGCAACTTGCTTTTTTTGCCAATCCAAAATACGAAGACTTTTTATACACTACCAAGGCATCTGTAATTATTATTAATTCCAGTTTGGAAGTAGAAAAAAAAATTGATGCAACGCTTATCCGAGTACCGGATGCCTATTCTGCTTTCGCGATGGTATTAACTGAATATGCCAAAATTGCAAGAGCCAATCTCAGCGGAATTCAGCAGCCGGTTTATCTTTCAGCCACTGCCCGGATGGGCGAAAACGTTTTCGTCGGTGCTTTTACTTATTTAGGCGAAAATGTAATTATTGGAAATAATGTAAAGTTATATCCACAGGTTTATTTGGGAGATAATGTAACAGTCGATGACGGCACTATTTTGTATCCCGGCGTAATCATCCATCATGATTGTGCCATTGGAAAAAATGTAACAATTCATGCGGGAACTGTAATCGGCGGAGATGGATTTGGATTTGCGCCCCAGGCTGACGGCAGCTTTAAAAAAATACCTCAAATAGGAAATGTGGTCGTAGAAGATAGCGTTGAAATAGGCGCTAATACTACAATTGATAGGGCAACTATCGGTTCAACAGTAATAAAATCGGGCGTTAAACTTGATAACCTCATCCAAATTGCCCATAATGTTGAAGTAGGCAACAATACCGTAATTGCAGCGCAATCCGGTGTTAGCGGAAGCACAAAAATTGGAAAAAATGTAATGATTGGCGGCCAGGCGGGCATTGTTGGCCACGTGCAAATCGCCGATGGTTCCAAAATAAATGCCCAAAGTGGCGTTAGCAAATCAATGAAAACCCCAAATACAGCTGTAACCGGTTCGCCGGCTTTCGATTATGCGCATGCACTTAGAAGCCAAATTTTAAGTCGCAATCTTCCCGAGCTGGAAAAACGAATAAAAGATCTGGAGCAAACTGTACAAAGATTGAAGAACGAAAACGTAGTTGACTAACCCAGCCTCTCATCTTTTATTTATTACCACATAAAAAAATCGTTATCTTTTTAGATAAGTAAAAACAATAGTTTTCATACTTTCGTGCCCATGGAACCATTGAATTCTGAGGAGAAACATTTCCAACATACCTTAAAAAAAGCAGTAACTATTTCAGGCGCCGGCATTCATACCGGGCAATCAGTTACCATGCAAATTAAACCCGCGGAACCAAATACAGGTATCAACTTCAAAAGAGTAGACCTTGATGGCGCCCCGGTAGTAAAGGCTGACGTGGACAATGTTATTGAAACAAACAGAAGCACTACCATAGAGGCTAATGGAGCAAAGGTAGGAACGATCGAGCACCTGATGGCGGCACTGGTCGGAATGCAAATCGATAATGCGCTTATAGAAATCGATGGTGAAGAAGTGCCCATATTAGATGGAAGCGCCCAGCTTTTTATCGATCGCCTTTCGGAAACCGGAGTTCAACAGCAGGATGCGGAAAAGATCTATTATAAAATCCTCCACAATATTAATTATGTGGATGAAGATAAAAAGGTAGAAATGGTGGCGCTTCCGTATAACGATTACCGCATCAATACTTTGATCGACTTTAACTCTCCGGTGCTGGGTACACAACACGCTGATTTGCGTAACATCGGCGATTTTGAAAAGGAAATAGCTCCAAGCCGCACATTTTGCTTTTTTCATGAATTGGAACAACTTATTGCAAACGATCTCATAAAAGGCGGCGACATTAATAATGCTATTGTTGTGGTAGATAAGCCGGTAGATAAAGAACAGGTAGAGCGTATTTCAAAAATATTTGACAAAAAGGATGTAAAAGTGAGCGAGGCCGGGATTTTAAATAATCTCACGCTTCGTTTTCCAAACGAGCCGGCCAGGCACAAGTTGTTGGATGTGGTTGGAGACCTGGCGCTCGTAGGTTATCCGTTTAAAGCACATATCATTGCTAACAGACCCGGGCATTCTTCCAATGTAAAATTTGCGAAAAAAATAAAAGAGCATATTAAAAAATATAAGCATCGCCAGGATATTCCAAAATACGACCCTAATATTCCGCCAATTCTTGACATCCAGGAAGTAGAAAGAACACTTCCTCACCGCTACCCATTTTTACTGGTTGATAAAATTATTGAACTTTCAGATACCCATGTAGTTGGTATAAAAAACGTTACTTATAACGAACCGTTTTTCCAGGGACATTTTCCCGGAAATGCCGTAATGCCTGGTGTTTTATTGGCAGAAGCGCTTGCCCAGGTTGGTGGGTTCATCGCAATACCAAGAAACAGCCCTGATAAATATGACACCTATTTTCTTAAAATTGATAATTGCAAATTCAAACAAAAAGTAGTTCCGGGCGATACATTAATTTTAAAAATGGAGCTGATGCACCCGATACGCCGTGGCATCTGCGAAATGAAAGGAACGGTATACGTAGGTGACAAAATTGTTACCGAAGCCATTTTAATCGCACAAATAGTTAAACGCCCCAAACCCTAATATGATCAGCACTCTTGCACATATCCATCCTAAAGCCCAAATCGGGAAGGATGTAAAAATTGATCCTTTTGCTGTAATAGACGAGAGTGTAACAATAGGAGACAACTCGCACATTATGTCTCATGCGGTTATTATGAAAAACACAGTGATCGGAAAATCCTGCACTGGTTTTTCCGGGTGCTGTTTTAGGAGCGATTCCCCAGGATCTGAAATTTGATGGTGAAGTAACCTATGTTCAGGTTGGCGATAACACCACCATACGGGAATGCGTAACCGTAAACCGCGGAACAAAAGATAAATGGAAAACGGTAATTGGCAACAATTGCCTGTTGATGGCTTATTCGCATATCGCCCATGATTGTATTTTAGGCGATCATGTAATAATTGCTAACTCCGTACAACTGGCAGGCCATGTGGAAATCGGCGACTTTGCTATAATTGGCGGAATGGCAGCAGCCATTCAATTTTCAAAAATCGGTGCACACACTTATATCGCCGGCGGAACCGAAGTTATTAAAGATGTACCGCCATTTATTAAAGCAGGCCGGTCGCCGCTAAGCTATGTTGGCGTAAATTCTGTTGGCCTGCAGCGAAGAGGATTTACTACCGAAAAAATCAACGGTATTTTAGAGATCTACCGGAATATTTATATGCGTGGCTTAAACATTACCCAGGCAACCCAATTTATAGAAAAAGAACTTCCTGATTCTGACGAAAAAAACGAGATTCTTCAATTTATAAAGGGCAGCAAGCGCGGGATTTTAAAGGTATCTTCCAAAGAAAATGGGGAGGTTAATTAGCTAGTTAGCCAATTAGCCAATCAGCTAATTAAAGAATGAAAATTAATCTTACAAATCTCGGCAAGCGCTACAACAGGGAATGGATTTTTAAAAACCTGAATTTTCAATTTGACGAAGGCAGGCATTATGCAATAACCGGCCCGAATGGATCGGGAAAATCTACCTTACTGCAAATAATATCCGGATCTGCGATACATAATGAAGGAAGTATCAGCTATCATCAACCGGATAAAGAAATCGTACCGGAAAAAATCTTTCAAAAAATATCTTTTGCAGCGCCTTACCTGGAATTGGTAGAAGAAATGACGCTGGTAGAATTTTTTTCTTTTCATCATAAAATGAAAGGATGGCTTTCTTCAATAAATACGACCGGCATTATCCATATATTAGGATTGGAAAAAGCTGCACATAAGCAAATTCGTTATTACAGCAGCGGCATGAAGCAAAGAGTAAAACTGGCCCAGGCAATTTTTAGCGATGTTCCCGCAGTTTTGTTAGATGAGCCGCTTACCAATCTGGATGATGAAGGAATATCGCTTTATCAAAGTTTAATAAATGATTATTGCAAAAACCGGTTGGTAATTATCAGCAGTAACGATAAAAAAGAATATTCGTTTTGTGATGAAATAGTTGATATGCGGAAGTATAAATGACTGAACACCATGCGTTCATTCAATCTTAAAAATTGATTAAAACTACATTTTCGCTTTTCACAGCTTGCTTATTCGACATTAAATAAATGCTTCCATCGCTATCTTCTGCTCGCGATCAATAAATTCAAATCCGTAAATTTCAAATCAAATCTTTCACTCAGGTGAAAATTAGTAAGCGCGCCTTTAAATAAATAAATTCCGCTGCGAATATTTATTTTGTACCAAACCAGGTTTTCAAATCCGCCATCATCGGCCATTTCCAGCATTAATGGCATCAAAACGTTGCTTATTGCCTGTGAAGCTGTTCTGGCAAAGCCACTGGGAATATTGGGAACACAATAATGAATTACATCATATTTTTTAAATACCGGTGTGGTGTGCGACGTTATTTTTGAAGTTTCAAAACATCCACCATGATCGATGCTCACATCAACGATCACGCTTCCCGGACGCATCCTGCTTACCATTTCTTCTGTAACCACCAGTGGTGTTCTTCCACCAGATGCGGCCAGCGCGCCAACAGCCACATCGCACGTTTTTAACTGCTTCGACAAAATACCGGGTTCTATAACAGAGGTATATAAACGCAGCCCGATATTATTTTGTAATCTCTTTAACCGGTAAATGCTGTTGTCGAATATTTTTACGCTTGCACCCATGGCCAGCGCGGTTCTTGCGGTTTGTTCCCCTACAATGCCCGCGCCGATAATAATCACTTTGGTGGGAGGAATTCCGGAAATGCCGCCAACCAATACTCCTTTTCCATTGTTGGCATTACTTAAATATTGTCCCGCAATTAACATTACGGCGCTGCCCGCAATTTCGCTCATGCTGCGCACGATCGGATTGTGGCCGCTGTCATCTTTCAAATTTTCAAAACTAAGCGCGGTAATTTTTTTCTCCATCATTTTTTCCAGCGTTTCGCGCTTCATCGCAGTAACATGAATGGGCGAAATAATAAACTGGTTGGGCTTCAGAAGATCAATTTCGGCCTCGCAAACCGGGGCGCTTTTTACCAAAATATCACATTCAAAAACCTCCTTTTTGCTGCTGGCAATTTTTGCTCCTGCTTCGCTGTAATCCTTATCGGCATAGCTGGCACCTTCGCCGGCTTTGGTTTCCATTACCACGCGGTGTCCATTGGCCACCAGCACACTTACGGCCTCGGGAGTAAGCGCAATCCGGTTTTCCGAAAAAGTATTTTCCCTGGGAATACCAATAAAAAGTGCTGCGCCACGAGGTTTTATGTCAAGCGTTTCCTCCATTGTTTCATAGGTAAAAGACGGGGAAACAAAAGGTTTTGAGGATGCCATGAATATTTTTTAAGATGAATATAATATAAAAATAAATTTTTATCGGGGAAGTTCCATTATCAATTTGCGCTTATTGGCCGATAGGATTGTTAAGGTAACAAAAACGGTATTTGCCGGAAAAATGGAAGGCGCTCTTTCAGGCCATTCTATCATGCATATTTCGTTGCTGCTGAGATAATCTTCTATGCCTGCATCCATGGCCTCATCTTTATTTTTGATGCGATACAAATCGATGTGGTAAATGGCTTTATTATCCCCTGCGGCATATTCCTGTATAATCGAATAAGTTGGGCTGGTAACATTTTCGTTTACGCCAAGCTGTTGGCAAAGCGCGGTTATAAAGGTAGTTTTGCCGGCGCCTAATTCGCCGCTAAAAGCGAACACGCTATAATCTTTGCCGGTTTCTAAAAATTTTTTTGCAGCGGTATCAATTTCATCAAGTTGAAAATCGATTTCCATAAATAATGGATTTTTGTAAAAATAATACATTGCTAATAAGTAATTAGAAGAATAAAAAACAAAAAAACTATATTTTCAGTTATATGAATAGTCCGGCAGCAATTTTAAAAAAATATTGGGGATACGATGAGTTTCGGCCGCTGCAGCACGAAATCATTCATTCTGTTTTAGAGGGAAGAGATACGCTGGCCCTGATGCCAACAGGCGGCGGCAAATCAATTTGTTTCCAGGTGCCGGCATTGGTTAATGATGGATTGTGCCTGGTGATAAGTCCTTTAATAGCGCTGATGAAAGACCAGGTGCAAAACCTGAAAAACAAAGGTATTCCGGCGCTTGCTGTTTATTCCGGAATGAGTTTTATTGAAGTGAAGAAAACACTGCAAAATGCCGCTTACGGCAATTTTAAGTTTTTATATGTTTCGCCGGAACGGCTGGAGACTTCTTTATTCCAGGAGTTTTTGCCCATCATAAAAATTAATTTGATTGCAGTAGACGAAGCGCATTGCATTTCGCAATGGGGCTACGATTTTCGTCCTCCATATTTACGGATTGCCGCGCTTCGCGAGCAGGTTCCGGATATTCCGATTCTTGCGCTCACGGCTTCTGCTACATTGGAAGTACAAAAAGATATTTGCGGGCAACTACACTTTAAAGAAAACCAACAGTCATTTCATCAATCTTTTGAAAGGGCCAACCTTTCGTACAGCGCTTTTGATCTTTCTTCAAAACAAAATAAACTGATTACTGTTTTAAAAAAAGTGCCTGGCAGCGGCATTGTGTATTGCAAGAGCCGCAAACGCACAAAAGAAATTGCGGACCTGCTAAAGCTGAATGGCATAAGCGCGGACTATTACCATGCGGGTCTTTTAAGCGCCGAACGAAATAAAAAACAGGAAGATTGGATCAGTAATAAAACGCGCATCATCGCCTGTACCAATGCCTTTGGGATGGGCATTGATAAGCCCGACGTAAGAACCGTAATCCATTATGATGTGCCCGATGCCCTGGAAAATTATTACCAGGAAGCGGGCCGCGCCGGAAGAGACGGAAAGAAGTCTTATGCCGTTTTATTTTATAATGAAGCGGAATTAAAAGAACTTAAAAAGCAGCCTGACATTAAGTTTCCTTCAAAAGACACAATAAGAAAAGTGTATGCGGCATTGTGCAATTATTTTCAATTGCCCTCAGGAAGCGGCGAAGGCGTTTCTTATGATTTCAATTTAAATGACTTCGTAAAAAAATTTACACTTGAGGCCTTTGTTGTAAACAACGTTTTAAAAATCTTAGAGCAGGAAGAATTCATCGCTTACAGCGAACAATTTTTCTCTCCTTCAACCATTGTTTTTACCGCTACCCGGCAAGAGCTGGAACAGTTCGAAAAAAGCTATCCGCAGTTTGATGAAACCATTAAGGGATTACTGCGCTTCTATGAAGGAATTTTTGATTATCCTGCATCTGTCAACGAAATTCAGCTCGCAAAATTTATATCTCAAAAACCCGAAGATCTTCTTAAGTCGCTCGCAGCGATTAGCCGCATGGGCATTATAGAATATACTCCGCAGAAAGAAAACCCTCAAATTCAGTTTCTTCAAAACCGGGTAAATGCCGCAGACCTGGTGATTAATGATAAAATGGTATTAAAAAGAAAGGAAGCTTTTGAAAAGAGATTGAATGCAATGCTTGATTTCATAAAAAACCAAACTGCGTGCAGAAGCAAAATGATTGCCCATTATTTTAATGATCACTCTGTTGGCCGCTGCGGCGTTTGCGACAATTGCATCAGGAACAAACAAACGCATATTTCTACTGAAGAGTTTAATACCATAAGCGAAGAAATAAAAAACATTACGGCGAGCCAGTGCATATCATTTAGTCAGCTTTTTCAACAATTGCCTGCTTTCAATCGCGAAAAAATCAGAAAGATTTTAAATTTTTTGCATGAAGAGAATATTATCACCATCACGGCTGACGGTTTAATAAAGTTGCGGTAAAAAAAAGGGACCCAGATGAAAATCTAGTCCCGCTTTAAAATCCAATATCCTATGAAAAACCGTTATAAAAATAATATCATTTTTTTAATTCTGCAAGGGAAAATGATAAAATATGGCTGGTATGTAGTAAATGGCTGTTTAGACTGAGTAAACGGTTTCACGCGCCTGAGTTCGTGATTATTATATTAGAGAATCAATATAAAAAAAAAGGGACCCAGATAAAAATCTAGTCCCGCTTTAAAATCCAATATCCTATGAAAAACCGAAACGAAGATAATGTGGAAATTACTATTTCGCAAGCCTTTTGATATATTTTTTTAAAAATTGGTTCAACGGCGATATGCCAGCTTAAAAACTCATTTAAGAACGCATAAGGCCTTATTTGGACCAATTTAATACCATTTCCAAGGAAATTGTCGTCTTAAAACCAGCTTTTAGACGAACTTTTGCTTCGGCCTCCAAGACCAAGTGATCCTAAAAGACTGCGAACAATCGTATTTCCAGCCTGGCGCATCATGCTTTTTACGATCGTATTGTTGGCAACTTTTTCGAGTGTGCTTTCCTCCGGTTTCGCAGTTTTTTTATCCGCGGGTTGCGGTTGGCTTGCCGCTGCCTCCTGCAGTTTTGCGGTTAAAATTTCATAGGCGCTTTGGCTGTCAATTACCTGGTTGTATTTAGGCGCCAATTTAGAATTCGTAACCAAGGTGTTTATTTCTGTGTCGCTAAGCACATCCATTCTGCTCCTCGGCGTGCACATCATTACCTGTGCAAGAGGCGTTGGAATTCCTTTTTCATTTAGTAACGTAACTAAAGCTTCGCCAATACCCAATTGAGTGATGAGGTCTTCTGTTTTATAAAAATTTGTTTCAGGATAGTTTTGTGCTGTTTGTTTAATTACCGCCCTGTCTGCTGCGGTAAAGGCACGAAGCGAATGTTGGATCTTCAGACCCAACTGGCCTAACACACCCGCGGGAACATCCATTGGATTTTGCGTACAAAAATAAATGCCTATGCCTTTAGATCGAATCAATTTGATTACTGTGTTAATCTGGTCCAGCAATGCCTTGGTGGCTTCCTGAAAAATAAGGTGCGCTTCATCAATAAAAATGATCAGTTTAGGCTTATCCAAATCTCCTTCTTCCGGGCAAACGGCATATAATTCGGCCAGCATTTGCAACATAAACGTTGAAAACAATTTCGGTTTATCCTGAATATCGGCCACTCTTAAAATGCTGATCATTCCGCGTCCATCATCACTCATGCGCATCAGGTCATCCACCTCAAAGCTTTTTTCTCCAAAAAACAAATCTGCGCCCTGTTGCTGCAGTTCTATCACCTTCCGTAAAATGGTTCCGGTTGAAGTTGTAGATATATTTCCATAAGTGGTTTGCAATTCACTCTTGCCTTCATTGCCTACGTATTGCAATACTTTAATAAAATCTTTCAAATCCAGTAAAGGCAGTTTGTTATCATCGCAATATTTAAAAATCATCGCAACAACGCCACCTTGTGTATCATTTAAGCCCAATATTTTCGACATAAGAATTGGGCCGAATTCAGAAACAGTGGCTCTTAGGCGAACACCTTTTTGGTCGCTTAGTGTTAGCAGGTCTACCGGAAAAGATGAGGGCTTGTAATCCATTTTTAACTGCTGATACCGGGAAGTAATTTTATCGTTTACGGTTCCTGCAGCAGCAATGCCGCTCAGGTCGCCTTTAATATCCATCAGCAAACAAGGCACACTTGCATCGCTGAGGCCTTCGGCTATCATTTGAAATGATTTGGTTTTACCACCGCCTGTAGCGCCCGCCACGAGGCCGTGACGGTTCATGGTTGCCAGTGGAAGAAAGATTTCCGCTTCGGGGATCACTTCGCCGTTGAGCATGCCGGCACCAATCTTAATTGTTTCGCCTTTAAAAGTGTAACCGTTTTTTATTGCCTGTATAAAATCTTCTTTGGTGGACATATTTTTTTAGGGAAGTTACAAAGTGAAATTGAAAATCACTACATTGTTATAACTTTTTAACCGACACATTTTCAGATTATGACTTATGGCATTAAATATGTAAAACTGATTTCATAAAAACTAATACCTTTATTCAATTAAAAACAAAAAATAGCAGTTATGGAAAATAAAAAACCTAAAATTCTCATTTGTGAAGATGATCCAAACCTGGGTATGGTGCTAAAAAATTACCTGGAGCTTAACGATTATGATGTGGTATTAGAAAGAGATGGAAGGCTTGGACTGGCTGCGTTTCAGCGCGAAAAATTTGATCTTTGCCTGCTCGATGTGATGATGCCGAATATGGACGGTTTTACCGTAGCTGAAGAAATCAGAAATGTGGATCCGGATATGCCTTTGTTTTTCCTTTCTGCAAAAACAATGAAGGACGATATCATTAAAGGTTATAAACTCGGCGCCGACGATTACATTACCAAGCCATTTGACAGTGATGTATTGCTGCATAAAATAAAAGCCATTTTAAAACGTAACGAAGAGTTGCATCGCGAAGAAGCCAATGCCGAATATGATCTGGGAAACTATCATTTTAATCCGCGACTTCGCCAGCTAAGTATGGGTAAAGATGTTCAAACCTTATCGCCCAAGGAAAATGAGCTGTTAAAAATGCTGGCAGAATATAAAAATGATTTGCTGCCAAGAGAAGCCGCGCTAAAAAAAATATGGGGCAGCGACACCTATTTTAACGGACGCAGTATGGACGTTTACATTGCCAAGCTGCGTAAATATTTAAAAGGCGATCCCAACATAGAAATTGTAAATATTCACGGAAACGGGTTCAGGCTTGTGGTTCAGGAATGATCACCAACAAAAATTTTAAAAAAGCATTTGAGTAACATCAGATGCTTTTTTGTTTTGAGATAAGCCAAAATGTAGAAATTTAACTTTCTCGAAAAACATAAAACAATCAATTTAAAAATTGAAACAAGCCAAAATATAGAAATTGGCTGTTCTTAAAAAAATTACGATCATTGAATACCTTACATTTTAAATAAGCATTTAAAAATACGTTGATGAATTTTTGGGAAGATCATATCCGGCTTTTAACCACAGGAGATTTTCGTGGCCTTGCGCGAACTATTTCTCTTGTAGAAAACGAAGTAGAAGGATATGAAGATTTATTGATGAAATTAAAGCCTTCATCAGCAAAAATTATTGGTGTTACGGGCGCGCCGGGCGCCGGCAAAAGCTCGCTTACCGATGCATTAATTTTTGAAATGGTGAATGACAAAAAAAAGGTGGGCGTTATTTGCGTTGATCCTTCATCGCCATTTAACAGGGGCGCATTGCTTGGCGACCGAATCCGCATGAGCGAGTGGTATAACCATCCGGATGTATTTATAAGATCTTTATCCAGCAAGGGTTCGCTGGGCGGATTGCATCCAAAAATTATTGAGATTTCCGACGTAATGAAAAGCGCTCCTTTCGATTATATAATTATTGAAACGGTTGGTGTTGGCCAAAGCGAAGTAGATATCGCCGCGCTTGCAGATGTTACGATTGTAATGCTGGTACCCGAAGGCGGCGACGCCATTCAAACCATGAAAGCCGGCCTGATGGAAGTTGCCGATATTTTTGTAATTAATAAGTTTGACAGGCCCGGCGCCCAAAATTTTTATAACACGCTAAAACAAATGCTTGGGCCCGGTTTATAAGAAAAGCGAAAAGATAATTCCCATTTTTAAAACCATCGCTTCTTCCAAAGAAGGCGTTGCAGAGTTATACAAAAACATCAGCCGGCAGAAAGACAATAACAACATCGAACAAAAATTAAACCTGGCAACAGAAAAAGTACTGGCGGTAATTCAAAACAAAAAAATGAAATCAATCGATCGGAATAAGCTGAAGAATGTCCTTATCAAAAGAAATAGAAAAAAAAGACTTTAATCTATATCTTTTTGCCAATAATTATCCCGAAAATTGAATTGAAAAATGAAGCGATTAGGAGAATGAAATCAGAATTTTTCGCGGTCGCTCTTCCACCATTTGTAGCCGATAACGCCAATAGCGGCATAAGGAATGATCATCAGGTAAATAATACCGGTGTTAAAACCTTCGGCAGGTTTTTTGCCCATTTGCATCACCGTTTTATTACAGATGGAGCATTGTGCGCCGGCATCTGAATTTGCCATTAAAAGACCAAGGGTAACCACTAATATGAATAATAATTTTTTCATAATAATATTGCACGAAGATAAGCCAAAAAGTAGTTTTTTTGAAGTATTTTCATTCAAATTACGATTGCTGCTGATTTAGTTTTTTATTATTTAATATTTTTTACATGGAGAATCACGCGTCAGGCGGCTTGCAGCATTTTAAAAATTATGTTGGAATAAAATTTCAACTATACAACAGCCTTTTTACTTCGTTGCCTTTTCACCGGATAGAAAAAACCGGAATTCTTTTATCGCTTTTTATTAATGTTTGCGAGGAAGGCTATAAGAAAAAATTAAGCCCCACACAGATAGTAGACAATTTCTTTTCAAAAGACACCTCTTTTACTACGCAACACGAAAAGCTTGATCTGCTTTTTCGTTTTATTCAATTTGTAGAAAGGCAGGTTGTTTTGTTTGATGCACTGGAAGATGCTGCGTTTACCGAGATAAATGATACCAATGGCGCAGGCACATTAAAACAGTTAGAAAGAGAAGTTGTACAAAATAATAAAGAAAATGCGCTGGCTAAAAAACTGGAAGATTTTTCCGTAGAACTGGTGCTTACCGCGCATCCTACTCAATTTTATCCCGGGCCCGTGCTCGGCATTATCAATGATCTTTCCAAAGCGCTTTCAGACAACAATGCCGCGCTGGTAAACATGTACCTGATGCAGTTGGGAAAAACTCCGTTTTTTAAGAAGGAAAAACCAACTCCTTACGATGAAGCGATGAGCCTGATCTGGTACCTGGAAAATGTGTTTTTCGCTGCGGCCGGAAAAATAATTTCTTTCTTAAAATCTCAATTTCCTGATGCAGTGCATGATGAAAATCCCATCATTAAAATGGGCTTCTGGCCCGGTGGCGACAGAGATGGAAACCCTTTTGTTAATACAGAAATTACTTTAAAAGTTGCCGATGCTTTAAGAGGCGCCATTATAAAATGCTATTATATAGAAATCCGCAAACTTAGGCGCAGACTTACTTTTAAAGGTGTTGATGTATTGCTCGCAGATCTTGAAAAACAATTGTACAATAACATTTTTATTCCCGGCAGCCGCACTGATATTACCAAAGAAAGTGTGCTTGAGGTATTAAGCAATGTGCGTGAAACGATCGTTTACCAGCACAATGGTTTGTTTCTTCACCTGGTAGATAATTTGATTAATAAAGTACATGTTTTCGGTTTGCATTTTGCATCGCTGGATATAAGGCAAGACAGCTCCATCCACGAAAAAGTTTTTGAAGCTATTGCCGGCGAAAAAATTTTTCCTGCAGATTATCTGTCTCTCAGCGAAGAAAAGAAGATCGATTTTTTAACCACGAATAACGCGGTTCTTCCGGAAAAGGATTATGGCGCGCCGGTAATAAATGATACATTCGAAAGCATTAGAGCCATCAAACAAATTCAACAATACAATGGCCCGGACGGATGCAACCGTTATATCATCAGCCACAGCCGTACCGCCCTTAATGTACTGGAAGTTTATGGCCTGTTTATATTATGCGGCTGGAAAAAAGAAGAAATGAAAGTAGATATTGTGCCGCTGATTGAAACTATAGACGATCTGAAAAATGCCGCGGCGGTCATAAATACGTTGTATCAAAACAAAGAATACCGGCAGCATTTGCAAAGAAGAAATAATACGCAGACAATTATGCTGGGTTTTTCAGACGGCACAAAAGACGGAGGCTATTTAATGGGCAACTGGAGCATATATAAAGCCAAAGAAGAACTTACAACAATTTCAAAAGAAAACGGCGTAAACGTTGTATTCTTTGATGGACGCGGCGGCCCTCCGGCGAGAGGCGGCGGAAAAACTCATAAGTTTTATGCGTCCATGGGAAAGAATATTGCTAATAAAGAAATTCAGTTAACGATACAAGGTCAAACAGTAAGCTCCAACTTTGGTACCATCGCGGCGGCTCAATATAATTTTGAACAATTGATCCATGCCGGAATCTCCAATGACATTTTTTCTAACAGGCATATCACCATGGAAAAAGAGGAAGAAGAATTGTTGCAGGAATTGGCAGATGAGAGTTTTACAGCGTACAGTGCGCTCAAAAATCATCCTGAATTCATGGATTACCTGGTTGAAATAAGCCCGCTCAAATATTATAGCGAAACCAATATTGGAAGCCGGCCGTCCAAACGGGGATCCGGCAAACTCACTATGGAAGATCTGCGCGCAATTCCTTTTGTAGGCTCCTGGAGCCAGCTTAAGCAAAATGTAACCGGCTATTACGGACTAGGCACTGCTTTGCAAAACATGGACCGATTGGGCAATTTCAACCGGTTAAAAACGCTGTATCAGAATTCATTATTTTTTAAAACATTGATAGATAATTGTGAAATGGCCATGAAAAAATGCTATTTCCCGCTTACTGAATATCTATCCAAAGATGAAAAGTTTGGCGAGTTCTGGAATATGATCTACCAGGAATACCTGGTAACGGAAAAATATCTCTTTAAACTCAGCGGGCACAATGAACTAATGTCGGAATATCCGGTAGAGCAATTGTCGGTAAGTATGCGCGAAAAAATTGTTTTACCCTTGTTAACCATTCAGCAATATGCGATGGCCAACATCAGGGAATTACAAAAAGAGCCGGTAAAAGATTCTTTAAAAGAAACTTATGAAAAATTGGTAATGAGGTGTTCGTTTGGAATTATTAATGCCGGAAGAAATTCTGCTTAAAACTTTCTAATTCCGAATCTTGGCGAAGTTGAGGATTTTGTTTTCGGAACTTACAATTATTAGCAATGTTTATTTTATTACTGAATTTTGATTTAATACCTAATCTGCAATGTTGCACGGTCTTTATCATTTAGCGTTATAGTTGCTTCAATTTAGTTCCAGAATAACCTTTTCTGCTTAATAATTGCAACACCTTCATATTAAGGACAGCCATCCATTTTCATGGATGGCCGAAATAGTCCTCTTATAGGGAATTTATTTTGGAGTTGACCTCAATTTATTGGTTTTCTAAAATTCATTACTATGCCAGTATTTCATCTGAAGTAAGATAAGAAAGTTCTGTAGATTCCTGAAGAGAATATGCTTCAGTACCATGTTCGTACACATCAAGCCCTGCAATTTCACCTTCTTGTTCTACCCTTAACTTCCAGGGATAAGGCAATTGTTGAACAATCCACATCAATATAAATGCTATCGCAAAAGTTGCTATTGTTATAGTGGCGCTACCAATAAGTTGTGCTTTAAATACACTTGAACCACCACCATAAAAAAGGCCAGTTACCGGAGAGGAATTGTCCGCACCCGTTGGTCCTGTTGATCCGTATTGCCCGGTTGCAAAAAGCCCAAGAGATAATGTTCCCCATATTCCACAAAACCCATGCACAGGTACCGCGCCGATTGGATCATCAATCCGAAGCCATTCAAGTATATTAACTGCTGAAAATGCAACCAGTCCGGCTACAGCGCCTAATATAATTGCACCTAAAGGTGATACCCAATAACAAGGGCAGGTAATAGCTACAAGACCGCCGAGAAAACCATTTATGGTAAGACCCAAATCAAATTTACCTTTAGTACCACCAAACCAAAGAGCAAAAAACATGGCAGCAATTCCACCTGCGCATGCTGCCAGAGTGGTATTTGTGGCTACACGTCCTATACCCTGCATATCAACTGCAGAAAGTGTACTTCCCGGATTAAATCCATACCAGCCAAACCAAAGAATAAAACCTCCTACTGCCGCTAAAGTAAGATTATGTGCAGGAGGCATTCCACCTCCATCTCTTTTAAAAACCCGTCCAAGACGTGGACCAAGTACTATTGCCCCGGCGAGAGAGGCTATGCCACCAATGGTATGAACAACGGTTGAGCCGGCAAAATCACGAAAACCTTGCCCTAAAGATGCAAACAAATGACCAGGGGTTCCCATCAAAGCTAAAAATCCATCCGGCCCCCAGGCCCAATGTCCTACAATTGGATATATAAACCCTGTAATCCCGATACTATACAGAATATCGCCTCTAAAGCTTGTGCGACCAATCATAGCTCCTGAAACAATAGTAGAACAGGTATCCGCAAACGCATATTGAAAAATCCAATGTGCCAAAATTGGTATTCCGGTAGTCATGTAGGTCTCTGGCGCTCCCATGAGGAAAAACCAATGAAGCCCAATGAACCCATTTCCTTCACTAAACATAAAAGCATAGCCAATAGCCCAGAAAAGAATTCCGCAAAGACAAGTATCAAAAATACATTCCATTAATACGTTTACAGTTTCCCTTTTACGTGCAAAGCCGGCCTCCAGCATGACAAATCCGGCCTGCATCCCAAACACCAGGAAAGCTGCTACCAATGTCCAGATAGTATTCGCAGTATTCATGAGAATAGTTTCATGTGGAGTATAAGTTTCTCCCGCATATGCATTCGTTGCTATTATCCCTGGTATTATTTTCATGCCTGCAATAACAAGTAGTACACCTATAATTTTACCAGAAAAAATCGTAAATCCAAGGCGCCATTTTTCGGCTTTTGTTAATCTGACCATTGAAATAGAGGAATCAGATTTTCTACCCATTTGATTAATTAATTTATTTAGTAACATAAAAAAATTTTAATCGTATTGAAATAAGAGTGAAAAAAATTAAAAGTGATAAACAGCTGCTATTAAAAAATTCCCATCTGATTTTGTACCTTCTCCGTTGGACCTGGTATAGATTTCTTTGGTGGCATTCTCCAAACGGAGTTCTGGAATTATGGTAAGATTATCAATTTTAAAATTTGCAGAAAGTGTTGTTTCAAAAACACTTCCTCCGCCTGGAATTGCAGCAAAAACATTTTGTTGTTTATAATCATTAAAATACTCAGTGCGAAGTGTAAGCCCAAACAGGCTTGTAGGATCATAATTAAAGTAAAGCCCACTATACCACCAGTTCCGGGAGTTTTCATATTTTCCTAATTGTTGGTTCTTGTTGAACGCTATTCCTCCTATATAAAGCATGTTGAATTTACCAGTAAGCTTTTGTGTTAGTACGGTTTCCAACTGTGATACTTTAGCAGAATCAATTGGCCGTTGTCCGGAGAAATAATTTATGTATGCTTTGAAATTATCATTTGGAGAATAACTGTATTGTGCTATCACATATTTTTTTGCATCATTTAATGATTTATAATCATTAGGATTAGTTACTCCCAACATAAAAGCATGCTTTCCAAAGGAGGCTTCTGCTTTTACTCCAGTATGAAAAAAAGGTCCGTAAGTAAACATGTAAGACATGCTGTAATTCCGGTTACCATCGGGCTCAAAAATTTCATTATTAAAGTGCGTAGCCCAGTCGCCCACCGTAAACTTTATATTTTTCCAGGGTGAATATGAAACATATAATTGCCTTATTGCAGAAAGTGTGTTAGCATCATTATAAGAAAATTCTTCAGCTCTTTTTCCAAATGCCAGTTCTGCTACCATATCTACTTTGCCGATAGTATTTTCTATTTTGACACGAGCCGCTCCCAGCTCAAAGGAGTTTTGTGAATTTGTAAAGCTGGTTTTATTATTTCCAGCTTGTTTATTAAAATCATATTTGTAATAAACATCAACAGATCCTGAAATAACCGTTTTTGGTTTGGATTCCTCAGTAGCAATTGGAG
The DNA here is from genome assembly GCA_963720405.1 of uncultured Chitinophagaceae bacterium. Lineage (GTDB taxonomy): Bacteria > Bacteroidota > Bacteroidia > Chitinophagales > Chitinophagaceae > Ginsengibacter. The sequence continues at coordinate 87,522 of CAVRFP010000004.1, forward strand.
GAGAAGTTGCGGAATCGATTTTTGTTGGTGAAATAGAATTGGTTTGTGCAAAACCAGAATTAAACGTGCCCAAAATAACACACGACGTCAAAATTTTTCTTAACATTGTTGTAGAATTAAAGATTAAAAATGAAAAGGGTATAGCTAATTAACTTTTCTCAGAAGTTAATAGACTCAGCTATTCCCTTTTCTTGTTCTATAAGAGGGTCATTATGTTTTTTTATTAAATCACTTTCTGAATGTTTCCCATTGTGTTGTGATACATCTAATTCTGTTTCCTCACCAGTAAAAAAATTATTATCTCTTACCAATAAAGTGCCTTGCAAATATTTTTCATTGTGTTGCGATGCATCTAAACCCATAGCTTCATCTTCCTCACTAACTCTCATCGGCATTACCCAATTGATGAATTTAAAAATGGCATAAGAAGCCATAAAGCTATATCCGACTACTATTACCAGTCCCTTTAATTGTGTAAACAGAAACGCCGGATTTCCATAAAATAATCCATCATTTCCGCCGGCGTTGATTGTTTTTGTTGCAAAAATTCCGGTCATAATCATTCCTACCATTCCACCAACACCATGGCAGGGAAAAACGTCAAGCGTATCATCTAATATTGATTTTGATTTATAATAAACGGCTACGTTTGAAATCAAAGCAGCAACGACTCCGATAAAAATACTTTGCGGAATAGCCACAAAACCTGCAGCCGGTGTTATAGCAACAAGACCAACAACTGCACCAATACAAAAACCAAGTACAGAAGGTTTTTTACCTTTCAAAACATCAAAGAACATCCAGGCTAAACCTGCGGCACGCAGCAGCTGTATTCGTAGTTGCAAAAGCAGAAACCGCCAATGCATTTGCACCTAAAGCAGAACCGGCGTTAAAACCAAACCAGCCAAACCAAAGCAAACCGGTACCAATTAATACATACGGAATATTGGCCGGTGGAATTTCTTTATGATCTATATGAACTTTTCTTCTTTTTAAAACCATTGCACCGGCAAGCGCTGCACAACCTGCGGAAATATGAACGACCGTACCTCCGGCAAAATCCAGCACACCCATTTTAAATAGAAATCCATCCGGATGCCAGGTCCAATGGGCAATCGGCGCATATACGAATAAGCTGAATAAAACAATAAAAAGCATATAAGAGGAAAACCGGATTCTTTCGGCTACAGCTCCTACAACAAGGCTTGGAGTTATGATGGCAAACATCAATTGAAACAAGGCAAAAAGGATAAAGTGGAATTGTTGGCGCCAAACTCCATGGAGCACCTGAACCTACTCCTTGAAAAAAAGAAAGGTTAGAGGATTTCCGATAAAACCTCCAATAGAATCACCAAAGGCAAGGCTAAAACCAACCGTAACCCATAAAACGCTAACTACTCCGGTTGCAACAAAACTTTTGATCATGGTGGACATGACATTTTTCCTGTGAACCATTCCTCCATAAAAAAATGCCAATCCCGGGGTCATTAAAAATACAAGTGCTGTTGCAACAATAATCCAGGCTATATCTGCTGAATTATATTTTGCTCGCATCAATAGAACTTGCAAGAGAAGGAACAAACAATGCAAGTATCGCCACAATCATCAAACCCACAAACGGACCCACTCCGGATAAATTAATTTTTTTCATACTATTAATATTTATACCAAATCTATTATTTTTCGAAAAAAATAATAAAATTATTCAATTTTTATATTTATAATATTGCATACTATTGACATTATTAGTTGATTTATAACTATTTATCTTGAAAAATAAAGTTTTGCACATTTATAAGGACAGTATGAATAAATTAATAAATTATTTATGTAATATGTATAGATTTTTTTTTAACACATTCGTTATCAGATATTCAGCTTTTTTAGGTCTGTAGTGGCGAGGTAAAGAAATAAGAAAAACAATTTTTTTATCCTCGTATAAGTCATTTTATAGAAATCTCGCTTTTGCAAACCCTTAGGTGGATATTAAATAAAAAAGGCTTGCAGCATTTGCAAGCCTTTTTGAGAATTTTATAAAAGCGCTTAATCAGGTGAAACCCATGGAAGTTTAAAGTTGTTGAAGAATATTTTGGTCTTTAGCCGGCAATAAGGAATATCCCATCAAATACTCATCTACTTTGCGGGCACACTCCCGCCCTTCTGATATCGCCCAAACAACCAAGGATTGTCCCCGCCGCATATCGCCAGCCGTAAATATTTTTGCGATGTTGGTATGAAATTCTTTTTCTGAGGCTTTTACGTTTCCACGTTCGTCTAACGCTACATCCAACTCACTCAATAAACCTTCGTGTTGAGGATGCACAAATCCCATTGCAAGAAATGCGGCCTCACAGGGAATTTCGGTTTCGCTACCGGGCTTTTCCACAAATTGGGCAGGCTTATTTTCTTCAGTAAACTTCCATTCGAGGTCTACGATTTTCAGTGCCTTCAAATTTCCATTTTCATCACCAATAAATTCTTTTGTAGCGATTGCCCAATGGCGGGTCGCTCCTTCTTCATGGGAACTGGTGGTTTTTAAAATCATCGGGTAAGTAGGCCATGGCATGTGAGCGGTGCGGCTTCCGGGCGGTTTCGGCATCAACTCAAACTGGGTTATTGTTGCAGCCTTCTGACGATTGGATGTGCCCACACAATCGCTTCCCGTATCTCCACCTCCGATTACCACTACATTTTTTCCGGTGGCCAAAATATCTTCTTCTTTTACTTGTTTATCAGAAACCCGTTTGTTTTGCTGTTTCAAAAAATCCATAGCAAAATAAATTCCTTTCAATTCTCGACCGGGAATAGCCAAATCTCTCGGGATGGTTGATCCGCCCGCCAGGATTATGGCGTGGTATTCTCTTAAAAGATCATTGATACTGATATTGCCGCCAACATTGGAATTGCATTTTATAACGATTCCTTCTTCTTTCATTAAATTTATTCTTCTTTCCACCACCCATTTTTCCAGTTTGAAATCGGGAATACCATAGCGCAACAGGCCTCCCGGTTCATCATCTCTTTCGAAAACAGTTACGTTATGTCCGGCAACATTTAATTGCGTTGCAGCGGCAAGGCCGGCAGGTCCCGACCCGATAACAGCCACCTTTTTCCCGGTTCGCACGTTGGGTACTTTTGCCTGAACAAATCCATTTTCAAAAGCGATTTCTATAATGTGCTTTTCTATTTCTTCTATGGTAATTGCCGGCTGATTGATGCCAAGAACGCATGAGGATTCGCAAGGCGCAGGGCAAATTCTTCCCGTAAATTCAGGGAAATTATTGGTAGACGAGAGTATCTCATAGGCCTCTTTGTAGTTTTTTCGATATACGGCGTCATTAAACTCCGGGATTAAATTGCCGAGCGGACATCCATCGTGGCAAAACGGTGTGCCGCAATCCATACACCTCGCCGATTGCTGGTTCAGTTTCTCTTCCGAATATCTTTCCACAAATTCGTTATAGTCGTTCACTCTTTCCGTTGGCGGCCGCTTTTGCGGAAGCTCTCTGGTGAACTCTAAAAATCCGGTTACTTTTCCCATTTACTTTAAGAAATTAATAATGTTCAACAATGCCGTTTGGTCTTTATTTCACTTTTAGTTTTTCGCCGGCAAATGCCGCGGACAGCAATACTTTTTTATAATCCTGCGGAAATACTTTGACAAAATTTTTCAACTGATTCTCAAAATCGTTTAAAATAAATTTCGCCACGGTGCTTCCTGTAAGCTGAAATTGCTTGCTGATCATTTCAAATAAAAACTTTTCATCAGCTTCATCGGGCACATCCAAGTCTACCATTTCTTTGTTGCACAATGCGTCAAAGGTGTGCCGAACATCATAGATGTAAGCAATTCCACCGCTCATTCCGGCTGCAAAATTTCTTCCTGTTTTGCCGAGTACCACTACGTTACCGCCGGTCATATATTCGCACCCATGGTCGCCTACGCCTTCAACCACTACGTTTGCGCCCGAATTACGCACACAAAATCGCTCGCCGGCTTTTCCGCGGACAAAAGCTTCGCCCGAGGTAGCTCCGTAAAAAGCTACGTTTCCAATAATGATGTTTTCTTCGGGTACAAAGGCAGCTTCTTTAGATGGATAAACAAATATTTTAGCACCGCTTAAGCCCTTCCCAAAATAATCGTTGGCATCGCCTTCTAATTCCAGGGTAACGCCCCTGGTATTAAATGCGGCAAAGCTTTGCCCGGCTGTGCCGGTGAATTTGAAATGAATGGTATCGTCCGGTAAACCTTTTGCTTTATATTTTTTTGAAATTTCGTTTGATAAAATAGTACCAATGGTGCGGTCTGTGTTGGTAACGTTGAACGAAGCTGTCACTTTTTGCAAATTTTCCAAAGCTGGTTTTGCTGCTTCCAGGAGCTTCCAATCCAATACATCCTGCAGTCCATGATCCTGTTCTTCCTGCCTGTAAAGCCCTGTATATTTTGATGAAGGCTCTTTGTACAAAATAGGCGAAAGATCGAGTTTACTAAATTTCCAATGATCAATATTTTCCCTTGGCTCCAGGTACTGCACCTGTCCCACCATTTCATTAATGGTTCTAAAACCAAGCTCAGCCATAATCTCACGCAATTCCTCTGTTAAAAACTTAAACAGATTTACCACATGATCGGCATCTCCTGTAAATCTTTTCCTTAATTCTGCGTCTTGCGTCGCAACACCAACAGGGCAGGTATTTAAATGGCATTTGCGCATCATGATGCAGCCTTCTACAATTAATGCAGCGGTAGCAACGCCCCATTCTTCGGCGCCCAGCAAAGTAGCAATAGCAATATCACGTCCTGTTTTTAACTGGCCATCTGCCTGAACGGTCACGCGGCTGCGTAATTTATTTTTCACCAGGGTTTGATGCGTTTCTGCGAGCCCTAATTCCCACGGAAGCCCCGCATGTTTTATTGAACTGATAGGCGAAGCTCCGGTTCCACCATCATGCCCTGAAATCAGTACCACATCAGCTTTTGCTTTGGTAACACCGGCTGCAATAGTTCCTACACCGGCCTTGGAAACCAATTTCACATTGATCCTTGCATTACGGTTGGCATTTTTCAAATCAAAAATCAATTGGGCCAAATCTTCGATCGAATAAATATCATGATGCGGCGGTGGCGATATTAGCCCGACACCAGGTGTGGCATGTCGCACTTTTCCAATCCATTCATCTACTTTAAAACCGGGCAACTGGCCACCTTCGCCGGGCTTAGCGCCTTGCGCCATTTTTATTTGCAACTCATCTGCTTCGCTGAGGTACCAGCTTGTAACTCCGAATCTCGCAGAGGCAACCTGCTTGATGGCGCTACGCATAGAATCTCCATTAGGCAATTTTTCGTACCTGATCTCATCTTCCCCACCTTCACCGGTGTTGCTTTTTCCGCCAAGCCGGTTCATGGCAATAGCAAGCGTGGTGTGGGCTTCCCACGAGATGGATCCAAACGACATCGCTCCGGTAGCAAATCGCTTATAAATATTTTCTGCAGACTCTACTTCATCAATTGAAATAGACGGACGGTTCTTTTTAAACCGGAACAAACTTCTTAACGTAGCCGCTTTTTCACTTTGATCGTTTACTGCCCGGGAATATTTTTTAAAAACTTTATAATCATTCATCCTGGTAGAATGTTGCAACAGGTGAATAGTTGTGGGATTAAACAAATGAAATTCTCCCTTACGTTTCCATTTATAAAGTCCGCCCACCGTTAACAGGTCGGTAGGAACGTTTTTCCTGCTAAAAGCAAAAGAGTGTTTCACCAGTGTTTCCCTCGCAATTTCATCAAGCCCCATACCCTCAATTCTCGAGGTGGCGCCAATAAAATATTTATCAATCACCGACCTGTTGATACCAAGAATCTCAAATATTTGTGCTCCCTGGTACGATTGAAAGGTGGAAATTCCCATCTTGGAAAACACCTTTAGCAAGCCATCATTAATAGCCTTTTTGTAGTTTTTCTTAAGTTGATTAGAATCTAATTCGGAGCCTAACTGTCCCTGAATGCGCATATCTCTTATTGTTGAAAGCACGAGATAAGGGTTGATGGCCGTAGCGCCAAAACCAATCAGGCAGGCAAAATGGTGAACTTCCCAAACATCGCCGGCTTCGATAATAAGACCAACCTGCCCGCGTAATCCCTTTTTTATAAGATGATGATGAACTGCAGAACATGCCAGCAATGAAGGAATCGCCGCGTGTTCAGAATCGATGGCCCTGTCGGATAAGATCAATACCTCAAATCCATCTTCCACCGCTTCGGCAGCATGGCGACATAAACGTTCAATTCCCTTTTGCAGCGAGCCGGGCTTTCCATCGGCCATAAAATAGGTCTGTAGCGTATGTGCCTGGAAAATTCCGGTATCAATACTTCTTATCCTTTCCAGTTCAGTATTCGAAAGCACCGGATGTTTCAGCGCTACTGTGTGGCACGATAAAGGATCTTCTTCCAAAAGATTACCATTATTGCCGACGAATGTTGCAAGCGACATCACCAGTTTTTCGCGGATGGGATCTATCGGCGGATTAGTAACCTGGGCAAAAAGCTGTTTAAAATAACTGCTGAGATGTTGGGGCTCATTGCTCAAAACGGCGAGTGGCACATCACTTCCCATAGAGCCAATTGGCTCTTTTCCTTCTAAGGCCATCGGCGAAATGATCAACTGCAGGTCTTCGGTAGAAAACCCAAATGCCTTTTGATATTTAACGATCTGATCATGCTCGAGATGGGTAAACATCACCCGCGGCTCTGGTAACTCTTCAAGCCTGATTTTATATTTGTTCAGCCACTCATCGTATGGCTTTTCTGAACATATTTTTTGCTTGATTTCTTCGTCGCTGATAATTCTGCCTTCTTCCAAATCCACTACAAACATTTTTCCGGGTTGTAATCTTCCTTTTTGTTTGATCAATTTCGGATCAACGGGAAGCACGCCGGTTTCAGAAGCCATAATTACCCGGTCGTCGGTAGTGATACAGTATCTGGATGGCCGCAGACCGTTTCTATCAAGCGTAGCGCCAATCAACCTTCCATCAGTAAAGGAGATAGAAGCCGGTCCATCCCATGGTTCCATGAATGATGCATGAAATTCATAAAAGGCTTTTTTTACAGGATCCATTGCTTCGTTGCCGTCCCAGGCTTCAGGTATTAGCATCATCATTACATGAGGAAGCGAGCGGCCGCATAAATGGAGCAGCTCAATCATATTATCCAAACAGGCAGAATCCGATTGTCCCTTATCTACAACGGGCAAAATCATTTCCATTTCCTGCCTGGTAAAAAACTGGGAAACAAAGTTTTTTTCGCTGGTGCGAAGCCAGTTTAAATTTCCCTGCAATGTATTTATTTCGCCATTGTGCGCTATGTAACGAAATGGCTGCGCCAGCTTCCAGGAAGGAAAAGTATTTGTGGCAAAGCGTGAATGAATTAAGCCAAATGCCGACACAATTTTTTTATTCCTCAAATCCGGGAAGTATCCACGAACCTGGCGGCTCGTAAGCTGGCCTTTATAAATTACGGTTTTGTAGGAAAGCGAGGCTACATAAAATCCGATCGCGTCCTTTCTTACCGTGCTATCTATGGTGTGTGAAGCATAATTTCTTAACACAAATAATTTTCTTTCGAACTCTTCGGGATTATTAATATGATCGGGGCAGGCAATAAAAACCTGTTCCATTTCCGGCTCTACCGACAACGCGGTTGATCCGATATCTTCGGTGTTTACGGGCACGCGGCGATAGCCCATAATTTCCAGCCCTAGCGTTTCCGCACAGCGGTTAAACGTGTCACGGCATTCTTCGCGAAGCCTTATTTCTTTGGGAAAAAATAAAACGCCTACACCATATTTTCCATAGGCGGGAAGATGAATTCCTAATTTCAAACATTCATCAAAGAAAAATTCATGTGGAGTTTGAATAAGAATGCCTGCGCCATCGCCGGTGTTAATTTCACAGCCGCATGCACCACGATGTTCCATGTTTTCCAGAATGGTGAGCGCATCTGAAATTATCTGGTGACTTTTATTGCTTTTAAAGTTAGCAACAAAGCCAATTCCACAAGCGTCATGTTCAAATTCCGGGGAGTATAAGCCTTTATTTTCCATAATTAATTAACCTGATTAATGAAACCTTTTGCACCACTTTATTAATCTTAGAATATTTCAATAAGAATTGCTAATGCTTTTTCAAAAAAGCGATGCTATTGAAATTATCTTTAAAAATTTTTAGGATGAAATTAAAAATGGATTACTTCTACACCTTGCAACCGGTTTCATTATCGCTGAAACGTAATGCAGTAAAGGTTTTGCTGGAAAAAGATTTACAGTATCCAACCGCTGGATGCTTCGGTGGTATTTCCATTATAAATAACTTTGATATAGGATCAAGAACAAGCCAAAATGTAGATAAAGCGATTTAAAACAATCCAATGTTTGATTAGCGCATTCATATAAGCTGAAATGTAGATTTCTACAATTTGGGTTATATCGCCTAATGTTCTAAAAATCATAACATTGGGCGCAGGCCCATGCTTATGTGGCCAAAAAAAATTCCGGCCTCATCGGCCGGAATTCTAATAAATAATTCATCTACTTTTATGCTTCTACTTTTTGCATCTTCTGAGTTTTCTTTCTTTCATCTTCATCAAGAATCACTTTACGCATCCTGATAACTTTTGGCGTTACTTCAATACATTCATCCTGCTGAATATATTCCATACATTCTTCAAGGCTCATTAATGTTTTTGGAGCAATGCGTGACGCATCATCACTTCCGCTTGCGCGATGGTTGGTTAATTTTTTTGGCTCAGTTGCATTTACCACTCAAATCTCCTGGCTTAATGTGTTCGGCAATGATTTGTCCTGTATAAACTTCTTCTCCCGGATCAACAAAAAATCTTCCGCGATCCTGTAATTTATCAATTGAATATCCTGTTGTTTTTTCCTGGTTTTTAGAAATCAATACGCCGTTATTTCTTCCGGGAATAAATCCTTTCCAGGGTTTGTATTCAAGAAAACGATGCGCCATTACCGCTTCACCGGCTGTGTTGGTAAGCATATTAGAACGCAATCCGATCAAACCTCTTGAAGGAATTTCAAATTCCAGATGCTGCATTTCACCTTTGCTTTCCATGATCAGCATTTCGCCTTTACGCTGCGTAACCAGATCAATTACGCGGCCGCTATATTCCGCCGGAACATCTACCACCAGGTTTTCATACGGCTCGCATTTTTTACCATCAATTTCTTTGGTAATTACCTGCGGCTGACCAACTGTAATTTCATATCCTTCGCGGCGCATAGTTTCTACAAGAATACTTAGATGCAAAATTCCGCGACCATATACCATAAAGCTATCTGCACTATCGGTTGGGCTTACACGAAGCGCAAGGTTTTTTTCCAATTCTTTTTCAAGCCTGTCTTTCAAATGTCGTGATGTTACAAATTTTCCATCACTTCCAAAAAAAGGAGAATTATTAATGCTGAACTGCATGTTCATTGTAGGCTCATCAACACTTATTACCGGCAAGTGCTTCAGGATTTTCAAAATCAGCAAGCGTTTCGCCGATATTAAAACCTTCAATTCCTACTACGGCACAAATATCACCTGCCGTTACTTCTGTTACTTTCTTTTTACCAAGTCCTTCAAACACGTATAATTCTTTTACACTGCATTTTTTGCACCGAGCCATCAAGCTTTCATCAACGACAATGTCTGGCCTTCTTTTACCACGCCCCTGGCAACTTTACCTACTGCAATTCTTCCCAAAAAAGAAGAATAATCCAAAGAAGTAATTTGCATTTGTAATGTTCCTTCAGCTACTTGATGGCGGCGGAACTTTTTCAAGAATGGTATCTAATAACGGGAAAATATTTTCTGTTGGCTGCAATGATAGTATTCATCCAGCCTTGTTTGCTCGATCCGTAAATGGTAGGAAAATCAAGTTGTTCTTCTGTTGCATCAAGGTTAAAAAATAATTCAAAAACTGCATCGTGTACTTCATCCGGACGGCAATTTGGTTTATCCACTTTATTAATAACAACAATCGGATGAAGACCTAACTGCAATGCTTTTTGCAACACAAAACGTGTTTGAGGCATCGGCCCTTCAAAAGCATCTACCAGCAAAATACACCATCAGCCATTTTCAATACGCGTTCCACTTCACCACCAAAATCACTGTGACCAGGAGTATCAATTACATTTATTTTTACACCTTTATAAGTAACAGAAATGTTTTTACTAAAAATGGTGATACCACGTTCTCTTTCGAGATCGTTGTTATCCATTATCAGCTCACCGGTTTCCTGGTTGTCTCGGAAAATATTGGTGCTGTGTAAAATTTTATCAACCAGGGTTGTTTTACCGTGGTCAACGTGGGCAATAATTGCGATGTTTCTGATATCCATAAATTGTTTTAACCTTGGTCATATAACCTTTTTGCATATGACCGAATTTTTTTAAGGGTGCAAAGTTACATTAAATCAGTTTGCCGGCAAGAATAAAACAGAAAGTTAACAGTTAAGGGATTTCGCGTGTAACAATGAATGGTGCAGCCTTTTGCGCTATTTTTACCGGATAAACACGTGGCTAAAATTTTAAAATTGAAAACATACCGGCTGCCAAATATCGGGTTATGCATTTTGCTCGATCTTATCGGGCTTACCAGCTATCTTTTGCCCGTGATTGGGGAAACCGAAGATCTGCTGTGGGCGCCAATTTCGGGCATTATTTTTTATTTTTTATTTGGAATGAAAAGATTCGCCGTATTAGGCGGCATTTTTTCGTTCCTGGAAGAAATTTCTCCCGGGCTTGATTTTATTCCAACGTTTACCATCGCATGGTTTTTGAGAAAACGGGAACTGGAAAAAATTCCTCGAGATGCAAAAAAAATAGTTTCGGAGCTATCGCAATAATTATTTCATATAAGTCATTTTATAGTTTTTAACCGTTTTTGCGAAAACTAAAAATCTGGATTAAAGAATTTTAAACTTTAAAAAAGACAAAGCCATAAAAGTGAAAATGTAGTTTGTATCATTTTTTATCTGCTATCTATTTTGCTCAGGTTTACTGCTTCAATGAAAAAATCGAGTAGTTTTAGTTTACTAAAACAACTTTAGATGAAAAATGTTTCTCTCCTTTTTTTCGCCCTATTTTTCTCCGGTATTTGTTTTGCACAGGACAGCATTACACTCAACGATGTACGTTCTGCCGAAAAAATAATCAGCCTTCATTTTTCAGATTCAAAAAATGATTCTCTTTTAGAAGAAGTACAATCAAGGGCTAAGGTGTATGATAAAATGCATCTTTATTCACTGGATAATTCTATCCCCATGTCGATGGCGCAAAGCCCGCTGCTGCCATATATGAATCTCAATAAAAAACAATTACCGGTAAAATTTGATATTCCGGCTGGCGTAAATCTTCCTGCAAACCGCAACGATCTGGCCTTTTATTCCATACCACAATTGGCTTCGTTGATCAAAAACAAAAAGATCACGTCTGCGGAACTCACCCAATTTTTTATCGACCGGCTAAAAAAATTTGACGACACCCTGCATTGCGTAATTTCCTTCACTACAGATATTGCCATGGCAGAAGCAAAGAAAGCCGATGAAGAAATTGCTGCGGGCAGGTACCGCGGGCTTCTTCATGGCATTCCTTATGGATTGAAAGATCTGTTTGCAGTGCGTGGCACAAAAACTACCTGGGGCGCTGAGCCTTATAAAGACCAGGAAATAGATAATAACAGTTATGTGTACACGAAATTAAAAGAAGCCGGCGCTGTGCTGATCGCTAAATTAAGTTTGGGCGCATTAGCCATGGACGATTATTGGTTTGGAGGCCAGAACAAGAAACCCATGGAATATGCTGGAAGGATCCAGTGGCTCTTCTGCGGGCTCTGCGTCAGCTACCGTGGCAGGGCTTGTTCCATTTGCCATTGGAACAGAAACGTACGGTTCTATTATTTCACCATCCACCGTTTGCGGAGCCACCGGTTTACGCCCCACATTCGGCTCAATCAGCAGATCAGGCGCCATGACACTTTGCTGGAGTTTGGATAAAGCCGGCCCTATTTGCAGAAGCGCCGAAGATGCGGCCATTGTTTTTAATTATTTGCACGGAACCGATGGCCTGGATGCTGCCGCGGTAAATATGCCATTTAACTATAAAGAAAAGGCCAACCTTAGTAAAATGAAAATCGCCTATGCAAAAAATTATTTCGGACAAAAAGATACATTAGGAAATGAAAATAATGTGCTGGAAGTTTTTAGAAAAGCGGGTGCACAATTGATTCCTGTTGATTTTCCGGATTCCGGCGTGTATCATTTCAATATGATGGGAGTGGTGATTGGCGCAGAAAGCGCAGCAGCATTTGACGGTTTTACCAGGACCGCTCTTGATGACAAGATGCCGCGGCAGGGCAAAGATGAATGGCCCAATTTTTTTCGTGCGGCAAGGTTTATTCCGGCTGTAGAATATATCAATGCGATGCGGCACCGTTATCTGCTGATACAAAAAGTAAATGAAGTTGTTGAAAAATATGATGTGATCATTTGTCCTACATGGAGCGGCAACCAGGCAGCTATTACTAATTTAACCGGGCACCCGGCAATCAGTTTTCCAACCGGATTTAATAAAAAAAATACGCCCACCAGCATTACACTTATTGGAAAATTGTATGATGAAGCCACGATTTTGGCAATTGTGAAAATCTACCAGGATCTTACTCCCTGGAACAAAATGCATCCCGACTTTTTCTTAAAATAATGCGGCACTATTATCAGGTAAAACTTCACAAAAACCCAACGTGATTAATTGTATGATTTGGAATCGTAAAAAGAGGAAAATCTATCTTTTCAGTTATCTCGAGTGTTTAAACTTCCAAAGAAGTTTTGCGGCATCTAGTCCTCTCACATCAAGCGCATCTCTCAATCCGTTTCCCAAAAGATTAAAGGCCAATACCAAAATCATGATGGCGACGCCGGGAGCAAGTGCCAGTGCAGGATTGTGGGTAATTATAAAATTGTAATTCTCTTTTATCATCAATCCCCAGCTGGGCATCGGAGGCTGAATGCCAACACCCAAAAAACTTAAGCCGGCTTCAATAATAATTGCGCTGGCAAAATTAGAAGCGGCAATTACCATCACCGGTCCCAATACGTTTGGCAAAATATGCCTGATAATAATGCGCATATCTTTCAATCCCAAAGCTTTTGCAGCCTGGATGTATTCCATCTCGCGCAAAGCCAACACCTGGCCACGAACTACACGCGCCACACTTACCCACATCGTAAGTCCAACTGCAATAAATATTTGCCAGAAGCCTTTTCCCAAAGTAAGTGTGATTCCAAAAACAAGCAACAATGTAGGCATACTCCAAATCACATTGATGAACCACATAATAATATTATCCGTTTTGCCGCCATAATAACCCGCCACGGCGCCCAAAATAATTCCTATGGAAAGTGAAATTAAAACGGTTATTAATCCTACGGCCAGGCTTACTCTAACCCCTACTAATAAGCGGCTCAAAATATCGCGGCCAAATGTATCCGTGCCCAGCCAAAAGGTTTTTGACTCAACATAATTTTTATTGGCCAACTCACTTTTTGCATAAGCCTGTTTTTCCTGTAATCCTTCGTCAATGTACTTTTCAACGAAAATGGAATCGCCTTTTACGGCATAGCTGTTGATCGGAACATATAAATATTTGTCTTCGGCGCCGAATAATAAACGCTGCAAAAAGCCGGTTGATGAAATTTGTTTTTCTTTTTTTACTTTAAGAAACAATTGTGTGCGGCCAGGTTTGCTCGCCATGATCTCTACAATCTGCCTGTCGGCATTAGGTGTGGAATCAGTAACGAGAAAGTAAGCAAAAATTCCTGCGAGCACCGATAGAGAAATAATAATCAATCCCGCCATCGCACCCTTATTTTTCTTAAGCCTTCGCCATGCATTTTGAGAAAAGGAAAACGATTGTTGCATCGAAATAAAAATAGATAACTTTTAGTGAAAATAGGAATATTGTGCCACGGATTGGACAGATTTTCGCAGAATAGCATTTGCCAGCCATATTTTACTTAAAAAATTACAGCTTTTCACATAAATATCTTCTCTCTAATCCGTGCAAATCGGTGCAATCCGTGGCGATACTACTACTATTTCATTTTACCTTCCTTCCCTTCCATTGATAGCTTCCAAATTTGCCCAGCCATCCGGCAACCAATGTATACAAAATATGAAAAGGCTGTGCAGGAATAAACCACCAAAGTAATTTTTGTTTGCCAAAAAATTTTGCCACGGGATAGAGAAAAATTAATTCCACAATTGTTTTTATAACTATAGAAATCAGAAATAAATAGAATGCGTTTATAATAAAGAAGGAAGAAATCGCCAATATAAAAATCCAGGCATTTAGCAAATAAACCAGCAGGAGAACTGCGGTTATTTTTTTATCGGTGTATTTATCTGCTTTGCTCGCCCAGCGAATCCTTTGGTTCATAAAATCTTTTAAAGTTTCCGCGGGTTGTGTTCGCACAATCACATCGGGCGATTTTAAAAACATGATTTTATCGGGATATACCTTCTGAATTTTATGCATCAGCAACATATCATCGCCACTGGCTATTTCATCTATCCCTTCAAAACCATTTACTTCATAAAAAACTTTTTTTTCGTACGCAAGGTTGGCGCCATTACACATACTGTGAAATTTTTTATAAACCGATGCGCCGGTAATTCCCTGCAACGTCATAAAATCAAGCGATTGAAAATTTTTGAAAAGCCTCATCCCTAACCAGTCTCCGATTTGAGAGGGTGAAAAAGCTACGGGCATAGCAATAAATACAGGTCGTTTTTCTTTATAAAATGAAACCAATGTTTCAAGCCATTTTTGCAGGCGCAATACAATCGGCATCGGTTGTTACAATCAATTCGCCTTTGGCAAATTGCAAGGCGGTTTCTATTGATTTCTTTTTGTAAGAATTCAATATTTTATTTTGGGTAAAATCTGCAAGATTGATAATGCGGATATTTTCTTTTTGAAAAGAATTAATTACAGCAACCGTGTTATCTGTAGAATGGTCATCTGTTATAATAATCTCAAATTTATTTTCCGGATAGGTTTGCGAGATAAGCGATTTTATACATTTTCCAATTTTTTTTTCTTCATTCCTGGCCGCGATAATTATGGAAACAAACGGCAATTCAGCCTCCTGTAAACGTCTTCAATGGAACATAATCTTTTATGCCAACCCAACTTTTTCTGTAATATAGAATTAAAGCCACATATGTCATCAAAAGAAAAATCGTGATCAGTATAAAGGTCATGCTAAAATTTAAGTAATGCAGATATACAATTAAATAACAATTATTGTACAAAAATAATTTCCTGATATCAAAGGTAAACATTAGATTTGTATAGTTGCATAAACAACTATATGTCAAACAACCAATTTAAAAGAGGCGAGCTTTACAGTTTTATCACCGGAAAAACTTCTACGGCAATTGCAAGAAGATTGCAAAAAAATTTTAAAGAATCAGCGATAGAAATTACCATTGAGCAATGGAGTGTATTATACCATTTGTGGAAAGAAGATGGCCAAAGCCAGCAGCAATTGTGCGATGCTACTTTCAGGGATAAACCAAGTATTACAAGGCTGGTAGATAATCTGGAAAAATTAAAGTTGGTAAAAAGAGTAGCTTCAAAAAATGACCGCAGGAGCAATCTTATTTTTCTTACAAAAGAGGCGAAGAACCTTGAGCAAAAAACAATGGAAGTGGCGAACCAAACGTTGAATGAAGCATTGAAAGGAGTAACCAACGGACAAATAGAAATTGCAAAAGAAGTTTTGCAAATGGTGTATGATAATCTGGCATCGTAGGAACAGGCCGCTGCTTGTTCAGAAATAATAAACATCAAAAAAAATAAAAAAATCATGGAAACAACAACAACGGCTTCTACCTTAAAAGGCGGTGAATGGTTGATAAAACCGGGAAACGTAAATGACATTTTTACACCGGAAGATTTTACCGAAGAACAATTGATGATACGCGATATGTGCCTTCAGTTTTTACAAACAGAAGTGCTTCCGGTAATGGACAGAATTGATAAAGCGGAGCCGGGATTGATGCCGGCTTTAATGGATAAAGCCGGTGAACAGGGACTTTTGAGCGCTTCCGTTCCGGAAGAATATGGTGGCATGGGAAAAGATTTTGTGACCTCCACTTTAGTAAGTGAAGCGCTGGGCGGCGGTTATTCTTTTAGCGTAGCAATGAGCGCTCATGCGGGAATTGGCACGTTGCCGATCTTATATTTTGGTACAGAAGCACAAAAGAAAAAATACATTCCAAAACTCGCAACCGGCGAATGGAAAGGATCTTACGGCTTAACAGAGCCCGGAAGTGGCAGCGATGCATTGGGTGCAAAAACAACCGCAACACTAAGTGAAGATGGAAAATATTATATCCTGAACGGGCAAAAATGCTGGATCACCAATGGCGGCTTTGCAGATGTGTTTACCGTGTTTGCAAAAATAGATGGCGATAAATTTACTGCGTTTATTCTTGAACGTGGTATGCAAGGTTTTACGCAAGGGCAGGAAGAACATAAGATGGGAATCAAAGGTTCATCAACCGTGCAATTATATTTCCAGGATTGTAAAGTGCCGGTAGAAAATGTGTTGGGTGAAATTGGCACGCGGCCATATCATCGCTTTTAATATTTTAAATATTGGCAGGTTAAAATTGGCTGCAGCCACCAATGGCGGTGCCAAAGGTAGCATTGGCCGAATCTATTGAATATGCCAAAACCCGCGAACAATTTAAACTGCCAATCGCAAAGTTTGGTGCTATAAAATATAAACTGGCGGAAATGGCCATCAGGATTTATGCAGATGAAAGCGCATTGTACCGCACCGCAAAATGGATCGATGAAAAAGAACAGGAACTGCTGGCTGCCGGCAAACCTTTTAATGAAGCGCTTTTGGGCGCAGCAGAAGAATTTGCCATTGAATGCGCCATTTTAAAAGTTCATGGAAGCGAAGTACTGGATTATGTGGTAGATGAAGGTGTTCAAATTCATGGTGGCAACGGTTTCAGCGATGAATACAGCATCAGCAGGGCGTATCGTGATAGCCGTATCAACCGGATCTTTGAAGGCACCAATGAAATCAACCGCTTGCTTTCTGTAGATATGATGCTGAAACGCGCCATGAAAGGAGAGTTGGACTTGATGGGGCCTGCAATGAATGTTCAGAAAGAATTAATGAGCATTCCTGAATTTGGCGATGGCGATGACAGCGCTTTTGCAACCGAATTAAAAACCATTGCCAATATGAAGAAAAGCATATTAATGGTTGCCGGCGCAGCGGTGCAAAAACTAATGATGACGTTGAGCAAAGAGCAGGAAATTATTATGAACATCGCTGATATGGCCATCAAAACTTTTGTGGCAGAAAGCATGTTATTGCGCGTAATAAAATCGGTAGAAAAAACCGGTGAAGAAGCTAATAAAGTTCAACTGGCTATGCTGCATGTGTACCTGAATGATGCAGTAGATGAATTGGCAAAAGCAGGTAAAGAAGCCATCAATTCATTTGCCGAAGGCGATGAACAAAAAATGATGCTGCTGGGCTTAAAGCGTTTTACAAAAACAGCGCCGTTCAATGCGAAAGATGCAAGAAGATTGGTGGCAGCGAAGTTGATTGAGGAAGGGAAATATGGGTTTTAAAATCTTCTTCTAATTTTATTGGAAAAGCTTTGGGCATTGATTGGCTCAGGGCTTTTTTGATTAGTAGAAAGCATTTCTCTCATCCTGATAAATATTTCAATTACCTTAATGCTGACCTGTAATGCCTTTTCGCTTTTTAATACATTTGCGAACATTAAGACCCCATGCTCTGTGAAGGCATAAGGCAGCGAACCTCCCAATTTCTTTTTGATGGTATCGCATTTTGCGATACCATAGTTTTATCATGTAAAAAACCTGCGCTACATATCCTATATCAACAGCGATTCTTATCATAAATCAATGTTGGCCTACAACGTAACAAGTAACTTTGTATCATAAAAAATCAACATTATGAATACAAAAAATGTCGAAATCATAGCAGCGCCGGAAGCGCCTCACATGGTAGGAGATGGCTTCAGGGTACATAATTTTATACCCGGGAATCCGCGCATGAGTATGCAAAGAATGAATCCTTTCATTATGCTGGATTATAATTCTAAATTTTATTTCACGCCTACCGTTGTACCAAGAGGTGTGGGCGTGCATCCACATAAAGGCTTTGAAACCGTTACAGTGGCTTACAAAGGCAAAGTGGCACATCACGACAGCAGCGGTAACAGCGGCATTATCGGCGAAGGCGATGTTCAGTGGATGACGGCGGCTTCAGGAATTCTTCACAAAGAATATCATGAAAAAGAATTTGCCAAAGCTGGTGGAGAATTTCAAATGGTGCAACTGTGGGTAAACCTTCCTGCTGAAGCGAAAAAAACCAAACCCAAATACCAGGAAATAAGCCAGGAAAAAGTAAATAAATTTCAACTGCCAAACATAGTGGCACGATTGAAGTTATTGCAGGACAATATAAAGATGTCAAAGGCGCCGCCTTTACCTTTACGCCGATCAATCTGTACAACGCGCGTTTGAAAAAAGGCGCCAAAGCGGAGTTTTCTTTTCCTTCCAATTTCAATACCGCTTTACTGGTGGTTGAAGGAAGCATTCAAATAAACGATAAAGAATTGGTTCGGCAGGATCATGTTGCGTTGTTTAAAAATGAGGGCGAAAATTTTACCATTGAAGCTTCTGAAGACGCTGTGGTGTTAATATTGAGTGGAGAGCCAATTAATGAACCGATTGCAGCGCACGGACCTTTTGTAATGAACACGAAAGAAGAATTGAGAGAGGCATTTAATGAATTCAGTACCGGCAAATTTGGTGTTCTGGCCAATTAATTACATCAACATGATTGAAAAAAACGCTCCGTCAAAAAATTAAAAATTTCTGATGGAGCGTTTTATCATTTGTAGTAAATAATAGCTCTTGCGGGATAAGCCATTTTGTAGGAAATTCATTTTTCCAAATAAACTTTTTCAAAAATGGAACTTTCAAAAAGCCAGAAAAGATTAGCCCGTGAAATAATTGAAAAAGGACTGCAGGCAGAATTTGCCCGTGGATTATCGGCTGCGGATAAAATCTTATCCGGTTGGAAAAACCAATCTTCCGGAAACAAAGAGGCTTACCATGCACTGTTCCATCACATCTGGGAATTTGACAAACATATCGCTGCCAGGTACGATCGCATAACAGGATCACGGTATTTGTTCATCATTTCTGAACAACTAATGATGGCGTAATTTCAGAACACGATATAGCGGGCTTTCCACCGGAATTACAGGAATGGATAAAAGAAAAATGAATCAATCAAATAATTTTCTTTGTCCAACCAGCGCAGCTTTCAGGGCCTTCAGGAAAGCAGAAAAGTAGTTTTTTCAACTTTTGAAACGTTTCTTTTTTTATCTTCACCCGATGAAAAACATTCTGACTGCTGTATTTATTTTTTGTGCTTTAAATTCCTTCTCTCAAAATTTTTCCGAGGATTATTTTTATGTAAGAACCAAAGATTCGCTGCCATTTTTAAATTATGGATTAGGCGAAGACCGCCTTGGTGGCGCTAAAATGACGTTTCTGGATAGCAACGTAATATTGAAAGTAGTGGACAGTGTTAAAGGTGATTACAGAGTGCAGCTTTCGCAATCTCACTCCGCTTTTATCAGCAAGAAGCAGGTAACAAAAACGCCGCCAATGTACAACAGGCAGCATCTTACACAGAGTTGGAAAGTATATGGCGACTCTTTGTATGATTACCTGTCTGTTCAGCTTGATGAAAAACTTCCTTACAGAAGCGCAATGGAAATTCATCCTTCAAGAATAGTGGTGGATATTTTTGGCGCCGTAAGCAACACCAACTGGATCACGCAACTTTCTTCTGCTAAAGAAATAAAAAATGCGTGGTACGAACAGACCGAAGATGATGTAATGCGGGTAAATATTGAGTTAAAACATCAGCAGCATTGGGGATACCATATTTATTACACAGGCAACAGACTAACGGTAAGGGTTAAACGCCAACCAAAAATATTGGACCTAAGCAAGCTAACGATCGCGATTGATGCAGGCCACGGTGGCGAAAATGCAGGTGCAGCGGGCATCTCCACCAACATAAAGGAAAAAGATTACACCCTTTTATTTGCGAAGGAATTAGAAAAAGCATTGAAAGCGCGGAAAGCAAATGTTATAATGACCCGCGATAAAGACACTACCTTAAGCATGTATGAAAGGATACATTTTCTGGAACAAAACAATCCGGATATGCTCATCAGCATTCATCTGAATTCTTCATCCAACGACAGTGTTAGCGGCACAAGTACGTATTACCGTTATGTTGGATTCCGCCCGTTAAGCCAGGCGATCCTTACCCATCTTTTGCAAACCGGTCTTAAGGAATTTGGCAATGTTGGCAGCTTTAATTTTTCTCTGAGCGGGCCAACCGAATATCCAAATTGCCTGGTGGAAGTTGCTTTTCTTAGTAACAGGGAAGATGAAAAAAAGATTAGCAGCCAAAAATTCAGGCAACAGGTGGCGGCAAAAATCGTTGCGGGAATAAGCGATTTCTTAAAAGGACTGCGGCAATAAATAAACTGAATTCTTGTTATCTATCAAAACGCATTTTACAGGTTACATTGTTGAAAATGACTCAAAAATTATTTCTGTAATTTTACGGCTCATCTTTAAAACAATCTGTGATTAATATTCATACAACCATAAAGCGCTCTTTTGGCAAACTAAGCAGACTTGCCGAAACCCTGATTGGCAGCGAAATAGTTCGGCTGGGCGCCGATATCAGGGCCAAAATTCAAAAAGGCGAAAAAATCTACAACTTTACGATCGGCGATTTCGACTCGTCAATTTTCCCGATTCCAAAGGAACTTGAAAATCAAATTGTAGCTGCGTACCGGGATAAATTCACTACTTATCCGCCTGCTGAAGGCATTCTTGCTCTAAGAGAATCCGTTGCAACGTTTATAAAAGAAAGAGAAGGATTGGATTTTAAAACCAACGAAATTCTGATTGCAGCAGGAGGCCGCCCGCTGATTTATACATTGTACCGCGCTTTGGTTGATAAAGGCGATAAAGTAATTTATTCGGTGCCAAGCTGGAACAATAATCATTATGTACATTTTACGGAAGGGCAACATGTAGTGATAGAAGCCACAATGGAAAATAATTTTATGCCTTCGGCAGATGATATAAAACCACATATCCAGGATGCCGTGCTGCTTGCTTTGTGTTCGCCATTAAACCCTACCGGAACCGTTTTCAAAAAAGAAGAGCTGGAAAAAATATGCGATATGGTGCTGGAAGAAAATAAGCGCCGCGGCGATGATGAGAAAAAGCTGTACGTGATGTATGATCAAATGTACTGGACGCTTACTTTTGGTGATACCGTGCACTATAACCCTGTGAGCCTGCGCCCGGAAATGAAGGATTATACCATTTTTATAGACGGCATCAGCAAGGCTTTCGCTGCTACCGGAGTTCGCGTTGGCTGGGCTTTGGGCCCGGAGCACGTATTGTCAAAAATGAAAGCGATCAACAGTCATGTAGGCGCATGGAGCCCAATGGCAGAGCAACATGCAACGGCAAAATTTCTTCGAGAAACAGATATAATTGACACGTATCTTTTAAAGTATAAAAAAGAACTTGAGGAAAGACTCGAAACAATTTATGAAGGTTTTCAACAATTAAAATCGGAAGGTTTTTCTGTTGATGCTTGTGCTCCGCAGGCGGCGATTTATCTTACCATTCAAATAAACCTGGTTGGTAAAAAAACAAATGATGGCTGCTGTATTGGCCACCCAGGCTGATGTTACTTCTTATATTTTGAACGAATCAAAATTGGCGGTAGTGCCTTTTTATGCATTTGGCGCGCCAAAAGATTCTTCCTGGTACAGGCTAAGTGTGGGTACCTGTAAAAAAGAAGAAATACCGGAGATGATTGCACAGTTAAAGAAAGCGCTGGCACAATTAAGCTGAAGTATTTAATCATAAAAAAGAGGTATTAATAATTTTCAGAATTATTAATACCTCTTCTACTTTATAAAAAACTATATTTAGGCTTGTGTGGCTGCCTGTTCTGCTTCGGCCAAACCAACTAAGCGATTCTTTACCAAATATTCTGCAATCTGCACCGCATTGGTGGCAGCGCCTTTTCTAAGATTATCACTCACCACCCAGCAATTCAGTGTATTCGCCTGCGATTCATCCCTGCGGATTCTTCCCACAAAGGTTTCATCTTTTTCATGAGCAGTTAACGGCATAGGATAGACGAAATTATCCAGGTCATCCTGAACCACCACTCCCGGAGCTTGCAGACAAAATATTCCTTACTTCATCAAGGTCAAAATCTTTTTCAAATTCGATATTAAGGCTCTCGCTATGGCCGCCCATCACGGGTATACGCACACAGGTAGCGGTCAATTGTATCGCATCATCGCCCATAATTTTCCTCGTCTCATTCACCATTTTCATTTCTTCCTTGGTATAGCCATTATCGAGAAACACATCAATATGTGGAAGCGCATTTTTATCAATCTGATATTTATACGCCATTTCGCCTTCTACATTATTTCTTTCGTTTTCCATTTGCTTTACCGCTTTCACGCCGGTGCCGGTTACACTTTGATAAGTGGAAACCACTACCCTTTTAATGCCATATTTTTTGTGAAGCGGATTTAAAACCAAT
This sequence comes from uncultured Chitinophagaceae bacterium, assembly GCA_963720405.1. Lineage (GTDB taxonomy): Bacteria > Bacteroidota > Bacteroidia > Chitinophagales > Chitinophagaceae > Ginsengibacter. The sequence goes on from CAVRFP010000004.1 coordinate 110,335, forward strand.
ACCATTTGAATGGTTGAACAGTTTGGATTCGCGATGATCTTATCTTCTTCGGTGATTACATCTGCATTCACTTCCGGAACGATCAGTTTCTTTGAAGGATCCATGCGCCATGCAGAAGAATTATCGATCACAGTAATTCCTGCTTCGGCAAATTTCGGCGCCAGTAATTGAGAAGTGCTGCCACCCGCTGAAAATAAAGCGATATCAGGCTTTGCTGCGATCGCATCTTCAGCAGAAACGATCTTATATTTTTTACTCTTAAAGGTTACTTCCTTTCCGATTGATTTTTCTGAAGCCACCGGAATAAGTTCTGTTACCGGGAAATTTCTTTCTTCTAAAATCTGCAACATTTTGCTTCCTACTAAACCTGTTGCACCCACAACTGCGATTTTCATTTTTTAATTTATTTGTTTTTTTTGTGAATTTGCAATTTACTGCATTCGCGCTTTTTGATGAAATAATTGATTTATCTTCAATACCAAACAAATGCTTATGGAAAAAAAGTTATTTATTTTCCTGGGTTTAATTTTTTTGACAACACTTTCGTTCTCACAAGTTTCAGAAAACTTTTCAGATGGAGATTTTCACCAAAACCCGGTGTGGACGGGCCATATAAGCGATTTTATAGTAAATACTGATTTGCAGCTTCAAAGTAATAACACTACAGCCAACAGCACTTTCTATTTAAGCACCCGAAACGAATTGGCGGTAGCTACCCAATGGGAATTTTGGGTACAGATTGCCTTCAATCCTTCGTCAGCAAATTATATCGACGCTTATTTAATCGCATCTACAGGCGATCTGACGTTAAATACCAATTACGGATATTTTGTAAGAATAGGAAATACGGATGATGAAATAAGTCTTTACCGAAAAGATGCCAATGGAAATGTGCTGAAAATAATAGATGGCATCAATGGAATTCTTAACTCATCCAACAACCGGATGAAAATAAAAGTAATACGGGATGATGTTAATAAATGGACTTTATTAAGAGATATAAGCGGAACCGGTAATAATTATGTAAGTGAAGGAAGCGTAGTTGATGCAACTCATTTAACATCTTCTTACTTCGGCTTTTTGATTAAGCAAAGCACTGCCAGTTTTTTTCAGAAGCATTTTTTTGATGATATAGAAATAAAAGATTTTGTAGCCGATGTTACGCCACCGTTTGTCCGTTCAGTTGACGTTATTTCGAATACACAAATTGATGTGCTATTTAACGAACCGGTAGATAAAGCCAGTGCTGAGCTTGTCTCAAATTATTATATAGCGGGCTTGGGAATGCCGCGGACGGCACGTTTAAACGCCGCCAACGCTGCCTTATTGCATCTTGAATTTGAAAACCGATTCACTAACGGCAATGCATACACGCTGGAACTGAATGAGGTCGCAGACCTTTCAGGAAACCAAATAAAAAATCAATCTTTTGAATTTAAATTTTATTCTCCACAACAATACGATGTATTGATCAATGAAATTTTTGCAGATCCGAATCCACAGGTAGGCCTGCCTCTTCATAAATTTTTAGAATTAATCAATGTGTCGCCGGCGCCCATCAATTTAAAAGGCTGGAAATTATTGGACGGAAATTCTACAGCCATATTGCCTTCTTACAAATTGCAGCCCGATAGTTTTTTGATCGTTTGCTCCGCCAGTGCTTTGTCATCTTATGAAATGTATGGCTCGGCGGTTGCTGTGACCAATTTTCCGGCAATGAATATTGGCGGCGCGACAATCGTATTAAAATCCGCAGACGACCAAACTATCCACGCCGTTAAATATGATTTATCATCTTATAAAAATGAATTGAAGAAAAGCGGTGGCTGGAGTTTAGAAATGATCGATGCAAAAAATCCCTGCACCGGAGCCGCAAACTGGAAAGCCAGTGTTGATGCAAGTGGAGGAACGCCAGGCCGAAAAAATTCTGTAGCCGGATTCAACAAAGATGAAAGTGCGCCAAAGTTGCTGCGGGCATTTACCATAGATGATCGCACCATCTCCTTAATTTTTGATGAGCCATTGGACAGCACGAAATCTGCGGCTGCAGTCAATTATATTGTTGATAAAGGCCTTGTTGTGAAAAGCGTTTTTGTAGTTTTTCCATTTTTTAATAAAGTAAATATCACTTTCACCAATCCTTTACAGGCAGGAACCATTTATACGGTTACTGCCAACAACATTTCCGATTGCGCCGGAAACCATATCGGCGCAAAAAATTCAGCCCGGTTTGGGCTTGCACAAGATGCAGATACACTCGACCTGGTGATTAATGAAATTTTGTTCAACCCGCCTCCAAACGGCTCGGATTACATAGAACTGTATAACCGGTCAGATAAAATCATCGACCTCAAAAAAATTTATTTAGCCAACCGAAACTCCGCCGGCGTGATCAGTAATATACACCAGGCCAGCGAAGAAAGTGTGTTATTGTTTCCGGCAGACTTTGCGCTGCTAACGGCAGATGTTGATGCGGTAAAAAGCAATTATATCACTACCAACCCGGATGCATTTTTGCAAATGAGCAGCCTGCCTTCCTATCCTAATACCAGCGGCCATGTAATTGTCTTAAACCACCAGGGCTTAATTATTGATGAAGTGGCTTATTCAGAAAAGTGGCATTTTCCATTGATAAAAAATGCAGAAGGGGTTGCACTTGAGCGGATTGATTATAATGGACCGTCTGTTCAAACGAATTTTCATTCGGCCTCCACGTCAGTTGGCTATGGAACACCCGGTTACCAAAATTCGCAATATAAACTGATGGAAGAAGTAAGCGGCAACATCCAGGTTACGCCGCCAATATTTTCGCCCGATAACGACGGCATAGATGATTTCGTTACCATCAGTTATAATTTTCCAACTGCCGGATACGTAACAAACATCACCATTTTTGATGGTTCCGGAAGACCGGTAAGATCTCTTCAAAAAAATTCGCTAAGTGGTATAAAAGGGTATTATCAATGGGATGGCCTCAACGATAAGAAGCAAAGATTATCGCAGGGAATTTATATTATTTATACGGAGATATTTAACACCGAAGGAAAGAAAAAATATTTCAAAAACACGGTAGTACTGGCAAGGCGCGCGGGTTCATAGGGTTTGACCTGCATTAATTTTTCATTCTTATCTGCATACAAATCCATTTTCATTAATTTTACTTCTCTAATAAGCTTTTATGGAAGAAAATAAATACGACTTTGGGATGATTGGTCTCGGTGTAATGGGTAGCAATCTTTTACTGAATATGGCCGACCACGGATTTTCAGTGATTGGCTACGATAAGAATTCTGATAAAACTAAAGGATTTGAATCATCTGCGACTAAGGGAACTTCAGTAAAAGGAGTGAATACCCTGGAAGAGATGATTTCCAAATTAAAAACGCCGCGAAAATTAATGATGCTGGTACCCGCAGGAAATCCGGTGGATAGTGTGATCAATGATTTAAAACCATTGTTGCAAAAAGGTGATATTATTATTGATGGCGGCAACTCGCATTATACAGACACGCTGCGAAGAATCAACGAACTAAAAAATGCGGGTTTTCATTTCATGGGAATTGGTATATCAGGCGGCGAAGAAGGTGCGCGCCGCGGACCAAGTATTATGCCTGGCGGAGATGAAGAGGCTTACAAAGAAGTGGCACCAATCTTAAAAGCCGTTGCAGCCAAAGTAAATGATGAGCCCTGTGTTGGTTATTTAGGTAAGGATGCCGCCGGCCATTATGTAAAGATGGTTCATAACGGTATTGAATATTCGATTATGCAACTCATCAGCGAATGTTATGACCTGATGCATAACGGAATGAAATTTTCCAACCAGGAGCTTCACACAATTTTTAAAAGCTGGGACAGTGGCGAAATGAAATCGTTTCTACTGGAAATTACCGCTGCTATTTTCCTGAAAGAAAGATGATCAATCAGGCAATGATTTAATCGATATGATATTGGATAAAGCCGGCGCAAAAGGTACCGGAAAATGGACTTCGCAGGAAGGGCTGGATTTACCAATGCCCGTTCCAGCAATCGATACAGCCGTTATGATGCGCAATCTTTCTTCATTGATCGAAGAAAGAAAAGAGGCCGCTGCTCTTTATGAAACTTCATTACAAAAAATCGAACTAGAGAAGGAAGAATTCATCAGACTTCTTCATGATGCATTATATTTTGCCACCATCATCAGTTATGCACAGGGTTTGGCGATGCTTACAACTGCATCGTCAGAATTAAAAATGGACATCCCGCTTCCTACTGTGGTAAGTGTTTGGCGAGGCGGTTGCATCATCCGGTCTGCTTTATTAGACATATTTAAAAATGCTTATGAAAAAGCCGATCTGAAAAATTTATTGCTTGATGAAAACGTGGCGAAGATTTTAAAGCAAAAAGAAGCCGCGCTTCAAACGATAGTTTCTTTGGCCGCAGGCAATAACTATCCGGCAGCATGCCTTATGGCGTCGCTTAATTATTATAATGCCTATCGCCGTAAATTACTGCCAACGAACCTTATCCAGGCGCAAAGAGATTTCTTTGGAGCGCATACTTATGAAAGAACAGATAAGCCGGGCATCTTTCATACGGAGTGGGAGTGAGAAAGAATTAAAAATTGAAAAATTGAAAATTAAAATCAGGCAATAAGTGTAAAAGACAGAAATCTGGGATCATACCTGATACTAATACCTAAAATAATGTTAGACTATAAAAAATTAACTTCCACGCTCCTTTTCATATTTGGTGGAAGCGGCGATCTTAACTACAGAAAATTAAATCCTGCCTTATACAATCTTTTTTTAGATAATGCAATGCCGGATAATTTTGAGATTGTAGGATTAGCGCGTTCTAAATATGCCGACGGAGAGTATAACGATCATTTAAAAGAAGGGATTGAAAAATTTTCCCGTAAAAAAGATACCAATGGCCATTGGGACGAGTTTTCAAAGCACATTTGTTATATGCAGCTTGATGTAACCGACGCATCTCATTACGATCAGATTGCGCAACTGGCAAAGCAAAAAGAAGAAGAATGGGGGCAGCATCCTGCGGTTATTTTTTACCTGGCGGTGGCGCCCCAGCTGGTGCCAACGATCATAAAAAATTTGGGCAAATTAAATATTTGTCACGATACCAAATGCACCCGCATTGTTGTGGAAAAGCCCTTTGGCCACGATCTTGAAAGCGCAAAAAGCATGAATCAAATGCTGCGTCAATATTTTGATGAAGACCAGATTTACAGGATCGATCATTATCTGGGAAAAGAAACGGTACAAAACATCCTGGCGTTCCGGTTTGCCAATTCCTTGTTTGAGCCGCTTTGGAGCAGACATTATATTGATCACGTGCAGATTACCGCCGCCGAAACCGTGGGCCTGGAAGGCCGTGGCGGCTATTATGAAACTTCCGGGGCTCTTAGAGACATGATCCAAAATCATATTCTTCAATTGGTTTGCATGATTGGGATGGAGGCTCCCGTTTCTTTTGATGCCAACGAAATCAGAAACAAAAAAGTAGACGTTCTAAACGCGATCCGCAGAATTCCAAAAGATGAAGTGCAGGACTATGCAGCGCGTGGCCAATATGCGGCAGGATGGATGCAGGGAGAAAAAGTGCCGGGGTATCGCGAAGAAGAAGGTGTAGATCCGCAATCAAATACAGAAACCTTTGCAGCCGTTAAGTTTTATATTGATAACTGGCGATGGGAAGGTGTTCCGTTTTATGTACGCACCGGCAAACACCTGCATCAAAAATCTACTGAGCTAACCATTCAATTCAAGCGCGCCCCGTCTTTTGCTTTTCCTAAAGAAGCAGCAGAAACCTGGCGCCCCAACAGGCTTTCTATCGGAATTTCCCCTGAAATGGACATCTGTTTAAGGTTTCAATCAAAACGCCCGGGGCAGGCCATGATATCTAAATCCTGTAGATATGGTATTTAATTATAAAGACGCATACAATGGCGAAGAACCTGAAGCGTACGAAACTCTTTTGTATGATGTAATGGATGGCGATGCTACGCTCTTTATGCGTGCCGACCAGGTAGAAGCTGCATGGGAAGTAGTGATGCCCATACTGGAAATTTGGCAGGCACGCAAATCAATTGATTTTCCCAATTATTCACCCGATTCGTGGGGCCCGGAAGATGCCGAAGCTCTTATTGCAAGAGATGGGCACAACTGGATAACACTGCCGGCAAAACACCATGCAAAATGAAACTACACATCTTTAAAAGTAAACAAGAATTAAGCGACGCACTGGCACTGTGGATGTGTGATGTAATTGAAGAAGCGTTAAAAGACCAGGAATTTTTTACACTGGTGCTTTCCGGTGGCGAAACTCCTAAATTGCTTTTTAAAAAATTGGTTTCAGACGAATTTAAAAAGAAAATAAACTGGAAACGAATTCATATTTTTTGGGGCGACGAAAGAGTTGTGCCCTTTACCGACGATCGTAACAACGCCAAGGTAGCCTTCGATTTGCTTATCAATCACCTGGATATTCCGAGCGGCCCAGGTGCATATTATGCGAACTGATATTGAACCTAATTTTGCCGCTGATCAATACTCAAAAATGCTGCATACTTATTTCGATAATACCGGACATAGTTTTGATCTCGTGCTGCTTGGCATGGGCAGCGATGGCCACACACTTTCATTATTTCCCGGTTCGCCAATCATCGAAGAGAATAACAATTGGGTAAATGCGGTTTACAACAAAGAGCAGGAAATGTATCGCATAACGTTGATGCCACTGCTGGTGAACCAATCTTCTAAAATTGCTTTTATGGTTGATGGCGACAATAAAGCATCAGTATTAAAGGAGGTTTTGGAAGGCGATTATAATCCCACAAAATATGCCTTCACAACTTATAGATCCCGGCGAAGGCCAGTTGCATTGGTTTTTGGACGAAGCCGCAGCAAAAGATTTGGATACTTTATAACAGTGTGGACTATATAAAGTGATCAAGTCTGAGAATTAAAAATTCTCCCTGAAGATAATTATATCGCTAGAACAATACTTAAAACAATTTTGAATGGGGCATTTACCGAAGTTAATAGAAGATCTGGCGCTTATTTTAATTGTAGGCGCAATCACTACCTTATTATTTAGAAAAATTAAGCAGCCGCTGGTGTTGGGCTACATTATAGCGGGTTTTTTGGTTGGACCTCATTTTTCAATTACACCAACAGTGGTTGATAATACCAATGTAAAAACGCTTGCAGAAATAGGCGTTATCTTTTTGTTGTTTAGCCTGGGTCTCGAATTTAGTTTTAAGAAATTATTACGTGTTGGCGGCGCCGCTTCCATTACTGCATTGGTCGAAATTGCTTTTATCACCGTTACCGGATATTTTGTCGGCAGATGGATGAATTGGTCAGTTATGGACAGCCTTTTTTTAGGCGGTATGCTGGCAAGCTCATCAACCACGATCATTATTCGCGCTTTCGATGAGTTGGGCATCAAAACAAAACAATATGCACGAATTGTATTTGGCGTGTTGGTAGTAGAAGATATCGTGGTGATTTTATTAATGGTATTATTATCTACGATGGCCGTAAGTAAGCAATTTGAAGGGACGGAATTATTGTTTACCGTAACTAAATTATTATTCTTTTTGGCCTTATGGTTTCTTGCAGGAATTTTTCTTTTACCAACTTTTTTAAAAAGAGCGAAAAAATTATTGGATGATGAGGCTATGCTTGTGTTGTCCATCGGGCTTTGCCTGGGGATGGTAGTAGTTGCCACGCAGGTAGGTTTTTCGGCTGAATTAGGCGCTTTTATTATGGGATCCATTATGGCGGAAACCACTTCTGCGGAAAGAGTAGAGCATTTGATAAAACCGGTTAAAGATCTTTTTGGCGCCGTATTTTTTGTGTCCGTCGGCATGATGATCGATCCGCAGGCAATCGTAGAATATAAGTGGCCGGTTTTATGGATTACGCTTTTAACCTTATTTGGAAAATTGTTCAGTACCACTATCGGGGCTTTATTATCGGGCCAGCCTTTGAAACAATCTATCCAGGTAGGGATGAGCATGGCGCAAATCGGTGAGTTTGCCTTTATTGTTGCCACGCTCGGGCTTTCTTTAGGAGTTATCAGTCCCTTCCTATTTCCGGTAGCGGTGGGCGCATCGGCCATCACTACTTTTACCACGCCGTACATGATTAAATTTTCGGAACCTTTCTATAATTTCATTGTAAAAGTGCTTCCCAAAAAGTGGATAAAAGCGCTAAATTATTATTCCTCCAGCACTCAAAATATACAGGCAGAAAGTGGCTGGAAAATAGTTTTGAAAGCGTATTTCACCATTATCATTACCAACGGTATTGTTTTACTTGCATTGGTATTGCTTTCCTTAAAATTTTTGATTCCTTTTTTAAATACACACATCGAAAACGAATTTATTAAAAGTGTTCTCGGATTGGTGATTTCGTTAGGAATAGCCGCTCCTTTTTTGTGGGCATTGATGGCTAAAAAGCCTGACAGCGCTGCTTACAAAGAATTGTGGCTTCACAAAAAATACAACCGTGGCCCGTTGTTGATTTTGGAAATCGCAAGAAACTTAATTGGTATTTTATTAATTGGTTTTTGGGTTGACAGGTTGTTTTCTGCAAAGATTGCCATCCTGGTTGCGGTGCCAATAATTATTATAGTGCTGGTTCTTTTTTCAAGGCGCATCCAACGGTTTTATCAAAGAATTGAAGGAAGGTTTTTAACCAATTTAAACGCGCGGGAAAAAGTACAAAAAGACAAAGAACTGGAAGAAGAAACGCTTCGAAATCCGCATGGCGATCTTTCGCCGTGGGATGCGCACATGATTGACCTGGAAGTAAATCCACATGCGGAATATATTGGAAGAACCTTGCTGGAACTGGCGTGGCGCGAAAAATTTGGAATTAATATCGCCTATATAAGAAGAGGCGGAACGCTGATCTACGCCCCCGGGCGACACAATCGCTTGCTCCCCTTCGACCATGTGGGAATTATTGCCACCGACGATCAGATGCAATTGTTTAAGCCAGAGTTTGATGCGGCGGAAAGCGTAATGGACAACTCCGATCATCATCCGGATGATATCATCCTGCAAAAAATTGTGGTAGACGAACACAACAAACTAAAAGGATTAACCATCAGAAGCTCGCAAATCAGGGAGAAAACAAACGGCCTCGTGGTTGGGATCGAAAGAAATAAACAACGGCTGTTGAATCCTTCGTCAACCACTACTTTCGAATGGGCCGATGTGGTGTGGATCGTTGGCGAAAGAAAAAAAATACAGAAACTTAACCAGGCCTGATCTTAAATAACGATATGCTTTTTAAAGAAAAGTAGAAAGAAAAATTTCTATCTTTTCACTTATAAGAAATTCTTTTCCAATCAACAAAACGAAAAAAGATTTGTTGCACGAGAAAAGCCAAAATGTAGAATTTGTATTTTTTCACTTATATGAATTATTTTTTGAAAATGGCTGTCGCAAGCCTACAAAGAACCTGATTGGTTATATTCATTTGCAACATAGTGTTAAGGATTGTATTTAAAAACGTTTCGTCTTTAACCCTGGTAAGAAAAGGGACTAATGATTCCACCTTATTATCTTATCAAAACAATCAAAAATAAATAAGATAATAAGGTACGAAATATTCCCTGTTTACTACTTTACTAAGGTTGAAAATGATACCAGCAAGTAAGTTAAAAAAGATGACTTTTGAAAATGGATGTTCCAAATGTAAAAGCCAAAATGTAGAATCTCTATGTTTTCACTTATATGAATTAACAGAAGCTGATTGGCGTTATATTTCATTGCAACATGGCGTCAAGGCTTAATTTACCACGTTTTATCTTAAACCTTAGTAACATAATGGCTTAATGATTCCACCTTATTACCTTATCAAAAAAAAAATAAGATAATAAGGTACGAAATATTCACTGTTTACTACTTTACTAAGGTTAAAAACGATACCAGCAAGTAAGTTAAAAAATGATGATTTTTGAAATGATGTTGCAAATGTGAAAAGCCAAAATCTAGATTTCCTATCTTTTCACTTATGTGAATTGGGCGTCACATTTCATTTGCAACATGGCGTGAAAGTTGAATTTACCGCGATTTATCGTCAACCTTAGTAACATAGTGCGGTTAATAATTCCCCTTATTCCTTTATCAAAAAAATAAACAATACGGTAAGAATGACTTTTGAAAATAGATGTTGCAAATGAAAAGCCAAAATGTAGAATTTCTATGTTTTCACTTATATGAATTCGCTGATTGCGTTATATTTCATTGCAACATGGCGGCAATCTGAAATTACCACGTTTTTTCTTCAACCTTAGTAACATAATGCGGTTAATAATTCCACCTTATTACCTTATCAAAAAATAAAATAATGAGATAAGGATGGCTTTTAAAAATAGATGTGAAAAGCCAAAATGTAGATTTTCTTTTTTTATAAATCTGTTAATGAATATGCCTGCGTTTAATAATTCCGCCGGAGGCTTCTTTAATGGAATTAGCAAAAACAAACGAGCGCGGATCTATTTCGTGAACAAGATTTTTTAGCTTTCGTATTTCCAGTCTTGTAATTACGGTAAAAATAATATCGCAATCGCTATGCAAATCGAACTTGCCCGGGAGAAATCCTCTTTCGCCTTTATAGATCGTAATGCCACGCCCCATTTCATTTACCAACCGGTCTTTAATGATTTCACTTTTGCCAGAAATAATGGTAACTCCAATATATGCCTCAAGGCCTTCAACAACATAATCGATGGTTTTAGTTGCAGTAAAATAAGTAAGCATAGAATATAAGGCCACTTCTATTCCAAAACGCAAAGCCGCAATAGCAAAAATCAGAATATTTAAAGCAAGAATTATTTCACTGATGGTAAAGCTGGTGCGCCGCCACGTGTACAAGGCAAGCACTTCAATTCCATCGATAGCACAGCCTGCGCGCATCGTTAGTCCAATACCTGCGCCCAGAAAGAAACCGCCAAAAATAGACACCAGGTTTTTATCTGAGGTGATAATCGGATAAGGAACATAAAGCAGACAGAGGCCGAGCAATAAAATGCAAAAAAATGTTTTGAGCGCGTACTTAAAATTAACCGCATACACGCACATAACGATAAAAGGCAAATTGGCCAGCATAATAACATACGCAATTTGAAAATTGTATATCTCATGAATTAAAAGAGCAATACCTGTAATTCCGCCATCAAAAAATCCGTTCGGAACCAAAAATCCTTTTAAAGCAAAGCCTGCCAATCCTACACCAATGCCAATTAAAATACGTCTCCCAACCAATCAAGGTTCTATCTTCTTATCCTTTTTGTGCTTTTGGGCTCTTACTTCTAATTGCAGAAGCGATTTTCTTAGCTTTAAACTTAATTTCTTTTTGGCCGAAGTCCGTAAAATAATGTTGCGACTTTAAAAATTTAATTTCGGATTCTCTCCACTCTTCCTGGTCTTTTACAAAACCAGCTTCATGCAATTCTTTATACAATTTATCGGCCGTAACAAAAAACTGGTCCGTTCCCAGATAGTACAGATCTGCATCACAAAGAATTTCTTCCAGTTTGTTCTTCGGCATTTGCGGCATTTTGGTAACTAAAATGAGCTCGCAGATTTTTTCAATTTCTTCTTTGGAATAATCAAACTGCGGCAGCCACGCTCGTGCCATTTTGCAGGAAATGGCTTCGTGCTCCGAATAAGTTTCTAAAAAGCCCGCATCGTGAAACAGTGCAGCGGTTTTTAAAAGCACCAGGTCTTCACCAAAAACGTTTTCTGACTTCGCCAATTTCCTCGGCGGCTCTTAAAACGTCTTTGGTATGCGCTACGTTATGATAACGCAGATATTCCGGTAATTCTTTTTCCAACTTTTCAGTTAAGAAAGAATAAGCCTTTTCAAATTGCATTTTGATTTCTTATTAATAAGGACGCCTGACTAAATAAAGTGAATTGTGATTTTACATGCGATTGATCGCAGCATTGCAGATCTTATGCATGTTTTACAAATCTAAACAATACCATAAGAATATTTATTAAAACTGTATCTTCAAAATATTATTTTTTTTCCCGTGTCCAGCTGATTTTTTGAGTTTTTTGTAAACCGGTAATTTCAATTAACGATTGCCAGATGTCAGGAGCCTATCAAATTCATATTTGGAAAAAAGCGCCTTTTTTAAGATTGTTATTGCCATTAATGGCCGGTATCATTCTTGAATTTTTTTGCCAGATTCCTGCATCGTACATTATTGTTACCGCCATTATTTTATTGATTGCCGTTTTTATTATTTGATGTTTTGCCTGAGGCAAATCGTTATCAATTGAGGCCATTGCAGGGCATTATTCTTTCCGCTTTTCATGGTTGTTTTCGGAGCGTTTATTACCTGGCAAAAAGATGTGCGCAATCATACCCGGTGGTATGGAAAAAGCAATGATCCTGCGTTTATGGTGGCCACGATTGCTGAACCACCTGTAGAAAAAGCCAAATCGTTTAAAGCGCTGGCATCCGTTCAATCTGTTATCAGCAACGGAGGGGCGGTTAAAACCGAAGGAACAATTTTGATTTATCTAAGTAAGGAATCCTCTTCCCAATCACTAAAGTATGGTGATCAAATTATTTTCAGAAAGCCTTTGCAAAGTGTAAAGAATTCAGGCAATCCGGCAGGCTTCGACTATGCACAATATTGTGCTTTTCAACAAATATTTCACCAGGTATATTTAAAACCAAATGAATGGATATTGCTAAAAGAAAAGAAACCGCACTGTGGCAAAGTATTATTTTCAAAAGCCGGGATTACGTATTAAATACCCTGCAAAAATTTATTGGTGGCACTGACGAAGCTGCACTTGCCAAAGCCCTGTTAATCGGATATAGAATTGATCTTGATAAGGATCTGGTACAGGCTTACAGCAATGTGGGCGTGGTGCATTTAATTGCCATTTCAGGTATGCACCTGGCATTGATTTATTACCTGCTGCTTTGGATTTCCGAAAAAATTCCGTTGTTGAAAAAATCCAAACTGATGCGGCTTTTCTCAATCTTATTTTGTTTATGGTTTTTTTCTTTTCTTACCGGCGCACCGGCGTCTGTACTGCGGGCATCGGTAATGTTTTCTTTTATTGCCATCGGTGATTCGTTTGATAAAAGAAATTCAATTTATAATTCGCTCGCCATCTCTGCGTTTGTGCTGTTGTGTTACGATCCTTTTATGCTGTGGGATGTGGGCTTTCAGCTTTCCTATCTGGCAGTTTTAGGAATTGTTGTTACTCAAAAATATATTTACAAGTGGTTTTATTTTAAAAATAAAATATTGAATGCAGCCTGGGAATTGGCATCCGTTTCACTTGCGGCGCAATTGTTTACATTGCCGGTTTGCATTTATTATTTTCACCAGTTTCCATTGTTGTTTTTGCTATCGAACTTGATAGCTATTCCACTGTCTACAGTTGCGCTGTGGGGTTGCATTGCAGTGCTGGCTTTTTCGCCGGTACCGCTTGTGGCCGCTTATTTGGGAAAATTGGTTTGGGGCGTGGTTTGGTTGTTAAATCATTCGGTTTTAGTTGTTAATGCAATACCGTTTTCTTTGTGGAACGGGTTGTTGCTTTCGTTATCAGAAACGATTGTTCTGTATTTTATTTCGGCAACAATTCTTTATTGGCTTATTAAGAAAAACAAGCGCGGCATTAAACCTTATAGCCGGATGGTGTGTTTTTGGGTTGATGATTGCATTTAAAAACTGGCAATTTCAACATCAAAAAAAGATCGTTGTATACAATATTGCAAAACATTCAGCTATTGATTTTATTGGTGGCCGGCAATATCATTTTGCAGGCGATCCGGAAGTAATTAACGACCGTCTGATTTACGACTATAACCTCAAGCCGGCCCGCATTTCGTTTATGCTGAAAAATAGTTCCACGTTGCCAAGGGTATTGTATCAAAAAAATAATTTTTACCAGTTTTATAACAAAAAGCTTTTGATGGTAGACACTGCAATAAAATATAATTCTCCGACCCCAAAAATTAAAATGGATTATATAATTGTTTCAAAAAATCCGCAATTAAATATGTCCAGTCTTGCCCAAACATTTGATTGTGATTATTACATCTTCGATGCTTCTAACAGTCTGTGGAAAATTGAAAAATGGAAAAAAGAATGTGAAGAATTACATTTGCGTTTTCATTCTGTTTCAGAACAGGGTGCATTTGTAACCGATCTTTAAAGAATCACTTTTCCCATTAGATCATGCAAAAAAAAATAAAATCAGCCTTAATTTCCGTTTATAACAAAGACGGATTACAATCAATTATTCCCTTGTTGCAAAAAAATAATATTACGATTTACAGTACCGGCGGAACGCAAAAATTTATTGAAGAAAATGGTGGCAAATGTATTTCTGTTGAATCACTTACCGGCTATCCGTCTATTTTGGGCGGAAGAGTTAAAACCCTTCACCCTGTTGTGTTTGGTGGTTTTTTGGCAAGAAGGGATGTGGAAAATGATTTGAAAGAAATGCAGCAATACAATATTCCTGAAATTGATTTGGTGATTGTGGATCTTTATCCATTTGAAGAAACCGTAAAATCAACCAGCGATGAAAAAGCCATCATTGAAAAAATTGATATTGGTGGCCCTTCAATGATTCGCGCAGCCGCAAAAAATTTCAACAGTGTATTGGTTATTGCTGATAAAAATGATTACCCATTGCTGGAAAATATTTTAAAAGAAAAAAATGCGGAAACCTCTTTAGAAGAAAGAAAAGATTTTGCAGTAAAAGCATTTGATGTTTGTACAGGATATGATATTGCCATTTCAAATTATTTTAATAAAACCAATTTCTCAAATCCGTTTTCAACAGAAAAGAAAACATTGCGCTATGGCGAAAATCCGCACCAGCAGGCATGTTTTACTGGAAATATTAATGAGATATTTGAACAATTGCATGGCAAAGAACTTTCTTATAACAACCTTGTAGATGTAGATGCGGCATTGCAGTTGATGAATGAATTTGAAGAAAGAAAAAAAGCTGAAAAAACTACATTTTCGATTATCAAACATACCAATGTTTGCGGCATTGCTCAAAGAAACAATGTATCAGAAGCATTTTCCGCGGCGCTCGCCGGCGATCCCGAAAGTGCTTTTGGCGGCGTGCTGATTTCAAATAACTCTGTTGATAAAACAACTGCAGAAGCTTTGAAAGATTTATTTTTTGAAGTGTTGATTGCACCAGCATTTGATGAAGATGCGATTCCTGTTTTGCAATCAAAAAAGAACCGGATCATTTTAAAATTAAAAGAATTTCCACAGGAAAAACAACAATCAAAATCTTTATTGAATGGATTATTAGTTCAGGATAATGACGAAGGCAATTTTTCAGAATGGAAAGAAGCAGGTGGAAGAAATTCCACCGAAGAGGAAAAAGAAGATCTGATTTTTGCCAATCTTGTTTGCAAGCATTTAAAGAGCAATGCCATTGCTATTGTAAAAAATAAACAACTTCTGGGAAAAGGTTGCGGGCAAACATCGCGCATCGATGCGTTGAAACAAGCGATTGCAAAAGCCAATCAATTTGAATTTGATTTACAAAACGCTGTTGTGGCCAGCGATGCATTTTTTCCGTTTGATGATTGTGTAAAAATTGCTCATAGCGCGGGTATCACTGCATTTATTCAACCCGGTGGATCTATAAGAGATAAAGATTCAATTGAATATTGCAAAGAAAATAACCTGGCAATGGTGATGACCGGGATGAGGCATTTTAAGCATTGATTAATTGTCGGCGGAAAGTGGAATGATGCTCTCTTCCGTAAGGTGTAACGTACCTGGACTACGGCTCTGTTTACTTGCAGAAAAAAATAATTATCTTTATTCAATGAGTGCAGTAAAACTTTTACCATATTACACCTACAAAGATTATTGCAACTGGGAAGGACGGTGGGAATTAATTGAAGGAATTCCTTTTGCGATGAGCCCGGCACCTTCGCCAAGGCATCAATGGGTTGCCGTTAATATTCTTTCAGAACTAAGGGGCGCCATAAAAAAATCAAAATGTAAACATTGTAAGGTTTACAATTTTGTGGATGTAAAAGTAGAAGAAGATACCGTTCTACAACCTGACGCTTCAATTATTTGTGGCGCCGTTGATAAAAATTTTGTTGATTTTCCTCCTGTTTTAGTGGTAGAAATTTTGTCCGAGTCTACTGCGCTGAAAGATCGGGTTAGCAAGTTTTCCATCTATGAAAAGTTTGGTATAAAATACTATCTGATCGTTGATCATGAGAAAGAGTCCGTAGAAATTTATGCTCTTTCAAATTCAAGGTATGAACTTCAGCGTTTTTCTCCGGAAAATCCGTATACTTTTTTTCTTTCAACAGATTGCAGTGTGAATGTGGATTTGAAAAATTTTTGGGAATAAGTTAAATCGACCAGGCTATACAATCGTAGCTTCCTGCAAAAGCTATTTCAATCTTTCTTTATCCTTCCACATTTCATTAAATGTCTTTTTACTGAAATGAAGCGGCGCATGGTGTTTATTCCAGTCTTTAAATAAGGTATTTACAATTTTGGTTTTTAATCCTCCATTGCCCATATTCATCATGCTTCTTTTTAAAGAGGCTGTTTTCCATATTTTCCAGGCCATTTTTTCTGAGAAGGTTGTCATTCCTTCTTCTACGCTTTCATTCCGGTTATCGAGCAACAGTTCATGAAGATTTATTTTTACCGGGCAAACTTCTGTGCAGGCGCCGCATAAAGAAGATGCATAACTCAAATGTTTATATTCTTCCAATCCGTTCAAATTTGGAGAAATTACACTTCCGATCGGGCCGCTGTAAGTGGTGCCATAAGTATGGCCTCCAATATTTTTATAAACCGGGCAAACATTTAAACAAGCGCCGCATCGAATGCAATAAAAGCTTTCGCGCTGCACGGGATTGGCCAAAATATTGGTGCGGTTATTATCGAGCAAAATAACATACATCTCATCCGGGCCATCTGTTTCACCAGGTTGTTTTGGACCGGAAATAATGCTATTGTAAACCGTAACTTTTTGGCCCGTTCCATAAGTGGAAAGTAATGGCCACATCAATGCAAGATCGGTCATTGACGGAATCATTTTTTCAATTCCAACAATCACAATATGCGTTTTTGGCCAGGCAGTACTTAGCCTGCCATTTCCTTCATTTTCTGTAATGGCAATACCGCCAATATCGCTAATGATAAAATTGGCGCCGGTAATTCCTATTTCGGCCTGTACATATTTTTCTCTTAATTTTTCTCGTGCTACCAGTGTTAGTTCCTCGGGAGTAAGTTTGGACGGAGTGCCTAATTTATCTGCAAAAAGTTTGGCAACATCTTCTTTGCTTTTGTGCATCGCCGGTGTTACAATATGATAAGGCGGCTCGCCATCCAATTGCTGAATATATTCGCCCAGATCGGTTTCTACGCTTTCAATTCCATTTTCCTCCAAAAAATGGTTCAGATGAATTTCTTCCGTAACCATGCTTTTGCTTTTCACAATCGTTTTGCAATTTTTTTCTTTGCAGATATTGAGAATTTCGTCTAAGGCTTCCTGTGAATTTTGCGCCCAGATCACTTTTCCGCCCCGTGCAGTAAAATGCATTTCAAATTCTTCCAGGTGCTGATCGAGCGTTTCAAGTGCACGCCATTTTATATTTTTTGCTCTTTCTTTTACTAAATTATTATCTGCAAATTGCTGTTTTCCATGGGTACCACAGCATTGTATTTTCCAATGTTAAAATTGATTTTTTGGCGATGTTCTAAGTCAGCGCTTTTGATGGTGCTTTTCGCTTTAAAGGTAGATGCGTTTTCAGTCATTAAAATTATTTCGTATTCTTAGTTTACCATTTGAAAGTTCATCTTAAAAATTGCGAATGGTGTTTCGTTGTGAAATCGACTAGTAAAATTAGACAGATTCCTCGAAATTTTATAAATTTCATCTAGTTTAGTATATCCAACCTTTTAAAACCTCTTTAAGCTTCCTGCTTCCCATTTTAAAAATCTTTTTTTTCAAGATAATTCTTTAAAGTCTTTGTCACATATTTTAAAGGTGGTAGCTGTTAAAGAACACAACATAAAAAATTAACCAACATGAACCAACCAACAACACTTCGAAATAATTTTATTATTGCGATATCGTTTGCAGCTTTATTATTCACAGCTTGTTCTACTTCCAAAAAGGCAGACCCGGTTGAAGCCAACATTAAAGCCTATACTCACACATGGGATGAAATCATGAACAAAGGAAGATTAGACATGTTTAACGATACCAATTTTACAAAAGATGTTGTCATGCACGCCAGCCCTAAAAATATTGTTGGTATTGACAGTGCCAGGGCCTACTATGCCAACTTTCTTACAGGCTTCTCAAAAATAACATTCACTATCAAAGATGTTTTTGGGCAGGGCGATAAACTGGTAAAATACTGGAACTTTAAAGGAACTCATACGGGCATATTTTTTGGAATTCCCGCAACGGATAAAACCGTAAATATTGACGGCACTACGCTTGTGCGGATGGCCAATGGAAAAATTGCAGAAGAAAGAGATTTTTTTGATAACCTGGATTTTATGACGCAATTAGGTCTGATGCCGACGGCAGGTAAAGAATAGTTTTTTTGAAAAACTCTTTGAAGCAGGAAAGTTTTCCACAGAAAATAAAACGAAATAAGCCAAAAAGTAGTTTTTTCATTTTTTGAAAACAGAAAAAACAAATGAACCAACATCTCAAAAGTATATTGAATATCATTGAGCAGGACAAGAGTTTATTCCCCGGTGAAAAGGATGCTGTTTTAAAATCATTAAAAGATGCTGACAAAGAACTAGAAATAACTGCTTCCGAATTAGACGCGCAAAACCGCGAACTCGAAATTGAATCTTCGCTTGAAAGAGTAAGAACAGTTGCCATGAGCATGAACAAGGCCGATGATTTACTAAGTATTTGTGAAATACTATTTCATGAACTTCAAAAATTAGAATTTAGCGAATTAAGAAATGCAATGATTAATATCCATGATGATAAAAAAAGTTCATTTCTTAACTATGACTTTTCAGATGAAATGGGAAAAAGCATTACAACTGTATTTTACAGTGCACATCCCTTTATTGCGAAGCAATTAAACCAGGTGAGAAGTGCCAATGATGCTTTTTCAGAAACAATCCTTACAGGCAAAGAATTGAAAGAATGGATAGAGGCCAGGAAAAGAAATGGAGAAAAAGACGACCCAAGACTGGAAAATGCCGAATCTCTCTACTATTACTTTTATTCAATTGGCACTGGCGCTATCGGAATTTCAACTTTAAATTCCATTGGTGAAAAAAAACGGGATCTGCTCAAACGATTCAGAAATGTTTTCAGCTTATCTTATCAGAGATACATTGATATTACCAAAGCAGAAGCACAGGCACGGGAAGCACAAATAGAAGCGGCATTAGAAAGAGTAAGGTCAAAAGCAATGGCTATGCAAAAGAGCGAAGATTTGGCAAATGCTGTTGCAATTATTTTTGAAGAATTGGATAAATTAAACATGGGAATGTTGCGATGTGGAATTGGAATTGGTAATAAAGAAACCCGAAGTGTAAAGGTTTGGGCAGCTACCACAGACAAGAATATGCCTGTACAAATATCAGGTGACGAATCAATGGACAGTCATCCTTTGTTGCAGGGGGGACTGAATGCATGGCTGAAACAGGAAGATTATTCTTATGTATTAGAGGGAGAAGACTTAACCAATTATTATAAAGCACAAGTGTCTTCTAATTTTATATTACCCGATTCACAATCCTTGGTAATAAGAAATGAAGACCTTCGGCAATATTATTTTCTTGCTACATTCCAGGCAGGTGGCGTATTTGCTTTCCGGGAAACTCCTTTTCCCGATGAAGCAAAAAAAGTGATGAAACGTTTTGCGGATGTATTCAATCTCACCTATACTCGTTTTAATGATTTAAAACAGGCGGAAGCGCAAAGAAGAGAAGCACAGATTGAACTGGCATTGGAAAGAGTGCGTGCAAGAACGATGGCCATGCAAAAAAGCGATGAACTGCCGGAAGCTGCCAATGTATTATTTCAGCAAGCAAAGGCACTAAGCTTACCTATATTAACCTGCGGTTACAATATATGGGATAAGGAAGATAAAATTTGCACTGCATGGATGAGCAGTGAAGACGGTTTTATTCAGCCATCATTCAGGATACCACTTACGGAAAGCCCTACCTTTATCCGCTTTTACGACTCCCGGCAAAAAGGAGAAACTTTTTATGTAGAGGAAGTAAGCGGAGAAGCTTTGGCAGCCCATTATAGTTATATGCTTACGCTGCCCGTTTTCAAAGAAATAATAAATGGGTTTTCAAAAGCCGGTTTCACACTTCCCACATTTCAAATACATAATGTAGCCAACTTTTCGCAGGGCAATTTAATTTTCATTACATACAAACCCGTTCCTGAGGCAGAGGATCTATTTAAACGCTTCGCAAAAGTTTTTGAACAGACTTATACAAGGTTTCTTGATCTGCAAAAAGCAGAAGCCCGGACGAGGGAAGCAAAGATTGAAGCGGCATTGGAAAGAGTGAGAAGCAGGACAATGGGCATGCAAAAAAGCGAAGAACTCAAAGAGGTAATCCAGGTTGTATTCGACCAATTCGTTCTCTTAAATATCCATATTGATCATACAGGATTTGTTATGGATTATAATGCAAGGGATGATTATGTTATTTGGGTAGCCGACCCGCGTGGGGTTCCCTCCCAGGTAACTATTCCCTATTTTGATTCTGTGTATTACAATCGTTTTAATGAGGCAAAAGAAAAAGGAATAGATTTCTTTGCCACTAATCTGACCTTTGAAGAAAAAAACAGCTTTTATCAAAAGCTTTTTGAGTATATCCCGGCGTTGCCGGAGAAAGCAAAGGAATTTTATTTTAGTTGCCCTGGCCTTGCGATATCCACTGTATTGTTAGAGAATGTTGCCCTATACATTGAGAATTTTTCAGGTATTTCTTATTCAGATGCAGAGAATAACAATACTTATGCGCTTTGGAAAAGTTTTCCAGCAAACCTATACGCGTTTTCTCGATCTGCAAAAAGCAGAAGCGCAGGCAAAAGAAGCAACCATAGAAGCAGCATTGGAAAAAGTTCGCTCACGCTCTTTGGCCATGCATAAAAGCGACGAGATAAAAGAAGTGGTAGTAACGGTTGTACAAAAAATAAAAGAGCTTAATATTGAAATGAACGGAGGGGTATCGCTGGTTACCTTTTCACCCGGCTCAAAAGATTTATTGCATTGGCTTTGGATACCTGAACAATTGAATGATGTATTTAAAGCTTACCTGCCCTATTTTGATCACATCATCTTTAAAGATTGTGATGGTGCAAGAGAACAAGGGCTTAAATTAATCGCGAAAGCCTATTCAGGCCAAGACAAACAAACTTATTTCAATCATCTTTTTCGTGACACAGATTTCAGCGCCGGACCAGAGGAAGTAAAGGCATGGGTGATGCAACAACCTTATTTTGGTTTTTCTTTTGCTATTCAAAAACATTCCGGTATTTTTTTAAATGATTATACCGGCAAGTTTTTTTCAAAAGAAACCAATGATATTTTAATGCGCTTTTCAAAAGTTTTCGAGCAGGCATACGTTCGTTTTCTCGATTTGCAAAAAGCAGAAGCACAGGCAAGAGAAGCAACCGTAGAAGCTGCATTAGAAAGGGTGCGAGGAAAGGCAATGTCCATGCATAGTTCGCAAGATTTGGCAGATACGATTGGCGTATTTTATCATGAAATGAAAGTGCTCAGCGTCACTCCACGGCGATGTGGCGTTGGTTTAATGAATAAAGAAACACATGATGTTGAACTTTCCACAATGAACACCACCGAACAGGGAGAATCTATCGAAATTGTTGGAAAACTAATATTGGTCGGCCACCCGGTACTTGAAGGCATCTATGATAATTGGATTTTGCAAAAAGAGTATCATCCTGTTTTGCGGGGCAATGAAATAAAAAAATACTATCAATTAATCAGGCCACAAATAGGCTATCCCGATTATCCCACCGATACCGCTCAATACGGTTACTTCTTCTTCTTCAACGAAGGTGGTGTGTATGCATGGACAGAAAAAGAATTATCTGAAGATGAATTAAAGATTTATCGAAGATTTACTTCTGTTCTTAGTCTTACCTACAAGCGATATAAGGACCTAAAAGATGCCGAAGCCAATGCACGCGAAGCGATAAAGCGCGCATCTCTGGACCGCGTTCGTGCAGAAATAGCCTCTATGCGAACAACAGCAGACCTGGAAAGAATAACTCCTTTGATATGGAATGAATTAACCACACTCGGAGTGCCATTCATCCGTTGCGGAGTTTTTATTATGGATGAACATAATGAACAAATCCACTCATTTCTTTCTACTCCCGAAGGAAAAGCCATCGCGGCTTTTAAGTTGCCATACAATGATGCAGGAGAACTATCAAAGGTGTTAGCGCATTGGCATAAAAAAGAGATTTACAAAGACCATTGGGACGAAGCCGCATTTGCAAAGTGGACAAAGAGCCTGGCGGAGCGCGGAGCCATCGTATCAGAAGAAACATATTTAACAGCGCATCGCCCTACTATTCTCGATTTATATTTTCTTCCTTTTTTACAAGGAATGTTATATATAGGGATGGAAACGCCTTTGAGTAATGAAGAAGTACAGGTAGTGCAATCATTGGCGGATGCATTTTCTACTGCATATGCCCGTTATGAAGACTTCAATAAACTTGAATCTGCGAAAGAGCAAATCGAAAAAACATTGATTGATTTAAAACAGGCACAGGCGCAATTGATGCAATCAGAAAAAATGGCTTCACTTGGTGAACTTACCGCAGGCATTGCACATGAAATACAAAACCCGTTGAACTTCGTGAATAATTTTTCTGAAGTAAATAAAGAATTGATTGATGAAATGAAAGAAGAAATTAGTAAAGGCAATTATGAAGAAGCAAAAGATAATTGCAGATGATATTAAAGCAAAATCAAGAAAAAATAAATCATCATGGCAAGCGTGCAGATGCTATTGTAAAAGGCATGTTGCAACATTCAAGAAAAAGCTACAGGCAAAAAAGAACCAACAGATATTAATGCTTTGTGTGATGAATATTTACGATTAAGCTATCATGGCTTGCGTGCAAAAGACAAATCCTTTAATGCAGAATTTAAAACAGATTTTGATGAAAGCATTGGAAAAATAAATATTGTTCCGCAGGATATTGGAAGAGTATTGCTGAACTTATTTAATAATGCTTTTTATGCTGTGAATGAAAAGCAAAAACAACAGTGCAGAGGTTACGACCAACGGTATAAGCCGCTAGTTTCAGTTCAAACAAAAAAAGTAAATGATAAGGTTGAAATAAGAGTAAAAGATAATGGCAACGGCATTCCGCAAAACATTATTGATAAAATCTTTCAGCCATTCTTTACTACAAAACCAACAGGGCAAGGAACAGGATTGGGTTTATCATTAGCTTACGATATTATCAAAGTGGCCAGTGGCACATTAAAAGTAGAAAGTAAAGAAAAAGAAGGAAGTGTATTTATTATTCAATTACCGGTATAACCGATATTTTAAATCACATAAATCAAATTGATCCTATAAACCTCCATAGGAGTGCGATGCGCATAGCTCAGACACTAATTAATTTTTTCATTCCATCTAAATTATTTTTATTTTGTTAAAATTGTTTAAGTAATTTTAGGACATCAATTACGGCAGTTACAATATCAGTAAAATTATTTCAATAAATTATTTATGATATTCAAAAAAACAACAGCCATTTTTTTATTGCCTTTCAGCATATTTTTTTCTTTATCCTCATCAGCGCAAAATCCCCAAATAAAGGGCTTTGCTGATTTCCTTACTTCTTATCAAAATGGACAGGCTTCTTTTGGTTTTGATGAACAGGATCTTTTTATAACTTCCGAACTTACTGACCGCATCTCTTTTCTCGGAGAAAGTGTTTTTAAATTTACGCCCACTTCGCCAACAGATTTTTCGGTAAGTATTGAGAGGCTTATTATTAAATACAACTTTCAAGGCAACAATAATTTGATTCTTGGAAAAATTCATTCACCGATAAATTACTGGAATAACACTTATCATCACGGAAGGGTTTTTTATCCGACAATAGAAAGGCCTTTACTTTTTGAGGCCGAAATAATTCCATTGCATACAACGGGCATTAGCATACAAGGACATGATTTTGGAAGACTGAGATTTGGTTATGATGTAGCGATTGGAAACGGTCTGGGTTCAGCACCAGTCGCTGATAATGATAAGCGCAAATCAATTACTGTAGCAGCTCACATAAAACCAGTGAATAACCTTTATCTTGGTGTTTCCTGGTATAATGACGCGGTTTCCAAGGGTGCCAATGTGATGGATAAGATTATAAACTGGAAAGTAAATCAAAATCTTTATACAGGTTCAATTGCCTATTTTGGTAATAAATTGGAACTGCTTACTGAAGGTACAATTGGCATTGATAAAACAGATACAACGGGTTCCAAAAATACACTGGCCGCTTATCTTTATGCGGGATATAAGGTTACAGATAAATTAATTCCCTACATCCGTCTGGACGACCTTCAATATCAAAACGGAGAAATTTATTTTACTAAAAACAATACAACTTCTGTTATCGCAGGCTTGCGTTACCAGATAAATTACCTTGCTGTTGTTAAGTTAGAATTTCAACATAAGGATGCAGAACTGGAAGGAAACACGAATAGCATCACGGCGCAATTTGCGGTAGGATTTTAATTATGAAAATGAAAAAAATCACACCATATAAAATCTTCAATTTTACAAAGCTTTTTTTTGTAGGATTATTTCTTTTCTCTGCGTTCACCGCCACATCACAGACTTCCTCACTCACAGTTATCAGCAACCAAAAAGGCGCTCCTTCAACCTTAAATTTTTCCCAGTTAAAAGCCATTTTTATGGGCGAACAACAACGCTGGAGCGGGGGCACCAAAATCACTATTGCATTGATGAAGACTAATACTCCTGCGGGAAAAAACACTTCTGAGGCGGTATATGGAATGAGTTCAGACGAATTGAATAGATTTTGGCTTGCACTCGTATTCCAGGGAAAAGCTGCTGCGCCTAATTTTTTTAATTCTGCAAGTGAATTAGAAAATTTTGTTGCCCAAAGCCCAGGCGCCATCGGAATTGTGGACCAGGTAGCGGCCAATGAAGAAATTAAAACAATACAGGTGGAATGGAAAAAATTATAGTGCCAATTTGCTAGCCTCCTTATGTACTAATGTGTTGATTGATGCCACAGAGTAATTTAATAATTCAATAGTTTTGATTTCCTCAAAAGATAGGTCCTGATAAAGTACTAAAAAATGCTCATCAATCTTAAAACAAAAATCTGGCTTACAGTTCTGACTATTGTTTTAATGTTTACTTTTTTTACGCTTTATTATTTTCCTGCACAGCAGGGAAAATTATTACTAAAAAATTATAGCAAGGAAGTACAAAACCTTGCCAACACGGTGGCTTTGGGGGTAAAAATTGCGATTACAGAACAAAACTATGAAGGCGTGCAAACGGCGATGGAATTTGTAAAAAACGACCCTCGTTTAGAATTTGTGAGCATGCTCCAAAGCGATACCACATGGAATGATAATCATACCAATTACAAGGTGAAGCTTTCTGTTTTCAAAACTTTCCCGGAAAACAAAAATCCATCGCCAACAATAACTTCCAACGATTCGATTATTGTAAAACAGTCGGCATTTGTTTCATCTGTAATGTCGGGCTCAATCATGCTGGCTTTTACAACTAAAGAAATAGTTCAAAGCCAAAGAAAAATCCGTGAAACTTCTTTAATAGCAAGTGGAATAGTGCTTCTAATCGGTATTATCCTTGGATTTTGGCTTGCAAAAACTATTTCCCTGCCTGTATTAGCATTGCGAAACGCAGCCGCACAGGTAGGCAAAGGCGATTTGACACAACGGATAAAAAAGCCGGGAAATGATGAAATTGGCGAATTAGGACGTGCATTCAATAGAATGGTAGCACACCTTTCGCTGACACGAAAAGAACTGAATGAATCAAATATTTCACTTTCTGAGGCTAACAACAGGTTAAACACCACATTAAGCGAATTAAAATCTACCCAGGCACAATTGATCCAATCAGAAAAAATGGCTTCACTTGGAGAACTTACTGCAGGCATTGCACATGAAATTCAAAACCCGTTAAACTTCGTCAATAATTTTTCTGAAGTAAATAAAGAATTGATTGATGAAATGAAAGAAGAAATTGAATAAAGGAAATATATGAAGAAGTAAAAACAATTGCAAATGATATTAAAGCAAAATGAAGAAAAAATAAATCATCATGGCAAACGTGCAGATGCTATTGTAAAAGGAATGTTGCAACATTCACGAACAAGCACAGGTGCAAAAAGAACCAACAGATATTAATGCATTGGCTGATGAATATTTACGACTGGCTTATCATGGCTTGCGGGCAAAAGACAAATCTTTCAATGCAGACATTGAAAACAGATTTTGATGAAAGCATTGGAAAAATAAATATCATTCCGCAGGATATTGGAAGAGTGTTATTGAATTTATATAACAATGCATTTTATGCAGTAAATGAAAAGAAAGCAAACAAGCTCAACCTGAAGCAGTTATGAACCAACTGTTTCAGTAAGTACAAAAAAAATAAATGATAAAGTTGAAATAACAGTAAATGATAACGGCAATGGCATTCCACAAAAAGTAATTGATAAAATATTTCAACCATTCTTTACAACCAAACCAACCGGGCAGGGAACAGGATTGGGATTGATCTTTGAGCTATGATATTATAAAAGCACATGGCGGAGAATTAAAGTAGAAACGAAAGAAGGTGAAGGAACGTGAGTTTATTATTACGCTTTTAAATTGATCACCGTTCTTAAAATTTTTAAAATTGCTAAAAACTATATTTTGGCTTTCCCCGCTTTCTTTTTGACCGGCTACTTCAACACTCCGCAGTTCTTTCCCAACTTTTGTAAATGCTTCAATTGCTTTATCCAAATGGCTTTGTTCATGCGCAGCACTTAACTGCACACGTATTCTTGCCTGTCCTTTGGCAACTACAGGAAAGAAAAATCCAATTACATAAATATTCTCTTCCAATAAGCGGGATGCGAAATTTTGTGCCAGCACCGCATCTACACACATAATTGGTACAATCGGATGATCGCCGGGCTTAATATCAAAACCTGCTTCGGTCATTTTTTTTCTGAAATATTTGGTATTGTATTCCAGTTTATCTCGCAGCTCTGTTGTTTCACTCAGCATATCCAAAACAGCAATGGAAGCGCCCACAATGCTTGGCGCTACCGTATTGCTGAATAGATAAGGACGGCTGCGCTGGCGCAACATTTCAATGATTTCTTTTTTACCGGTTGTAAATCCACCACTGGCACCACCAAGTGCTTTACCCAGTGTTCCGGTAATAATATCTATCCTTCCCATTACACCGCGATATTCATGTGTGCCTCTTCCGGTTTTGCCTAAAAAGCCTGATGAATGGCATTCATCAATCATTACAATGGCATCATATTTATCTGCCAGGTCGCAAATTTTATCTAATTGCGCAATGGTTCCATCCATGCTGAAAGAGCCATCGGTAACAATAATTCTGCTGCGCAAGTCTGTGCTTTCTTTCAATTTATCTTCCAGGTCTCCATATTATTATGCTCATAGCGAAATCGCTGCGCCTTACATAAGCGAACACCATCAATAATGGACGCATGATTCAATGCATCAGAAATAATGGCATCTTCTTCACCAAACAATGGTTCAAAAACTCCGCCGTTGGCATCAAAGCGGCCGCATAAAAATGGTATCTTCTGTACCTAAAAATTCAGCAATTTTTTTCTCCAGTTCTTTATGAATATCCTGCGTACCGCAAATGAAACGTACGCTGCTCATTCCATAACCGCGCTCGTCAATATCTTTTTTTGCCGCATCAATTACTTTAGGATGAGAAGACAATCCCAGGTAATTATTGGCGCAAAAGTTTAAAACCATTTTGCCGTCTACTTCAATTTCTGCACCTTGTTCGCTGGTAATGATGCGCTCGGTTTTATACAAGCCCGCGCTTTTAATTTCTTCTAATTCTTTACCAATTCGTTTTGCAAAGTTGTCGTTCATGCTTATCTGATTTTGTTTTGCAAATTTATCTTAAAAAGGTTTATGGATTTTTTACTGTAATACCATTTTATTTTTTACTTTTCGCATTTTTAGTACACAAACCCGCAGAACACGAAGGCTTTTTTCTTAAAAAAAATCAAAGGTTTTCTTTTGAAATTTGTGGCTTTGTGATAGAATTGAGTACTTATTTGCCAGCTTAAGGAAATTCTTTTACTAAAGTGTAACTTTTCATTCAAGTTGCGCGTATAACACTCAAACCAGGCGATGTAATTCAACCTTTACCAATTGATTGTATGACAGAGAAAGAATATAACGAATGTGTAAATCTTTATGCAGATAATGTGTACCGGTTTATATTGAAAAATTTGCGGCATGAAGAAGACGCAAAGGATGTAGTGCAATGTTCGTTCGAAAAGTTATGGATCAACCGGGAAAAAGTGGAAAATGAACGGTGTAAATCTTTTCTTTTTACGGTTGCTTATCACCAGATGATTGACCTGATAAGAAAAAATAAACGGGTAAAAGTGCAGGATGATTTTTCTTTTTCAAAAGCAGCCACTAACGAACGGCAACATGACTTAAAAAAAATATTGAACGAGGCATTGTACCGGCTGAGTGAAACACAGCGCAGCCTTGTTTTATTAAAAGATTATGAAGGTTATTCTTATGATGAGATTGCCGTAATTACTACGTTAAGTGTGAGCCAGGTAAAAGTTTATCTGCATCGTGCAAGAATACAGTTGAAAAGCTATTTAGTGAAACCAGAAAATGTGATTTAGCCATGAACATCAACAGAAATAATTACGAAGAATATTTTTTATTGTATGCTGATAACGAATTATCGCAGACAGAAAAAAAAGTAGTTGAAATATTCGTTCAGGAAAATGTGGATCTGAAAGAAGAATTTCTTACGATTCAGCTTACCGTTAATTCTTCTGATGAAGAGGTGAAACTTTTGGACAAATCTTTTTTAATAAAAGAAGAACCGCCCTTTATCAATATAAATAATTATGAAGAGGTTTTTGTATTGTATCATGATAACGAACTTTCGCCCGAACAAAAAAAAGAAGCCGAACAATTTGTCAGCGATCAGCCTAAATTTAATATCGACTTTGAACTGATCGGAAAATCGAAATTAAGCCCTGATGAAAATATTGTTTTCGCCGCAAAAGCCAAATTGTATAAAAAGGAAAAGAGCGGCAAAGTTGTTCCTTTAATTCTTTGGAGATCTATTGCTGCAGCGGTTTTTATCGGTTTTGGATTATGGGCATCAGTTTCTTATTTCAATAAACAAGAAGGAATGCGCGCCGTTGCAGTAGAAGGAAAAACTATAAAATCGCTTATCACAACTGGGGCAGCAGATAGTTCCGGAGGAAAAAAATAATAACCAAAACATAGCCATTGCGCGGGGAAACCAAAGAGCCAACTGAAAACGAAGAAGAAATTTATAAATAGAAAAGAGGATAAATTTTTACCGGAAAGGAAAGAAGAAAAAAACACGATTGCAAAATCATCTATAAAAAACAATCCTGCTTCGGTTGAAAAGGTTACAGATGGTAAACAGGCAGATAATAATAATTATTTACTGGCGGCAAATATTCCTGTTAAGGAACCGTCTAAAAAGATAGATGCATCCAAAGCACCGATTTTACCGGAAAAACCAGTGCCGCATATTGATAAATATGACGAAACGATACAACCGCAAACAGTCGTGGAATCTGCATCTTACGCTGTTGATCAAAATAACAGCAATGATGAAAACTATGTTTTCTACAATGTAAAAGCCGAAGAGTTTAAAAAATCAAAAGTGGGTGGCTTCTTAAAAAAAGTGAAGCGGATTGTTGAACGAAGCAATCCTATAACCCGTCTTCTTTCCGGTGATGAAAAACAGGTTGCCTCAAACTAGAACCATTTATTTAGCATACTTATAATTTAAAAAATGAAAAAGACAATTACTATTCTTAGTGTAATACTTATAAGCATTACCTCCTATGCACAGACAGACTCGGTTAAAATCCAAAGAAATAATGACACCATACGCATCGGCGGAATGATCATTTTGAAAAAGGGCGAGCCTAATGAGAAAAAGCACGTAACGGTTACCGTTGGTAATCGCTACAAGCGCAAAACCAATTCCAATGTAAGCACTTCTTCTTTTATTGTTGATCTTGGTTTTGCCAACTGGGTAGATAAAACCAATTATTCTAATGCAACAAGCGATGGATATATTATCAACAAACCCGGCTCACCAGAATTGGTTGCAAATGATTTTAAATTAAAAACCATAAAATCAGTAAACGTAAACATTTGGTTTTTTATGCAACGGCTAAACCTGGTGAAGCATTATGTAAACCTGAAATACGGCTTGGGAGTTGAATTAAATAATTATCGTTTTAAGTCGGCCATAAGCTTTAACGAAGGCGGCGCCAATCCATATAACCCAACACAAAACATTTCGACATCCATTTGTATTCCGCGACTCAATAAGTTTTTCTAAAAATAAGCTGGCAGCGGATTATGTAACCATTCCTTTGATGCTTGAATTTCAGAACCAATAAAGATTATTCTGACAAAGGAATTAGTCTAAGCGCGGGTGTAAGCGCCGGATATTTGTACAGCAGCCGCAATAAACAAATTAGTGACGAGCGTGGAAAAAAGAAAAACCGTGGCGATTATGACCTGGAAAAATGGAAGTTTTCTTACATAGCCGAGCTTGGCCTTGGACCTGCGCATTTGTACGGTTCTTATAGTCCAAAATCTATTTTCCAAAATGGATTGGATTACAGACCTTACACCATTGGACTTAGGCTAAGTAACTGGTAAAGTTTTAAAAGTTTATAAGAAATAGAAACACGTAAAACAGTTGTTGGCACATGCTAACAACTGTTTGCGATTATAGAGGTGAACGTTTTTTTCTATTCAACATTTTATTAAAAGCCTTTTCAAAATAGATCCAACAAATAATTGAAGAAAGAACTCCGATAACCGATCCGGCCAGCACATCATCCATAAAATGCTGACCAAGATAAATGCGGCTATAACCCACCAGGGTTGCGATCAGCAAAAACAAAATGGAATATTTCTCATCTTTTACAGCAAATGAAAGAACGGCGGCCAGCGCAAACGCAGAGGCCGTATGCCCCGACGGAAATGAATGAAAATTATGCAGAGTAACTTCATCAATAAAGTGAGGATAATTTGTTTTCTCCAAATAAAGCGCCGGCCGGGCTTCTATAATAAAATATTTTAAAACCTGTGCGATGATGCCAGACAAGAGGTAACTGCTTAAGATCATCAAACTCAAAAATCTTCGCCGTAAAAAAAACAAAATAATGGCCAAAGCAATTACAAAAATTCCATCGCCGAGAATAGTTGTCCAAATAAAAATTTGATTAAAAAATTCAGAATGATACGGGTTCATTACAATAAATCCATCCGCCTTCGAATAATAAGTCAAGATAAAAATCGCAATGATCATCAACAAAAAATATCCGAAGAAGAAAAAGCGATGTTGTTTATAAAGAGATCTTAAAGTCATGTTGTTTATTGTAGGAAATTTCAAAAATAGTCAATGTAACATCAAACCCGAGGTTGACAATGAAAATCTTTTTGAAGGGATGTCTTATGATTGAAAAACAGGTCTGGTGGCACACTGCGATTATTTGAAGAAACTTATACAGTTAAGATATGACCTTGTAAATCCAAAGAAGTATTTCTACATTTTGGCTTGTTTCAAACTGGTTTTGCAGCTTATATCTAAGCAATTCTTTTTATTATTAACAGAAATTGAAATGCTAAACCGGCTATATTTCAACAAAGAAATTTAAAGACGAAATAAGCTAAAAAGTAGAAATTTTGGTTTTTAATCAATGTGTAAAACGGTCACCCTATTCCTCATCATCTTCCTGTATATGTTTCTTATTTTTCGGTTTATGTTTTAAAACTTTTGCTTCTGAATAAAAGATAATTTCCTCCGCCATATTTTTTGCCTGGTCGCCCACCCGCTCTAGTTTTCTCACAGTTGATAAAATATACAGCGCCTGCTCTATTTTGTCCGGATACTTTTTGATATATTCAGCAACAACGGAAGCAGCATTTCTATTGATCTCATCTAACAGATCATCTTTTTGGAAAACCTTCCGGGCTATTAAGGTGTCTTCATTATGAAAAGCATCCATTACTTCATTAACCATCAGATTGCCTTGTTCAAACATTTCGATTACCCGGGTAATTTCCAGCAATTGTTTATCGAAATCTTCAGGGATATCCACTACAAATTTGGCAATGCCTTCCGCAATATCGCCGGTGCGTTCAAGATTCATATTTATTTTTAGAACTGCTAACAGGAAACGCAAATCAATTGCTACCGGCGCAAACAAAGCAATAATATCTTCGCAATCGCTGTCGATTTTTAATTCAAAGGCGTTCACCCTTTTCTCTGTCGATACCACTTCACGAGCCAGGTCTCTGTCAACATTGGCCAGCGCGTCTTTTGTTTTTTCCAACTGCGACAAAACCATTCCCCACATGTTTATGGTCTGTGATTTCAATTGCTGTAATTCATTATCTAACGGGGTTAATTTTTTCTTCCAGTTTATTGATGCCATAATGTTGACTTTTGTAAAGTTGTTTTATTTTTTAACCAAAATGCCCGGTAATATAATCCTGGGTCTTTGCATGTTTTGGATTGGTGAAGATCATTTTAGTATTACCGGCTTCAACTACTTCGCCCAAATAAAAAAATGCCGTTTTATCACTTACTCTCGCCGCCTGCTGCATATTGTGCGTTACCATCAATATAGTATACTCAGATTTAAGCTCGTGAATTAATTCTTCAATCTTGGCAGTGGAAATTGGATCCAGGGCGGAAGTAGCTTCGTCCAGCAACAACATTTTCGGGTTCATTGATAAGGCCCTGGCAATACACAATCTTTGCTGCTGGCCTCCTGATAAAAAAGTGCCTTTTTTATGAAGTGTGCTCCTTACTTCCATCCACAACGCCGCCCGTTTCAGTGAGGTTTCTACTATTTCGTCTTTTTCGTATTGACTTAACTTAATACCATTTAAAATGTATCCTGCAATTACGTTATCATAAATACTCATTGTTGGAAATGGGTTGGGACGTTGAAAAACCATTCCTACTTTTCTCCTTAGCAGCACCGGGTTCATCTCGTATATTTCTTCTCCCTTCAGTTGCAAAGAACCCTCCGTTGTTGCATTAGGCGTTAATTCATGCATTCGGTTTACACACCGGATAAAAGTAGTTTTTCCGCAGCCGGAAGGGCCCATAATGGCCCACACATTATTTTTGTGAATCTCCAGATTGATATTTTTCAAAATATGATTCTCTCCAAAAAAAGCATTAAAATTCGTTGCTTTTAAAATTGCACTTTCCATTTACGTTGAACTATTTTAGTAATAATATTTAAAAACAAAATCATCAATATCAATAACATTGAAGCGCCCCAGGCTAACTGGTGCCATTCTTCATAAGGACTGGTGGCATAATTGAATATGATCAAAGGCAAACTACTCATAGGCTTAAAGATATCTGTACTCATAAAAGGGTTGCCGAATGATGTAAATAATAAAGGCGCCGTTTCTCCGATTACTCTTGAAATACTGAGAATAACGCCGGTGGTTATTCCGCTGATACCAGTAGGCACTATTACTCTTAAAATCGTTTTATAGTAGGGTACGCCAAGCGCCAGCGATGCTTCTTTTAAAGACTCGGGCAAAAGCTTAAGGGTTTCCTCGGTAGACTTGATAATGGATGGAAGCATCATGAGCGCTAACGCAAGGCTGCCCGAAAATGCTGAAAATCCACCCAATGGCCTCACCACCCATTCGTAAATAATGATCCCGATGACGATTGAGGGAATTCCCTGCAGAACATCTACCGCTAAACGACAATAATAAGCCAGCTTTGATTTAGTTTCTTCACTCAAATAAATTCCAATAATAATTCCTAAAGGAATAGCAATTACACAGGACACTAATAATATCATAATGCTACCCACTAGTGCATTTGAAACGCCTCCACCAGATTCACCCACCGGCTTTGGTAAGTTCGTTAAAAATTGCCAGTTGATGGCCGCGATTCCCTGGCGGAAAATATAGAACAATATCAACAATAATGGCAAGGTAGAAACGATTGTTCCGGCTATAATAATCCCTTTGAATAATTTGTTTTTATTATTCCGCCGGCCAATCTGTTTTTCTATCAGCTTGTCCTGAGATCCTTTTTTAGATGTTGTTGTTTCTTTCTCTAAAACGATTTCCATAATATTAGTTTCTTCCTTTAATTAAGAAAGAGTAAAACGTTTAATAACCTGCTTTCCGAAAATATTGATTATAGTTGCTACCACAAATAAGAACAATCCCATTTCTACTAAAGCGGAAGTATATATTTGCCCGGTAGCTTCTGAAAATTCATTCGCGATCACACTGGCCATGGTATTGCCCGGACTAAAAATTCCCTTTGGAATAGCATGTGTATTTCCTATCAGCATGGTTACTGCCATAGTTTCTCCCAAAGCCCTTCCCAACGCCAGTAACAACCCTGCAAATAAACCAGATTTGGTATAAGGAATGATCACCTTTGTAATCACTTCAAACCTGGTGGCGCCAAGCGAATAGGCCGCTTCTTTTAAATGATTGGGCACCATGGAAATCACCTGTCGCGAAAGTGATACTGAAAACGGCAATATCATAATGGCAAGAATAACAGAAGAAGTAAAAATGCCCACACCATAAGGAGGAATATTGAACTTCATTTCTATGGCGCGAACAATGGGCACTAAAACAAATAAGCCCCAGAACCCGTATATCACCGAAGGAATTCCGGCGAGCAGATCAATAACGTTTTTAAAAATCTCCGCAACGATTCCCGTTTTATAATATTCGCCCAAAAAAATGGCTACTGCTATTGAAAAAGGCGTGGAAATAATCAGCGCCAGTAAAGAAGTAAGTAGTGTTCCTACCAGGAAAGGTAAAGCACCATATTCATCCGCTACCGGATCCCACGTTTTGTTATAGAAAAATTTTATACCCAAAGCCTTTATAGAGGGCAACGAGTTAATGAGCAGTGTAAAGAATATGGCCACTAACAATACCACAACAATGATCGCAGAAAGTGTGAGCGTTCTTTTAAATGTCTTTTCCTTCAGATTAATTCCTTTTCCCTTATAGGTAATTGCTGGTATCATTGTTTCATTCCGGATTTATTAAATGTACAAACTGTGAAACATCTTTGCAGACGACTTCACAGTTTGTTTTAAAATTTACAATATGAACTTCGTTATTACAAAGGCTGATTGTTGAAAGTTACTGACTTTAATATTTCTTCCGCTTTTTTTACCGCTGCATCCGGTAAAGGCGCATAGCCCAAAGCCTCTGCATTTTTTTGCCCATCATGTATTAAGTAATCTACTAAATTAACAGTGGCTTTGGCAGAAGCTTCTGACCGGTTATTGTAAGATTGATTTTGATATACCAATAAATAAGTGAAACTGCAAATAGGATAACCATCAGCAGCATCAGTATTGGTAAGCGAAACTCTCATATCTGCAGGAAGATCAATAGCAGCTGCTGCGCTCGTTGATTTTAAACTGGCTTCTACAAAATTTCCGGCTTTGTTTTTCAAACTGGCAGCGGGCATTTTATTTTGTAATGCATATACCAATTCCACGTAACCAATACTTCCGGGAGTTTGTTTTATCAGCCCACTTACGCCCTCATTTCCTTTAGCGCCTAAGCCTACCGGCCAATCTAATGATTTGCCTTTTCCGGGTTTGGTATTCCATGTTGCACTAACTTTTGATAAATAATCAGAAAAGATATAAGTAGTACCACTTCCGTCAGAGCGATGCACTATAGAAATTGCCAGATCAGGCAATTTTACACCTTGATTAAGATCAGTAATTGCTTTATCATTCCATTTGGTAATTTTTCCTAAAAAGATATCGGCCAAAACTTCTGGCGTAAATTTTAAAGTTGGATTACCTGGTAAATTATAGGTGATGATTACCGCACCCAAACAGGTTGGAATGTGAACAATCGGCGCGGGAGATTTACTTAATTCTTCATCGCTCATCGGAGCATCGGAAGCACCAAAGTCGACGGTTTTATTTTGTAATTGTTTAATACCGCCACCTGAGCCAATAGACTGGTAATTTACCCTGATTCCTTTAGCCTTATTATATGCATCAAATACTTTTGAATAGAATGGATAAGGAAAAGTGGCGCCTGCGCCAATGAGTTCGTTTTTACTTGACAACAGCAGTGCTGTCCGACTGCCCGGCCTGGTTGCTATTGTTGCCTCCGCACGATATTAATCCGAAGCAGATAGCTAATAGCGGTAAAATAAAGGTTCTGATATTCATAAATTTAAATTGATTTGATTTTTTCTGATTATGATGTTTTGAATATTTGTATCATTTATTGAATGTAAAATATAGCGTAATTCTTCCTGCTAAATCATAGTCGTTTTTTAGATTCCCTGAAGCACCACTTAACTTACTATGGTATTGATTATACCATAAATTGGGCATTATGTGAACGTTTTTAGCAGGAACAAAATCAAGACCAATAGTTGCAAATGATTCTCGGCTGCTGTTGTATCCCTTTACATAATTTTTATCATTGGTAAATTTGGTATCAGGATTATAAATATCGAAACGCGCAAAGAAACTTAATTTATCTTTTGTCAGTTGCTGGGTTAAATAAAGTGATATCCCAGAAGGTTTTACCTTGGTATAAATTGTATCTGGCGCAGTAGGCACACCCTGAATAAAACTTGTACTATTGGTTTGTGTTTGTTGAAAAGCCTCTACACCAATCGTTGTTGTGGCAGTCTTATAGGCAGCAAATGCTTTAATTGTGGATATATCTTTATGAACGGGCTGCAGAGCAGTTCTGTCGTGTTCAAAATTACCCTGGATCACTAATTTTTTATCGAAGAAATAAGCATACAAAGACGTATAGATTTTCTTGAAATTATTGTTCTCCAATTTCGCGCCATTATTATTACCAACTAAAACATCATAACCTACATTTTCGCTTTTCCCAATTCTTCCATAAATACCCACACCCAAATCGGTAGAGCTTGAGATTCCCCTCATATCAGCAATGGTCTTTTCAATAGACCGATATCCCCACACTCCTTCACTTAATGTAGCAAAAGTGGGCGTGGACTGCTGGCCCGCAACAATGGTTGCCCGCGGAATGACATTCTTAAACCGAATATTCATTGCTTTAATATATATGGAGCGGTTATTATCTGTGAGCACATCGGGGTTTGAGGGATTTGCTTCAAATGAAGATTCGTGGGCAAGCAATAGCTGGGAAGAAATAGTTGGTGAAAATTGGTAATCGTATCCTAAATAAACACGGCGAAGGTTGAACGAATTATAATCTTTTGCAAGCCTGGAATATTGTACGCTTCCTCTTTGAGCAGAATCGGCGTGGAGCTTATATGCATAGTCTCCAAAAGCATAACCCCATATTTTACCCGATGGTTTAAAAGATGTAGTGTCCTGGGCATGTATATTCATGGACGCCGACAAGAGAAGTGCAGCAAAAATATACCTGGTTGTAGTTTTTATATTAAAAACAGATGGAAACCATTTCATTTTAATTTTTGCCTGCAAATGTCAAACGCCAATGTTACGTCAAGTTTAAGCCAATGTTAAGTTTACATCAACAATTTAAACTGTAGGGATTCAGGAAATGTTCAAATACCTCCCAATGCCTGCAAAGTGTTGTTCCACATAAAGCAAATTTGTAGCTAATAATCCCCCAAATAAACCACCCTTCAAAAATGAAGGGTGGTACAGTGCATGAGAAATTCCTGTTTTTTTACGAAACTTTTATATTGAGTTTATTAAAATTTTGTCCAGCCTTTATACCAATTATCATTAAGGCCAACAGCTCCACGATAGTTCACTGATGTAAATCCGCTTAAAAGATTTGAATGTGAAAAAGCAGCTCCGGTTAATGCAGGCGAGCCTGATTGCGGACCAAAATCAGGATTAGCATAGTTAAACGGTGCACCTAATTTTACGTCATCCGTTGCGCTCACAATTGTATTTCCGAAAGAGGCTGTATTGAACCAATCAAGTACAGTTGCGCTGGTGGCTCCGGTTGGCGATGTAGTGCTGGCAGAATAGCTTACCGGTGTTTTGCAGCCACCAATGATGGTGTTTTGTACATTTAAACCAGCATTAAAGTTATTATCAGTAGGATAGCCTTTACTTGCATCAATCAATAATCCGATAGGCCATCCCATAAAGATGGAATTGAAAATGGAGATAGAAGAATTGCGGCGTATTTGCGCTGCAGCCAGGAACAAACTGTTTCCGATATTATTTGCCGATTGTCTTGGCCCAATAACCGTCATGTTACTGAAGATGGCTTTTGTTTGCGGTAAAAGCTGGCTTCCGTTGGCATCATTGTCACTTTCAAATGCTTCGGATTTTGAAATATCAGCAACTGAAGAATCTCTTAGCGCAATACCAAATTGAACTTTTCCGGAGAAGCCATTGTCCGTATCAAAATCATCGTCTAATGTTCTGAAATGAAATAAGGTGCGAGCAATTTACAGTACCGCCAAACCATTCAAAAGAATCGTCATTGGCATAAGAAACCTGTACATAATCTACGATGGTTCCATTACCAACGCCACCAAAAGTTAATCCGTTAATTTCTTTATCCGGTAAAAAAGCATATCCTGCATATTCAATGCGAACGTATCTTAAAATACCGCTGTTATCCGCCGGGTTAGAGCTTGCACCAAGGCCGTACAAACCAAGCCCATCGCTATTGTTGATACCTCCTTCAATTTCTCCAACACCTTGCTGGCCGTTAAATGAAGCATTGGTGGGTGCATTTCCCAACAGTACTAACTCCTGCCCAATCGCCTCTTTGAGGAGTGGCTTCTTCAGAGGTGAAAACAATCGGTTTTTCGGGCGTTCCATCTGCAATGATTTTGCAGCTGCGGGTGATGATTAAACCACCGTTCTTTCCTTTTTCGCCAACAATTTTTGTTCCCGGCTCAATAGTAAGTACAGCGCCGTTGGTAACATATACGAGCCCGCGAAGTTTATAAACATAATCAGCTTTCAAGGTTCTGTTGGCGGTAATGCGTCCTTCAAGGATCGTGTTTTCAGCTGTTCCGGGAGGATTTACCACGGTAGAGCCGCCCCCGTCTACTTCTATTTTGCGGCAACCTGCAGAAGCTATGGCTGCGAAAAGTGCCAGGTAAATGATTTTTTTCATTTGATGTCTTTTTAGTTTTTGTTTTATTTTTTATTTAAGGTTGTAAGAAAATGTAAGGCTTACTGTGCTTCCGTATTTGCGCTTTATGGCGAGGGCATCTTTACTTTTATCGTATATCCTGTTGTTGTTTAAATCCAGGTAAAAAAGATTTTTCTTGTTTAAGAGATCTGAAACATTCAATTTTATTTCCCCCGCTTTTTTCAGCACTTTTTTAGCAATCTGAAAATCGAGTAAGGGTCGATGTTGTTCTGTTACCGGCGGGAAATCATTTCCTCCCACATAAAAAATCCTGTCACCTATTTGGTTAAAAAGTAAAGTGGTATTCAGGCCATATTTTTCTACATCATATTGTAATGAGGCATTGATCACATATGGGCTCTGGCCTTGCATAGGCCTGTCGAGGTTCGCATCATTTTTGGTGACCCGGTTATAGATGTAGGAGATGTTCGTTTGGAAAACAAAGTTTTTTAGCGCTTCAGAAAAATCAAGTCTTTTTCTAAATTCCAGTTCCGCTCCAAAGCTGTAGGCTTTATCTGCGTTTATATAGTTGAAAGTGCTTGCTCCGCCCGAGCTTGGGTTGTAAAACAACTCGATAGGATCTTTAAAATGTTTATAGAAAATACCCAGTGTAAACAGTTCGCCGGCGCGTGGATACATTTCATAACGGAGATCGACATTTGAAACTTTAGTACGGTTCAGCACGCGGTTTCCGGTAACTGTTGCGCCAAGATCGAAATCATAAAAAGCAAAATCGCTCAGCTCTCGGAATTCAGGCCTGATAACCGTTTGAGAGCCGGACAATCTCAAATTGGTTTTTTTATTCAATTGGTAAGTAAGGTTCAATCCGGGTAAATAATCAATCACTTCTCTGTGCAAGTGACGATGATCGCTTTGCCTCATGCTACCTATTACCTGGTCGTAGTTTTCTATCCTTAATCCGTAGGTTGCTTTTAATTTATCGGTGAATCGGTTTTCTAACTGAAGAAATCCGGCATTTAAGATCGTGTTGGCGATATAGCGGTATTGATCTCCGGAAATTTCATTGAAACCAAACTTATTATCGGTGCCATTTCCAAAATTTTCAGGACTGAAAACTTTATCGGCCGGAAGTAAGATCAACGCCGGGTTATCGGAAGGAAGATAGATTGCAAACGGCCTTGAATCAAACAAGCGATCTTTTACCTGGAAAAAATATCCACCTTTTATTTGTTGATCCTGTCCAAATAATTTGAACGATTTAGTAATGTCGCCACCGGCAGTATAATTGTAGTCATTCAAAAAGCCGTAATATCTACTTCCTGACTTTTGTGAGCTTTGCGATGCACCGATCAATAATTTATAAGGCGCATTGGCAGCAGTATCCTGCACATATTGTATTCTTCTTTGATCGGGGATGTATTGATCAAGAATATTAAAATTACCGTACCAATGCAATTTTGTTTTTAAACCAACAAGATTATGATCACCGGAAAGAGAGGTGTTGAAAAACATATTGGACTTCAACGCAAGCTCGGTTGCCCTTACATTTGCGCCCGCACCCGGAATAAAATCAAAATCTTTCCCGGTTCTTTCGGTTGCATAATTGGTGGCGTTTACATTGAATAAATTCTTAAAAGAAATTTTGTTGTTGGTTCCCAATTGTAAAGTAAAATTGGCAAGGCCGCCCCACAAAATATCGCGGCTGTATTTTTTATCCTGGTAATCGTAAGAAACATCGGCCACATCGCTTTGTACGGTAAATAATCTGTTCATCAAATAATCAGTACGCTTAATGGATTGATTATAATTTAAAGCCAACACAGCGCCGAGCTTGCTGTTCTTC
Source organism: uncultured Chitinophagaceae bacterium (assembly GCA_963720405.1). Taxonomy (GTDB): domain Bacteria; phylum Bacteroidota; class Bacteroidia; order Chitinophagales; family Chitinophagaceae; genus Ginsengibacter. The sequence goes on from CAVRFP010000004.1 coordinate 151,642, forward strand.
CCAAGATTTTTATTGATGCCTCCGCTTAACTGAAAACTTCTATTCATTTCGGGTAAAAAATTAGAAGTACTCTTATCTGCGCTCCAAACATTCTTGAACAATTTTCCCAACTCGCTTTTATTTTCCCGCTCCAGCGAAGCAAATTTTGATTTTACGGGAAGCGAAGAAGGAATTTCGCGGAAGCCATCATCAATGCCCAGCCAGTCAAGCTTTCCGCCCTTGTAAGTATAGAAATCTTTTCCGATGGTTTGTGTATTAAAGCCGGTGCCGATGGCGATATTGAAATAGTCTTTTGCCGGAACATCCTTGGTATTTACCTGCACCAATCCGCCCGCCCATTCGCCTGAAAATTCAGGAACAAAAGCTTTGTTGATAATGAGGTTATCAATCATCCCCGACGGAAAAATATCGAAAGAAAAAGTTTTTCTATCGGGTTCTGTTGTGCCCATTAAAATGCCATTCAGCATGGTTTGATTGTAGCGGTCATTCAATCCTCTTACAATAATATATTTGCCTTCCTGTATTGAAATTCCCGGAACTCTTTTTAAAATTTCACTGGTATTTTTATCCGGCGATCTTTTAATGCTTTCTGCTGAAACCACCTGGGCGACGGTGTTGGTGTTTTTTTGATAAGCGATTAATGCAGCCGTTGTTTCCTGGCGGCGGGTGGTTTTAATAATTATTTCTTCTTCCGTTTTTGCCGCTGTTTCCAAAATCACATCAAGATTGATCACCTGGCTGGCGGCTACTTCTATATTCTCAATCAGTTTGGTTTTGTATCCTACAGAAGAAATTTTGATTGATTGAGCACCCACTGACTTTATGCTGATCGTGTAATGTCCATCCTGGTCAGTGATTACTCCTTTATCATTTCCGGGTATTGAAACTGAAACGCCACTGAGCGGCTGACCCGATTTTGAATCGGTGATTTTTCCTTCAACCTTGCCGGTTTGTGAAAATCCTTTTATAGAAAGCAGGGTAAATAATAACAACGTAATAATATATCTCATGCGTTTGTTTTTGATGGCGCAAAGAGAAGATTGTTATGTTATTGCATTGTTACCCCGCGGTTATCTAATTGTTACTCTAACGTTATATAAAAGTTATCAAAGTTTCTTTTATAAAAATTTCAACAATAAAATGCGAGGAAGCATTGTGATGTGCTGCGAAAGCCAAAATATAGATTTTCTCAATCCGGCGATCATAATGAAATGAAAGTGCTTTATAAAAAAAGCGCCTGTAACAATACTTGCCCGTTTTTAAAAATTTCTGCAAATCTGCACCTACGTTTTCTATGTTAAGAAATTATTACCGACCACAAAAAAGTTGATTTAAAAAAGTATAGTATTACTTTTGCCCAAACCCAAAAAATGGCATTCAATTCTATTCTAAAGATTTTTTTACCAAAGGATAAAATTTTTTTTCAACTGTTTGAAAATGTTTCAGAATCTGTTATACAGATGGCGGTTAAATTGAATGAAGTAGTACACGAAAAGGATTTTGAAAAAAGAACGGCGCTGATAAAGGAAATTGAAGACCTCGAACATGTAAACGATGATTATACTCATCGCATATTTACTGAGCTCGGCCGCAATTTTATTACGCCCTTCGACCGCGAAGACATACATTACCTTGCTACTGCATTAGACGATATTTGCGATTACATTTACGCATCCGCCAAAAAAATAAATTTCTACAAAGTAAATCCCAACGATGTTGTTTTCCATAAAATGGCGGAACTTATTTTGATGAGTTGTACCGAGGTGAGAAAAGCAGTGATTGAATTGCGGGATATGAAAAATCTTAGAAAGATCACTGACGCAATGGTGGCCATTAACAGTATAGAAAACCAGGCCGACGATGTTTTTGACATGAGCATTGAGAAACTTTTTGAAACTGAACCCGATGCAAAGGAGGTTATGAAGAAAAGAGAAATTTACCAGGTAATGGAAATCGTTACCGATAAATGCGAAGATGCCGCCAATGTTATCGAATCAATCGTTATCAAATATGCTTAACTATTAACCAAAACGATATACCTGGCAATATTCCACCATTGACTAATTCACTATCGAACAAAACATGAGTTTTCTTATCATCATTATTATATTAGCGCTCGTCTTCGATTATATCAACGGATTTCATGATGCGGCCAACTCAATTGCTACAGTGGTTTCTACAAAAGTGCTCACCCCATTTCAGGCGGTAATGTGGGCAGCGTTATTTAATTTTACCGCGTTTTTTATTTTTAAAGAGCATGGCGTTGCCAATACCATTGCCAATACCGTGAAGCACGAATTCATCACATTGCCGGTTGTTTTTGCGGGGCTTGTGGCGGCCATCATATGGAATCTTGTAACATGGTGGTTTGGAATTCCCTCCTCCTCGTCTCATGCGCTTATCGGTGGGTTTGCCGGGGCCGCTATTGCACACGCAGGTTTTAATTCGGTAAATCCCGAGCCCATTATCAAAATCGCGGGATTTATTTTTATTGCGCCAATCGTGGGTATGATAATGGCTTACATTATATCGCTCTGGTTTATTAATTCCTTCAGAAAAGGCGCTGTTCCTAAATTTATTTCTTTGGGTGTTATTACTATTGTGATCATTTTTCTGAGCCAGGTACTTGTAACCGATAATTCAAAAATTGTTTCACATTATTCAAACTACTATCTCAGGGTTATATTTTTCAGCGCAAACTTCAAGTTTATTTTACTCGGGCTTATTGTGGTGATAATGGCGATTTTCACGTTCTATCTGAATACATTAAACACCAGCAAAGCACACAAATGGTTTAAGAGATTGCAACTGCTGTCTTCTGCAGCCTTTAGCCTTGGGCACGGCGGAAACGATGCGCAAAAAGTAATGGGCATCATCACCGCAGCGTTAATTGCCCACGGCACTATTCAAAGCTTTGAGCAAATGCCATTTTGGGTGCCTATTTCCTGCTATTCTGCCATTGCGCTGGGCACCATGAGCGGCGGTTGGAGAATTATAAAAACAATGGGTACCCGCATTACAAAAGTTACACCGTTTGAAGGTGTAGCAGCAGAAACCGCGGGCGCCATTACGCTTTTCGTTACAGAGGCTTTAAAAATTCCCGTAAGCAGTACGCACACCATTTCCGGCTCTATCATTGGAGCAGGCGCCACAAAAAGATTGTCTGCCGTGCGCTGGGGCATCACTGTAAATCTTTTGTGGGCGTGGATCATCACCATTCCTATCAGCGCCCTGCTTGCAATGGGCGTGTTTGCCATCGTTCATCTTTTTGTTTAATATCTCAATTTTTCTACGCCGGATGTAGAATAAAATCTTACTTTGTAATATGAATAAGATACTAGTTACCGGTGGTTGCGGCTACATTGGTGCCCATACAATTGTGGACCTTATTGAAAATGGTTTTAATCCCATTTGTGTAGACGATAATTCGAGATCTACAGATGCTTTGCTGAAAGGAATCAAAGAAATTACCAAAGTGTCCGTAAAAAATTACAAGGTAGATCTCTGTAATTTTGATGATACTTATGCCATCTTCCAGGAAAATACGGATATAAAAGGCATTATACATTTTGCCGCTTATAAAGCCGTTGGCGAGTCGGTGCAAAAGCCGCTACTTTATTTTGAAAACAACTTATCTTCTCTCATTAATATTTTAAAATGCGCCGAAGAATTTAAAGTGCCGCATTTTATTTTTTCTTCTTCCTGCACGGTTTACGGCAGCCCCGATAAAATTCCCGTAACGGAACAATCGCCCTTAAAGCCGGCAGAATCGCCTTATGGCGCTACCAAACAAATGGGCGAAGAAATTGTGAAAGACGTGACCGTCAATAGCGAAATGAAAAGCATCCTATTGCGATATTTTAATCCGGTGGGAGCGCATCCATCCGCCGCAATTGGTGAATTGCCTTTGGGTAAGCCGGAAAACCTGGTGCCGGCAATTACACAAACGGCCATTGGTAAAATAGATCAGCTTAATGTATACGGAGACGATTATCCTACCCGAGACGGCTCATGTATCCGCGATTACGTTCATGTGTGCGATATTGCGCATGCCCATACGCTTGCTTTGCAATATCTGATTGAAAATAAAAATGCTGATAATTGCGAAGTGTATAACCTGGGCACAGGGAACGGTGTTACGGTTTTAGAAGCCATTCACGCTTTTGAAAAAGTAAGCGGTAAAAAGCTCAACTATAAAATTACCAACAGAAGGCCAGGCGATATTATGGCAATTTATGCGAACAATTCGCTGGCAAAAGAAAAATTGAAATGGGATCCACAATATTCGTTGGATGACATGATGGAAACCGCCTGGAAATGGCAATTGAAACTGCACGATGATGAGACATTGCACAATGTACCCGATTTTAAAATGAACTGATTATTCCGTCATACATGGCTTGAGATAAGCCAAAATGTAGCTTTTTCACTTTTTTTATCCGAAAGAAAAAGGCCGGCTCTTTTAAGAACCGGCCTTTAACTTTTTAATATAACGCTCGATCGGCTATTGCTTTACAAATTTGCCGGTGGTTGTTTGTGTTTTTTCGTTGTTCATTGCTTTTAAAAAATAACTTCCGGCAGGAAGTGCGCTCACATCCAGCGATAATTTGTTGTCGCCCGCCAGAACAGATTCCTGCGCCTGCCTTATCACTTTGCCTGCCAAATCCCGTACTTCCAGCATAATTCTGCTGTTGGAAGGAGAAGAAATCACCACGTTTAATTTACTCGTTGCCGGATTAGGATAAAGGCGACCGAACAACATTGCGCTCACTTTATCTCCTTTCAAATAAATGATATTTGAAAACACCGCCTGGCCATTTTTATCAACCTGCTTTAAACGATAATAAGCATTTCCGTTTGAAGCGCTTGCATCTACATATTCATAAGAAAGAGCTAACGAGCTGTTTCCATCTGCCGATTTGGAGTTTACAAATGCAAGTTTTTCAAAATTATTTCCATCGGGTGAATATTGAATTTCAAAACCCTGGTTGTTCAGTTCGGTCGCTGTAGACCAGCTGAGAACATTTGTATTATTGCGGCGTTCTCCTTTAAAACTGGTGAGCGAAACCGGAAGCACCTGGTCTGCTGCCGCAATTGAAAAGGTTCCCCTGCTGGCAAGGTCTGCGTCAAAGCTGTACACGCGAATTTTGTAAGACGTGCCGGCTGTTGCATTCAAAATAATTTGTTCAGTGCCGCCAAGCTGTGAGGTGTCGCTGCAATTTAAAGCCGTTAATGATCCGCAACTGCCTGTAAATATTTCCAAAATTCCATCAAACCTGCTGTCCCCGGTTAGTGTAATAAGCTTTGCGCCGGTGGTAAGCGGGGTAAAGTCGTACCAGACATCATCATCGGCTTTCCCTGTATATCCGCTGCAGGCGGCTGCGGGCATACTTTCGGTAGCGCCCAGGGTACTTCCTGTAATTGCCGAATTGCCAATTGATATAGCGCCGCTGCAATTATCGTTGGCAGGCGGAGGAGGCGGATTCATGGTAACAAAAGCGGTTGCCGAAGATACACAGCCTATGGCCGTGCCATCCGCATTTTTAGGCACAACATACCAGTAATAACTGGTGCTGTATTCAGCGATCGTAAAGTTAAATGTATCTGCCACGGAGTTTCCGGCTAATTGCCTCGGCGGTATTTTAGAGCTGTAATAAATGTCGTAAGAAGCTGCGCCCGGCACGGGATTCCACTTCAACGTAACATATGGATAAGGGTTTACATCCGATGCCATGTTTGAGGGAAAAATATTCGTTGTACAACCCGGTGCCTGGGCCTGCAAATTATTATACAGCGAAATCAATAGTAAGGTAGTAAGGAGTGTGTAAATTTTCTTCATATAGATTAATTTTATATGAAGTTATCAATTTCCATCTCAGGAAAAGAAAAATTTATTTATAAAGGAATGATTATGCAGCAATAAAGGATTTAATTAATTCCTTCTTCCTTCTTAAAAGCGTAAGAAGTTTGAAGAATGTATTCATAAAATTCGGCCAAAGTGCTTGTTGTTACAAACAGATAGCTTGGCCGATACATTTTTTTATATCGCAGTAATGTATCTCCCGTAAGCCCGGTAATTCTGGATATCGTTTTTGAGCTAAAGCGATAATCAATGTATCGCTCCTGCTCATCCTGCTCCAGGCGGTTCTTAAAGGCAAGATTTTGCTTGTTTTTTTTAAACTGAAACATTCCGATCAGTTCATCAAGATCAAAACCTGCAGCGCCGCCGGGCTCATAATTGGAGCGGATGGTTGGTTTTTCTCTGCCAAAGACCTTTGAATAAGCTACGCGGTTTTCCAGTGAATCGCGGCGGTAAGTATCGGTATAAACTGTAACGCCGGTGAGCAGTTTGTACTTCTCGTTTACGCGTACCCGTAGGGATATATCGAAGGCCGTGTAATTATTGATCGTTTCTACCGGAAATTTTACGGTTGATTTTCCCCGGTAATAAAAGCTGACTGAGTCGTTTTTTGAAACCTGGATATGATACGCGCCCAGGGAATCCGTAACTGCCGTGGCGCCCGACGTGCTGTAAACGTTTACGCCTGGGATAACATAAATCTTCGAAGAATCATAAACGGTTCCGGAAATTGTAATTTGACAGAAGGAGGCTTTCCCCATGAACATGAAAAGAATAGAAAGAAGCGGGTAAAGCGTTAATCGTAAAGTTTTTCTCAAAATAATTTATAAAAAGTAATATTACATCATTGGTGATTTATTTACATTTAAAAACTGCTTTTTAACGCCATTTTAAAATGCTTCCCTTTGAAGGATCTCTTTTCACGTTAAAAAATTTTTTGTGTGTGAGAAAGCGGAATGCCGGCCTAATCAATGCGCCTCCAGCCAGTTTTCGCCTACTCCAATTTCCGCATCTACCGGCACTCCGTTGGGAAGCTTCAATGCGTTCTTCATGCTTTCTAAAATGATTGGCTTGATGATGTCAATCTCGGATTTATGCGCATCAAAAACCAATTCATCATGCACCTGCAAAATCATTTTTGATTTAAAACGATGCTTCTCAAACTCTTTATGTACATCAATCATGGCCAGCTTTATCATATCTGCTGCCGTACCCTGGATCGGAGAATTGATTGCATTTCGTTCTGCATAACCGCGTACTGTAAAATTAGACGAGTTAATGTCTTTGAGCCAGCGCTTCCTGCCCATTAGCGTTTGCACATAACCGTTAGTACGGCAAAAGTTGATTGTATCGTCCATATATTTCTGGATCAATGAAAATTGCTTTTTATAATTATCAATGATCTCCTTTGCTTCCGTACGGCTTACGCCCAAATTTTCTGCGAGGCCAAAAGCTCCCTGCCCATAAATAATTCCGAAGTTTACACTTTTTGCCTTGTAACGCATTTCTTTAGTAACATCTTCTTCCGCTACATTAAACACTTTAGCCGCTGTGGCGGTATGAATATCTTTTTCCAGCTTAAATGCATCACTCATTGCCGGATCACCGCTTATGGCAGCAACTATCCGCAATTCTATCTGCGAATAATCGGCAGAAATAATTAAATGATCGCTGTTGCGCGGAACAAATGCTTTTCGTATTTCTCTTCCTCTTTCGGTTCTTATAGGAATGTTTTGCAGGTTGGGGTTGTTGCTGCTAAGCCTTCCGGTAACCGCAATCGCTTGTCCATAGCAGGTATGTACGCGTCCGGTTCGCTTGTTAATTATTTGCGGCAGCGCATCAACATAGGTTGATTTTAATTTGGTGAGTTCCCTGAAATTTAAAATATTTTCAACAATAGGATTTTCTTTTGCCAGCTTTAAGAGAACATCTTCGCCGGTGGCATATTGGCCGCCTTTTGTTTTTTTGGTCTTGACGCCGATTTGCATTTTCTCAAACAATACTTCGCCCAATTGTTTGGGAGAAGCAAGGTTAAACCTAATGCCCGCCTGCTCATATACACTTTCCTCGCATCTTTTTGCCTCGGTTTCTAACTCTCTTGAATATAAATTTAAAAAATCAGTATCTACGTTTACGCCTTCAAACTCCATATGCGTAAGCACTTTTAGCAAAGGCGCTTCAACTTTTTCAAAAACATCCACTACACTTTTTTCTTTTAACAACGGCGCAAAGGCCTCTTTTAATTGTAGTGTAATATCTGCATCTTCCACTGCGTATTCTTTGGCTTTTTCAACGTCCACTTCCCGCATATTGATTTGACCTTTGCCTTTCTTGCCAATTAATTCCGTAATTGAAATGGGCAGATAGCCAAGATATTGTGCGCTTAGCAAATCCATGTTTCTACGCCCTTCGCTTTCTATCACGTAATGAGCCAGCATGGTGTCGAATAATTTTCCTTTTAATTCTACTCCGTACCATTTTAAAACCAGCAGGTCGTATTTAATATTTTGCCCAATCCAAATTTTTGATTCATCATTAAACAATGGCTCAAAATAATGCAGGATATTTCTTATGGCGGCTTCATCATCCGGACAAGGAACATAATAACCTTCGCCTGGTTTAAAAGAAAAGCTTAATCCAACCAGCTCAGCATCGTTCGCATCTACATTGGTTGTTTCGGTATCAAACGAAATTTCGGTTTGTGCCGATAAGGTTTTCACCAGGCTCAGGATCGCTTCTTCCCCTTCAATTAAATAATATTGATGGGGTGTATTATCAATATTTTTTTCCGCGGCAAGGCCCGGCTTTTCTTCAACAATTTTTTCTTCCTGTGGCTTTGGAATGGGAATTTCCATCGCGTTACCAAACAAATCTGTTTGCACCACCTGTTTTTCAATAACAAAAACGTTGTACTCTTCGCCAAGAATTCTTTTGCCGAGCGTTTTAAATTCCAGCTCAGTAAAAATATCTTTCAACGCTTCTACATTATAGGCTTTTACTCTAAAATCTTCTTCATGAAATTTGCAGGGAACTTCGGTAATAATGGTGGCTAATTTTTTACTTAAAATGGCCATTTCTTTTCCGGCTCTTATCTTTTCGCCAAGTGCGCCTTTTATGTTATCGGCATCTGCCAAAACATTTTCAACAGTTTCGTATTGCGCCAATAATTTGGCCGCAGTTTTTTCACCGATACCCGCAATACCAGGAATATTATCGCTGGCATCGCCCATCAAACCAAGAATATCAATAACCTGGCTTACATTTTTAATTCCCCATTTTTCACACACTTCTTTCTCGCCCATTATTTCTACTTTTCCGCCCTGGTAACCCGGTTTGTAGATTTTTATATTTTGCGTAACCAGTTGACCAAAATCTTTATCAGGTGTTACCATAAAAACCTCGTAGCCCTCTTTTTCCGCCTGTTGTGCCAGCGCCCCGATTATGTCATCCGCTTCGTAGCCATCGCACTCCACCACGGGCAAATTAAATCCTTCAATTATTTTTTTTATATCGGGAATTGAAGACAATAAATCTTCCGGAGCTTCCTGGCGCTGGGCTTTGTAAGCAGCAAAATCTGTATGCCTTTCAGTTGGTGCATGGGTATCAAAAGCAACCGCAAGATGGGTGGGCTTTTCTCTGCTGAGCAAATCGAACAAAGTATTGGTAAAACCTAATTGCGCATTGGTATTTTTTCCTTTGCTAGTGATTATCGGGCTGCGGATCAATGCATAGTAAGCACGGTAAATCAAAGCCATTGCATCAAGCAGAAATAATTTTTTTTCCATCCGGTAAAAATAATGAATCCTAAGGATGAAAATAATCGGCGAACGACGAAGAATGTTTAAATGTTGTTATTATAGTTGAGAGGCGTTCATATAAACCAAAATGTAGTTTTTAATAATTTTTTGTTTATCAAAACATCATCAGGAAAGCTAAAATGTAGATTTTTGATTTTGTTTATGAAAAAGTTATCTATCATAGTTTTTAAACCATCGGTAGATATACATTTTATAAAATTTTTGTGCGTTCCATCGCAACCTTCTAACGGTACTTTTATTTTTGCTTGAGATAGTTGAAGACATTAAACCATTGTGCGAGCCTTGTTCTACAAAGGCTGGATGCGCCCAATACATTTTAATGATGTTTTTGGAAATTAACGTGTTATGCCACCAATCAATAACCTGGCAGCACTTTTCTGATTTGCAATTTTCGAGAATATCCTTTGCTCCTTTCAAATCAATCAGGTACGCTCCTGCAGCTCTTCCATATGACGCTTCGTAAAGGTGCTTGCCTTTTTTTACTTTCCTGAAATCAGGAAATTTTAGCGTTGTATTTTCTAAAGAGATGATAAACCCCGGCGTCAGTGTATCGGCTTCCGCGGCAATTTTTTTTATTTTGGTTAAAAAATCGCCGAGAAAAAACGGATCATTTTCGAAAACCAATGCATATTTATTATTGGCCGCTATCATTTTTTCATAACTCAAAATATGGTTGAGCGTGCATGAAATAATTCCTTTTGAAAGCTTGGTTTCTATTTCAGGGCAAAAATATTTTTGAAGTAATTCGTCATTAAAATTAGAAATGTCTCCTTCGGTTACCAGCTCATAATTGAGATTCAAATTGCCAAAAATTCTTTTGATTCTTTCCTCATGTATTTCATACCCACGCTTTGCATGAACAATATAAATCCCTTCTATTCCATAATCTTTTAGCATTTTTTTCTTAAAGTTTTTTCCTCATTTTATCACGCGATAATTTTTAAAACTAAAAGGACGCAGCCCGGTTTTCTTCTCAAACCAATATAAAAACTTATCCTTTGCTGAAAATCTTTTTTTAGATAAGTCTATTTTTACATCCCAGTTTTTTTCAGAAACCCGCTTCTTCATCACGTCAGGATGCGTGTCTTTAAATTTTATCAAAGAATCAAAGTCGTTAAAATTAAAATAATCGCCGGTTTCCATGTATTGTTTCCATTCGTCGGAATCTTCCTGCCAGAAACGACTTACATTTTTTTGCTTCCGCAGCATTTGCTCCGGGCTTTTCACCCAGCCATAATGATATACGAAAGCATCTATCGGCTTCACATTTAATTTGGTGTTTCCTCTTCTGAATCCCTGCGCATCCCTGTAAGCGGAAATGCTTTTATCACTCCGGATGATGCGCACTTCATGCGAATACCATCTGCGGCTGTCGCCTACATAATCATACGTTCCATAGAAATGTAAATATTTAAAAAGCAGCCCTTCCACTCTTTTATCGTCTTTATATTTTTTGCATCCTTCCAAAATAACAGGCAGATATTTTTCATGAACCACTTCATCGCCCTGAATATAAAAAGCCCAGTCAGATTCCGGATCAATTAATTGAAAGGCTTTGTTGGTTTCAACAGCCAGCACCTCCCCGCCTTTACGCAAAGAATCGTCCCACACGGAATGATGAATTTTTATTTTCGGATCGTTAATGCTTTTGATCAGGCCCTCTGTATCGTCATCGGAGTTACCAATCAAAACAATCATTTCATCTACGGCAGGCAAAATAGAACGGATGGCCTCCGTAATCGGATAATCATTCAGCACCGCGTTTCTGATAATCGTAAATCCGGAAATTTTCATATTTATAAATAATGGTACGCAAAGAAAGTACAATTTACACTGATGTATTTACCAGCCACCGGTTTTAATTTTTTAAAAGCATTTTTGGCACATTACAAATACTTTCTCGTTTTTTAAAGTGCTGCGGATATGGGGAGGGCAGCGTAAACTTCCATGCTTTTCCGAAAATTATTTTAGCTGTAATTTGCAGGTATCAAGTTCAAAACATGACCAACTTCATTCCCATATTTCCTTTATCGATCGTTGTTTACCCGCATGAAGATCTTAACCTGCATATTTTTGAGCCGAAATACAAACAGCTCATTGAAGAATGTGCTGCCCAAAAAAAACCGTTTGGCTTGCCGGTGATCATTAACAACAAAATGAGCGAATTCGGCACATTGATAGAAATAATTGAAATTTCCAAAACGTATGAAAATGGCGAAATGGACATCAAAACGAGAGGAAAAAAAATTTTTAGAATTCTTGAAGTGATTGAGGAAATACCCGAAAAACTTTACAGCGGCGCAATTGTAAATTATCCGCATAACCACGAGCATGGAAAAAGATTGTTGATAAATAAGGTGATTGGCGCCGTTAAACAACTTCATGAAATGCTTAAAGTTAGCAAGCCGCTGCATAAAAATGAAGAGGAGATCTGGAGCTACGACCTTGCGCACGCAGTAGGGCTTACACTCAACGAAGAATATGAATTGCTTACCTTAATGAACGAGTTGCAGCGCCAGGAATATTTAAAACGGCATTTGGCAAAAGTGATCCCTGTGGTTGCAGAAATGGAATCGCTGAAAGAGAAAATAAAATTGAATGGCCATTTTAAAAACATCTCCGGATTTAAACTTTTCTGATATTTGCCCTCTTTTGTATTAAAACCTTATAAAATTTGAGTACAACTACATTATGTTTTGACTTTGGAAATACGCGGCTCAAATGCGGTGTATTTCTAATGGACCGGCTAATGGAAGTATTGAATTTAGAAGACGACCACGGCGACACCATCAATAAATTGCTTGATAAATACAAGCCTCAATACACTATCCTTTCTTCAGTGGTTGATCACAACGTCGAAGCAGAAAAGGCTTTATCGGCCCGTTCGTCTTTTTTAAAATTGGATGCGTCCACAAAACTTCCGTTTACCACACCGGTTGGGAAACCAGAAACGATCGGGGCCGACAGGCTGGCGCTTGCTGCATTTGCGGTTCATTTTTATAGCGGTCAGAATAATTTGGTGATCGCGCTGGGATCGTGCATTACTTATAACTTCATTAATAAATACAGCAGTTTTAATGGGGGCAGCATTTCGCCGGGAATGGAAATGCGCTTTAAAGCCTTAAATCATTATACTGCCAAGCTACCATTGGTACAAGTTGATTGGAATTTTCCTTTGATCGGATACGATACCCGAACCAATATTTTAAGTGGCGTATTACTGGGAATGGCTGCCGAAATAGATGGAATTGTAAGTGAGTACAAAGAAAAATTCGACAACTTTAACGTGCTTTTAACCGGTGGCGATAGCGTCAATTTTGTACAGCACCTTAAAAATAAGATATTTGCCGACCCCTACTTGATTCTTAAAGGCCTATATGCAATCAGCAATTATAACAATGATACCAAAATATAAATTAACCTGCTTACTGCTTGCTGCTTTGCCGCTGTTTTGCTTAGCTCAGGAAAATTCACCTTATTCAAGATATGGAATTGGCAATATAGTTCCACCAGGCAATATTGCCAACCGTGGAATGGGCGGAATTTCCGCCGGCGTTTCTGACGCTACCACCGTCAACACGGTAAACCCGGCTTCCTATGGCGATCTCATTTATACCACATTGGATGTTGGATTCGAGTACGATGGAAGAAATTTAAAAAGTAAAGATCCGCTGGGCACCTATAAATCCAACAATGGCATCATTTCTTATTTGCAACTTGGCTTTCCCTTATTAAACGGAAACAAAAAAGCAATAAAAAATAATACTGCCTGGGCCGTTACTTTTGGTTTAAAGCCAATAAGCAAGATCAATTATAAAATACAAAGCTCCAACAGAACCGCCATCGACAGCACCGAAACTTTATATGAAGGAAGTGGCGGTGTAAACGAAGCGTTTATCGGAACAGCACTTCGGTTAAAAAACTTTAGCATAGGAGTTAATTCCGGTTATCTCTTTGGAGAAAAAGATTACAGCACCCGGCTATTATTTAATAATGATACCGTATCCTACCAGAGCGCGCACTATTCGAGCAATACCCGTTTTGGCGGAGTATTTCTTACCGGCGGTGTGCAATATGCAATCAATTTAAAAAAGAATGGTAAGAAGAATGGTGTTTTAAGATTAGGCGCTTATGGCAATCTCAAACAGCAATACAATGCTTCCAGGGATAACACCACAGAAACCTTTTTTTATGATGCCAATGGTGCATCTGTAAGAATTGACAGCGTTTATGAAAACAATAATCAGAAAGGCAAAGTACAGATGCCGGCAACCTTTGGAGCAGGTTTTTCTTTAGAAAAGGAACATGTTTTATTGGGCGCTGATTTTGAAACAACACAATGGGACCAATACCGTTTTTATGGCCAGAAAGACCTGGTAAAAAATAATTGGACGGCCAGGTTTGGCGTACAATATTATCCCGCTTCCGTTGGCACCACGGGTTATTTCAATTTTGTAAAATACCGCGCAGGCTTTTCTTATGGTAACGATTATATTAATGTAGGTGAAAAACTTCCTGTTTATAACATCAGCGTTGGAGGCGCTTTTCCTTTAAAATTGAGGCATAGTTTTTACGATCTTCAATACAGCATGATGAACCTTACGTTTGAGTACGGCAATCGTGGAAACAACAACAACAACATCTCAGAAAACATTTACAAAATATCTGTCGGATTTTCGTTGAGCGATGTTTGGTTCCGCAGGCAGAAATATCAATAATTTTGGTGCAAGCAATTCCAGGAAAGCCAAAATATAGATTTCCGAATTATGAGCTATAACAACAACCAAACTTTATATCTTATTAAAACAGCTTTAATCATAAGCTGTTTTTTTATTTCATCGTGCGAAAATTCTTTAGAACAACTTAATCAATTCTCCAACAAAAAAACCGGTGTGGAAATAGCCAAAGGTGTAAAAATACTTTATACCATCGGCGATAAAACCACAGCAAAAATTACCGCACCTTTAATGCTTCGCCACCAGGAAGCAATACCTTTCATAGAGTTTACCAAAACCATACACGCCGATTTCTTTGATGACAGCCTTCGGACAGAAAGCAAGCTGGACGCTCATTACGCGCGCTATACCGAATCGGAAAGCAAGGTGTTTTTAAAAGACAGTGTAGTAGTTTTCAACATAAAAGGTGATACCTTGTTTTGCAATGAGTTGTATTGGGACAGAAATAAGCCCGGCCATGAATTTTACACCGACAAGCCAGTTAGAATAAGAACCAAAACACAAATAATTGACGGCGACGGATTAGATGCCCCCCAGGATTTTAAGAGCTGGCATATTGTCAATGGCCGGGGAATTGTAAGAGTTAGTTCGTCAGAATTCCCCGAATAATTGGTAAATTGGCTGGTAGGTATATTACACTAAGAAAATCAGGTAATAAAGTAACCTATTAATTATTAAACCAATTAATCATTAAAAAATAAAAATCATGAGTAAGTATGCAAATGCCGTATGGCAAGGCGCAAAAGAAGGCAAAGGAACCATCAGTACTGAAACAAAAGCGCTGAACAACGAACCGTTTACATTCGCCACCCGGTTTGGCGATGCCAAAGATGGCACCAATCCGGAGGAGCTGGTAGCCGCAGCCCATGCCGGTTGTTTCTCTATGAAATTTGCCATTGTATTAAGCGAAGCCGGATTTACTGCAGATAAAATTGAAACCAAATGCGACATTACTTTTGGTGCAGGCGCTATTTCAAAATCGCACCTGACGGTGAACGCAGCTGTGCCGGGCATTTCCAAAGAGAAATTTGATGAATGTGCAAAAGATGCAAAAGAAAATTGTCCGATTTCCAAATCATTAAATTCCAGCATTGAAATTTCTATGGAAGCTAATTTGAAATAGCGTTCACACAAATTCTTCATTACGCTAAAAATAAAAACAAAGCCGGTATCCATTTTACCGGCTTTTGGTTTTCGTTGAACTTTCTGTTGGCAACACTTCGCCAAATATCAGTTTGCTACATTTTGGCTTTTATCATCGCTCCTTACCTTTTTGTTTATCTATAAAAAAAAGAAAACTACATTTTGGCTTTCGCAGCTAAAATTAAGTTGCCTCTCTACAACTGACATAAAAATTACACAAAAATTTTTATTAAACATTTGTTTAGTTTTAAACAAGTGTTTAACTTTGCGCTCTTTTTAAAAAATGGACAAACGCGAAGCAATATTAGAATCAGCCACAGAACTCTTTAGTGCCAAAGGTTTCGAAGGAACTTCAGTGAGAGAGATCGCTGCTGAGGCCAATGTAAATGTGGCCATGATCAATTATTATTTTGGTTCAAAACAAAAATTGTTTGAAAGCCTCGTTGAACATCGGGCTTCCTTTTTAAAGAGCGTATTTGAAGAGCTTACCAATAATAAAACGTTAAGTCCGATAGAAAAGATTGACATCATCATCGACAAAACGATAGAAAGAAAATTTTCCAGCTCATCATTTCACCATCTGTTACACCGCGAGCTTTCGCTGGAGTGCAGGCCCGAAATGAAGGACGCCATCAGTGATATGCTTTTGAAAAATATGAATGAGGTAAAGAAGATCATACAAAATGGCATAAATGATGGTGTGTTCCAACCGGTGGATGTTGAATTAACGCTGGCTACAATTCTCGGCACTATTCATTATTTACTCACATCGGAAACGATGTCCAGAAAAATCCTGGGCAAACCAAAAGGCTTCAGCCCTTTCCACAATAAAAAATTAAGAGAGCGATTAAGCGCACACTCCAAGCAATTGATGCGTGCACACCTATTGAAAAAAAATAAAAAATAAAAGATGAAGTTGGCTTTAAGAAAAGTTTTTATCAGATTGTCCATTGTTTTCCTCAGTTCATTTGCAGTATTCTCCGCGCCGCTACAGGCGCAGGATGTAAGAACATTGTCGTTGCAGCAGGCGATCGATCTGAGTTTAAAAAACAGCAACCAGCTAAAGGCTTCTATGGCGAGGAACGAGCAAGCCGGCGCTGAGCTAAGAGAGGCGCTGAACAACAGGCTTCCTAACGCAAGTATTTCAGGCTCTTACCTAAGGCTTGCCAATCCAACAATCTCTTTAAAAACGAAAGCCTTTGGAGGTTCAGATTCTTCCGGCGGAAAAGGCGCTCCTTCGGTAAACCAGGCCCTGTATGGAATTGCGAATATTTCTTATCCAATTTTCTCAGGCGGCAAAATTAAATATGGAATTGAATCGGCAAAATATCTTCAGCAGGCAGTTTTATTGGATGCAGAAAATGATAAAGACGCAGTGGTGCTCAATACAATTAATGCCTACATTAATTTATACAAAGCAGCAGTAACGGTAAATGTAGTGAATGAAAACCTTGCTCAATCTGCCCACCGCGATTCTGTTTTTTCGCGCCTCGAACAAAATGGCTTATTGGCAAGAAACGATTTATTAAAGGCTCAGTTACAAACTTCCAACATTGAGCTTACGCTGATGGATGCTGAGAACAATTTAAAAATAGCCAACATCAATATGAATTTGATGACGGGCCTTCCGGAGGAAACCATGTTAAAAACCGATTCTGCAACTTTCGATAAAATGATTGATTTTAAAACGATAGGTCAGTATGAGCAGCTCGCTTTGCAAAACAGGAAAGATTTGCGCGCGCTTTCGTTTAGAAAGAAAGCAGCAACCGCGGGCATTTCTGCGGCAAAAGCAGATCTGTATCCATCGATAGCTATCACAGGTGGATACATCGCTGCAGACATTCCGCAACTGGTTACGATTACTAATGCGGTAAATGTAGGCGTAGGATTGCAATACAACCTTGGCTCGCTTTGGAAAACAAAAGCAAAGATTTCGCAGGCTGCGGCCAGGGTAAAAGAAATCACTGCAAACGAAGCCCAACTGGATGACGCGGTGAGATTGCAGGTAAATCATGATTTTGAAAACTTCCTTCTAAGCCAGAAAAAAATTGATGTGTATAAGAAGGCTGTTGTGCAGGCGGAAGAAAATTATCGGATCACAAAAAATAAATATGACAACGCGCTTGTAAATACCACCGATCTTTTAGATGCAAATGTGTTATTACTTCAATCAAAAATAAACCTGGCTGTTGCCAAAGCAGATGTGTTGCTGGCCTACAGTAAACTGTTACAAACCACCGGATCTTTATCAACCAATCAATAATTTAATTTTTGTAAATAAATTTTATGAACCCAGACAAAGAAGATATCGAGAACAACTCCGCAGAAAAGGATAAAGAAAAAGTGCGGCCAAAACCTCAAAAACGTAGCAAGGTATTTTTAATAATACTTATTGTAATGGTGTTGTTAGGCGGCTGGTTTGGCATTACCAAATATACTCATGCACAACATCACGAGGAAACTGACGATGCACAGGTAGAAGCGGATATTTTACCCATTATACCAAGGGTTTCCGGCTATGCTAAAGAGATAAGAGTAAAGGACAATCAATTGGTGCGCAAAGGTGACACCCTTATTATTATTGATGACCGCGACCTCAAAATAAAACTGATGGAAGCAGAGGCAGCCCTGTCTACTGCCAAAAGTAATGTTGATGCAAGCCGCGCCAATACTAATGCAGCGCGTTCCGGCATCGCCACTTCGCGCGCGGGCGTTTCAACAATTGATGCCCAAATAGAATCGGCTAAAATAAATCTTACAAGAGCTACGCAGGATTATAACCGTTATGCAAACCTTATACAGGACCATTCTATTACGCAGCAACAATTTGAGCAGGCCCAGGCTACCAAAGATTTAGCGGAAAAGCAACTGGGCATTTTACAGCAACAGAAAAACCAGGCAAGCTCACAAACAAGTGTGGTTTCGTCTCAATCAGCAGCGACAGCACAATCGATAGAAGTGGCACAATCGATGGTGAAACAGCGTGAGGTAGATGTGGAGAATGCAAAATTAAATCTGTCTTATACAGTAATTACCGCGCCTGAAGACGGCAGGGTTTCAAAAGTAAATGTGCAGGAAGGACAGTTGTTGCAGGCAGGACAATCAACCTTTAATATTGTACACACCAACAATATTTGGGTAGTGGCCAACTTTAAAGAAACACAATATCGCAAGATGGTGGTAGGGCAAAAAGTAATTGTTCATGCAGATGCATTTCCGGGGCATGATTTTGAAGCGACGCTCACCTCATTTTCACCTGCTACCGGCGCTAAATTTTCTTTGCTGCCCCCAGATAATGCCAGCGGAAACTTTGTAAAAGTAGTGCAGCGCCTTCCGGTAAAAATTGAATTTGTCAATCAGCAGGATTCATTGCTGGCAAGGCTTCGCCCCGGTATGAATGTGAATGTGGATGTACATGTTAACTAATTTTTTATAAAGAAAGAAAATCAGATGCTAATGCAGCAGGATTCTTTGGTGGAGTATGGAGCAAGGAGAGTGATTGTAACCGTTACTGCGGTTCTCTGCGCATTGCTGGAAATTGTGGATACCACCATTGTAAACGTAGCCTTAAACGATATGAAAGGCAATATGGGGGCCACGCTTACAGAGATCGGCTGGGTGGTTACAGCGTATGCAATTGGTAATGTAATTATCGTTCCGATGACGAGCTGGCTATCGCAACAGTTTGGCCGCAGAAATTATTTTGCCGCATCAGTGATGATCTTTACGCTCTTTTCATTTTTATGTGGCAATGCAACGGGAATTTGGGAGCTGGTGGCATTCCGTTTTTTCCAGGGACTGGGCGGTGGCGCTTTACTGGTAACCTCGCAAACGATTATAACAGAAAGTTATCCGGTTGAAAAGCGATCTATGGCCCAAGCGATTTACGGACTTGGCGTGATTATCGGACCAACACTCGGGCCGCCTTTGGGAGGCTACATTGTTGATCATTTTAGCTGGCCTTATATATTCTATATCAACATACCTATCGGAATTGTTGCCACTTTGCTAACGCTGCAATTTGTGCGAAGTCCGAAATACAAGAAAAAGACCTTAACCAAACATATCGATTTCTTGGGTATTGCTTTGCTGGCCGTTGCTGTAGGATCGCTGCAATATGTATTGGAAAAAGGGCACGACGATGACTGGTTCAATGACAACATCATCATCACATTAACTGTGGCCGCCGTGTTAGGATTTTTCTTTTTTATATGGCGCGAGCTCACTTACGAAAATCCGATTGTAGAATTGCGCGTGCTCAAAAATGGAAATTTAAGAGTAGGAACCGTACTTATCCTTTTTACTAGGTTTTGGCTTATATGGATCAACCTTTATCGTTCCATTGTATACGCAATCTATTTTGGGCTGGACGGCCCTGGATGCAGGCTTGCTGTTTATTCCTTCCGGTATAGCAACCGCTTTTATGATGCCCGTAATTGGCCAGCTAATACAGCGCGGCGTGAAGCAACAATACCTCGTAGCCGGAGGCTTGCTTATTTTCTTCCTTTATAGCCTTTGGTGCTATAATATTCTTACGCCTGATACGCCGTCCGGATTCTTTTTGGTGGCCGTTAATTGTGCGCGGGCTTGGATTGAGCATGCTTTTTATTCCTGTTACTACCCTTTCGCTTTCTACCTTGCACGGGCAGCAAATAGGCCAGGGCGCAGCGTTTACCGGTATGATGCGGCAATTGGGCGGCTCATTTGGCGTAGCAGTAATCACCACATTTCTTTCCAGGCAAAATATGGTACACCGCGTTGCTCTTGGTGAGTAAATTAGATGTAACAGATCCCGGTGGTTCAACAACGAATTGCCGCCATGCAACACGGATTTGCTGCCAAAGGAATGGCTTCTGATGTGGCGCTGAAAACGGCTTATCAATCCCTTGATTTTACCGTGGCAAAACAGGCCGCCGTATTGTCTTATATGGATGTTTTTTTATACATCGGGGTGTTGTTTTTAATTTGTGTGCCATTTGTGTTGCTTGTAAAAGGAAACAGGAAAAAGAAAGTGGATCTGTCGGCAGCGATGCATTAAGCCGGGTCCTTTATTAACACCAAACCCTCCGCCGGTTATAAATGTTGCCTCAAACCAACAATGCAATAACTTCGTATTATTATATTTGCAGAATTCTTAAATGAAACCACATTTTGAGCAGCAATACCACAGAACGGAAGGCATTTTTTAAAAAGATCCGGGGCCATGAAACTGAGGGCGCAGAAATGAGCTTTGTTGACCATTTGGAAGTACTGCGCTGGCACCTTTTTCGTTCAGCGCTGGTTTTGATCGTGGTGGCTATCGGAGTTTTTATTTATGTTGACTGGATCTTTGATAACATCGTATTTGCACCTGCCCGGAAAGATTTTGTAACCTATACGGGGTTATGCAATCTTGGCCACACCCTTCATTTAGGCGATGCGCTTTGTATGCCTCCGGTGGATATTAAACTTTTAGGAAGCACTGTTAGCGGGCCATTTATGTCTGCCATCAGCATTTCATTTATGGGGGCGATCATTATTGCTTTTCCTTATTTAATGTGGGAATTATGGCGTTTTGTTAAGCCGGCCTTATCCGACAAAGAAATCAGTTATGCAAAAGGCAGCATTGGCTGGGTTTCGCTGTGTTTCTTTACCGGCGCGGCTTTCGGGTATTATTTATTAGCGCCCTTCACTTTCAATTTTTTAGCAAACTTTCAATTAGGGCACTTAGGTGTTTACAACTATTTGCCAACGCTTGATGATTATATTGATACACTAACTTCGCTTATACTTGGCTGTGGTATTGCTTTTGAATTGCCCGTACTGGCTTATGTGCTGTCAAAACTCGGGCTGATTACTCCCGCATTTTTGAAAACATACCGAAAATATGCCTATGTAGTCATTTTAATTGTAGCAGCAGTAATTACTCCTTCGCCCGATTGGACCAGCCAAACCATTGTTGCCGTTCCGCTGATTATTCTTTATGAGATAAGCATCTTCATCAGTAAAAAGGTTGACAAACAAAGAGTAAAAGCCGAAGCCCAATGGGATTAATCTTCGAAGGAAAATCCGCCTCAAATAAAAGTTAAAACACCAGGTTGGGCACAAAATAATTTTGCGGCAAATGCCGTTTGAAATAAATTGCATCAACCCTCGAGCAAAATGAAAACACGCACTTTATTTATTTGTTTCATTTTTTTTATCTCATTTTTTATTGTCTCTTTTACAACTAATCGCGGTAGCGTAAAAAACAGCAGCGCCACTTCAACAGAAAAAAAAGACTTTAAAAGACCGCGCGCCGGCAATTCTTATTATATCGTTATCTCTAAAAAAAATTATGAGCTAAAAGTTTATGACGATGAAGGCTGGTATGCTACCTATCCTTGCGTTTTTGGAAGCAATGATCTTCGCGATAAATTAATGGAAGGAGACAAAAGAACACCCGAAGGGAAATTTAAAGTACTACTGAAAAAAAGCAACGCCAAATGGGCCTTTGAGCTTTTATTGGACTATCCCAACACGCAGGATATTGCCAAATTTAATGAAAGAAAAGCCCGCGGAGAACTTCCCAGGAATGCAAAAATCGGCGGCGGAATCGCCATACACGCCACGCGCCCACAGGAAGAATGGACCGTTGATTATTATCAAAACTGGACGGATGGATGCATTTCTTTAAAATATTCTGAAGCCAAAGATCTTTTTAGTTATATTCCTGTTGGCACTCCGGTTACTATTGAAAAATAAGTTGTTTTTTCAAATTTAAAAACTACGTTTTAATCTGATTCTCTGATAAGCGATTTTGTAGAAAACCGGAATTTATATTGAAAATAAGCTGGCTTTTACAGATTCACAAAAGCCATTTTATAGTTTTTCTCATTTTTACAACACAATATTCTGCACCAATTCGCTTTTGCCCGGATAATCTGTATTAAAATGTAAGCCACGGCTTTCGTGCCGGAACTGGGCGCTTTTTACAATTAAATATCCAACGGTAATCAGGTTTCTCAGTTCACAAAGTTGCGGCGAAACAGAAGTGGTTTGATAAAGCTGTTCCACTTCATTATGCAACAGGTCAAGCCTTTTCATGGCCCTTTCGAGCCTTACATTGGTTCTTACAATTCCAACATAATCGGTCATTAGTAACTGTAGTTCTTTAAGGCTTTGCGTGATAAGGATCATTTCTTTGGGCGCATTGGTTCCCTTTGCGTTCCAATCTGGAATAGAATCCTTAAAATCTATAAAACCGATTGTATCAATTGCCTTCAGGTAACAACGATGAGCAAAAACCATCGCTTCTAAAAGTGAATTGCTTGCCAGCCTGTTAGCGCCATGAAGCCCGGTGCTGGCGCATTCGCCGCAGGCGTATAAATTATCAATAGAAGTACTTCCCCATTCATCCACTTTTATACCACCGCAACTGTAATGCGCGGCCGGGGCTACAGGAATAAATTGTTTTGAAACATCAATGCCGATTGACAGGCATTTTTCATAGATGTTGGGAAAATGATGAAGGAATTTTTCATGATCCATTTTGGTACAATCGAGAAAAACATGTTCCGTACCATTTATTTTCATTTCATTGTCGATGGCACGGGCAACGATATCGCGCGGGGCAAGATCTTTTCTTTCATCATATCTTCCCATAAATGCCTCACCCTTGTTGTTTCTTAAAATTCCACCATCTCCACGCACTGCTTCGGTGATCAAAAATGCCTGGCCACTCTTGCCGGATTCATACAAAGCGGTTGGATGAAACTGTATAAATTCCATGTTTTCTATCTTGCCCTTTGCACGATAAGCCATTGCCACACCATCACCTGTAGCAATGGATGGATTGGTGGTAGTCCGGTAAACCTGGCCATTGCCGCCGGTGGCCAGCAAAGTGATTTTGGAAAGAATTTTTTCTATTTTATTTTTTTCTGTATTCAATACATATACGCCAAAGCACTCAATATTGGGTGTTGATTTAGTAACCAAATAGCCGAGATGGTGTTGGGTGATAATATCAACCACAAAACAATGGCTTACCAAATGAATGTTGGGTTTTTGCGCAATAGCTGCCAGCAACGTATTTTCTATTTCTTTTCCGGTTACATCTTTATGATGAAGGATACGAAACTCGCTATGGCCGCCTTCCTTTCCAAGCGCATACTCACCTGATTTTTCTTTGTCGAACTGAGCGCCCCAGGCAATAATTTCACTAATTCTGTCCACACCTTCTTTAACAACCATTTCTACAATTTCCGGGTTGCATAATCCGTCGCCTGCTATCAACGTGTCTTCAATATGTTTTTCGAAACTGTCGTTATCAAAATCGGTAACTCCTGCAACGCCTCCCTGGGCGTATTTGGTGTTGGTTTCGTCGCTTACTGTTTTCGTAAGCACCGTAATTGTTTTATCCGGGCATGCCTGTGCAACTTTAAGCGCATAAGTTAACCCGGCAATACCGCTGCCAATTACTAAAAAATCTGTTCTCATTATTAGAATTTAGAATGGCAAAGAAACTGGAATTTTTACCAGATAGTTTTATAAGAAGTAAATTTTATTTACGTCCCGATTTATTTCTGCGGGAACGATCGGTCGAAATGCTACTCTGTGTCATACCGCTCAACACTTTCAATACCCGGCAGCTCTTTTAGGTTATTCACCAGGTCGTCCAATTCATCTTTATCGTGCACATATACTTTTACATTTCCTTCAAACAAGCCTTCCCTGGCTTCAATCGTAAGGGCATTGATATTTATTTTTAGCGTGCCGCTGATAAGATTCGTGATTTTATTGATAACCCCAACATCATCGAGTCCAATTATTTTTATGCCGGTAAGAAAAGAGATTTCCTTGTTTTTTACCCATTTGGTTTTTACCACCCGGTGTCCGTAATTAGAAAGAAGGCGCGCAGCGTTCGGACAGTTGGTCCGGTGAATTTTTAGTCCTTCGCCCTGCGTGATAAATCCAAATACATCGTCGCCGGGAATTGGCTTGCAGCAGTTGGCCAATGTATACATAATCCTGTCGCTGCTTTCGCCAAAAATAATCAGTTCTGTATCCTTTTTATTAAGACCTTTTTGGGCTGTATCGCTCTTTTCTTCAACAACAGGTTTAATAATTTTAGGCGCCGAAATCCTGTCTCCAAGCACCTGAAATTCCTTTAATTCTTTCAGGTCTATTTTTTTTATAGCGATGTCATACATCAGATCAAGGGGAGAATTAAGCTTATAATAATTCAATAACTCCTCGAGATTTGCCTGGCTTACGGGCACGCCCAGTCCCTCCAGTTTACGATGCAGGATAATTTTCCCTTCTTCAGCAACGGTACGTTTTTCTTCTTTGAGAGAGTCTTTGATCTTTGATTTTGCCTTGGTGGTTACCACAAATTTCAGCCATTCGCTCTTTGGCTTTTGCTTGGTAGAAGTGATGATCTCCACCTGGTCGCCGCTTCTTAAAATATGGCCTATCGGCACCAGCTTGTGGTTTACTTTTGCGCCGATACATTTTTCACCAACGGCGGTGTGCACGGCAAAGGCAAAATCCAATGCAGATGCGCCGATCGGCAACATTTTTACATCGCCTTTAGGTGTATAAACATAAATTTCCTCGGCTAAAAAAGACACTTTAAAATCCTGCAGAAAATCGATCGAATTGGTATCCTGGTTGGCCAGCATATCACGTATCTGGTGAAACCATTTATCAAACCGGTTTTCTTCTGTGGTGCCTTCTTTGTATTTCCAATGCGCTGCCAAACCTTTTTCTGCAATATCGTTCATGCGCTTGGTGCGAATCTGCACTTCAACCCATTTTCCCTGCGGCCCCATCACTGTTGTATGCAAGGCCTCGTAGCCGTTGCTTTTGGGATTGCTCAACCAATCGCGGAGGCGCTCCGGCGAAGGGTTGTATTCGTTTGAAACAATACTGTACACCTTCCAGCAATCTTCTTTTTCGTGCTCGGGCGGCGAGTTTAATATTATTCTGATGGCAAAAAGGTCATATACTTCGTCGAACGATACGCCTTTCTTTTTCATTTTATTCCAGATGGAATGAATACTTTTCGGCCTTCCATATATTTCAAAATCGAATTTGCCCTGCAACAGCTTTTCTTTCAGCGGCCTGATAAAGTCGTTGATGTAACGGGTTCTTTCCCTTTTGGTATTATCTAATTTTTGAGCAATGTATCGATAGCTGTCAGGCTCCATGTACTTCATCGACAGATCTTCAAGCTCCGTTTTTATATTGTACAGGCCCATGCGGTGGGCAAGCGGCGCATACACATAAACGGTTTCTGAAGCAATCTTTAGCTGCTTTTCGCGCTTCATGCTATCGAGCGTGCGCATGTTATGCAGCCGGTCGGCCAGCTTAATTAAAATAACGCGCGGATCGTCTGTAAGAGTAAGTAATATTTTTTTAAAATTTTCGGCCTGCTGCGATGTATTGGCATCGAGCACGTTGGAAATTTTAGTAAGGCCGTCAACAATCTTTGCTATTTCACTTCCGAATTCGCGCTGAATTGCATCAAGTGTAATGTCGGTGTCTTCAACTGTATCGTGCAACAATGCACAGATGGTGCTACGTACCCCCAAACCAATTTCTTCCACGCAAATCATGGCCACGGCTATCGGATGAAGAATATATGGCTCGCCGCTTTTGCGGCGCATGGTTTTATGCGCTTCAACGGCCATTTCAAATGCAACCCTCACATGTTCCTTATCTCCCGGCTTCAACTTTGGTTTTAAAGCCCTTAATAACGCACGATATTTACGAAGAATTTCTTTCCTTTCTTCCTCTTCATTCATCGTGTACTTTGGGATATCTAAGGTGGTTTCCATTAGCTACGAATTTACATCAGAAATGGATTATAAAAATAAACGGGCGCCGATTTTACTTTGAAACAATTTTAAATTTTATCCCTATCGCTTGCCAAAGGAATTCATCCTTCCAAAAACAGGCTTATATGCGCCGCCAGCGAATTCGTTTCCGGCGATGACTAAATCGTATCTAATTAAAATTGAATGCAAGGTTAGATTGGACTACTTCACGGCAGTTTATTTTTAAAGTAAAATCGTCAAAATGAACAAAATCTTTACGTCAATTCTTCTTTTGACCGCATTCCAGGCTAACGCCCAATGGAATAATACCAGCAATCAATTTACAGACAGCCTATATATGCCGGTTTGCTCGGCCACCGGCGACCAAACAAATGTAATGAGTATGATCAGCTATCCCGATAAAGGCACCATTGTGTTCTGGCAGGATAAACGGGCCGGCTTTTATGCCAACGGGCAGATATTTGCTCAAAAATTTGATAAAGATGGCAAACGCTTATGGCCCCAGGATGGGATACCCGTTTCCATCGGCACTAATAATCAACATTTTGCCTGGTCGTCCAACCAGGATTACCGAAACCGCAAAGTAGCTGCCACCGATAGTGCGGGAGGATTTTACCTGACCTATCTCGACGATAGTATCGCCACCTATGCGTGGTACCGGGTTTGTGTGCAACACATTAAGAGCGACGGAAGCCTGACTTTCCCGGGCGCCGGGGCTATCATTGCGCAACCCACTCCAGCCAACGGCGACAATTATGCCTCGCCCCAATTAATCGCTGATGAAAGTAAAGGCTTTTATATTTCCTACATCCAAAATAAAGGCAACGACAATATCTATGTGTATTGTTTCAAAGAAGAGAGCGGAATACTAAAAAATTTAGGCGGAGGCCTTGTAAATTATAATGCTGTTCAGGATCAAACCGGGTTGATATGTCCTTCGGGCGCGGTTCGAAAATTTATTACCTATCCCGGCACCACAGTGATAGATTATAATATCTGGCCCGACCTGCAGGGCGGTTGTAGTGTGATCATGAGCCTGAATGGCAATACCGGCTCACAATATAAAATGCTGGCTTATAACCGTGTTTGGAAAGCCAAAAAAAATGCCGCGGTTTCAGTAGCTACTTATTTTCCCAGCGGCGGTGCTGATACGAGAGCAATCAATTATGCAAAAGGCGATGTAGATATTTTATATAAATATCAAAATTTGCTTCTCGACAGAAATTGTACTGATCCTGCCACAGGATACAAAGCGTGGGTTGACGATATTTTAATCTCCAACGGATATTTGTTGCTTGACCAGGGCGGGTATGATTATAATTATCCCAAAGGAGTTGCGATACCAACACCAGGAAACATCAACGTGGAATTAATAGCCGTTACCAGACGCAGCTACGATGGCAATACCGTCTCAAATTTCATCGTTTCCGGTATTGGCCGCAGCATTGAAATATACGACAGCGTACCGTTTGAGCGCGCATCCAATGGAAATCCACTTCTCGGGTTCAACCCTATAGCGCCACCCGAGATCAATAAAGTAAATAACTTCCGTGATACCTTAATCGGCGAAGGACGTTACTATTACGATTTTTCGCTGGCAGGCGGCGGCAATCAATTTTATGCTTCAGCGTTAACCTGGGAAAACGATGGCAGCGGTTCAAATGAACGAAAAGTTCGCCTTCAGCAACTTAACCTGGAACGGCAGACTGCGGACTCATTTGCCATTCATTTTTCCACGCCTTCTAATAAAGGGGTGATTGTAGGAAGGGAAGTAAGTACAGGATTTACAGGCACTGATATTTCATATGATATTCCTTTAGTGACCGCAAATAAAACCGGCAATGCGGTCTTTTATATTAATGAAATCGGACGCTCGCCCAGGGTAAGTCCAATAGAACCAGGAGCCAAACTTTCCTGGGGCGCCATGGGTAAGCCTATTGGCAGCGGTATTTTAAACGGAAACTATTATTCTCCCACCGCTCCCTTCGTTGCCCTGGACGAATCCAATGGCACGGGCGTAATTTCCTGGCAGGATGAAAAAAATATTCCCTTAAATTCCAGGATCAACATTTCCATGCGCCACCTCGATCAGCTTAATGTGGCTGATTATTTACCGCCAAATAATAAGCTGAAAATAATAACCAATCCGTATGGGGCAACGATTGCCCGGCCGGCAGTATTTACCGGGATCAGTAAAAAAATGAGTATAATTGAAGCCTATAGCAGTTATGGAGCCGACCCGGGAACATCGCCAATCATCGGCATGTTAGACGATTACAACCTCGGCAATATACAGGCAAGTGTTTTTGAAAACACCGGCGCTATCCGAAAATACAATGGCAAGCCTTATCTGGACCGGAATTATACAATTAAGCCCGAAAACAATCCTAATGGCGCAGCAACCATTCAATTGAGGCTGTTTTTTACCACTGCTGAATTTGATGCATTGAAGGCAGCGGAGCCTTCCATTACCGATCCCGGATCGCTTGTAGTGCTGAAACAGCCTAATGCAACCGCAACTGCACCTTCGGCATATGCCCTTGCAGGTGGCGAAGAATTGATAACACCCACAGCCTGGGCCGCTGTAGATGGCGGTTATTACGTGGAAATTCAGGTAAGCAAATTCAGTAATTTTTATATCGAGGCAGTTAATGGCGCGCTTCCTGTAACCTGGCTTGGTGTGCAGGCGCAATGGATTAATAGCGATGAAGCCAAAGTAAGCTGGCAGATTGCACAGCAATTGAATGTAAAAGGATACACAGTACAGCGTAGTGACGATGCCATCAATTTTACTGATGCATGCACCGTAGAGGCTTCATCGGCCACCGATTACTATTGCAATCTTCCGGCAAACAATCAAACAAAAAACTATTACCGCATTGCGGAAAAGGATATTGATGGTAAAATTGGCTACAGCAAAATAGTTTTGTTACAAGCTCGGGAAAATACTGTTTTAACGACCTATCCCAACCCGGCAAAAAACCAACTCAATTTCTCAGGTTTGCCAGTTGGAAATTATACAATTGAAATATCTACGGCAAATGGAAAGTTGGTTAAGAAGCAAAATGCTTCTGCCGGGCAAACACGAATCGATATCAGCGAATTAAACGCCGGCGTATATCTGCTTACTATAAAAAGCAGCGGCAAAAGGCAAACGGTAAAATTTGTTAAGAACTAAAACGGGTTATTGATCTTAACTCTTGTGTCGGATTTGTTCAGATCACTTTTGAAATAATCTGAAAATCTACATTTTGAGTTATATCGAAGGGTTTACTTGTTTTATTTCTTCACTCATAAAAACCAAAAAGTAGAAAATCTATTATTTGGCTCTGACCTTAGTTGGCGTTTGCAAGAACGAATTTTTTTATTTTTCGGAGGTTTCGGCTCGTGAAGACACGAGCCGGGGAGTGAGTTTTTAAGTTTTCACGTATGATCCTTAAAGATGGATCAAGGCACGAGGACTAAATAGGCTTTCGGAAAACTACTATTGTGCTAATTTTAAGATTATCAGGAATTTCAGAAATGGAATTCACACCGTAATACAGCTTTGAATAACTTGTAACATCAAATGTATATGCCATTTGAGGGAAGTCTTTATCGTGAAAGAGTAATTCGCCATCTGCGGAATTATTCAACTGAGATGTATTTATTATATTTTTTATATCTCCGAAATGACTTTCATCTGATATGCCCCTTCGCGTCTTAAAAAAGCTACCGTAAAACGTTATACGCGAAATCTCATTTTTATTCTCCCAATTATTTTCAATTTTTACAATAAGCTCGTTTTGTTTATACAAATTATATGATTTCCATTCAACTCCTTCTGATTCTTCGGCTTCTTTAAATACTTTGAATCTTTCTGTTACTAAAGAATCATTTGCTAATGAACTAAACCCCCTAGCAAAAAGAGAAGTTGAATATGCCTCAATTGTAATACCCCAAGTTTTTGATGAATCAGTATGGCCAACAGTTACTGGAGATTGCAATCCGTCTTGTTTAACTGGATGGCGCATTATTAGAATTAAGAAGAATAAAAGTAATGGTAACACAGACGCAACAACCGCTATTACTGCCCACAAACGCCTTTCCATTAAACTTTTTGTTTCAAATTTTTGAATACATGAAATCATTCTTTCTTTAGAATAATATTTGAAGTTTAAACAGAAAACTATCGCATATATGATTATTGTGACAAATGTATTTTTAGAAAGGAAATAAAACACATGCGCACCTAAATATTCATTTATTATTAATAAAAAAACCAAAAACAGTAAACTCTGCACAAGAACAATTATCATCTTTGCTTGAAAAAAGGGGTCTACACGTTTTATTTTTGAATAATACGTGTATGAGCTTGCCAAAATATTTCCAAAAAATGTCATCGTTCTATTTTAAAAAGCCGCCTCTGTGAACACTTACTGAGGTAAAAATCTAAAAATCTATATTTTGACTTATATCAAGGATTAACGGACAGGTTATTTTGAGGCAAATAGATCCATCTCTTAAAAATGATAATTTACGGATAAGCTGTTCATTCCGGCAGAAACAGAATGACTCAAAAAATTGGAAATTGTTCCACCGATTTTTAATGAGCCGGCTATTTCTATTTTTTTATTAATTATCCATCCGGCCTTAACATGCGAGCTGATCCATACTTTTTCCAACGGAAAATAAGACGCGTCTTCAAAAGGCTCACCTATGTTATCAGGAACTTCACGGTACAGGTTCTGGGGATAGCTGGAAAAATTGCACGCAGCGCCCAGCCCCACGTACACTTTATTACCGGAAGAATTGAAAACATTATAAAGGAGCGAAACAGATGGCGATACGGCGTTGACTTTTAATTGATAACTTGCTTGTTTGGTGAATGGTGGATTGGATACTTTGCCGCTGCCACTGAATTGCATATTGAAGTAACTCAACTCAGCCCTGAAAATCAAATCCTGCAGATTACGCAAAATACTTATGTCAATTCCCGTAGTAAATAATGGCTGAATGCTTTTATTATAATCAAATTCCGAAGCATTCACATTTTCGCCTTTAAATTTCAATGAAGAAGAAATCGCACCTGCTCCAACGAAAAATGAAATGGGATGTTTCGTTTTTTTAACGGTATAATGAATTGCTTCTCCATCCTGAGAGTTCAGTTGTTCCACTATTTTTATCAGATCACCTTCCTTGTAATCGGCTCTTTGTATCCTGGAGCTCAAGGCAGTATTACCTTTTGATTGGTCCACAAAACGCAACAATTGATCAATATAAACCGGGTGTCGTGATAGATTAATTCCATCCGTGAGATAAACCTTATAAATTAACTCCTGAAAGTTTTTCCCGTCAACTTTAATGTAAAAATGATTTTTATCATCGGTTAACTGGTAAAGGCTGATGTTTCCTTTAACCAGTATTCGTAAAAAAACCGTGTCATCTACAAAGATGTCCTCTGTAAATTCTGTCAGATCTCTTATATTAACGGTGCGCATGTCTTTATTCACCATGGCTTTTTCATATTTGTCCGATCCGTATATTTCAAAATAAGAAATATCACCGGTAGTGTATTTTACCGCGTTTGCGGCCTGGTCATTTTTAAATTTGATTTCCCTGGGATTCTTCTCCCATTGCCTGTAATCTATCAAACCATGAAGGGTATCGCCATTGGCAATAACAAAACCTTTTTTAAAATTGGATTGCGCTGAAAGGGGATGGCCAATATTAACCATAGCAACAAAGGCAATGAAGACTTTTATTGTTTTCATAAAAGCAGTAGTTTCCTCAAATATAATTGATTGACTCCTTTATATCAACTTTCAAAAAATTTATTAATAAAAGATCTTCTTTCTATTTGAATTAAACATTTTATCAAAAAATCCATTACTTTTGCCGCCCCAAAATGCGCATGTGGTGAAATTGGTAGACACGTCAGACTTAGGATCTGATGCCGCAAGGTGTGGGGGTTCGAGTCCCTCCATGCGCACTTTCTTCAACTATTTTCTGTGTGATAAGAAAATAAAAAACCGTTCTGTACGGCAGATAAAATTTGAGTAATGGCAAGTGTAACAAAAGACAATCTCGGCAATCTTCATGATAAATTAACCGTAAAAGTAGCCAAAGAAGACTACCTACCGGCATTTGAAAAAGCAATAAAAGATTATAGTAAGAAGGCCAATATTCCGGGCTTCAGAAAAGGCATGGTGCCGGCAGGAATGGTGAAAAAAATGTACGGCGCTTCTATCTTTTATGATGAAGTGATCAGAAGGGTGGAAAAAGAATTGCAGGATTACCTGACCCAGGAAAAGCCGGCCATCTTTGCACAGCCATTACCGATGGAGAATGATTTACGCACGCTGGATATGAATAAACCCGGCGATTACGAATTTCCTTTCGAGATCGGGCTAAAACCGGAAGTTTCTTTAGACGCGCTCAAAAACGCAAAGCCTGTTTTTTATAAAGTGAAAGTAACGCCGGAAATGGTAAATGAAGAAGTTGAAAAACTGATTACCAAACACGGGACGATGAACGATGCGGAAACCGTTACCGGCGCCGAAAATGTGCTGAATGTAGTATTTGCAGAATCTGACGCCGAAGGAAACATAGTTGAAGAAGGTATCTCAAAAGACAATTCTATTTTGGTAAAATATTTTACCGATGAATATCAGCAAAAGCTTTTGGGTAAGAAGGTAGACGATTCTATCGTTCTGCAACTGAAAGATGCTTTTGGTGAAAAAGAAAGAGAATGGATCTTGTCGGATCTTGGTTTAAATAAAGACGACGCAGCCGGTTCAGAAAAATATTTCAAAATGACCATAACCAAAATAGGTTTGGTTGAGAAAAAAGAACTGAGTGAAGAATTCTTTAGCCAGGTTTTTCCCGGAAAGGATATTAAGACCGAAGAAGATTTTCGCAAAACTTTGGAAGAAGAAATTCAAAAACAATGGGATGCAGCCGGCCACAACCAGGTGCAGGACCAGCTTTATCACACCTTAATTGATTCGCCTATCCAGTTTCCCAACGAATTTCTGAAGCGCTGGATTGAAATCGGCGGAGAAAAAAGAAAAACCAAAGAAGAGGCAGAAGCAGAATATCCAACATTCGCCAATCAGCTAAAATGGACGCTTATCAGCGACAAAATAATTAACGACAATAATCTTGAGGTTTCAGAAGAGGAATTAAGAAACAGCATGAAGGCGGAGATCATGAACTATTTCGGCCAGATGAACCTTGGTGAAGATACTGCGTGGATCGAAAGCTACATCGATCGCATGATGAAAGACGAAAAACAAATCGACAGCACTTACAGAAGAATGATTACTGAAAAGCTGTTCAACTGGCTGGAAACGCAGGTAACACCCGTTGAAAAAGAAACTTCGTCGGAAGAATTTTTAGCGATGCAACATCACCATTCGCATTAAGCGCATATTCCCCCAACATCAGCATACTAAATTAGAAATAACTATCTTAGAGCATAAGATTTAAAGGTGTTCCCTGCTGTGCCTGCCTATAAATTGCGGCATGAATTGTGAAACTGTGTGGGCGATTAAAAGGGATTACCCGATCAACCTGAGTTTTAAAGCAAATCGCGATTGAAGGGTTAAAGGCTTATTATGAAAACACTCATCTACTGTTACGACGCCTATTGCGGCTGGTGCTATGGATTCTCTGAAGTAATCAAAAAGATATTTTCCGAGTACAAAAATCAATTGGATTTTGAAGTGCTTTCCGGCGGAATGATATTGCCCGAAGAACCTGTGGCGATAGGCGCTACGGCAAAATATATCGAATCGGCCTATAAGCGTGTGGAAGAAATTACCGGTGCCAAATTCGGCGAAGATTACCTGTGGCATATTAAGCATCCTGATGCCAGCGACTGGTTTCCCAACTCAGAAAAGCCTGCAATTGCGCTGTGCGTTTTCAAAGATTATTACCCCGACCAGCAAATAAGTTTTGCAACTGATTTGGAATATGCGCTTCACTTTGAAGGCCGCGACCTTACCGACGATGAAGCTTATCGCTTGCTATTGGATAAATACAACATTCCCGCAGAAGAGTTTTATGAAAAACTAAATGATGAAGAATACAAAGAGCAGGCATATTATGAATTTGCTTTGTGCAAGCAATTAAATGTAGATGGTTTTCCTGCGGTTTTTATCCAGTTGAGCGATACAAAATTCCACATGGTGGCCAAAGGTTACACAGATTATGAAACGCTGAAAGAACGGATACAAAATGTGTTGAAAGAAAATGATTTTTAATGCCTCAGTTTTTCAATTGAAATAACCCTAAACTTTTTGCCTGATGAATAGAAGCCACAAAAGCGATTTTATAGATTTTTAGGTTTTTATGATCAGAGGTTGGATTTGGGCGCATTTTGATTTGTCACCGGTTCGTGAAGACACGAACCTCGGCCCTGTAAGATGAATAACGCCACAAAAGCCATTTTGTAGAATTTAAACTTTCTTCAATTTTTACACCACTTCTTCCACTACTACATCCATTTTCATCTGCTTCAAAAACCTGAACAATTCTTTCATGTTTTGAATATCGCGCACAATTAAAATTCCATTTCTTCCTACCTGTTTCAGTTTGGCTTTATTGGTTTTGGTTTGAATAAAATCCAAAATCCTTTCAAAAGTTTTACTGGTGAAATAAGGCGATTCCGGGTTGGCCACAAAGAAACATTTCAGCATTTCATTTTTCAGGATCATTTTTTCAAAACCCAGTTCCACGGCTATTTTCCGGCAACGAACGGTAGTGAACAAATCTTCTACCTGCGGAGGAATAGCGCCAAACCGGTCTATCATTTCTGTATGCAACTCTTCCAGTTCCTTTTCATTTTCGCAATTATCCAATCTTGAATATAAACTTAATCTTTCTGTAATGCTTTCCACATATTCATCAGGAATCAGGATTTCCAGGTCAGTATCAATCGTGCAATCAGAAACGTAATCATCCTGCTTTTGAATTTCTTCCTTAAACAATTCTTTAAACTCTTTTCTCTTCAATTCGCGGATGGCTTCATCCAGTATTTTTTGATACATTTCAAACCCAATTTCCGCAATGAAGCCACTTTGTTCGCCGCCCAGCATATTACCCGCACCACGGATATCCAGGTCACGCATCGCAATCTGGAAGCCGCTTCCAAGATCGCTGTATTGCTCTAAAGTGTTCAACCGTTTTCTGCTGTCGGCCGTTAAAGTACTCATCGGCGGCGCCAATAAATAGCAAAATGCTTTTTTATTGCTCCGGCCTACTCTTCCGCGAAGCTGATGCAAATCGCTCAACCCGAAATGATGCGCATTGTTGACAATGATCGTATTTACATTCGGTATATCCACTCCGCTTTCTACGATATTGGTACAGATCAGCACATCATATTTCCTGTCCATAAAATCAAGTATGGTTTCTTCAAGCTGGCCGCCTTCCAGTTGTCCGTGTGCATAAGCAATGCTAAGGTCAGGACAAAGGCCCTGCACGAGCGTCTTCATTTCATGCAAGCCATTTACACGGTTATGAATGAAAAAAACCTGGCCGCCTCTTTCCACTTCATAATAGATCGCATCGCGGATAAAATCCTGGTTAAATACATGCACTTCTGTTTGAATTGGCTGGCGGTTAGGCGGCGGTGTATTGATGATGCTAAGATCCCGTGCCCCCATTAGACTGAATTGCAAAGTTCTTGGGATAGGCGTTGCCGTTAGTGTCAGCGAATCAACCGTAGTGCGGATCTGCTTTAATTTTTCTTTAGCCGAAACACCAAACTTTTGCTCTTCATCAATCACCATTAAACCAAGGTCTTTAAATTTTACATCTTTGCCCAGCAAAGCATGAGTACCAATGATGATATCAATTTTACCTTCCTGCAATTTTTGTAAAGTTTCTTTCTTTTCTTTTGAAGTTTTAAACCGGTTGATATAATCAACCGTTACAGGAAAATCGCTTAATCTTTCGCTGAAAGTTTTATAATGCTGGTAAGCAAGGATCGTTGTAGGAACCAGCACAGCAGCTTGTTTGCCGTCTAAGCAGGTTTTAAAAGCCGCCCGTATGGCAACTTCAGTTTTCCCAAAGCCCACATCTCCACAAACCAGCCTGTCCATGGGCGATTGCTTTTCCATATCCAGCTTTACATCAGTTACCGCTTTGCTTTGATCAGGTGTATCTTCATACATAAAAGATGATTCCAGCTCTGTCTGCATATAATTATCCGGTGAATGCGCAAAACCTTTATGGCTCTTTCTTTCAGCATATAATTTTATCAGATCGCTGGCAATATCTTTTACCTGTTTCTTCGTTTTATCTTTTAATTTATTCCATACATCGCTTCCTAATTTATTCATTTTCGGAACGGTGCCTTCCTTGCCGCTGTATTTGCTTATTTTATGCAGCGAAGAAATATTTACATATAAAAGATCTTTGTCTTTATAAAGAATGCGCACGGCTTCCTGCAAAACCCCGTTGGCCTCAATCTTCTGTAATCCGCTGTACACGCCCACTCCATGATCTATGTGAGTAACATAATCGCCCGGCTGCAGTTCGCGCAGCATTTTTAAAGTAAGCGCTTTGTTTTTGCTGAAAGCCTGCTTTACGCGGTATTTGTGGTATCGCTGAAAAATTTCATGATCCGTATAGCAAACCAATTTCAGATCGTTATCAACAAAGCCCTCATGAATGGAAACCGGAATGGGAACAAAATTTATTTGCGAATCAAGGTCGCTGAATATCGAATGCAGCCTTTCTAATTGCTTTGGATTTTCAGCAAAAATAAAGAGGTTGTATTTTTTTGATTCAAACGATTTCAGATTATCTATCAGCAATTTGAATTGCCGGTTGAATGCAGGCTGTTGTTGTATGGAAAAATGAATCTTATTTTCTTTGGCGAAATAAGTTTTATTCCCAAACTCAATGATATGGCGCTCTGCAACTTGTTTTTCTAAAATTGCGGCCGACACAAAATCTTTTTCAGAAACATCTGTTTTTTCATTCAATTCTTCTTCATCTTCCTGCCTGCTTGTCTTTCTTGCTACCTGATTCTTACTACTCGCTTCCTGAGCCTTCAAAGCTTCTTTCAAATCGTCCTCTTCCTGTACAATCATTTGTTTTATAAATTCCCAATCTTCACTCCACACAATTGTATTTTCAGGTAAAAAGTTCAGGAAGGAAACTTTTTCACCACTTGCAAATTGCGTTTCAACATTGGGAATAATATTTACCTGCTGAAGTTTACGTTCACTCAATTGTGTTTCCGGATCAAACAACCGAATGCTGTCAATTTCATTGCCGAATAATTCGAGGCGGTAAGGCTTTTCATTCCCAAAAGAATAAATGTCGAGTATTCCGCCCCGCACAGCAAATTGGCCGGGTTCATAAACAAAATCGCTCCTGCTGAAACCATGATCTACAAAGCGCGCCAGCAATTCATCTACCTTAATGGTTTCGCCTTGTTTAAAAGAAATGATATTTTGTGAAAGCGTTTTTGATAAAACCACCTTTTCAAAAAGTGCTTCGGGATAAGTAACAATTACTTTCCGGTTGGTTCCGGCACTTAATTTTGTCAGCGCTTCTGTTCGAAGCATCACATGACTGCTGTTGAGCTGTTGAAAATTTTTTCTTGTTTTAAAAGAAGAAGGGAAATAAAAAATATCCAAAGCGCCGGTAATATTTTCAATCGTATTATGGAAATAAGCGGCTTCCTCCGCATCTCTTAAAATAACAAGATGATTTAATTGCGAAGTAACTGAATGATTAAAAACGGCTGAAAATATAAACTGGGAGGCACTTCCGTGAAGACCGGAAAGATGGATGTGTTGGGGTTCAGACAATAGTATCCTGTTCGCAATGGTAAAAATGCGGGGATCATTTGAATAACTATTCATCAACACATCAAGATTCATCCAGCTGCCTTTTCTAAAAAGTGCAAAGTTAAGGTGTGCCCGCTTTATTTTAGCAATATTTAAAGGGTGCGGGCAGTAAATAACATCTTGTTAGATATTTTGTTTTCATTTAAAATATAGGTTGTATTTTACTTAAAATTACTTATATGTCTTTGGAACCCTGGCGCACAGGCACCGTTATCCGCATTGAGGATGAAACGTATAATACAAAGCGTTACTTTATCCAGGTAAATGAATTGGAATCGTTTGATTTCAAGGCGGGCCAATTTGTTACGCTTGATCTTCCGATACATGAGCAAAAAAATAAAAGATGGCGTAGCTATTCTATTGCAAGCTGGCCCAATGGAACCAATGTTTATGAATTATTGATTGTTCTTTTAGAAGGCGGCGCAGGCACTACCTATTTGTTT
The DNA here is from genome assembly GCA_963720405.1 of uncultured Chitinophagaceae bacterium. GTDB lineage: Bacteria > Bacteroidota > Bacteroidia > Chitinophagales > Chitinophagaceae > Ginsengibacter. Next base: position 190,290 of record CAVRFP010000004.1, read on the forward strand.
AACGAAGTAAAAGTGGGCTCAGAGCTTGTGTTTCGCGGGCCGCAGGGTGTGTTTATTTTGCCCGAAAATATTGAAAAAGATATTTTCTTTATTTGCACCGGAACCGGAATCGCGCCCTTTAGAAGTATGCTTCATTATTTATGGCTGCACCAGGTCGTGCACAAAAATTTGTATTTGATATTTGGTGTTCGCACTCAAAAAGATCTGTTGTATTATGAAGAAATGAGAAGCCTGGAAAGCAAACTGGACAATTTTTATTTTATGCCAACATTGAGCCGGGAAGGCTGGGACGGGCACACAGGTTATGTGCACAGTTTGTATGAAGAAATTTGCAAAAAAAATAATGCTGCCTGCGACAATCTTGAAAATTTAAAGCCTGCTGCTTTTTATTTGTGCGGATGGAAATTTATGATTGATGATGCCCGCAAAAAAATTGCTGATTTAGGCTATGATAAAAAATCCGTTCATTTTGAATTATACGGATGAATCAATTTTTTTTAAATTTAAAACTAACAATACAAAACAATGTCTATGAGAAAAAAGTATACCCGCGCAATGGCCATTTCGTTTTTTGTAATCATTATTTCCTTTTTTAATTTCGAAAGACTGAGCGGCAGCGATTGTATCAGAGCCATTCACGTGGTTACTCTTTTAGTTTGTGGAATGGGGATTGGCGTTTTTCTTCAAAATCTTTTGGGATTTTTAAGAGACAGGAAAAGCGAAGAAAATCACATAAGCTAAAATGTAGATTTTTACCATTTTCAGAAATACAAACCCAAAGATTGAGACAAGCCAAAATGTAGAAATACTGTTTTTATCATTTCCTTAAAAAACAAAGGAATAATTATTTCCCTTGTTTTTCGGATTGCTTTTTAATTCGTCTGCTTTAGCTATCTCCAATGTTAAATATTTCTCATATTGAGCGTACATGAAATCACGAAATATTTTCAGATCTTTTTCTTTTCTTGTTTGAATTAATGCATCAAAATATTCTGCTTTATCTTCTTTAAAAACGATGCTCATTGGAAGTTTAAAAAGTAGTTGCAAATAATTCATTAACAATCTGCTTGTTCTTCCATTGCCGTCATAAAAGGGATGAATGCTTACTAAATCGAAATGCGCATCAAAGCAGCAATCAATATGCTGGATAAGGTTTTCATTATCTTTCAATCTTTTTTTTAGCGCTTCACAAAGTGAATTTACGAGCGGTTCTACTTTATCATAATTTACAAAATAGGAATTTCCTGCGCTTACATTTCCCTTTCTGAAAACACCCTGGGAGCCATCTAATTCACCAAAAGCCGTTTGGTAAACAGATCCCGTTTGCTTCATTACTTTTGCATTTATCTGCTGAATGAATTGCGGGGTAATTTCTTTATTTTCTTTTGCTGATTTTATCACAAACTTAAGTGCATCAAAATGGTCCTTTACCATAAGGCTGTGGATCAAAGGCTTTCCTTTTGGGGTAATGCCTTCATCTAATAAAAGCCGGGTTTCAGTTTCGGTTAATGTACTTCCTTCTATGGTTGTGGAATGATGTGTAATGGCATACTGATTGAACTTATCAAAATCAATATTATTTGATAATTGCAGAGAATTAAACTCTTCTATCAACGATATGATTTTTGAATCCTTCATTTTTTCACATAGAAAAAATTAGTTAACTGATTTTCTCATTCACCAATCTCTTCACATCTGCCAAAGCAATTCTTTCCTGGGTCATTGTATCTCTGTAACGAATAGTAACGGTATTGTCTTCTTTGGTTTGATGATCTATCGTTACACAAAACGGTGTGCCTATCGCATCCATTCTTCTGTAACGCTTGCCAATACTGTCTTTTTCTTCATAGAAAGAATGAAAGCTTTGCTTGCATTCGTCCATTAATTGTTTGGCAATTTCAGGAAGACCATCTTTTTTTACCAATGGAAGTATCGCCAATTTATAAGGAGCAATCTTTGCCGGAATTCTTAAAACTACACGACTGTCTTCTGTTCCGTCTTCTTTGTTCCATTTTTCTTCTGCATAAGCGGAGCTTATAACGGTTAGGAATAGACGATCCAGGCCAACAGAAGTTTCCACCACATAAGGAATATAATTTCCATAAGGTTTGCCATCTTCTTTCAGCTCGTTATCAAAATATTGCAATTTCTTTTTACTCAATTCCTGGTGTTGTTTCAAATCAAAATCCGTACGCGAATGAATGCCTTCCAGTTCTTTAAATCCGAAAGGAAATTCAAACTCAATATCTACAGCAGCATTGGCATAATGCGCCAGCTTTACATGATCATGATAACGTAATTTTTCTGCAGGAATACCAAGGCTTTCATGCCATTTCATTCTTTCATCTTTCCAGTAATTATACCATTCCATTTCAGTGCCGGGGCGCACAAAAAATTGCATTTCCATTTGCTCAAATTCTCGCATGCGGAAAATAAATTGTCGTGCAACGATTTCATTTCTGAATGCTTTACCGGTTTGTGCAATGCCAAAAGGAATTTTCATTCTTCCGGTTTTTTGCACATTCAGAAAATTTACAAAAATTCCCTGCGCTGTTTCCGGGCGCAGATAAATTTTATCTGCTTCACCTGCAATACTGCCTAATTGTGTATCAAACATCAGATTGAACTGGCGAATATCAGTCCAGTTGCAGGTTTCACTTACAGGGCAATTTATTTTATTTTCTTCAATTAAATTTTTTAATCCTGCAAAATCATCTTTTGCCAGCAATTCATCCATACTTTTCAGCAATGCAAATTCTTCTTCTTTCTTTCCTTCAAGTGCTAATTTTTCTGCATGAGATTCTATCAAATGATCAACACGATAACGTTTGTTGCTGTCTTTATTATCAATCATCGGATCGCTGAAATTATCAATATGACCGCTCGCTTTCCAGGTTAGTGGATGCATGAAAATTGCCGCATCAATTCCTACAATATTTTCATGAAGTTGCGTCATGCTTTTCCACCAATAATCGCGGATATTTTTTTTCAACTGCGCGCCATTCTGGCCATAATCATACACAGCGCTTAATCCATCATAAATTTCGCTCGACGGAAAAATGTAACCGTACTCTTTACAATGCGCTATTATTTCACTAAAATTGTTTGTTTCATTTGCCATAAGGCTGCAAATATAAGATGAGAAACACTAAATGCAGAGACACGAATTACTTCTATCATCAAGCAATAAAACAATATATCAACAAAACAATTCTTACTTCAATTTCTCATTTTCCTTATGCCTTTCTCCATCTCTTAAATTTTTCTTTTCAAAATTTTTTTTCAACGCTTCTGTAAGATCAACACCGGTTTGATTGGCAAGGCAAATCAATACCCAAAGCACATCCGCCATTTCATCGGATAGTTCTTTTCTTTTATCCGATTCTTTAAACGATTGCTCACCAAATATTCTAACCATTAATCTTGATAATTCTCCCACTTCTTCCATTAAAATTCCAAGGTTGGTAAGTTCGTTGAAATAGCGCACACCAGTGGTTTTTATCCATTGATCAACTTCTGTTTGGGCTTGTTGTATGGTCATAGATTCCACTAATTTTATTTTGGGCATAACACGAATTTTGGGCACGGATTACACTAATTTTTTTAACAGCAATTGTTTATTAAATTCAATTTTAAACTAACAGCTATGTCAAATTTAATTTTTAAAGAAGAATCATACGAATTAATCGGCATTTGTATGGAAGTTCACAGAGAATTGGGAATGGGTTTTCGGGAAATAATTTATAAAGATGCGCTTGAATATGAATTTCAGACAAAAAATATACATTATGAAAGAGAGCGGGGATATGAGATACAGTATAAGAATATAATACTTCCACGACGATATAATGCTGATTTTATTGTTTATGGATCTATTATTCTCGAAGTAAAAGCCTCTTCAATGATTGCAACGGGCTTTGTAAAGCAAACAATTAATTATTTAAAAGCATCAGGCTTACAATTAGGAATTATTGCCAACTTTGGAGAAAAATCTTTCGTTTCAAAAAGAGTTGTTTTCTGAATTTTTTGAGGAACACTAATGCTTTAGAACACTAATTTTATTCACGAATTACACTAATTGAAACATTCGTGCAATTAGTGCTAAAAATTCGTGTTTGACCCTTCCCTAAATTTGTCATTCTCTATTCTTCGTATCTATCCAAATCGTTACCGGCCCATCATTTACCAATTCCACTTTCATATCTGCACCAAATTCTCCTGTAAAAATTTCTTTACCTAAATCCTCAGCCAACTGAATAATCATTTTTTCATACAGCGGAATGGCAATTTCCGCTTTGCTCGCTTTTAAATAAGACGGCCGGTTTCCTTTTTTGGTAGAAGCCTGTAAAGTAAACTGGCTTACTACCAGAATATCTCCACCTGTTTCTTTTACCGAAATATTGGGCACTTTATTTTCATCATCAAAAATGCGCAGGTTTACTATTTTGTTACTCAGCCATTTTATATCTTCATCATTATCAGCATCTTCTATTCCAACAAAAACCAGCAACCCATTTTTTATTTCAGATTTTTGAGTTCCACTAATTGTTACGGCTGCCTCTAAAACTCTTTGTATAACTGCTCTCATAAGTCATTTTATAGTTTTTTGCAATTAAGCGAAAGGATAATTAGAATGTGCAAAAATTAACCCGAAAAAAAATTATTTTTATTCCCATCGTGTGCAAAAAGCGGTTAACCCAATGCCCGCCTGAATATAATTTTTATACACAATTCTTATCCACAGCCTGTTGATATTTTGGGATGTGTTTTATGGATGAGAAAAAATATTTTCGTTCTCCCCTTCAATAAAACAATTAATTAACTTAAAAATACTGAGTCCATGTCTCAAAAACAACAACGTGCCGCAGGGCTTCGTTTTCCGCGCCATTTTACAAAAGAAGGAATTACTCCCTTCGATATGTTTGAATACGATTACCGCACCTCTGTAATAAAAAACACCACCGGCGAAGTGGTGTTTCAAATGGATAATGTGGAAGTGCCCAAACAATGGAGCCAGATTGCGACAGACATTTTAGCTCAAAAATATTTTCGCAAGGCAGGTGTACCACAGCCTGATGGAACAACAGGAAGAGAAACGTCCATAAAGCAGGTAGCGCATCGTATGGCTCATTGCTGGCGGGTTTGGGGCGAGCGCAATGATTATTTTGCTTCAAAAGAAGATGCGCAGGTTTTTTACGACGAATTGGTATATGGCATTTTAAACCAGGCATGTGTGCCCAATTCGCCGCAATGGTTCAATACCGGCCTGCACGAAGTTTACGGCATTACCGGAAAGCCACAGGGACATTATTATGTTGATGCAAAAGACGGCAAATTAAAAAAATCAACTTCAGCTTATGAGCGGCCACAGCCTCATGCTTGCTTTATTTTAAGCGTGGATGATGATCTGGTAAATGAAGGCGGAATTATGGATCTGTGGGTTCGCGAAGCAAGAATATTTAAATACGGAAGTGGTGTAGGAACCAACTTCAGCAGCATTCGCGGCGAAGGCGAAAAACTAAGCGGCGGCGGCACTTCCAGCGGTTTAATGAGTTTCTTAAAGATCGGCGACCGCGCAGCCGGCGCTATAAAAAGCGGCGGTACTACCAGACGTGCAGCAAAAATGGTTTGCCTTGATTTGGATCATCCTGAAATTGAAACTTTTGTAAACTGGAAAGTTGAAGAAGAGAAAAAAGTGGCTGCTTTGATTGCTGCCGGTTATCCGAGCGATTATGAAGGCGAAGCTTATAAAACAGTAAGCGGACAAAACAGCAATAATTCTGTACGCATACCCAATGAATTTTTTCATGCGCTTGAAACGAATGGCGATTGGGAATTAAAAGCAAGAAGCGATGGCCACACAATGAAAAAAGTTAAAGCGAAAAAATTATGGGATGATATCTACTTATGCTGCCTGGCCCTGTGCCGATCCGGGAACACAATACGATACTACCATCAACGAATGGCATACCTGCCCCGAAGGCGGACGAATAAGAGCCAGCAATCCTTGCAGTGAATATATGTTTCTTGATAATACTGCCTGCAACCTGGCATCTGTAAATCTTCGCAAGTTTTTTAATGAAGCAGATAATTCTTTTGATGTACCAGGCTTTGAATATACCGTTCGCCTGTGGACAACCGTTCTTGAAATTTCTGTATTGATGGCGCAATTTCCAAGTAAAGAAGTAGCACAGCTAAGCTATGATTACCGAACATTGGGTCTGGGCTTTGCCAACCTTGGCAGTATGCTTATGGTAAGCGGTATTGCTTACGACAGTGATAAAGCACGCGGAATTGCCGGCGCTATCACCGCGATCATGACGGGCATTGCTTATAAAACTTCTGCAGAACTGGCTGCGCATTTAGGCACCTTCAGCAAGTATGAAGAAAATAAAAAACACATGCTTCGTGTAATGCGCAATCATCGTGCGGCTGCTTATGATGCAATGGAAGCATATGAAGGAATTGAAATAAAACCACAGGGAATCAATGCAAAATATTGTCCTGATTATTTATTGAAAGCGGCTACCAAAGCCTGGGACGATGCGGTGCAATTGGGAGAAAAATATGGCTACCGCAATGCACAAACAACGGTAATTGCACCTACAGGAACCATTGGTTTGGTAATGGATTGCGATACTACCGGTGTTGAACCTGATTTTGCTTTGGTAAAATTTAAAAAATTAAGTGGTGGCGGTTATTTTAAAATTATTAACCAAAGTGTACCGCAGGCCTTACGCAATCTTAAATACGCCGAAAACGAAATTGAAGAAATTGTAAATTATGCAAAAGGCCATGCTACTTTAAAAGGCGCGCCACATATTAATCAGGAATCTCTTTTGAAAAAAGGATTTACTCAAAAAGATCTGGCAAAACTGGAAGCATCATTGCCGTCTGCTTTCGAAATTGGCTTTGTATTTAATGTGTTTAATCTTGGCGAAGAATGTTTGCAACGTCTTGGATTTAATCCGGAAGATTACAACAATTTTGAATGGAGCCTGCTGGAAGCCCTTGGCTTTACAGATGAGCAAATTGACGAAGCTAATATTTACATCTGCGGCACCATGACTGTTGAAGGAGCGCCTTATTTAAAAGACGAGCATTTATCAGTTTTTGATTGCGCCAACAAATGCGGACATATAGGTAAGACGATATATTCATCACAGCGGCCATATTCGCATGATGGCAGCGGCACAGCCATTTTTAAGTGGCGCCATTTCTAAAACTATCAATCTTCCCAACGAAGGTACTATTGAAGAAATTGCGGAAGCTTATTTACTAAGCTGGCAACTTGGTTTAAAAGCATGCGCATTGTACCGCGATGGTTCTAAATTATCTCAGCCGCTCAGTAACAAAAGCGATAAGAAAAAGAAAGAGAACGCCGATGAGCAGGAAGCCAGGGAACAACATGAAACAGCATTGGTTGATATGAGCCAGCTAACGGTAGATGATCTTTTGGAAGAAGTAAATAAAAGAGTGCAAAATAGCGCTGATACTTCGTTAAAGCGCCAGTTGGCAATGATTGTTGAGCGCAGGACATTACCGGCAAAGCGCAGAGGCTTTACACAAAAAGCAAAGATCAACGGGCAGGCATTGTTCCTAAGAACCGGCGAATACAGTGATGGAACATTAGGAGAAATTTTTATTGACATGGCAAAAGAAGGAGCTACCATGCGCAGCATGCTTAACTGCTTTGCCATTGCTATTTCTATTGGATTACAATATGGTGTTCCTTTGGAAGAATTTGTGGAAAAATTTGTCTTTACCCGGTTTGAGCCATCCGGAATGGTAGAGCATCCGAATATTAAAACCACTACTTCTATTATTGATTTTATGTTCCGCTCACTGGCTTATGAATATTTAGGAAGAAATGATTTAGTGCATGTGTTAGATAAACCCGAAGTGGAAAATACAGGAAACGAGCCATGGGATGAAAACACGCCAACTATCGGCAATCGCATTCCCGAATTAAGTGAAATAAGAGTAGTAGGTTCGGTTGCTCAAAAAGCGTCCACACAAAAGCCTTACAGGGCTGATTATGTAAAAAAAGTAAGCGATGGTTTAGATGCGGTAAATCACGCAGCAAAAAATATGCAGGGCGATGCTCCGGCCTGTAACACCTGCGGGCACATTACCATTCGCAGCGGCACTTGTTATAAATGCTTAAACTGTGGAAATAGTATGGGTTGTAGTTAGTACTTTTTATCAACAAGCATAAAAGCCATCCTTATCAGATGGCTTTTTGTTTATATCAAATCAGTTGAAAATTAAGGCTGCACAAAGGAACTGAGATTTGAAAACGTTTTTATTCGTCTTCGCTCACTTTTACGCTTCTGTTGAAACTTTCCTGCAGCGAAATCAAGGTTTCCGTTCTTTCAATGCCTTTTATTTTTTGCAGATCATCGTGTAGAACTTTACGAAGTTGATTAATGTCTTTACAAATAATTTCGATGTACATGCTGTAATTTCCGGTAGTATAATTCAACCTTACAATTTCCGGAATTTTCTCAAGATCTTTAGCAACGATATCATAAAGAGAGCTTTTTTCTAAAAATATTCCCACAAATGCAGTAATATCGTAACCAAGTTGCTTTACATTTACTTTTAATCTCTTACCTTTAACAATACCGAGTTCTTCTAATTTCTTAATTCGCACATGAATGGTACCTCCGCTTACAAAAAGTTTTTTGCCTAATTCGGCATAAGGAGTATCAGCGTTTTCCAGCATTTCCTGGATGATATTTAAATCAAGTTTATCGATATTAAATTTTGCAGCCATAAAAGTTTTGAATTTAGAAATCGTTAGTTAATTTGCGAATATATTTAAAAGTTTTCTAAATTTAAAAGATTTTTCTTAATTAATTTTTTTACTTACTGCCCAATCTTTAGATTTGCATCAGATTAGTTCTTAAACATTGTGGGGTGATGAAATTTTTGGCAGACATGCCCTCTTGTCTCGGGGGTGAGGATCACAGGATAAACGTAGCATAGAGCCGGGTTGGTAGCAATACTAATCCGACCAGGGTCGACCACTGAACTTTGTGTTACAGCTAACTGCCTCGTGAAGGTTCGAACCCTTCCCCTACAGCTTTTAAACGCCTCTGAAACCTCAGGGGCTTTTTTATTTTATGCATCGCTCAAACAAACGCCAGAAAAGCTAAAATCTAGATTTTGGCTTTTCTGAAGCCCTATTCATCAAATTAATTTCACTTCAAAAACTTCATGGAACTTATCTTGCATCGGTTTCTTTCAAAAAAAGAATCGCCTCATTTCTTTATTTATAATTTTTTTTGATGTTTAGTATAATTGCCGGAAGTATTATTTTGAGTCTTTTGCATGCTACTATTCCCAATCACTGGTTGCCGGTAATTGCCATTGGGCGTAAAGAAAACTGGACACTTGGAGAGGTAACAAAAGTTACTTTTATTTCCGCGGTAGCGCATGGGTTAAGTACGGTTATCATCGGATTTTTGCTGGGATTTGTCGGTTCTCAAATGGCAGAAAGCATCGAGCATTTTACGCATTATATTGCGCCGGCAATTTTAATTCTGCTGGGAGTTATTTTTATTTACCGCCATCATAATCATAAGCATTTTCATCTTGATGAAAATATTGAAAAGAAAAAATCAAAGAAGAAAATTATTGTGGCATTGGTGTTGGCTATGTTTCTGTCTCCCTGCATGGAAATTGAGGCTTATTTTTTATTGGCGGGAACGCAGGCTGCGTGGCTGATATGGTTTATCGCCGCGTTGTATTTAGTAATTACTACCGCCGGTATGGTATTGTTGGTTCGCTTTGCTTACTTAGGACTGTTAAAACTTAACTGGCACACGCTGGAACACAATGCCGGAATCGTTACGGGGGTTACCTTAGTGGGCACGGGCATACTGGCATTTTTTATACAATAGATTATGCAGGAAAATTTTGAAATAGAACATAGTACGCAGTTGTATAATAACTCAAAACCCAATACCGGAAAGTATTACCTGCGCCCATTGCGACGATGGGCACCAGCACGACAGTGCTGATAAAGAAGAAAACTGGAAAACGCACTGGAACCTGATTGCCGCATTTTTTGTGTTGGTGATGATGCTGGTGTTAAAACATGCATTTAATATCGTTCCGGAAAAATGGATCAATTTTTCCATTCATGCAATTGCATTTTTACTTGCGGGAAGTGATATTTTAAAACTTGCTTTTAAAAACTTAAAGCGCGGCGATGTTTTTAATGAGTTTGTTTTGATGAGCGTTGCCACCCTCGGAGCTTTTTATATCGGCGCTTATAGCGAAGGCGTTGCAGTGATGGTTTTTTATTGCATTGGCGAATGGTTCCAGGATTCTGCAGTTAGTAAAGCAAAAAAAAATATAAAAGCGCTGCTTGATATAAGGCCTGATACCGCCACCGTTCTGAGAGATGGCGTACACCAGGTTGATCATCCTTCAAATATTAAATTAAATGAAGTGATGATTGTACGCCATGGCGAAAAAGTGGCGTTGGATGGCGAGCTCATTTCGGAAAAAGGCTCTTTTAATTCCGCGGCACTCACCGGTGAAAGCGCGCCTGTATCGAAACACAAAAACGATTTGATTTATGCCGGATTGATCAATTTAAATCATGTTGTAGAAATAAAAGTTACAGCCTTATTTAAAGACAGTGCGCTCAGCAGAATTTTAAAAATGGTTCAGGACGCCACGGCACGTAAATCTCAAACACAATTATTTATTTCGAAGTTTGCAAAAGTTTATACGCCAATCGTTTTCTTTTTGGCGGTAGCCGTTTGCTTACTGCCTTACTTTTTTGTGCGGGTTTATCATTTTGACGTATGGTTTTACCGCGCATTGGTTTTCCTCGTAATCAGTTGCCCCTGCGCCCTGGTGGTTTCGATCCCTTTAGGGTATTTTGGTGGAATAGGCCTCGCTTCACGCAATGGCATTTTGTTCAAAGGCGGAAACTTTTTAGACGCCATAACAAAAATAAACACCGTAGTAATGGACAAAACCGGCACGTTAACCAAGGGTGTTTTTAAAGTTCAAAACGTAGTTGCAGAAAGTATTTCAAAAGAAAATTTGGTTGCGTTAACCGCCGCGCTTGAGAAAAATTCCACACACCCGGTAGCACGTGCAATTACAGAATACGCGGGCGATTCGATCAGAAACACTAAAGTCTCGGCCATAGAAGAAATTGCAGGAATGGGATTAAAAGGAGTGGTTGAAGGAAAGGAAGTTTTGGCAGGGAACACCAAATTATTACAGAAATTGAAAGTGGCTTTTCCGCAGCAATTAACTGAGGAAGCAGACACCATGGTAGTGGTTGCGATTGATAAAACATATGCCGGCTACTTCATTATTGCTGACGAAATAAAAGAGAATGCCGCGGCAACCATTCAATCTTTACAACGGATGAATATTGAAACCATCATGCTTTCCGGCGATAAGCAAAGCGTGGTAGATAAGGTTGGCCAGCAACTTGCGTATAGGTCAGAGCTATGGCGATCTGTTGCCGGAAGATAAATTAGAAAAAGTTCAATCAATTAAAAAACAAGGGACGCTCAATTGCGTTTGTGGGCGATGGCGTAAATGATGCGCCGGTAATTGCGCTGGCAGATGTTGGCATTGCTATGGGCGCGCTGGGAAGCGATGCCACCATCGAAACCGCTGATGTGGTAATTCAAAACGATCAGCCTTATAAAATTGTTTCCGCAATTAAAATTGGTACCATCACCAGAAATATTGTGTGGCAAAATATTATAATGGCGTTGTCGGTAAAAACAATCGTATTAGTGCTGGGTGCGGGTGGTGTGGCCACTTTATGGGAAGCCGTAATTGCCGATGTAGGCGTTGCTTTGCTCGCCATTTTAAATGCAGTAAGAATTCAGCGAAAACATCTTAGCTGATGATTGATTGAATTTTTCTTATTACCACTTAAGTTTGCAATCCTATTTAATAAATAATGAAAGTAACAGATCATATAAAAGAATCGAAAGGAACCGTTATTTCCTTTGAAATACTTCCGCCTTTAAAAGGAAAAACAATCGAGTCTATCTACAACAATCTCGATCAGCTAATGGAATTTAAACCTGCGTTTATAAACGTTACTTATCACCGTAGCGAACAGGTTTTTAAGAAAAGAGCCGACGGAAGTTTTGAAAAAATAGAAGTGCGCAAACGACCGGGAACCGTAGGCATTTGTGCCGCTATCATGAATCATTATAAAGTGGATGCCGTACCGCACCTTATCTGCGGCGGTTTTAACATTCAGGAAACCGAAAACGCATTAATCGATCTCGCATTTCTTGGAATTGATAATGTGCTTTTATTGCGTGGCGATGCTGCAAAAAATGAAACGCTTTTTGAGCCCGAACCTAACGGTCATGCTTATGCGCTGGACCTGTTGAAACAAACCGTAGATTTAAATCACGGTATTTACCTTGAAGAAGACATTCGTGATGGTTATAAAACTCAGTTCTGTATTGGTGTTGCGGGTTACCCGGAAAAACATTTTGAAGCGCCGAACCTGCAGACTGATCTTCGTTATTTAAAAATGAAAGTAGATGCAGGCGCAGATTATATCACCACTCAAATGTTTTTCGACAATGATAAATATTTTGAATTCGTGAAAAATTGCAGAGCGGCAGGCATCGATGTTCCCATTGTTCCCGGTTTAAAGCCGATCACTACCAAAAAACAATTGTCGGTACTTCCCAGAACTTTTCATGTTGATATACCAACAGAATTAAGCAACGAAATAATGAAATGCAAAACAGATGCAGATGTGGAAATTGTTGGACAGGAATGGTTGTTACAGCAGTCGAGGGAACTTAAAAAAGCCGGAGCGCCGGTATTGCATTATTATACGCTGGGCAAGCCACACGTGGTAGCCAATGTAGTAAAGGAAATTGTATAACTAAATCGAAAAAAGGCCGCCATACTGAAATGACGGCCTTCTTTTTAAAATCACGGATTTCATTTATCTCCCACTTAAAGGAATTCCTAAAGAAATACTTACAGTACGATATTTATCCTTATCGTCCGCACTGTTATTTGTTTGTGTGGAATGAATTTTTGCAAGCCCCAAACCATAATTTACTTTCAGCAATAATTTTCCCAAATCGAGCCCTGCGCCTAAGTTTACTCCGTAATCAAATCTTTTTAGCTTTGAATAAGCCTGATCATTTTCGGTAGGATCAGTGCTGGTGAATTTTATATTCTCTGATGAATTAATTTGAACTCCCGCCACGTTTCCTTCCACTTTCGATTTGCCGGCAACGCCCATAGCAATATACGGACCTGCGTTTACAAAAATGTTTGAAGAGCGTTCAAGAGGCAATTTGAGAACCAGGTTGGCCGGTATTTCGAGGTAAAGCGGATTAAAGGTTGCCTTGTAATAATTAGCACCGGAGCCGCTTTCCACTTTTGAGCCTCGTCCATCTAATAATAAACCGGTTTCAAAAGCCAACGGCGTTGCAATGTTTACGCGGCCCAAAAAGCCAGCATTAAAACTTGTAAGCATGTTGTTACTTTGCGTTTGGCCCGATGTGGTTTTTGTGATGTTGGCTAGGTTCACACCGCCTTGTATATAGACTTGCGATTTAGCGGTTGTAAAAATTCCTGCGCATAAAGCGATTAGCAATAACTTTTTCATTTAGAGTGTTTTAGTTTTTAAAAGAGTACGATAATTTATCAGAACTTGGTTTTTCAAAAACTTTGCCAAGCAATTTTAAAACGATAGACAAGGCTAATAGATTATCGGTCATGAAAGCCAAAATGTAGATAATATGACTTTTGTATCAATGCCTGAAGCAGTGTCAATGCACTTTTGGCGGGAATGTTATTGTTTTCTAAAAACTCACTTCAACAATTTTTGCAGAACTTTTTCGTCAATCTTTATGGGATATTGTTTCTTTAATTGCTCAATCCATTTTTCTTCAACAAAGTTTTGATAGTCATTTAAAACCAGGCCGCGCGCATCATCAAAACTTCTTTGCTGGCCGCCGGGATATAACCGGATGATTTTGGCAAATACCGTGGTTCCATCGTTCTTATTTACTACCGGCGCAGTGATTAAACCGGAAGTAAAATTTGTTCTGTCAAGTACAGGAATTTGTGCAAGCTCATATCTGCCGGAATCCGCCTGCACCAGCGCTGAATTATCGTTGAGGATATCGTGCCAGCTCTTGCCATTATTTAATTGTTGAATACAATCGTGCGCAATGCCTTCATTGGAACAGGAAAAAATCACCGCTTCGGCGCTTGCTTCCCATAAATATTTTTTTTGATGTTGATTATAATAGTTCAAAAGCCCGGCGCTATCCGAAGAAGCCTTTCCCCAAACTCTTCTTTCCATAATTTCAAAAAGCAAATTCCCCTCTTTAAATTCATCTAACTGATTTTTAAAATCGGCATTAAAATTCTCGAGCCGTGCTCTGTAATTATTAAGAGAAGCCGCTGCAATAAAACCAGGAAAAGCTACATTATAGCTTTCATGGTAATTGGGAAATTGCGCCTTGCCTGAATTTCTCAGGTATTGAATCCAATCGGCCACGGTCGCATTCCTCTTATCATTAAAATAAAGCAACGCAGTTTTTTCATTCACTTTTCCGGATGTTACATTGGTATTGGCGAGCAAAGAACTGTCGGTTACGTTCCAAAGATCTGTGGTATTGATTGGGTTTTTCTTCAATCCAACCTTCGGTAAAATTTCTGCAATAAATTTTTCTTTTGCAATACCGGCACGGCTGTCGCTCAAAACATCCTGTTTTAAGTGATACATAAATGTTTCATCATTTTTGTTGGCAGGTACCGGAGTTGCAGCAATCCGTTTAATGATATGATAGCCAAATTCCGTTTCAAAGGGTTGGGAGATTTCGTCCGTCTTCACGAAGTGAAAAAGCCATCTTCTCAAAAACTCCATTATATTTTGCAGTACCAAATTCCGGCATCATGCCACCGTTCATGTAGGTCATGCGATCGTCGCTAAAGTCTTTTGCCAGCGTGCCAAAATCGCTTCCGTTCTTTAAAGCATTATAAAGAGAATCGGCCAGCTTTTTCGCCAAAGCTTTTTGATTGTCTAAATTGGGAGGCGCCGCTAATAATATTTGCGCCAGTTTTATTTTTCCTACCGCATGCCTCTCTTCTATATTCTTAAAAATATGCCATCCCTTTTTGGTATGATATGGAACGCTGTATTGACCGGGCTTTAGCTGGTAAATAATATTTTCATATTCATAAGGCAGCGTAAAAACCGTAATAAAACCAAGATCATTTTCCTGTACACTTACGCTCTCTTTACTTGCATCGGCAATTACCTGCTCAGCACTTTTTCTACCACTCTTTAGCTGCTGATAAATTTCGCTGACAATTTTATTAGAATCTTTTGCTTCGGCTGCAATAAAAAAATGAAGCACATGAATATCTTTCTGACTCCTGGCAAACGCTTCATCAACGAGTTTTGCTACCTGTTTTTCATCCTTTAAATAATTTTCTTCTATCTGACTGCGAAAGTTTTGAAGATCGGCTTGCAGTGCAGGAATGGTATCATAATGAAGATCTTTTGCGGCCTGAACTTTTAGTTTAAATTTTGTATACAGATCAAGATAGTCGCGCATTGCCTGTGTGCTATCGGCATCAGGTGTTTTGTTTTTGTTATAGGCTTTTAAAAATTCCTTGGCACTAACCGCATGATTTCCGTAAGTAAAAAGCGTTTGGCAATAAGCAGCGGAAATCACAAAAAAAAATCCTGATAGCAGTAACAGTTTTTTCATCAATTATATTTTTTAAAATAACGCACTGATTATTGTCAACGCATTTTTAATGAAACTTTTTAAACAGCCGCGGCATGTTATTTGGCAGCCTCACCGGAGTTGTTTTTTATTTTCATTTGAAGCACATCATCTAATTGTTCGCGTGTTAGTTTCTTTGCAACTATACGCTTGTCTTTATCCAACAGGTAAAGCGTGGGCGTTTGAATAACGTCGTAAAGTTGCTTGTATGAAGGTTTCTTTGCATCGTCAATGGATTTTTTCTGTGCATCGGTTTGATATACATTGATCCATTGTTGCATTTTATGCTCGCTGATAAATTGCAGCCACTTTTCTTTTTCATGCGATTCTGTAAGCACACCAAACATTTTTACGCCCTGGCTTTTCCATTTTGCGTTGTAAATAGAATCTAACCTGGGAACTTCTTCGCGGCAATGGCCACAGGTTGGATCCCAAAAGCATATAACGATATAATCCGACTTGATATTATACAGCGAAACGTTTTTGCCCGAAGTGTCCGTCATCTCAAGGTTTGCGGCCTGCTCGCCAATTAAATTAGACATCAGCATATAGGCGCGGTTGGATATCGCGGTCATCTGCTTTTCATTAAGCCAGTTAGAAACGCCTTGCGAATGATATTTTTCAAACAGGTGAACGAACACAGCATCCTGGCCCATGTATTTTGGGTTGATATATTCATCAGTAAGCCAGTTGAGTAAAAACTTATACATTTCCGGCGACGATCTTGCAATCAACAATAAGTAATCCGCCTCTTTAATAGTGGAATCCGGCACCGGCGAAACTATTTCCCTGAAGTATCTTTCAACCTTGGGCAGGAAGAACGGTGTACGAATGATACGGTCATCCATAAACGAAATTCCATCCCAATAATGTTTTTTAAAATATTGATAATTATCGAGAGAATCCTGGCGTGTTACAGGATGCATATTAGGAACCTGTGGCTCCTTCATACTGGTAAGCAAAGCCGCCAGCATGGAATTGGGTTGTTTTGAAATAACACTGTCACGATACCGGTTTAACTCGCCGTTGAGCGCGCCATAATTTTTTTCATGAAGCGCGCTGTCGCTTTTAGTGGTAGAGCTTTTGTAAGCCTCCAGTTCTTTTTGCAGATGGCTTCCTTTGGCTGCAACAAATTTTTGATATTGTTGAAAAAGTATATTTTCTTTTGAGCCTGTTACGATTGTTTTATTAATAAGATCGGAGGTATCGGCTTTTATATTAATCACCTGTTCTTTATCAACCAAAAAATCGAACAGTTTATTTTTACCGGGAAAAACGATGGAATACACGCCCGGTAACAGTTTTTCTTTCTTTTGAAAAATGGCCACGCCTTTGGAATTTACGTAAGCAGAATCTTCTACATTCATACTTTTGCCGTAATAATAAGTCAGATAAGCAAGGCCGCTCTTATAATCCGGCGTTTCTAACGTTACTTTAAAACCCTGCGCCTGTAATGCCGAAACTCCAATAACAGATACTAAAAAAGTAAAAATAATTTTCATTGTTGTAGTATAGGTAACAAAAATATTCAATTTGAATTGCAAACAAATAGCCTGCAAAATACTTAACATTTTACATGGTAACCATTAACCATCGCCAACATCATTTATTTTTGCAGCCGTGAAAAGAAAAAAATATACCATAGAAAATTTGCCTGTAACAGGATATGCCGCAGAAGGAAAATCGCTTGCGCGAATAGAAGGCAAAGTGATCTTTATTGAAGGAGCCGTGCCCGGCGATGTAGCTGATGTGTTTATTACCAGGAACAAAAAAGATTGGGCAGAAGGCAAGGCCGTGAAAATAAAAGAATTGAGCAAGGAGCGCGTAACACCATTCTGTATTCACTTTGGTGTTTGTGGTGGGTGCAAATGGCAAATGCTTCCATATGAAAAACAACTGGAGTATAAAGAACAGGAAACAAAAGACGCCTTTAGAAGAATTGGAAAGTTAACCGATGTGCCGGTGTTTACGATCATTGGCGCCGAGGAAACTATCCATTACAGAAACAAGCTGGAGTTTACTTTCAGCAATAAAAAATATTTGCCTGATGAAGAATTAAAAGCCCTTGGAGATGATGAATGGCCCGGTGGCGCTTTGGGATATCATGTTCCCCGGCTGTATGATAAGATCATTGACATTTACGAATGCTGGCTTATGGATGATGTAAACAATGCCATCAGAAACTGCCTTCGCGAATATGCTAAAAACTACAATTTGGCTTATTACGATATTAAAGAACATACTGGTTTGCTAAGAAACATCATTATCAGAAATTGCACTACGGGCGAGCTGATGGTGAATCTTGTTTTTGGATACGATGATGAAGAAAACAGAAAAAATCTTTGTAATTACTTGTTAGAAAAAGTTCCACAGATAACTACTTTATTATATACCATCAATCCAAAATGGAACGATAGCATTTATGATCTTGATCCAAAAATAGTTTCTGGAAAAGGCTATGTAATTGAAAAACTGGAAGATTTTAATTTTAAAATTTCCCCAAAATCTTTTTTTCAAACCAATACCAAACAAGCGGAAGTTTTATACAACGTGGTAAAAGATTTTGCGGCACTTACTGAAAATGAAATTGTATACGATCTTTATTGCGGAACGGGAAGCATTGGTATTTTCTTAAGTAAATATGCCGCCAAAATAATTGGTGTAGATGTAATTGAAGAAGCGATTAATGATGCAAAAGAAAATGCCGAACTAAATAATATTCATCATGCCTCATTTTATACAGGCGATGTAATTGACATTTGCAACGACGATTTTTTTAAATTACATGGGCAGCCAAACCTGGTAATTGTTGATCCGCCGCGCGCCGGACTTCATGCAAAGCTTATTAATAAACTGATTGAAATAGCGCCGCCAAAACTGGTTTATGTAAGTTGCAATGTAGCTACGCAGGCGCGTGATCTTCAATTATTAAATGAAAAATTTGAAGTTGAAAAATTACAACCTGTTGATATGTTTCCGCATACGCATCATATAGAATGTGTTGCGTTATTAAGATTAAGGCAAATATAGATTTGTGTGTTATTATTTTTATTATTTCTTAATTTTAATTGGCGATCAATAATTATTCACGTTAATAAAAATAAACCTCATGCAATGGCAAGGCAGAAGAGAAAGTTCTAATGTAGATGACCGCCGCGGCCTGTCTGGTGGCGGGCTTGCAATAGGCGGCGGCGTAATCGGCGTAATCTTTTTACTCGCTAAATTTTTGTTGGGAGGTGGCGACGTCAACGATCTTCAACAACTGATTCCGCCGCAACAACAGCAGGAAATGACGGCGGAGCAAAAGGCCGCTGATGATAAAGAAGCTTCTTTTGTAAAAGTGGTGCTTGCAGATACTGAAGACGTGTGGACGAAATTATTTAGTGATATGGGACGCACTTACACAGAGCCCACGCTGGTTTTATTTAGAAATTCAACCCAATCTGCCTGCGGCAACGCCAGCGCATCAACCGGACCGTTTTATTGCCCTTCAGATAAAGATCTGTATATCGATCTTTCGTTTGCACAACAGCTAAAAGAACAATTTGGCGCCAAGGGAGATTTTGCGATGGCTTATGTTGTAGCGCACGAAGTGGGGCATCACGTGCAGGATCTGTTAGGCGTTACTGATAAGATGCAGCAAATTCAACAACGCGTAAGTGAAACCGAATACAATAAATATTCTGTGAGATTGGAATTGCAGGCCGACTTTTATGCCGGCGTTTGGGCGCATTACGATCAAAAAATGAAAAATGTAATTGATCCCAATGATATTAATGACGCTCTTACCGCAGCCAACGCTATCGGCGACGACCGCCTGCAACAGCAATACCAGGGAACTATAACGCCCGACTCTTTTACACACGGAACCTCAGCTCAAAGAATGTATTGGTTTAAGAAAGGCTACGAAACCGGCGATATCAACCAGGGAAATACCTTTGCCGACGGTAGTTATTAGAGTTAATGAAGTTTATACGTGGTTAATTCTAAACTACTAAACATTAAACTACTTTCTCAGCCAGCTACTTCTAAACTATCTTGATAGCTAAACTCAAGCTGCTATAAACTCTCAAAACCACCCTACTTCCCTCAACCTTCAACCTTTCCAAACTATCCCTAAACCCCTAAACCCTCAACTCTCAACCTAACTTTAGTGTCTTTTAAAATATTGGACTTCCTGCTCGTGCTTTTCTGCGGCCTCCCTGCTGGAAAATGTGCCAAGGTTGCGGCGCTTATGCGTTTTAGGATCCAATTTTCTTGAATACAACCTGTATTCGCCCGATTTTAATTTGCGTATCATGATCTTAATTTTTGTAAAGAAACGGGCAACAATCAAGATGCCAAAAGCTTAGCCATTATCCATTTCAACAGGCTGGTTCAAATAAAGCAACTGGCACTGCGTACAGAAAAAACTTCGCCTGTTGGTTTTACCGCAATGCTTTTTGATGAAGGGAATATGGTCTCGCGGGCACATCTTTTTTGTGTGCGCCAGCCAATGTTTTTTCAAAACAAATTCCTTCTTCCATTTTAAAAAATCGAAACTGTAATTGCGGGCTTCTTTAATTAGTTCATTTATTTTCTTTGCAGGAATGGCGCCCACGGTGCTTTCCGGATGCAGGCGAATTCTAAAAAGCACTTCATTTTTAATGATGTTGCCAACGCCCGCAAAAATGTTTTGATCAAGTAACGCATCACACACCATCGTACCAGGAATTAATTTTAATTTTTGCTTCGCCAATTTTGGATCCCATTCATCGCTCATAACATCGGCTGGCCAATCGTACACGTCATCCAGGTTTTCTTCAATAAATTTTACGGAGCACGCGTAAAAATTAAGCGACCCATTTTCAAAAATTAATCTTAGCCGGGGTGCATTTTCTTTTTGCTCGTTGATGCGGTAACTTCCAAACAACATAAAATGTATACGCACCGTAAAGCCTTTAAAGCAAATTAAGAAGTGCTTGCCCCAACTTTTAAAATCAATGATTTTTTTACCGGTTAATCGCTGAATATCAAGTTTGCTGTTACCTTCTGTTTGAATAATTTTTTTGTTGATGAAAGATTGTACTTGTTCTTTCAAAATAACGATCGATGGGCCTTCAGGCATAAACAATTTTTATCACCGTACTTCAAAAGTCAAACCATAATTTGCATTCATAATCAGCAGTGCGACACAATTCAAATTGCAGAAAACTACTTTTTAGCTTGTATGAGGTTAGTTACCGGTAAGTTTGAAACCGAAACAACATCTATTTTAAAAAATATCTATTTTTATCCGATGAGTGAGATTTATGATATGGTCGTTATCGGCCGCGGCTTAATTGGATCTGCTGCCGCAAAATACCTGGGCAAACAAGCAAAAGTGGCGCTGATAGGCCCTGACGAGGCAACTGCGTTAAGGGACGGAATTGTGTTTTCGAGCCATTATGACCAGGCAAGAATCCAAAGGATTATTGGCAAGGACGAAACCTGGACGATGCTTAACCAGCAATCTGCATTGCAGTATAAAATTATGGAAGACGAGACAGGAGTTCATTTTCATAATGACGTTGGTTGCCTCTATGTAAATCCTTACGGCGATGACGCGTATTTAGAAAAGGTGCCTGCGCAGGCAAAGCGTTTTAATCAGCCTTACCAGGCGTTTCAAAGCGGCGAAGCAATTCATGCTTCCTTTCCTGCATTTAATTTTCCATCTGCATCAAAAGGAATTTTTGAATCTCATCTTTCAGGATACATTAATCCGCGGCTTTTGATCGATGCGCAGTTAAGCTTGTTTAAAAAAAATGGCGGCCAGTTGATCAATGACACCGCAAATGACATCACACATACCAACGGAGAAATCACTATTTCAACAATCAGCGGCGCAACGTATCGTTCCAAAAAAGTATTATTAACGCCAGGCGCTTTCGTTAATTTTTTCAATTTATTGGATAGGAAACTCGTCTTGAATTTAAAAAGCGAATCTACCGTTTGGGCAAAAGTTAGCAATGAAGAGGCAGCACGTTGGTCAGAGCTGCCATCGCTCTTATATGAAATTGAAGATCCTGAAATTCAAAACATATATTTGGTGAGGCCACTTCAATATCCGGATGGAAATTTTTATTTAAAGATGGGCGCTAATTTGCCCGGCGATATTATTTTTAAGACGCTCGAAGATATTCAGTGTTGGTTTAAAAACGAATCAGCCAACCAGCATTTGACAACATTACAAAATGCATTAAAAGCAATAATTCCCAGCCTTACCATAGAAGAAATTTTTGTAAAAAAATGTATTGTTGCTTTTACAAAACATGGCAAACCGTATATCGGCAAAAGCCCTGCGGGATTGTATTTTGCTGCCGGCGGCAATGGCTACTCCGCCATGTGCTCCGATGCTTTGGGAAAAATAGCAGCAACTTATTCAATAGAAGATCAATTTCCCGGCGAATTTTCTTCCAAAGATTTTGAGCCTGTTTATATGGAGGTTAACTGACTCATTCTTTTATAACAGTACAACATATGGCTATAGTTCGCTAATAAAGATCCGGTTTATGATCTTTCTTCTGAAAGCACATTCGGTACGCCATTTGAAGAGCAAGAGTAAAATTATATATGCCGCAGGGAACATTGCTTCAATATTTTCATTGGTATTTACCCAATGATGGAAACTTATGGAAACAAATAAAATCAGAAGCGCCACGGCTGAAAGAATTGGGATTTTCTACAATTTGGCTTCCGCCGGCGTGCAAAGGTTCTGGGGGAGGCTTTAGCGAAGGCTACGATTTATATGATTTATACGATCTCGGCGAATTTGATCAAAAGGGTTCGGTGCGCACCAAATATGGAACGCGCCAGGAGTACATCGATGCCATAGACGCAGTACATGCAGCAGGTATGCAGGCCATGGTGGATATCGTCTTAAATCATAAAGCCGGCGGCGATGAAACTGAAAAGGTAACTGTCGTAAAAGTAAACCCTGAAAATCGCGACCAGGTAATCTCTGCGCCTTTTGAGATTGAAGCTTTTACCAAATTTACGTTTCCCGGCAGGCAAAAAAAATATTCAGATTTTGAATGGAATTATACGTGCTTCACCGGTGTTGATTATGCTTTTGATCTCAGTGAAAATGCCATCTTTAGAATTCAAAACGGATATGGCGATTCATGGGAAGAGGTAATTGGCGATGAAAAAGGCAATTACGATTATTTGATGTACAACGATATTGATTTTCGAAATCCGGCGGTATCTGAAGAATTGAAACGATGGGCCAAATGGTATTGGGATCAAATTCATTTTGATTCGGTTAGGCTTGATGCGGTGAAACACATGTCTCCTCAGTTTTACACTGAATGGCTTAAGGCATTACGGGAAAGCACCGGAAAAGAAATTTTTGCCGTGGGCGAATATTGGGCGCCCGGATTTTTAAACCTGTTATTAAAATATATAGAGGCTACTAACGGCGAAATGAGTCTTTTTGATTCTTCGCTCCATAACAATCTTCATGAAGCTTCCAAAGGTGGCAACAGGTACGATATGCGAAACATCTTCCAGGAAACATTAGTGGGAGTTATGCCTCAAAAAGCAGTTACGGTTGTTGCCAACCATGATACGCAGCCGCTTCAATCGCTGGAGGCTCCTATAGATCCATGGTTTAAGCCCATTGCTTATGCATTGATATTGCTTCGCGAAGCGGGATATCCGTGTGTTTTTTATCCAGACCTGTATGGTGCCAATTATAAAGGCCGCGGCAACGATGGCAATGAATATGAGATCTGGATGCCAAAAGTTGAAGGGCTTGAAAAATTATTAGAAGCAAGAAATAATTATGCATACGGAATGCAGAGAGATTATTTTGATCATAACAATTGCGTTGGCTGGACAAGAGAAGGCGACGAAGAACACAGCGGCTGCGCGGTATTGTTATCCAATGGAGATAACGCAAATAAAAACATGGAAATGGGTAAACGCTACGCCGGGAAAAAATTCGTGGATCTGCTGGGGAAAAATCCTTCAGAAATAGAAATCAATGCCGGAAGGCTGGGGAGAATTTTTCGCGCCCGCAGGCTCCGTTTCTGTTTGGATTGAAAAATAGCCAGGAGGAAATTTTATTTTAATCAAATATTTTTCGATCGGCGTTTTGAAGAATTTATTTTCCAACAGGAAAGGAATACCCGATATCTACAGTGGCCGCGCCGGTTTGGTTTTTACCATTGGCCGTTCCTTTCTGGATATTTAAGAACCCATAATTTCCGCCTCCTTCAATAAAAATATTGCTCCTGTTAATTGCAAACGCAAAACCTAAATTGCCCGACACGCCGAAATTAAAAGTGTTCAATTGATCTTTAATGGTAGTGGTTGCATCAAAAGATTGTGGGCTGCTGCTTAATGGTTGTTGTTTTTGTGCGTCTGCATATATAATACTTGAACCGCTGGTAACTTGTTTTGCAGAAAGTAGAAAACCGGCAAATGGACCAGCCTCGACGAAAAATTTTAGCGGACGACTTAATTTCCAACTAAACTTTCCCAGAATGGGCACCATCAGGTAATTTAATTTGGCTTCGCTTTTATAATCGGCGTACAAATAAGGAGGAACTTGCCCTGGCGGAAACATCGCCTTCATGGCGTCGGGAACGGTCATCGCCTGAAAACCATTTTTCTTTCCACCTTGCGAAGAATATTCAATCATTGGCTCTATTGAGAACAACGATGAAACTTTGTGTTCGCAAAAAATGGCAAAGTCAGGCCCCAGGCGGGAACTATAGCCTGAGTTTAATGGATTTTTTTCAGCTCCTCCGGCTGTTAAGTTCGGAATACTGATTCCGGCTCTTGCGCCTACACTCAATTTTTGCGCATGGATGGTTTCAAATAAAAAAATAGCAATCAATAAAAATAAGAGGGCTGGGAACTTTTTCATAACAATCTGTTTAAGAATTAAAGCCTTAATCAATGGCAAAGTCTCCATCAAGCCGTTCAAATTGGCAATTCTACAGATTTACAGGGGTTGGATTAAAATGAAAACATAACCGGAAAGATTTGCACAAAAAGCAATCCAAGTAAGAGCGGAACTATAATAGTTTAGTCATGCTTTAAAAACGCTACTTATCTATTTAAAGTTTGCATTCCGGCCTGCGGATAGCGGGTGCCTGCGGCGGCATCTTTCGGAAAAATGGCTTCGATCTCTTTTATATCTTCAGGGGATAAAGAAACATCAACCGCTTTTACATTTTCCTCCAGGTATTTTACTCTTTTGGTTCCCGGTATCGGAAAAATAAAATCTTCACGAGACATTACCCAGGCAAGGGCCAATTGTGAAGGTGTGCATCCTTTTTCGGTAGCGATCGATTCAATCTTCTCTACCAGCTGAAGGTTTTTATTAAAGTTTTCGCCCTGGAATCGCGGAGAGTTTCGTCGAAAGTCATCAGGGGCAAAATCTTCTATTTTTTTTATCTGGCCTGTTAAAAAGCCCCGGCCAAGCGGACTGTAAGCTACAAAGGCAATATTCAATTCTTCGCAAGTTGGCAAAATTTCATCTTCAGGATCGCGCGACCACAAACTATACTCAGATTGCAATGCAGTAATGGGATGAACCGCATTTGCCCTGCGAAGTGTATCTACACTTACTTCACTCAGTCCAATCGCGCGTATTTTTCCTTCTTTTTTAAGTTGTGCCATCGCACCCACTGTTTCTTCAATGGGCGTTTCAGGATCTCTCCGATGGAGATAATAAAGATCAATGATTTCTACATTTAAGCGTTTCAGACTCGCTTCGCAAGCGCTTTTTACATATTCCGGCCTTCCATTTACGCCTCTTGATTGCGGGTTCGACGGATCTCTTACAATACCAAATTTTGTGGCAAGGGTTATTTTTTCTCTGAACGGCTGTATTGCTTTTCCAACCAATATTTCGTTTTTGAACGGCCCATATATATCGGCTGTATCAAAAAAAGTAATGCCAAGGTCAAATGCCTTTTGAATGGTTTTTATTGATTCGGCATCATCAGTTTCGCCATAAAATTCGCTCATGCCCATACATCCAAGCCCAATTTCTGAAGCGGTTAAACCTTCGCTGCCTAATAATTTTATTTTCATAATTATAATTTGGGTTGAATAATCAATTTATGCCATCCTGCAAAAAATTAGCCCCGCAGGATGTACAATGAACTATTGAACATTCAATAAATAACTATGCCACCATGAAAAAAGATTGACAAACCGGAAAAAGTCGCAGGAATAAAATGACAAAAAGAAAAAATTCTATTTTACTAAATTTTTTATCGCCAATTGAAACTTCGTATTTAAACTCACTTCAAAATTATGCTCTGATAAAATCTGGCGGGCTCCTTCATCTTCTAAGATAACCTGTGCAAGGTGCATCGCTAAAGGCGAGCCGCTTATTACGTTTCCAACTTTACCGTCAGTAAATTCTATGTTAAATTTATACCCTGCTTTTCTGCCGGTTCCTGCTCTTTCGAAATCAACACGGTTAAGGCTTAGCGTTTGTTCTTCGCTAACAGATTTTTTCATTAGAATCTTAATAATGGGCAAATATTTTTTCCAGATGTGGTTATACATGTAAAATATAATTTAGATTTTTTTTGGCCGACAGATAAACATCCGGAAAGAAAATACCGGTGAAAATGTATAGTATGTTAACAAAATTTGAATAAAATTAAGGCAATTTTTCTATAGGTGTAACAAATTTACTCTTTTGAGATGTAAAATTATGCTGGCAATCAATGGCAGTGGCGAAAAATAATCGGATAATTAAAAAAAAATCCCCCGCATTCGAGCGGGGGAGTCCCTGATTAAAAACTACACACACTTATTTGAAACTAATTACTTATTTTGATACTAGTAAATGTAATACTAGGGTTTATTCAACATTTTCCGGGTTCAACTTATCATCTGTTAGCTTTGATTTAGCAAACGGTAATTTTAGTTGAATATTTGGCAAAACTTTTCTGAAAAATTGGAATTTACAGGACACTATTTGGTCGGCGTTCAATGGTTTTATGAAAATTTACCCGGCTTTTTTCAATATTTTCAGTCAGCTTCTAAATGAAATAACTTTTAAAATTTTTTAAAAGACACTTAACAAAATTCATTTGTAAATTAATATTACTTGTGCATTAAGTATTCATTAAATTTGTTGCAATCAATATTTTTAAACCGGAATGCCATTAATAGATATAAAACTTCCAAATTCAGTTTCCTGGGCATTAAATATTCCCGCAAGTTCGCCAAAACGACAGCAGCTGAAAGTTTTAAAAAAATTACTGAAGAAAGCGCGCTTTACGGAGTTTGGCCAAAAATACCTGTTCGATCAGATATTGTTGAGCAGGCATCCGGGTAAAAATTTTCAGCGTGTTGTGCCTGCTTTCAATTACGATAAAATTTTTAAGGAATGGTGGTTTCGGGCGCTGGATGGCAGACCGGATGTTTGCTGGCCCGGCATTATCAAATTTTTTGCTTTAAGCAGTGGCACCAGCGAATCATCCAGCAAATACATTCCTATCACAAAAGAATTAATAAGAGCTAATACGCTTACCAGCTTCAGACAACTGATCAGCCTGGCTTCTTATAACAACGTTCCTAAAAAATATGTTGGTAAAGGCTGGCTGATGTTGGGCGGAAGCACTCATTTACAGAAAACTGCCACCTATTATGCGGGAGATTTAAGCGGAATACAGGCAAAAAATATCCCGTTTTGGTTCCAGGGAATGTATAAGCCAGGCAGAAAAATAGCCCGCGAAAAGGACTGGTCTAAAAAACTGGATGAAATTGTGGAGCGCGCCCCTGAATGGGATATTGCTTTTTTAGTTGGTGTTCCGGCGTGGGTACAACTTTGCATGGAAAAGGTAATTGAGCGTTATAAACTCAATAACATTCATGAAATATGGCCCAACCTTGCGTTTTACGTGCACGGTGGTGTGGCATTGGAACCTTACAAAAAGGGCTTTAACCGTTTATTGGGCAAGCCGATTACTTACATAGAAACTTATCTGGCGAGTGAAGGTTTTTTGGCTTACCAAAACCGGCAGGATGCGCTGGGAATGAAGCTGGCGCTCAATAATAATATCTTCTTCGAGTTTGTGCCTTTTGATCATCATAATTTCGATATCGACGGAAACATGGTAGCCAATCCGCAAACTCTAATGATTCACGAAGTAGAGAAAAATAAAAATTACGCGATATTAATCAGCACCAATGCGGGCACCTGGCGCTATCTTATTGGCGACACCATTCAGTTTGTAGACATTGAAAAAAGCGAAATTATTATCACTGGCCGCACACGGCATTTTCTTAGCCTCGTGGGCGAGCACCTGAGCGTGGACAATATGAATAAAGCGATCAACCTGGTAAGTGAAGAGCTCAATATTTCCATCGGGGAGTTTACGGTTGCGGGCGTGCCTTATGGAAATTTCTTTGCTCATCATTGGTTTATTGCCACTGATGATAATGTAAATTCTGAGACGTTAAAAATAATGATCGATGAAAAGCTAAAAGAATTGAACGACGATTATGAAGTAGAACGCAAGCATGCACTTAAAGAAGTTTTTGTAGATGTGCTTAGCGAAGAAACTTTTATGAATTTTATGAGATCAAAAGGAAAAGTGGGCGGCCAGCATAAATTTCCACGGGTTTTAAAAGGAAAGGTGCTCGATGACTGGCAAAAATTTTTAAAGGAAGAAAAGGCTAAAACGGTATTATCATCTTAATGCCCTGGCCTTATTTTTTTATTGTAGTTTTATTTCCTTCAATTCATTGTAAACTTAAATTTTTATTCTTTAGATGATTGATGCTTTAGAGGCAATGTTCAAGGGGCTTGCAATGGGATTATTACTGGCGCTCTCTGTTGGGCCGGTGATATTTACTATTGTTAAGCAAAGCATTAATAATGGAAGATCGGGAGGTTTTAGCTTTGTTATTGGTGTGTGGATCAGCGATTTTTTACTGGTTGTGTTAAGCAACGCCTTTTCTGAAATGGTAACCAGGCTGCTGGATTTCAAAATGCAAATTGGAATTGTTGGAAGTGCCTTCTTAATCGGAATGGGAATTTTTTACCTGTTCTTCAAAAAGGTTCATATTCATCCCGAAGATATTTCCATGCCACCTCTTTCCGGCAGCGATCATGCAAAAATAGCGCTGCAAGGGTTTTTGCTGAATACACTCAATCCCGCAGTGATGGCTTTTTGGCTTACCGCAGCCACGGCAATTGCCGTTACACATTCTGTTCGCGACAGGATCATCATTTTTACCACCGCATTAGTATTGAATATGACTGCAGACATCACTAAGGTTATTCTTGCAGGCCGGCTTCGTAAAAAACTAACTATCAAAAATATAAGGCTGATCAATAAAATATCGGGCTTAATTTTACTCATTTTTGGCGCGGTGCTTCTTTTTGGCGTTTTAGTTTTTCTTAAAAAAATATAAGTATGAGGATTTTAGGCGTTTTGCTGATTGGGCTTTTTATTGCTGCGCCGTGCATGGCACAATCAGACTTGCTTATCTTAAAAAAAAATAACCGCACGCAACAAACATTCTTTCCCGGAAGCGAAATGATATTTTCCACTGCCAGTGGTTCTTACAACGCCTATGTTACCTCTATAGAAAGAGATTCTGTTTTTTTAATTCAATACGATGTGAGGCAGGTTCCAACAAATTTGGGTGTTTATATGCTGGACACCGTGGCGAGGTACCGCTTCGGTATTAATTACCGGGATATAATCAGTTTTGGAAAAGACGGCAGAAAATTTGACTGGGGCGCCTCTGGCGCGGCATTATTTGGTGGTGGCACGCTGTTGACAGCCGTTGGCCTTGGAACATGGATTTTTACCAAACCAAACACCCGATACCATGCAAGTACCGAATTGGTTGTTGGCTCCGCAGCGCTTGCAGGAATAGGATATTTGTTATTAAAATCACACAGTGGCGGCAGAAAGCTCGGCAAAAAATATACGCTGGATTACGTTAAAATAAAATAGTAAAAGATTTCTGTTGAGCGCATCATTTTTTAAAAGAAGGGGTTTGGTTAAAAGATTAGTTCGTCTTGTTTTTAAGATCTTCATCTACGGGTTCCTGTTATCTATCTTGTATATTGTTCTTTGCCGTTGGGTTAATCCGCCGGTTACCATTACACAGCTGGGTAGTGTTTTAACAGGCGATGGCTTGCATAGGGATTATGTAAAAATGGCCAACATCAGCAGCAACGCAAAACTCGCTGTTATGGCAGGCGAAGATCAATTGTTTCCAGATCATAACGGCTTCGATTTTAAAAGCATCCAAAAGGCAATGAAGCACAATCAAAAAAGTAAATCATTGCGTGGAGCAAGTACCATAAGCCAACAGGTTGCAAAAAATGTTTTTTTGTGGCAGCATGGCGGCTATTTCCGCAAAGCGCTGGAAGTATATTTTACATTTATGATAGAGCATCTCTGGAGTAAAAAAAGAATTCTTGAAATGTATCTGAATGTTTCCGAAATGGGAAAAGGAGTGTTTGGTATTGAAGCCGCAGCTCAATATTATTTTAAAAAACCGGCAAAGGATCTTACCAGAAAAGAAGCTGCAATGATCGCTTCGTGCCTGCCGAATCCAAAACTGTTTACTATTCAACCCATATCCAAAAGAGTGGCCTTCCGTTATCCCTGGATCATGCGCCAAATGAATAACCTTGAAGCAGACCCCGATATACAGGCATTGCTGAAATAAAAACGGGGAAACCCACTTTTTGGCTTTCCCCGCTTTCTTAATGATATAAGCCAAAACATAGAAAATCTACTTTTTGGCTTTCCTCAGTTCATTATTAAAATACCAGTGTTGCAATTGAATGTGGCAAGCTTTTAATCGGAGCCGCTTTACCAGCGATCCACAAAAAATAATCAATTTCTTTATCGCCCTGGTTCATCACTACCACGGCAATCTTTCCATCGCTGTTAGCGAAAGCGGTTGTTAGCAGCGGGCTTCTGCTGGAAGAGCTGATAATTCTTTTTGCGCCCGGGCGAATAAATTTTGAAAATTGCCCGATATAATAGTAGGCGTTTGTATAAGTGATCGCGCCGGTTTTGGTGTCTGCATGTACTGGTGCAAAACAAAAATTACCAACGTGGTTGGGACCGCCTTGTTCATCCAATAAAATATTCCAGTCTGTCCAGCCAACGGTTCCATTATTAAAATCATTGATCATGGAGCGGCCGTAAGTTTCGCCTAATTTCCAATCGTTTAAATTTTCTGCTTTGTAGGGAGAATTACAACCTTCTGTAAACAAAATATTCTTTTCAGGAAATGCCTGTTTTACCAGTTGCACATTATCATACATCTGCTGGCCACCGCTCCAGTCTTCATACCAATGAAAACCCACGCCCCATGCATATTTGGCTGCTTCAGGATCGCTTAACAAAGTGCTTGCACGCTGGTAAATCAGATCGCGGTTATGATCCCAAACAATTATTTTCTTATTGGCCAGGCCCTGCTTTTGCATTGTTGGGCCAAGATAATTTTTTAGAAAATCCCTTTCTTCTTCCGCGGTGTAAATACACGATTCCCAGGTTTGCGTTGCCATCGGCTCGTTCTGAATTGAAATTCCCCAAACCGGAATTCCTTCTTTTTCATAAGCCTTAATAAACTTTGGATAATAGTTGGCCCAGCTTTGATAAAACTCAGGTTTTAAATGTCCGCCATGCAACATGTCGTTGTTGGTTTTCATAAAAGCCGGCGGGCTCCACGGACTTGCATACAAAGTAAGCTTTCCTCCGGCAGCAGCAATTGCTTGTTTTATAAACGGAATACGGTATTGCTTATCATGATCAATGCTGAAAGTTTTTAAATCTTTGTCGCCTTCCTGCACATAAGAATAACTTCCACTGCTGAAATCGCAACTTTGAATATTTGTTCGCGCCAGTGTATAACCAATTCCTTTCTTCACATTAAAATATGCCTGCAAAATTTCCTGCTGTTTGTCTTTAGGCAACTTAGCAAAAGTTTCCGCAGAAGCATCCGTTAATGCGCCGCCAATACCCATAAAGGATTGAAACGTTTTAGATGGATCTACAAAAACACAAACCTGGGTTTCTACCGGCTGGCCCATTTGCCTTAAACTGCAAAGTATCGGTGGCAGAAATTCTGTAATTGCTGTTTTGGCAGTGGTATATACCACTACCTTTTTACCGGCAGTATAATCTTTTGTTTTCGAAAGATTATTGGCTTTTTGAGCAAATGCAACAGGTGCCTGAAAAAAGAATAAAAATTAAAAGAGACTTTTTCATTTATTGATCGGTTAATTATTGACTAATTAAAACTATAAGTTGCCACTGCGCCTGCCGGCAAAGTTGAGGTAACCCATTTTGTAGAAAAACGTATATTAAATGTTGCATCAGATGCGCCATCATTTTCCACGATCAACACTTTTTTTCCTGACGGGAGTTTTAAAGGCCACGCTTTGCAGATCGCCGGAACTGCTGCTGCCAATTCGCACCGAACCGGCCGGTACAAATTTAGAGGCATGGGCTACAATATAATAGCCAACGTTTCTTGTTATTGAAGATCCGCTTATGGTTAATGCACCTTTGCATTGTGTAGCAGCCACCGGGCGTATGCGGATTAAATGTTTGATCGTTGGCCAGGTTCCACTCCAGTGCAACGCGGCTCCAGTTTCTCATCGAGCCAATAATTACATTTTTTACATGCCACTTTAAATCGCCTCCAAAATTTCCTTCGGAAGAGGTCCACTGCTCGGTAAAATATACATTCTTGTTGGGAAAAGCACTTTGAACCTGCGAGAGCGCACTGATGTTTCCGTCATATAAATGAAACGCGGATCCATCTATAAATTTATTGGCATCTGCATCGTTCAAAATTGCCAAAGGATAATCGGGCCGGTCACAATTATGATCGTAAATAATAATTTTTGTTTTGATACCAGCCGCCTGAAACGCAGGACCAAGGCTGCTTTTTATAAAGACGGCCTGCTCCGAAGCCAACATTTGAAGGCTCGGATTATTGGCAGGATTCAGTGGCTCATTCTGAGGAGTGATGGCGTCTATGGTAATTCCTTCAGCCTTCATTTGCTGAATATATTTTACTAAATATTGTGCATACACATTATAATATTGTGGCAACAAACTTCCACCAACTGAACTGCCATTGTCTTTCATCCAAACAGGCGGACTCCATGGCGATCCCAAAATTTTAATGTTTGGATTGATGGCTAAAATTTCTTTCAATAAAGGAATCAGGTCGGTCTTATCGTGATCTAATGAAAAATGATCGAGGTTTACATCGGTTTGTCCTGCAGGCATATCATCATAACTAAATACCGAAGCATCCAAATCAGAAGCGCCGATGCTGATGCGCAAATAACTTAGGCTGATGGAGTTGGCATCAGTACCAAAAAGTTCTTTTAATAACGATGCTTTATCAGCTGCATTTAATTTATTGATCACATAGGCGCTGCCGCCGGTAAGTGTATATCCAAACCCATCAACAGTTTGAAAAACCTGCGTTGTATCCACATTAATGAAAGGATAAGAATTGCTCGCAGTGCCAAATGAAAGAACCGTGGTTTGCTTTTGCAACAAAACCGACTGATCGCCTTTGGTGAGCCAGAAATCCACATCGTTTGTTCCAACAACAGGCGGCGTTGGCGTAATTGGTGGCGTTGGCGTAACCGGCGGCTTATCAGAACTTTTACCGCATGCAAATGCAATTGCTGCAATGCCTGAAAAGAGCAGGCAGAAAATTATTATTCGTTTCAACATAGATGATCATTTTAAAAAGGGCGATTGAAAAAATCCGGAAAGACGCCATTAAAAAGTAAACTTAATTACAATTTTCTACTTTTTGGCTTATATGAGTATTCTTCTTCCGGCTTATAAGATTTTAAAGGTAAGGTATCCGATAGAAAAGTGGAGTGCTTACCCGATAACTAAAATAGAACGCAGGTTTATTTTAGCAGGTAAGGCTTTATTATTTTTTGCCAGATTTTGTAACCTTCGGCGTTCATGTGAAGATTGTCTTCGATAAAAATTTGCTTGGATCGGCGTTCCGTCTGTCATTAAGCATTTTATGATATACATCTATAAAGAACGCCTTTTTCTGCCGGCTTAAATATTTCCTGATCATTGAATTTCCTTCAATAAATTTTGGAAACAAGTGCGTTCTGCTTGGGCTCGGCTTCATCGATACATAATCAATGGTAACATTGGGCAGTTTCGTCCTGATCATTTCAAATAATTGTTTGAAGCGAAAAAAAACAGTTTGGGCTGATACTGTATCAGAAGCTGCAAAATCGTTTTCGCCACAATAAATCACTATCTGCTTTGGATGATAAGGGAAGATAATTTCATCGGCATAACGAATCACATCAGGCAAAGAGGAGCCGCCAAATCCGCGGTTGATAATTGGATAACCGGGAAAATAATCCTGCACATCGGTCCATTTTGTAAAAGAGGAGCTTCCAACAAAAAGAATTTCATGTTTCGGAGGAAAGTGAACACTGTCCTGCTTTTCAAAAGCTTTTATGTCGGAATAAAATGGAGGCTGCTGCGCAAAAGTTCCTGTAAATACGAACACAAAAAACAACAGGGAGCAACAATATTTGTTGAATTTTTTCATGGAGATAAAAATGGCGATTTATGTTTCTCTTTTATTTATTAAGTTATTGAAGGAATCTAATAATTCCGGAAGTCTGAATTGAATGGTGTCCCAAACGATCTCATTGTTGATACCAAAATATTCATGGATAATAAAGTTTCTGAAATCTTTTAAAATTCTCCATTCAATTTCAGGACAAGCCATTTTATAGTTTTCCGGGATTCTTGATGCCGCCTCTCCAATAATTTCAAAATTTCTTTCTACGGCATGCCTGGTTCTTAAGTCTGACTCATATGTTTCAAATGTCATGTGCCTGGTGAAATTCAAAATATTATGAATAGACATTTGGATATCAGAAAGCAGCAACAGTGTTTGTCTTTCAGACATAGATCAAGTTTTTTTCAACATAAGGGAGATACGCTGGCTTAATACCTTTCCGTGAAACAAGATCAATTTTTTGCCGGAAAACATCCTCCAGGTGATGGGCAATTCTGATGTAATCAAATCCATCTATCCTGCCATTGAATTCGACCAATACGTCGATATCACTATGCTTATTGTGATCACCTCTCGCATAGGACCCAAATAACGCCATTTTAGAAATAGGGTATTTTTTTTCCAATTCTTTTTTTTGTTGAGAAAGAATATTTACTATTTGATCGGTAGTATACATAAACAAATTTACCAAAAATAATCAGAGAGCATCCATATTGGTATAATTATCGAAACGGCAATTCTAATAAGTCTAATCCACTTTTATTACTGCCGATCTTTTCGAAATTCCGTTTTCATTAAACGCTTCAATCGAAAAATAATAGGGCTTGTTTTTGTCCATCGCTTTATCGTAATACTCGTTAGCGTCATAAACCATTATGCAATTGTACAATTTATCAGGAGCGACACCGGTATAAATATTATAGCCGAAAGCATTTTCTACAGGGCTCCATTTTAGCCAGGCGCTGCGTTTATCCTTTTCTGTACGAAGTACAATAAATTGTTTTACAGAATCGGGCTTACTTCCGCTTCCATTTCCAAAAACCCTTAAGCCGCTAATAGCAAATTTGCCGGTTGGCATGTGGATATTTTCAAGTTTGATAAACTTTGCCTGCACCGGTTTTTGTAATTCTATATAATCATGAGGCACGTCGGTTTTGTTATTGCTTTTATCAACAAGGATGTTCCATTTTTTTCCATCAACAGAATAATACAATTTATATTGATGATAAATGTTGGTTTGCTTGCCTAAAAATTCCGCGTCCTGGTCTGCATAATTAATCTGGATAGCGTTTACCGTTGAAAGACTATTTAATTCAGTTTGAATCCACTCTCCCCTATTGCCCGACGCAGCGCTCCAATAGGTTTTAATGTTTTCATCCACCGCATTGTTGGCATGATAACTACCATGTGTAGACGAAACCTGCACCGGCGTTTTATAATTGAGCAGCATCCATCCGGTGAAAGATCCGGCCTCCCCAAACCCCTCCAAGGGAGGGGCTAAATAATGCGGGTAATCTCCAAAAGCAGCATCCATATACATTACATCGTCTTTATCAAACCCGGCGGGCCAGATCCCCAATCTTCTTTCAAAATTATTTTTTACTGAAATTGCTATGGTGGAAATATGCCAGTAGTTTTTATTGTTATCCTGGAAAGTGCTGCCATGGCCGGCTCCGCGTGCAAAACCACCGGGCTTGTAAGAAAATGGGTCTGACTGCGGAGTAAAATTATTACCCAACGGTTTATCGCCCACAACTACGCCATCGCCATAGCCACTAAATTCAGTACCGGGCGCTCCATATTGAAAATAATATTTGCCGTTGTGCTTCGTCATCCATGCACCTTCAATAAAAGGATCAAGAAATGTATTATCCATATACTCACCAAACCTTTGCCAGCCATACCTTTCGGGCTCCAATAAATACATTTCAGTTCTTCCGCCGATAGGCTCAAATGTTTTTCTGTTGAGTTCCACGCCATACAAAGGATATTTATTGCTGCTGCCGTTGTACATGTATAATCTGCCATCATCATCTGTAAAAAAAGCGGGATCCCAGCCGCCTATTGCAAATGAATCAACCAACGGCTTCCACTCGTTGGCTTTTGGATTGGTGCTCATCCAAATGGAAAAATTGCTGGTGTAAGTTGATCCGAAAACAATCATCGTGTCGCCGACAATTCCTACTGCAGGCGCGCATAATTCATCATAGCCGGCATTCCACGGGCGCAAAAATTTTCTTGAAATGAATTTCCAGTTCAGCATATCATTGCTCCACCAATAACCCCACTGGTTGGTAGAAAACAAATAGTAGTCACCCTTATAATTTACGATTACCGGATCGGCTGTAGCCCTGTGTTTACCCCATTCTGTAAAATTTGGAATGGGGGTATATCCGTAATCAAGATTAATGGGATTGCAATAAGTGCGCTGTGACGCAGCCAGATTATGTTGTGCGTTGGTGCTATTGCAAAAAGCACATAAGCATACCATTATAAAAAAATGAGCGGCAGGTTTTAAAACTATATGCATAATTAATTCAGATAAAATTTTAAAAGGATTTATGTTGATTTTAAATACTGATTTTCTACATTTTGGCTTGTATGAACCCGTATATTTTCGAATGGAAATTTCTATTTGGAAACGAATTATTTCCTTTTCGCAAAGAATAACAATTTTTCATTATTGCGCGCAACCACCATAATATTTCCATACTGGGCGCTCTTCAACCATTTTATATCTCTTACCTCTCCTCTTATGCCTGATAAACGGGGCTGATTCTCAAAATTAATATTCTCATTTTTATCACCGCTAAAAAGCGCCAATGCCTGCGCATCATATCTTCCTTCAAAAGGAATTACATTATAAAAATTGCCACCCAAAACAAAGTTATTGGTTGAAGGCGAAGTGCTTCCTGCGGATTGAAAAGCGAATACGGGCGCCATTTGCAGATGGATGGGCAAATCATCCATTTTAAAATTCCCATTGCCCCTGTTATATAAAACGGCCGAGCCCAATCTTTCCGCGACCAAGGGTTTAATACTGTCTATCCATCCATAAAAAACATCCTTCATCGCAACGCCGGCATAATCTGCATATAACAAATAGTGTTTCCTCAATAAGGGTAACTGGCGCTCTACTTCGTCCTTTGCCAGGAACGGATAATCGACGCCATTAATGGAATAAGACAGTAGTTGATCGGTTCTTCCATTTTTATCAAAATCGCTCACATACAATTTTACTGAGCCATCTTTTTCGCTTTTAAATTTATTATTCCAACCCCAGTTGCCTGCCAAAACATCCATCTTGCCATCGCCATTTACATCGGCTGCAAAAAGCGATTGCCACCATCCGGTAGAATTAGGCACTTCGTTCTTTTTAAAGTTGCCTTTTTTATTAATAAAAATTGTTAGTGGCATCCATTCGCCGGCAACAACCAGGTCTTGCCAGCCATCGTTATTTACATCAGCAAAAATTGCGGACGTTACCATGCCAACATTGGCAAGTGAAATTCTATCCTGGCCGGCCACAGAAAAATTGCCTTTACCATCATTCAGCAACAAATAAGAAGTTTGCGGAACGCCGTAAGCGTTAGCCTGTGCAAGAGTTCCTACAAAAATATCGAGGTCGCCATCATGGTCTATATCTGCAATTGATACGCAGGATTTATTTTCGAATATCGGCGGTAATGAGTGATCAGATTTGATAAACTTTCCCTTTCCATTATTGAGATACAATCTGTCGAGCAACAAATTATTATTCCCGGAAAATTGATTCCCGCCACTTACTACATAAAGATCAGGTTTACCATCTCCGTTGGCATCAAAGAAAACTGCATCCACATCTTCGCAGCCTGCATCTTTATTAAACAAGGAAGTATCTGATGCCATAAAACCTCCATTCTTTTGTTGAATGAACAAGCTTCCTGCCTGGCCATTGGCGCCGCATGCATAAAAATCATCAAGGCCATCGCCGTTTACATCGGCAACAGCAATCTTCGGGCCGCGCGTAGATTGCCCGTGAGGTATTAAATATTGCGAATTGAAATCATCAAAATTATCTTCTTTATGTTTCCACGAAATCTTTATAGAATCGGTTACATCCCTAAAATAGGATGCGGCCGACCTGAAAAAATTTGCATAACTAAAGGAACCCGTTGCCTCTTTTTGATAAAAAATCATTTGCTTATTACCAATGATATTTTTTACTACCTGGAATTTTTGATTGGGCCAAACCACTAAAATGCTGTCTATCGAAGAAAGCGAATCGAGCCCAAAATGCAGTCGTGTATCTGATGAAGATTGAAAACCGCGCGTTAACATCAATTGCTGATATTGCATTTTTTCCTTCTGAAAAACGTAAGCCTTACAGCCAACACCAAACGTATTTAAGTCGTTTCCTTTAAACGAGATGGAAATAAAGTTCTTTTTTGGCGCATTATTTTTCAACACAATAGCAGGTGCGTTCAGTGCATTAATCACCACGTCGAGCTTGCCGTCGTTATCAAGATCCGCATAAGCGGCACCGTTATAATATCCTTTCATTTGCCCCGTGCCCCAATCGCCGGAAACATCCTTAAAGGAAAGATTTCCATCCCCCTTATAAAAAAATGGATGCGAACTGCCATCGGGCATTTTTTCCAAAGCCTGTTCATCAAGCCGATCGGTTTTATTCATGGCTTCCTGCAGAGACGGATTCGACTTGTATTTAATGTAATCCAGATCTACCGGGCGTTTTACAATACCGCTTGAAATAAAAAGATCTTTATTTCCATCGTTGTCAAAATCGGCAAACAACGGGCACCAACTCCAGTCCGTGGCTGACATTCCACTCAATAAAGCCGTTTCGCTAAAGCTGCCTCCGTTGCCATTATTTAGTTGAAGACAATTTTTTGAATATTGATATTGATAGCCATTGCCTGTAATTTTAAATTTATAGATATCCGCATTTTCGTCGCTGCCATATGTTTTTAAAACTTTTTCATCTTTTGGAAGCATATCAACTGTTACCACATCTAACTGACCGTCATTATTAAAATCGGCAACATCATTTCCCATACTAAACCGGCTGTAATGCTCAAAATGTTTGGCGCCGCTTTCGGTAAAAGTGCCGTTGCCGTTGTTTACATAGTAATAATCATTTTCATGAAAATCGTTGCCGATATAAATATCTTCCCAGCCATCATTGTTGAGGTCCGCAACAGAAATGCCCAAACCATATCCCAAACTGCTTTGATAAATACCGGCCTGTGCAGAAACATCGGTAAATTTTTTTTCAGGCGAATTCATATCGTTGCGATACAATCTGTCTCCGGCGTATTGATCAAACTTTCTGCGATTGCTGGTATCAACAATGTTTTGATTGGGCTTTTGAGATTGATTTAAAATGAAACAATCGAGATCGCCATCATGATCGTAATCAAAAAAAACAGCCTGTGTTGAAAAGCCCGAAAAATCCAATCCATATTTCGCAGCGCTTTCTGTAAACGTGTTGTTTCCATTATTAATAAAGAGTTCATTGCGGCCTTTTAACCCATGATGATTGGCAACTGCGCAAACATAAATATCCAGCAAGCCATCGCCATTTACATCGGCCATTGTTACACCACTACACCAGTCTGCATTGCCCTCCACGCCGGCCTTTTCAGTGATATCTTCAAATTGAAAATTGCCTTTGTTTAAATAAAGTTTATTATGTCCTTTACTATTGGCTGTAAAATAAATATCGGGCAATCCATCATTGTTGATATCGCCAATGGCAACTCCGCCACCATTGTAATAATAGAGATAATAAAGAATGCCAAATGCTTTGCGTTGTGCCAAATTATTAGCGAATGAAATATTCGTTTGTGATGAAGACAAGCTTGTAAAAACCGGTGCCGGCCGGTTGCAGGAGTTAAGCAAAAAATAGAACGGGAGGAGCAGAAAAATATAAATTGCTTTGGCAGGCATGTGCGCAGTTTTTATCTTAATTTGTACGGTCGTAAAGATATAGGTTATTTAAAGTGCGTGCTCAAATACGCTAACAGGAATTTTAAAGATGAATGATCTGTCATTAAATTAATGAGAAATATTTTATTTTATAAACGTTCTGCAATAACCATTACGTTAATGGTTGCTTGTGCCTTCATCCTGGTTAAATGCATCGGCCCTGATAAAAATGAACACGATGAAAACAACCACGCTGCAGCTGAGAACGATTACATTAAGCAATTTGCGGGCTCGTCAACTTGTGTAAGCTGCCATAAAGATATTTACGACAAGCATCTTAAAACGGCGCATTATCTCACATCTCAACCGGCATTTGAAAAATACATTAAAGGAAATTTTGCGGCCGGAAAAAATTCGTTCTCTTTTGACGAGCATGTAAAAGTTGTAATGGAAAAACGCGACAGCGGCCTCTTCCAGGTGGAATATTATAATGGTGTGGAGAAACGAGCACAGCGTTTTGACATTTCTATTGGATCAGGCACCATGGGCCAGAGCTTTTTATATTGGAATCACAGCAGGCTTTTTCAGCTACCGATCACTTATTTTGCTGCCGCAGATGCGTGGTCTAACAGTCCCGGATTTCCGGATAAAGTAATCTTTAACCGGCCCATTACGCCGCGATGCATGGAATGCCATAGTACCTATGCGAAAACAATTTCAATTGAGAGTGAAGAACCTGAAAAATTTGCTCCGGCACAAATGATACTTAGCGTGGGCTGCGAAAAATGCCACGGGCCGGCCGCAAAACACGTTGAATTTCACGCTCAGCATCCTGCAGAAAAAATGGGAAAATATATTATTAACCCTGCATCTCTTACGAGGCTGCAAAACCTGGAGCTTTGTGCCTTATGCCATGGCGGTAGAATGCAAAAAACAAAACCTTCGTTTACGTTTACCGCGGGAAACAGGCTTTCAGATTATTTCATTGTTGATACGAGTGCCCCAGGGCCGGATAAAATTGACGTGCACGCCAACCAATATGGATTGCTGCGGGCAAGCAAATGTTTTAAAATGAGCAGCACCCTCACCTGCAATACTTGTCATAATACACATGAAAACCAACGAGGACAAATTGCGGTATTTTCTCAAAAGTGTATGGACTGTCATAATAAAGAGCATGGAACATTTTGCAAGATGACTTCTTTGCCGGTGGCTACTTTAAAAACCGATTGTATTAATTGCCACATGCCATTAAAATCTTCACGCAATATTGCGGTGATGCTCCCCGGAGCAACTGATGCTACGGCTGCGTTAATCCGGTCACATTACATTAACATCTATCCTGACGAATCGAAAAAGATCTTAGAATTTATGAGTAAAAAGTAGGAAACAAAATTGGATCAATTTGATGGGGTTAATAAAATCTCAGAAATCTATAAAATGGCTTATCTCAGATCGGATATATTTTTGATAAAGACCGGATTCGATAAAAGCCAAAATCTACAAAATGGCTTTTCTGCCTAAGGATTACAAACAAAAATCCCGGCTTTTTAAATAACCGGGATCTTTTAATATTTTAATAATTATCGTTGCTCTACAATTTGCTTGCATATAATGCAGCAACATCAGCCGCAGAAAGGGCCGTACCGTATAATCTGAATTGGTCTATCTGACCATTAAAATTATTCATCCATGTGTTGGCATCGTGCGCCACCTTTCCCGGTCCGCCGATAGTGAAACCGGTAAGATTGGTGAATTGTAATGGTCCCCTTGGTGCACCGCCATTAGTAACATTTCCGAAACCGGCTGGTAACCCGGTCATTGGTGCGCCATCAATATAAGTACTTAATACAGACGATGTTTGATCATAAGTGAAAACCAGCTGATGCCATTGGCCATTAAGTACTTTAGGCATTCTTTTATCTCCTGTATATTCAAACCATTGGTCCAACAGGTAAAATTTTGCAACAGCAGAATCTTGTGTAGTTGGGTTGCCGGAGTCTTCAAATTCTAAAAACAACTGTACATTGGTCCAGCTGTAATCTTTAGAATTTAATGCAAACGCAAAGTTGGTTCCGTCGCCTGCAGGTTGTGGCGTTTTTTTCATCCAGAAAGCGATTGTGAAACTTGTAGCGCTTCCAAAATCGTTTGCTTTACCGTATTGAATGTAGCTGTCCTTTCCGCCATTAAATGCCTGGCCATGCATGCCCTCCGCATAGGCAGCCGAAAAATCTTGACCAAAATTGGCCCTTATGCTGTCTACCGAAGTACCATCCATTGCCGCGTAAAATTTAAGTGGCCCACCCGGCGCATTTGCGTCTACCGGATACTCGCCCAATGCAGGCCTGGAAAGTTTTTGGCAGGCCGTAACAGAGACCGCCAATGCCGAAAGCAACAGGAAGCTATGAAGGATGTTATTTTTGAAATTCATGATTTAATTATTTATAAATAAACTTTTAATGATTCGTTGCCGGCCTCAATTAATATTCAGGATTTTGCTTTAACACTCCGTTTGATGCATCAATTGCCTGTTGAGGAATCGGATAAAACCTGTTTTTGTGAGTGTAGCCTAAAGGTGCAAGCACTGCATCGGCATCGCCCCAGCGTACCAGGTCGTAAAATCTGTAACCTTCCATGGCAAATTCGAACCGACGCTCATTTTTAATGGCCGTGCGCATTTGCTCCTGGTCAACATAGGCAATGTAGGGTAATACATTATTGTTGCCATTCCGTGCACGCGCCCTGATTTTTTCAACCATTGTGGCGGCAGTAGCG
Organism: uncultured Chitinophagaceae bacterium; assembly: GCA_963720405.1. Classification (GTDB taxonomy): domain Bacteria; phylum Bacteroidota; class Bacteroidia; order Chitinophagales; family Chitinophagaceae; genus Ginsengibacter. The sequence continues at coordinate 233,339 of CAVRFP010000004.1, forward strand.
CCGTCGCCCACTTCGTTAGAAGCTTCGGCCAGCATCAATAAAACATCTGCGTAGCGAAGAATTCTATGATTGATCCATGCTGCCTCACCGGCATTGTTGATCATACCTGTAAATGCGCGCATCGCTGGATCTGAGTACACTTTTTTATTCCAGTATTTTCTTTGAATTCCTCCGTTTGCTCCGTTGGCATCGTAAGGCGGTAATGTAGCGCCAAAGCCACCGGTTGTTGGATCATCAGATTGCCCGGAGAAAAGTATGGTTCCGTTTTTTCTCGGATCATTCGGATCAAAAGCATCGACGAGGTTTTGGGTTGGCGTATTCCAGCCCCAACCAAGGTTCCATGCTATCGACGCGCCGCCCTGCCGTATGTTTTGGGAAGTGCCCCACGAGCTACCATTATTATTAGTTTTATTAGCGCCTACATTGGCCTGCATTTCAAATATAGATTCCGGGCCATTTTTGCCGGCTCCGTTTAATCCTTCTTTCCATACGCCCGCAAAAGTAGGGCTGAGGGAGTATTCGCCGGAATTGATTACTTGCTGACAAAGCCCGATCACTCTTGCCCAATTTTTCCTGAACAAATGAGTTTGTGCCCAAAGCGTATTTGCCGCACCACTTGTTAATCGTCCCGGGAAGGTACTTACACCGGAAGCATTGTTCCAGTTTTGGGGAAGATATTGAGAAGCAACGTTAAGATCCGAATCAATAAGCGCATAAATAACGGATGCCGGAGATTTTGGCTGAATAGCTTCCGAAGCCCTGTAAACCCTGTAGTTAATCAATGGCACATCGCCATAAGTTTTTACTAATTCGAAATAAGAGTAAGCTCTGAAGAAAAGCGCTTCACCAACGTTTCTTAAAGAAGCCGGGTCTGTTGCCTTTAACGAATCTGCTGTTTGCAGTTCGGTATTGGCCAGGTTGATCATGGCATAATGATCGTTCCAATAAGTGTTCGGCGCCCAATCGTCTTTTGAATAGTTGAAGTGCTCAAACTCTGCGGTAATTTCGTTTCCATCAGTTAAGCTGCTGCCTTTTTCAGCATCATCATCGCGGATGCTGTGAAAATCGAGCCAGGGCAAGCTGGAGAAACCGGCGAAATATCTTAAGTTAGAATACAGGCCATAACTCTGCCCTTCAAGACTACCTTGCTTTAAGTCGTCTAAAGTGGCAGTAAGTGGCTTGCGATCAAGAAATTTGGAGCATCCTGATGCCAGCATGATCATTGGGATGGCCACCAGCAACATACATGAGGTGTTCTTAATTCTGTGTATCATCTTATTAGTCATGTTAGTTTTTTAAAAAGTTACATTTAATCCAAACGTGGTTACTACCGGAATGGCCCCGCCGCCATTGTCGTATCCGAAGGAAGTAGCACTGCCGCCAAATTCCGATGTATACCCGTAATTATTTTTCCATGTTTTTGGATTTTGAACGTTGGCGTAAAGCCGCAAGTTCTTCAATCTTAATTTTGATATTACGTTGTGCTCAAAGCTATATGCCAACTGCACGTTCCTGATTCTGAAATAGCTTCCGTCTTCTATACTATAGGTAGAAGCCAGGTAGTTGATTCGGTTGCTTTGGTTTAATACCGGATCCCAATTAGAGGTACCAGCTCCGTGCCACCTGTTTGTTTTAAATGCCGGATAGTTTACTCTTTGGAATGGAGATTCGAGGCTTCCCCAGTTTCTGAAAACTTCATTGCCATAAACACCGCCAATATCTATACCCAGGCTAAGACCTTTATAATTTAAGTTGATGGCACCGCCATAAGTAAAGTCAGGCGTTGGATTTCCAATCATGGTTCTGTCGTCTGTAGTTACCTTACCATCGCCGTTTACATCTTTATATTTTAAATCGCCCGGACCATAAGCGCCGAGTGCTGCCTGGTTGGGAGATTTTAAAACATCGGCATAGCTCTGGAAAACCCCTTCAACCACATATCCATAAAAATAGCCGATCGGCAAGCCCACACTGGTTCTGCTGGTTCCGGAATTTCCAACTGCAGCGTTTGATGGCAGATTTAACACCTTATTTTTATACGTGGTTAAATTACCACTTACAGAGAAGGTGAAGTCGTGCGTAATATTTTTAGTATATCCGGCAGAAAACTCCAGGCCCGAATTTTTTAAACTACCGGAGTTAGTTAACCCATCAGAAACGCCGCCCGTGCCCTGGATATAAACCATTAAGTTTTTGGTTACTTTATTAAAGTAATTTACTTCGAAACTTAGTGAATTTTTTAGCGCATTACCTTCAACTCCTATTTCCTGCGCGTGTACGGTTTCCCATTTCAAATTTCGATCAGGCAAATAGGCTTGTGTATAAGCGCTATAAACATTAGTGCCGAAGACAGCGTTTGCGTTGTCGCCGGTTGCGAGGCCCGGATAGTAAGGATAGGCATATCCATAAGTACTCTGATTTCCTAAAACTCCAGATGATGCTTTTAGCTTTAAAAAATCAAATGCAGTTTGGTTCTTCATGAAATCTTCCTTGGTGATTTCCCATGCAGCACCTAAAGCCCAGAACGCCTGGTTGCGGTTTGCCGGAGCAATCTGAGAAGAAGCGTCGTTTCTTATAGAAGCATTAAAATAGTATTTTCCCTGGTAATTATAAAGTACACGTCCTAAAGCCGAAACGGTTGTGTATTCACTTTGTGATGAAGAGGAACTAAACAGCGACTGATCAGACACAAAACCGTTGGAAATATACCAGAATCTTTTATCATCCGGAATTGGGTTACCGGTTAAGCTCTGTTTAACGTTTGCTGTTCTGTTTACGTTTCCAAAATAATAAGTGGTAAAGCCACCGGTTGCGGTAACACTGTGCTCGCCAAATCTCTTTTTGAAAGTAAGAATATGATCCTGCTGATATTTTTTCCAGTCATTATTATTTTCCTGTACGCCGGTAGACTGGCTATAGATGTAGGGAGTATTATTTACAGGATTATAGGCCGAATAAATTGGTGTGTACTGCCTGGTGTTTACATTACTTACATCAGCATAAAAGGTTGATCTGAAAGTAAAGTTTCTAAGAAAATCAATTTCAGCATATACACTTCCAACGGTTCTAAGTTCGATACTACTTCTTTTATTCCACTCATTTTCTATCTGAACCAGCGGATTAACAACGCCGGAATTTTGAAGGGCAACATTCAACCCGGAGTACAAATTGGCGATTATGCTATCGGGCCCATAAGGATCTTTTATTTTGAAAGGTAAAGTGCCTGCGGACACCTGCGGCATCACTTTTCGTGCAGCATCCAAAACGTAGTCTTGATAATTAGGATCCGCAGCGTATGGAAGTTTTTGCCTTTCTATATTTAAATTAACGCCGACTTTTATAGCCTTATTCAACTTGAATTCGTCAGAAAAAGACAGCAACATTTTTTCTAATTTCTGGCGAATCACAATGCCTTCATCAGAAATATATCCAAGCCCCAGGTTGAATTTGTTTTTTTCAGTGCTTCCGGAGATACTTAAATTATTAGAGTTGAATTGTCCAGTGTGTGTAACCGCATTGATCCAATCTGTGTTTGCGGTTAACCCCGTATAATCGATCGGGTCAGTATTTCCAACATTCAGGTTTTCTTCTGCAAACAGCGTTTTAAACTGATCGGCGTTCGCCAACTTGATTTTATCAACTAATTTTTTAAAGCCATAAGAGGTGTTGAAGTTTACTACAACCTGCCCCGCCTTGGCGCGCTTGGTGGTTACAGCGATCACGCCCGTAGCACCTTTTACACCGAAAATAGCCAGCGAGGAAGGATCTTTTAAAATCTCAATAGACTCGATATCATTTGGATTTAAATAATCAATGTTGTCATTAAATATACCATCCACCACATAAAGCGGGTGTACCTGCCCGATACTAACGGTGCCGCGGATACGAATATCGGGAGCGGCTCCGGGAGTTCCATTGTTTACTACAGATAAGCCGGCAACTTTACCCTGTAACGATGCAACGGGGTTGGTGTTGGGCTTGTCTGCCACTTCTTTACCGCTGATCTTTACAATTGAGCCCGTAAGGTCTCTTTTATTGGCGGTTCCATATCCAATTACCACCACCTGCTCTAACTCTTTAGCGCTGGCAGCTTGCAACACTACAGAAACAGAAGTTCGTCCGCTTAAAGCAATCGATTGCGATTGGTAACCCAGCGATGAAAAAACTAAAGTGGCATTTGCACTACTAACATTTAGTGTAAAACTGCCACCAGCTTCGGTTGCGGTGCCTTTGTTAGAGCCCTGTTCCTGAACAGAAACGCCGATTATGCCCAGGCCATCTGTTGCTGTAACCGTACCTGATACTGATACTGATTGCGCGAAAACATGGGTGGGAATTGAAAATAAGACAATGAAGAGAAACGATAGAAGTTTAGATAAAAGCGGCTTTGGCTTTATTGTATAAGCAGTCATATAATGGAATTTAAAAACGAGTATCAAACAAAAAATAATACCAATAGTTTCAAAAAGACAATTAAAGAATGCAAAACGATGCTTCCCTTTTTATTTTCTTTTTATCAATGGGGATGCAAAGTAAGAAGTTTTTCAATTCATTCTAAAGATTCTTGTAAAGCAGCAACAGATTTATTTAAGCCCTTCTAAAACGCCTGTACATTTTAATAGCTAACATTAATATTACAGAAACAGCCACCAGCCAGCCTATGGCCCAGGCAACGCTAAGCAGTTGCTTTACCACAGCCAGCATCACAATGGCAATTAAAAAAATGGTGGCCACTTCATTCCATACTCTTAATCTTTGAGAAGACCATTTAAAATTTCCTTTTTGCTGCTGAAGAAAAATAAAATGCAGCGTCATGAAATAGGTAAACAAGCCGGCCACAAAAATAATTTTTATGAAAAGCCACATCGGAATGCTTCCATATAAAATACCCATCCATACACCAAATATTAAAGTAAGCACCGCCGATGGCCATGTAATTCCATACCATAGACGCTTTTGCATAATGCCAAACTGCTTTACCAAAATACTTCTGTCTGGCTCTGCTTTTGCATTTGCCTCAGCAGCATATACGAAAAGCCGGACGATATAAAACAGCCCGCTAAACCAGGTAACAACAAATATGATGTGCAAAGCCTTAATGTAGAAATACATGTTTTTATTTAAGTTTTTGGAGCAATGATTAGTGGCAATGCAAAACTATAAAAGATCTTAGCCTTCGCTGCTTACCATCGTTTTAATTGCATTCACCCACAATGGCTGAGTATTGAGACAAGGAATCATTTCAAAAGATGCGCCGCCTGCTTCCATAAATATTTCCTTTCCCCGCATGGCAATTTCCTCCAGCGTTTCCAAACAATCGCTTACAAACGCAGGGCAAACTACCAATAAATTTTTAATTCCCTCTTGCGGCATTTCCTGTAATCTTATATCAGTAAACGGCGTTAGCCAACCTTTGCCGAGCCTCGATTGAAACGAAATACTGTATTTATCGGAAGGAATTTGCAGCTTTTCTGTTACCAATTTTGTGGTGGTACGTACCTGGTGCCTGTAGCAAAACGAATGCGCCGGAGAAGAGGTTTCGCAGCAATTTTTTGTTTGCAAACAATGGCAACCGGTAATATCGCTCTTTTTAATATGACGTTCGGGAATACCATGATAGCTGAACAAAATATGATCGTAGCTTTTTTCTATATAAGGATTAATACTCTGGGCAAGTGCATCCAGGTAATTGGGTTCCTTATAAAAAGGTGGTACAAAAGAAAGCTTAAAAGAATAATTACCTTTTTGATAAAATGCTTTTACATGTTCAACCGCAGTTTCGTAGCTCGACATGGCATAATGCGGATAAAGCGGCAATACCAGCACTTCTTCTACCAGCGGATCCCGCTTTAATAATGCTTCAAAAGCCGCATCGGGCCGGGGATTGCCATATCTCATTGAAATCTCTACTGGCTCTTCTATCTCATTTTGCAATGCATCGCGCAATTGTTTTGTAAAAACGATCAGCGGCGAGCCTTCATCAAGCCATATTTTTTTGTAGGCTTCCGCAGATTTTGGCGCGCGAAAAGGAACAATAATTCCTTTAACGAGCAGCGCCCGTAAAAGCCAGGGCTTGTCAATTACCCTTTCATCCATTAAAAACTCATTGAGATAGGTTCTTAGATCCTGCACATTGGTAGATTCCGGCGAGCCAAGATTGATCAACAGAATCCCGCGCTTTTTTTTCGACATCATTCTTCAGATTATTTGCAAATGTAAGCCCCAAAAGAAATTGTAAATGATTTTAAAGGAAACACAAATATTAAAAAAATATTTTTATCTGTTTATCTAAAAAACCGATAGCCCTAACTCAAACTTTGAGGTAAATTTGCACCTCGCTTTCAAATAAATGCTGCTTTAATGACCAAGCAATGACTTTCAGAAAGCATTTTAAAAATATTTTTGCCCGCATCACATGGATTTTTTATACAATACATATCATAGCTCTCTGAATAATTTCTGCATCGCCGGCATCAATTATCGCAAAAGCGATATGAGTATCAGGGGCAAATTTTCGCTCTCATCAGAACAAACTATTCAGTTGTTGCAACAGGCTGTAGAAAAAAAAATGGCCGGCTGCCTTGTTTTATCAACCTGCAACCGGACCGAAGTATATGGTTTAGTAGACGACCAGCAGGATCTCATTGAAATGTTTTGTTTCAATACAAAAAGCACCATGAACGATTTTTTAGTTCATGGTTATATTTACCGCGGCATCAGCGCTATAGAACATTTGTTTAAAGTGGCGTCTGGCCTTGATTCGCAGATTGTTGGAGACTACGAAATTTTATCGCAGTTGAAACAAGCTGCACAGGTTGCAAAAGAAAATGGATGCGTCAACAGCTTCATGGAGCGCGCCATCAATTATGCTTTGCAGGTTTCAAAAGAAATAAAAACAAAAACGAAATTAAGCACCGGAACGGTTTCCGTTTCTTACGCTGCCATTGAAATTATAAAAAAACACCTTCCAAAACTTCGTAATAAAAATATTTTATTAGCGGGGACGGGAAAATTTGGAAACCAGGTTATCAAAAATCTACAAAATTACTTACCTGGCGCAAAGGTTTTTCTTACCAACAGAACCGATGAAAAAGCATCGGAGCTTGCGCAATTGTACAACGCCACATTTGTTCCTTACGAAAAGTTGGCCGCAGCTTGCGATAGTGCAGATATTATTATCACCAGTTCGGCCGCAGATTCTTACACTGTTCTTCCGTCGTTTTTTACTATTGATAAACCGCGTTTAATTCTTGATTTATCTGTTCCGCAAAATGTGGATCCGGCTGTAAAAGAATTGCCCGCAACAACGTTGTTAAATGTAGACGAAGTATCCGCCGTGCTTGACAAAACGATTTCGGTAAGGCAGGCGCAAATTCCCAAAGCACTCAGCATTATTGACTTTACACTTAACAGCCTTGAAACATGGCATAAACAACAAGCCAATAATCCATCGCTCATCCAGGTAAAATCGCAACTGCATCAGTTAAGTGAAATTTATTTTAGTGATGGCAATAATGATGAAAAAATTCACAAAACAGTTTCATCGCTTGCGATACAATTAAAACATAAGACTAACAAAGGATGCCAATGCATCAATGCTTTAAATAGCTATCTTCAAATGAATAATGAAATGAGCCATAACGAAAGTTAATCTCAAACAGAAATGCTCATTGGCAAATTCCATGTGGCAAAAATTTGAAAACTAAATCACACATGAACCCTACGCTCAAGATAGGCACACGTGAAAGCCAATTGGCTGTTTGGCAGGCTACGAAGGTGCAAACGCTTCTTAAAAAATTTAATGTTGAATCGGAACTTGTTTTGATAAAAAGCGAAGGAGATATCGATACCGTTACTCCTTTGTATGAATTGGGTGTAACGGGCATATTTACTAAAACGCTTGATGCTGCCTTATTGAATAACCGGATTGATGTTGCCGTACATTCGATGAAAGACGTGCCCACGCTGCTTGCCAAAGGAATAAGGCAGGCTGCGGTTTTAAAAAGGGCTTCCTATAAAGATATTTTAGTGTGTAAAGAAGATAAGGAATCAATTGAAAAAGAATTGAGCTTCAACAACAAATAACAGCCGGCTCACCATTGCAACGAGCAGTATCCGGCGAAAGGCGCAATGGCTAAATCGTTATCCTAATCACACAATTGAAAACCTGCGTGGCAATGTGAATTCGCGCCTTAAAAAGCTTGAGGCAAACAATTGGAACGGCGCCATCTTTGCCGCGGCCGGCCTTGAGCGCATAGGCCTTCGTCCTGAAAATTCTTTCGATCTTGATTGGATGTTACCTGCGCCGGCCCAGGGTGCTATTACTGTTTCGTGCAGAAGTAACGATGATTTTTCGTTTGATGCTTGCCAATTATTAAATGATGAAGCAACGGCGATCTGCACCAAAATTGAGCGCGATTTTTTAAGAACACTTTTAGGAGGATGCTCAACACCAATAAGTGCTTTGGCTGTTCTTGAATTAAACAAAATAATTTTTAAGGGAAACATTTGCAGTCCTGATGGGAAGAAAAAAATGAATGTTAATAAAGAAATAGCAGCGAATGAAAGCGACGATTTAGGTGTTGTTGCCGCAACTGAATTATTGCAAGATGCTGAAGCGCAACAAATAATTTATGGAATTCGAAATGCAAAAAAATAATATACAAATATTAAGTACACGGGCTATAAGCGATACACTTGTAAGTACCGCTTCACTATACGATGTTGTGATTGATCAGGTTTCATTTATCACAACAGAAGAAATAAACTCTTTGGATATTCAACAAAAAATAAAAGATCTTTCTCACGAAAGCCATTTTGTAGTTTTTACCAGTTTTAATGCGGTGCAGGCCGTGCAGCCATTTGTGTCAAAAAATATTGATTGGAAAATATTTTGCATTGGCGGGCAAACTAAAACGCTTGCGGAGCAAGCCTTTGGAACAGATTCGATCATAGCAACCGCAGACAATGCGGCGCAACTGGCAGAAAAAATAATTAGCAATTCTTCGGTAAAAAAATTAATCTTTTTCAGTGGCGACCAACGACGAGAAGAGTTGCCGCAAAAGCTGATATCACACGGAGTGGAATTACAGGAAATAGTGGTTTATAAAACCATCGAAACTCCGCAAAAGATTTCAAAGAATTATGATGGCATATTATTTTTTAGTCCCAGTGCTGTACGAAGCTTTTTTTCTTTAAATACAATTTCAAACGAGCCGGCAGTATTTGCCATCGGCAATAGCACCAAAGATGAAATCAATTTCTTTTCGCAACTTTCAGTGATCATGCCTGATTCTCCGTCCGCGGAAAAACTGGTGTTCACAGCAATTCAATATTTCAGCAAAATCAAAAATTCTTAAATGCAACAGTTAAAAAACGATTTATTATTAAGAGCCTTAAGACAGGAAAAAGTAGAACGTCCACCGGTTTGGATGATGCGCCAGGCTGGAAGATATCTTGCCGGATTATATAAAGCTGAGAGAAAAATATGATTTCTTTACACGGGTGCAAACGCCGGAACTTGCCGCAGAAATTACTTTGCAGCCAATAGAACAGGTAGGCGTAGACGCAGCAATTATTTTTTCAGATATTTTGGTTATTCCACAGGCAATGGGCGTGGAAGTTTTAATGGAAGAAGGCAAAGGCCCATTGTTGCCAAACGTAATAAAAAATCAAAAGGATATTGATGCATTGAACACTGATGATATCGGCAGAAAAACTAAGCTATGTAACAAAAGCCTTAACTCTTACAAAACAGGAGTTAAATGGTCGTGTGCCCTTAATCGGATTTGCCGGCGCGCCCTTTACCATTCTGTGTTACATGATTGAAGGAAAAGGAAGTAAAACCTGGGAAAAAGCAAAACAATTTTGTTTTACGCAACCAGAATTGGCTCATCAGTTATTGCAAAAAATTACCAATGCAACCATAAGCTATCTAAAAGCGCAGGCAAGAGCAGGCGCTGATGTGTTGCAGGTTTTTGATAGCTGGAGTGGCTCATTAAGCCCCGCTGATTTTAAACTTTTTGCGCAGCCTTATTTGTTACAGATTGCTGATGCAGTTAAAGATGAGGCACCAGTAATTCTATTTCCAAAAGGAAGCTGGTATGCTTTAAAAGATTTGAGTGAAAGCAGTGCATCCGGCCTGGGAATTGATTGGTGCATTTCACCGCAATGGCAAGAGAAATGACCGGCAATAAAATTACATTGCAGGGAAATTTTGATCCTGCTAAATTATTGTTGCCGGTTCCTGAAATTAAAAAAGCGGTAAAGGAAATGATTGATGAATTTGGCGTTCAAAATTATATTGCCAACCTTGGCCATGGCATTACGCCCAATATTCCGGTTGATCATGCAAAAGCGTTTGTTGATGCGGTAAAAGAATATGGCCTCCGGTAACTTCTCCAGGAATGAAGAATAAAAAATACATTCAAAAATGAGTATTAAAGAAACATGGATAGAACATATTGAACAGCTACAAAATAGCTTATGTGAGGCTCTTGAGGTTTGCGATGGTAAAGCAAAATTTATAGAAGATCAATGGCAAAGAAAAGGAAGGCGGCGGTGGCAAGACAAGAGTTATCAGCAATGGAAATGTTTTTGAAAAAGGTGGAGTAAATACTTCAATTGTTTTTGGAGATGTTACGGACACAATGAGAACACAATTGAAAATTGATGGAGCAAGATGGTTTGCCTGTGGCTTAAGCTTGGTATTGCATCCGGCAAATCCATTTGTACCAACAGTTCATTGCAATTACAGAATGTTTGAATTGTACAACGATAATGAAGAAGTGATTGACCGATGGTTTGGCGGTGGCACCGATCTAACTCCTTATTATTTGGTTGAAGAAGATGCAACACATTTTCACACAACGTATAAAAATGTTTGCGATCAGTTTGATCCGGCTTTTTATCCCCGATTTAAAAAGGAATGCGACGACTATTTTGTAAACACTCATCGCAACAATGAGCGCCGCGGTATTGGCGGTATTTTTTACGATCACCAAAGGCCCGATGAAAAGCACGATGCCGACATTTTGGATGAATTTTGGAAATGCCTGCGGCGAAGCGTTTATTCCTTCATATTTGCCAATTGTTGAGAAAAGCAAAAATGTAGATTTTAACGATTCACAAAAACATTGGCAGGAAATAAGACGCGGACGCTATGTTGAATTCAATTTAATACACGACCGCGGAACTATATTCGGATTAAAAACAAATGGAAGAACAGAAAGTATTTTAATGAGCCTTCCACCAACGGTGAGATTTGAATATAATTATCAGCCTCTACCGGGCAGCGAAGAAGATAAGTTGTTGCAGGTTTGTTTGAATCCGAAAGATTGGGCATAGCGCCAAATCCGCCAAATTTAAAGCGACCTTTGCGCTTGCAATAAATCAGACATTTGAATAAATAATAATCCAGCATTTATGTATTTACAAAGAAGAAACAGAATACTTCGCCAATCACCTTCTATCAGAAGCCTGGTTGCAGAAACCATCCTTACACCCAACGATTTTATTGCTCCGTTATTTATTGACGAAGGTGAAAATGTAGCTTTTGAAATTCCATCAATGCCCGGTTATTACCGGCGCTCGATTGATGGCACCATTAAAGAAGTTAAAGAACTTTGGAGCCTTGGCATTAAAAGCATTTTGTTATTTATAAAAGCGCCAGATGAATTAAAAGACAATACCGGAAAAGAATCATGGAATCCTGACGGCCTGATGCAACGCAGTATTAAAGCAATAAAAAATGCTGTTCCGGAAATGATAGTAATGACAGATGTTGCACTGGATCCTTATTCATCTTATGGCCATGATGGCATTGTGGAAAATGGTGAAATCGTAAATGATCCAACTGTAGAAGCATTGGTAAAAATGAGTCTGAGCCATGCGAAAGCAGGTGCAGATTTTGTTGCGCCAAGCGATATGATGGATGGCCGCATTGGCGCCATTCGTGAAGCATTGGAACAAAATAATTTTACCAAAACAGGCATCATGGCTTACAGCGCAAAATATGCTTCCTGTTTTTATGGGCCCTTCAGGGATGCATTGGATTCTGCACCGGGATTTGGCGATAAAAAAACTTACCAGATGGATTATGCCAATCGCATAGAAGCCATAAAAGAAGCATTGGCCGATGAAGATGAAGGCGCAGATATTGTTATGGTAAAGCCTGCAATGGCTTATCTCGATATAATCCGTGAAGTTAAAAATAGTGTAACCATACCTGTTAGTGCATACCATGTAAGTGGTGAATATGCAATGATAAAAGCTGCCGCAAAAATGGGATGGATCGATGAAAACAAAGCAATCATTGAAAGTCTTACTTCGATAAAAAGAGCAGGTGCAGATTTGATCGCGACTTATTTTGCAAAAGATGCGGTAAAGTTATTGGGGTGACATTATAAAACTGCTCCGGCTTTCATTGTAACAACGAACCTTAATAAAAAATATGGAAGTAAATGATTAATTTCATACAGTCAAAATACGCGATATGCAAATGATAACAGTCGAAATTAAAAACAAGAAAGCGCTTAATCTTCTGAAAGATCTTGAAGAATTGGATATGATTAAACTTCATAAATCAGAAAGCGAAAAGACTGAAAAAGAAAAATCATCAAAATACCGGGGCTTCATGTCAACCGAAGCTGCCGATGCTTTATTGAAACATACTGAAGAAAGCAGGAAAGAATGGGAAGAGCGGTTTCCTACAAAATAAACAGCTGCATGAGTTATCTTCTAGACACAAATTTTGTGATAAATTATTTTAAAGGTATCTATCAAGGTGATGCGCGAATATTTACAGATTCAATTATTAATAAACCTACTTTTATTTCTGTAATCACAAGGATTGAACTCCTGGGATGGTCGTCAATTTCAGAGAAAGACCTGGTAATAATTAATGATTTTATTTCTGACAGCATAGTATTCTCATTAGAGGAGACGATTATAAATCAAACCATTGCCTTACGGAAAAATCAAAAGCTGAAACTACCAGATGCGATTATAGCAGCGACTGCGTTGGTACATAATATGCAACTCCTCACTCACAATACAAAGGATTTTGAAAATATTTCTGATCTAATAGTAGTTAATCCAGGCTTTTTATAAAAATGGTTTCCCTAGTTAATATCGGTGAATAAGAATGAATTTAAATTATGAATATCAGCAATAGCCAGCAACTTTTTTCCCGCGCGCAACGATCCATTCCGGGCGGTGTAAATTCGCCCGTAAGAGCCTTCCGACATGTTGGCGGCACGCCGGTTTTTATTAAGTCTGCCAAAGGCGCTTACCTTTTTGATGAAGATGGAAATCAATACATCGACTACATTAATTCCTGGGGACCAATGATTTTGGGGCACGCCTATGACCCCGTGGTAGCAGCCATTCAGCAAAAAGCCGAGGACTCAACCTCGTTCGGCGCGCCAACCGAGCTGGAAATTGAAATGGCTGAATTAATAAAGAGCATGGCTCCTAATGTAGATCTTATCCGCATGGTAAACAGCGGCACGGAAGCTTGCATGAGCGCGGTGCGACTGGCAAGAGGATATACCGGCAGAAATAAGTTGATCAAATTTGATGGCTGTTATCATGGCCATGCGGATTGTTTCTTAGTGAATGCGGGCAGCGGTGTTGCTACGCTCAATATTCAGACGGTTCCTGGCGTGACTGCCGGCGTTGCCAACGATACGCTTACTGCGCCTTATAACGATTTGAATGCAGTTGAAAAATTGGTTGAAGAATACAAAGGCCAAATTGCTGCCATCATTATTGAACCGGTGGTGGGCAATATGGGCTGCGTTCCGCCATTGCCTGGTTTTTTAGAAGGATTAAGAAAAATTTGCGATGAAGAAAAAATCATTTTTATACTTGATGAAGTAATGACCGGGTTTCGGTTGGCCGCCGGTGGGGCACAGGAAAAATTAAATATTAATGCAGACCTGGTAACTTATGGAAAAGTGATTGGCGGAGGTTTGCCGGTTGGCGCTTTTGGCGGCAAAAAAGAAATAATGGAACACATTGCACCGCTCGGAAACGTTTACCAGGCCGGCACGCTGAGTGGAAATCCACTTGCAATGATCGCGGGTTATACGATGCTGACCCAATTAAAAAATAATCCTTCCATCTATTCTGAATTAGAACAAAAAGGCGCACGCATTGAGCAGGGACTGAATGATATTTTTGAAGAGAAAAAGATCCCGCACCGCGTAAACCGGGTTGGAAGTATGATCAGTCTTTTTTTTACAGCGCAAGCGGTAACTGATTTTGAATCCGCATCTTCAACCAATACAGAAGTATTTAAAAAATTCTTTCATCACATGCTCGGTCACGGAATATATTTACCGCCTTCCGGCTATGAAAGCTGGTTCCTCAGCAATGCTCTAAGCTCAGAAGATATAGAAAAAACGTTAAGTGCTGCGGAAAGCTTTTTCTAATTGGCATTCCCGTTCTGTTGGCACACCTTATCTCAGTCCTATTTGCCGACATTTTTTAAGATGATAAAGGGCGGTGATTTTTTCCAGTCGACGGCATGTTTCATCATAACAGGGCCAATAGAAAAATTTCCTAAAATAATATCCGTTTTGCCATCACCATCAAAGTCGCCGGCATCCATTGTAAGCCATCTTCCTGATACCGCTTCAGGAAAAGAATAGGGTTGAAAATTTAAATTGCCGGAATTTTTTAAATACACAAAACTCTCCTGCGGCTGACGACTATAATCTGCAAAGAAGGAAATTACCGCAAGATCCAAATTTCCATCGCCATCAAAATCCGAAGCAATTGCTTTATAACATCCGTTAATCGGGTAAAAATATTTTTGCTTAAAATGATTCGTTCCGTCATTCATAAAAATATACACTCCGTGATATGGCTTTAACACGGGCGAATAATCTGCATTGTCGCCACACGTGTAAACGATGTCCATAAAACCATCCTTATTAAAATCAGCAAGTTCAAAGTGAGAAGATCCGTAACTGGGCGGAAATCTCAACACTTCTTCCTGGTCAAAATTGCCATTTCCTTTATTAGTAAAAAGAAAAATACCTTCATCACCCTGGGCAAATAGCGCCCAAATATCGGGCAAGCCGTCATGATTGTAATCCTGTACGAAGGCTTTAATGGCTCCGGGAATATTTCTTAAAACATGTTTCTTAAATTGGTTGTTGCCCAAATTTTCCAACCACGAAAATGCACCCGTGAGATAGCCAAATTCGCAAACGATATAATCTTCGCGGCCGTCGTTATTAAGGTCGGCGCCTGTTATTTGAACAGGCCGTTGCAGGCTATCGATGAGCGGGAATGGAATCTTTTTGCATTTTTCCGCTTGCATTTTTTCGAATAATGACGCCTTTTCCAAATTTGCCATTGTTGGGATTTAAAACACCAATATCACAGGCAAGCAAAAAATCTTTTGAATAATTGATATCCACTATCGGACCGGTGCCAGCCACAGAATCTGCGATGGTTAAATTTTTATTGATGAAATAAAGGTTTTGTTTTATTACATCGCTGATAATAATCGGATGAGCAGTATCATCCGGATTGATTTTTACATAACTGGTAGCAGAGCCGGTGTAGTTGAGGTGCGGAAACTCTACTTTAAAAAGCGGCAATCCTTCCCTGATAGAATCCTTTCTTTTTGCAGGCAGCAGCGAATCCGGCGAAGTGGCCACATAGTAATCGAGAATATTTTGCCAATCGGTATAACTAAGCACAGGCTGAGATGGATAAAAATTTGCGGGAAGATTTTGGTCTTTTCGCTGCGGATAAATTTCAAATCCATAGCGCACAATTCCAAGCCTGGGGCCCATTTCCGGCAATACGCCTTTTTCCCAGCTTTTGGTATCTAACAAAGAAGGATCAGGCAACATATGGCACGATTGGCAATATATTTTTGCCAAAGCTTCTCCCTTTTTAATGCTTGATATTGAAACCTCTTTGTGGGTGCTGTTTCTATGATAACTTTTGCAGGAAGATAAAAATAGCGAGTACGAGAATCCTATCGATAAAAAAAGAAAGAGATGAACGGAGATTCGTTTGGTCTTTATCATTATTCAATAAATATTTTATTAATTGCTAAAAACTACTTTTTCGCTTTTATGGGAACCGGTTTTATTAAACGCAAAAACTACTTTTTAGCTTTTCACACAGCACTTTAAGGAAAATCTTTGCATTGCGCATTGCAGAAAATCAGTGTAAATCTTCTTTACGGATTTCTCCTTTATTATTTTTTATTTCAACAGAAATTACATTGTCATCAACTGTAATGAAGCGCCCTGTTTGCGATAGAAAAGAAGTGCCGTAGCCAATTTCCCGCTTTTGCTTTTTTCCGTTTTTATAAGTGATGATCACGCTTTCATCTAAAGGAGATAGCGAAATTGCTTTTTGATTTGTTTTCCACTCAAACACTTTAAGTGCATCTTTATTTTGGCTGGCGGCCATCAGATATTTTCCTTTAGGCCCTTTTAATGCCACCAAAGCTTTTCCGTTTCCAGGAATAAAAACGCCGCTTTGTAAAATTGATTGGGGAAAGAAATTTCCTTTGCCATCACCTTTCATTAACAGGCCATTTAATGCATCATATCTGCCGAGAGAAACTTCCGTTCCGTAATCATTTCCATTGATGACCACATCCAAATTTCCATCGCCATCAAAATCGTTTACCAACATGCCGTTCAGCACTGATATTTGAGCCTGCACCGGCAATTTTGTCATTGTAAATTTTCCGTTTCCATTATTTTTTAAAAAGACGGAGGAAAAATAGTTTGCATGCAGCTGAAGAGCTCCGGCACGTTGCTCTTTGGTAAATATCGAATCCATGGAGGCATTGGCGAAGGATTTATAATTATTAAATTTTTTGCGGAGAGAAGGAAGCTGTTCTACAATTTCATCACGCGATTGGGCGGGAAAATCTTTTTTTTCAGTGTTTGTCTGTGATACCGGCAAAAATAAAGAGGTGATGGCATCGTATGATCCATTGTTATCGAAATCTTTGGCAAGAATACTAACCGGGTATTTATCACTGGCTTTGTAGAAAGAATTCTCGCCCAAATTTCCCACGATATAATCCATATTACCATCATTATCAAAATCGCCCGGAACGATCGTATTCCACCATCCTGTTTTATCAGCAATGCCACTGGAAGCGGTTACATTTTTAAAAATGCCATTGTCATTTTCAAGAAAGGTAATTGGCATCCATTCGCCTGCAAGAATGAGATCCGGCCAGCCATCGTTGTTAAAATCGGTAAACAGGGCATCGCAAACCAAGCCGATATTTTTTAATGCAGGAGCAACTTCGTTGGTAACATCTGTAAATTTAATCTGCCCGTTTTTAGAATCGTTCCTGAAAATAAAACTGGATACCGGCTTTGGATAGTTTCCGGGATCCACTCTTCCCGAGACGAACAGATCGAGGTCGCCATCTTTGTCATAATCGATGGCTCTTACACAAAATTTGCTGGTAAAAGTTTGTGGCAGCGCTGAAGTATCTTCTTTAAAATTGCCTTTGCCATCATTAATATATAGTTTATCCTGGTAGGAAGCTGTATTACTTTTTCCTTCAAATCCACCGCTGGCAATATATAGGTCTAAGTCGCCATCACCATCGGCATCAAAAAGCAGAAGACCTTCATCCTCGCGGTTTTTATTGAGGGTATCCTTTCCGTTTAATAAACTTTTTTGAATGAATTTTCCATTGGGCTGCTGTAAAAATAGCTGGGCGCTGTTGAGAAAAGATCCACCACTTATCATATCATCCAGTCCGTTGCCGTCAATATCGCCAACAGCAAGCGCAGGGCCGTATTCTGAAAATTTGTGCGGAAGCAATCTTTGTTTATAAAAATCTACATAATCTCTTTGCTGATGAACATAATGAATGTTCACCGAGTCGTTGATCTCTTTAAATAAAGCGTTGCTCTGTACGGCGGGCTGAGCCCAGGAATAAGGTTCATGAGCATCTTTTTTATAGACAGATAAAGTTTGATTCGATGCTACATGCCTTATCGTCTGTTTATTTCCATCCGGCCATTTTATGATGAGGGAATCAATTATGGAAACATTTCCCAAGCCAAAATGAGGCTCGATTTGCATGGTGGAAAGATAACCGCGGTAAGGCGTTTGTTCATACGCCTGGTGTTGGCCTGCTCCATAATAAAGCTCTATCCAGGCTCCTAATCCGTTTAGATTGGCAGAATCCCCGTTTAATTTGACAGCAAAATAATTGGGACGGTTCTCTTTAGCGTTCATTGATGTATTTTCATAAACCGATGCATTGTCATTAATATTGTTGATTACCATATCGAGGTCTCCATCATTATCCAGGTCAACATAGGCTGCGCCGTTTGAAAAAGTTGGTTGGTTTAAACCCCAGGAATTAGTTTGGTCACTAAAGGTTAGATTACCATTGTTTCGAAACGCATAATTGTGAATTTTTACGGTAGGAATTTGCGCCAATGTGTATTCTTTGCTGGCAACGGTGAAGGAATTTTGCCGGAAACTCACAAAATCATGATCCGTAACATCTTTGGGAAAGCCATTGGTAATGATTATATCACGATATCCGTCGTTGTCGAAATCCGTAACCAACGGACACCAGCTCCAGTCAGTCTGGGAAATACCCGATAAAAATCCGATATCGCTAAATACTGGATCACCGATGGAGTCATCGTTATTTATTCTTGGTCCCTGGTTTAATTGAAGAGAATTTCTCACATACTGATATTGATAGCCGTAGTGATCGCTATTGAAATAAAGCTGATAACTATTACCTCCGAGCATCATTTTTTTCCGGTAATTGTCTTCGGGATTCATATCCAGTTCTATCACATCTGATAAACCATCATTGTTGATGTCAATTACATCCTGGCCCATTCCATTAGCAGAGGTGTGCTTAAAGTAAGTAGATGACTTATCTGTAAACGTACCATCGTGGTTGTTGATATATAGCAGGTCGTTTGAATTAAAATCGTTGGTTACAAAAATGTCTTTCCAGCCATCTTTATTGAAGTCTGCAATACAAACGCCATGGCCGTAACCTTCCATTGTTACCCCGGCTTCTTTGGTAACATTCTTAAATACCGGGTGTTTCAAAACAGAATCCCAGTCATTGCGATACAATCTGCCTGTGCTTGGAAAAGAGCCATCTGAAATTTTAGGACGAAAAGCAGAAGGATTATACTCCGGTAAGATTACATTAACGGCAAGGTACATGTCTAAATCACCATCATTATCATAATCAAAAAACGAAGCCATAGTGGAGTGAGTGGTATCATTCAAACCATATTCTGCAGCCTTTTCTTTAAAAACAGGAATTCCGTTTTTATCCAACCCCTGGTTGATGTATAGAAGGTTTTGTCTTCTTTGAGGATCTTTTTCCATGGATACACATACATAAATGTCCATCCATCCGTCATTATTAATATCCACGACCGATACACCACGGCACCATCTTCCATCTCCACCAACCCTTGCCTCCTCTGTAATATCATCAAATTTGAATTTGCCTTTATTCAGGTACAGTTTATTGGATACTTTGTTTCCTGTAAAGTAAATATCCTGCAGGCCATCATTGTTAAAATCGCCAATGCCCACTCCACCTCCGTTATAAATATTGGTTACGTCGATCGGGTTTAATGTATCGTCTTCAACAATTTTGTTGTTGAAATATATACCGGTTTTATCAGACGAAACCAGGTTGAATAAAGTTTTTTTTTGGCTGCAGGAACAAAGAATCGTCAGCGTTAAAACGCCAAAGATAATGGCCAGGTTCAGAGACAACTTCATGGAAAATTCGGGGAATATTTTATCTAACACAAGTTAATGAAAAAGAGGTAGATAAAAACTATCTACCTCTTGGGATAATTTATAAAAACGACTGATTAATAACCAGGATTTTGCTTCAGGTAAGCCGTACCACTACCTGCAAGCGCATCAATTTGCGATTGAGGTATTGGGAACAATTCGCTTTTACCTTTTGTAAACTTCGCCCCTACATAAATAGGCACTACCGACTTTTCAATATTCGCATATGCGTTCAACACTACATCAGCGATACCCCATCTTACTAGGTCGAAGAAACGATGTCCTTCCATTCCCAATTCAAGCCTTCTTTCGAACATGATGGCTTTCATTGCGTAAATAGGGTCGGCAAATGCGCCCACAGGATAGGTTCCAATTTTGTAATTGGCTGCCGGTGTTGTTTGTGGCGAATAGATACCTTTTGATGCATCATAAGCAGCACCGCCGGCATATACCCATCCGTTAGGATCGGCTGCCCTTGTCCTTACGCGATTTACTAAAGTTAGCGCTGTAGCCGGATCGCCCGTTTTTAAATGAGCCTCCGCAGCCCACAGCAGTACATCTGCAAAACGAATCACATTTACATTATTGGCCGTTAACTCGGTGGAAGCCCAATAACTTTCAACACCGGATAAGGTACCTTTTTGACTTAGGGCATACACGTTCTTTTTAGGATTAAAATGCCCGTCGTTTGCCGGATCGCGAATCCAGGCATCGCCAGGATGCGGTCCCCAATCAAGGTAAGGAATACCCTTGCGCCCCATAACAAGATCTATCCTTGGATCGAGCGTACCGGTATAGTCATTTGCAGCGGTAGGATCACTTACATTTTTGCCGGTACCGTAGCTTTCATCCAATAAAGGCAATCCGTTGGCGTCTGTTTTATATGCGTTTGCCAGGTTCTGGGAAGGATTGTTGAACCCGCAACATGCTCCCGGACCAGCATTATAAGGAAAGTTCAACAGATCTCCGTAGTTACCGTTTGCCACACCCAAACCTGCGTTTTGTGCATTACCGGAACCCTCGTTTACCGACATTTGTACTGTAAATACAGCCTCGGAGTCTTTTTTATGGTTTTGGCTGGGATTAAAATTGCTGTAGTAGTTAATAAGGTTGTATTTTAAGCCATCGGAAGTTTTACCACTGCTGATCAATTCATCAAGAAGTGGTTTGGCATCGGGGTATTTTCCCTCGAACATATAGCATTTAGCCAAAAAAGCCTGTGCTGCCCATTTGTTGGCCCTTCCAACTTGTGGTTGCGTTTCAGGAAGTTTTTCCATTGCAAATTGAAAGTCTGCTTCAATTTGCGGCCAAATATTTACGTAGGCGGATCCGTTATAGTTTGAGACTGAAATCGGCAGAGAAGTGTCTCCAGTGACAGTTTCTCCAACAAAAGGAACGTTACCAAAAACTTTTTTCAGTTCAAAATGATGTAACCCTCTTATAAACCTCGCTTCCGCCGTGATTATATCCGCTTCCGCGGGAGAGATGTCTTTAGCAAGAGGGAGAATTCTCAATACATCATTAGCTCGTTGAACGCCATAATAGCTATTTTGCCATTTGCCACCGACATAGCTGTTGCTCGCGTTAGCGGTCCAGTTTTGTAATGGAACTACATCTGGCTGATCATCAGGAGTGGATCCTTTATAGGAGTCGTCTGCAGCAACACTACCAAAACTCCAGTTGGAAATAGCGCCACCCCATCCACCGTCGCCATTACCCGGATATCCATCGAGCGTGGCGTAAGCGCCAATAAGCAAGCCCTGAACACCCTGCAAATTTGCAACGATAGCAGGGTTTAACGTACCGACCGGTGGTATGTCCAAAAAACTCTTTTTACACGCGTAGCCAATACACGAAACCAGGGCTACGGTGAGTATTATATGTCTTAATTTAAATCGTTTCATAAAATTATTTTTAGCGGTTGATGGTTAAAAGGATGCATTAATTCCAAACAAATACATTTTTTGGTTGGATGGGTAGTTACCTAAATCAATTCCAAAGTTGCTGTTGTTATTCAGGTCTGATTGCTGTAATTCCGGATCTAAACCAGTATATTTTGTTATTGTAAACAAATTCGATCCCTGGATATAAATCCTCAGCTTATCGATACCTATTTTCTTAAGTGGCGAAACAGGTAGTGTATAGCCCAACAACAAAGACCGGCACTTTAAGAAAGAGCCATCTTCTACATAAAAAGAATTGAATTTACCACTATTACTAAAATTACCGTTGGTTTCCAGCACCGGAACTGTTGCACCTGGATTAGAAACGTGTGCAGATGGATCATTAACGGTTGTAGGCTGCCCGGCTGCGTTTACAAGAATCGCAGATTTATACAATGCATCCTTGCTGATACCACCACGGAAGACCTGTGGAAAATTGGTCCAGTACTTCACATAGTTTACTACTTTATTGCCTTGTGATCCGTACAGGAATATAGAAAAATCAAAATTCTTGTATCCTGCGTTAATGGTGAAGCCATAAGTGAAATCAGGATTTGGATTTCCGATCCATGTTCTATCCTGGTCATTTACCACGCCATCGCCATTTACATCCAGGAATTTAAACCGGCCGGGATTGGCGCCGTCTTGCTTAGGTGATTTAGCCACATCTGCGGCATCCTGGAAAATACCGATTACTTTATAACCAAAAAATTCCCCGATTGGCTGGCCTGGTTGTGACCGGGTAAAGGCACCAATACGGGTTGATCCGCTACTGTTATTATCCTGGTATTTGTAACCCGGAGGAAGACTAACGATTTTACTTTTATAAGTTGTAACATTAGCCGTTAAATCTAAGCGAAAATCTGAACCAACCTTTGCATGATAGGTTGCACTCATATCCAAACCAGCGTTTTGAATATCTCCTGAGTTGATAATAGGCTGGGTAGCTCCACCGGCATAATTGCCGATAAGGGATTGTTTACGGAACAAGAGACCGCTGATTTTTTTCTTATACCATTCAACCGATAAGCTTAATTTATTTCTTAAGACGGTTGCATCGAAGCCTATATTAGTAATGATATCCTGCTCCCATGTAGTTTCAGGATTACCAAACTGGCTTTGATAAAAACCCTGTGAAGCACCATTTGGATTTCCATCAATTGAATAGTACGAATATCCGGCACCTGAAGCATACAAGGTATAAGCATTGGTACCACCAATATTATTAATTGACCCTAATTTGCCCCATCCACCCCTGAACTTTAAATCATTGATGAATGTAACCGGTTTAAAGAAACTTTCCTGGGAAATTCTCCAACCGGCAGTAACGGAAGGAAATGTACCATATCTGTGGCTCGGATCAAATACTGAAGCTCCATCACGGCGTATGGTTGCACTAACAAGGTATTTGTCAGCATAGGTATAATCCAAACGGCCGAATTGTGAGAACAATGCAAGTTGATAAGGCGAGGCGCCATTATTGCTCACACCTGCAGTTGGGCTACCCGTATTTAAGATGAGATAATTGGGATCGGTACTAAAATAATTGATTCTTCCGGCAGACATGCTCCGGTTATATATTTTCTTAGACTCAACACCACCAAGTACTTTTATATTGTGCAAACCAAACACATTTGAATAAGTAAGAGTATTGGTCCATTGCCACAGGCTGTTATAGCCGGCGTTTTCAGAGAATGCGTTTGCGTTGGTAGCTCCTTCTGCATTGTTATAAGGAGTCGGAGCAAAATTATAGAAATAATAATTTTCAACAGTTCCGCCAAAGGAGGTGCGCGCTGTAAAATGCCGCAATATATCAACTTCCGCAAAAGCATTTCCAATCATCGACCAGCTGTTGCTTTTATTGTTTTCGCTGCGTATTTGGCGGGCAACCGGATTTTCAGAATTACTTAAGTGGGGAGCGTGGGTGCCTCCGAAATTTCCCATAATGTCATAAACAGGAATTATTGGCGGCATACGGTAAGTAAAGGAGATAGAGTTTCCTTCATTCTGGTTGGTAAAGCCGGGCGCCTGCCTGTAAACTAACGAAAGATTTTCACCTATGCGAATGCGGTCTTTAATATTAAACATGGTGTTTGCCCTTATGTCATATTTTTTCAGATAGGTTTTAATAAGAGTACCTTGCTGGTTAAAATAATTCATCGAGAAAAAGTAAGAAGACCTATCATTGCCAGAGCTAACACTCAAAGAATGATTTTGGATCATCGCCGGTTTAAAAATTTCATGAAACCAGTCTGTTCCTGTTTTATTGGCCTTCATTATTTGATTTGTATCAAGGTCATAGGTGGCTGGATTAGTTTTGGGATCTCCTTCCTTACCACCTTCTGGTATAATATAATCCGGAATGGTTGGGGCTGTGCCTGTACGTCCAAATTGAAGTGTGCGCTTAGATGGATCTACCCCTGAATTGGTTTCCATATTCCAGATGGCTTGCGCATATTCCTGTGTATTGGTTAAATTCCAAACGTTTCCGCTGAGTGGTCTTTGCGTTCCCATATAGGCGTTATAAGTTACGGTTGGTTTACCGCGCCCTTTTTTGGTGGTAACAATTACCACACCGTTTGAACCCTGGATACCATAAATAGCGGCAGCACCTGCATCTTTTAACACCTGGATGGATTCAATTTCATCGGAGTTAATATCCCTCAATCCGTTTGAGGATTGTATGCCATCTATAATGTACAGTGGACTGGAATTACCTAATGAAGTAATACCTCTGATGCGTACGGCAGCGCCTCCACCTGGCACACCTGAGGTAGTAACTGTAACGCCCGACGCCTGCCCCTGCAATAACGCTTCGGCATTCCCTCCGGGTATTTGTTTTAAGTTATTTACGTCTACTACGGCAACAGAACCGGTGATATCCTTCTTTCTTTGGGAAGTGTAACCGGTAACAACCACCTCATTTAAATTGGTGGTTGATGGCTGAAGAGTTACAGAAATATTATTTTGGCCAGAAATAGAAACTTGCTGCGGATCGTATCCTACGTAACTTATAGTAAGTTGTTTTGCGTTGGCAGGAACTTTAATAGAGAATGTTCCATCGGCACCCGTTGTTTCGCCAGTCCTTTGACCAACAATTACAACAGATGCATTTGACAACGGAGCACCATCTTTTGAAAGAACTGTTCCTGTGACTGTTCGCTGTTGCGCGACTGATTGCGCTAAACAGAAGAACAGCAACAAGCTGCTAAGCAGTAATGTTTTTTTCATAATCAAGTAATTAAAGGATTGTTAATGTTAATTTAAACTAAAATTATGTTGAAAACTTTACAATTCCCTAATTTTTTTTTATAAACTTTAACAAAAGTCAAAAAAATATAATTTGTGTCAAACTTTTGTAATTTTCTTGAGTTTATCGAAATGAATAGTGGTTTTGTCGGTATTCTTTTTTTAAATTATTGTTTCTTAATATAAGCCATTTTGTAGAAAATCAATATTTCGACAGATTTGCTTTTTAGATTTGGTTGCTTAACAAAAACTGGTATTAGCGTTATTTTTTTGACCTCAATAATTATTCAATACTTTAAAAATGAAAAGAAAAATTTGGTTACTGCTTTTAATTGCAACAATTTTAAGTATTCAGTTTAGTGCTGCGCAACAAAGAGAGATCTACACTTTTGATAAAAAAATTTCTTTGCCGGGCGCGGGCGGTTACGATTATCTGTCGGTTGATACCGTTAACAACCGACTGTACGTTTCGCACGGAACAAGCGTAAATGTGATCGATCTAAAATCGGAAACGCCGATAGGCACTATTGACAGCATGAAAGGCATTCATGGAATTGCCATTGTAAACGAGGTAAACAAAGGATTTATCAGCGATGGAAGAGGCGATGCGGTAATTGTGTTTGACTTAAAAAGTCTAAAAAAAATAGCGACGATTCCTGTAAATAAAAAAGGCGCCGATGCGATTATGTACGATCCATTTTCAAAAAAAGTATTGGTGTTTTGCGGCGCGTCCAATAGCGCTTGTGTAATTGATGTCAATACATTGAAAGAAGATATCTACTATAGAATTAGGCGGCGCACCTGAATTTGCAGTAGCAGATGGTAGTGGATATGTATATAATAACCTGGAAGATAAAAACCAGTTGGTGGTAATTGACACAAAAAAAATGCAGGTAGTTCGAAATTATCCATTATCGCCTTGCGGTGGTCCTACAGGCCTGGCTCTTGATAAACAACACCAACGCGCCTTTACGGTTTGCCGGGAGAATAAGGGAATGAGTGTTGTAGACCTTACATCTGGTAAAGTCATTACAACGCTTCCGATTGGTGCAGGCGTTGATGCGGTAGTTTACGATGCATCCCAAAAGCGCATTATCACTTCGAACGGTGAAGGCACAGCAACGATTATCAAACAAAATTCTGCCGATGATTATTCCGTAGAACAAACTCTTCGCACAACTGATCGCGCACGTACGATGGCATTGGATCCACAGACACACAAAATATATTTAAGCGCGGCCCAATTTGAACCCGGCACCAGAAATGTTATTCCGGGAACTTTTGCCGTTTGGGTTTATAAATTGAAACCATAATGTTTATCATTGCGCAAAAAGGTGCCGAGCAGCAATTAGGCAATTTTCTCAGACTTATAATTTTTGTAAAGAATCCGCAGCATAGTGGGCAATACTACTAACAGCAAAGGAAGCGCAATTAAAAATCCACCGATAACTGCAATAGCCAATGGCTGGTGCAATTCTGCGCCGGCTCCAATTCCCAGGGCAAGTGGCATTAATGCTATGATGGCGCCTAATGCAGTCATCAATTTTGGACGCAAACGCGTCGATATTGCAAACTCAACGGAATCGTTAACCGACTGCCGTTGAAGGTTTTCCTTGAACTGCAGAAAGGTGAAAATAGCGTTCTCACCAATAATCCCCACGATCATAATAAGTCCGGTATAACTGCCTACATTGAGCGGAGTGCCGGTTATAAAAAGCGCGAGGTAACTTCCGGAAATTCCGAGTACAGCGATTATTAAAATGGTGAGGGCAATTCTTACATCACGATACAAAAACAATATTACGCCAAATACCAAAAGGCTGGAAGCAATCAATATGGTGAGCAGTTCAGTAAAGGATTGCTGTTGCGATGCATACGCGCCCCCATACTCAATTTGATAACCTGCCGGCAAATAGATCTGTTTACTGATTTTGCTTTTTATTTCTTTGACAGTGCTACCCAGATCGCGGCCTTCGAGCCGTGCAGATACCACTCCCATTGATTGCAGGTTTTCTCTGTCAATTTGCGCGGAGCCTTCACTCAACCTTACATCAGCCAATTCGCTTACCGGCTTTAACCTTCCATCGGGCGCGGCGATCTGTACTTTTTTTACATCATCCACACTCATTTTATTGCCTCCCGGAAAAACCAATCGAATCGGATATAAACGCGATTTTTCAAAAATGTTCCCGATGACATTTCCCTGTAACGAAGTTTGAAGTTGAAGCTGAAGATTAGCAGGTGTAATGCCAAATTGGGCAATTTTAATGTAGTCAGGAATAATCGTAAGCGATGGCCCCGTAATGGTGATGCCATTAAACACATCGGCTGTTCCTTGCGTATTTTCAACAACTGATGACACTTGTTTAGACAACTCGTGTAATTTTTGCTGATCATCTCCATAAATTTTTATTTCAATAGGCTGAACAGAAGTCATGAGATCGCCCAAGCATATCGCCGATTACTTGTCCAAAATCCACACGCAGCGCGGGTTGTGAAGCTTCAATTTTTGTTCTTATATCATTAATCACTTCGTCGGTTGTTTTATTTCTGTCCTGGTTTTAATTGTATTAAATAATCGCCGGTATTGGGTTCTGTAATAAAAAATCCCATCTGCGTTCCCGTGCGTCGCGAGTAGGCATTTACTTCCGGCGTAGAAGTGATAATCTTTTCTACCTGGGTTAATATTCTATCTGTTTCCTCCAGCGAAGTTCCTGGTGGCGAAACATAGTCGAGCACAATGCTGCCTTCATCCATTTCGGGCAAAAAACCGGTTTGCAGCCTTGGTAAAATGATCCAAATTGAACCGATCAATAAAAGCACAAAAACGAAACTGATCCAGGGCCGAAAAATAAAAAATGCGACCCATTTTTGTTTTTTCACGTTAACGGGTTGCTCTTTTTTTACAACCGGTTTTTTTCTTTTTGAAAATAACAAATACACAACAGGAAGGCCCAACCAGGTTACAAAAAATGAACACAACAATGTAATGATCATCGTGTTGGTTAGCACATTAAAATAGGCGCCTGCCACGCCGCTCATCAGCATAAACGGAATAAAAATAACGATGGTGCTTATTGAAGACCCAACCATTGCCGGAAATAAATATCGGATGGCTTTTTGCACGATCGTTGTATATGGCTCGCCGGGATGCTCTTCATGCGTTCGGTGAATTTGCTCCACCACTACAATGGCATCGTCGATAATAAGACCGATGGCTGCAGCAATGGCACCCAGCGTCATAATATTTAGCGTGTAGCCAATAGCATTTAAAACAATTAATGTAGCCGTAAGTGTAACAGGAATAATAACTAAAATGGTGGCACTTGCTTTTAGCGAACGAAGAAAAATAATAGCAACAATTATGGCAAGCAGCAGCCCGATCCATAAACTGTCGGTAACACTTTTAACTGAAGTGCTTACAAAATCTGCCTGAACATAATAGGGCTTCACCGTTACGCCTTTCGGAAGTATATTGGCAAGCCCCGCAATTTTCGCTTTCATCTTGTTAGAAAGGTCAACAAGATTGCTGTTGGGTTGTTTTATAACCGCAATTAAAATACCTTCCTTGCCGTTGGCATTTACTTTTATGTATTCAACAGCTTCTTTTACCTCAATATCAGCAATATCCTGCAATTGAATTATACGTTTACCATTGTTGCTGATGACTATATTTTTCAAGTCATCCAGCGTTCTTACAGTGGCATCTGTAACAGTTAAGTACAGATATCGGTAGTCGGATAAATACCCGTTAGTTCTCACAAAATTCGTTTGCGCAAGTGCATTATTTATAAAATCGGGCGTTATCGATAGCGAACTCATTTTTTGCAGGTTAAGCTGTAGCCCAGTATTCTTTCGATTTTCCCCCGATGATCCTTATTTCGGAAACGCCCTCTACCTGGCTGAGATAAGGCTTAATTGTATAAAGCGCCAATTCTTTTAATTCGGACGCAGACAACAAGTGGCTTTCTAACGAATAGCCCATTACCGGCAAAATAGAAGGATTCATTTTTTCCACGGTGATATTTACTTCCGGGGGCAGCGTGTTTCTAATCTCGGCAATTTTCGCTTCAATTCTTTGCTGGCTTAAATCTACATTCGCTTTCCAATCGATATAGGCGGATATTTCGCAACTTCCGCGGCTCGTGGTACTTCGTATCCTGGTTAGGTCAGGAGTTTGTTTGATGGCATTTTCCAGCGGTCGCGTAACAGATACGATCATCTTATCAACGGGCTGCAAACCTGCTTCAGCAATAATTTTTATTTTGGGAAAGGTAATTTCCGGGAATAATGAAGTTTGCATTTTACTATATGCAAACAATCCACCCATAATAATAAGTGCCAGCGTAACCGCCACAGGGCTTTTGTAGGTGGAAAAAAAATCTTTCATAAGTGAAATTATTTTTGAATAATCACCGACGCCGTATCTGATAATCCGTAATTTCCTGTTAGTAAAATTCTGTCGGTAGCCAAAAATTCCGGAGACGTGATTTCTACTTTTTCGCTTGTTTGAATTCCTATTTTAACCGGCACTTTAACTGCTGTAGTATCATTTATCAGTTTCATCACCCAAAAACCATTTAATGACTCGTCTGATAAAACCGCTCTTTTCTCTAATGCTGGCGCCGCAATCTTTGATACTTTAATAATTTTTACTTTGGCAACAAGATTTACCGGAATGGATTGTGCCGTATTTACCGACAACGAAACCGCCTGCGTTTGCGACACGGAATCAACCATTGGCAAAGATGATTTTACCGTAGCCAACAAGCGCTCACCATCGGGCAGGGTAACCTGAACTTGTTTTGCCGCAGCAACATAACGTTTGTATTCGTAAGGAACATTCATTACAAAAACAAAACTCTTTGAATCATTGATGAGAGCAAGCTGTTCGCCATCCTGCACGTAATCGCCGGACTGGTGATTGACTTCTGTTATATAGCCGCTTGCTTCCGCCTTTATTACATTCACCCCGGAAAATTTAAACCCGGGATCCAATTGATTTACCGAATTACCTATCGCTGCCGCTTCCTTCGTTTTCAGTACAAATAAGGTTTGTCCGCGTTTAACATAATCGCCAAATTTTACATTCGATTTTTGTACGTATCCGATCAGATTCGATTTTACAACGATTTTCTGCAAATAGGCAGACGTTGCATTGAGGTTTACAAATTCTTCCAGCGGCTCATATTTGATCGATGTAACAGTAATGGGTACACGCGCTTCCGGAGCTGTATCCGTTTCCGAAGATGTGCTGCCCTTTGACTTACAGCCAATCGCAATTAAGCTACCTAAAAAAAGCAAGCCGAATATTTGTGCGCAGTATTTTTTCATTGATAACGCTTAATTAATTGTATACTTTCATTGTTGCAAATTCCAATAATTTAGTTGATGTATGATCAGGTATTTTGCCACCTGGTTTTGCACAACAAGATTTTTTGACGCAATGAAATTGTTCAAAGCCAGTACATAATCTGTTATTCTTATATCGCCCGTTTCCAGCAGCTTTCCATTTACCTCAATGAGCGTTCTTAAGTATTTTATTTGTTCGTTAATAGGCCCCGAAAGACTGTCTAGTTCTGCGAGCTGTTGTTCTAACTGTAATATTTGCTGTTGAAACTGGTTATTAAAAAATTCCTGCCGCCGCTGGCGTGTACGTTCGTCAATAGCGAGTTTAGAATAACGCAATTGCTTTTGATGTCCATCGTAAATTGGAACGGTGAGATTGATTCCCACGTTGGTTCCAAAATTTTTATACGGCGTTAAAATAAACGTGGACTGATAACCCGCATCCGCGAAAAAATTTACTTTGGGCCGATATTCCACGTCAATTAAAGCGCGCTCGTTAAGAATGCGCAAACTATCAATTTTATAATTGAGAAAAAAAGGAGAACGCGACGTTTCTATATTCTTTACCACTTCAATATCAGGCGCAGTAAGTATTTCAACGGTTGTGTCTACAATACCGGCGAGATAATTTAAGGTAGCATAATCATTCTTATGCTGAACTGCCAACTGGTTTCTTGTTAGCTTTTGCTGTTGCAGTGTAACCAAAAATGAAAGATAATCGGCCTGCTTGTACACATTTTTTTGAGTGAGTTTTTTCAGCAAAACTTCTTCATTAGAAAGAAGCCGGATTACTTCATCATTAAACTCCAACTGCAGCTGCCCACCATAGGTAGTAATGTATTGCGCAACAATTGCCTTACGAATATCCTGCCTGGAAATGGCAGAGGTGATGTTTAAAGAATCTTTTTGAAGTTGCAGGTTTTTGAATTGAAGGCTAAGATTTCGCTTATTATAGATCTGCTTATTTAACGCAACCAGTGCCGATAGCTGCTGCCCGTTTGTAATGGCTACATCATATCCATACCCATTTACAACCGGCGCGTAGTAAGCGTTTCCGCTTCCTGATAGCTGAAATCTATTTCCGGCAACAATGAGTTGACTATCCAGCCTGTTTGCCAAAATTAAATTTTGCAACTCGACAGTTCTCGGATTATTGTTGATGGAACTATTCACGAAATAATCGAGCCCTTTACTTTGCGCCAGGGAAAATAAAGGCAAAATAAAAAATGAAAAAAAGATAAGCGCTTTTTTATTCATACGCATAAAACAAACCAATTCTGCTCATCGCAGAATTGGTGATTGAAGAAATTTTTTTCAATGTTAATCCTTTGCTGTTTTTATGAACTTGCCATCCTTTGTAAACAATACGTCCTTTCCTTTTACTTCAGCTTCATAATTTACTTCGCCGTTTGCTTTAGTAATTATTGCGGCTTCTTTAATTTTTTCGCCTGGATAATTCTTAGCAACATAATCTTTTACGGTTTGAGGAAGCTCAGATATTTTTATATCCTGTTCAGTTTCCTGTTTGCTACCTTTCGAATCGTAAAGCGCGGATAATGTTTTTCCATCTTTTTTAAAATTGGCTTCGTAGTTAGCACCTTCTTTTTCCCATTTGGTAGTAACACCGGGAAAGTCTTTTTCAAAAGAGGATTTAACTGCTGCCGGAGGCTGCACATTTTTTTGAGCGAAAGCTGCGGCGCCTAAAGCAAGAAAGATTGCCGCAGACGCAAATACTTTTTTCATATTTATAAGTTTTATTTATACAAAAATAAAAACTGATTCTGAAGAGAAATTGTAGCGTTAATGTTGAACTATTTTTTAATCATGAGATAAGCCATTTTGTAGATTTTTACTTTTCTATCGCATAAAAAAACAACTGTTTCCGAAGAAAATAAAGCTATCTTAAATGATATACTAAACCCGGCTCCCAATGCCCGTAAGAATAATTCAAATTAAATGAAACCGTATTTTTTTGTTGCTCAGCCGATTTTATTTTCGCATAACGATGGTAGTTATTAACCACTTGTTTGCCTGTTAAGAAACCGAGCGCTGCACCAACCACCACGTCGGTGGTCCAGTGTTTGTTTTCGGTAACGCGACTGATGCCTATTAAGCCGGCTGCAGTGTACGCAATAATGGGAACCAGGGGTTTATTCTTATATTCTGATGCAAACACTGTTGCGGCGGCAAAAGCCACTGTAGTATGGCCCGATGGAAACGAACTATATACTTTTCTGCCACTGGCATCGCTGGCAGTTTTGGAGAACGGACCAAGAAACCGTGGCTCTGCTTCTTCACCAGGTTGATAATATGATGGCCTCGTTCGGCCCGAAACAAATTTTAAGACACTTTCCACGGCAGCACCGGTAATGTAAGCCTGGGTTGCTAATAAAGTGGTAGTTACCATCTTCTGGTTTTTAAAGACCAGGCCATAAGCACCAAGTGCGGCAAGTGTGTAACCCTCATATACGCCGCCAAAATTGGTAACATATTTACTCACATTATTAGTCCAACCGTTTTGATTTCGCAGCTTTAGGGCTCCTTTTTGAATGGGTTCATCCGCAAATGAAAGTGCAACCGTTACCACAGCAAATTTTCCAAAATTTCCCCAATCCTTTTTGCTCATATGAAAAGGCTTGGTAAATCCCTGCTTTAAATTGCTGCCAAGTAAAATAAAATACGACTTAACATCAAGCACGGTGGCTTCGTTATAAGCATTTTTGTTGATGTTATTATACTGGCCACCGGCGTTTTCCTTTTTTTGCCTGAGGCTATCTAATTGTTTTGATAACGAATCTACCTGGCAAAAACCAAGAACAGGAAACATCATCAGAATAACCAAAATGTATTTTTTTGCAATATTCATTCGATCAGCTTTTATTTTTTTACGGGTATACTAACACTATTAAGAATATAGATTCCTGAAAAAATTCGATTTAAAAAAAATTACAATTGAACCGTTACCACATGTTGGCTATTTGTATATTCATATCGAACCGAAAAACCATAACTGTCACATATCTTCTTCACAATTGAAAGGCCAAGCCCCAAAGAATCATGAGCGTTGGAATCTTTCTTAAAGCGCTCAAAAAATTCTGAAGTTTGCTTCTCCGGCTCAGCTCCCGTATTGCTAATAATTAGCGTGTTTTTTTCAAGATGAATGAATACTTCCCCACCCTCATGATTATGCTTTATCGCATTTATGATGAGATTGGAAATCAAAATCTCTGCCAATGAATCGTTCATTTCGGCATATTGATCGTCATGGATGTTTTTTACGATTTTTATATTTTTTGCACCTGCCAGCTCTTCAAAGTTTTCGAGGTGGCGCAGCAAAACCGATGAAATATTTACCCGTTTTGCTTCAACGAACTGCCGGTTTTCTATTTTTGTAAGCAGCAGCAGCGATTGATTTAATTTGGAAAGCCGGGTGGCCGCATCGCTCAACGATTGCAGTGCATTCACCTGCGCCTGATCCAGATTTTCAGATTGCGAGAGTAATTCGATTTTACTTTTTATGATCGCCAACGGCGTTTGTATTTCGTGTGAGGCATTCTCCGTAAAGCTTTTCAGCGATTCATAATCCTTGCTCATCCTTTGTGTCATCGTTAGCGCCGTTTTATTCAGTTGCTCAAACTCATCAATACCGGTGGGCTGCAATTCAACATGATGTTTGCCGGAAAGATTGAATTGCTTTAACTGTAATAAAGTATGATTAAACGGCTGCCACAATTTATCGAGCAAGAATCGATTTACAATAAATAATACCACTAACAAAAAAGCAATCACCAAAAATGTGATCAATAGAATTAACCGGACAATATCTTCAGTTTCCTGCTGAGATTTGCTTACTGTGGCAATGTAATTTTTTCCCTGTACGCTTAACGCAAATTCAAGCCTGCGAAAGCTTTCATCATCATCACTTATTTTTTCAACCCCGTTTCCTGTCGAAAATTGATCCCGTAAAAAAACGTCGTCAGACAAACGAAAATGAATCTGTTGGTCTTTGTAATTGGATATCTCCGGAAGCGCATTATTTTTCTGTACAAAATGAAGTATCTCCTGTTTTTCCACAATCAGATCTTTATCTAACTGATGAACCAGCACGTAATGAAGTATAAAATAATAAGCAACAGCACTGATCAAAAGCGTTGCCACAGTAATCGGCACATTTACTCGATTGTATTTTGAAAGCAATTTCATTGATCGGTAAATTTATAGCCCATTCCGTATACCGATTTTATATAATCTGCATTGCCGGCATCCAGCAATTTTTTTCGAAGGTTTTTTATGTGGGTATAAATAAAGTCGAAACTGCCCGTCATTTCATTGCCCCAAAGGTGCTCTGCTATTGCATCTTTAGAGATCAGGCGCTTTTTATTGGAAACAAAATATAAAAGCAGTTCGTATTCCTTTTTGGTGAGCTCCAGCGGCTTTTTATCAACAGTGGCCGTTTTGTTTTGCGTGTCGATCACGAGGTTGTTAAACTCAATCAAATTGTTGCCGTCAAAATTTTTTCTCCTGATGATCGCTGCAACTCTTGCATTTAATTCAGACAGATGAAATGGCTTTGGCAGGTAATCATCTGCGCCGAGGTTGAGTCCATTGATCTTATCATCTAAAGAATTTTTTGCAGAGATGATCAATACTCCATCGTTCTTCTTATCTGCCTTTAACAGCTCAAGAATTTTTAAACCACTGCCGCCGGGCAATCCTATATCAAGCAAGATGCAGTCGTAATCATTCTGCTCCGTTTTTTCCCGCGCCGTTAAATAATCTGCGGCTATATCGCATACATATTCCTGGCCGGTAAGATAATCAGCGATGCTCTCACTCAATGCTTCCTCATCTTCAACAATTAATATCTTCACAGGAAATTTTTTTGTGAAAAATTACAAAATGATTCTGAAGATAATTTGAAGAATCTCTTAAAACAAGGCCCCGGTTCATGTGCTTACGAACCGGGGCCATTCATTTAAAACATAGAAAACTACTTTTTGGCTTATATGATGCAAGTTTTTCAGCATGCAATCCGTCCGCATTTTATTGCTTATTTCCTGCTCTCTTTTGCAATTCTGCAATAGGCATTGAGATCATGCGGCCAACCGGCTTTTTATCTCTGTAGGTAATTACTTTAAGCATTACCGCATCTTTTGGCGGCACCAATGGTGCAGTGTATTTTGGATAAAAATTATCAGGGAAAGAATTGTCAAAGCTGTAATAAATATCCAGCCCTTCCACTTCGGTGCTCAAATCAATTTGCAATTGCTGATCGCTGGTTTTGCTTACTTTAAAGATGGGATCATACATGCTTGGTGCGTATTTTACTTCGGCTTCATCAAATCTTTTAAATTGATTTTCTACGCGGCCAACGAAGTTGTTCCAATTGCGTTTATTTTTTGGCGACCAAACGGCTTCTGAAATAGCCATTGCCCTTGGCCAAAGCATGTATTGCATGTGGCGGGTGTTATAGATCTGTTCTGTCCATAAATTGGCTTGGCCGCCTTTAATGTATTTAGGATCTACGCCCTCTGGCACGGGTTCAAATTCGTAAGCTTTGCTCAACCTGAGAGTTGCATAAACGCGTGGCTCAATAATTTGATCGCCCTGCATGTAATCCAGGTAAGCAAAATCTGTTGGGCTCATAACTACCTCATGTTTCATTTTGGCAGCTTCAATTCCGCCCTTCATTCCGCGCCAGCTCATTACTGCGGCATTTGGAGCTAAGCCACCTTGTAATATCTCGTCCCAACCCATAAACTTTTTTCCTTTCGATTCTACTATTTTTTCTAATCTTTTTTCAAAATAGCTTTGCACTTCATCCATGTTTTTTAAACCTTCCTTTTGCATCAATGCTTTAACCGCATCGCTCTTTTCCCAGAAATTTTTGGGACACTCATCACCACCAACATGTATGTATTCAAATGGAAAAAGCTGCGCCACCTGCGTCATCACTTTATCTAAAAAATCATATACTTTTTCATTAGCCGGGCAAAGCGTGTTATCCAGCAAGGCAATTGGCGGATGGCCGTGAGACCAATCCATAATTTCTTCTCCTGAGCGAACATGATAATTTTCCGCGCCGGGTGTACAGGATAATTCCGGGTAAGAAGCAACAGCAGCCAGGCTATGACCGGGAACATCCACCTCAGGCAAAATATTTACAAAACGATCCTGGGCATATTTTACTATTTCTTTAATATCCTCCTGTGTGTAGAATCCGCCGTAATCTCTTGGCTCGTCTGGCGTTGGCGCACTAAAAGTTCCAAAGTAGCCCACCTTCTTAACACGCCATGCGCCTACTTCGGTAAGCTTGGGCAATCCTTTGATTTCTATGCGCCAGCCTTCATCGTCAGTAAGATGCCAGTGCATTAAGTTGAATTTATATTTGGCCATTTCATCAATGAATTGCTTCACTTCATCCTTGGTAAAAAAATGGCGGCTTACATCCAACATTAATCCGCGCCAGCCAAAGCGCGGGTTATCAGAAATAGTGCAAACTGGTACATTCCATTTTACATTTTTAGCGATTTCCTTTCCCTCAATCTCTTTGGGTAACAGTTGCAACAACGTTTGCATGCCATAAAAAAGCCCGGCAGGTTTATTGGCAGCAATGGAAACTCCGTTGGCAGTAACATTTAATTGATAGCCTTCGTTTCCTAACGATGCATCATTTTTTAAAACAAGCCTGATGGCATTTTCGGCCGGGGTTTGTGCTCCGGTATTTACCGCAACCTGGTAACCCGTTGCTTTGGCTATTTTGGCCGAAAGAAATTCCCCAACGCGCTTTGCTGCTGCATCTGATGAAGATACATGAACTGTTGTTTTGTTGTTTATAATAAAATTTCCTGTGCCGGAAACCACCGAAACAGGTTGCGGCATCAACAAACTGGCCACGTTATTTTTCTGACTAAACACTATAAAGCCACTCAATAAAAAGAAGGAAATAAAAATACTTTTTCTCATAAAAAATTTTTTATAAAATATGGAAGTTGATTGAAGGTATTAATAATCATTATTTAAAAACCAATAACTGCAAAAATTTTTTAGATGATGTGGATCGTTCCCCGAAAAATCACTTCAACATTTTTAGCCGCTTTAGCAAATCATTTACCGGGGTTTCATCTTTATAAGATACCACCAATTTGCCTTTTTTATCAAAAAGCGCCGTGAAAGGCGTATGCTGTAACTGGTAATAATTTTTGAAGAAAAAAGCCGGGACTTCGGTTCCTGTTATTATGTTAGTATATTTTGCTGTTTGATATTTTTTTTCAAACCCGGCAAGCTCCGTTAATGGCTCAAAAGTTACCATCACCATTTGCGCATTTTTGAATGGTGCGAAATTTTTAAAAATCTCATTCATCAATGTTTGGCAATGGCTGCAATCGGGCGCAAAATAAATGATGACAACAGGTTTTTGTTTCGAAAGTTGTGTTGACGAAAATGTTTTTCCGTTAGACAGCTTCATGTTAAATGAAGGCATTTGCGCCGATGCACTTTGGGTAAAACTCAATGATAACAAAAGAGACAGCGCTATGATGGATAAAAAAAATGATTTCCTGTGGTTCATCTTTGTTTTAAGAACACTTTTAAAAAGGTGAAATTTACATAAATATTGTTATTGGCTTAGTTCGTATTTTGATTTGGATGAATTTAAAATCACGCCTCAGCGAAAGTGTTTTTCCTACAAAATGGCTTATATGGAATACTATACTTTAATATAAATCCTTCTCTTATTGAGCCACCAGCCGATGCTCCAGCACACAAGCATGTAGCAAATGGCAAACATAAAAGAACCAAACGAGCCGGGCGCAACTTTTTGAAATACGGTTCGGTTGATAGCGCCAAATAGATTCTCGCGTGGTGAAACACGCACCATAAAAAGTACTACCACCATAAGTTCCGAAAGGACATAAATAAATAAAGGGTTTCGTCCGAAGACGAGAAAAAAATCGGACCATTTCATTTTATTCCAATTTTTCATTTCCAAAATATAGATCAATGCAGAAATGAGAATTAAATCAATGCCGGTAGTAACCATCACAAAAGAACTGCTCCATAATTTTTTGTTGATCGGAAAAATCATGTTCCAGCAAAGCGCTATAAAAATAAACAGCGCTCCCACAAGCATCAGCCTGGCAAGGGTTTCAAAAGATTTGCCCTTCCGCTGAATGAATCTTCCTGCAAAAAAACCAACAACCACATTTACAATAGCGGGCAAAGTACTCAGCCAGCCTTCAGGATCAAAAGGAATTCCTTCGCCATGATACATGTGGCTCTCGCCCATTAAAAAGCGGTCGAGATAAAGGCCCGCGTTTCCCATCATACTCAGTGGCTGCGCGGCGTTTCCAAAAATCAAAAGCAATAGCCAGTAACCGATCAATAATAAAATACTCACAATGGCCACATTTTTTGCAGATAAATAATGCACCATCAGGGAAGCGAAAAAGTAGCAAAGCGCAATCCGCTGCAGCACGCCCATGATGCGGGTATTGTGCAACGGCGCTGCCACCATATGGCCTGCAGCATTAATATCAAAAAACGGAAACCAGTACATTAAAAATCCAAGTACAAAAATTAAGAGTGTGCGCTTGAAAACTTTGGTAAGATATGCCGAGTTGCTTATCTGGCGATACTTATCTAATGAAAAGCTCATGGCGTTGCCCACAGCAAACAAGAACGACGGAAAAACAAGATCGGTAGGTGTAAAGCCGTGCCAGGTGGCGTGTTGCAAAGGAGGATATGCTTCGGCGCCACTGCCTGGCGTGTTTACAATGATCATAAAACAAATGGTCATTCCTCTGAAAACATCTAATGCCAGGAACCTTTCTTTTAATAACCTCATAACGAAAAAATTATAGTCTAAAAGATCAAATTATATTTTTTTGCCGCAGGTTAATTTGCATTTGTTGTTCACAAATAGGTAAATTAAGATGAGCGTTTAAGCGTTGATTCATTTGTCATCACCTGTCTGAAATCTCAGTACTGATAATGGATTCGCCATTAGGCGTAAACAAAACCGTTCCTTTTTTTTGCTGAAAAATATTGTTGGAATCCTGAAATGTTATGTCCAGGGTATATCTTATCTGCGTTTTAAAATTCGAATCGGCCATGTTTTTTAAAGTGTCTTCGCTAAAGCCGGTAACATTGTACCCACGCACTTTTTGAAGTTGCCTCCTGATGGCATCTTTGGCCATTATTTGTCTTTTATCGCTGTCGTAGCGATGGTTTTCGCACGAGGGCAAGATTAAGACAGCAAGAAGCAGGACGACAATAGGGAAACAAAATTTTTTTAACCTGGAGATAATGCAGCTCATTTATATTCAAAATTAAAAGACATTTAAAATGAAATTCGTGCTGAAGAAAGATTGTGATTGGTTGCTATTAATCAAACCAATCTATTTTCAAATATAAATGTTTTTAAAAGAAATGTTTTACATTTTTTGGACCGGTGAAGTACAAAAATTTTAAGATTGATTTGATCTGTATCACCGGAAAAAATCATTTAATAAAAAGCGGAAAATCTATATTTTAACTTACCTGGGTATCGATTTTATAAAGCAACCATAATTTTTTGGGATTGATTTTCTTCTTTACAAAACCTTATTTTTACTGCCAACTTTTTATATGGACCCATTGTCAGAAGATATAAAATCGTTTTTTCAAACGTTTAAATCCGGCGCTATTGAGAGCCTGGAAAAATTGCCGAAATCCGGTGGCGACAGAATTTATTTCCGCGTGAAAACCGCCACCGGTTCTTATATCGTTACCTATAATGAAAACATCAACGAGAATACCACTTTCCTGAATTTTACCGATCATTTTAAAGAAATAAATGCACCTGTTCCGCATATTTTTATAAAGCACCCGGACGGCAAAATGTACATCCAGCAAGACTTTGGAAGCGTTTCATTATTAAACGAATTAGAGCAGCATGGCCAGGATGATTATGTTTACGGATTGTTTAAAAAAAGCCTGAAATCGCTTGCCCGGATGCAAATAAAAGGCAGCGAAAATTTTGATTACTCAAAATGCTTAACATCAAAAGAGTTTGGCAAGCAGGCAATATTAAGCGACCTTTTGTATTTTAAATATTATTTCCTGGACACGCTTAAAATTCCTTACGACAAAGAAAAACTAATCGATGATTTTGAGGCGCTCAGCAACTATCTTACTCACGTAGAACATAAATATTTTATGTTTCGCGATTTTCAGAGCCGAAACATTTATGTAAAAAATGGCGAGGTGTATTTTATAGATTACCAGGGCGGAATGAAAGGAGCATTGCAATACGATGCCGCGTCCCTGTTGTGGCAGGCGCGGGCCGATCTTTCAGAAGACTGGAAAAATCTGCTGCTCGAATATTACATGGATTGTGTGAGTGAACTTTTAGAAAAACCGGTGGACAGAACGCGGTTTGTAAGCCAATACAATGGCTATGTTTTAATAAGGCTGATGCAGGTCTTAGGTGCTTATGGGTTTCGTGGATTGTTTGAGCGCAAATCACAGTTTTTAACAAGCATTCCGTTAGCGCTCAACAACCTGAAATGGTTTTTAGCCAACAAAAAAACAGGTATCGCGCTGCCGGAATTTGAGCGCATTATGGGGCTGATTGTGCGCGACGAAGTGGTAAATCGCTTTAAACCTTTGCAGGCCAATGCTTCAACGCCTTTGGTGGTTACCATCAACAGTTTTTCTTATTTAAAAACCGGTTATCCGAAAGATAAAAGCCACAACGGCGGAGGCTTCGTTTTCGATTGCAGGGGCATGTTAAATCCCGGCAGATTTGAGGAATACAGAATAGTAACGGGCCGCGATAAGTCCGTGATCGATTTCTTAGAACAGCGTACCGCCATGCCGGAATTTTTAAACAGCGTTTATAACATTGTGAACATTTCGGTAGAAGATTATATACGCCGTAATTTCGATTCGTTAACGATTAGCTTTGGCTGCACAGGCGGCCAGCATCGCAGTGTATACGCTGCCGAAGCGCTTACAAGGTATCTTCATAATAAATTTAAAGTGAAGATTGAATTAAATCACATTGAACAAAACATACATGAACGCAAGGGTTTTTGAAAAGATGATGGATTTTTAATTCGTATAATTCTTGAAAAAAATTAGTGTAATAATTTTTTTATAAATGAAAGCAATGATACTTGCCGCGGGTTTGGGCACGCGCCTGAAACCCTTTACTGACAAGCACCCCAAAGCATTGGCAATAGTTAATGAGAAAACGCTTTTGCAAAGAAATGTTGAATACCTCGCTTCATTCGGAATAACAGAACTCATCATCAACGTGCATCATTTTGCAGATCAGATTATCAATTTGATAAAAGTCAATAATGGATTTGGAAGCAAGATCTCTATTTCAGACGAAACCAATGAAGTGCTCGAAACGGGCGGCGGATTAAAAAAGGCCGCCTGGTTCTTTGAAAAAGACAACGAGCCTTTTGTATTGATGAATGTTGATGTATTAACCGATATGGACCTGGAAGCAATGATCGCGCAGCACAAAAAAAATCACTGCCTGGCAACGCTTGCTGTTACGTCGCGCCACACCTCACGATATTTTTTATTTGATGATCTCGATCGGTTGTGCGGCTGGGAAAATATAAAAACCGGCGCGCAAAGAATGAGCCGTGAATGTAAAAAGTATCAGCAAAAAGCGTTTAGCGGAATCCATATTATTTCGCCGGCAATATTTCCGTTATTAAAAATGACGGGCAAATTTTCGATGGTAGATGTTTATCTTGAATTAGCGAAAACAGAAGCCATTGTTGCATTTGACCATAGCAACTCAAAATTCATTGATGTAGGAAAACCTGAAAGTATTTCAAAAGCGGCAAAAGTCTTTTTATAGTTTTTTTACTTTTTAATTCCCGTTAACAACCTATTCTTTTCAGGAGAACATATACAATCCTTTAAATAAAAAATCCATTCTGCAACATAATATTGAGAATGGATTTGAACTTAAAATTTTATTTATTTCTTGCCTGCAAACACTTCGTTTTTAGGCACTACTTTTACTTTGTCTTTTTCTTTTAATGTTTTTGAAACCACATCATAGGGGCCGGTAATTACTTCATCGCCCTCTTTCAGTCCTTCAATAACCTCGATGGAATTAATATCCTGGATGCCGGTTTTTACTTTTTGTTTTCTTACAGTACCATCGGCCTGCAAAACAAAAACCACTTCATCAAGATCGTTGCTGGCGGCGGAAGTATTTGTTACCCCGGTAGTAGTATTATCCTTTACGGTTTGGGTTGAATCGTTTCTTTCACGGGTGGTTACAGCGTTGATTGGGATAGCCAACACATCCGCATGCGTTTTAGTTTGAATGTCGGCGCTGGCGCTCATTCCCGGCCTGAAAGGAAAGCTTTTCTTTTTTGTAGGGTCAATCAAGATCTTTATAAGAATCAGGATCCAGGCGGATATACACTTTATAATTGGTAACATCGGTGCTGGTGGTGGTTAACGCGCTGGCAGTTGCTGCCCCATTATTACTGCTGGCAATTTGTGTAACAACACCTTTAAATTTCCGGTTATTGAAAGCATCCACTTCAATAGTTGCGCTATCACCAAGATGTACCTTGGGAACATCATTCTCGCCAACGTCCACCCGTACTTCTATTTTACTCATGTCTGCAATGCGCATCATTTCTGTGCCTGCCATCATCGAGCTTCCAACCACACGCTCGCCTTTTTTTACACTCAATAAAGAAACAACTCCGTTCATGGGCGCTTCCAGGGTGGCGCGGCTAATATCTTTATTTGCTTTTGCAAGTCCGGCCCGTGCGCTTTGAACACTTGCCTGGCTGCCAACGATGCCTTGCTTTGCGGCATTTAAATTAGCCACCGCAGTTTTGTACGCGGCATCAGCAGTGTTGAATTCGTTTTTAGAAATTACTTTTTCGTCATACAATTCCTTTTGCATGTCGTAGGTCTTTTTTGCCTGGTCCAGTTGCGCCTGCAGTGCGCCTAAAGATGCCGAAGCATTGGCCACCTGGGCTTGCTGCTGGCTTACAATTGCTGCAGCCTGGTCTCTTTGTGTGGCATAGATATCGCCATAAATGCGTGCCAGCACTTGTCCGCGTTTCACACTATCACCCTCTTCCACATTCAATTCAACAATTTCGCCGGAAATGTCAGGGCTTAGTTTTACTTCAACTTCGGGATAAATTTTACCACTTGCATTTACGGTTTCTATAATCGTTTTTTTGGTTACTTTTTCGCTGGTGACTTTTATTCC
This sequence comes from uncultured Chitinophagaceae bacterium, assembly GCA_963720405.1. GTDB lineage: Bacteria > Bacteroidota > Bacteroidia > Chitinophagales > Chitinophagaceae > Ginsengibacter. The sequence goes on from CAVRFP010000004.1 coordinate 276,935, forward strand.
TTCGTCCTTACCAAGCACGCCGGTTTTTTTGAGCACGACCAAAAGAACAATCAATACTACTAAAGCAATAATTACACGTTTTAAAGTCTTATTCATGTTAACTTTTTTCTTTTCGTTTATAATTTTATTCCCTGTCCTTTATAGAACTCAAGCACTTTCATCTTAAACACGTAATCAAACTGGTTTAAAACGTACTGAAGCTTTGCCCTGAACAAATTATTTTGATTGGTTATTTGCTCCAGCGTGCTGAGCATTCCCACGTTATATCTTTTGGTTGAAAAATCATAGCTCTTTTGCGCGCTCTCCACCGCTTTCGCAGAAGAAGTAAATTTTTCCATCGCAACAAGCGCTGAGTTGTATGCCTGGTAAATATTTTGTTTCAAAGTTTGGTTATCCAGCTCCTTTTGATACTCCAGCGTTTTTATATTAAGCTTTGCTCTCTGAAAATTTGCTTTTCCCTGCCATGCATTAAAAATCGGAATAGAAAGGCTTACTCCAATCGCCTGCCCGAAGTTATTGCTGAATTGTGTGCCCATCGGATCTGAAGTAATATAGCCCTTTTTGCCACCCGTAGTATATAAAGGCTTTTGTACATCGATAAATCCCCCCGAACCATCCCTGACTACAAGTCCGCTAGGCGCATAGCCGTTAAAAACTTCGTCGTATAAAGGCGAGCGGAAGTAGCCATAGTTGGTGCTCAGGTTGCCAAATGCAGAAATTGTAGGGTATAACAATCCTTTGGCGGCCAACGCATTTCTTTGCGCAGCTTTTAAATTAAATTCGTTCAGTTTTTGCTGCGGCAGGTTAGCTAACGCCAATGCATAAACGCTTTCCGGCTGCAATTCACCGATGGGATCTAATGGTATCTGATCAACTGGCGGCTCGTCAATTTCAAAAGGCTCACCGGCATCCAGGTTCATGTAGGCTTTTAGAACAAATTTTGCCTGCGTTACATTTCCGGTTGCAGAAATTAAATTGGCGCTGTCGTTGGCAAGTTGTGCTTCAAGTTCCACGGCGTTCAACTCGGGTAACGCTCCGGCTTTTACCTGTTTATTTACAATATCCAATTGCGAAAGCGATTGCTTTACCTGAACATCAGCAATGTTTTGCTGTTCGCGCGCCAGCAATACCTGCAAGTAGGAATTGGCAACAGTTAAAGCAATATCATCTTTTAATTTATCGGTAGAAGCTTTGGCCGCAAGCGTTAACCATTCGTTGGCAAGAATGGTATTCTTTTTTGAAAACCAGTTAAATATCTGAACATTCGATTGAAGGTTTAACCCAACGGTAAAATAGTTTTGATTTTCCAGAATACCGGTAGATGGGTTTTGAGATTTTCCAAAACGATAACCATCATCATTACTAAAATTCAAAGAGGGGATTTTTGAAAGCTTGCTTTGCTGGTAGGTGATTCCCGAAAGCTGTGCTTGAATATCACTTTGCTTGATAGAAATGTTGTTATCCATTGCGTATTGCACACATTGCTGCAAATTCCATTTCTTTTGAGAAAAGGCAGCAGTCGCAAAACACAGGAATATAAATGGCAGTGTAATTTTAAGATACATTTGACAAAAATAATGATTTGAACGTTTTAATGACTAAATCTTGGATAAGTGGTAAACCTTTCGAAATAAAAAATAATTACATAAATATTTTAGTGGAAATCAGTGATTCATTCCGTTGAAGCCTCGTTCCAGGTCTTCAATAATATACTCCGGTTCTTCAAGGCCAATAAACATTCTTAATTGGCGGTGTGCTTTGTTTTCCGCATCAAATTCTTCCGGCTTTATAAAAGCGCATCGCAGGAATAATTAAAGAACCGAAATTGACTGTTTAAATTTCAAGATAACATTCCACAATCATCTTTTCGCAAAAGTATCAATTGTGAAAACATTTTTTAAGTTTAGATTGAGAGAAAGCAGGGCGTCTGAAAAAATTGAATTTTCTACATTTTGGCTTTCATAGATAAAAAAAAGAAGCGACTACTTAGGCAAATCGCCCACCAATAATTGGCGTTATCTTTACCCTTTGTATGTTGTATTATGAAAATATTTTTGATTGCATTATTGTTCAGCACCCAAATTGTCTTTTCGCAAACAGACGATCATTTTGATTCTACACAAACACTTGAAAACATAATCATAAAAGCCTACGAAAATAACCGGAAACTGATTGATGTTCCGGCAGCAATAAGCCTGGTAAACAGAACCGATTTAAACCGGTACAATAATACTTCGCTGTTGCCGGCGATGAATGCCAACCCGGGTGTGAGGATGGAAGAACGCTCTCCCGGTAGTTATCGTCTAAGCATACGTGGTAGTTCGCTTCGCTCACCTTTTGGAGTTAGAAATATAAAAGTGTATTATAATGGCATTCCGTATACTGATCCAGGAGGCAACACTTATTTGAATCAGCTTGGATTTTATAATATCCGGTCGGTGGAAATTATTAAAGGACCGGGAGGCAGCCTTTATGGATCCGGAACAGGCGGCGTTTTATTGATACAGAATGATGCAGGCAAGTTTAATCCGGGTGCCTCATTGTCGTATGAAGTGGGCAGTTATCATCTTAATAATTTAAATGCCAATGTGAGATTTGGCAAAGAAAATTCGCACAGCACGATTAACTACCAGCACCAAACAAGCGATGGATACCGGGATAACACCGCATTAAGACGTGATGTTGTAACGTGGGATGCGGTTTTAAAACAGAACGAAAAATCAGGATTGCAGGCACATTTTTTATATAGCGACCTTTACTATCAAACTCCCGGCGCACTTACAAAAAAAGAATATGATTTGAACCCTAAAGCCTCCAGGCCCGCAGTTGGCGGATTGCCCAGTGCAAGTCAGTCGCAGGCGGCTATTTACCAAAAAACATTTTTAGCAGGCTTCTCTTACGACCAGCAAATTGATGAACACTGGAAAAATACCACCACTATTTATGGCGCTTATTCGCAGATGAGAAATCCTTCGTTTCGCAATTATGGAAGAACCTCTGAGCCGCATTTTGGGGGAAGAAGTATTTTTCAATTTAGCCGGCAATTAAAAAATACTTTGCTAACCTTTAACGGCGGTGGCGAAATACAGCAAAGCTTCAACACACAAAGAATTTATAATAACAAGAACGGCCAACCCGATTCATTGCAAACTGACGATGAAATTTATAACAACCAGGCATTTATTTTTTTGCAGGCGAATGCGGAGCTCGGAAGCGGCTGGACGTTCACCGCGGGTGCAAGTATCAACCGGCTGACGCTTAATTTTATGAGGCTTTCTGTATTGCCCAACGCGAAGGATAAAAGAAAATTCAATAACGAAATTGCGCCAAGGTTTGCCATCTTAAAAAAACTAAATAACTACATTTCGGTTTATGCGGATATTGCCCGCGGATTTTCTGCCCCTACTACCGCCGAGCTTTTACCGTCCATCAATGTATTTAATAAAACGCTGCAGGCCGAAAGTGGCGTGGATTATGAGTTTGGCGTAAGAGGAAGCTTATTGCGAAATCAATTATATTTCGATGTGAATGCCTTTTTCTACAAATTAAAAAATGCAATTGTGCAACGCCGCGATAGCTCAGGCGCCGACTATTTCCAGAATGCGGGCTCGGCAAAACAAAACGGTTTAGAAACTCTTATCACCTATGAGGTCATCAACAATGATGCGCTTTTTTTCAATCATATTTTGATAAGAGCAAGTGATACGTGGAATAATTTTCATTACGATGTATTTAAACAATTGAACAATAATTATTCAGGAAAAAAGCTGCCGGGTGTTGCTTCGCAAACTGTTGCCGGCGGAGTAGATGTAAGCACGAACATTGGACTGTACGCCAACTTCACATTTTTCTATAGCGGCCCAATCGCTATGAATGATTCCAACACAGCCTACGCCAATCCATACAGTTTGCTGGGGTTAAGGATTGGCTATAAATACCATTCTTCCCGCAAAATACAATTCGAAATCTTTGCAGGGGCGGATAATATGCTTGATGAAAAATACAGTTTAGGAAATGATATCAACGCAGCCGGCGGAAGGTATTATAATGCGGCGCCGCGAAGAAATTATTATGCGGGAGTATCAATTGGTTTTAGTAAAAAATAGCATTGTTGAATTGATCTGTTTTTGAATCTTTATAAATTAGTTTTTGAATTTCGCCTTTATTGCTTTTACATTTGCAGCGTAATTGGTTCCCGCATTCCGATAGCTTTCGGAACGGGATTAAAATGGGAATCCGGTTTAATTCCGGAGCTATCCCCGTAGCTGTAAAAGGCCTCTCAGAACCCGTCCAAAGCAGGGCCTGAGAGAAGTTTCAATCTTTAGTCACTGTCTGATTTAAGACGGGAAGACGTTGAAATAAACCTTAAGCCAGAAGACCTGCCACTTATCTATTTTATTCAATGCTTTCGGGAGAAAAGCGGAGATGTAAAGTGGCTTTGTGCATTTTATATTTCTACTTATTTCCTTTTATTTATTTAAAAAGAATTTAAAAATTTTCAAGAGATGAAATGTAAAATTATTGCCGCTGTTTTATTGTTTTCTTCAATAGCTTCTTCTGCCCAGGACAGCGCTAAAACTTTAAATGAAGTAATTGTAACTGCCACCAAAACGCTTATCAAACAAAGTGAAACCGGCAAAGTGGTAAACGTAATTACACAAGAGCAATTGCAAAAAAGCTTTGGTAAATCTTTAGGCGAAATTCTTAATCAACAACCCGGAATGATCATCAACGGCGCTGACAATAACCTGGGCACGAACCAAACTGTTTATACGCGCGGAGCTTCCGCAGGTAATACATTGATCATGCTTGACGGTGTACCCTTAAATGACGCATCCGGCATCAGCAGTGAGTTTGACCTGAATAATTTTGCCTTGGATAATATTGAAAGAATTGAAATTCTTAAAGGCGCGCAATCTACCTTATATGGTTCTGATGCCGTGGCAGGTGTAATCAATATCATCAGCAAAAAAGCAGGCAATAAGCCTTTTAATCTGAATGTCAGACCTTTCAGCGGGAAGCTATGGCACTTACAAGGGAGCGGCATCTATCAGCGGCACTAACGGTAAGGGGCAAACGTATTTTGTTTCCTACAACAAAATATACAGCCGAGGATTTTCATCGGCTTATGATTCGACCGGAAAAGCAAATTTCGATAAAGACGGTTTTAACCAGGATGTGTTTCAATTAAATTATGGCTTTCAGCCTTTCAAAAAAACATCAGTTCGCTTGTATGGAAAATACAATAACAACAAAGCTGATGTAGATGCAGGCGCATTTATTGATGATAAAGATTACACAAATCATAACGACAATACGATTGCGGGCACATCAATTGATTATAAATTAAGTAACGGATTTATAAGGTTACAGTATAATTACAATCGCTTCAACAGGACCTTTGTTGATGATTCATCCGATGTAAATATTTATGCAAAATATCAGCATGGTAAATATTTTGGAACCTCCAACTATGCAGAAGCTTATACAAGCCTGCATTTAAATAAAAATGTAGAGCTACTTGCTGGAGTGGATTACAGGGGAAATTCAACTACTCAATCTTACATCTATGTGCCGGATTATGGGTTTCCTGCGTTGCCGATTTCGGCAGATAGTGCAAAAACAAACCAGGTTAGCACTTATGCTTCTTTGATTGTAAAAACAAAAACCGGCTTTAATACAGAACTGGGCGGCCGATGGAACCATCATAATCTTTATGGAAGCAATTTCACTTATTCGTTCAATCCTTTTTATTTAATTCAAGATCATTATAAAATATTCGCAAACATTTCTTCCGGGTACCATGTTCCTTCTCTCTACCAATTATACTCGGAGTACGGAAATAAAAATCTGAAGCCGGAAATTTCCACCAATTACGAGGCTGGCGTACAATATTTTTCTGATAAAATAAATGTGAGAGTGTCGGGCTTTATAAGGGACATCAAAGATGTATTCTACTTTTATACCGATCCTTCAACTTTTGCATCCCGGTATATTAATGCCGACAAACAAAATGATTACGGCATTGAAACCGAAGCAACCATTCATTTTTGCAAAGGATTTTCTGCCTCTTTAAATTATACTTATGTTGATGGCAAAGTATCGACAAAAGACTTTTCAAACAAAGACACTTCCTATTTTAACCTGTATAAAAGGCCTAAAAATGTTTTAAATATTTCTTTGAATTACCAGCCAATAAAAGAGCTTTATTTATCAACAAGCTTGAAAACAGTTAGTAAAGCATTTGAGCCAAAATATATGAGTGCTCCGTTTGAACTAAAAAGCTATTACACTTTAGGTTTTTATGGCCAATATCAATTCAATAAAAACCTCATCATTTTTGCTGATCTGCAAAACATCACAGATCAAAAATATTTTGTTACACGAGAGGATTTACAACAAAAGGATTTAATGGAAACGGTGGAGTGAAGGTGCGGTTGTAGATCATAACCTAAAAAAGTTTAGCAAGGATTTTGCTTTAATTCAATCGTTTATATTTTTTAAACCATTGTAATTAGCATCGGCCATGAAATTATTTTTCGTTTTTCTTTGTTGTACATTTCTGTGCTTATCTGTAAAGGCTCAATTAAAAACCACGCCGAAGTGCCCGGAAATTAATGTTGATATCCTCGAAGGAAGAATTAATAAAACCATCGTTCCGGCCTCCACGGTTGGGCAAATCAAACTTAATTTGCCCTGCTTTACCAGCTTTGAAGAAGAAGGGACTTCGGCCAAATGCGGCGCCGGAGTCTTTTATAAAGACAAAGGCGTTTCTTTTTATACAACCCGCCATTACGTGGAAATTGGCCCCGATTTTAAAGGAACCATGAGTCTTCCGCTAATGGGAGCTTCCCGCGATGGCTTATTTAAATGGCTCGGCACGCCCCAATTGAAAGATCCAAATTGGGATGCCTTTCAAACGGCTTATGGCGTGTTGATCCTTTACTATAACAAGGAGAATAAAGTAAATAAAATACAATACAGTAACCAGACCGTTAATACAATTAAGCTTTGTGAGTGATTGTTTTAAGGTTGTTTGCGGATTTTTAATGTTCTTAATGTGGCCTAAGTGGAATCAAAATTAAACCAAATTTTACAGGCTTTAATTAAAGAGTCGCTAAGGAATGGCGGGTAGTATAGCTTATAAAAAGTTAGAGGTTTTAATTGTTCTATCTAACTAACAAATTTTCGATCGAAGATTCTTTAATTCTTTTATGACTTCCTTTTTTTGTGGCCTCGCCACCATTGAACCGGTATTGATATACAATGATGTAATTATCGTTTGTAAAAATCGTGTCTCGTAACACATTCCCACCTTTTCAACCTAATATGTTTTGTTGAATTTTTATGTTTAACTTTATGAGGTTCACTTAGCCTGCCTTCAATATCTGCTGAATTCTCTCCTTCTCTGTAACTGATATCACTCATATATCACTTATAATAATAACGCCATGAAGCAAACTCTCCTTCTCATTCTATCATTGAATGTTTCATGTTTCGCCGATTGCCAGGGGGTAACCTTATTATACAAAGGCGGCGGCCTGGAAAAATGGAATGACGTAACAAACTGGATCCAAATCAATACACCTGCCGGGCAAACTCCTATTCAAAGAATACCGACAGAACAGGATGATGTGCTTTTCAGCAGTTCTCAATCAAAGCTTTCTTCAGTTTCTATTGGCTTTGAAAATTTTTCGGACACTATTGAAGTAGGAGGAAATGCCACTACCGGTTACCGATGTAAAAGCATGAGGGTGAGTAACACGGATTTGTCACTACATGAAAACGATAATGTCAGCACTGTTGTAATAAATGTTTATACAACTAACGGAGGTTTTATGCTAATTGACTCCGGCTCTAATTTTCATTTTGGGCATGTTGTATTGCATGGAGGTAACACGGAAAATAATGATATGGAGGTTGTCAATAGCACTTTTGGTTCTTTATTTTCTCATAATAACTGGAGTGATATTACACTGCAGCCCGGCAGCAGCGCCAGGTTTACGGGTAGCACTCTGGGGGGACTAACATTGTTAACGTGCAGTCCGCACGCATCGCTATATGCAGAAAATTGCATCTTTATGACCAGCTTATTTTTGCTAGGCGATAGCTCTTTCACTACTATTTTAAACAGTTCAATTCAAAATAGTGGAACTAATGTTTATATGGTTTTTCACATAGGGAAAGATGCAAATTTTGTTTCAAATAACGTTAACATAACTTCTTTTAATTCATTGGATTTTTACACATCGGGTTCAATACTTAATGGCAACGTTACGGTACAATATGAGACAAGTGGTGGCACTAATTTTACACAGGAAGATCCGGCAAAACCTTTACCCAATATAATTAACGGCAATTTTGTCTGCGACGTGGGAACATTGGGAATTGCCGGAGATTTAAAAATCTCCGGCAATTTTGAAAATCACGCATCCTATTTGGTCATTTACACTGATAGAACCCAGCTATTTATTAACGGCCAGTATATTTTTGATGTAGGCGGTATACACAATTATGGGAATAACCTTTCTATCACAAATTGTACGCAGGGCGATTGCCATTTTAACCTGGAATTTTTTGGAAATACAAACAGTAATATTTTTTGGTCAGTTGGGTTACCAATAGATACACTTATTGTTAACAAATCCGGCTGTGCAAAAGTTACCGCAACTAATTCTTTATATGTTTCAGGACAGGCCAAAATAAAGAGCGGCCAACTGGTATTAGATCCGAATGATACTATTCCTTACAAACTTGTTTGCGCCGGAGATTTAAATATTTACAACGGCGGTGGCGTGTTCCTTCGAAGGGAATCTAATACAGTTGTCGCTAATATAGCCGTTAACGGAGCGATCAATGATTTCAACCCCATAGCTGATTCTGCGTGCACGGGCCTCAGTAATCCCTATAACGGAAATATCACCTTATTCAGAATAGGCCAGAACGGCGGAAACCATTTAATAAACATCATGAGTGTTGGTAATATCGGGAACCTCAATTTGATTGGGCAGACCGGTTCTAATTTTATCCTGGGCGGAAACCTCATGGTAAATACTTTGAATTTTACTAACCCCGGTAAATTGTTATTGGGTGACCATGACCTTGTGGTTGACAGCAGTATTTTCAATTTTGGAGTGAACAATTATTTTGTTACAGACGGTGCCGGTTCGCTGCAAATAAATAATATCGGAAATACTGCCAGGATCTTTCCCGTCGGGCCTTCTGTTACTTCCTATACTCCTGCAACGCTTGTCAATTTGGGAACACCGGATAATTTTAAGGTGAATGTTCAACCTGGTATTCTATCTGGCGGCACATCACGTGATCCATACATCGCTGGCGTCGTAAACAGAACATGGCACATTAACGAAACCAACATCCCGGGCAGGCAATGTAAACCTGACGCTTCAATGGAATGTTGCCGATGAATTGAGCGGCTTTACAAGAAACAACTGTTTTCTTTCACATTACACTTCGGGTGTCTGGGACAATGGAATTCCAATGGCGGCAAGTGGTTCTGGCACTTACTCTCTTACAAGAACAGGTATTACAAATTTTTCTCCATTTGCTGTAATGAGCCCTGCGGGCGTGTTACCCGTTACGCTGCTTGATTTTACGGGAAAATACAAGGATAAAGCTATTGTACTTAACTGGAACACGCTAACGGAATTAAACTCCCGCAAATTTATAATTGAAAAAAGCAACAATGCAGTTACGTTTAAGCCACTAGCGGACATTCCTGCTTACGGGAATTCGCAGGTTACCCGAAACTATAATTATGTTGATAATGCGGCTGTAAACAACATTAATTATTACAGGTTAAAAATGATTGATATTAATGAGGCTTATGTTTATAGTAAAACCATTTCGGTTTTTGCACGTTCCGGTCATTTATTTACTATTTTTCCCAACCCTGTGAACGATCAATTGCTCATCCGGCTGCAGGATGCATTACCTGGATCGATCATCCGAATAGCAGATGCAAAAGGGGCTATTGTAAGAACAATTCAATTGAAAGCAGGAGCTACTAATACCTCCGTCAATACAAAGGACCTTAAGGCGGGGGCTTATTCTGTTATTTTTAATTCCGGTAAGTTCAAAGAAACGCTCCAATTTATTAGGGAATAGCTTAGTATTAAAAGACGATTATACCATCGTTTATTTCATTCAGCGAATGGATTTAGAAATGCTCAACGACATTTCAAAGGACAAGCTTACTCCACCCTTTTTGCCCTTTTTATTTTTTTTGTTCCCTTTTTTGTGGCCTCGCCAGCACTAAACTAATAGTGATTATCAATATGTTTCATATTGTTTGTAAATGAAACCGTATTCCGTAAAACATTTTTTCTAAATATTTTAGTAAAAGATGATGCCCCTTGAAATTTGATATACGCATTTCTGTTTGTCTCATCGAAAAGATAGTGGCCTTTGACAAAATTATAATATCATCTTTAGTTTTTTAATTCTGAAAACTTACATTAATCATATAAAAGGGGAAAATCATTGCTAAAAATTTGCTTAGTTGTAATTGTTGGAAGTTTTAACCAACCGAATCCAGGTCAAAAGGGTATTGTCCAATTTTGATTAGAACACCATTATCATTAAAATACAAATAGGTAAATATATTGTTTTGTTGAAACTTCCAGGTGTTGGGCCTGGATTCCTTAAGATTAAATTTCTTTTTGCATTCTGTGAGAGAAGATTTATTTAAAGATAATTGAAACAGCAAATTGTTGACAACAATACCCTGCTTGGCTAAAAGTTCATAAGCTCCTATTTTTTGTGGTTTACCTGATTCGATTGTCCAGGCATCTATAATTAAGCCGTTATTTATTTTCCATTCGTATGTTTCATAATCGCAATCTTCTTCCTGGGGACAAGGAATAAATTTGGTATAGTTACCGTATAATGTAATCAATTGGCCAACGGTTGTTGGCAACGTAATAGTTTTCCATTTAAATGATGTCTGGCTTGCCTTGCTAACTCCTGCACCTTGATTTTTTTTCTGTCCTTGCGAACTTTGGGCAATAAATAATAATAAAAAAGTAATAATTACGCTGATTGAAAGTCTTTGTTTCATAAAATTTTTTTAAGGTGATGGAATGTGAAATAATTTATAAAGAAGATCTGGTTTATTTTGATTATCAACAATGGCTAAAAAATCAAATTCTTCCATCGCTGTTGAACATGTGCAACACATCATTAGTTTTTGTCAATTTTTACTACTTATCATAACCTTACTTCCCTCGTAATTCCAGTTTGTTCGGATTCGACCGGTCACTTCAAATTTGCTTTCTGCTTTGTGAAGTAATAAATCCTGGAAATTATCACAGAGCCTGTATGGGTTACAGTAATCCTTGCCGAACGATTAGAAAAAGATTTCCTATAGTTTGATACCCCTTTATCCTTTTCAGCATTTCTCAAGGCAATCAGAGGCATCGTAGTTAATATTGTCAGGTCAATTTCAGTACCAACGGAGCCATCTGAATTGCCATTTCCGGCAAAATTTCCGTCAGCAGACATGTTAATGAATCCGTCAGGTCTGGCTAAATATTGCATTGCTTCCAACACCATCTTCCATCACAGCGGCCACTGAGGGTCCATATCACCTGTTTTTACCAGGGCTGATACAGCAACGCTTTTCTTCTCTTGACATGCACCCTGGAAGACACGGGAAACACTAATGTCCATCGTTTCGGAGTTAATCACTCTTAGGTTGAATCCCATTTTATTGTGTGCATGGCAAAGCTTACTCCATACTTTCACTCCTTTATCCGATCACTATCATTCAATCACTTCACCGGTAACTACCATCTGTGCTCCTAGTTGCTTACCTGCTTCGGAATTTTTTTACTACTGTAACCATTATGTCCGGCATCAATTTCCTTACGTTAAATCTGAATTATTTTTAAGGCTTTCCAATACCCGTAACAATTAACCGGGTTTAATGCATTGGTAAGCATGTTGTTAAATTATCACCCAGCTCGGGCGGAATAACCCCATATTGGACATAATTATTATTCGTCACGGTACGCCGTCTAAAATGCCTCGCCCATAATAACCTGGAGAAACGTTTGTTACATCTTGAACTTTGTACAGCAGTTGTAGTAACTGAAAACCGTGTAACGCTGAGCCGGGCTCTTTTTTCCAGCGTGCAGATTCGAACATTCCTGTTTGATATTGTCTTTTATGGTAATCTCTTCATCCTTCTGAGAAAATGTGTATTGAATCCCGCAAAAAACCAGTGAGCAATGGTAGTAGCTTCTTCATGATTATAATTTTTGAATTGTTATTTAAATATTGAATTGGATAATTCGTATTTTACCCAATTATCTATTTCATATCTATCCTCTCATGATTCTACTAATCCCTTCTCTCCGGTTTTGTATTAGCATCAATATTATTCAGTGTGCTGTTGATACGGAAAAACACGATAGTTAAGTTCACACCAGATACGCCACAGAAGATTACCGAAGATTATGAATAAAAAAACCGTAAAACCTCCTCCCGGTATCTGACCTGACAGGCTGTTGCTTCCTGAAAATAAAGCGATGATTCCGCCAAGCGTTATTATAGCGGCCACGATTCCATATACAACCTGGATAACCTTTAAGGTGATCATCTTTCGGAATGAAAAGTAATCGCTCCAGTTGAAGCCTGTATTAATTTGCTGGCTTTGAATTGAGATTTGTTGTTGCATGATAATTGTTTTTGAGTTTAAGAAATTTTGTGGTTTATCTATCGCTATTTTTTGAATTTCGAATATCGTTTACCGTTATGTTACTGCTTGACTCTTGCGGTTGGTGAGGACACCAACGGCGGCGAGCCGCCGTGGCCCGTTTACTAACGGGTCCCCACCGGCCACTTTTGAAATGATATTTTGATTTAAAGGCAATTCATTTTATTCTATCAATAATTTTTGAGTTTCTACGCCTGATGTTTTTAAAATATGTACGATGTACATTCCTTTTGCCAGGGCTGAAATATTTATTTGTTGCTGGTTATTTGTTGAAAGAGTTTGCTTTAAAGTAACCTTCCCGGCCATATCAACAATCGTTAATACCGCTCCGTTTAAATCTTCCGGTTTGCCTGAAATAATATTTACATAGCTTCTTGCAGGATTTGGATAAATGCTGATTCCGGTTTTGATATTATCCATTTTTATGGCAACTATATCGCTGTATTGCAACTCTTCCATCAATATCAACTTCCTGTAAGCGATAATATAGTTTTTCCGCAGAAAGCCCTGCAATATTATCAGGATAGGAATAATTATTTATACTGCTTGTATTGTTTGCTTTAACTACACCAACAGTAGTAAAATTCAAAGCATCTGTGCTACGCTGGACATTGAAATAAGAGGTATTTATTTCATTGGTGGTTTGCCACTTTAGCTGAATTATATCCAATTGTTTAACTCCCGTAAAATTAAGCAGCGTAAGAGGCAAAGCGGTATTTACAATTGCCAACCTGGTTAAAGACCACCTGCTTTCAATGTCATCTCTTACTCTTACAAATAAAGTATCGGCATTAGCCGGAACCTGGGCGGCAGGAATAATGAAAGTGAATGTTCCATCTGCCGATGGAGTTGCAAAAACTACCGGTGAACAATTGCCAAATCCATTGTCAGTTTTGAAAAAATATTCCCCGTTAATCACTTGATTATTTTCATCTTTTATCACCTCAATATTTCTTCTGAAAGTCTGGCTCCAGTTGCCATAAGTGTCTCTAAACCTGCCATACAATTTGTGAAATCCTTCTGTCAAACCGGTAAGGGCGGCAGTAAAGTTTTGAAGAACCATTGTATCGGGAGTGGAAACGCTGATTGGCTGATCCGGCTCCAAAGCCCGGATCCTGGTCAATAAAATATTCGCCGCTCACCACGTTATTTTGTGTTTGTGAAGCAAGCACTTCTATATTTCTTCTTGCAGTGAGGCTCCATCTGCCGAGGTTGTCCCTGGTACGGATATATAATTTGTGAAAACCTATTGCATATCCGGTAAGATTAACGGTAAAGGGGAAAGTTACATCTGCGGAAGCCGGTATACTCATTGAAGCTGCCTTGCCAACGCCAGGATCTGTATCTATAAAATATTCCATCTTAATAACGCTCGTGTCCTGCGCCGCGGCACAGAGCGTTGCTGTTGAAAACAGCATTGCTAGAATTGTTTTCATGGTTATTTTATTTAATGGTTCTTGCCTTAATAGATACATTTATGCCTGAAGTCCGCCAACACCCGAAGTATTTATGTTGTAGATAACAGGTATGGCTGCCAGTCCTGAAAGCGTATAATGATTGGTAACGGCAAGTCCTCCAAATGCGCCTCTATCCGTACCATCCGCACCAGCGGCAGAGCCTGGCTTTAGCTGGTAACGGCCGTCAGTAGTATTAGTAGCGGGATCTACAAATAAAGTTGACATATCGGTAATCACAATATTATTATTTGTAGTTCCAAACTGGTTAGTTGCTGAAGCACTTGTATTGTAAGATACATCAGAGCTAACAACGTTAGCATTAATATTAACTGTTGCAGAAGGTGTTTTCAAAATATTGTTTTTGAAAGAAGTTGTATTCATTTGTATAGAGGGCTTACCTGAAATAGCGGGACAATCAAATACATTATTATTACATTCTTCAGCATTGTAAACGGTAAAGAACGCCATGCCATGAAAGCAATATCGTTTTTTTACAAATATTATTATCAAACATAAAGTTGGTAGGGAAAACCTAAGTTGGTGATTGACGATTATAGCAGCTCGTTGTAGCATTAGCAGTATTTGAAAAATAGTTTTGCAACAAGAAATATATCGTGAGATATTATAGGTGACACTGAAACTATAATCGATTCTGCAACGCTTAATCAGGATATTACTTGCATAATAGTAATGCCACCCGCATAGTCACCCATGCACCCCAATCAGTTGTGAACCTTCAGATCCTGCTTCAAAGAACAACATATTGTACTTCAGCTTCTGATACAGTATTCGAAACATTCGGATTTTCATTTAAGAAATATCCGGTTCCAATTACAATCATCCGGTATTTTAAAGCTAACGGCGTTATAAGTAATATTAGTTCCTTCAAGTGAACGTATCAATACTATTTACCGAAACCAGGTGTGAAGTATTTGCATCCGAAAGCTGTGCAAATACAGGATTATTAGAAGTGCCTCCCAGGTTATCTCCCCATAACGTTGTGCCCTTATAATTGGAGGTATTATTCACCCGCCAGATTTTAGCCTGGGCATTTTGGGTAAAAAGGCTAACCATAATAGCAAGCCCAATAAAAAGTAATTGTGTCTTTTTCATATTGAAATTTTTTAATTGTTTTGAATTGGAATATTTAAAAACCTATGTAAACCTACTTCGTCATGCAGCTCGTGTCAACCTGCATTTAGAATTTGAGGCGTTTCATTTAGAATTCGCTGAAAAAAGGGAATTGAACCGGTTGGAATCATCGCACACTGCTGAAACATTCCCGGAATATTTTATGTATAATTCAGAAAGAATAAAATATTGAATGAAAGTTTACAGCTTTTGGAAAAAACAGGCATTGCTCTATACCTTCCAGTTACCTTCTTATTACCTCTTTTCGTTCCAGTGCGGTACCAGTGCGTTAATTCACGCAGTGGTAACGCAGGGGGACCCTTTCAAATAAGGAGTAATTATAAGGATGGCATAGCGCAAAGTATATGATGCTATTTTTAAAAGAGAACTTTTCTTTATTTGTTGATTTACTGTAATACTGATGAAATTTTTCAAGGGTAATTAAAATTTGAATTTAATATTTTCTTTATACCTTAGCACTCTCATATTCGAAATACTCCCAAACCCGATATCCCCTGAATCAAAAACCTCCTCTAATGGAAGTACTGTTGAAGTTTCTATTTCTGGTTATAGAAGATGAAAATAACTTATGAATCGTCCTTTGGCCTATTCTGAATTTTGAGGCTCTTATTCATTATGAATACCTTGTGAAATAAATTTCCGCCCTCTGAAGCATTTGAATAGTCTGGGTTTCCTTTCCTGATAGGTGTAATTTAAAAAAAGACCTGAAAACAGGATTACAATAAACGTCCCTCATTAAGGATTATTTACATTTTTAAACAGCAATTTTATGGGAAAGATTATCCTGTCATTGCTTTTCAGCTTAACTACTGTTTTTTGCAATGCTCAATATTCCCGTGAAGCAGATTCTCTCCTTCATTTGCTGAAAACAAATCATGTTATAGATTCCAATAGAGTAAAAAACTTATTGGTTTTTTCCTATTTAATTTCCAACACCAAGCCTGATACAGCGATGATCTGTGCTGATGAAGCTATTCGCCTCGCAGCCCAAATAAACTGGCAAATGGGTATCGCTTTAGCTTACCGGCAGAAAGGCTATGTTTATTATCAGTTAACAGATAATGTGAACGCTATGGATTACTTTCTGAAGGCCCTAAAGGCAGGTGAAAAATTGAACAATAATCTTCTGGATGCCTCAATTTATAATAACATCGCAAACATTTATGCCGATTTAAAAAATTACCAGGTAGCGCTTGATTATTATCAAAAATATCTTTCTGCTTCTATCAGTGTGAAAAGCCAGGTAAATGAGATAAGGGCGTTAAGTAATATCGGTAATATCTATATTGAATTGAACAATTTTTCCAAAGGGTTGTCCTATTATAACAGGGCGCTTACTATCGCAAATGAAACCGGCAACAAACAAATAAGTGCCGTTATTTATAATAATCTTGCAGAAGCTTTTCTCAAACAAAAGGATTATCCTTCGGCTAAAGATAATTATCTAAAATCGTTGAAGCTGGCTGATGAATCCATGAATATTAATGCCAAAGTAAATGCGTTGAACGGGTTAGGGAAAATCTATTTAAGCCTGCATCAATACACTAAAGCTGAAGACTATAGTAAACTTTCCCTGCACTTTGCAAAGCAGATAAATGACGTATCATCACAGGCAAACGGATTTGAAACCCTCTATAATATTTATAAAAAAAAGAAGCAGTTTCAAAATGCCTTATGGGCATATACTAATGAAAAAACATTAAAAGACAGCGTTCTTAATGATAGCAAAACAGCAGGAATTACCAGTCTTGAGATGAAGTACCAGTTTAACAAAAGAGAAGATTCCATTAAAATCGCTGATTACAGGAAACAAGCGCTCTCTGCCGATATAATTAAAAAGGATAAAATTGTAAAAAACTCAATTCTTGGCAGGCAGTTTGATTGTATTATTTTCCGGCCTGGCTGTGTTTGTTTTTTATAAACGTAAGCGTGACGTTGTAGAAATGAGACATGAATCAGAATTGAAAACGCAGGCGATGGATACAGAGCTGAAAGCGCTCCGTGCACAAATGAATCCCCATTTTATTTTTAATTCTCTTAATTCTATAAAAAATTACATTGATAAGAATGATACAGCAAAAGCCAGCTTATACACTTCCAAATTTGCAAAGCTTATGCGCATGATCCTCGAAAATTCTGAAAGAAAGGAAATTCCGATAGCCCAGGATTTAAAAGCCCTGGAATTATATATGCAGCTGGAAGCTTTGCGAATGCATAATAAGTTTATTTATGAAATAAAAGTAGATGATGCGATTGACCAGGAAAATACATTGATACCACCTTTGATACTGCAACCATTTGTTGAAAACAGTATCTGGCATGGAATATCGCAAAGGGAATGCGACGGGAGAATATGGATATCCATCCGTAAAGAAGGCAACATGATCAATTGCATTGTTGAAGATAATGGAATAGGCATATCCGAACAGTCTCCTGATGAACAAAATGCCCATGCAGATAAAAAATCTTTAGGAATGAAAATTACCAAATCAAGAATTGATGTTATTAACAGGATGAAGAAAACAAATGCCACTGTAACTTTCAGCAATCTTGACGAGGGCACAAAAATAGAAGTAAGATTACCCGAAGCCTTAGCTTTTTAAATTATGATAAAAGCCTTAATAATTGATGATGAAGAAGACTGTATAGAAGGGCTTAAAAACCTTTTAGTCCACGGTCACGAAAATTTAGTAGAAATTTTAGGTAGCGCAAAAACGGTCAGGGATGGAATAGAAGCTATTGCTTTGCTTAGACCTGATCTTGTTTTCCTTGATGTGCAAATTGGTGAAAAAACAGGCTTTGACCTGCTAAGGGCTTTGCCTGAAATAGATTTTGAAATAATATTTACTACGGCATTCGAAAAATTTGCCTTGCAGGCAATTAAGTTCAGCGCCATAGATTATTTATTAAAACCTATTGATGTGGATGAACTGGACGCGGCGCTTATGAAATTGTTAAATGCAGAATCCAGGAAGATAACCGCGGATAAAATTGATTTACTGCTGCAAAACACGCAAAAAAGTGATGGTTTATTTAAAAGAATAATCGTGCCCACCATCTCCGGATTTGAATTTATAGAAATAGGGAATATTATTCGCTGTGAGAGCGATAATAATTATACTACGATTTATTTTAAGGACAAACAAAAAGTGCTGGTATCAAAAACATTAAAAGATTTTGAAGAATTGCTTTCTGGTTATTCATTTTTCAGGATTCACAATTCGCACCTCATAAACCTTAGTTACATAAAAACTTATAATAAAGGTAAAGGAGGGTCAGTTATACTGACGGATGGGAGTGAGATTGAAGTTTCATCCAGACGCAAAGATGATTTCATGGCGAAGTTATCAGCCTTAAAGTTTACCTAACGCATTGCCATTGATCGATATACTCTAATGGAACGCTTAGCGCGGTAGTATCCGTTAATGTCTTCGTCAACATTCGCTTGGTTTAAGTTTTGGGCACATACAAGCGATAGGGGAACAAGCTTGCCGGTGCATTAGATGAAACTATCTACTGTATTGAATTTTATTTTTTTTTAATTCTTTTTTATTTTCACTCAAAGTGGCCTCGCCAGGAATCGAACCTGGATCTGGAGCTTCGGAAACTCTTATACTATCCATTGTACGACGG
>CAVRFP010000005.1:0-374908 GCA_963720405.1 uncultured Chitinophagaceae bacterium
ACCTTAAGGTGAAAAAACTGGCAATTGTAACAACCCATCCTATACAATATAATGCACCATTCTTTGCGATGCTGCATGAGCGGGGAATTATTACTCTTAAAGTTTTTTATACCTGGGGAGAAACTGTTCTTCAAAAGAAATATGATCCTGGTTTTGGTAAAACTGTTGAATGGGATATTCCTTTATTGGAAGGTTATGATTATGAATTTGTGATCAATACGGCAAAACAAAAAGGGTCACATCATTACAATGGAATTATTAATCCAACACTTATAACAAGAATTACGGAGTATCAGCCAGATGCTGTTTTGGTGTATGGATGGAAATTTAACAGCCACCTTAAAGTGATGCGATATTTTAAAAATAAAATTCCCGTTTATTTTCGTGGCGATTCCACTCTATTGGATGAAAAGAAAAGCCTGGGTGGTTTTTTAAAAAAAATGTTGATCGGATGGGTTTATAATTATATTGACAAAGCATTTTATTGCGGTACCCATAACAAAGAATATTTTCAATATTATGGCCTTAAATCTGATCAATTGGTGCCGGCTTTCCATGCCGTTGATAATAGCAGGTTTGAAAATGTGGATGGCAGATATTCTGAGGCGGCTTTATTATTGAAATCGGCTTTGGGTATTTGTTCTTCTCATATTGTTTTGTTGTTTGCTGGCAAATTGAATTCTCAAAAAAATGTTCAATTATTGCTCAACGCGTTTAAAAAAATAAACAATGATAGCGTTCATTTAATTATTGCCGGAAACGGTCCTGACGAGCGCATAATAAAAGAAAATTTTTCGGATATTATAAACTTGCATTTTATCGACTTTCAGAATCAGCAGAAAATGCCGGCCGTTTACCAGGCCTGCGATATTTTTGTCTTGCCATCTATCGGGGAAACGTGGGGTTTATCAGTAAATGAAGCTATGGCCGCCGGGAAAGCGGTTTTGGTGAGTGATAAATGTGGTTGTGCCATAGATCTTGTTGAAGACGGCGTAGATGGTTATATTTTTGAGACAGGAAATGTTGAAGATTTAGTCCAAAAAATAAATAATTGTATTGGTGATGTGGATCATTTGAGAAAAATGCAGGCAAACTCGTTTCAAAAGATCCAGGCAATTTACGTACGATAGCTTTGCATCATCAATCGAACAAACAATGGTCAATAATGCCTGGCGGTATAAAAGAAACGTCAATTTCACTTTTCAAAACAAGTTCTAAAAACTCTGTTTCAGAAAGTTCGTTAGGCAATGTGCATCTTAAACGAATTCTCTTTGACCAGGAATCCAAAGCAATCTTCTTCGTGTTGATTGTATCTCAACTATTTTTCGCAAACGGATTTTACCTGTTTATTTGTGTACTAACTTTTTCGCTGATATTTTATTATTTGCAGCAACCGCTTAAGCCCGCAGTATTTACATTGATTGCGTTTAATCACTTCCTTCAGATAATAACAGCGGTGTGGCAGGCTAATTATGTAGGCAAGGATATTAACTTCAGAGCACCCTATATGTCAGATGCCATTGTTGCCAGTTTGATCGGGATGGGCTTTTTGTTTTTTCCTATCATTTATTTCCAAAATAAAATCCCGGGCTTGTCCTTAAACAGCTGAAAAAAGAAGCGTATAAATTATCAACGGGCAACACTTTTAATTGTTACCTCGGCTCTTATTTTGTTGCCTGGTTTCTAAGTTTAAACGCTTCATCTTATGGAGGTTTAGCACAAATCGCCATAAGTTTAATTAAGATCAAATGGCTGTTTTTTTTGTTGTTCGGCTATCAAAGTATTCTGAAAAATGAAAAAAGAAGGCTATTCTACGTCTTTGTGGCTATTGAATTTTTAACCGGTTTTTTCAGCTTTTTTTCGGCTTTCAAAACGGTTATCTATTTCATGATCGTGTTGCTGCTGGGATTGTTGCAACTCATCAATCTGAAAAGACTAATTAATGCTAGCTTTATTATTGGGGGTCTTGTTTTATTTGCATTGATCTGGACGGGAATTAAGGGTCAATACCGCTCTTTCGTAAATGGCGGAACGAAAAACCAGGTGGTAGCTGTTTCCCAGGAAGATGCATTAAATAAGATTTACGATTTGTCGAGCAACGTGAACCAGGAAGACCTTAATTCTTCTACTTACGACTTGCTTGACAGATTGCAATATGTTTTTCATTTTGCAAAAACAATTCAAAAAGTCCCTGTAGATATACCATTTACCAACGGCAAAAATTGGCTAAACAACATAGAGTTTGTTACCACACCGAGGCTGTTTAACCCTGATAAGCCCGTCGTAGATGCTACCGAAAAAACTATGCGATACACCGGATTGCGGTATTCCGGAAAGAGAACAGGCGCTTCTTTCAGCCTGGGTTATTTCGCTGAGTGTTACATTGATTTTGGCTTCTGGGGAATGATGTTTCCCCTGGCTTTAATCGGGTTAATGTATGGATTGACCTATATGTATCTAATGAAGAATTCATCCGCGGAATTATCTTTTCAATTTTTGTGTAGTAGCGGCGTTCTTTATGGAGTTTATGGCTTTTGAAACCGATGGTACTATATTGATAGGAAGATTTTTAGCTACGTTCGTAACTTTCTTTTTATTGATAAAATTTTTCTTTCCGTGGGTAATGAGTTATATCACTCTTCCACAGGAAAAGCCAAAGGAAAAGTGATGGTTTAACTTCTGTTTGTTGAAAAAGGATTACTCCTAAATGGAGCATATATTTTACTTTTTAAACTATGCAATTCCATACTAAAACAGTAATTTTATCATTATACTTTAATTATAACCAATATGAATATTATGGCAGATAAACCCATACACGAAGGAAGAAATGTAAAACGCATCCGTGAGATATTAGGCATTAAGCAGGATACTATGGCCATAGAGCTGGGTCTTAGCCAGCAGGCTATTTCGCAATTGGAGCAAAAGGAGGCGCTGGATAAGGATTTGCTGGAAAAAATAGCGGCTGTATTGAAAGTGCCGGTTGAAGTGATCAGGAATTTTGATGAAGAGAAGGCAATCAACATTATCGCAAACACTTTTAATGACCAGGCAGTCAATATGAACTACCAATGCACGTTTAATCCCTTAGAAAAATTTATTGAACAAGTAGATAAAATTGAGAAACTATACGAAGCATTATTGAAAAGTGAAAAGGAAAAAGCTGAGTTGTTGGAAAGGTTGTTGAATAAGAAATAGGCCAAAGATTCAACCTGGTTAAATTCATTTTTACTGGCTGGTATTCTTTTTCTTCTTCTGCCTTCCTTGTGTTTCTTTCTGCCTTAGTGCCTTAGTGGCAAAAAAATAAAGAATTCGCCACGAAGACTCGAAGACGCAAAGATGCGCAAAGAAGAAAAGGAAAAAGAAAAGAACTTTCTTCTGCCTTCCTTCGTGTTTCTTTCTGCCTTAGTGGCTTAGTGGCAAAAAAAAAGAATTCGCCACGAAGGCACGAAGACGCAAAGTAGAAAAGGAAAAAGAAAAGAACTTTCTTCTGCCTTCCTTCGTGCTTCTTTCTGCCTTAGTGCCTTAGTGGCAAAAAAATAAAGAATTCGCCACGAAGACTCGAAGACGCAAAGATGCGCAAAGAAGAAAAGGAAAAAGAAAAGAACTTTCTTCTGCCTTCCTTCGTGTTTCTTTCTGCCTTAGTGGCTTAGTGGCAAAAAAAAGAATTCGCCACGAAGACACGAAGACGCAAAGTTGCACAAAGAAGAAAAGGAAAAAGAAACTTTCTTCTGCCTTCCTTCGTGTTTCTTTCTGCCTTAGTGGCTTAGTGGCAAAAAAAAAAATTCGCCACGAAGACGCGAAGACGCAAAGAAGCAAAAAGAAAAAAGAAGACCATCTGTCTTTTGCCTTCCTTCGTGCTTCTTTCTGCCTTACTGCCTTAGTGGCAAAAAAACTATGACTAAAATCTTCATCACCATCCCCTGGTTTCTTCCTGCGTTTCGGGCTGGGGGACCAATACAAACCGTAGCCAACCTGGTAAGGGAATACAATGAAAACGTGGAATACTTTATATTCTGCGGCGATACAGACGTTAATGGCGCTGTGCTCGAAAATGTCAGCGTTGACGAATGGCAGCCCTTTAATCCGCATACACAGGTTTGGTATTGCAGCCCCGAAAAAATCAGTGATACTTTAGTAAAACAGGTGGAAGCAACGAAACCCGACATCATTTTGATGATCGGGCTGTTTTCCTGGCACTTTAATATTGTGCCAATGCTTTTTTGCAAAGGGCCCAAAAAAATATTGTCGTCGCGCGGAATGCTGCACCCGGGCGCTTTATCTCAAAAGAAGTGGAAAAAAAGAATCTATCTTCAACTTTTTAAGTTACTGGAATATCACTACAAAGTTCATTTCCATGCTACTGATGCGGATGAACAGAAATTTATTAGCGACTATTTCGGACCGGTTGCCCAGGTTACGATCGCTGGAAATTTTCCTAACAAGATAGGCGAATTACCAACACAAGTGAAGGAAACAGGTGTTTTAAAATTAGTTACCGTCGCTCTCATCAGCCCGATGAAGAATATATTAAAAGTACTTGAGGCATTGGAAAGATGTGAATATCGAATTGAATACAACATTTATGGCGCGGTAAAAGATGAGGAATACTGGCAATTATGTAAAGACAAGATAAAGCAGCTACCGAAAAACATCGGGGTAGAGTGGCATAAGGAAATAGAGCCCTCACAAGTGAAAGAAGCGCTGGCTTCAAACCATGTATTTATATTGCCCAGCAAGAGCGAGAATTTTGGTCATGCTATTTACGAAGCGCTATCAGCCGGGAGGCCGGTGATCACCAGCAATCATACGCCGTGGAATGGATTAAAGGAATCGCATGCCGGAATTAATGTGTCAATTGATAAGCCGGAGGAAATGATCAATGCCATTCGTTTTTTTGCAGAGATGGAGGAAGTGCAAATGGAAAGATGGAGTGAAGGTGCGTATGTTTATTCTGAGGATGCAGTGGATGTAGCGAAGATTAAAGAAGAGTACCACACATTGTTTAACATGCAGTTCATAACAGACAAACACTAAACCTGCCAGCGCCGGAATGCAGGAAGCAGCCTTAACCGAAAAGCTGGTAGGGTCGGGATGCTGGAAGCAGCATGAACCGTGTAATCTGAATCCAGACATTTCGATCATCCTGCTAAAATCGTTCAGGCCGCCAAAGCAAGCGTCCCGACCGGAGAAAAGGGTCGGGATGCTGGAAGCAGCCTGAACCGTGTAATTTGAATCCAGACATTTCGATCATCCTGCTAAAATCGTTCAGGCCGCCAAAGCAAGCGTCCCGACCGGAGTAAAAGGGTCGGGATGCTGGAAGCAGCATGAACCGTGTAATCTGAATCCAGACATTTCGATCATCCTGCTAAAATCGTTCAGGCCGCTAAAGCAAGCGTCCCGACCGGAGTAAAAGGGTCGGGATGCTAAAAGCAGCCTGAACCGTGTAATCTGAAACAGCTATTTCGATCATCGTACCAATCGTTCAGGCCGCTAAAGCAAGCGTCCCGACCGGTATTGGACCAATCGTTCAGACCGTCAAAGCAAACGTCCCGACCGTGGACCGAAAAGCTGGCAGGGTCGGGATGCTAAAAGCAGCCTGAACCGTGTAATCTGAAACAGCTATTTCGATCATCATACCAATCGTTCAGGCCGCGTAAGCGTCCCGACCGGTTAGTGCAAAATTAATCGACCACCCATCATTGACTATAAAATAGCTAAAGATGCATTACCAGTCTAACGAAGTTTATCACATTTACAATCGAGGAAACGATAAGCAAGTGATTTTTTTTAATGAAGAGAACTATTTATTCTTTTTAAAGAAAAATCAAAATTCAATTGCAGCCGGTTTGTGATATTCTTTGTTGGTGTTTAATGCCCAATCATTTTCATTTGATTTTGAATACAAATGAACAATCTTGTAAATTACGTTCTGCATTTGGTAGTAAATCAATTCAGGAATTATCTTATAGAATTGGCATATTATTAAGTAGCTATTCGCAGGCGATAAACAAACAAAATGGAACTAGCGGCTCGCTGTTTCAACAAAAGACAAAATCAAAAAATCTTGCCACAAAAAATGACGGCAAAAATCAGGCTGATTATTTGATAAATGTGATACATTATTGCCATAATAACGCCAGGAAAGCTGGGTTAGTAGAAAGAATCGAAGATTGGCCTTATTCTTCGTTTGCGGATTATTGTGGCCTCAGGAATGGAACGTTATGCAATAAAGCTCTTTTATTGGAACTAACGGGCTATAACCTGGACAACTTTTATAAAGATAGCTATGGAGTAATGGACGGCTTTTAAGGTCGGGATGCAGGAAGCAGCCTGAACCGTGTAATCTGAATCCAAACATTTCGAACACCATACAAAATCGTTCAGGCCGCCAAAGCAAGCGTCCCGACCAGGAACAGAAAATCTGGCAGGGTCGGGATGCTGAAAAGCAGCCTGAACCGTGTAATCTGAATCCAGGTATTTCGATCATACTGCCAAATCGTTCAGGCCGCCAAAGCAAGCGTCCCGACCGGAGTAAAACCCCAAAATCGTTCAGACCGCACAAGCGTCCTGGCCGGGCAAACGGGCTATCCGATTTTAAAACTTTTAATTTACAACCTCAGTTCCATTGAAGAGTAGATACTTATTTAGGGAAAAAAATCTTTGGATTTATCTTTTAAAATTTGCATCCATTTTTTGCATATGCTATTACGGTACATTGGCCGTTATCGGGCTCGCTTCACCGGCAGGATGGTACAGCCCTTTTATAGAAAAATACCTCGATTATGTAAGCTGGATCAAGCTATCATTGATGCAGGCAACCGGTTTTATTTTATCCTTGTTTCATATCCCCACACAAACGGAGCCCGGCTTTTTGATCAGGTTTGCCGGCGGCCGGGGTGTCATCATTGCCATGAGTTGTGTAGGCTATGGAGTGTACAGTTTTTGGATCGCCTTCGTGGCGGCCAACAGTGGAAGCCTCACCAAGAAAATAATCTGGATTGTAACCGGCTTGCTGGGCCTTTGGCTGATCAATGTGATCCGCATTACTTTATTTCTTACAGCAATCAATAAAGGCTGGCCCATGCCCCTTGGATTGGATCATCATACATGGTTCAATATATTTGCGTATGCACTCATATTTTCGATGATCTGGCTTTTTGATCGCTCATTAAAAAAGGATGCGATCAGAAAAAATAAAGTAACCGCTTAATACAATGACAACCAATCTTGCTTCATACGATAATTCGTGGTACCAGCCAGGCTCATCTATAAAACGTGCGTGCTGGTACCTGGTGAACCTCATCGTATTTAAAAGTTCCTTATTTCCATTCTATAAATTCAAAATCCTGCTGTTAAAATGCTTTGGCACCAAAGCAGGAAAGAACATCTTCATCAAACCGAATGTCAACATCAAGTATCCATGGTTTTTAACGATCGGGGACAATGTATGGATTGGTGAAAATGTATGGATTGATAATTTAGGGAAGGTTTCTATTGGAAACAACGTTTGCTTATCGCAGGGAAGTATGCTGCTTTGCGGCAATCATAATTATTCAAAGTCGACATTTGACCTGATCGTAAAAGAAATAATATTAGAAAACGGCGTTTGGATCGGGGCAAAAGCAATTGTCTGCGGAGGAGTGGTCTGTAAAGATCATTCCATATTATCCGTGGCTTCTGTAGCATCGAAAAATCTTGAGCCGTATACGATATATGCCGGCAATCCCGCTGTACAAATAAGAGAAAGGAAAATTGAACCTTAACATCCATCCTTCCCCAATATTAACCTGTACTAATCTTTTGCAGCCCGGTCAATATTTCCCGCCTAAACCTGTCTTTTCTCCTCTTCTCAAAAAAAGCGGCTAACCCTGCCAGTTGTCTTCCCGTAAATTTCAATTTGTCACAATAATCAATACCAATGAGCGTTTGAATCCACAAACTTATTGATCACAAAGAGAACAACCCCTAACAAGATGAAGCTTAAGAATATTGTGGATAAATAAAACAGGAAATTTTATGGAGATTTATTCCAGAAAATCAATTTTTTATCTATTTTTATTAGTCTTTAAGCCAACCATCTTCTGAGAAAACTCGTTTTGTAGTTTTTACAGATATTCACCGTAAATTCTATGAATAGTTTTAACTAACGGTTTTCTTATCCGCTAAACGACTCATGAAATTTTCCATCATTACTGTCACCTATAATTCCGAAAAATACCTGGAGGATTGCATTCGTTCTGTCCGAAAGCAGAACTATAAAAACATTGAGCACATTATCATTGATGGTAAATCTACAGATGGCACCCTTCGCATTATTGAAAATAATAAGCAACATATAGCTCACTGGGTTTCTGAAACAGACCGCGGCATGTACGATGCCATCAATAAAGGGCTGCAAATGGCCACGGGCGATATCATCGGCATTTTAAACAGTGATGATATGCTGGCCTCGGCCGATGTAATCAGGAGTATTGCTGATTGCTTTGAAACCACCCATACAGATTCTGTGTATGGCGACCTGGTTTATGTACATCCCGAAAATACAAAAAAGATAATTCGTTTCTGGAAAGGGCAATCTTATAAGCGCTCTCGCTTCAGGTATGGCTGGATGCCCGCACACCCGACATTTTATATGCGCAGGGAACTGTTACAACAGTATGGCCTATACGAAAATCATTATTTTACGGCGGCAGATTATGAATTTATGGCCCGCTATCTTTACCGGCACAGGATAAGCTCCACTTATTTGGAAACGATGATTGTGAAAATGAGGACTGGTGGCGCCAGCAATATCAATTTCAAAATGCGGCTACGCGCCAACAGGCGTGATTATCTTGCGATGAAGATCAACAAAATTCCATTTCCTTTTATTGTTTCTATCTTAAAGCCGCTCATTAAAATACCGCAGTTTAAAAACTCATTCAGGCAACAAGTCGTTAAAAAGGACAACGATCCAAATTATTTCAACTCTTCGCTTTCCTATTTCCCGGCAGATGGAATACCTTTGAGTACACATGCTGAATTGGTTCAATAAAAAACAAACCGTTGCTACGCATGCCGGCTTCTCCTGGCTTGCGCAGGATATACATTCTCACATACTGCCAGGCATAGACGATGGCTCACCCGATGTGGAAACTTCTTTACAACTATTGAGATCTCTGTCGGACGCAGGTATTCAAAAATTTATTTGCACCCCGCATGTTATTGGCGATATGTATCGCAACACCCCGGAAACGATCAATAACGCCCTGGCGATTTTAAGAAAAGCAGTGGCAAGGGATGGAATGCCGGTTGAACTAAAGGCTGCCGCAGAGTACATGCTGGACGATCACTTTATGGAATTACTCCGCAAAAAGGAACCGTTGCTAACCCTCGCCGGAAATCATATTTTAACCGAGCTTTCTTTTTCTACCTCACCCAATAACCTGGAGCAGCTTTCGTTTGAGATCATTACTAATGGTTACCAGCCATTGATGGCGCACCCGGAGCGCTATCCTTATTATCATAAAAATTATGATGGATATTATCGCTTAAAGGAACTGGGGTTTGCACTGCAGGTAAATCTTTTATCTATCACCGGCTATTACGGAAAGCAGGTCGCGAAGGCCGCCAAATTTATTCTTGAAAATAACCTGGTGGATTATGTGGGCACAGATCTACACCATTTTAATCACCTGAATGTATTAACGGACACAAAATCTGTTGAACTCTTTGAAAAATATTTGGGCGATAAGGTGTATAATGAGTTTAAATAAAAAGACATCGCCACAAAAAGAACTCGCCACAAAGACGCTAAGGCGCTAAGATTCACAAAGAAGAAAAGAAGAAGAGAAGAGAAGAAAAAAGAATCATCGGCTATCTTATTTCTTCGTGTTTCTTTCTGTCTTCGTGCCTTCGTGGCAAAAAAGAAATCGCCACAAAGACGCTAAGGCGCTAAGGTTCACAAAGAAGAAAAAGGAAAGGAAGGAAGGAGGGAAGGAAGGAAGAATTGGCCTTTGCATTTCTTCGTGTTTCTTCCTGTCTTCATGCCTTCGTGGCAAAAAAAATTGCATTTCTTCGTGTTTCTTCCTGTCTTTGCGTCTTCGTGGCAAGAAATTATGTTCACGTCTTCGTGGCGAAAAAATTAAATAAATATGGCGCAAAACTTAGACGAATACAGGGAGTGGCTTGGAAACCAGGTTGTGGATATTGCGTATCAGATCCATTCAGAACTTGGCCCCGGTTTACTAGAAGGAGTATATGAAAAGATCTTTTGCTATGAATTAGACAAAAGAGATATCCCATACGAAACTCAAAAAAAAGTACCTATAATTTATGACAATGTGGAATTTTTAGATGGCTTAAGGCTTGACCTGATCCTCGATCATTTGGTAATAGTTGAACTAAAGGCACAGGAAAATCCGCATCCTGTTTGGAAGGCGCAATTATTGAGCTATTTAAAATTAACGGATAGAAAATTAGGATACATAATCAACTTTAATGTGCCTTTAATAAAAGATGGAATTAAGAGAATGGTGAATTAATTTCTTTGTGTTCCTTTCTGTCTTCGTGCCTTCGTGGCAAAAAAAGAAATCGCAACAAAGACGCTAAGACGCTAAGAGGCACAAAGAAGAAAAGATATCGCTATTGCATTTCTTTGTGTTTCTTTCTGTCTTCGTGACTTAGTGGCAAAAAAAGTAATCGCCACAAAGACGCTAAGGCGCTAAGATTCACAAAGAAGAAAAGGAAAAATATCTTATTGCATTTCTTCGTGTTCCTTTCTGTCTTCGTGCCTTAGTGGCAAGACAACAAAGCAAGGCGCTAAGGGACACCAACAGAAAAAGAGAAGAGAAGAAAAAAATTATCGGCTATTGCATTTCTTTGTGTTTCTTTCTGCCTTCGTGCCTTCGTGGCAAGAGAAAGAAAATCGCCACAAAGACGCCAAGGCGCTAAGATTCACAAAGAAGAAAAGAAGAAGAGAAAGAAGAAAAGAAAAAAGAATTATCGGCTATTGCATTTCTTCGTGTTTCTTTCTGTCTTCGTGCCTTCGTGGCAAGAAAAAGAAATCGCCACAAAGACGCCAAGGCGCTAAGAGACACAAAGAAGAAAAGAAAAAGAGAAGAGAAGAAAAAAGAATTATCGGCTATTGCATTTCTTTGTGTTTCTTTCTGCCTTCGTGCTTCGTGGCAAGAAAAAAAATCGCCACAAAGACGCTAAGGCGCTAAGATTCACAAAGAAGAAAAGAAGAAGAGAAGAGAAGAAAAAAGAATCATCGGCTATTGCATTTCTTTGTGTTCCTTTCTGCCTTCGTGGCAAGAAAGAAAATCGCCACAAAGACGCCAAGGCGCGAAGATTCACAAAGAAGAAAAGAAAAGAGAAGAGAAGAAAAAAGAATTATCGGCTATTGCATTTCTTTGTGTTTCTTTCTGCCTTCGTGCCTTCGTGGCAAAAAATTGCCTTTTCTTTGTGTTTCTTTCTGCCTTCGTGACTTCGTGGCAACAAATTGTCTTCGCGTCTTCGTGGCAAGAAAACCTGGTGGCAAAAAATCTTTCTAACTATGAAACACTTAAAATCTTTAAATAAATACTTCTGGAAATACAAGTGGCTGCTTTTGTTGGGCATCGTATTTATCGTTCTTTCCAACTATTTTAAAATCCTCGCGCCACAGGTTACCAAATATGTTTTAAATACGGTAGAAGTGAGCCTGGAAAAAGGCGCTGCCGTAACTGAAAAAAAGTCGGTTATCCGCTACGACCCGCTGGTAAGCGTATTCATAAATGGACTCAGCAAAGCGGAAACGCCGTTCAAAACAAAAATATTATATTCAGGAATCATACTGTTGGTACTTGCGCTTATCAGCGGGCTCTTCATGTTCCTGATGCGGCAAACGATTATTGTAATGAGCCGCCATATTGAGTTTGATCAGAAAAACGAAATCTTCAACCATTACCAGCAACTGGATACCAACTTCTACAAAACGCACAATACCGGCGATCTGATGAGCCGCATTTCAGAAGATGTAAGCCGCGTGCGCAGCTATACAGGGCCGGCCATCATGTACCTGATCAACCTTGCAGCCACCATTGGCTTTTCGGTGTATTACATGATGAATGAAAACAAAGAGCTTACACTTTATGTGCTTGCGCCTCTGCCCATTCTGGCCATCACTATTTATTATGTAAACACCATTATCAACCGCAAGGCCGATAAAATTCAGGCGCTGCTGTCTGACCTTACTACCAACGCGCAGGAATCTTATTCGGGCATCCGCGTTATCAAATCGTTTGTACAGGAAAAGGCCATGCTTGGGTTTTTTAAAGAGAACAGCGCCCAATACCGCAACAATGCCATCTCACTTGCTAAAACAGAAGCGATCTATTTTCCTGCGATGGGTTTGATGATTGGCCTCAGCACGTTGCTGACGATAATGATCGGTGGTTTTTATGTGATTAACGGAACACTTTCTGTTGGCGTTATCGGCGAATTCATCATGTATCTTTTATTGCTCACTTTTCCGGTAAGTGCTATTGGATGGACGGCCAGCATGATTCAGCGCGCAGCCACCTCACAGCGACGCATCAACGAATTCCTTCACACGGTGCCAACGGTGCAAGATCAGCCGGGTGCTAAAGAACTGACATTAAAAGGCAATATTACATTTAAGCATGTTGATTTTATTTATCCGCACACGGGCATTCATGCAATTAAAAATTTTTCGCTGGATATTGCTAAAGGTGAAAAGGTAGCCATCGTTGGCAAAACAGGATCCGGCAAGTCGACACTGGCGCAGTTGATGTTGCGTATGTATGATCCGCAAAATGGAAAAATTTGCTACGACGGAACAAACATCAAAAACATTGAACTTAAATCGTTGCGCGCCCAGATAAGCTATGTTCCGCAGGATGTATTTTTATTCAGCGATACAGTGGAAAACAACATTGGGTTCGGATTGGATAAACCCGACAAAGACCAGGTAGTGCGCGCTGCAAAAAATGCAGCAGTGGCGAAAGAAATAGACCGTTTTTCGGAAGGGTATCAAACCATGATAGGGGAGCGCGGTGTAACACTAAGCGGTGGTCAGAAGCAACGGATTTCAATAGCCCGTGCATTAATCAAAGATCATGAAATTGTGATCTTCGACGATTGCCTGAGCGCGGTGGATGCCAAAACGGAGAATGAAATTATCTCCAATCTATATAATTATCTGCACGCCAAAACTGCGGTCATTATCACGCACCGGATTTTTTCGTTATTTAATTTTGATAAAATCATTTTGTTGAAGGACGGCGCCATTGCAGAACAGGGAACCCATCAATCGCTAATTGAATTAAATGGTATTTACGCCGATATGTATCGCCGTCAGCAAGCAAAAGAGCGGCTGCCGGAGAATTAAACGGCATTTAAAATGTTGCCGCAGCGTCGCTGGTTTCCGGCGCTGTACCGGATGCTGATTTATTTTGTCAATTCAAAAACAATTTTATCTTTGCCTCTCTTAAAATATTTTTATAAATAAAAAAAATAAAGAAAGTGGCGTACGAAAACAATGATAAAAAGATGGAAAGTGTTTATAGCCAGCGTATCAGGGCCGGCAAGCGCAGAACCTATTTCTTTGATGTGCGGGAAACACGTGGTAATGATTATTATTTAACGATTACCGAGAGCCGGAAGAAATTTAATGAGGATGGCTACGACCGCCATAAGATTTTTTTGTATAAAGAAGATTTTAATAAGTTTTTAAAGGGCATGACTGAAGCGATTGATTATGTAAAAACAGACCTGATGCCTGATTTTGATTTTGATGCATTCAATCATGAGAACTCAGAAAACTTTGAGGGAAATCCTTACGAAGGAAAAAAAGAAACCGAAGAAACCAATGTTACCTCATTGAATGAGGTTGCTGAAGAAGCGCCGACTGGAATTGCAGCAGCAGCCACTCCGGAGGTAGATGCTGCAACCGGCAACGATGAAGATAACAGCAATACAGAACATGAAGAAGTAGATAAGTGGTAATATCAATTTTGTAATTTTTTTAAAGAGATCCTCTCATTTTTGGGAGGATTTTTTTATGACGTACCCTTATTTGTTTCGACTTCCCATGAATGCTGATAATGTGCTGGCGGGTAATAAGTGAAGTTCATAAATACCCGGTCAGGCGCTCGTTGTTCGTTTCTATTTTCCGTTATATTCCGGGTCAAATTCCACAATCCATTCAATACCGTATTTGTCTCTAAAACAACCAAAATAGGAACCCCAGGGACTATCACCGATAGGCCCTTCTATTTGTCCTCCTGCTGAAAGCCCGTTAAATAATTTGTCTGCTTCTTCTTTACTTTCCGTAATTATTACAATTTTGCTTCTGTTCTCATTTTCGTTTGTTTTTCCCATACTTTCCGGAACATCATTGGCCATCAGCCTATTACTTTTACCGATAGGCAAAGCAATATGCATAATTTTATTTTCTTCTTTTTCCGCTACCGGGAATTCAGGGCTTGCAAGGTCTTTGAAACGAATAATTTTTGCAAACTCTCCGCCAAATACTGATTTGTAAAAGGTAAATGCTTCTTCGGCATTTCCGTTGAAGTTAATGTGAGGATTGATTAGTGCCATATTTATTAATTGATTTGTGAGGCTCAAACATACTGCATAACTACAAAATAAATAAGGTATAATTGCGTCAAAATAGAGGTTGATTGCGCCAGGAGCTACATGGATGTGCCAGCCTGAATTGGTGAAATTTGTCAGATCAGCCGCTTGATTAATCTCTTTCTAAACTCTTTACCTACACCTTGTTTTCGCCATAAAACTATGATTGCACCGTAGCCATTTGCTTTTTGCTTTTCTTCGTCTGTCAGAATAATCAGATCATTTACAATTTTATTTTCACCCCAATTTTTAAAGTATTGCTCCTTGTCAATGAAGGAACCGTTTAAAACAAATAAACCAATGTTAGCGGTTCGTGCCTTTCACTGTGATGTTGGTTACTTTAAAAAATCATTTAGGTAACCTAATATTGTTTTCGTCTGCATCATCAGGCTTACATGTCCCTGCGAAGGAACAATGGCCAATTGCGATTTTGGCATTGGCTCCAGGTCAGCAGATACACCACCTCCCAATAATTGATATGTTTTCATCAACTCAATTTTATCCAGTCCATCATTGTCGCCGGAAATGATCAGATACAGGCGCAGTAATTTTCGCAATATTGGAATCACCAACATTGAATGGTTCTTCAGCAAAAACAAACATCTGCTCTAAAAACTTTCTCCATTTTGTTTTATCAGGTGCCACTGCATCGTATGCATGTTTTTATTGGTGTATTATCAAAAAATTCAGGCTTAAAATCTTTAAACCCACTGTTTACTATAGGTAGCCAACCAGTGGTTTTATAAGTAGAAGAAATGATCACTAATTTTCTTAACCGTTTAGGGCTTTGTACAGCAAACTGGTAAGCCACAGAGCCACCCATACTAAATCCTGCTACATCTGCACTGTCAATTTTCAGGTAATCCATCACTCCTTCCACATCACTTGCTAAGGTAGTAATCGATAATTTTCTGTCTGAAAACGGGGTATGCCCATGTCCCTGCATTTCAATGGCAATTACTTTCCTGGTTTTTGACAGCTCAGGTATCAATTGTCCCCAGTTCATATCAATTGTATAAAAAGCACCATGTAGTAAAACTATAGGCCTACCCTCGACCATATACTTCGTAATAAACTTTGATGCCATTAACAGGTGCGTAGCCACTGTTGGAAGGTTTGATTTGCTGCCCGTTTGATCGGGATGCTGCTAACATAATGATTGCAATTAGCAGTATTGATTTAAGTGAATTATATGATGATTTGAGTAAATTTTTTCATAACGTGATTTAACTATTGTTTAAATTTTATTGACAAGACAAAGATGGAATTACTTTGATGAATTGATACTGTGTAAAAACGACAAGTTTAGGGCTCAATGCGACAACTATTGAGATGCTATCACATGATGACTTGTCACCACGGCTTGACCACTAACGTTAACGCCTGGCGCCATCTCCACCAGCCCTGAAAGGGCGATATCTGCCAACATCGGGTGAAGCCCCATGTTATTTTCAGGACGAAATCATAAGTATAGTTGTTCCACCACGGCACGAAAAGACAGGCTATAAGCTGCGCTTCATTCTCGCATCAAAAAAGGCCATCTCCACCAGCCCTGAAAGGGCGATATCTGCCAACATCGGGTAAAGCCCTATGTTATTTCAGGGCGAGATCATAAGTATAGTTGCTCCACCACGGCACGAAAAGTCAGGCTATAAGCTGCGCCTCATTCTCGCATCAAAAAAGGCCATCTCCACCAGCCCTGAAAGGGCGATATCTGCCAACATCGGGTGAAGCCCCATGTTATTTTCAGAACGAGATCATAAGTATAGTTGTTTTAATACCACTCAAGTCCGGGGATAAAGTATAGATAAAGCATGGATACTGTATGAGGAGTGTATCAACCAGTACTCTGCCAATTATCAATCTTTCGTCACTCCTAAATCCACGCCAGCCTAGTTTACCAGCTTTTTATAAGCATTAATCAGCCCGTTTGTTGAAGAATCATGGCTGCTGATCATTTCATTGTTTTCAAGTTCGGGCAATATATTTTTAGCCAATTGCTTTCCGAGCTCTACACCCCATTGATCGAAACTATAGATGTTCCAGATGATGCCCTGAACGAAGATCTTGTGTTCGTACATAGCGATCAATTCGCCGAGGGTAAATGGCGTGATCTTCGTAACAAGGAATGAATTGGTAGGCTTGTTGCCTTCAAATTCTTTAAACGGAATTAATGCTTCCGGTACCTTTTCTTCCTGCAATTCCTTTCTGGTTTTTCCATTCATCAGCGCTTCGGTTTGCGCAAAAAAGTTAGACAACAATATTTTATGATGCTCGCCCATTGGATTATGGCTGATGGCGGGCGCAATAAAATCGCACGGAATTACCGGGGTGCCCTGGTGCAACAATTGATAAAATGCGTGCTGGCCGTTGGTGCCGGGCTCACCCCAGATTACAGGGCCGGTGGAGTAGGTGACTTTTTTGCCATTACGGTCTACATGCTTGCCATTGCTTTCCATATTTCCCTGTTGAAAATAGGCGGGAAAACGATGCATATACTGGTCGTAAGGGAGTATCGCTTCGGATTGCGCATCAAAAAAATTAATGTACCAAAGGCTGATAAGTCCCATCAACACCGGGATATTTTTTTCAAAAGATTTTTCCCTGAAATGATTATCCGTTTCAAATGCGCCCTTTAATAATTCTTCAAAATTATTATAGCCAATCGTTAATGCAATGGATAATCCAATAGCGCTCCAAAGGCTGTAGCGTCCACCAACCCAGTCCCAAAATACAAACATGTTTTCTTTGTCGATTCCAAATTCTTCCACGCCTTTTTCGTTGGTGCTTAATGCCACAAAATGTTTGGCTACGGCCTTTTTATCTTTAGCGGCTTTTAAAAACCACTTCCTGGCAGAATGAGCGTTGGTCATGGTTTCCTGTGTTGTAAACGTTTTTGAAGCGATCAAAAAAAGCGTTTCGTCAGGAGTAATTTTTTTCAGCACTTCTGAAAGATCTGTGCCATCTATATTACTTACAAAATAAGGATGAATGTCTTTTTTCCAATAGGGTTTTAATGCTTCGGTAACCATCACCGGGCCCAGATCGCTTCCTCCGATGCCGATGTTTACGATGTATTTTATTTTCTTACCGCTGTAGCCTTTCCAGTCGCCGCGATGCACTTTTCTGCAAAAGCTTCTCATATGCTCCTGTTCCTTTTTTATTTCAGGCATTACATCTTTTCCTTCGGAGAAAACCGGCTTGCCGGAAAAATTTCTGAGTGCCGTATGCAGCACAGAACGATTTTCTGTTCCATTGATTACTTCTCCTGTAAACATGGCTTTGATGGCTTTTTCCAATTGACATTCATAAGCGAGATCAACCAATAATTGTTTGGTGGTGTCACTAACAATGTTCTTGGAAAAATCACAAACTATTTCGGTAAGAGAAAAACAATATTTATTAAAACGCTCTTTGTCTTCCTTAAACAATTCTCTTATCTGCACATTTTTCATTTCTTTATGATGTTCCTGTAACCTTTTCCAGGCCTGCGTTTTAACCGGGTTTATTTTTGGCAACATACTTTCAGTATTTAAAGTGATGGGTAATTGAATAAAACGAAGTTACAATTTCACGTAAATAATAATACGTTTAAAGTCATAATATAAAATCGGGTGGAGTACAGCATTCTTCCCCTCATAAAGAAAAGAAAAAATAAAATAATGAACCCGGTACAATCCGGCAGTTCCTGTCTTTCTTTACAAAAATGTTGAATTGCTGACAATAATACAGCTTAAAACAATTAAAAATTTACACAGAAAAAATTAGGCTTATCAATAATTGTGCGAATATTGCATTACCAAAACTTGTTTCAACCCCGACTACCCGGATAAAGAATGGACCTCATGCCGCTTAAAAGAATTTCTATTGTTATACCCGTTTTCAATGAAGAGGGAAATATTAATTTCATCATTGAAAAACTCAAATCAGTTTTTGCTGAATTACCAGACATTGTGCACGAAATTATTTTTGTAGATGATGGCAGCACCGACGAAACGCTTCCGGTGGTTATGAGTTTATGTTCAACAAACTCAAATTGTTTTTACCTCAGCTTTTCAAGAAATTTTGGTAAGGATAATGCACTTATTGCTGGTTTCAAACATGCAAGCGGCGACGCAATAATTACGATAGACGCCGATCTTCAGCATCCGCCTTCGTTAATTCCTGAATTTATTAGCTGGTGGCAGCAGGGGTACGATGTGGTTTATGCATACCGGAAAGACAAAAATATACATGCCGGATTTTTTACCAGGGTTCGCTCTAAATTATTTTACAAGGCCATCAATGCCTTTTCTGATGTAACGATGGAAAATGGCATTTCCGATTTTAAGCTGATAGACAGAAAGGTGGTAGACATCATTAATAAGCTTCCTGAAGACAGGCCTTTTCTGCGCGGCCTCATTAAATGGGTTGGCTTTAAACAAAAGCCAGTTGAGTATGAACCGATGGAACGGCATTCCGGTACTACAAAATACAGTTTTACCAACCTGATGAAACTTGCTACGCAGGGGCTTACTTCTTTTAGTACCAAACCGCTTACATTCGCTATTTACCTTGGCTTTTTCTTTTCGGTAAGCTCTTTATTTTATATTCCCTATGTGATGGTTAGTTTATATTATCATTTGCAAAGGCCAGGCTGGGCATCTGTAATTGTTACTATTGCTTTTTTTGGCGGCCTGCAGTTGATGATTATGGGAATTGTAGGTCTTTACCTGGGAAAAACATTTATTCAAAGCAAACATCGCCCAAGGTATATTGTGGAGTCTTCCAGTTTTCCTGATGCAATATAATTTCAGTTAAAATTTATCATTCGTTTTCAGAGAACTAAAATCCTTTGTCAACAATTGAAACACCAGCACCAGCCATACAATAAAGCAAGGCAGCGCTTTTAAAGAATAGGGGCGAAGCAGGTTCGTCCTGATGTATTGCGGAAAAAAATCAGTGGCTGACAAACTGGTAAACAACAAACAAAATACAAGAAGGGATACAACCGGCCAGTTTTTTTGATCCTGAATTACATACCATATTCCAACTGCCGCCATGGCAATAATATAAGTAGGGCTTTCTGCTGACGAGCTAAAAATAACCACTCCGATTAAGGCCAGCGCCAAATAACTCAATCGAAAATTTAAATTTGTTAGCTGTCTTATTCGTAAAAACGGAAGCGCATAAAATAAAGCCGCCACCAATGTAACTGCCAGGTTTAAATGTTCAGTCTTGAAAATGTGCCGCAGCATGCCCATTACCGAGATATTCTGCATGTCTGACATAGTGTTGGCTGTGTCTTTGGCTACCAGCGTATGATACCATTCAACATAAGAACCAATTATAAACGAAGGAGAAGAGATCAACATTGGCAAACAAAACAACACGACCAACCAAAAAATAAAAGAAAGGCTGAATTGAATTTTGTGTTTCGAAAAGAGAAAAAAAGCAATACCCACTATGCCATACAGCTTCACCAAAAATCCAATAGCAATAAATAAAGTTGCCCAAAAATCCCGTTGCTGCTGAACATAAATAAAAGCGAAAATAATAAGTCCGGCAACGATACAATTGATCTGCATATTTTGAACACAGGTCATCATTTCGATCGCAGAAATCAATAAAACGATATTTTGGCTTTTATAGCTAACCGGCAATTTTCTTATTGCAAAAAATAAAAAGCCTGCATTTACAACACCCCACAGGAAAGCGCCGATGTTGGTTGAGAAAACCGCGAATGGCGCAATAACCACGCTGAAAAGAGGGCCATAAAGATAGGAGCCTAAGTGCGTTGCCGGATCAACAAAATACAAGTTGTGCTGGTGAATGGTATTTTGAAAAGCGTTCTCGAAAATAAGGTAGTTGCCTATTTTATCATGTCCGAGTTTTATTTTCAACAGTACGCCGATCATAGCCAGCAAAAACCATAGAATGGTTACCCATGAAATATTCCATTTAGCAATCCGAAGATCTTTAACAAGCAGGTTCATTGTAATAGCGTTGGTCTTATAGTAAGTTGCGGCCAAATATATAAACTATAAATCGGTAATTTCGATAATAAAGATAAACTTGCAGAAAAAATGGCCCTCGGCAATAAACAGGCAATTTATCAAAAAAACTTATGATTATGGGCAGTTTCGGAAATACCATATTACTTACTTTCGATGTGGAAGAATTTGATCTGCCTTTGGAGTATGGAACTTCCATTTCTTCCTCGGAACAAATGGCCGTTGGGCGACAAGGCCTCGAAATGATACAATCCGTTTTAGAAGATGTCGATATTAATTGCACGTTATTTACAACGGCTAATTTCGCCTTAAAATATCCGGCAGCCATTGCTTCGCTTTCCTCCAGGCACGAGATAGCCTCACATACTTTTTTTCATTCTTCATTTAAGGTGGAAGATCTTAAAAATTCACGCGAGGTTCTGGAGGATATTACCTCCAAAAAAGTGTACGGGCTTAGAATGCCCCGGATGAAAAAAATTAATGCGGGCGCTGTAAAATTGGCGGGCTACGCATACGATTCGTCCATAAACCCTACATGGATTCCCGGACGCTATAATAATATCCGGATGCCCAGAACTTATTATGTAGAAAATGGCATTACAAAATTTCCGGTGTCGGTTTCTGCTAACTTCCGCATTCCGTTATTCTGGCTGGCATTTAAAAATTTGCCCTATTCATATTTCAGAAGGATCGCTTTCCAAACGCTTAAGAAAGACGGATATTTATCTCTTTACTTTCATCCATGGGAATTTGCCGATCTGAGCAGTTATGATTTACCCACCGTAGTAAAGCGGAAATCGGGAGTTGAATTGTTAGAAAAATTAAAAAGACTTATTGAGGATCTCAAACCTAAAGGGCGGTTTATGACAATCAATTCTTTTTTAGAAACTGCCCGTTAGATTTATGCCTTCGGCGAATTTTTTTTGCCACGAAGACCCGAAGACAGGGAAGAAACACAAAAAAAATGCATTAGGGATAATCTTCTTTCCTTCTTTTCTTCCTTCTGCCCCTTAGCGGCTCCACGTCCTTGTGGCGATTTGATTTTTTTGCCACTAAGACACGAAGACAGGAAGAAACACAAAAAAAATGCATTAGGGATAATCTTCTTTCCTTCTTTTCTTCCTTGTGCCCCTTAGCGGCTCCACGTCCTTGTGGCGATTTGATTTTTTTGCCACTAAGCCACGAAGACAGAAAGAAACGCAAATAATTGTAGGTATAATCTTCTTTCCTTCTTTTCTTCTTTGTGCCTCCTTGCGTCTTAGCGTCTTTGTGGCGATTTTTTTACCGACTTATAATTTATCAATAATATCAACCGTTTTATTTACCATTTCCTCACTTACATCAAGGTGCAATACGATCCTGATTTGAGTAGGCGAAATCACACTCACCATCACATCATGATCTTTAAGCGTTTGTGCAAGCGATTGGGCAGTGAACCTTTCTTTCACTTCAAAAATGATAATATTGGTTTCCACCGGCATCATTTCCCCGGTAAAACCTTTTTTTAACAAGGCGGAAGCAATCTTTTTTGCATGAAAATGATCCACTGCCAGCCTCTCAATATTATGGTCTAATGCAAAAATGCCGGCTGCGGCGAGATAGCCTGCCTGGCGCATTCCGCCTCCAAACACTTTTCTTACGCGGCGGGCCTGTTTTATAAAATCCCGTTTTCCTACTAAAACGCTTCCCACAGGTGCGCCCAAGTCCTTTGCTGAGGCAAATGGAAATACTATCGAACATTTCACCATAATCTTTAGGATTTTCCTGTTTCGCCACAATGGCATTAAATAATCGCGCCCCGTCCAGGTGAAGATTTAAACCATTTTGTAAGCAAACCTCCTTAATTTCCTGAATATCAGTAAAATTCATAACAACTTCCGCCACCGCGATTGGCAGTATTTTCCAGGCTTACCAGCTGGGTTTTAGCCTTATGAATATCATTAGGATTGATGGCTTCCAATACCTGTTCTGCCGTAATCCGCCCCCGGTCGCCTTCCAACGCTTTTACCTGGCAGCCGGAATTAAATGCGATGCCTCCGCCTTCATAAATATATACATGGCTCATTTTATCGCAGATCACTTCATCACCAGGTTGGGTGTGGCATTTAATGGCAATTTGGTTAGTCATTGTACCGCTTGGACAAAATAATCCTGCTTCCATCCCAAACATCGCTGCCATTTTATTTTCCAGCATGTTTATTGAGGGATCTTCTCCAAAAACATCGTCACCAACTTTTGCATTGAACATGGCTTCAAGCATGGCCGGGGTAGGTTTGGTAAATGTGTCTGATCTGTATTCTATCATTTAGTTGAGGGTTTAGAGTTGAGGGTTGAGAGAGTTTAGAAAGTTTGGCGTAATTCGTAATTTTTAATTCGTAATTATTTATGATTGTTTGGAGTGCAAAATTAGCCCATTCATCATAAATTGTTATTTTTCAACGGGATAATTAAGTAAAAGCTATGAAATGCGAATATTGCGTTGTAAATTTGCAAATGTTTTAAAGATTTCCGGTACTTAACATATCTTTTGTAACATTTCCCCAACTATTTGTGTCTTTACATCGTATAACAATTATAACAATAAACAAACATGAGGCAACTTAAAATTGCTACGCAGATTACCAACAGGGATTCCCAGGCGGTTGAAAAATATCTGCAGGAGATTTCAAAAATCGGAATGATTACCCCGGAAGAGGAGACTATTTTAGCACAGAAAATCAAAATGGGCGACCAGCGAGCGTTAGAACGTCTCACAACAGCCAACCTACGTTTCGTAGTTTCAGTTGCAAAACAGTACCAACACCAGGGCTTATCATTAAGCGATCTTATTAACGAGGGCAACCTCGGCTTAATTAAAGCGGCACAACGCTTCGATGAAACAAAAGGTTTCAAATTTATTTCTTACGCTGTGTGGTGGATTCGCCAATCTATATTACAGGCGTTGGCAGAGCAGGGCAGATTAGTCCGCTTGCCTCAAAACAAAATTGGCACTTATAATAAAGCGAATAAAGCTTATATGGCTTTTGAACAGGAACATGAAAGAGAGCCTTCTACTGAAGAACTGTCTGAAATTCTTGAAATGAGCGAAACAGAGATCAACAACATTTTCCAAAGTAATACGCGCCATACTTCACTGGATGCGCCGGTACATGAAGCCGAAGATGTTGCAATGGGCGATCTTTTAAAAGGCCCGGGCGAAACAGACGAAGATGTAATGCACGATTCATTGAAAAATGAGATCCGTCGTGTATTAAAATCTCTTAGCCCGCGCGAAGCAGAAATTGTAAATGCTTATTTTGGTCTTGACGGGGAAAATGGGGTAACCATTGAACAGATTGGACAGAAATATGATCTAACAAAAGAACGTATTCGCCAGATAAAAGAAAGAGCTATCAAACGCCTTCAAAAAGCCCGCTACAGCAGCGCTTTAAAAGCTTATTTGGGTTAATAATTTAAAACCTATTTTTATAAGGCTGTTTCAAATTCATTTTGAAACAGCCTTTTTTTATTTTTAAATAAGAAGAAAAAATTTTAGCAAATTCTTTTCCTATAAGGCTCAAAAATAACTATCCTGATTTTTGCGACAGCCCAACAACATCTTCAAAAACTACTTTTTGGCTTATCTCAATGAAAAGACCGCCCCAATTTAATTTGAGACAGTCTCTTTTTTTATAAACCAAAATATTTTTGCGTTAACTATTATCTTAAATACACACGGGGCAATTCTTTTTTAGGAGCTTTGATATCTGCTTTGTGGTGAGAACGGGGTAGTACCGTATCAGCTTTGGTGGGCGTTCCCTCAACGGTATCACGGATATCCATATGGTTTTCGCACGAAGAAAATGCTGCAACGAGAAAGAGAACAATACAAACTTTAAGAATTTTCATTTGAGCTTTTATTGAAGTTAAAAAGATTTTATAATTGATTGAAATGTCTAATACCCATTCATTTTACAAAAACAACGATAACCTGAGTCCCACTGCGCCAAAACCACCATGGCCTGCATAGCCATCGTATTTAAGGGTAAGATCCAATGGCTTCTCATTCCTGCTAAAATTATATCCTATTTGTGGCGTATAGGCAAAAGTGGTAACGCTGGTGCCGCTCAGGCTATTAAGTCCAACTCCGATCAGTGCTCCAACATGCAACCTGGCCATATAAGCATTGCCGCCAACAGTAACAGGAATTGCTGTATACGCCTTATTTTTTGAATTGGCATCCTTTGCCCTTCCTGCATAACTTACAAAACCCACATGAAAAATTCCGCTTAAATTCTGTTGAAAGAAATGCTCCACTTCAGCGCTAGCGCCAATTCCCAATCCCCAGCCTTTATTCCCATTTACTCCTTTGTATGGATTAGTAGATGCATATCCTAATTCAGGGCCAATACTAAATCTTGTTTTTCCCTGTCGCTGTGCATTGGCTACAGAAACAGTAGTTACTGTAATGGCAATTAGCAGGATGATCGTTTTCATGTTGTTGGGTTTTGATTTGGCAAAAGTAGGTTGTAACGCATGAACGCCAAAAATAAAAAACGGGTAATCGCACAAAGCCCACAATTTGACTTCAACCAAACAATCATTCATCTGTAAAGTCAATAATAAAACTTCGTTTATAACTCGTCATCATAACTCAGTCCGTTGTGTGCGGATGTTTGTTTATATTCAAAAATCTACATTATGGCTTTTATAAAAGAACGCAAAGCAACGATCCTGAATTTTAAATTGGCAAATTGGTTATTTTTGAAGAATATATTAATGAAGATTATGGATAAATCAATTGAACACGTGCAGTGTCTTATTATCGGTTCCGGGCCGGCAGGATATACGGCGGCCATTTATGCGGCCAGGGCAAATCTTAACCCCGTTATGTACCAGGGCATACAACCGGGAGGGCAACTCACTATTACCACTGATGTTGAAAATTACCCGGGATATCCTGATGGGGTACAGGGTCCTGATATGATGCTGGACTTTGAAAAACAGGCAAAACGAATGGGCGCCGATATACGCTATGGACTTGCAACCGAGGTTGATTTTTCAGCGTGTCCATTAAAGGTTTTAATAGATGAAGAAAAATGGATCAGCGCAGATACCATTATATTGGCCACCGGCGCAACTGCAAA
Source organism: uncultured Chitinophagaceae bacterium (assembly GCA_963720405.1). GTDB lineage: Bacteria > Bacteroidota > Bacteroidia > Chitinophagales > Chitinophagaceae > Ginsengibacter. The sequence continues at coordinate 25,745 of CAVRFP010000005.1, forward strand.
GTGGCTGGGAATTGAAAGCGAACAAAGGCTTAACGGGTATGGTGTAAGTGCCTGCGCCGTATGTGACGGATTTTTCTTTAAGGGAAAAGATGTATGTATTGTGGGCGCCGGCGATACGGCTGCCGAAGAAGCGTTGTACCTGAGCAAAATTTGCAATTTGGTACACATGTTTGTTCGCCGCGATGCCATGCGGGCCAGCAAAATAATGCAGAAAAGGGTGTTGGAAACACCTAATATAAAAGTGTATTGGAATACAGAAGTAGAAGAAATATTGGGTGAACAAAAAACAAATTCTGTACGCATCATCAATAATAAAACAGGAGAAAAGCAGGTAATTCCTGTGAGCGCTTATTTTGTCGCAATCGGCCATCAGCCTAATTCAGAAATTTTTAAAGGCTGGCTTGATATGGATGAATCCGGGTATATAAAAACTTTACCCGGCTCTACCAAAACGAATATTGAAGGTGTATTTGCAGCAGGCGATCTTCAGGATAAAATTTACCGGCAGGCTGTTACCGCTGCGGGCTCTGGCTGCATGGCGGCATTGGACGCAGAGCGTTTCTTAAGCATGTTGGAGCACCCTGTTCCATCGGATCATCTTTTTTTACCAAAAGAAGATTAAACAACATCGAAATCTAATTGATCTTACATGGTAACCGTCCAACTCTGCAACTTACTCTTTAATGGCTTTCATGGCGTTCACGAAGAAGAGCAAATTTTAGGCAATGAATATATGGTTGATGCCGCGCTGCAATTCCAGGAAAGCGCAGGCGTTATCAGCCATATAGATGATACCGTTAATTATGTGGCCATTTATAATATCATTAAAGCCAGGATGACTATTCCTACGCCATTACTGGAAACGATCGTAATGGAAATAGGGAATGAAGTTCATGCAGCTTATCCTCATTTAAAATCAATTCATATTTCTTTAAAAAAACTCCATCCGCCAATTGAAGGGATACAAGGCTCAGTGGGCGTTACATGGCACAAAGAATTTTGATCAAAGCAAACCATCTATCAGCAGATTGTGCTCTTTCATAAATATTTTAAACCCAATCATCACAAACCGTATATCTTCCCAAAAAATAAACTATGCATACAAAAAAATTCCTGACCTTCATTTTAGTAATCTTCAGCGTTACCGCCTTTGCGCAGTCTGAAAAATCAGTCTACGATCACCACGATCTTTTTACTCCTAATTTTTATCCATCTTCTGTAAATGAATATCGCACATCAGATGGGCAACCTGGCCCAAAATACTGGACCAACAAAGCGAGCTATAAAATAGCGGCTACACTGGATGATGTAAAAGATGCGATCTCAGGAAGTGTAACCATCACCTATACGAATAACAGCCCGGTGGCCATGAATTTTGTATGGCTTTATCTCGATCAAAACCTGTATCGTTTAGACTCGCGCGGACAAGCGAAAACGCCTGCCATCGGAAGAAGCCGGTATGGTGATGTAAACTCAGCTTTTGAAGGTGGCTTCAACATTCAATCGGTAAAACTTTTATCCGATGTCAAAGGAAAAATCACTACCTCGGATGTCACCAAAGTAATTTCCGATACAAGGATGCAATTGCGCCTGCCATCGCCCCTGGCTGCAAAAGGTGGAACAGTTCAGTTTAAAATTGATTATTCTTATTCAATACCCAAATACGGAAGCGACCGCACCGGCATTCTGGATACCAAAAACGGAAAAATTTATGCGATAGCACAATGGTATCCGCGCATGTGTGTGTTTGATGATATTGAAGGCTGGAACACTTTGCCTTATTTAGGCGCGGGTGAATTTTACCTTGATTATGGTGACTATGATTATGAAATTACTGCGCCTGCACACCAAATAATTGTGGGTTCCGGCGACCTGGAAAATCCGCAGGATGTGTTAACCGCCACCCAGCTAAAAAGATACAACGATGCAAAGAAAAGCGATAAAACAGTGATCATCCGCTCTGCAGAAGAAGTAACTGATCCGGCCTCACGCCCCCAGAAAGCAAATCTAACATGGCATTTTAAAATGAAAAATGCAAGAGACGTTTCATGGGCAGCCTCAACTTCATTTATTTGGGATGGAGCAAAAATTAACTTGCCCTCCGGCAAAACCGCATTGGCCATGAGCGTGTACCCCGTAGAATCCAACGGAAATAACGGCTGGGAAAGATCTACGGAATATGTAAAGGCTTCTATGGAAGGATATTCTAAAAGATGGTTCGAATATCCATACACGTCAGCGGTTAACGTTGCCAGCAATGTTGGCGGCATGGAGTACCCCGGCATTGTTTTCTGCGGCTACAAAGCCAAAGGCGCGGGACTGTGGGGCGTTACAGATCATGAGTTTGGACATACCTGGTTTCCTATGATCGTGGGCAGTAACGAAAGAAAATACGGTTGGATGGATGAAGGCTTCAACACCTTTATTAACGGTATTTCAACCAAAGATTTTAATAACGGCGAATACTATAGAAAGAGAGATGCCAGCGGGCAGGCCTATAAATATGTTTTTGGTCCCAACAGCGAAACGGTAATGTCTACACCCGATGCATTGAAGGAAGCCAACATTGGTGTGGCGCTTTATTTTAAGCCGGGTTATGCGTTGGATTTGTTGCGTACGCAAATACTTGGTCAAGACCTTTTTGATTATTCATTTCGTGAATACATAAAAAGATGGGCTTTCAAACATCCAACTCCGTGGGATTTCTTCAGATCCATTGAAAACGGCGCGGGCGAAGATCTTGGCTGGTTCTGGAAAGGCATGTTCCTCGAAAATTATAAGCTCGACCAGGCGATAACAAACGTAGGTTATGTAAACAATGATTCATCAAAAGGCGCACTGGTAACGATTGAAAATATCGATAAGATGGTGATGCCTGTAATTCTTAAATATGAAACCGTTAGCGGTAAAACCAATGAAGTAAAAATTCCGGTAGAAGTTTGGCAAAACGGAAGTACATGGATCGAAAAATTAAACACCACCGAAAAATTAAAATCAGTAGTAATTGATCCGGAACGCTTTTTCCCGGACGTTAATGCAGATAATAATAGCTGGACGGGTAATTAATCAATTAGCCAATAAGCTATTGGCTAATTGGCTATTTAAATCTACTTTTGCCACCTTTTATGAAACCGATCAGCGAAATATTTCCGTTTTTAGCAGAGCCTAAAAAAAAGATTGTGATCACGTTCCACCAGAAGCCTGATGCAGACGCAATGGGTTCTGCGTTGGGGTTGTATCATTTTCTGATACAGTTTGGGCATAACGTTACCGTTATCTCTCCAACAAATTGGGCGGGTTTTCTAAGCTGGATGCCTGGTGCAAAAAAAGTCCTGGATTTTGAAATGCAAAATCAAAAAGCATTAACCGCACTGAAAGAAGCGGAATGGCTTTTTTGTCTCGACTTCAATGTACTGAGCCGTACACGCAACATGGAAAACATCTTAACGGAATTAAATTGCACCAAAATATTAATAGACCATCACCAGCAGCCACAGGTAGACGTGTTCGATTACGGAATCAGCGATACCACAAAAAGCTCAACTGCTGAAATGGTGTATGATTTTATTGTCAACAGCGGCCATTCAGATAAAATAAATGTCTCGGTAGGGGAGTGCTTATATGCCGGCGTAATGACGGATACAGGCTCGTTCAGGTTTAATTCTACTTCAAGCGCAGTGCATAGAATGGTGGCGCATTTAAAGGAAACGGGTTTAAACCATAGCCAGATACACGAAAATCTTTTTGATAATTTTCTTGAAAGCAGGTTCCGTTTTTTTGGTAATATTTTATTGCATCGCATGGAAGTGTTTTACGAATACAACACCGCGCTGATAGCTATTCCGCAACAGGATCTTATCCGCTTCAATGTAAAAACAGGCGATACAGAAGGGCTTGTAAACTTTCCGCTAAGCATTAAAGGGATTAAGCTGGCAGCAGTGATCATTGATCGTGGCGATGAAAGAAAAAGTTCTTTCAGAAGTAAAGGCGGCTTCGATGTAAACACATTTGCCCGAAGATATTTCAACGGAGGTGGCCACTTTAACGCGGCCGGTGGAAAAAACACAGAAAGTCTTGAAGAAGTAATCAACAAATTCAAAGAGGCCATTAAAGAAAACAAAGAACAATTAAACAGTTAAACATTATAAAAACAATAAAAATGAACAAATCAATGTACCTGGTAGCCGCAGGATTATTAATATTGGCTGCAGGTTGTAACAATCCACGGTTTACAAAACTAAAAGGTGGATTGGAATATAAGATCATCAAGGGTAGTGGTGACAAGGAGATAAAATATGGCAATGCTATACAATTCAGGGTGCAACAGTATTACAACGATTCGCTGATGGCCACACCTTATGATACCGTATCGCAGGTTATTGAAATAGATTCAACCAAACTACCGGCTGAATATGTGGAGATTTTTAAATCTGCAAAGAAAGGCGATAGCGTCGTTACCCGCATCTCTACGGATACTATTATGAAGTTTAATCAATTGCCGCCATTTGCCAAGAAAGGGCAATTCTTTGGATATCGTTTTAAGATCGTTGATGTAATAACCGATCCGGCGCAGGTAGAGCCAATGAGAAATGCAACCATTCAGAATATGAGAAAAGCAGATTCTTTAGCGATGGAGAAACAAAAAGGCGTTGATGATAAAACAATCACCGACTACCTTGCAAAAAACAATATCAAAGCAACAAAAACGCCGGAGGGAACCTATGTAGAAATTCAGGATCCCGGCACAGGCGAGCAGGTTGATACCGGTAAAGCGGTTGCCGTAAATTATAAAGGAATGACGCTGGATGGTCACATTTTCGACCAGAGCTATGATTCTACCGGCAAGGTAATAAAGCCTTATACTTTTGTGGTAGGCCAGCGCGGCGCCATTGAAGGATGGAGCGATGGAATGGTTTATTTTAAAGTAGGTGGAAAGGGCCGCTTGTTTATTCCTTCCTCAAGAGCGTATGGCTCACGCGGCCAGGGACCGGACATCAAGCCAAATACACCAATTATGTTTGAGGTAGCTATCGACAAAATATTGACAAAAGCCGAACTTCAAAAAGAAATGGAAGAACAACAAAAGATGATGCAGCAACAACAGATGCTCCAGCAAATGATGCAGCAACAGCAACAGCAGCAGCAGCAGCCTCATTAAAAGATAATACGAAGTATGTTAAAAGAGGCTGTCTCAAAATCAATTTGAGGCAGCCTTTTTTTATTATAGAAACAAGCCAAAAAGTAGATTTTGTGTAAAAAAATGACGGTTTATTTTGACGCGGTATTCCATCGCGGGCAGTAAAAATGTGGTTCGTGGAGACATAAACCAGGGCAGGAGAGGCTGTCTCAAAATCAATTTGAGGCAGCCTTTTTTTATTATAGAAACAAGCCAAAACGTAGATTTTGTGTAAAAAAAATGACGGTTTATTTTGACGCGGTATTTCATCGCGGGCAGTAAAAATGTGGTTCGTGGAGACGCAAACCAGAGCAGGAGAACTTTTGTGGTTTAAAATTTATTCAAATATAACATACACGCATAAACGCAAATACGGAGTTAGATTTGAATCGTAATTTATAGCAGTTGAGACAAGTCAAAATATAGTTTTTCCTGTTTTTTTAAAAGCTATGCCTGATCATAGGCCGCTACTAATTTGATTGCCTCTTTTGCTTCTTTTACATCATGCACGCGGAGAAGGTTGGCTCCATTCTGCAAAGCAATTGTATTTAAAACAGTAGTGCCATTTAACGAATCTTCAGCATTTATTTGCAGTGTCTTATATACCGTTGATTTTCTTGAAAGTCCGGCCAGTATGGGCCTTTCAAGCATTTTAAATATGGAAAGATTTTTAAGCAACAACAAATTCTGCGTAATATTTTTACCGAAGCCGAATCCCGGGTCGATGATCACATCATTAATTCCGGCCTTTCTGCATTGCGCAATTTTTTCGATAAAATAATCCAATACTTCCTTTGTTATGTTTTCATAATGCGCCTGCTGTTGCATGGTTTCGGGTACGCCTTTCATGTGCATACAAACGTAGGGCACGTTCAATTTGCCTACTGTAGGTATCATTTCTTTATCCATTTCTCCACCACTGATATCATTAATTATGTCGGCACCGGCATGTACTGTTTCCTTCGCAACTGCCGAATGGTAAGTGTCTATAGAAATGATTACATCACCAAAGGAGTGCTTCAGCATTTCTATCGCCGGCAATAATTTTTCCAGTTCATCTTTAGCAGATACACGCGTACTTCCCGGCCGCGTGCTTTGTGCGCCGATATCCAACATATCCGCGCCTTCACTCAGCATTTGGGCCGCTTTGTCTTTTAGTGCATCCATGTTTTGCATCCTGCTGCCGGTATAAAAGGAATCTTCCGTTAGATTGAGAATGCCCATCACCAGCGGCTTTTCTAATGAAACTAATTTTCCCTGGCAGTTGAGTGAAAACATTGTTGATTTAGATTTAAATTTGACGTTAATTATGATGCAAGTTAACCAAGTTACTACCGATGAGCAATACGATAACGCGGTAAATAAATGCAGGGAAATTTTCCTGAAAAAAACCAAAGATTATGGTACCTCATGGCGTGTGTACCGCACTATTTCTATAGCCGACCAAATCTACATCAAAGCCAGGCGTATCAGGAACATACAGGAAAAAGGCATTCAGCGAATTGACGATGATATCATCGCGGAATTCAAGGGCATTTTAAATTATTCAGTAATTGGCCTGATACAATTAGGCATTCATGATGATGAACTGGAAGAACTTCCGTTTGAACAGGCAATGCAATTGTATGATGGTATAATTGACCAGGCAAAAAAATTAATGCATGATAAAAACCACGACTATGGCGAAGCCTGGCGCAACATGAGCCAGGAAAGCTTTACAGACCTCATCCTTGCAAAGATTCTGCGCATCAAACAAATTGTTCAAAACGAAGGAAAGACCTTAATAAGCGAAGGCATCGATGCCAATTTTTTTGATATTTTAAATTACGCCGTGTTTGCCTTGATATTGGCGAAATAATTTGATATATTCATTGCTTAAATAAATCTAATGAAGTTATTAGTAAATATTTGCCGCGTTATCGTGGGCGTGCTTTTTATTTTCTCCGGCCTCGTAAAGGCGAACGATCCACATGGGCTTTCCTACAAAATGCAGGAATTTTTTGATGTCTGGGCCGCCCATTCTTCTCTTGCGTCGTTCATGCATTTGCTTTCCGATTATGCGCTTCCATTCTCCATAATTACCATCACTTTAGAAATAATTGTTGGCGTTGGAATATTGCTGGGTATCTGGAAAAAATTTTTCAGCTGGCTTCTTTTAATACTGATCATCTTCTTTAGTTTTCTTACAGGTTATGCAGTATTGTCGGGCAAAATAGCTACCTGCGGATGTTTTGGCGATTGCATCCCTTTAACGGCAATGCAATCGTTCATAAAAGATCTCGTGTTATTTGTGTTGATTCTTATCATCTTCATCGGAAGAAGATTTATTGTTCCTATACTGACTCCAGCAGTGGATGTACTGCTGCTTTTCATTTCTATCGTTGCTGTTTGCTGGTTTCAATGGTATGTAATGCGTCATTTACCAGTAGCGGATTGTCTTCCTTTTAAAAAAGGAAACAACCTGTTAGAGCTTCGCAAAATGCCTGCTGATGCGATTCCCGATAAAAAAGATTATAAATTTATTTATCAAAAAGACGGCAAGAAACAGGATTTTACTATTAAAGATCTTGCCAGATTCTACATGGGAATTTGTAAGCCGCGAAGATTTTATCGTGCAGAAAGGAAAGAATAATGAACCTCCGATAAAAGATTTTTATCTTACATCCACCTCTAACAACGACTCTACGGAAGCGATTCTGAACGTGGATGCAGCTTATTATTTATTTTTTATTAAAGGATGTTACTACCGGTACTGATCAATGGCTCAACGATTTTAATAACATCTATACGCTGGCAAAGAGCAAAGGCCTGGCATTGTACATTGTATCTCCACAGGTAAGTGAAGCTGACGCTTTTTTTAATGAAAAAAATAATTTCCATATTCCGATTTTCAGCCTGGATGCAACCGCGTTTAAAACTGCGGCACGCACCAGTCCGGAATTGTACCTGATGAAAGGCCCCGTGGTCGTAAATAAATGGGGGCGGGCGGATCTTAATAAAGCTTTGAAATAATTTTTTAATGTTGCCTGCAGGCCGCCACTGCATGTTTAGTTTCACCGAATATGTTTCAGTATCTTATAAAAAAAATGGCTTACGGCGTGCTGGTATTGGCCGGAGTGGTGGTGGTAGTGTTTTTTATTTTCCAGGCTTTTGGAGATCCTGTACGGATGGTTCTTGGCCAAACGGGAGATAAGCAAACTATGGAAAATATCAGGAAAGAATTATATCTTGACCAACCCAAATGGAAACAATTTCTGTTTTATGTAAACGATATTTCACCCATTGCCATTCATTCGGATAAAGAGATAAAAGATAAAAACCTTCGTGGATTTTTTATTGGAGGCACCCATAAAATCGGCATTAAAATTCCTTACCTGCGAAGAAGCTATCAAACCAAAAAAGAGGTAACACAGGTTTTGATGGAAGCTTTACCCGGCACACTTGTTGCTGGCTTGTGCCGCAATGGTCTTCGCTATCATTGCCGGAATACTTTTAGGTATTCTTGCGGCTGTAAAACAAAATACCTGGCTCGATACTTCATCGGTTTTTGCCAGCGTGATTGGTATATCTGCGCCGTCGTTTTTTATGGCCATTGTGATCGCTTATTTGTTTGGGCTTGTGCTGCACGATTATACCGGATTGTCGTTAACAGGAAGCTGGTTCAACATTGATGAAGTAACCGGCAAGCGGTATTTAACCTTGCAAAATTTGGTGTTACCTGCGCTTACTCTGGGCATACGGCCCATGGCAATCATTACGCAGCTAACCCGCAGCTCAATGCTGGATACACTTAACCAGGATTTTATCAGAACTGCCTATGCAAAAGGCCTGAGCAAGAGGAGGGTAGTGTTCGGACACGCTTTGAGAAATGCCCTCAATCCCGTGTTAACGGCCATTACGGGCTGGTTTGCCGAATTACTGGCGGGTGCTTTTTTTGTAGAATATATTTTTGGATGGAAAGGAATTGGAAAAGTTACGGTTGATGCTTTGGAAAAACTGGACTATCCTGTGGTGATGGGATCGGTGCTTTTTGCAGCTACTATTTTTGTGCTGATCAATATTTTAGCTGATGTGTTGTATGGAATTGTTGATCCCCGCGTAAAAATGAAATAAATGCAATTTATTTTACCACTACTTCAGTAATTACTCTTTCGCCCAACGCTTCGTTTACTCTTTCAATAATTTTTGGCTTTTGGTAGATAAGCTCGTTTTTTAGTGGCGCCACACTGGTAGAAATAAATAATGTGTTATTCCGGATTTCAATTTTGTCGGTATAATTCGCAATCGTGCGGCCCATTATCTTTTCCCAGGCTTCTTCCACCTGCAACGCCTGGATGCCGCTTTTTAGCCGGCTTTTTCTTAAAAACTCTCTTAGAGCATCACCTATTGAAACTTCCATTTTGCGAAGGTAAATTTTTAAACCTGGTAATAATGCCCAATTATTATTTGAAAAAAGCCAAAATCTAGATTTTGGCTTTTTTGATCGCGTTCATACCCATTTTGTTACCCACATTTTCAAGCGAAGACACTGTCTCTGGAAAATTTTCTACACAATTGTGATGCTTTCTACTACAACATTTTGTAAATTGAATCATTCGCAGATTTCTTTTGAATAATATATTAAATTAAGTTTTCTAACTATTTTATAATCAGTTGAGTCAAGAAAAATAATTTTTAAAATACGATTTTCCAGATTGGAACTAGGCGACCGGAAAGATGCGGCACATTATTTTCTCTACATTCTAAAAAAAAGAAAACATGAAAACGATTACTTCCCCTAAACTCAGAATCGCAATGAAAAGGTCTTTATCGCTTGTAGAAGGAATTTTACCCTTCACCCAAAAACCATCTAACAATCACTTTGAAGTAAAAGAGGACAATCCGAATGATGAAATGAAAGCTTCTGATCTTTTTTCATTGTTTACAGCCGACATCATCAAAGAGCAAGTGATTTTTACAAGATAATTACCAATTTTGAAATATTAAACCATAGCTTTCTTCAGAAATAATATCTTTCCATTGGTGAATTAAGTTTTTATAGGCTTTGCCTACAGGCATAATTTTTCTATCGAGATCGTACAGGCCTAGTTTGTTAACATTTCCTGCATCGTTTCTTAAGGCCGAATCCCAGTCTACCTGGTGTGTTAAGCTATACCAGGTAAAACCCACCACTGGTATGCCGTCGTGCTTAAGCCGGTGAACGTTGGCCCATTGTTTTAGGAGCCATTCTTTACAGGCCGGCATTTTAATATTCGTTTCCGTATGCATTATTGGCAATCTATACCTGCGGTGGTATTGAGCCGTGATTACATAATATCCAAAGATCTCCCCGGCGGCCTGTGTCATTCCGTCGGGATGTACAATGTGTTCGTTGGTTACATAATAGTCATTGCCCATAATACACCGGCCTTTTACCTGGTTTTCGGTAAACCATCGATACTCTGCGGCCGTCATTCCATTGCGTAATAAATATTCATACATCGTTACATTAATCGGATAGCCGTAAGTAAGATCAAGCGAAAGAAATCTTTTTTGATTTAAAAATCTGGCCAGCGGAGCCGCCGCCGGCTCAAAAGCATGAAAATATTCAGACGATTCACTTTGTATAAAAGTAGCCTCCGGCTGAATGCGCAGAATGGCGTGCATGGCCATTACATTGGCTTTGCAGATATTTTTTAGTGCGGTTACAAAGGCCTGATCCGATTGAAGACATTCGTTCCACCAGCCGTATTGGGCAGAGAACATGGCAGCAATAAAAATCTCATTAATAGGCGTGTACAACTGTAAATACGGAAAGCGCTTTGCAAAGGCTTCGGCATATTCGGCAAAGTAGAACGGGAAATCAAGATTTTGAAAATTGCCCATCCAGTCGGGCACTCCAAAATGGCAAAGATCCACGATTGGAGTAATCTCCAATTCCTTTAAGCGATTGAATACCTGGTCGGTAAATGTCCAGTCATATTGGCCTGGCGCGGTATGGGTGCTAAAATAGGGCGGTCCGTATCTGAGGTATTCTATTCCAAGTTCTTTAACAAGCATGAAGTCTGTTTGCCACCATTTATAATGTCCGCATTTTTCCATTTCATCAACCCGCTTGGTAGAACCATCAGGCAGTTTTATCGTAGGATAGCTGTTTTCAATTCCTGTAGAAAACATAAATTTTGTTCCAGGCATAGTCAGGTTATTTTTTCTTCAAAAAAACGATTGATCGCATGCTGCAGCGGCGGAAGTTTTATTCCCTTATCGCTTTGCAATACGCTATATCCGGGCCGCTTCGCTTTCCATTGCATTTCATCCTGAAAACAGGGTATAATATTTTTCTTTTTGTGTCCGCCCCTTAATGCGAGTTCTTCAGCAAATTCGTGCCAGCTCACCGTTCCTTCGTTGGTTAAGTGCCAAAAACCTTTTTCTTCGTCTATTAAAAGATCCAGAGCTTTTATCGACCAGGTCCGGAACATAAGTAGGGGAGACGATCACATCTTTTACGGCAATGCACTTTTGGCTTTCTTTTAAAGAATTCAATACATGAAAGCCAAAATTGTATTTGTCCCACGGGCCAAAAAAAGCACTTGTTCTGATGATCAGTGAGGAAGAAAAATTATTTAAAATAAGGGCTTCACCTTTGGCTTTGCTATGTCCATACACGTTTAATGGCTTTACCGAATCAATTTCTATGTAAGGAAGATGTTTCTGGCCATCAAATACCAGGTCAGAAGAAAAGGTCATCAGTTGTAATCCATATTTTTTGCAAATAGACGCAAGGTGAGCGGGCGCCCGGGCATTCAGCTCAAAGCACTGTTCCCACTCAGTTTCTGCGTCGTCAACTCTTACATAACCCGCAGCATTAATTACTGCCCAGGGCTTGCATTCGTCGATCGCCTTTATTATTTGCTCATCTTTCGTAAAATCGAGATCGCGGTGAGAAAACGCGCGGAACGACAGCGAACGTCTTTCACAAATTCTTACAAATGCATTGCCCAATGTACCATCACAGCCAATGATCATTATGGGTGCACTTTTATTAGCTGAAATCTTTTCATGGTGCGCAGCATTTTTATTCCACCAGCCTCTTTCATTTACCACCGGGTGATGATATGCGCCTGTGGCTGCAAGCGATTTCACCATTTTTGCCAGCGCCGTTGGACGCAAAAAGTTCTTGGTAACGTCGAAAACGCCCGGCTCATAATCTCTGTCATTACGGGTTAATAAACTAACCCAGTCAAACGCGCCTAAAAGCGACCAAGAAGTGATTGCTTTGATGGCAATGCCTTCTTTGATCAATTCGATGCTTGCATCCCACGATTCTTTAAACCACCTTAATTGTTCTTCGCGCGTACAATTCATGTGCACTTCAGTAAGTGCCAGGGGAAGCCGGTATCTTTCCCACGCTTCGCGCAACAATGCTTTCAGGCCATCGGCCTCCTTCACTCTTACTGCTGCGATATCCGCATACCGGTGGCGCCCGTTACCACCATGAGTGGTCCGATGATACAAATTAAGGTGTTCATCTAAAAACCGCTCTGAAGTAACATAATAATTGAAACCCATAATTTGTGGAGGGCATGGATTGCTGATAAAAAATTCCAAAACGGTTCTATCGATCCCAATGCCAATAAAGTACTTCCATAAATTATGTTGCTCGTTTAACCGTCCGCAAAGAATATCGTATGTCAGCCAGCGACGAGCATTTTCAAAGTCAGCCTGGTATTTAAGCAGCGGCGTGCTATGAACCTTTGCAAGGTCTTCAGTTTGCACCAGTTTTGCATTAGGGTTCACCTTGCGTATCTCTTTCATTGAAAGCACAACTGCTTTCAATTGATTGAAGATCATTTTCGCAAAACTTATATCATTTTTATGGTGAGGAAACCAGCATCCGTACAATCCGCTGAACCGTGCTGTGGTTAATGGCTCATTCACAGGAGTGTAGTATTCTATCCATGGAAATTGAGTGGCTACTTTAAAAGCGTAAGAGGCTAATTTTTCAGGAAAATCATCACTCATTAAACTGGTAAAGCGGGGGCCGCTGCCATGATGTACCAATCCAACGATTGGAGTAATCCCATGCGATCGGATTTTTTCCAGTTGATTGGTGCTTCGATCCCAATTGATCGCCTCTGTGTCTGAATCCTGCTGATGCGCTTCCCACAATACAGGATACCTTAATGAAGTAATTCCCAGTGTGGCAATTTGATCTATGTCGTCGTTTCTTTGATAATGCCCTGCATCCTTTAACTGATCGCGAAAATCATCGCCAACTCTATTAATGGTACATTCCAGGCCGCCCCATAATTCAAGACTGTGTAACGGGTAATTTGTGTCCATTTATATGAAATTCTGATTCCTGAGGAGATAATATTTTCTTGAAAACAGTTAATGCCTGAGCCACCACCTGGTCCATATTGTAATACCGGTAGGTAGCCAGCCTTCCGGCAAAATATACATCGCGCTCCTGTGCTGCCAGCAATTGATACCTGTGGTACAATGCAGTATTCTCCGACCTCGGTACCGGATAGTACGGATCTCCTTCATCTTTTGGAAATTCGTACACTACGGAGGTTTTGGGATGCTGTTGCCCCGTCAGGTATTTAAATTCTGTAATTCGCGTGTAGGGGTGCTCGTTAGGATAATTAACGGTTCCTGTAGCCTGAAATTTTTCCTGCTCAAGAGTTTCAAATTTAAATTCCAAAGAGCGATAGGGTAGCTTACCATAACAATAGTCATAGAAGTAATCAATCGGCCCTGTATAAATCATTTTCTTAAATGGTATTGATCCTACGATTTCTTTATAATCGGTATTCAGCATTATTTTTATGTTTGGATGATCCAGCATTTTTTCGAACATGCGGGTGTACCCATGCAAAGGAATTGCCTGGAACGTATCAGTAAAGTAGCGATCATCGCGATTGTTGCGCGTAGGAATGCGGGAAGTTACTGATGCGTCTAATTCGGAAGGGTCGAGGTTCCATTGTTTTTTTGTATAGCCTTTAAAAAACTTCTCATACAATTCTCTTCCAACTTTACTTACCACCGCGTCTTCTGAAGTAATGATCCGGTCTTTCTTTTCTGCCTTGGTTTTCAAAAAAGCATCCACCTCGTAACTGTTCAGGTTTAGTCCATACAAAGTATTAATAGTGTTTAAATTGATGGGAACCGGCACCAGCATACCGTCTACACTGGCAAGTACGCGATGTTCGTACGGGCGCCATTCCGTGAAATTTCCCAGGTATTCAAAAACATCCTTACTGTTGGTATGAAAAATATGCGGTCCGTACTTATGGACAAGTATTCCATATTCGTTATAATAATCGTACGTGTTTCCGCCAATGTGATTACGTTTATCAACTAACAAAACTTTTTTGCCGGCGCGCGATGCAAGCCGTTCGGCCAAAACCCCGCCAGCTAATCCGGCGCCCACAATTATATAATCAAACATACACTTTGGTTTTTTTTGGGTGTGACAATAATTTCTCTTCCAGTAAGCCGCTAATAAGATCAGCCATCTTTTTCCAGGTCTTATTCCATGAAATGTTGGCAAGAAATTCATCTACATTTTTTAGCCACTCATCACGGTTTTTGTTTTTTAAGATCTCGTTGGCGGCCAGAATAAATTCGTCGGCATTATCTGCAACAGACACCAGGCCAAGCTTTGCATAAGGCGTTACCACATCAGTTATCGAAGTGGAGATAACCGGCTTACCGCCCGCGAGGTACTCAGGAGTTTTAGTGGGACTTATAAATTTGGTAGAATCGTTTAATTCAAATGGAAGAATGGCAACATCCCATCCGGCCAAATAAGAGGGAAGATCTTTGTAGTCTTTACCACCGAGGTAATGAACGTTTTTATTTTTTGGTAGCAAAGCAGGATCGATTTTAATAACAGGTCCTACCAAAACGAAATGCCAATCAGGCTGCCGCACTGATAATTCCTCAATCAATCCGATATGAAACCGTTCATCAATCACCCCATAAAAACCAAACCTTGGATGTGGAATTTCAGCCTGATCTTTTGGATCAGATTTAAAAATACGCGCCTGTCCAAAATGCGATTTGTCAATGCTGCTAGGAAAGGAATGAATATTATGATGCAGATGTTTTTTTGCTTCATAAAGACTTTCGCCGCCGGTAAATACGATATCTGCAAGACCCAACAAACGAACCTCCATTTTCTTTAATTCCGGAGGAGCGAATTTAAACGCGCTTAGCTCGTCCATGCAATCGTAAACAAGCAGTTCAGGTTTAAGCTGCTCGCTGTAGGTTAGTGCCATTGGAGAATAATACCAAAGAATATATTTATTAATTTCTTCGGCGCGCATAAAACCGTTAATCAAAGCCTTTAACAAACGCTCCCTTTTATACAAATCAGTATTTTGAGGAATGTGTAACGAAACAACCCAAAGGTTAGTGTTTTCATCAACTTTGGTTATTTCATAAAAACATGAAGTGGAATCTTCTTCGTATACAGGTTCTTCAATTACGAATACACGGTGGTTAATTGCAAATCTGTTAAGCAGGTGTTGAGGACGCTGGTAAACAAAATTCCATCTGATGTGGCAAAAACATATAAGGTCCATGGTAAATAAATTAATGGTTAAAGTAGATTAGTTCAACAAGTGTTGGTAAAAACAAGCCTGTATTGAGTTACATCTAATCGTATGCCATCCTCAACCAACGGCAATCAGGGGGTTTTTTAGAAGATAAATAAAGAAGGATGAGTAAGAAAATTCCCAATGAAAGATTGAATTGTAGAAAATATTATAAAGAAACAAAACCTTATATAAGGTTTTGGAACGTCATCCGGCAAAGCCAAAATATAGTTTTTTAGAATTTAAAGCCGCGAGAATATAAAAACACGTGGCGAAACGACGTCATTATAATATAACGGCAATGCATAAACGCAAATATACCTAATTGAGCAAAGACTGCTTTATTAAAGGTGGCAACTTTAATCTATAATCATTAATTTTTTGTTCCTTATTCATGGTTGCATATCTAGGAGACGGCGAAGGAAGGCATTCGCCGATTGAATAACCCGGAAAGTTTTTATTAAATATCTTTTCAACGAATTTGCTTGTGAAAAATATTTTTTTTATTGCGGGATTTTTCAGGATTGATATAAGTGCTTTGTCATTCATTTCAATTATTTCAAGATTGGCATCGGTGTTATTATCGTCTTTTCTTCTTGCTTTAAGGAACACGTCAACCAATCCGATTCCATACTTTTCACAAAGTTGCTGCTTATCTTTTTTTGTGACCAGCGGCGTTTGATAAACGCTGGAAATAATTGGCCAGAATTGATTCCGGCGGGAAGAATAAAACCATTCATCGCCACTCAATTTTTTCCTTGTAATTTCTTTTCCGGGGAAACTACCTACAATCAGAACCGTAATATTTTTAGGAATGAAACCGGCAAACGGATGCACTTCAATCTCGTTCATAATTTTTAAGCGGTAAATTTGTAAACTTATCAAAGCTACCAAAAAATGGCTTTTATTATAAAAATTGGATGGCCGTTGATATACTTTTCAAAACAGGCTGCAACATCTTGCTATTTATTTTACCTATAATTTATATTATGTTAAGCAGGTATTTGCACAACACGATTCTTTCTTCCAGCTCTCTTCCCCATGTTTCAACGAGGCGGAAATATGATTGCATACACTCTTTTACTATTTCTGCAAAAGCGAAAACATAGATTACTACATTTTCGCTTACCCGAAATAACCTTTTCTTCAAAATAAAAAACCCCGGAAAAAATCCGGGGCTAATATTATTAATAAAATGAACCGTTTTAATTTACGAACTTAGAATCGGCCTGGTCATATTTATCCTGGTAAATTTTTAATTTATCTTTTTGTTCAAGGCTCTGATAAATATTCTGCATTAAATTATCAACGGATTTAAACTTAGATCTGTCGCTTTTTTTAGCGCTCGCTTCTAATGTGGCAATGGCTTTTTCACCGTAAGGAATTGCCGCTGTAAAATTCGATTTTGCCTGTGCGTTAAAATCGGCTTTTCTTTTTACGTCTTCCGGTTTAGTACTTCTTATTTTTAAAGCGCTATCCCTGTTTGCAATACCAAGGTTATAATAATATTGAGAATACAGCCAATTGGTGTTTACATCATTAGGAGCAAGTGCTAACTGATTTATCCAATTCACTTTTCAGCGTATTCATCAGGTTTGCCTGATCTTTAATTACCACACCCTCATCGCTGTTATACAAATACCCGAAAATTTCGTTGGCATAGTTAAAGTGATAATGAAGACTATCGGGCGACTTTGCCAAAATTCCTTCGTACTGTTTGAACAATGCAGGAAAATCTTTCTTGTCGCGATAATAATCCATCAGCACGAAATCAAAATAATCTTCTTTAGGAAATAATTGTTTACCAAGTGCTGCATATTTCAACATGTTCGCTTCGTCCTTTGCATCTTTGTAATGCAGAGTAAGCCATTGGTAAGGAATTTCGTAACCTGCATCGTTGCCGGCGGCAGGGCCTTTTATTTTGGCATTGGCAAGCTTTGAAAAATAAACGAGCGCTGTATCGTCATACTGCTTTCCGGCATTCAGCGCGGCTTTACCGATATTTAAAACCAACGTAGTATCGACTTCGCCAATGTTTGCCCACTTATGCGCAGCAATGAACTGGCCCGCATTATTAGACTTAATAAAAAGGTTCATGGCATCTACGAACTTCGCTTTATTTTGGGTAGTTGCCGCTTCATTAAAGGCCTTTGCTGCTTCTCCATAATACCCGGAATACACTCCAAAAATCGGCTGATAATTATCCTTCATCAACATCAGTTTCATCTTCATATCGCTTGTATCTGCTACTGCTTTTTTAAATGCTGTAAAAGATTCCGCAAGCAAATCGCCCTGCGCCAGGCCCTGATATTTATTGGTAGTATCATTCGCAATCAGTTCATAAACTTTGCTCTTTAAATAATTACCTTCTGCATCATCAGGCGTTTTAGCAATAACGCCATCGATTTCGGTTTTGGCTTTATCGAGCTGCCCCTTGTCTACATAGGATCTTGCTTTTTTCAAATCCTGTCCCATTGTAAGGGTAACTGCAAACGTAAATAGAACTGGTAAAACTATTTTTTTCATTGCTTTTTTGTTTTTTTATTTATTGAATGTCGCTTTCTTTATCAGATGTTGATTCTTCATCATTGCTTTCAGGCGTTGCATCTGCTTCGTTAGAAACTTCTGCATTGTTATCCGGCTCAATACCAATTTTATCTCCGTCAACAACAATCTCTTCTTCTTCTGTCGGCTCTACGCTGTCGTTTAAATTGGTAATGCCTGCAATTTCATCTCCTTCATCAAGCCTGATTAATTTT
Source organism: uncultured Chitinophagaceae bacterium (assembly GCA_963720405.1). Classification (GTDB taxonomy): domain Bacteria; phylum Bacteroidota; class Bacteroidia; order Chitinophagales; family Chitinophagaceae; genus Ginsengibacter. The sequence continues at coordinate 44,263 of CAVRFP010000005.1, forward strand.
ACGCCCTGTGTGGCGCGGCCGGCTTCCCTGATAGACGCAATTGAAGTGCGGATGGTTACACCAGATTTGCAGGTTATCATTAAATCTTGCTTTTCGTTAACATTCAACAAGCCGATCAATGAACCCGTTTTTTCTGTAACGTTGATCGTTTTTACTCCTTTTCCGCCCCTGTTGGTAATCCGGTATTCTTCAGCAGCCGTTCTTTTGCCATATCCTTTTGCGCTCACCACCAATACACTTACTTCCGGATCATTAACATTTACACAAATCATACCAACCACTTCATCATTATCTGTATCCAGCGAAATTCCAAATACCCCTATCGCTCCTCTTCCTGTCGGGCGAACTTTTTCTTCAGGAAACCTAATTGCACGGCCGCTTTTAATGGCCATCATAATATCTTGTTTTCCGTCAGTTAAACATGCATCCAACAACTGATCTCCTTCATTAACCGTAATGGCATTGATTCCGTTTTGACGTGGCCTTGAAAAATCCGATACTCTTGTTTTTTTGATAATTCCTTTACGGGTACAAAGTACTATATAATTATTGTTAATGTATTCTTCATCCTGAAGATTTTTAATCGTGATAATTGTTCTTACTTTATCATCCGGCGGAATCTGAATTAAATTTTGAATCGCCCTGCCTTTGCTCTGTTTATCGCCATCTGTAATTTCATAAACTTTCAGCCAAAAACATTTTCCCTTTTCTGTAAAAAATAGTAACGTATGATGCGTAGACGCAACAAATATCTGCTCGATATAATCTTCTTCGCGGGTTTTGCTTCCGATGGCTCCCCTGCCGCCACGGCGTTGCTGGCGATATTCATTTGCCGGCGTTCTTTTGATATAGCCTAAGTGCGAAATAGTTACCACCACATCTTCTTCTTCAATAAGATCCTCGATACTTATTTCATCAGCGAGATAAGTGATCTCTGTTTTACGCTCATCGCCAAATTTTTCTTTTATTTCTGCCAGCTCGTCTTTAATGATCTGGAAACGCAAACCTTCATCGCCCAGTATTTCATTCAATCTTCCAATCAACTTCATTATTTCTGCATGTTCTTCTCTTATCTTCTCTCTTTCCATGCCGGTAAGGCGCTGTAACCGCAATTCGAGCACCGCTTTGGATTGCAGCTCGCTCATACCGAATTGCTGCATCAAACCTTCTTTGGCAACATCCGGTGTTGAAGAATTTCTAATCAATGTGATCACCGCATCAAGGTTATCAAGTGCAATTAAAAAACCTTCTAAAATATGGGCTCTTTCTTCTGCCTTCTTTAATTCAAATTTCGTTCTTCTTACTACTACCTCATGGCGGAAATCGATAAACTCGCGAATAAGATCTTTAATGTTCAGCGTTCTTGGACGGCCGTGCACCAGTGCTACATTGTTGATACCAAATGAAGTTTGCAGCTCGCTGTGTTTGTACAACTGGTTAATAACAACCTGGGCCAGCGCATCTTTCTTAAGTTCAACAACTATCCTGGTTCCTTCTTTATTGTTGCTTTCATTGTTTACGTCAGAGACGCCTTCAATTACTTTTTCATTAATCAGGAAGCCTATCTTTTCTGTTAACGCATCTCTGTTTACCTGGTATGGAACTTCTGTAATAATAATTTTTTCTTTTCCGCTCTTTGAAGTTTCGATAGTTACTTTTCCGCGAACCACTACCCTTCCGCGGCCCGTATGCATTGCTTGTTTCACACCTTCGTAACCAAAAATAATTCCGCCGGTTGGAAAATCGGGAGCCTTAACAATCTTAATCAGGTCATCAATAGTAATTTCCCTGTCTTCAATAAATGCAATGCATGCATCCACCACTTCATTTAAATTATGAGGAAGCATATTGGTAGCCATTCCTACTGCAATACCGCTGGCTCCATTTAACAGTAATTGCGGAATGCGTGTAGGCAATACCGTAGGCTCTTTGGTAGTATCATCATAGTTTAACTGGAAATCGATGGTATCTTTTTCAATATCATCCAGCATGGTTTCCGCAATACGCTGAAGCCTTACTTCTGTATAACGCATTGCTGCCGGGAAAGTCGCCATCCTGGCTACCAAAATTTCCCTGCCCGTCGATTAAAGTATAACGCATGCTCCAATCCTGCGCCATACGAACCATGGTTCCATAAATAGATGAATCGCCGTGCGGATGGTATTTACCCATCACATCACCGACAATACGGGCAGATTTTTTATAAGGCTTGCTGAAGGTGTTTCCCATTTCGTTCATTCCATACAGAATGCGCCTGTGAACGGGTTTAAGGCCATCTCTTGCATCTGGTAATGCACGCCCTACAATTACGCTCATCGAATAATCGATGTAAGCGGATTTCATTTCTTCTTCAATATTTACAGGAATTATTTTCCCCCTGTTTTCACCGTTTTCCGGTAGTGCTTCGTCTGTTGTTTCCATAATTTTTTACTATTGGCAAATATACTTTTTAAAGAGGGTTTTTCCTTATAAAAATTGAATAATTGGGAGATTTTTTGAGCTTTTTTTTATGATAAAATCAGCGAGCTGACATTTTGACTGATCTCAGTAGTTTGTAATTCGTAATTCGTAATTTTTAATTCGTAATTGGACAGCACAGGGCTTCACCCAATGTTGATATAAGGCGCCCTTTAAGGGCTTGAGGGTTCTTGCGTGGTGCAATTCAGGTAAAGAAAACTATATTTTGGCTTATGTCGTTAGTTCGTAATTCGTAATTTTAATTCGTAATTCTCCGCATGTCGCACAGGGCTTCGCCCGATGTTAACATAAGGCACCCTTTCAGGGCTTGACGTTCTTGTGTGGTTCAATTCAGGATAACAAAAAACTATATTTTGGCTTATGTCGTTAGTTCGCAATTCATAATTTCTAATTCGTAATTCGTAATTGAATTACTTTCGTTCGATGAAAACAATTTTATTATTTGGCGCGGGAAAATCGGCTACATGTCTTATCGAATACCTGGGTAAATGTTGTGATGAAAATAATTGGATGCTGCTGGTATGCGATGCGGATTATGAACTGGCCAAATCTAAAATTACCAATTACCAATCAGCAACAGCGCATGCGGTAGATGTGAGCAATGAAGAACAACGCAAAGCGATTGTGGCGAAAGCCGATGTTGTAATTTCTATGCTGCCGCCGCGCCTGCACTTTTTAGTGGCCAGGGATTGTGTTACGTTTTCAAAAAATCTTTTAACGGCTTCTTATCTTGATGAGAATATTAAATCTCTTAAAAATGAAATTGAGCAAAAGGGATTGCTCTTTCTTGGAGAGATGGGACTTGATCCCGGGAATAGATCATATGAGCGCCATGAAAATGATTGATGAGATAAAGAAAAAAGGTGGTACGATCTCGTCTTTCAAATCACATTGCGGCGGTTTGGTTTCTCCGGAAAGCGATGACAATCCGTGGCATTATAAAATTACCTGGAATCCGGCAAACGTAGTAATGGCCGGAAGTTCCGGCGCAATTTACCGCGATCATGGCAACGTGGTCACAGTGCCATACTGCAGCATTTTTAATGATGATAACCATGTGGTTAATGTACCCGCGCTCTTTCCGCTGGCATGGTATGCGAACAGAGATTCTTTGTCTTACATAGATACTTATCACTTAAACAATGTAGAAACATTTTTAAGAACTACTTTACGCCATCCTTCATTTTGTCGTGGCTGGAATAAAATAATTTCGCTTGATCTTACTAACGCAAACGATCACGAGGAAATTAAAGAATGCAACACCATTTTGGAATGGCTTAATTTAAAAAAGAAAAAACAATCATCTAAAATTGACGATGCTTTTTTTAATGATGAATTTGTAGAGCAAATCAATTACCTCGGTTTGCAACAGGAAGAAAAGATTCCGGAGACAGTTAATAATTCAGCGAGCCTGCTTCAATTTATTTTAGAAAAAAAATTACCGATGATGCCGCACGACAAAGATATGATCGTGATGCTGCACGAAATTGAGTATTCGCTTAATGGCAAAAAGAAAGCGATGCGAAGTTGCTTAATTGTAAAAGGCGAAGATCAACTGCATACTGCCATGGCCAAGACGGTTGGCTTACCGTTGGGCATAGCTGCTAATTTAATGCTGCAAAATAAATTACCAATAACCGGCCTGCACATTCCTGTGTTACCGGAAATTTATGAGCCTGTATTAAAAGAGCTTGAATTAAACGGCATCCAATTTATTGACGAGTTGCAGGAATAGTTTTACAATTTATCAATCTAAAAAAAAGGGATCTTCCAATGAAGATCCCCGTTAGAGAAATAAACCAAATCCTTATTGATTGGCTGCCTGCTTTTCAGCATCAGCTTTCATTTTATCATTCGCAGTAATCAAAAATTCCACTCTGCGGTTTTGAGCCATACCTTCTTCTGTGTCGTTGGTATAGGCCGGAGCGGATTCGCCAAAGCCCTTCGTTGTCATGCGTGTTGCCACAATGCCTTGCGATAAAAGATAATCTCTTACTGTATTGGCGCGTCGTTGAGACAATCCCATGTTGTATTCGTCGGTACCGCGGCTATCCGTATGGCCCTGAATTTCGATATTGGTATTTGGATACTTATTTAATACCGCTACCAATTTATTAAGATTGGTTTTGGCAGCATCGCCGATATCTGATTTTGAAAATGCAAAAAGAATTTTTTCATTAAACTCAACTTTAATTCCCTCTTCTACCCTTTCTACTTTTGCACCTGGAATGTCGTTCTTAATTTCAGCGGCCTGCTTGTCCATATCGCGGCCGATAATGGCACCAGCGGTACCGCCAACAACAGCTCCTATGATAGTTCCTAATGTTTTGTTGCCTGCTGCTTTGCCAATGATCGTTCCTCCTACTGCACCGGCCGTACCACCAATTACGGCACCCTTTTGAGACTTCGTTGCATTACAGCCCATGATAATAATTGCCGACATGGGTAAGGCAAAAAGCAAATTCTTGAATTGTTTCATTTTGTGTTTTTTAAGTTTCTGCACCATATTCAAACATTGTACCAAAGAAAATTATGGCAGGCAATAAACTGAAAAGCGTTTAAGCATAACTGATATCACTCGAAAAACTTTTGCTGCACTCATTTTTGAATATATAACTGTGGCAGGCGGGCAAATATTTTAAATTGCAGGAAAACTATATTTTGACTTATATGAAATTAAATGCATGAACCAGAATTCATGGAAGCATCAAATCTTTAAAATATTTTTTTTCTTTTGAAAGATTAATAAAAGGATGACTTAATTCAATGTTGTTGATGTGAACCAATTGTGTGGCAATAAATTTTTGATGTGCTACGCTTTCATTAAAAAACGGCTTATGATTTACCGCGGCAATGATTTTCTTAATTCTTTCAAGGAGAAGTTGTGATTCTTCATCAAGAAAAGCGGCGCAAAATTTTTCGAATACAAAGCTGGAAGCACTCTCGTTGGGATGCACTAAATCGCTTTTGTAAAAACGGTAATCGCGCAATACATCTGTAACCAGCTCGTAAGATGGAAAATAAAAAGTTTGCGGGTGTGCTTCAACCAATGAATGTACTGCATCTATTAATCTTGCTTTACCGCGATTATTTTCTATCACTCCATCTTTTACATGCTTAACCGGGCTTACCGTAAATATTATTGTTAGGCCGGGATTATAAGTTTTCAAAGCAGCTATTGCATTGCCCAAATCAGCTATTATTTTATCTGTTGATAACAACTTCTTTTTAAAAATACCTGCCGGCGCCTTATGGCAATTTGCTACATTTTCGCTTGTCTCAATTAACTCGTAAGCGAATGAAGTACCCAATGTGATGATGAGATATTTGGCTTCCTTTAAAAACCGATGTGCCTGCAATTGCGACCGATTTATTTTTTCCAGAGTCTCTTTTTTATCAATTCCGGAAAATGAAGAATGATGTTTCCAGCTATGCCAAATTCCATTTAATTCAAACAGATTTTGTTCTGAATATATTTTGGATTCAATGTAGGAAAACAGGGCATCCACAATGCCTGAAGGATCATATAAAATGCCATTTGGATTTTGCAGCACATCAAACTTCAACTCTTCTAATTTATTGCCAATCTCTTGTGAGAAACAAGATCCCATCAACAAAATTTTATCCCGGTAAGAAATAGTAAAAGGAAAAGACTGAAGCTGAAAGGGTAAAAAAAATTCCATTTAAATAAAAATTGAAGAAGCCATCGTGCCTGCTTTTAATAATTCGGCTTCATTGATGTTTTGAAGATAACCCGATTGTTTAAAATAAGGGATCATCAATTCTGAATCCATATTTCCTACCAATTCATTATTGGCCATCGGGCAGCCGCCGATTCCTTTCAATGCGCCATCAAAACGCATACAACCATTTTGCAAAGCTGCATCAACTTTTTCTTTCCAGTTAAAGTTGGTTGAATGAAGATGAACCCCGGTTTCAATCTGAGGAAATGTTGAAATCACTTTTTTTACGAGAGATGAAACCTGCGAAGGTTGCGCAAGCCCAACTGTATCAGCAAGGGAAATGATGTTGATGCCCTCTCCTACCAGTTTTTCTATCCAATCTAAAACAATATTTTCGTCGTATGTATCGCCGTAAGGATTGCCAAACGCCATAGAAATATAGACCACTAATTCCTTGTCGTTTTTATCGCAAATATTTTTTATTTCTTTCACTCTTTCCAACGATTCTTCAACGGTGCTGTTGGCGTTGCGCATTTGAAAAGTCGGAGAAACAGAAAAAGGAAAACCGAGGTACGTGATTTTTTCAAACGCGGCGGCTTCCTCAGCGCCGCGAACATTTGCAATGATGGCGAGCAACTTTGACCGGCTGTTTTCTAAATTTAATTTTTCAATTACGTATTTAGTATCTGCCATTTGCGGAATTGATTTGGCGGATACGAAGCTTCCAAAATCGATTGTATCGAATCCTACTTTCAATAATTGATTGATGTATTCAATTTTTTTTTCAGTGGGAATAAAAGTTTTCCAACCCTGCATGGCATCGCGGGGGCATTCGATGAGTTTTAGTTCCCCGCGGCTGTCAGGGTGAAAAGAAAGTTCATTATTTGTTGTTGGTTGTCTCATGTAAACCATTTAAAAAAGGCCGGCCTGAGTTCGTCATTTGGAAGAGTTGACGGGAAATCTTTGCTTCATCGTTTCGTACAGAATCATTGCTGCTGCAACAGATACATTCAATGATTCAAAGTTTCTTTGCATCGGAATTTTAAAACGTTCATCGCACAATTTATAAAGTGATGGCTGAATGCCTTTATCCTCGCTTCCCAATATGATGGCGCACGGTTCTTTAAAATCGATATTAAAAATATTTTCTTCGGCGGTCATTTCACTGGCAAAAACTTTTATGCCATTTAAATGCAATTCGTCTATTGCGTTGTGGAGGGTTTTTACTCTGCAAACGGCTATGTTTTCGAGCGCGCCCGCCGAAGTGGTAATTGCATCTTCACCCAGGGCGCCCACGCCTTTCTCAGGAATTACAATCGCGTGAACTCCACAACAGTAGGCAGTTCTGGCCAACGCGCCAATGTTCCTGATGTCCGTTATTCCATCAAGCAGCATCAACAGGGGAACCTCACCATTCTCAACAGTAAACGAGATTACATCCTGTAGATTCTGATATTTTATTTTGGATCGCAGGGCAATACAACCCCGGTGATTTTCCAAGTTGAAGTTTCTTATTTTTTCAAAAGGCACTTTATTAACCGGAACTTCAAACTCCAATGCAGTTCGTTTTAATTCGTCCGCTTCAGGAGAAGTAATCGTGTTTTGTAAATAAATTCTTTCTAATTGCTCACCATTTTTCAAGGCTTCAATGATGGAGGGAATTCCAGCAATTAAAAGATTTTTTTTGGGGCGGTGCTGTTGGGTAAATGTTTTATGTAATGGTCTCACTTTTCAAATTTAATTGATTAATTCAAATGCAACAAAAAACCCTCAATTACTGAGGGCTTTCGTTTATTTTTTCAGGTTATTTATTTTATCCCAAATGCTTTTTTCACCTTTCCCACGTAATCTAATTTTTCCCACGTAAACAATTCCACTTTTATATTTTTAGGAGAACCATTAGGCAAATTAAAAGTTTTGGTAACTACTTCATTCTTCCGGCCCATGTGGCCATACGATGCTGTTTCCTGGTAGATAGGATTGCGCAGTTTAAGGCGTTGTTCAATAAAGTAAGGGCGCATATCAAACACTTCTGCCACACGGGTTGCAATTTCTCCATCGGTAATGTTTACTTTGGAAGAGCCATAAGTATTTACATTGATACTCGTTGGCTGTGCTACTCCAATAGCGTACGAAACCTGCACCAGCACTTCGTTGCAAATGCCTGCTGCTACCAGGTTTTTTGCAATGTGCCTTGCCGCATACGCTGCGCTTCTATCCACTTTACTTGGATCTTTTCCGCTGAAAGCGCCACCACCATGGGCACCTTTTCCACCATAAGTATCTACAATTATTTTTCTTCCGGTAAGCCCGGTGTCGCCATGCGGGCCGCCAATCACAAACTTTCCGGTGGGATTAATATGATATTTTATTTTGTCGTTGAAAAAGTGCGCATACTTCGGATATTTTTCCTTCATTCTGGGGATCAATATCTTTTTTATATCAGAAGATATTTTCTTCAACATCTTCTCTTCTGTGTCGAAATCATCATGCTGGGTTGAAACCACGATCGCATCAATTCTTAATGGCTTATTGTCATCACTATATTCAAGCGTAACCTGGCTTTTAGCATCCGGCCTCAGATATTTTATTTCTTTGTTTTCTCTTCTTAACGCAGCCAGTTCTATTAAAATGTTGTGTGCAATATCTAATGCCAAAGGCATATAATTTTCGGTTTCGTTGGTTGCGTAGCCAAACATCATTCCCTGGTCGCCAGCGCCCTGATCTTCTTTTTTCTGCCTGTCAACACCCTGGTTGATATCTGCAGATTGCTCATGAATGGCCGACAAAATTCCGCATGAATTGGCTTCAAACATGTATTCACTTTTTGTGTAACCAATCTTACGGATTACGTTGCGCGCAATTTCCTGCACATCAAGATATGCCTTAGATTTTACTTCGCCCGCAAGCACCACCTGGCCGGTAGTTACCAGCGTTTCGCAGGCAACTTTGCTTTGCGGATCAAAAGCTAAAAAGTTATCAATAAGTGCATCGCTTATCTGGTCGGCAACTTTGTCCGGATGTCCTTCACTCACTGATTCAGACGTAAATAAATAAGGCATATTATTTTATTTTTTGAGCCGCAAAATTATGGCTTCATGTTGATTAGGCAAAATGGAATTTAGCTTAAAAGGAGTTGAGAAAAGCCAAAATATAGATTTTACAATTTTGAATAAATGATATGTAACCTGATGCGCGATGGCGTGCTATTGGTTCCGTTTAGTTTTACCCTTCCGGCCGCAACATCATTTCTTTGCGCATTGAACGTACCTATTGTTTGCCCGCACCAATCAATATAAGGCTTTTTATTGGTGATATAATATGGTGCGCTCAGCCGGAGAATATCATTATTGCTTCCCTTGGTTGCAATTGATTGCACATACCTCGAAATATCAAAAACATATCTTGTTACCTGCTTCCCGGCATCATTGGTTACCAGTTTTGCCCTACCTCCCAAATGCCCGAAGTTGCTTGAAAGCTCCGCGCTGGAAAAATCGCACGGAACAGGAATATAGGTGCCGTTGGTAGAAGTATCCTGGGTATCTAAATATAAATTGTCTGGTGCACTGAGGATATCGTCAAAAGTTGAAAGAGAGTATTCCTGCTCAACAATTAATTCTGCGCGGTTAATAACCCTGTTAGACAAGCCCGTAAGCCCCGGAATCTTCAGTTTGGCATAGCTTCCCGGAGAGGTTTGTATATAAAGCAAACTATCACCGGCAGCGGGATTAGAAAGATGATTGGTAATTTCCGATGAACCTCTTTCACGGATAATAGAATTGCCCTCGCCGGAAAAAGCAGTGAACGAAAAATTAACCACCGAAGTATCCTTTACTCCCGCTTTAGATGTTCTTAAATAAATAGCGAGGCGCGTATCAGTAGATGAAAGATTATAATAGCTGATGGTTTGGCCGCCGGTAGCTTTTCCAGGAATAATGGCAAAGCCTTTGAAATATTGTTTGAAAGCAGAGTCCGTCGTAAAATTACCGGAAGAATCTCTTATAAATTTTTGTATCAAAGCCGGATCAATCGGAATTCTTAACTGATTGGCTGCATCTTCTTTAAAACCATGCACGGAATCTTTCAGTTGGCGGGGAGTATAGAATTTTTCTCCCAATAAATTGAATTGATCATGGTTAAACACGTTGCAAGTAGTATAAGTTGTATCAACTTTAAAGTTATCGAGCAATGGATAAACTTCCACTTTTTGCAATGCGTTGGTATCGCCATAAGAATGAGAATAACTTAACACCAAAACCGCAGAATCAATTGCTAAAGTACCTGCGTCCGAAGCCGGAAAAGCAAACGGATAAGCCGAAGGTTTTAGTTCCATATAAATGGATGCGCTGGTGCTTCCGAATAAAGGATCGTTCGAAATATAACCCAAAGCATGAAGGTCTGTTCTGTACACAGAATCACAAATGGACGGATCGTCGAAATTATTGGCAATTACATTAAGAGTAGTATCGAAAGTATGAATGTTATCTACCACCGGAATTAAGCCCTGGCCCAGTTTGGTAGTATCAATTTTTGTACAGCCGTACACGAAAAATAATAAAATCAATATACCTGTAACCGCAGCTTTGAGTTGGTTTTTAAACACTTGAAAGTAAAATTTGTGATAGATAAATTAGATTAGAATTATTTGGTGGCAAGGTCGGAATACAATTGTAAATAGTCTGTTAAATCTGACTCTGCATTGTACTTCAACACCTTTTTTCCTTTCACTTTTGAAAACTCATCCACCAGTTTTTTATCTACTTTTTCTGCTCCAAAAGTTATGGCATCAGCAAAGTGGGCGCCACCGCGAAACATGGCTGTGTTGCTTCCTTCATTAAACAATTCGATGTCTTTATCTTTAATATTGGCATTAATGGTAGCGATCTTCTTAAAATCGGCGCCCATCTTTTCTTTGAAAGTATTTTGCCCGATTGTATAAACTACTTTGCAATTACTGAAAACCGGTTCTTTTTTATAGGCTGTCTTTATATACATTGGTATCAGGCCGGTCATCCATCCGCTGCAATGAATAATGTCGGGCGGCCAGCCAAATTTTTTAACCGTTTCCAATGCTCCCTTACAAAACAATACCGTTCGTAAAGCATTGTCAGTAAACCATTTTTCGTTTTCATCATGAAACAAAGATTTTCTTTTAAAAAGATCTTCGTTATCTAGAAAATATATTTGTAAGCGCGCATTTGGTAAAGAAGCTACTTTAATAACCAAAGGATAATCATCACCATCAATAGAAACATTAATACCGGAAAGGCGAACTACCTCGTGAAGCCTGTGCCTTCTTTCGTTGATCATTCCAAAACGCGGCATGATACAACGAACTTCCATTCCACTTTCATTTGATTTAACCGCAAGCCTGTTCACGATTTCAGCAGAATTCTGTCATTTCCAGGTAAGGAGACATTTCGTTGGCAATAAATAAAATTCTTTTCTTTGTCGACATTTACAAATGGTTAAATTAGCTTTATCGTTTTTTTTACAGGCGGCAAAGTTACCAATAATTTTTTGTTTAATCAATGCTAAACGCAATGTTGAGCTATATTTCAACGCAGATATGATCATTTTTAAGCACGCAAACGACTTACGATGCTATCTCAAAAAAGCAAGGACAGCCAACGTATCTGTGGGCTTTGTCCCAACAATGGGAGCGCTTCACCGCGGCCATTTATCGCTGATTGAAGAATGCAAAAAAAAAAGCGAAATTACGGTATGCAGCATCTTTGTAAATGCCACTCAATTTAATAATCCGGACGATTTTAAAAAATATCCGATCACTATTGAACAGGATATCGCCTTTCTCGAACAACATGGTTGCGATATTTTATTTAAGCCTGATGAGCCGGAAATTTACCCCGATGAAGACTCGAAAGCCAAAAAGTATGAAATCGGTTTTTTAGAAACAGTGCTGGAAGGCAAATTTAGGCCGGGACATTTTCAAGGTGTGTGCTTAGTCGTTGAAAAATTACTCAATATTATAGAACCTGATTTTATTTTCATCGGGCAAAAAGATTTTCAACAATGCATGGTAATACAAAGGCTTATTAGGATCATGCAAAAAAAAATTGAAATAGTAATTTGCCCCACGCTTCGCGAGGCAGATGGGCTTGCAATGAGCAGCCGGAATTTAAGGTTAACTCCCCACGAAAGAAAACTCGCACCGCAATTATATGAATCGCTTCAATTCATAAAAAATAATCTTAGCAACAGCAATTTTACACAGCTAAGAAGCAATGCCATTTCACGCCTGGAACAAAATGGCTTTAAAGTTGATTATCTGGAATTGGCCACTACAAAAGAACTTCAGCCTGTTACGGAATTTAGCGCAAAAGCAGACCTGGTTATTTTGATCGCGGCTTTTTTAAATGACGTGAGATTGATCGATAATATTTTAATAAACTGATCGTGTAAAATTGGTTGGTTATCTTGTAACTCTTTTATGAAGAAAAAATTAATACAGGCATTACAATACATCATTTTTCTCGGTATCGGGATTTTTTTAACCTGGTGGCAACTAGATAAAATGTCTGCAGAGCAGAAAGTGCAGTTTAAAGACTCGTTGTTGAATGCGCATTACATTTATCTTATCCCGATCTTTATCATTACTATTTTAAGCCACATCAGCCGCGCCATGCGATGGAAAATATTGATAGAGCCAATGGGCCACAAGCCGGCGCTGTCCACTACCTTTTACTCAACAATGATCGGCTATCTTGCCAATACTTTTTTGCCACGGGCTGGCGAAATTTTACGATGTACTTTATTAAGCCGTTACGAAAAAATTCCCGTTACAAAATTGTTCGGAACAATTTTGCTCGAACGCATTTTCGATCTTTTTTGTTATTTCCTTTTAATTGTGTTTACCATTTTAATACAAGTTGAGACCGTAAGCGATTTTGTGGAAACGAAGTTGCAGCAGCTTTCTGCATTGCAAAGCCGCATACCTGTTTGGAGCATTATTGTTATTGGATTGACAGTGGCTGTAATTGGTATTTTATTTATTAAATGGATTTTTAAAAGATACCGGAATCATAAAACCATTATAAAAATAAAAGGCTTCCATCTTGGCCTTAAAGAAGGGTTTTTAACAGTTGTTCATTTAAAAAAGCGCAGGCAATTTATAGCACATACTATTTTTATCTGGGCGGCATATGTATCTGAAGTATATATCGGTTTTTTTGCGCTTTCGGCCACTTCGTCGCTAGGCTTTGGCGCCGCGCTAAGTGTACTTTCTCTGGCCACGCTTGCCATGATTGTATCGCCGGGAGGCCTGGGCGCTTTTCCTGTTGCGGTGCAGCAGGTTTTGCTTATTTATCATGTTGATAATATTTCTTTCGGATGGCTGATGTGGGGCACTACCACCAGCATTATTATTGTAACAGGAATTATTTGTTTTGCATTATTAATTTATCAAAATAAAAGGAAGCATGAAAAAGACCGATTCAATAGAGCAACGGATTTTAACGCTGGAAGAAATGCGCCGGCAGGTGATAAGATGGAGGCTGGGCAGTAAAACCATTGCATTTACTAATGGCGTATTTGATATATTGCACGAAGGCCATATCGCCGTGTTGGCAAAAGCGGCGTCTTTTGCGGATGTATTGGTTGTTGGCATAAATTCTGACTCATCAGTAAAGAAGTTGAAGGGCGATAGCCGGCCAATCAATAATGAGCAATCGAGAGCATTGATTTTGTCGTCGCTGATAATGGTTGATGTAGTTACCATTTTTGATGAAGAAACGCCGCTGGAACTGATTAAAGCTATTGAGCCTGATGTTTTGATTAAAGGTGGCGATTATACAATCGATACAATTGTTGGCTCAAAAGAAGTTATTGCCAATGGCGGCAGAGTAGAAATAATTCCTCTGGAACCGGGTTTTTCAACCACTAACATTATTCAAAAAATCGTTAAAAACTAGATTTTCGCTTTTATGGATAAAAAAATAATCGTGCGTGATATTAGCTGGCTTGCTTTTAATGGCAGGGTGCTGCAGGAAGCGCGCGATGAATCTGTGCCGCTGAGAGAAAGAATCCGGTTTTTGGGCATTTCTTCCAGCAACCTTGATGAATTTTTTCGCGTGCGTGTTGCCGCTTTAAAACGCATGATGGAACTGGGAACCAAAGCCAATATGCATCTCGAAAATTCGCCCGGGAAAATTCTTAAAGAAATTGATTTCTTGCTTACCGGTCAGCAAAATATATTTAACGGAACGTGGCTGGATATTCTTGAAGAATTGAAGAAGCAAAAAATTTTTTTATTGTCTGAAACGGAGCTAAACCGCGAGCAGCAAAAGTTTGTATTGGCCTATTATAATAATTGTGTACGAAGCAACATTGTGCCGCTGATGATAGAAAGCATACAGGTGTTTCCAACACTTAACGACAAGTCGATTTATCTCGCTTGCAAACTGTCTAAATCGGACGGCTCCGTGCCACAACGTTTTGCGCTGGTTTCGGTGCCAACAAGGCTTCAGCGGTTTGTTATTTTGCCGGCTGATGAAAACAACAATTATATTATTTTACTTGAAGATGTAATTCGATTTTGCCTTCCGCAGATTTTTTCCTATTTCGGCTACGACACTTTTTCTTCGCACATTATTAAAGTAACGCGGGATGCAGAAATTGATATAGACAATGACGTTTCCACTTCGCTAATTCAAAAAATAGAAAAAGGTCTAAAGAACAGAAAAAAAGGCAAGCCCGTACGCTTTACTTTTGATAAGAATATTGATAGCGATTTATTGAACTATCTTATAAAAAGGCTTGGGTTAACGAATAAGGACAACATTCAATCGGGCCCGCGCATTCATAATTTTAGAGATTTTATTGACTTTCCCGATACGGTTTTCAAAAAAAAGAGCACGAGAAAAAGGCCCTTTATTCATCCGCTGCTGCAAAATGTAAACAGCGTTACCAATGTAATTCTGGAGCGCGATGTGCTCTTAAATTTCCCCTATCATTCTTTTGATTCTGTTATAGATGTGTTGCGCGAAGCCGCGATATCACCGGATGTAATCAGCATTAAAGTAACCTGCTACAGGCTTGCGCCGGCATCCAACATTATTAATGCACTTACTAATGCAGTTAGAAATGGCAAATCGGTGACCGTGATTTTAGAGTTGCGCGCAAGGTTCGATGAAGAGGCTAACCTGGAATGGAAAGAAGTATTGGAAGATGCCGGCGTTAAAGTTTTTATCGGGCCGCCCAACATGAAAGTACATGCAAAGCTTTGCCTTATAAAGAAAAGGGTGAACAACCACACAGTACATTATGGTTTTGTGAGCACGGGAAATCTTAATGAAAAAACAAGTCTTGTTTATGGCGATCATTGCCTGCTTACCAGCGACAGAAATATTATGGCCGATGTAAACAGGATGTTTGCGTTTCTAGAAAATCCAAAAAACATTCAACCGCTAAAAGCCTGCAAGCGGCTTCTGGTGAGCCCTCTTTCTATGCGCAAACAATTGCTGGCACTAATTGACAAAGAAATTAAAAGCGCCAAAGAAAAAAAATCAGCCTCGTTTATTTTAAAATTAAATTCTCTTAGCGATGAAGAGTTGATATTAAAGTTATACGACGCGGCAAAGGCGGGTGTAAAATTGAAAATGGTAATAAGAGGAATCTTTTGCATGTTCACAGAAAACAAAAAATACATAAAAAAAGTAAAGGCGATAAGCATCGTTGATGAGTATTTGGAGCATGCGCGGGTAATGATTTTTAACCAGGACGGAAAAGAAAAAATTTTTATTTCCTCTGCAGATTGGATGGTAAGAAATTTAGATCATCGCATTGAAGCCGCCTGCCCTATTCTTGATAAAGAAATTCAACAGGAGCTAAAAGATATTTTGGACATACAATTAAGCGACAATGTAAAGGCAAGAGTTTTGGATAATCATCTTTCCAATCAATATGTACCTCAATGCAACGAGGCCAATAAGATCCGCTCTCAAATAGAAATCTACAATTATCTCTTAAAGAAAAAATATACAAGTATTGAAACTGGCAGCAATTGATATTGGCAGCAACGCGGCAAGATTATTAATAACAGAGGCATCTGCAGATGATAAAAACAAAGTGTTTTTTAATAAGATCAGCCTGATAAGAGTGCCACTGCGACTGGGTTTTGATGTGTTTGAAACAGGCAGGATATCCGAAAGGAAAACAGAAATGTTGTTAAATACGATGAAAGGTTTTGCCGGATTGATAAAAGCGTTTGAAGTAAAAGCCATGAAAGCATGCGCCACTTCTGCCATGCGCGATGCGGCCAATACCAAAGAATTAATTTCATTAATAAAAGCCGAAACGGACATTGAGATAGAAGTAATTTCCGGAAGTGACGAAGCGTCATTTGTTTTTGAAAATCATATCGCCGAAAATTTAGATAAAGATCATTCTTATTTATACATTGATGTGGGCGGAGGAAGTACAGAACTCACTTTTTACAGCAATAACAATTTGGTATTTAAAGATTCTTTCAACATCGGAACCATACGCCTCTTACAAAATACCGTTACCGACGATACCTGGAATGCTATGAAAGAAAGTATCAAATCAAAAACGAGCGGCCATAAACAAGTTACTGCAATTGGCTCCGGCGGCAACATCAATAAAGTTTTCGCTTTAAGCAAACGCAAAGACGGCAAGCCGCTAACGATTGATTTGCTCCGCGATTATTATAAAGAATTAAGCAATGTTTCTTTGCAGGATCGTATTAACATTTATAAGCTTCGCGAAGACCGCGCCGATGTAATTGTGCCTGCCTTGCAGATATACATAAACGCCATGCGCTGGGCTGGTGCTACCGAAATTTATGTTCCAAGAATCGGTTTGGCTGATGGTTTAGTGCATCATTTATGGGAAGAACAACGGAATAAGTGATAATAAGTGGTGAGTTATAAGTAGTAAGTGGTAAGTAAGTTATAAGGAATAAGTGAAAAACTAATACACTTCACTTCAAATGCTGGTTTTTCCCAACGGCTGATTTATGTTCGTTCTACGCCAAACAGCAGATTTTTGCTTTCTGCTTACTTGATACTTCACGATTGTATTTATATAAAACTAAAAATATAAAAACTACAAAATGGCTTATCACGACTAACATTTTTGTGTGATGCCGTTGTCACAAATGGAATCAGATTCGGGTGTATCGTTCATCGGTTAATTTGGTATCTTTCGCCGGAAAAAAATTATTATGCTGGACGAGCATTCGGGCAACAAGGAATTGGCGGGATCGCGAAAAAATAGCAACCCTAAATATTTTGATTACAAAGCATGGGACACGGATCACCCGTTCAGCAATCAGGTTTAATTAAATAAAAAACATTTTATGAAACATTTTAAAAAATTATTTCTTTCGATTGCGGTTTTATTATTTGTAATAGTTGCAGATGGCCAGTCGACGGCCACATCCCCTGCTAAAATATCCTACGGCAATAATAGTAAGGCAGGAAAATACTTCAATAATAGAGGCTTCAAAATGTATTATGAAATTTACGGTAAGGGCAAACCTCTGCTGATGATTCATGGAAACGGGGGCAGCATCAAAGATTTTGAAAATCAAATTCCTTTTTTTTCTAAAGAATATAAAGTGATACTTGCAGACAGCAGAGCACAGGGTAAATCCGTTGATACCGGGGATTCTCTAAGTTATCAAATGATGACCGATGACCTAAGTGCGCTGCTTGATCATCTGCATGTGGATTCATGCTATGTGATTGGCTGGAGCGATGGCGGCGTTAATGGATTATTGATGGCCATGCGCCATCCTGAAAAAGTGAAAAAAATGGCAATAACCGGGGCGAACCTATGGCCCGATTCGACAGCTCTTGAGCCATCCATCTACCATTTTATCGGCGATTATGCGGATTCTTTGTCCAGGATGAAACAGACACCTGCAATAAAAAATGAGTCTAAGTTGTTCAACATGATGACCAAAGAGCCGAATATCTCCCTGGACCAATTGCATACCATCAATTCTCCAACTCTCGTAATTGGAGGTGATCACGATGCGATCGTAACAAAACATACCCTGTTGATTGCAGAATCCATCCCTAAATCGTATTTGTGGATACTTCCAAATTCCGGCCATGCAACACCTGTTAATTATACTAAACAGTTTAATGAAACGATCAATGATTTTTTCAAAAAGCCATATAGAAAAATAGAAGGCATGAAGAGGCTGAATTGATAGTGATCGTGTTTAGTTATTTATAGGTGGAGCTTTCTCGTAAGACTTAAGTTAACCAAACATATCAATTAAAAAAACGGATGAGGAAATAAGCCTTCATTGCCGTGGTCTTTTTCGATCTTGCCCATTATCACACTAAATATTTTACTTTTGCAAATCGATCGCTCAACGGATTTGTTTTATTCTAATGCAGAGCCATATCCCACCTGTCGATAATTTAAAAGAAACTCATGTCAGTAAATAAGGATGTAAAAAAAATTACCACCCACACTTTGCAGAAGATGAAAGAAGCCGGCGAAAAAATCTCCATGATCACGGCTTACGATTATTCTTTTGCAAAAATTTTTGATGCAGCCGGCATTGATATCATTCTTGTTGGCGATAGCGCAAGCAACGTAATGGCGGGCCACGAAACTACATTGCCCATTACGCTTGAACAAATGATTTATCACGCAGGCTCTGTAGTAAGAGGCTGCAACCGGTCGTTGATTGTTGTTGATCTTCCTTTTGGAAGTTACCAGGGCAACAGTAAAGAAGCGTTAAATTCTACTATCAGAATCATGAAGGAAACCGGCGCCCACGCCATAAAGCTGGAAGGTGGCGAAGAAATTATTGATTCCGTAAAAAGGATTTTAAGTGCCGGTGTTCCGGTGATGGGCCATCTTGGTTTAACGCCACAATCCATTTATAAATTCGGCACTTATACGGTAAGGGCAAAGGAAGAAGAAGAAGCCGAAAAATTAAAGCGCGATGCAAATATTCTTGCAGGAAGCCGGTTGCTTTGCGATTGTTCTTGAAAAAATTCCGGCGGTTCTTGCAGCCGATGTTTCGCAGCAATTAACTATTCCTACAATTGGTATTGGCGCCGGAAACGGTTGTGATGGCCAGGTGCTTGTAATGCATGATATGCTTGGCATCAATACCGAATTTAAGCCCCGCTTTTTAAGAACTTACCTAAACCTGCACGATGAAATTACCGGTGCAGTGAAGCAATATATTCAGGATGTAAAATCAAAAGATTTTCCAAACGACAAGGAGCAGTATTAATACACCCAATCATCAATTTCAACTTAAAAACAAATTATCAGCGATGCACAATATTTTAAAAGAATTAAAGATTTCAGAATTAAATAAAGGGGTATCTACGGGAACAAAATGGATCTCTACTACCGGAGAAAAAATAAAATCTTTTTCACCGGTTGACGGCAAGCAGATAGCAACGGTAAATGCATGTGATAAAAGAAGCTTTGACCTTGTGATTGAAACGGCCCAAAACGCGTTTTTAGAATGGCGCTTATGGCCGGCTCCCCGCCGTGGCGAAGTAATACGGCAGGTAGGAAATGAGCTCAGAAAAAATAAGGAAAACCTGGGCAAACTGGTAAGCTATGAAATGGGTAAGAGCCTCCAGGAAGGAATGGGCGAAGTTCAGGAAATGATTGACGTGTGCGATTTGGCAGTTGGTCTTTCCAGGCAATTATACGGACTTACCATGCACAGCGAAAGGCCGGGACATAGAATGTACGAGCAATATCATCCGCTTGGAATTGTAGGAATCATCAGCGCTTTTAATTTTCCGGTGGCAGTATGGAGCTGGAACAGCCTTATAGCAATGGTTTGCGGCGATGTGTGCATTTGGAAACCATCAGAAAAAACACCTTTATGCGGTGTTGCATGCCAGCAGATTATTTCAAAAGTATTTAAAGAAAACAAAGTGCCTGAAGGCGTTTGTAATTTGGTAAGTGGCGCACGCGAGGTTGGCGAATGGCTTTGTGATGATCCAAAAGTAGCACTCGTATCGGCCACCGGATCTACAAGAATGGGCAAAGCGGTAAGCGCTGCTGTAGGCGCCAGGCTTGGCCGCGCGTTGCTCGAATTGGGTGGTAACAATGCGATTATTATTTCTAAAGAGGCAGATTTCAATATTGCTTTGGTAGGAAGTTTGTTTGGCGCTGTTGGTACTGCAGGCCAACGTTGCACCACTACACGCAGACTTAATTATTCATGAAGATGTTTATGATGCTTTTAAAAAGAAATTGGTAAACGCCTACAAACAACTCAAAATTGGCGATCCGTTAAAAGAAGAAAATCATGTTGGGCCATTGATTGATACAGATGCTGTAAATGCCTACCTTGATGCGATTGCACAATGTAAAAAGCAAGGCGGCAAATTTGTTGTACCCGGTGGAACGCTCAGTGGCAAAGGGTTTGAAAGCGGCTGCTATGTTAAGCCATGCATCGCTGAGGTTACCAACGATTTGCCCATTGTGCAACACGAAACCTTCGCTCCTATTTTGTATTTGATAAAATATAAAACAATTGAAGAAGCCATCGCGCTTCAGAATGGAGTTCCGCAAGGGTTATCAAGTTCTATTTTTACATTGAATCTCCGCGAAGCGGAAGCATTTCTTTCACATGCAGGAAGTGATTGTGGAATTGCCAATGTAAACATCGGCACTTCAGGCGCTGAAATTGGCGGCGCTTTTGGCGGCGAAAAAGAAACAGGCGGCGGAAGAGAAAGCGGCAGCGACTCATGGAAAGTTTATATGCGCAGACAAACCAATACCATCAATTATTCTGATAAGCTTCCGCTGGCACAAGGCATTAAATTTACCGTCTGAAATTCGGTCGCTATTAATTATGAGATAAGCTAAAATCTAGTTTTTCTTCTTTTTAAAAAATGAAAAAACTACTTTTTCACTTATATGAAAAACATTAGCAAGATGATAGGATAAATATTCTATAATTGTTACCAACGGAACGCGCTTCTTTTAAAAAAAAATCAAATATTTGCCATTCAATAAATCGAATTCGAAAAATGATAAAAGGTACTAAACGTTTTTTTCTGGTTGCAGCCATCATTGCTTCGGCCTACTCGCCGGCTTTTGCGCAAACAACCGTTGCGCAAACTGATTCTGCTAAAAAAGTAGCGCCCAATAACTGGTATCAGTTAGACAGGGCAGAAACCGGCTATTATGGAATAAGCCTTGATAAAGCCTATGAATTTTTGAAAAACAGGAAAAGCAAAACTGTGGTGGTAGCAGTTATCGATAGTGGTGTTGATACTACGCAGGAAGACCTGAAACCGATCTTGTGGAAGAATCCGGGAGAAATACCCGGCAATGGAATTGATGATGACCATAACGGATACGTTGATGATGTGTATGGATGGAATTTTATCGGTGGAAAAGATGGCCGTAATGTTCACCAGGATTCGTATGAAGGCGCGCGCGTTTATTGGAAACTAAAATCTAAGTATGAAAACGCAGCGCCGGATAGCACCAAAATGAATGCCGCTCAAAAAGCAGAATACCTTACTTATTTAAAAGCCAAAGCAAACGTAGTTGGCGGCGTTAATCCCGCAGAGCTTTTAATGATGAAAAGAATTTTGCCTGTGTTGCAAAGAGGCGATTCAATCATTTCAAAAGATCTTGGTAAAACCGAATTTGATGGCAACGATCTTAAAGCTTATAAAGCAGTTGATCCTGATGCAAAAACTGCTACTGCTATCTATCTTAATATCTCCAAACTGAATGATAGCTATGATATCACCAATCAGCAAATTTTGGATGACCTTAAAGGCCAGCTTCGCAAAGCCGAAGCAGCCGATACGCCTCCCGAAAATTTTAGAAACGATATTGTAAAAGATAATCCCAACGATATTAATGATCGTTATTATGGCAACAATGATGTAATGGCAGGAACGCCTTCGCACGGAACTCATTGCTCAGGTATCATTGCCGCCGTTAGAAATAATGGAAAAGGAATGGATGGCGTTGCCGATAATGTGCGGATAATGATGATACGCGCCGTTCCCGATGGAGATGAGCATGATAAAGACATTGCCAACGCCATTCGCTATGCCGTAGATAATGGTGCGCAGGTTATCAGCATGAGTTTTGGAAAAAGCTTTTCGCCCGAAAAAAATTGGGTGGATGATGCAGTAAAGTATGCCCAAAGTAAAGATGTGTTGCTGGTGCACGCAGCCGGTAACGATGCAAAGAATGTTGATACCGCTGAAAATTATCCTAACCCGGTTTTCAGAGATAACTCCGGCCGCGCTACTAATTTTATTACAGTAGGCGCAAGCGGCGATGCAACCAACGGCGGATTTACCGCAAGCTTCAGTAATTATGGAAAACAGGAAGTTGATGTTTTTGCTCCGGGCGTTAACATTTATTCTACTTTGCCCGGTGGCGACAAATACGGAAACTTTTCCGGCACCAGCATGGCCGCGCCTGTGGTAGCGGGTTTGGGAGCGTTAATACTTGAATACTTTCCTGATCTGAGCGCACAACAAGTTAAATATGTAATCGAAAAATCAGTATCGCCGGTAACAGAAAAAGTAAAGTTGCCGGGAAGTGATGAAATGGTAAATCTTTCCGATATTTCAAAAACCGGCGGCGAAATAAATGCTTACAACGCCGTAAAACTTGCAGCCACATTAAAAGGAGAAAGAAACAAGCAAATGGAAATTCTTCCAAAATCTAAGGTGAAGAATAAAGTAAAAGGATAATAAAAAATTATACATTGAAGCCCGGCAATTAAAGTTGCCGGGCTTTTGTATTTTTTAAAATAATATCTTTATTGAATCTTGTAAAAGCAACTTTTGCAAGACTCAAATTTTATTTATTCATCTTAAAATTATAATCATGTCAAGGCCCGGAAGCAATACTTATCCTCCGTATTTTAACACTTACATCAAGCTTGTTGAAGAAGAAAATATCAACAATGCATTGAAAGACCAACTACCCGTAGCTGAGGAATTTTTAAATTCCATTACCGAGGAACAATCATTTTATAAATATGCCGAAGGCAAATGGAGCATCAAAGAAGTGTTGCAACACATTATTGACGCAGAACGGGTGTTTGTTTACAGGGCCATGGCATTTGCAAGGCAGGAGCAAAATTTACTGCCTTCTTTTGATGAAAATGAATATGCTGCCAATTCACATGCTGATGATCGACCCTGGAAAGAATTAACCGGCGAATTGGTTGCCTTAAGAAAATCAACGATCTTTTTCTTTGATTCGCTTTCTGAAGAAGACTTTAATACGATTGGAAAGGCCAGCAATTACGAAATAAGTGTGCTGGCGCTTGCCTATGTTACTGTTGGTCATCTTACACATCATCTCAACCTGATTAAAGAAAGATATGTTAGCCAGGCGGTTTGATAATTCTTTTCGTTTATCGTAATTATTATCTCGTGAAAATATTTTCAGTTGCACAAATAAAAGAATGGGATGCTTATACAATCCAACATGAGCCGGTAAGCTCTTTGGCGTTGATGGAACGCGCTGCAGCTGCTTGTTGCGCGTGGATTACTAAACATTTCAGCATTGATCATTCGTTTAAAATATTTTGCGGCAAAGGCAATAATGGCGGCGACGGGCTTGCTATTGCGCGGCTTCTTATTGAAAACGGATATCGTGTTGTTGTTTATATTCTTCAGAATGACAAAAACGGTTCTCCGGATTTTGAGCTCAATTTGGAAAGGCTTGATAAAATATCCAATGAAATATATTTTTTGCCGGATGAAGAGTCATTTCCTGCGCTGGCAAATGAAGTGGTTATTGATGCGCTGCTCGGAACCGGTTTAAATAAAAAGCCCGTCGGGCTGTTACTAAAGCTGATCAAATTTATAAACAATACTGCGTCAAAAGTAATTTCGATTGATGTTCCCAGTGGCTTGTACATCGATAAAAGCGCAGCGGGAAATTCAATAATAAAAGCCAGTTACACGCTCACTTTTCAAAATCAGAAGCTGGCTTTTTTAATGCCGGAAAATGAATCGTTTACCGGTGAAGTGGTTGTGTTGGATATTGGGCTTTCTTCTAAATATGAGGAGGAAACGTCATCGCGGTTTGAATTGGTCGACAAAAATACAATTGCCGGAATTTATTTGCCGCGCAAGCCATTTGCCAATAAAGGAAATTACGGCTATGCATGCCTGTTAGCCGGAAGTTACGGAATGATGGGAGCTGCCGTTTTAAGTGCCCGTGCATGTTTGCGAAGCGGTGTTGGAAAAGTAACTATTTATTCCTGCAAGGCAGGATATGATATCCTGCAGTCATGCGTGCCCGAAGCGATGTGCAAAACTTTTGGAAACAACTTTTTAAAAGATGCAAAAGATTTTAAAGATTTCGAAGTAATTGGCGTTGGCCCGGGCATTGGCAAACATCCATCACACAAACAACTGTTGCAAGGCCTGTTTAAAAATTTTAAAAAGCCGGTGGTTATTGATGCCGATGCATTAAATGTGCTGAGCGAAAATCAATCATTATATAAATCAATACCTGCAAACAGCATCATCACACCACATCCCAAAGAATTTGAACGGTTGTTTGGCAAATCATCCTCCGATTTCGAAAGGATCGATCTTGCAATAGCCAAGGCAAAACAGTGGCAAATATTTATCGTGTTAAAAGGCCATTTCACGTTCATCGCTTGTCCTGATGGAAAAGGATATTTTAATTCAACAGGAAACGCAGGGATGGCAACTGCGGGCGCCGGAGATGTACTAACAGGAATCATTACCGGTTTACTGGCACAAAAATATTCATCATTGCATGCTTGTATTCTTGGCGTTTATCTTCATGGTTTAGCTGGAGATATTGCGATAAAAAACGAATCAAAAGAAGCGTTAATTGCCAGTGATATCATCAATTATTTAGGAAAGGCTTACCTGGAAATTGAATCAAATTAGTTATACGTATAAAAATATTTTGTTGGTAGTATAAAACAACTAATTTTGTTGGTTTAAACAGGGGTTATGGATTACAAAATCACTTTAAGTTTCGATGAAGAGGTTGTTATTAAAGCCAAGAAATATGCAGCAGATAACAACATCAGCCTTTCGCGCCTTATAGAATTTTTATTAAAAAAAGTTACTTCCGGGGGTTTTCAATCAATGGAAGATTTTCCTGTTTCAGATTGGGTGCATGAAGTGGCTGAAGGCCAGGCAGAATATCAAACCTCAAAAAAAAGAACCAGAAAACAGGCCAGGGAGGAATTTTTTAAATCGAAAAAATAAAACAACAAAAATCTACATTTTGGCTTATCTCGTAATTCGTAATTTTTAATTCGTAATTGATTTCGCAATTCGTAAAAAATGCTTAATGAGAATTTTTCTTGATGCCAATATTTTAGTTTCGGTTTTAAATAAAGAATATCCATTATTCACCTACACTTCGCGGATAGTGAGTCTTGCAGATAAATCAAAGTTCACAATATTTACTTCTCCTGTTTGTCTGGCTATTGCTTTTTATTTTGCAGAAAAGAAATCCAAAAGCGTAATGGCAAAAAAGAAAATTGCTGTTTTATGTGAGCACATTCAAATTGGCGCCGTTAATAAAAATACGGTATTGCAAACTTTGCGAAATCCTGCTGTGAATGATTTTGAAGACGGGTTGGAATATTATTCGGCCATTGAAAATAAATGCGATTGTATTATTACAGAAGATACCGATGATTTTTATTTTTCTAAAATTGAAGTTTTGCGGAGCGAGGATTTTTTTAAAAAATATTTGATCCGCTAATCATCTGCTTTGAATTAGCAAATTACTGCATTTTACCCTATTTTTGCCACCCAAAAAATTAAGCAAAAACTAATATGAACAATTTGATTTACGTAATTCCAGCGATGGGCATTGTTGGTTTGCTCTATACGCTTATTAAATTCAAGTGGGTAAACAAACAGGATGCCGGTAACGAAAAAATGAAAGAAATCAGCACACACATTGCTGATGGCGCCATGGCATTCCTCAGATCAGAATACAAGATCTTATCTTACTTTGTTGTGATTGCTGCTTTATTATTAGGTATTATGGGCTTCAGTAGCGCCAACAGCCATTGGAGCATTGCGATCGCTTTTATTTGCGGCGGCCTTCTAAGTGCTCTTGCAGGTTTTATTGGTATGAAAGTGGCCACCAAAGCCAACGTTCGCACCGCACAGGCAGCGCGCACCAGCCTTTCTAAAGCGCTGCAGGTTTCTTTTACAGGCGGAAGTGTTATGGGACTAGGCGTTGCCGGACTCGCTGTATTAGGACTGGGCGGATTGTTCATCATCTTAAAATTCATTTTTGCTCCGCATTCAAGTGTAGACAGTTTGGAAATGGAGCGCACTATAGAAATACTTACCGGTTTTAGTCTTGGTGCAGAAAGTATCGCTCTGTTTGCCAGGGTTGGCGGTGGTATTTATACAAAAGCTGCCGATGTGGGCGCTGATTTAGTGGGAAAAGTTGAAGCAGGTATTCCTGAAGATGATCCAAGAAACCCAGCAACCATTGCAGACAACGTGGGTGATAATGTGGGTGATGTTGCCGGTATGGGAGCCGATCTTTTTGGATCTTACGTGGCTACGGTTTTAGCAACTATGGTATTGGGAAGAGAAACCTTTTCAGATGATGCATTTGGCGGCATGTCTCCTATTTTATTGCCAATGCTGATTGCCTCCATGGGAATTTTGTTTTCAATTATCGGAACATTGTTCGTAAAAATTAAAGATAGTGCAGGCTTGCACACAGCGGTTGTTCAAAAGGCTTTAAACCTCGGTAACTGGGGCTCCATAGTACTTACAGCTATTGCATCTTATTTCCTGGTGATGTGGATTATGCCAGATACAGATATGGTTTTAAGAAATGTTCACTTTACTAAATATGGAGTGTTTGGAGCCATTATCGTTGGTCTGGTTGTGGGTACTTTAATGAGCATCATTACAGAATATTTTACCGCCATGGGCAGACGCCCGGTTATGTCCATCGTGCGCCAGTCGTCTACAGGTCATGCTACCAATATTATCGGTGGATTGGCTGTTGGTATGGAAAGCACCATGCTTCCAATTCTCGTTTTGGCTTCCGGTATTTTTATGTCTTATTATTGTGCTGGTTTGTATGGTGTGGCCATTGCGGCCGCAGGTATGATGGCAACCACTGCTATGCAATTGGCCATTGATGCTTTTGGGCCTATTGCTGATAATGCAGGCGGTATTGCTGAAATGTGTGAGTTGCCAAAGGAAGTACGTGAAAGAACCGATATACTTGATGCGGTTGGTAATACCACTGCTGCTACAGGAAAAGGTTTTGCAATTGCATCTGCAGCATTAACAGCGCTTGCGTTATTTGCTGCGTTTGTGGGTATTGCCAAAATTGATGGTATTGATATTTATCGTGCGGATGTACTGGCCGGCTTATTTGTTGGCGCCATGATTCCGTTTATATTTTCTTCACTGGCCATTCGTGCAGTAGGTGAAGCAGCTATGGCGATGGTTGAGGAAGTGCGCAGGCAGTTTCGAACCATTCCCGGAATTATGGAAGGAACCGGCAAGCCTGAATACGAAAAATGCGTTGCAATTTCAACGGATGCTTCTATCAAAAAAATGATGCTACCGGGCGCAATTGCCTTAATTTCTCCATTGATTATTGGATTTATATTTGGTCCTGAAGTGCTTGGCGGATTTCTGGCCGGCGCTACGGTAAGTGGTGTGTTGATGGGAATTTTTCAAAATAATGCCGGCGGTGCCTGGGACAATGCCAAAAAATCTTTTGAGAAAGGCGCTTTAATCAATAATGAAACTTATTACAAAGGATCTGAGCCGCACAAAGCGTCTGTAACCGGTGATACTGTTGGTGATCCGTTTAAAGATACTTCCGGCCCAAGCATGAATATTCTTATTAAATTGATGAGTATTATTTCATTGGTGATAGCTCCTACCCTTGCTAATATTCATCATGATCAAATTGAGAACAACCGGCATTTGAAAATGAGAAACCTTGAATTGCTTGATAAAGCTTCTGCCGCGGAAAGTGCGAAAGAAAATAAAAACATTTGGACATTTACCACTCCTGATAATGCGAATCGCACGGCAGTTGAACCGGAAATAAAAAAATTCATTGACGTTTTAAGTGGCGACAACGTTATTAAAAACAATACGTTTTCTGTAGCTGTTCAGGATAAGGCGTTGTATATTGATGGTGAGAAACAACCTGCTGACATCAATGCCAAATACAGTAAATATATTGAGGCCACGGGAAATTTCATCAGTAAGGAATCGAATAAATAATTTATAAAACTGCTAAATTAAAAAATGAAGAACGCTGCCGTTCTTCATTTTTTTTTGGATATCATATATCAGCATAGGGCTTCACCCAATGCTACTATATGGCGCCTTTTCAGGGCTTGTTATAAGCCTTATCTCCATAAAAAATATTCTTTTCCGCATCGAGCATAAAATCATTTTGATTGGCCTTGATAAGGTTTTTCATGTCGTTTACTTTTACCCAATACAGTATGAACATCAACAAAGAAATTAGTCCGCCAATAATCGGAATAAAAAATAAAAAGTTAGAGATATTCCAGGCCAACCCGATATTGTAAGTGGGCTTATTTTCTTTTACGGGAATATTCAGCCTGGCACATTCTGCAGAAATTGATTGAGCTATTTTATCAACCATTATAAATTGCCACACAATATTGAAGACGGGTATAAACAGCAGCCAAACATTGGAAGGCGCCATCCTTCTGCTTTCCGGGGCAATGGCTTTTAATGTGTTTTGCAAAGTAAGCAAAAAGAAAACTCCCGGTAACAAAAACAAGGCGAGGAAAATAAACTGAAATAATCCTGAAGAATTGAGCGTGTACATAACAATTAGTTTTTCTCAATACTAAATGTTTTTTTCGGTAATTAATAAATTTTTTAGCTCTGTAATTCCTTCCGTTGCTGTTTTTTTTATAACATGAAAATTGTGATGCGGTGGAATATAAGGCGGATTTTTATCGATGATATATTTGGGCACGCCGGCAGGCAAATAGTCTATCAGGCCGGATGCGGGATAAACCTGCAAAGAGGTTCCTACCAAAACAAATACATCGGCTTCGGACATGATGTGTCTTGCTTCCATAATCATTGGCACTTTTTCGCCAAACCAAACCACGTGAGGCCGCAATTGAGAACCATCGGGCGCTTTATCTCCCGAAAGAATATCGCCTTTAATTTCGTACAAAGTTTCCTCGTCCTTTTCGCCGCGCATTTTAAATATTTCTCCATGAAGGTGAGCCACATTTTTAGAGCCGGCCCTTTCATGCAGATCATCAATATTTTGAGTGATGATAGTAACATTAAAATCCGCTTCAAGCGCTGCTATTCCTTTATGCGCCGCATTAGGCAAAGCTTGTGCAACTTCCTTTCTTCTTTGATTATAAAAATCCAGAACCAATGCCGGATTTTTCTTCCAGCCCTGCGGTGAGGCCACTTCATACACATCATATCCCATCCAAAGTCCATCGCTATCGCGAAATGTTTTTAGCCCGCTTTCTGCGCTGATGCCGGCCCCGGTTAATACGATGAGATTCTTTTTCAAATTAAAATGATTGAGACAGATCAAACAGATGTTACCTTGATTCTTTTTTAAAAAACAATTTTCAAACAAGCCATTTTATAGAAAATCCGTTTTTTTCTTTATGCAATCAACTTTCAATTGCGGCCAATTCCAGGATATGCTTCCATTCTTCAGGGCTAACTTTTTGTACAGATAATCTCGAGTTCTTCACCAATTCCATATTGGCAAGTTTTGGATCGCTTTTTACCTGTGCAAGGGTAACGGGCGTTTTTAATTTTTTCACCGGTTTTAAATCAACCACTACCCAGTTTTTATCTTCCGTTGTAGGATCCTGGTAAGCTTCTTTTACAATCTTTGCGATGCCCACTATTTCCATTCCTTCGTTGCTGTGATAATATAAAACCTCATCATCTTTTTTCATTTCGCGCATATTATTTCGCGCGGCATAATTTCTTACGCCGTTCCAAAAGGTTTTTTTGTCTTTTACCAATTGCTCCCAGCTATATACGGAAGGTTCAGATTTTACAAGCCAGTAATTCATAATTTGTTTTAATTATTATCTGATTAAATTGTTGAAATCCTTTGCCAGACTGAAAAGCCTCACCCAACCCCTCTCCCCAGGGAGAGGAACTAAACTCTCTGTCTGTAAGAGTATCAGTGAATTTATGTTTTCTACCTGACAACAAAATTCGGTTTAATTAAAATCATCAGACGAACAGGCTTTAAAAGTAAAATAATTTAAAACCACAGCCATTATTTATTCGTAATTATCAGAAATAAAAATACAGTTTACTTCAGGTATTCTGCTAACTTTGTCACTCGTATTTTTCATACAAAAAATTATTTCTTATGCTTAGTACTTTTTTAAAACCGGTGTTATTGCTTTCAATGCCAGGCGGCTCTGAATGGATACTTATTCTTCTTGTTATTTTATTATTTTTCGGAGGTAAAAAAATCCCCGACCTTATGCGCGGTATCGGAAAAGGCATGAGAGAATTTAATGATGCAAAAGAACACGTGAAGAATGAAATTGATAAAGGCATGAACGAAAAGCCGGCTTCTTCTTCGAACGTGATTTCGTAATTGGTTTAAAAAGTTTTTATGCCCGGCAATTATTTGCCGGGTTTTTTTTTATGCCAAGCTGGCAGCTGAAACGTATTATGAGACATTCAAAATTTACACTGCGCTGACATGCTTTCTGATAACTTTGTAGCGAAGTTTTTCAATCAAAAAGTACCTCTATGTTAAGCATTTTTTTAAAGCCCGTATTGCTCCTCTCAATGCCCGGCGAGTCTGAATGGCTCTTAATTCTCCTGGTGATTTTATTATTTTTTGGCGGTAAAAAAATTCCGGACCTGATGCGCGGCATTGGCAAAGGCGTAAGGGAATTTAATGATGCCAAAGAGCATGTAAAAAGCGAGATCGAAGCAGGAATGAAAGAAAAAGATATTGTTCCGGGAAATCCGGCTTCACCGGCTACTGAATCGTAGTTCATGCGCCTGTTTACTCCCATCCGCTTGCCAAAACATCGGCAATGTGCATGGTTGTAAGCGAAAGATTTTTTTTGGAAATAATTCCCTGCAGATGCATCAGGCAACTTTGGTCTGTAGAAATAATGTGTGAAGCGCCGGTGTTTAATGCATGATTGATTCTTTGCTCGGCCATTGCATTTGAAATGGCATCAAACTTAACGGCGAAAGTTCCTCCAAAGCCGCAACAGGTTTCTGTATCAGCCATTTCAATTAATTCAAGCCCTTTTACTTTGTTTAAAAGATTTCGTGGCCCTTCTTTTATTTTACATTCACGCAATGCAGCGCAGCTATCGTGATAAGTAGCTTTGGCATTTAACTCTGCACCAAAATTTTCAATCTTTATTACGCCCGTAAGAAATTCGGTGAACTCAAATATCCGTTTGGAAAGATCTTTTACCATGTTATGCTGAGAGGAATTTTCAAACAACTTTCCATAATAATTTCTTACAAAGCCTACACACGAAGCAGAAGGCGCAACAATATAATCCGTAGTATCAAAATCGTTTATAAATTTCGCGGCTACGCTTTTTGCCTCATCCCAAAAACCTGCGTTAAACGCCGGTTGCCCGCAACAGGTTTGATTGGTGTTATAGCTAACATCGCAGCAGGCCTTTTCCAACACCTTCACCATATTGAATGCAGTGTCAGGATATAACTGGTCAACAAAACATGGTATAAATAACTGGACTTTCATGATGCGCGATATAACTCAAAAAGTAGATTTTCGTAAACTTAAAATAAAACCGAAGTAGCCTAAGTTGAATATTTTAAGGTGATCATTTTCAAAGCTGTTAAAGCAGCTTCTTCACCTTTATTTCCATGAATGCCACCGGTACGTTCTTCGGCCTGTTGCTGATTGTCAAGCGTGAGTACTCCAAAAATAGAAGGCACGGGCAAAATCAAATTAAGATGAACAATGCCATCTGTTACCGCTTTGCACACATACTCAAAATGCGGTGTGCCACCACGTATCACACAACCAAGTGCAATAAACGCCTGCGGCTTTTCAAACTTATTCTGATAGGTTTCCCAAAAATGTTTAATGGCAAAAGGAATTTCAAATGCGCCGGGTACCTTTACCACTTTATAATTTTTCATTCCATACTTGTCAAGAATATTAATGCATCCCTCCAACAACTTATTAACTATTGCCGGATTCCATTCAGTATGTACAATAACAATACAGGCATCCTTTGGTAGAATGCCTGTATTAATATGATAGAGATCTTCGTTTACAGTTGCCATATTAAGTGCGGGTTTTATTCAGAGAGCTCCCCAAGCTTTGCAAGATACCGGTCAGCATCAGCCGCTTTTTCGGTAAGAGGATAATCTGATTTCAGCTTTTTAAACAAATCTACCGCTTCTTTATTTTTTCCGGTTGATTGGGCGAAAAGAGCCGCTTTAAAAAGAAATTCTGATGAAGTGTATTCATCTTTGGTGTTGGCTTCAGCCGCTTTTTTATAATAGCTCAGCGCATCATCATTTTTATTTAATTCTGCGCTCGCATCAGCAATCATTCCGAAAGCACGGCTTTTTATTTGGGTAGCACCATCGGCATCAAAATTTTTCAAAAATTTAATGGCTTTATCAAACTGGCCAAGGTGCAGGTAACAAGCGCCCGCATAATATTCGCACAGGTTTGCGGCTGATGAGCCAGAATAGTT
The DNA here is from genome assembly GCA_963720405.1 of uncultured Chitinophagaceae bacterium. GTDB lineage: Bacteria > Bacteroidota > Bacteroidia > Chitinophagales > Chitinophagaceae > Ginsengibacter. The sequence continues at coordinate 77,152 of CAVRFP010000005.1, forward strand.
ATTGATGATTTTTAACGCGCCGGGATTTACGCCATCGCCGTTAAGGCATTTTGCAGCAAGCAATGCTTTGGATGAATCGGTTGCATTACTAAATTCCGAAAAATATTTTTGCGTTACAAATACAATATCGTTTGCTTTTTGATCTTTAGGGATCTTAAACATGTATTTATAAATAAGCCAGCCTGCCAATAAAACAATAATTGCAGAAGCTGCGTATAAAACCGGTTTACTATTACTTTCCCAAAAGCCGCGTGCTTTTTCAACAATATCAACTTCTGTTTTATGAACTTTTTTATCCGACATTTTACTTTCTTATTTCTTGTTTAATATTCTTATTTCTTATTTGCTATTTTCAATTTGTAATTCGAAATTTCAGATTAGTCCATTATAAAAGGATAATCTTGCTGGGCATAAATATCTTTATAGACTTCATCGTCATCAGGATAAGGGCTTTCTTCGGCAAAGGTTACCGATTCTTCCACTTCATGCTTCACCCTGTCGGTAATTTTTTCTATCTCTTCATCAGTAACGCCAAAATCATTTTTTAATTTGGCAAGAGTAGTTTCCAGTGGATCTTTAAGCTTGTATTCTTCCATTTCTTCCTTGGAACGATATTTTGCAGGATCACTCATGCTGTGTCCTTTATAGCGATAGGTTTTTATTTCAAGTAATGTAGGGCCGCCCTGCTCTCTTGCTCTTTTTACGGCTCTTGTAATTGCGTCGTGCACCGTTTCAGGCACCATTCCATCAACCTGGTCGGCGGGCATTTCGTAAGCATCTGCCAATTTATAAATATCCAGCACATTAGAAGTTCTGGCAACAGAGGTTCCCATTGCATAGTTATTATTCTCGCAAATAAAAACTACCGGAAGCTTCCAAAGCATAGCCAGGTTAAATGTTTCGTGAAGCATTCCCTGCCTTGCAGCGCCATCTCCAAAAAAGCATAAAACTACATTATCGGTTCCCTTGTACTTCTCAGAAAATGCCAGGCCAGCGCCGGTTCCTATCTGCGCGCCAACAATGCCATGGCCACCGAAAAATTTTTCTTTTACGCCGAAAAAGTGCATGCTGCCTCCTTTACCTTTACTGCATCCGGTGGCTTTACCGTAAAGTTCGGCCATACAGGATTTTGCAGATACGCCTTTTGCAATTGCAAGCGCATGGTCGCGGTAAGCGGTAATGAAGATGTCGTCGGGCTTAGTGGCTGTCATGCAACCCGCAGCAATTGCTTCCTGCCCAATATACAAATGGCAGAAACCACGAATTTTTTGCATCCCATACAATTGGCCGGATTTTTCTTCAAAGCGGCGGAGTAAAAGCATCAGCTCGTACCAGTATAAATAAGTTTCTTTAGAAAACTTTGTAGCCAAGGTTATAAAATTTTAGGTCGCAAAGATAGGGTAAAAAGAAAAATAATTTCGCTTCTTTCATTGAATAAAAGAAAGACCATTTTTCATGCGGATTTGGACTGTAAAAAAACATTTTACAAATAGAAAGTGGCCGAACATCGCCGGCCACTTATATAAAAATGTATTGTTACAATTCTTATTTACTTTGGGCCAATGCCGCCTCTCCTATTAATTTATCAATCGCTTTCACGGTTTCATCCACGTAAATATCTTTTCCAATTCCTGTTAAAAATTGCGTTTGTTTATTGATTTTTGTGGTATCGCTGCCAAAGGAAGATACATCCGCCGCTACGCTTTTCACGCTAAGATCTGCAGGCGCTTTCGATAAGTTTTCTAAACGCTTCGATGCATCCTTAATTTCCTTTTGCACCTGTTTGTATTTTGCGATGTTTAAAGGAACTTCTTCATTTCTATATTTATCCAGCAACGCTACTGCTTCCCTGATTCCTTTAAAGTTGGCATTTTGATCAATTTCTGTATTCACTTTATTTACCACCGGGGCCAGGCTATAACCCGGATTCCATAGAGTGTAAGCTGCCTTTGGAATTTCATCCCAGCTTAAAGCGTCGGGATTGTCCTTCTCGCGGAATTTCGCATTTTCCAGCCTGTCGGGAATGATTACATCCGGAACCACGCCACGCAATTGAGTAGCGCCTCCGTTAATGCGATAAAATTTTCTGAATGTTAGCTTGATGTCGCCAAGACCTTCAGAAGGACTGCTAAATAACGCGTTTTCTGCCTGCGGATCGAGGGAGATACTTCTTTGCACGGTTCCCTTTCCATAAGTAGAGGTACTTCCTACAATGATGCCTCTGTGATAGTCCTGTATGGCCGCTGCAAAAATCTCGGACGCTGATGCGCTTAATTCATCCACCATCACTGCAAGCGGACCGGTGTATAAAACATCTTTTTCGCGGTCTGATAAAACGCTCGCTTTTTCATCGCGGCCTTTTACCTGAACAACAGGACCGCCTTTTATAAACAAGCCAACCATATCTACTACATCTGTTAGCGATCCGCCACCATTGCCTCTAAGATCTATTACGATGCCATCTACATTTTCTGCTTTTAATTTTTCTACTTCTTTTGCAACATCTGTGGCCGATCTTCTGCCATTGGGATCATTAAAATCAGCATAGAATTCCGGCAAATAAATGTACCCGATTTTATGGTTGCTGTTAATGATCGCGCTTCGCGCAAATGTATCTTCTAAAGAAACTTTATCTCTTTTAAGAGAAACCACTTTAATGCTTCCATCGGCTTTCTTAAGGGTTAGCCTGACTTCCGATCCCTGCTGCTCGCCTCTTATCAATTTTACTGCATCTGTTAACGCGTACCCCGTAACATCTACCGGCGTTGCAGCGCCCTGCCCTATTTTAAGAATTTCGTCTTCCGGAGTTATTTCCCCAGACTTCCACGCCGGCATTCCGGTAATAAGGCTGGCCACCTTTATTTTACCATCGTCTTCTTTTAACTGGGCACCTATTCCGAAGAAGGTTCCGCTCAGCATTTCGTCAAAACTTCTTTTATCACGCGGAGCCATGTAATTGGTATGGGGATCCATGCTTCCAGTAATGGCATTTACGAAAGTGCTGAATAATTCGTCTGAAGTATTGTGGCTTTTCAGCGTTTGAAAATAGCGGCCCATTTGCCTGGAAACGGTTGCTACGGCTTCGCGCAGCAGTGTTGAATCGGCTTTATAAGAAGAATCTTTTTTATTTTTTTCTCTTTCTTCCTGCAAATCCACATATCTTCCAAGTACAAGATATTTTATTCTTTTTCTGCCAAACTCGGCTCTTTCTGCTTCTGTTGCCGGATAATTTCTTTTATCGCCATCAGTTTGCAAATATTCATCTTTGGAAAAATCGAAAGGCTTCTTTAAAATTTCTTTGTATAAATTATCCACTTCGTCGATGCGTTTTACATAAACATCGCTAATGGCATAAAACGACTCCAGCGGCGATCCATGAATCTCATCATCGATCTTGTTCTCATATTTTTTAAAAGCGTCTATATCTTGTTTTAAAAAAATATATTTATCCGGATCAAGACTTTCCTCAAATTTTTTTAATACTTCCTGAGAAAATTTATCGTCAATTTTTTTAGGACTATAATGGCCCTGTTCCAGCACAATTCCTACGTTTCTAAGTACCCGTTGATACTTTGCCTTTGGATTATCAATGCGTTTATCGCTTCTTCCCATCACCCCATAGGCGATAAACAAGCCCCCGATGATAAGGATAAGGAGTACCGGAATAAATTTTTTGCTCATAATAAAACTGATTATTGGGTTCATAAGTAAAAGTAACAGAATTTAAATTCGTACTTTAAAAATAGGATAATGAATTAACAAACGTTTTGTAAAAAGTATAGACGGTTTTTAAGGAAGATTATTGCGGCCGTTTTAAAAAATTGATCATAAAAAAACCGCATGACGGCTTTGATTTTAATCAGTAACTTTAAGCTAAAATAATAAATACCGGAATGCAGGAAGAAAAACGGCGAAAGAATGAAAGTGAATATGAATCGTGGGAAGAAAGAAAGGGCGGCGGCAGAATTTATTCTTTTGAAGTTCATGGTAAATCAGGATGGAAAGCTAAATATATAAAGGAAGTGGATAGCGAGGAAGTTACGTTAACATTTTATCAGGAAATATATGATGAATCAGGTGTTTTGAGAGAGATACATGAAAAATATCCGGTTGATAAGGGACATAAAAAATTATAAAATGGTCACAAAAAAAATGTTAGGAGATCAATTGCTGGCTTACTTGCAACATCGCTTGTCTTTGGAGAAGCTAACAGATTGGGCGGAAAATACGCTGATGAGCGGAGAGTATGAAGATGATGCGAAACATACATTGCGAAATGCCCTTGCTCAATTGGGACTTGCTGATGTAAAGGCATTTGGACTAGAATGGAAGGACTGTGAATCCATAATGGCGAATCTTGGTTATAAATTAGAAGTGAGCGCCATGAAGGTTGCTTAGTTAAAAATCCTCCGGGACTAGTTAAAATCTCAAATTCGACATCTGCCTGCAAAGGAATCTAAAATCAAAAAAGGGTTTAAAAGTTCTGATGAAAGTGGTGACTTTTTATTTTCACATTTTCAACCGGAACCTTCAAACCCTCTCCCACGTTGTTTTGGGTGGATGATGGGGCTCGAACCCACGACCCTCAGAATCACAATCTGATGCTCTAACCAACTGAGCTACAACCACCGTTTTATCGGACGGCAAAACTAAATAAAAATTTATTCAAAAAAAGAAAAAAATTTGGCAAACAAAGTCCTTTAAAACACAGCCTGGAGATAAGCCAAAAAGTAGATTTTTACTTTTAATAACAATTGCTACAAAATCTGTCCTTATTTTTTTCTCCACTGGCAGTTTTTAAAATACCACTCATACATATTTAAAAATCCCTTACCAATATATCAATTGACATTTGCGAAAATTATTAAAATGAAAAGAGGGATGAAAAACATTTACCTATTTATTATCACATTTTTTATTACAGCAATTGCACAGGCACAGGTGCCCGGAGCAGCCCGCGCCGGAGGCCAAAACATGAACATGGGCCACTTTTATGGAAAAGTTATCGATGGCAATTCCAACAAGCCGCTGGAGGCTGCTTCCGTTCAGTTAACGCAAAATAAGATGGACACGGCTACAAAAACCAGGAGAGATTTTGTAATTGCGGCAATGCTCACCAATAAGAAAGGAGAATTCAGCATCGACAATCTTCCGGTGTTTGGCAATTTTGAGCTTTTGATAACTGCAATTGGTTTCGCCCCTCACACTGAAAAAATTTCATTCAATTTAAAAATGACCGGCGACAGAAGTCAGATGATGAATGCCGTTGATAAGGATTTAGGAAATATTAAAATGACTGCCGACGCAAAGCAGTTGGAAGGCGTGGTGGTAACCGCCAACAAAAGCATGATGCAGATGAACATCGACCGTAAAGTATTTAATGTTGATAAAAGCTTAACCAGCGCAGGCGGTACGGCTGTTGATGTAATGAAAAATGTTCCCTCAGTAAATGTTGATATCGACGGAAATGTTACTTTAAGAAATGCGCCTCCGCAAATATTTATCGATGGAAGGCCAACAACATTAACGCTGGATCAAATTCCGGCCGATGAAATTGAAAGCGTGGAAATTATTACCAATCCCTCTGCAAAATTTGATGCTTCAGGCGGAGGCTCTGGCATTTTAAATATTGTATTGAAGAAAAACCGCAAAGCAGGATACAACGGTACCATAAGAGCCAATGTCGATTCCAGGCTTAGCCATGGTTTAGGTGCAGATATCAATGTAAGGCAGGGCAAAATAAATTTCTTCGCCAACACAATGTACAACCAGCGCAAATCGAAAAGCACCCAATCTACCGATCGCGTTGATTTTTTAAATGGAACAAAGGTTAATCTTTCTCAAAAAGATAATCCCAATAATTCCGGCCATTTTGCTTTTGGCCGCGCAGGATTTGATTATTTTCCGGATAACAGGAACACCTTTACCCTTGCCGGTGTTGTCGTAAATGGTAAATTTCAAAATACCGATCTCTTAAATATCATCAGAGACACTACTTTAAATAATTATGTTTCAAGAGAAACCGGCATCAGCAACACTAAAGGAAATTTTACCTTTACTAATTATGGAAGCTCATTAAGCTATAAGCACAATTTTGCAAAAGCCGGCAAAGAAATTACCGCTGATGCAAATTATAACTACAGCAAAAATTCTGGTCTGCAGGAAGTGTCTACTCAATATTACAACGACGACAATTCGCTAAAAGGACCGCTGGGACAGCAAATGAGCAACAACAGCGGCACCACAAAATATTTTACGGCGCAAACAGATTATGCCAATCCAATAAACGATAAAATGAAGCTGGAAGCCGGCTTAAGGGCATCCATAAGAAATTACAACAGTGCTAACGAGAATTTTAGCTTTGATCAGAATGTAAATAAATTTGTATCGGTTCCGGCACTTAACAGCAGGTATAAATTTACCGACAAAGTGTATGCGGCTTATGTAACTTTTTCTCAAAAAATCAACAAGTTTTCTTACCAGGTGGGCGGACGAGTAGAAAGCTCCAACTACATGGGAACGCTGATTGATTCTAACCAGGTGTTTAAAAATTCATTCCCCTTCAGCTTTTTTCCAAGCGTTTTCTTAACTCAAAAAATTAATGATAAACAGGATCTGCAATTAAATTATTCACGGAAAATAAACCGTCCTAATTTCTTCCAGTTGATCCCTTATTATGATTACAGCGATTCGCTTAATATCAGTCGTGGTAATCCTTCGCTGGTTCCGGAGTTTACTAATCTGATGGAACTCTCCTATTCTCTAAATTTGAAAAATGGAAATAATATTATCGCCACAGCCTATTACAGAAATACAGATAATTTGATAACCAGGTTTCAATATCGCGATAAGAACCCTAATCCGAAGGCAATGGATTCAATATTTATTTCTTCTTATGCCAATGCCAACAGCTCTGTAGCTTATGGGCTTGAAGTTACTTCCTCCAACAAAATAGCTCCGTGGTGGACGCTGGTATCAAACGTAAATCTTTATAATTCTAAAATAAACGGCAGTAATCTTCAAAGCAATTTGAGCAGCGAAAAATTAAGTTGGTTTGGTAAATTGAACAACACATTTACATTCAAGAAAAATTACAGCATTCAACTTACAGGAGATTATACCAGTAAAACTATTTTGCCGCCGGGAAGAGGCGGAAACAGTGGCGGAAGAATGTTTGGCGGAGGAAATTTATCAACTGCAAATGGATATACCGATCCGGTTTATGGTGTTGACATTGCCATTAAAAAGGATTTTCTTAAAGATAAATCGGCTTCCGTTTCTTTGGGCATGAATGACATTTTCAGAACGCGCGTTTACAAAGTACATTCCGAAGCGCAATTTTCTCCAACTGTTTATTCAGTTCAGGACAACATCAGGATCAGGGATCCACAAATTGTACGTCTTAATTTTAACTGGCGTTTTGGTAAGTTTGATGTGTCGCTTTTTAAACGCAAAAATTTGAAAGCAGACCAGGAAGGAATTCAAAACGGAATGCAAGGCGTTCAGTAAAAATATTCTTTAAAAGTCAAATTTCTATAAAATAGCTTATCTGACTGTAGCAAATGCCATTGATAAGTCCCGGCTCGCAATGGCATTTGCTATAATATGGTTTATATGAAGTAATGGATAACGCTCTACAACACCGTAATATACATTGCAAATTGATTGATGTAAATTACAATGGCATGTTAATTGTTTAGGAATTTTTAACTAAAAAACATTCTCATGCAAAAACTACTCAACAGACAGTTTTATGTTTCATTAACGGCCCTGGTAATGTTCTCTCTAATGCAAGTGGTTTTATATGCCCAGGATAGCGCGTCGTCAAGCTCATCAACCACTACTACCACTTCTACACAATCAACAGTGGTTCAACCGTGGATGTGGATTGTTGGCGGAGCAGTGCTTTTAGTAATAATCATTGCCCTTTTAAGAGGCAACAGTTCAGAAAAAACCGTGGTTACCAAAGAACGCATCTCAGATTAACCCGGAAATTAAATATTGAAATTGGAAGATTGTTGTGAAAGAACTATTGGTGTTCGGGCACAGATTTTTTAAAATGGCTGACGGATGTCGGCCATTTTTTTTACAGCGATTGTCTGTGACCAAGCTTCCATTTTAATAACGTGCCAACCCTTAAGTGTGCCGTTATTTGCTATATTTGCGCGCCTTGGGCAAATTTTGTTCAAAAGGCAAAATTTTATTTGATCATAGATCTGCAATACTACGCAGAATAAATTTTTCGTAAACATGGCTTTAAAAGCAGGAATTGTAGGATTGCCCAATGTGGGGAAATCAACTTTATTTAACGCGGTTAGCAACAGCGCAAAAGCGCAGGCAAGTAATTACCGCTTTTGCACAATTGAACCCAATGTTGGATTGGTAAACGTTCCGGATGCCAGGCTTAATCAATTGGCCGCCCTGGTAAATCCCGATAGAATTGTTCCCACCCAAATTGAAATTGTAGACATTGCCGGACTGGTAAAAGGCGCAAGCAAAGGCGAAGGTTTGGGAAATAAATTTCTCGCTAACATTCGTGAAGTAGATGCGATCATTCATGTGATCCGTTGTTTTGAAGACGAAAATGTTTTAAGAGACGAGGGACCAATTAACCCGATTGGTGATAAAGAAATTATTGAAACAGAATTACAATTGAAAGACCTCGAAAGCGTAGAAAAAAAATTATCGCGCACGGAAAAAATGCTGAAGACGGGCGATGCTAAAATTAAGGAAGAATATGAAGTTTTAAATCGATGCAAAGAGCATCTCGACAAAGGAAAAAATGTTCGTTCATTAAATTTATCAAAAGAAGAAAAGCTGGCCATCGCTGATAATTTTTTATTGACCGATAAACCGGTTTTATATGTTGCCAATGTTGATGAAGCGTCTATGCATACCGGTAATAAATTTTCAGATCAGTTAGTGGCAGCGGCAAAAGCCGAAGGGGCGCAGGTAATTGTGATGACCAATGCAATTGAAGCGCAGATCGCGGAGTTCGAAAATCCGGAAGATAAGCAAATGTTTATGGAAGAATACAAGATGGAAGAGCCTGCGCTCGACCGTTTGATTCATTCGGCTTATAAGCTCTTGAATTTGTCTACCTATTTTACTGCCGGTGTTCAGGAAGTAAGAGCATGGACCATTCACCAGGGCTGGAAAGCACCACAGGCCGCCAGTGTAATTCATACAGACTTTGAAAAAGGTTTTATTAAAGCAGAAGTAATTTCTTTCAACGATTTTATCACGTATAAATCAGAAGCTGCCTGTCGTGAAAACGGTAAACTGCGAATTGAAGGAAAAGAATATATCGTTCAGGATGGAGATGTAATGCATTTCCGGTTCAACGTTTAATTTTATTATTAACCGGCAAGTTTTTAAGACATTTTTTTAAGAGAAAACTACATTTTGGCTTATCTCGCCATAAATAAAAAAGGCTGTATCAAATTCATTTTGAGACAGCCTTTTTTTATAGAATAATTTTAAGCCGCTACTACTTTCTCACGCTGATGGAAACGTGCCGGTCTGCAGCTTTCTCTTCTTCCGTTGCACTGGCCGGGTATTTTGCATATTGCGATCCATAGCCTTCGGCGCTTACAACCTGCTTTCCGGTTCCACGTTTTTCCAATCCTGTTTTAGCCGCGTTTGCTCTGTCTTGCGACAGTTTTTTGTTGGCCGCGGCATTTCCCGTTGCATCAGTATAACCCCCAATTTTTATTTTGGCATCCGGAAAAGCTTTCAGTATTTCGGCGATGTTGTCTAATTGTTTTTCGCTTTCCGGAAGCAATGTGGCCTTTCCCGTGTTGAAATTCAAATTGTCAAAATCAAACCATTTATTCTTTAAAGAATCATCGCTTAAAGATTTCCAATCGCTGCTTAAAAATGCAACCAATTGGTCTTCTATTCCGCCCTTGTTGGCATTCAATTCTTTTCCATTCGGCAATTTTACCTTTATAGATTGAGTTGTTGTTGCGGCCGGTGTTGGTGGTGTGGCCGCAGTGTCTACTTTAGTTGTGGCGCCGGTATCAGTAGCAACCGTGTTATTTTCTCTTGTAGTGTTGCAACTCCTCGAAAAATACCAAAGCAAAGCAATTACCGCGATAATAATAATCAACGGCAACAACCATTTAGATCCGCCGGGCTGCCTGGTAATTGCGGTGCGGGTGCTGTCAGCGACATCCGAAGTAATGTTGGCCATATGAGATTTTACGTTTGTAGGCGCCCGAGGATATCGCAGATCCGAGAGAACCTAATCCGGGCAAACTTCCCAGAGACAATCCTGCCGGAACTGCATTCAGAATGTGCTCCTTTTGTGAAGAAAGAAAGCCGGCTAATCCGCTGGAAGATAAATTGTTTTGCTCCGCGTGTCTTCCTAAAATACCCAAAATAGATGGAACAGCCAGCGTCATGAGCGATGATGCTGAAGAATTTTTTATGCCGGCAAAACCGGCTACGGAGTTGGTGATTTGTGATTCGTTGCCTCCAAAAATCCGGGCGGGCATATCGCTGCCCTTTTCATCATTATGAAGGTTACTTAAGTTTGGCATCGTAGGCGAAAAGCCGATGGCGCTCTTGGCCATTTCGAAGATGCTGTTTGCGCCTTCCGTTCCTGTCGTTGCTTTTGCCAGTATGCCCGCGAGACTTGCCGGAATTAGCGCTGATAAGGCTTTGGAAACGCCGGAACCAGATTCGTCCAACGAGTTGGCTGCCTGGTTGGCAAAATCACCGGAAAAATAATTTTTTACGGTGTCCAATAAATTGTTTACCATGATGAATGATTTTAGGTTAAAAATAAATACTACTACGTATCGGCAGGCTGGCCAGCTGAGCCAACTTTGATATTTATATTACAAAAATCATTTATCACAAACGGCATACCTAAATATATTAATAAGGATAGGTATTTTACCCGCAAATCAATAGGTCGTTGAATGATAATTAAATAAAAAAAGGCTGCTTTTTAGGGCAGCCTTTAATTCGATCCTTTATTTATTGTTATTGAGGCAACAGTACCTGGTCAATTACATGGTAAACGCCATTTACAGCATGGTGGTCGAGGCTGATGGATTTAGCCGGTGTACCGGAATAAGGTTGTCCTCCGGGAGGAAACGTACCATATCCTGTAAGCTGAAGGCTTGTTACAAACGGGCCTGCGTAAGTTGCCTGTGCATTGATGCCTGGATGAATTGCCAGCACACTGTTTATCAACGTAGTATAAAATTTCGGGGTTGATGAAAAGTTTACGGAGAACACTCTTACGTTTGGTTCAAATTTAGCAGTTACGGGATTAGGAGTTGCCAGGAAATGGTAAACCACAATTCCACGCACTGTTTCAGCACTAAGAACGCTGTACAAGGCGGGATTGGTGAACACATCCGGCGTTGCTGAAAGTGTTTGGGCGGTAGCAAACGCATTCGGCTGGGGAACACCTTGTAAAAGCAATGCACCATAAATGCTTTTAAAAAGCAAGCTTTGAAACGCCGTATCAGTCGGTACCAAAACCGTCATGTTGGTAACTGCGTAACCTAAGAGAGAATCAATCTTATTTAAACCGGTTTGCCCGCTGTCTGCACGTGCAACGGCTGCTTTAAAGAAACTTAAGTTGGGATCGCTATAAATTGCCTGTTTCAACACCACGCTTGGTGGAGCAACAATGCCGGCCACCACATGCACTACGCCGTTTTGCAATTTAATATCCGGCTTCATTACCGGAATATTATTATCGTAAAAAAAAGTAGCACTCCTGGAAGGAAATGTTGACAGTTTCAGAGCCAATGGAGTACCGGGTAAAGTGCCAATGGTAACAGATGTCGGCAATTGTATATTGGGGAAAGTTGCGGGCACGTCTGCAGCCGCAAATTGTTCGCCGGGAATAATAGAATACCCAACAATGCCCCCAAGCGATGTGGCCGGAAGCGAGTTTACTGCTGCAACACTTGGAAATCCAGAAGCACGGAACGCGTCGTTATTTGGTATAAAAGCAGTAAACAATCTTGTAGAATCGCTTAATTGCGCAAGCATATTCACTTTTGTTGCAGCCGCTTTATAAAAACTGAATGTGGTATCGGTGTTGATGAGGGTGCCGATACTTGTATTGCTGCTATTTGCCGGAGTGTAAGGTATCGGCTCGGCAACAGGAATAGCTTTATTGCACGAAGAAACAGCAATCGCCAACACCGGCGCCAGGCAAATCGTAGCAATAAGCCGTGAATTTATATTATTTAGTTTCATAAATTTTTTTTAAAATGATTCAATTGTTTTGGATTAAAATATATTGTACCCAATGCTTACATAATAAATTCCTCCAATTGTTGCGTTGCCAAATCCATCGCGGTAATATTGATTCAGCAGATTGGTTGCGCCCAATTTTAGTAACACTTTTTGTTCCGGGAATTTTACACTAAACTGCCCGTCTACCGTTTGATAAGCCGGTACAAATCCGTTTGCAAAATCGCCCTGGAAATTTACATCATCCTGCCAGCGATAGGTTACGTTAAAGCCCAACCTTTTGTCTACACCAAAACCAGAATTACCAAATGTAACGCCAGCCCTGTACTTTGGAGCATTGAAGCTTGCCTGGAAGTTTTCAGGAACGCCATTAAGATTATCTGACGTTGCATTGCCTCCGATTGTAAAATTATGTGGAAGCGAATAGGTAAGACCAATTCCAAAACCATAGGTAGTTACGTCGCCCTGCACGTTAATAGGAACGGAATAGGTTGTTACTAATGCAGGGTTATTCAGGTTTGCTTTGATTACAGCCGGTGAGCCGGAAAACACATTTTTATCTCCGCTAACCGATTGCGCCACTACAGCACGTGAAAGGAAATCACTATAAATTCCATAGTATCCATACAGGTCAATCAATAATCTTTTATCCGCTAACAAGCCCTTGTAGCCGGCTTCAAAAGAATTAACCGTTTCTGCTTTAAGTTTGGGAACCGGGTTAACCGTCGGGTTGCCTGCAAACAAATTATTATCTACCGTATAAACCGGGTTTGTGTTGAAATGATAGAACTCTTTAAAGCTTGGCACTCCGCCTATCAGCGCGGTTCCGCCACCAACTCTTAAGTTGATGTATTGCTGCTGTGTAGATGCAAAGCGATATGCCTGCTGATAAGATAACCGGATATTATTGTCTTCTGCAACTTTTATTACAAAAGAAACCCGTGGTGTAAATCTTCCGTCAAAATTATCATTTTTGTCGTACCGTGCAGAAACAATCAATTTTAAGCGATCATTGAAAAGATGTTTCGTTGCCTGCAGATAAGCACCATACTCATTAATCGGAATTTTGCCGGTTGAATCAGCAAACAATGTTCCTTCAGAATTCAACACATATCTTTTATAGTTAGCGCCTATTAAGATGTCTGCAAACTGCGAAGTATATGGCGAAAGATTGTATTGTCCTTCTATATTATACAAATTGGTTTTGTCTACAAACAAACCGCCGCCTTTTGAAATCGGAATGCTTCTTACCTTATCAAAAAGCTTTTTGAATTCAGGTGAGCCTGCAGCGGGCCTGCCAATATCGGCTACATCTCTTGCCGCGTTATGTGCAGCATTATCACTTAGCCCCGATATTTTACCATTAAGAAATGCAAATGCATATTGTGCATACCAGCCATTGGAGCCACCGCTTGCTTTCCACGCTTCGTTTACCAACCTGGTGGTAACGGTTGCGTTATAGGAGTCTCCCGCATTTTCCTGGGTGGTAAAGGCTCTTAAAAACCAATTGGTATTCACCAGTTCAATTTTGTATTGGCCTATTTTTAAATTTAATAACGAGTAGCGGTCACTTCCTGTATAAACGGTATTTCCTGTTCCCCAATAACCTTCGGCATTTAAAGAGGTTCTTTGGGAAATTTTATAACTCAATGCTCCGGACAATTTAGCATTGATGGTGTTTGGATTTACAATGTCCTTTTCAGCATACCCGGTACGTGATACAGGAATTGAAGCAGGTAGCGCATTTATATAAGGCGCATAAAACGGCGCCTGTTGCGCGAGCGGATTTAAAACATTTGATTTGATATCAACAGTGGTTTCATCTCCATACACATTTACTCCGTCGTAATTAGGATCGGTGGATCGTGTTCCCGGTTTGATTGCACCGGTGGTAGCCAGGCGGTCATAGTCGCGATAATCGTTCGCAACCCAATCCTTTGCCTGAACCAGTTCGCCGCCAAATTTAAATGCAAATTTCTCACTCACTTTTTTTGCCCATCTTAACGACCAATTATAATAAGGAGAAGGTTTCCTATCTGAATTGTCAATATTCATTATCCCGGTTTTCACCTGGAAGGAAAGTCCCTGGTATTTAAATGGATCTTTACTGTTGATGATGATGGCGCCATTCATCCCGCCGGGGCCATACAATGCAGAGGATGCTCCGGGCAACAACTCAACGCTTTCAACATCTAACTCAGTTAATCCTACAACGCTTCCAACCGAAAAATTTAGCCCGGGCGCCTGGTTGTCCATTCCATCAACAATTTGATTTACCCTCACACTTCCGCTTCCATTAAAGCCCCGTGTGCTTGGAGTGGAAAAGGTAAGTGAAGAGGTAACCACATCAACGCCTTTTAATTTTGCTATCATGTCATAATAAGAAACAGCCGCCGAACTCCTGATGTTTGCGGAACTGATTCTTTCAATAGTAACCGGCGATTCCAAGGATCCTGGATGGCGTGCGGGTTGCAGACACCACCACTTCCTGGCCCTAATGTGCTGACAGGTTGCAGGCGTACGCTTACAAAATCCGATTCGCTCTTTACGGAAATCGTTTGTTGCTCATAACCGATCGACGAAACGACAATGGTTATGGGAAATTTTTGATTGACGGATAAAGAAAAATTTCCTTTGTCGTCAGAGTAAGTGCCGGCCCCCGATCCTTTAACAGTTACTGAAACTGCAGGAACTGCGTCCCCTGTTGAATTGTTTTCTATTTTTCCTTTGACAATTCCACTTTGTGCAAAAGCGCCAAAGCAAGAAAAAACTGCAAACAGAAGAATAGCAAAACTTTTGAGAAGTTTTCTCATGTTGTTGATTTTTAGTTGAGGTTTAGGTTGAGAATGAAAGTTTGGTTAGTTTAATTAAAAGCAAAATAAGGATTGTTATGATGCTTTTAAAAAATATTTTTATTAACCACGAAAGCCAAAATATAGATTTTCGCTTTCCTGAAGATTTATATGCATTTTTGCACTTTATATTTTGCAGATGAATACGATTTTATTTAACGGCCAAACAGATTTTTATAAAGGAAAAGTAAGAGATGTTTACACCATAAACAACCGTTTGCTGGTGATGCTGGCCAGCAACCGCATATCCGCTTTCGATGTTATTTTGCCAAGACCGATACCATACAAAGGCCAGGTTTTAAACCAGGTTGCGGCATATATGCTTAACGCCACAAAAGATATTTGCAGCAATTGGTTGCTGAGCACTCCGGCTCCAAATGTTTCTATCGGAATAAAATGCGAGCCTTTTAAAGTAGAAATGGTGGTGAGAGGAAATTTAACCGGTCATGCCTGGCGCACCTATTCATCAGGTAATAAAATTTTATGCGGCGTAGCAATGCCCGATGGCCTGAAGGAAAACGATTACTTTCCGGAACCGATAATAACACCGTCTACCAAAGCTGCCGAAGGCCACGACGAAGACATTAGCAGGGATGAAATAATTGCACAGGGCATTGTTTCGAAAGATGATTACGAACAGTTGGAAACACTAACACTGCGGCTTTTTGCAAGAGGAAAGGAACTTGCTGCAAAAAGGGGTTTAATTCTGGTGGATACCAAATATGAATTTGGAAAGCTGGGCGACAAAATTATTTTGATTGATGAAATTCACACACCGGACAGCTCCCGCTATTTTTATGCGGATGGTTTTGAAGAGCGTCAATCAAAGGGAGAAAAACAAAAGCAGCTTAGCAAAGAGTTTGTGAGAGAGTGGCTGATTGAAAATAATTTTATGGGAAAGGAAGGCCAGCAAGTTCCCGAAATGAATGACGAATGGATTTCGATTATCCGTGACCGTTATATTGAGCTTTATGAAAAACTTATTGGCGAAAAATTTGTGCCTGAAGAGTTAAGCGATAACGAAACTAAGGAAAGAATAGACAAAGCCCTTGCCGCTTTAGGTGACTAGGACTAAATTACTACTGTCAATTTCCCGCTTTATTTTGGAATATTCCTTGCTGTTTGATTTCAAACATTGCATGTGTCAAAAATCTATATCGGTTGTTCAGGATTTCATTACCGCGAGTGGAAAAGTTTTTTCTATCCCGAAAAGCTGCCCCAATCTAAATGGTTTGAATTTTATTGCAGCCAATTTAATACGCTTGAAATTAATGCAACGTTTTATAAATTTCCCACGGAAAAATCGTTGGCCAAATGGTACAGCATGAGCCCGCCGGATTTTAAATTTTCGGTGAAAGCGCCAAGATTAATTACGCACTATAAAAAGTTTAACACCTGCGAAGGCTTGCTGGCAGACTTTTACGGCAGCGTTAGCGCCGGATTAAGGGAAAAGACCGGCTGCATTTTATTTCAGTTGCCACCACAATTAATCTATTCGCCTGAAACATTGGAGGCCATCGTCCGATGTGTTGATTCTTCTTTCCAAAATGTTTTTGAGTTCAGGCATATAAGCTGGTGGAATCAGCAGGTATTTAATCAGTTTAAGAAAGATCACCTTATTTTTTGCGGTGTAAGTTTTCCAAAGTTGCCGGATGAAGTTATTCAAACTAACGAAAATCTATATTATCGCTTTCATGGCGTTCCGGTATTATACAAATCTGTTTACGATGAAAATTTTGTTGCGAATGTTTACCGGCAATTGACCGAAACCAATTTTCGCGAAGCATGGATCTATTTCAATAACACGTGGGGAAATGCGGCCATTATTAACTCGCGCTATTTTCAAAGTCTCTTGATGTAAAATCATATAGCTTTCGATAATTGTTACATAAAACAGCACTCACTATTTATTGCTTAAAATTAAATCGCTGTAAGAAAGAGAAATAAAATCGGAGTTTTTGATTTCAAAAAGTTCGGAAAATTGGTTGCATTGCTCTGTTAATTTTTGAATCCCGATATCGCCGGAGTGATCGATGGCTTCCACTTCTACAAACGAACCCAGCCCGTCCACATGATCAAAATGAAATTTTACATTATCAATAAAATAAATTTTTCTCGATTTTTTTACGACTACCTTAATGCCGTGCACGGTTATTAAGATATCTTTCAAATCCTTATCCGGCGCGTGTTTATATAAAATAACCTCAGATCGTTTGGCCTCGGCCACATCCGACCTCTCATAATAGATCAGCGAGTTTTCAATATTTCCTTCCCGCAGTTTCAGCCTTCCTTTGGCCACATTAAAATAAGTATCTGTTTGTTTGTCTTCCCCAATAAATACAGGGTTTAGCTGAAGAAGCTTATTTTCAATTTCGTTTAAGCGATTGGTGCGCGCTTTAAATTCAAAGTTTAAGTGGGCCATATTTTACAATTGTATTTTATGCGATACAGTCAAATATAAATAAATAAAAAGCCTGCGAAAATTTCAGCAGGCTTTTCATTATCAATTAAAGAAATTTTATTTTTCGTAAGGAAAGTTTCTTGATATTTTTCTCATCATCCTTTCAACCAACTGGTCGGTGGAGGCCATTACATTATCATTCATTGCTTTATAAAAACGCCATAGTAAATTGCCATCTGCGCCGTTATAAATTTGCATGGTTAAAGCGCCGCTCCCGGTTTTGCTGCCCATCCCGCCAATTAAAACTGTTTTCACAATGGCGCCCGCTTCCGATGCGGTTTTCTCGTAAGAATAGTTGCATTTGATAACCGCGTCAACACCCAAAATTTTGGCAATTGAATCCTGGGTTAAAATATCCAGCTTATCAAGAATTCCGTTCGATTTTAATAAAGCGTTGGTTCTGCTTACATCCTGGAACGTTACAGAATATTTATTTGATTTTCGCAGAAGATAAGTGAACATAGACGACTGCAGACTTTTCGTCAGGCTTTGTTCCTCATTTTTATTTGCCGAAGAATCATAATTTTTGGGTATGCGCTTGTAGGTAATAGAAACATCAAAAGGCAATATTGCCACTGTTTTGTGTTTCTCTGATTCTGTTTTTAGGTTGGGAGCCGAATAGGTTTGTTTCGCTCCTTCAAATTGCGCTGAGCAGGTGATAGCCATCAATGCAAACAGCGAAGAAATTAGCATTTTAAGTCTCATAATAAAAGTTTTGGGGAAGCAATATTATCAAAAAAAAATCATTTTATTTTACCGCCCAACCTTTTTTAATCCATCCATGCGTTTCCTCGATTTGTTGAAAACCATTATGCCATTCTTTATTCCCTTGCGTTTTATTTTCCTTTCTTCCTCTGGCAGCTGATGCACTTCGTGGCATTCGGGCGAGCAACAGCCGTCATATTTTTCAGCGCATGATGCGCATTGAATAAAAAGCAAATGACACGCTTCATTGGCGCAATTGGTGTGCGTATCGCAAAGCGCGCCGCATTGATGACAATGGCTGATTACTTCGTCACCTACCTTCTCTCCCAGCCTACCGTCAAACACGAAATTTTTCCCAAGAAATTTGTTGGGAAGACTGTGTTCCTTTACTTTATTGGCATATTGGATAATACCACCTTCCAGGTGATACACGTTGTTGAAACCATTATGCAACATGTAGGCACTTGCTTTTTCACAACGGATGCCGCCAGTACAATACATGATGATATTCTTATCTTTCTTATCTTCCAGCATACTAACGGCCATGGGTAGCTGCTCTCTAAAAGTATCGGAAGGGATCTCTATCGCATTTTCAAAATGGCCCACTTCATATTCATAATGATTACGCATATCCACCACAATTGTTTCAGGATCCGAGGTAAGAGCATTGAATGAATTGGCATCCACATATTTGCCTTTCCTGCTCATATCAAACGCTGGATCGTTGATACCGTCAGCAACAATCTTGTCTCTTATTTTAATTTTTAAAACCCAAAAGCTTTTGCCATCATCTTCAACGGCAATGTTTAAACGAAGATTTTTTAAAAATGAAATTGTGTTTAGATAGGCTTTAAATTCCTCAAACCGGGACTTTGGAATGCTCATTTGCGCATTGATGCCTTCATGCGCAACATAAATTCTGCCGAATGCTTTAAGTTCATTAAGGTGCTGATAAAAATCATCCCGGAAAGCTTTGGGATCTTCAATAAACGCGTATGTATAAAAAGATAAGGTTACGCGCGGCTCAGTTTCTTCCAATAGCTTTTGCCTGAGTTCCTTTTGAGAAATACGATTATGTAATACTGCCATAGTGATACATTCTACCCGGTTTAACATGAAACATTTACAGGATGAGTCAGTTCCCCGAAGGGCGGATAAAAAATATCTGCAAATATAGCGCTCTTCAACAATTTTTTAAAACAGGTACGGCTTTTGCAAAGGGGGTGATCATTAAAACAGTTTTTTTAATTTAACTCAAAACCACTTTATGAAAAAGACAATAATCATCGCAGCAGGATTCTTTCTGCTGGCAAGCGCTGCAAACGCGCAAAAAGTACATTTTGGAATTAAAGCAGGAATGAATGCTTCTTCCTTAAATTCAAGCCCTTCCAATTCTGATATGCAAACTAAAATTGGATTTAATGCAGGCGTGCTGGCACATATTCATGGCGCACATGCACAATGGGCATTACAGCCTGAAATTTATTATTCTGATGAAGGAGCCAAGAGCAAATCAAACAGCAGTTCAAAATTGAATCTGGGTTACTTAAATGTTCCAGTGTTGGTTCAATACATGTTCGACAATGGCTTCAGGATCGAAGCGGGACCGCAGATTGGATTTTTAATGAGTGCTAAAGCAAAAAACAGTACTGCCACTACTGATGTAAAGAGCAATTATGAAAAAACCAATTTTTCAATTCCTGTTGGTGTTGGCTATCTTACCCATTATGGGCTTGGGTTTGATGCGAGGTATAACTTTGGGTTAAGCAATATTAACAACACATCCAGCGGAACAAAAA
This sequence comes from uncultured Chitinophagaceae bacterium, assembly GCA_963720405.1. Taxonomy (GTDB): domain Bacteria; phylum Bacteroidota; class Bacteroidia; order Chitinophagales; family Chitinophagaceae; genus Ginsengibacter. The sequence goes on from CAVRFP010000005.1 coordinate 97,194, forward strand.
TCCACAGTAATGTTTTTCAGTTCGGACTCTTTTACCAGTTTTCCGATCCTAAAATTAAAAAGTAAATTACTTACCTGATTTTGTTACGGCCAATAAATTTCTATTTATTGGCTGTATCTTTTTCAAAAAGATCTGCGTCAATGTTGTCTACGGTAATAATTATAATCAACAGCACCATTGTATTACATTTGAGAAATAATTTTTTGTATGCTTAATAAACATTTGGACGCTGCATCATTGCCGGCGTTTGAAAAGATCAATTCGTTTCATAAGCTTTTGATATGCATGGCCATTGCCGTCGCCGCCTATCTGATTGTTGATTTTAAAAACATGGATATGCTTACCCATGTGATGATTGGCTGGGACACTTTTAGTGTATGCATGATTGTTATGAGCTGGGTTACCTTCTTTATTACCAATTCAAAACAAATACGCGAACAATCAAGAGTTCAGGATTGGAGCAGGTCTGTTATTTTTATCATTATACTCATTTCCGCCTTTGCCAGCTACCTGGCTGTATTGTTGCTGATTGTTACCAAAAAAAATGGTAATGAACAGGCATCCTGGCACCTCCCCATTGCTGTTGCCGGAATGGTTTTTTCCTGGATATTGATACATACAATTTTTACAATCCGCTATGCGCATATTTATTATGGCGATCATGAAACAACGCCCGATACACACGCCGGCGGATTAGAATTTCCGGGAGATGCTCTACCGGAATATTTAGATTTCGCTTACTTTTCTTTCGTGCTCGGCATGACCTTTCAGGTGTCCGATGTACAGGTAACTTCAAAAAGATTTAGAAAATTTGCTTTGTTGCATGGTCTGCTCTCGTTTGGTTTTAATACGATCATGATAGCCCTTACCATCAATCTGATCGCCTCTTTCTAAGAGTTTATTTCTAAAAGATCGCTCTAATCGCAGCCCTTCCGGTATGTACCGCCGAATTACTGCCCGGCTTTCTTCCCTCATATTGCAAGTTGATTTCAATGTTACCAGCGAGTCTTTTTGTAAGTTCCAGGTTCCATAAATAATTTTTGCCCGGTAGTAATCCATCTAATAAAATATACCCCACAGTGCTGTTGGCATTTCCGCTAAAAGAAATATTGTTGAAAGAAAATCTGCCATTGATGGTTCCGTTGGAAAGAACATTATACCGTACTTCAGCAGCCAACTGATTGTTAATCGATTTCTCCAGCAATTCAATTTTATTTTTCCGAACATCATAAGTATAGATCAGGCTTACCCGAAAATCACTTTTATAGATATAGCTTACAGACGGCTCCGCCTGCACTTCATCCACCAAATAATTTCTGTTGTTGAATGAAGGCGTGGTTAATTGATTGCGGATATATTTATTGGTAATGGAAGTAGCAATAGACCGGTTGGCATTCCATCTTCCTTTTAAAGTAAGATCGCGGAGCGAATTACTTTCGAACCCATAACTCAATAACGATTTACCGCTATTTAACCGATGCGTGATATCTATTCCCCATTTGGGGCTGGTTCGGTTAAAGTAAATAGCGTTGGTTAAAAAAGAAGTCAGCGTGATCAATGATGTATCGATTAATTTTTTACTGAACGGATTAAATTCGAACCCGCCGGAAGAGATGTCTTTTTTATTAATCTGCAATGAAGAAGTAGCGTTGAACCTTGCAATAAATTTCAATAATTTATTTTGAACACTGCCCTTTATAAGCGACCTGGGATTTAAGGCTGCGCTGTAATTAAACTGAATGTAATTGGCTTTTACATATTCGTTGGTGGGCGTAAATACACGAATCCATTTTTTTTCATCCTGGTAAATGGCCACTTCAAATTCATTTAGCTGTGGTATACCATCATTGTTATAATCGTTCCAGGTATAATAGCCCTGGCCTGCCGGCACTTCAAGATATGTGTATTCTCTTTTCTGCTCCTGCCCGGAGCCCAACTCATATAAAACGCTTCCGGTAACGAAGCCATGCCATTCGTTGATTGCATATTCTGCCCGCCCCAAAAGGCTTTCATCGCTTTGCTGGTGAGTGATTCCGCCATTTGCCACATTCAGTTTGCGATAGGTGAGATTGAGTTTAAATTGATGTTTTTCATTTTTTAATAATTCTGTTACCAGGCTTAAATTCCGGCTTTTGTCGGCTGTAATAAGGTCTTTCTGAAATGGAATTTTATTTTCTCTTTCAAAGTAAGTAATGCCCCAGCGATTAAGTTTCTTTTCAGAAGATTTTATGTACACCTGCCACAAATTAAAAGCAAAGCTTACTGGCAGCAGCGTGTCGTTTGGTTTGTATAGTTGTTGATTATTTTCTGAAGAATAGCCGGCTCCGATCTTTAAATCTTTTAAGCCTGCCAGTGTTTTATATAAATCGATTGATGGCCGCAAGTAGCTTCCTTTTTGAACCGGGCTGTTGATATTGGTGAAATAAAACTTATTATTAAAATGCCATCCTTTTATATCAATTACATTTTCAACAGAATTCCTGGTGCCATTGTATTTATCGCTGCGGTTGTAATTGGTAAACTGGTATCTCACAAAATTGTTTTGCGGATCGGATAATTGAAATGCAGCATTCACCAGGCTCTCCGTTGCAGCTGGTGCATCAAACGGCAAAGACCAATCGCGGTTGAACTCCACATTTCGCAGCGTTTCCAGCGGCTTAAATTTATCCTGCACATATTCATAGCCGAGCGAGGTTTGTAAGGTGACACCGGGCTTTAAGTTTTTCAGCACACTGTTTAAAATGGTGTAGTCTACCTTCGCAGCTATCCCACGATCGTCCTGTTTATCTTTAGACGAAAATGTATTTACATCATAATTGCTTAACGCAAACTCTGCTTTAAGCGACGATTTTTCATTAAAAAAATATTGCGCGGCGGTAGTTATCAGCTGATGTTTTTTGGGCGTGATAAGAAGCACTACAGGATCCCAATCACCCTGCAAAACTCCGTTCACCGGCTGTTTCCAGGCAAATACCCGTCCATTGGCCTTTCCGTCGGTAACCACTGAATAATTTCCTTTTCCCGGACCAACATTGGTGAAAGAAAGATTGTATAACTGTGCACTGCGATCTGTTGAATAAACGTAAATACTGTCATGTAAGCCATTATATAGAGTATCTACTTTTTTGTAAAGGATCTTATTTACAGAAAAAGTGTCCGGCATTGCATTAGGATACCTGGCGCTGTCGATGTGGTTCCCGATCTGCGATAAAAATTGTTTTTGATCTGCAGAAAGCGATTGGTTGATGGATGAGTTTTTGGCATCAACGTTGGAATAAGCACCAATACTGACTTTTAGCTTATTTTTAAAATTGATCTCATCGTTGGCATACAGCATCGAATTGAGAAAATTTCGGTCAGAATATTCAAATTCAACTTGTATCCTGCTGTCTTTGGTGATTAAGCGTTTAACCGTAAACGTTAGTTCGGCCGTATTGTAGTTGATAATGTAATCCTGGTCTTCGCCCCTGGTTAATAATTGTCCGTCGATATAAACCCGTTCTGTTCCGGCCAGCACCGCAAAATACAATTCGTTGTTAGCGCCTGAAAGTCTGTATGGGCCCTGGTTTCCTTCCAGGGGTGTTATTACGTTTTTGGTGAATTTCCCCTTTGCAATTGCACCGCTCAGCAAAAGTGAATTATCTACATTTTGGCTTATCTTATTGTTGGTGATGAAGGAAGCGCCCTGCAACCGCTTATAAAAATTAAGGAAGTAGTTCTGGCTTTGTCGCACATCGATGTCGCCAAAATTGGCCTGCCAGCCATGCTTTTTTATCTGCATAAAAATACGGTCAAGATCCCTGATATCCTGTGTATTTCCTTCCGGCTGAATCGGTATATTATTATCACTGATGGCCGCTGTTAATTCAAGGCTATCGCCAATAAAACCATTCAACTGCAAGTTTAGGCTGGAGTTAACTACTGCGTCCTGGTTGTTGCCAAAAGAAATACCCCGTCCAAAACTTCCATTGTAGTTGATGTTTCCAAAATCGATTACTTTGTTTTGAATTTGATTGCTGTGGAAAACATACGGCTTTTCCAAAGCAAAATTAAAGCGAATGCTGTCATAATTCAGATGCCTCGTTACCGCATTTAATTTATAAGGAAAAACGCGGTAGGTGATTAAAACACTGTCGGGGAGATTGGAAGATTTCCAAACGATCAATGCATTTACATAATCAATTTGGTATGCTTCAAACGGAACATTGCCTATAGTAACTGTATTGGGAATGATGCTATTGCTATCAAGAAGTTAACGGATTTATTTTAGTAGAAACCTGTTTGCTTCTAAGATTGGAAACTACACTGGGTTTTTGTTGAGAAAAGCCATCGGCAAGAAAAAATAAACACAGAATAAAAAGGTATGGTTTTCCCGGTTTCAAGCAGTACTATTTAAAGAAAGTGCTAAAATTAGGATTTTATTGGGTAGAAAGCCATGGCCGTTCTCTGTTATTGCCGGTGATGACAAATAGAGAGGCTTCATAACCTACTACTTATTTCACATTCTTTGATGATTGCGATTGCATTAATATTACCAATTATAAAAAATTGATTTAAATAATCTTTTATTTCTGAAAGAGGAGTAGTAACGTTAATCAACTATTTTAAAAAGGATTTTCCAACCAATAATTTATTATTCAAACAAAAAAATGAAAAAAAATCTTACAATTCTCCTTGTAGCAGGAATGATATTTTCGTGCAAGCAACCGTCAGCTACAGCTAACATTAGCAACAACGCCCCAATTGATTCTTTAATTGCCAGATGGAATGATAGCTGGAATCAACACGATTCGGCGGCAGTCCGCAATTTGTTTGGCAATGCATTGCTTATCGATGATGATCTTATAGCTTATAACCAGGATGAAATTGCCGCTAAATGGATTCACCCCAATATAAACGTAGTCACCAATTTTAAAGCAAACAAATTACAGGATTGGTCTACAAATGAAAGGGCCGGCTACACCGGAATTTACGAATTTAACGCTGTGGTGAATGATTCTGTAGTTGCCAAGCCAAGAGGAGTATTTACTTTAAATTGGGCGAAAACGGAAACGGGAGATTGGAAAGTAACGACTGCAACGATCCATTCATTAAAAGGGAAAAAATAAAACTGCTAAAAAAGGCTGTAAAAATAAACGAGGATAATTTATGATGTTCAAAAAAATTTGTCAGCCTTTTACTTTTAACATAAGTGAGATTGCCGAAAACCAAAACCAAACCAAAGCAAAATTCTGTTTAGGTTTCGCTGCATTATACCGTAGGGAGCAGTAAAATTCATTTTTAAATTTAGATAAAATGAATAATGAATAACTATCCTCTCATGAATAAAAACGCCTGGGAAGACAAAAATTTAAAGCCTATATTTCTGACGAAAGCGAAGCCCCCAAATATTCTCTATTCATCCTGGCGATATTTTCTACTGAAATCCCTTTAGGGCATTCTGCTTCGCAATTATAAATATTTCCGCAATTGCCAAAACCTTCTTTGTCCATTTGCTGAACCATATTCAAAACTCTTGTATGCCGCTCAGGATCACCTTGAGGAAGCAAAGCCAATTGTGATACTTTCGCACTTACAAACAACATGGCAGAACCGTTCGGACAAGCCGCTACACACGCTCCGCAACCAATACAAGCTGCTGCGTCAAAGGCTTCTTCGGATTTATTTCTATCTACAGGAATGGCGTTTGCGTCCACCGCATTACCGGTGTTCACTGAGATATAGCCGCCGGCTTCTATAATTCTATCGAAAGCTTTTCTGTCGACCATTAAATCTTTAATAACAGGGAAAGCACTGGATCTCCATGGTTCTACAACGATGGTGTCGCCATCTTTGTAAGCGCGCATATGCAATTGACAAACTGTATTTTTCTGCCATGGGCCATGCGCCCTTCCGTCTACATACATGCTGCACGCGCCACAAATTCCTTCGCGGCAATCATGATCAAAAGTTATTGGTTCCTGTTTTCCTTCTGCCACCAGCCGCTCATTCAACACGTCAAACATTTCCAGAAAAGACATTTCAGAAGAAATATCTTTTACTTCATAAGTTTCAAAATGTCCCTTGGTTTGTGAATTTTTCTGACGCCAAACTTTTAAAGTAAGGTTCATATTATAATGTTCCATAATTGCTATACTATTTAATACTTTCAAAAACTTTATAAAAACAACAATCTAGCTTTTTCTCATTAGCTAATTGGCTAATTAACTAATTTGCTAATTAAATTATTTATAACTCCTCTGGCTCGGCTTTGCCACTTCAAAATGCAATTCTTCTTTATGCATTACTTCATTGCCATCGGGTTGAAATTCCCATGCTGCTACAAAACTGAACTCTTCATCATTGCGCAGCGCTTCGCCTTCTTCTGTTTGGCTTTCTTCCCTGAAATGACCGCCACAGCTTTCTCTTCTTTGAAGCGCGTCTTTACACATTAATTCTCCCAGTTCTAAAAAGTCCGCTACTCTTCCGGCTTTATCCAATTCAGGATTCATTTCAGCGATTCCGCCCGGTATTTTTACATTTTCCCAGAACTCTTTTCTTAATGCTTTTATTTCTTCAATCGCTTCTGTTAATCCTTTTTCATTGCGGGCCATTCCACATTTCTCCCACATTATTTTTCCTAATCTTTTATGAAAACTTTCTACCGATTCGGAGCCTTTTATATTGACCAGCTTTTCTATTTTCTGACGCACTTCGTTTTCGGCTTGTTCAAATGCAGGATGCGATGTTGGGATTGCGGGATTTCTGATTTCGCCGGCCATATAATTGCTGATTGTATAGGGAATCACAAAATATCCATCGGCCAAGCCCTGCATCAAAGCAGAAGCGCCGAGGCGGTTGGCGCCATGATCGCTAAAGTTGGCTTCACCGAGAGAATACAATCCCGGAACGGTAGTCATCAATTCATAATCTACCCAAAGGCCGCCCATGGTATAATGCACTGCAGGATAAATTCTCATCGGAACATTGTACGGATTTTCCCCCGTAATCTTTTCATACATTTCAAAGAGGTTACCATATTTTTCTGCAATTACTTCTTTGCCTAATTTTATGATGGTGGCTTCGTCGGCATTTGCTAATCCACGTTTATGAACTTCTGTTTTGCCATATCGTTTAATTGCATCGGCAAAATCAAGGTAAACAGCCATCTTTGTGGTACCCACTCCAAAACCTGCATCGCATCTTTCTTTGGCCGCGCGGGAAGCCACATCGCGTGGAACAAGGTTTCCAAAAGCGGGGTATCTTCTTTCAAGATAATAATCGCGATCTTCCTGCGGAATTTCGATTAGGCCTTCTGTTGTCGCCTTTATTTTTTGGCACCCATATTCTGCCATCATTTCTTAAACTTTCGCTCATTAGAGTAAGCTTGCTTTGATGATCGCCGGTAACAGGAATACAGGTGGGATGAATTTGTGTAAAGCACGGATTGGCAAAATAGGCGCCCTTTTTATGAGATTTCCATGCCGCGGTCACATTGCTTCCCATGGCATTGGTGCTCAGGTAGAAAACATTGCCATATCCTCCGGAGCAAATAAGTACGGCGTGTCCAAAATATCTTTCCAGTTCTCCGGTTACTAAATTTCTTGCAATAATGCCTCTCGCCTTTCCATCAATTTTTACAATGTCGAGCATTTCGTGCCGGGAATACATGGTAACGTTTCCTAAAGCAACCTGCCTTTCCAACGCACTGTAAGCGCCAAGCAATAATTGCTGGCCGGTTTGCCCGGCTGCATAAAAGGTGCGCTGTACCTGTGTTCCACCAAAAGAACGGTTGCTTAATAAGCCGCCATATTCACGTGCGAAGGGAACTCCCTGGGCCACGCACTGGTCGATAATATTGCCGCTTACCTGTGCAAGCCGGTATACATTGGATTCGCGCGAACGATAATCGCCACCCTTTACGGTTTCATAAAAAAGACGGAAAACTGAATCTCCATCATTCTGATAATTTTTTGCTGCATTGATACCTCCCTGTGCAGCAATAGAATGTGCGCGGCGTGGACTATCCTGGAAACAAAATGCTTTTACTTTGTAGCCCAATTCGCCCAAACTGGCAGCTGCAGATGCGCCGGCAAGGCCTGTTCCTATTACAATCACTTCCAGCTTCCGTTTGTTGGTGGGGTTTACCAGGTTTACATGATCTTTGTAATTCGTCCATTTTTGTGCCAGTTCACCTCCCGGAATTTTTGCGTCTAATGCCATACGTTAGTATTGAATATTTTATACGAAATATTTTTTTAGAAAAATTTATTGAAGCCATCCCGCCATAAATGCTATCGGCATGGACGCAAATAAAAGGCAGATGACTACCGAATAAAAAACACCAACACCTTTTACTATAGGCGTCCACCTTCTGTGATTGATACCAAAAGTTTGAAATGCACTTTGAAATCCCTGTAACAAATGAAACAGCAGTGAAGCCAGGCCAATCATATATAAGGTAAACCAAACAGGATTGGTAAAAATTTCTCTCATTTGCTGGTAAAGATCAATCTCAGGTCCGTGGAAATACAATTCGTGCTTGGTGCTGGCCCAAAAATGGTACAAATGCATCACCAGGAATAAAAGCAGAAATGTTCCCAGCCAGCCCATATACCGGCTATACCATTTTATTTGCTGCGGATATTTTTGCACATGATATTTAATCTTTCTTGCTGCCTTATTTTGTTGCCATAATAAAAGGCCCTGAACCATGTGCAAAATGAAAACCGCAAAAAGGCCTACCTCAAGAAATCTTACAAAATAATTGTGCAGCATAAAATAGGCTGCTTTATTAAAAGTAGCGCCCGCATCGTTATAAAAAATAGCGGCATTTAATGAGGCGTGTACTATGAGATAGATAATCAGAAAAAATCCGGTCAAACCCATTAAATACTTTTTCCCAAGCGAGGAGGTGAACATTTGTTTCCAGGTCATAAAATCAGGTAGTTAAAAAAATTTCAGATGAGCAAAAATACTACAGGAAGTTTGAAAATGAAGATATTTATAGATGTGTTTTACGATCCGTTTTTAAAATTCAATATTTTAATCAAGCCTTCTTAATAAGATATTATCAATTTGATTAAAGATAACATCAGGCTTCATCGTACGCCACGGAACAAAATCGAGAAGCTCAATATAATTGTTTAGCCTTGCCTTTACAAAATCGTGTTGCGTTGCGGGCGGCATATTCAAACTAACAATCCATCCTCCTTCATCACTGATATCTTCAAACCATTCTTCATAATAGCTGTCATCGCTGCTATGGAAGTTTAATACATTCTCTGTGATGAGAATAAACTTAGAGATTCCCTGTCTTTCAAATTCATCAATCACTTCGCGCTTCAGGCTCATAATGTCGTTTTCAATCGCATCATTCCATTCGCCAATTAATTCAATAATTACATACTTTGCATCGTAATCTGCCATCAAAATTTTCAGGTAAAGAGTACGGCTGCCAAACTCATCCCATAGTGGATGAATATAATAATTGTAAATGGTATTGGTAAATTGAAATTGGTATTCCCTTCCATAAAATGGCGACCGCTCATCATCTTCAGAAGTGTATAAATAATGCCAGTTACTATATGGCTCTATATCCTGCATCTTATAATTTCAATAGTTTTTTTAAAGATTTAAACCATCTCTAAAGTAAAACTATTGTAGAACTATTGCTTCGTTTTATTGTTAAATTGATACGACACGTCAGAATATTCTATTGGTGTGATGAAATATTTTTTATAGATACTATTTTTCTTTCACATAGCTCATAAAAGCCATTTTGTAGATTTTTGCATTTGGTTATGTCACAGAAATAAAGATGTCAACCTCTGCATCGTTCCAGTTGCTGCTTTTATCATTGTATACTTCAAAATCTGTTTTGTAAGCCCTGGAAATTGGTTCACTCCAAATCTCTTTCCATTTATCAGTAATGCAACCGGTCATCTTCCCTTTGGCAGTAAATTTTTGATAATTGCCTTCCTGTATATTTATTGAATCCATTCCTTCCGGCACTGCGGCATCGGCGGGTACTTTGCAGCCAATAAAATAGAAAAACGGCAGAGTATGATCTCCGTCATAATTATAATACACGGCAAAAACATCTTCACTTAATTTGTCTTTGATGCGGCTTCCATAATTTTCTTTTTCAAATGTTTGCCAAAGGTTTCCGCAGTCAACTGCTGATTGCCCGTTTTCGTTGGTGGTTTTTGTTTTTAATGCAATGCCAACCAGTTTACTTTCTTTTACTTCCATTTTATTGGTGTTGATATTTATAAAAAATTACCTTAGCCATTCACTCTGCAAAAGCCATTTTATCAATTTTTACAATTGAGCGCATCAAGATACTTTAAAGTGACAATAAATCACTATTCTTTGGCTATTGATTTTTGTGTTGGTAAGATGATATGATCATTCGATCAGCAACTTGTCGGAGAATATGCGTTTGTTCCCGCTGTCGGTAATTTTTATCAGGTACAAACCTCTTACAGGCTTTGTGGTTAATTTAAAATCTTCTACCTGGCGTGGATATTTTATATAGACCGTTTTATTTTCGATGAGGCGGCCCTGCAAATCGGTAAGCTCTACTTTATATTCGCCCGCAAATTTGTTATCAAATGAAATTTTTATTTGCCCGTTGCTTACCGGGTTTGGATAAACCGAAATAAATTTATTTCCGATAACTTCTATTGCAGGCAGTTGGGCTGTTTCAAGATTGGCTTGTCCTTGTTTTAAAAGATTGCCACTTGCCAGGTCTGAGGCATTAAATACCTGGCCTTTCGTATTCAGTTTCGTTGCCGAAAAATCCTTCATGCTTACTTTATAAAATCCGTCGAATGTGTTGGCGCTGCTTACGATTACGTTGTCATCATCAATAACGGCGGCTCCATTTACAGAAAATGTGGGTGGCAAATTAAGTACCGCGCCCTTGTAAGTGGCAATCCTGGAGGGAACATCAATTTCAAAAACACTGTGGCTCGCAGTAAAAAGATACAATTTCCCAAAAGCATCTGCAACAATATCGCCGCCCCAACTACTGCATTTGTTGTGGATAGAGATGCTTTTATTCGATTCGGCATCCACCAAATTTCCTAAATCGGTGATGATTGTTTTTTTGCCCGTAGTAAAACTAATCAGGTGATTGGCATCGTTGGAAAGCGCATAACCATCACCGTTAGCACCAATGGCCATGCGGGTGATATTGAATGCTTCATCATTAAAATCGGCATTGCTCACTAATGGCTTTTCAACCGTATAAAATGAAGGCACGCCTGTGTTCTCTTTCAGATCGAGCCATATCAGTGCGCCGGAACGCATCGCCGCAAAAAAAAGCTTATCATGTTTTTTATCATAAGCGATGGCGGCGCTCATCAAAAATGTGGGCGATGGATTTTTAATATCAGCTTGCTGAACCAAAACACGGTTGGGATCGCTCGCCGCAACTGAAAAATTTCCTTTGATGATGGTTTGATCAACCGCTTTTTTTGTTTCTGCATCCGTGAATGCAAATTTTGATTTCCCGTTTTCAAATAACACGGACTCAACAGTTCCTGATCCCATGTTGATACTTCGGATGTCTGTCCAGTTAAAATTTCCATTGGCCTGGCCGGTGATGGCAAATGCACGCACATCCTGCGAATAGGCGTTAAAGAAAAATGCAACAAAGAAAACGGAAAGTAAAAGTTTGAATTTCATAGCGCGAAGTTTAAAAGTTACTATGATCGGTTGACATAATAAATTTACACTAATTCTCAAATATTAAAATAAATATTTGCGCCTTCAAACAAACCAAAATGTAGCTTTTTGTAATTCCGGAGCCACCAAAAATTTATTGATGCTGATAATTTTCAATCGCCTTTTTTACGCTTTTATACTTCATCAATAATTCTTTTGCAAAGGCATCATCACTTATGCCGGTTTTTTCCATGAGCATGCGGGTGCCGCGTGTCATTATCTTGGCATTGGTAAGTTTCATGTTTACCATCTTGTTGTCTTCTACCCTACCCAATTTTATCATGGCCGCGGTAGAAATCATGTTCAACACCATCTTCTGTGCGGTGCCGCTTTTCATGCGTGTGCTTCCGGTTACAAACTCGGGCCCAACAATAACTTCCACGGGAAAATCGGCTACGCGGCTCACCGGCGAATCGGGATTGCACGCAATGCTTCCGGTAACAATGTTATGTTCCTTGCATTTTTCCAAAGCGCTGATCACATAAGGCGTGGTACCGCTGGAGGCAATTCCTATCACCACATCTTTCGAATTGATGTGATGCGCTTTTAAATCTTTCCAGCCTTGCTCCACATTGTCTTCTGCATTTTCTATCGCATTGATAATTGCCTTTTCGCCCCCGGCGATAATACCAATTACCAGTCCCTGCGGAACGCCATAAGTTGGCGGACATTCGCTGGCGTCTAAGATGCCTAACCTGCCGCTGGTGCCGGCGCCAATATAAAAAAGCCTTCCGCCGGCAATCATCTTTTTAGATACCGCCTCAATCATTTTTTCTATCTGCGGAAGAGATTTTTTAACGGCTGCTGCTACATTAAAATCTTCATTATTAATGTTAGTAATGATTTCGCCGACAGACATTTTCTCAAGGTGGCGATAATGCGAAGGTTGCTCTGTAATCTTCATAAAGGGCATAGAAATTCTTTCGGCAAAACTATAGCATCACAACTAAATAAAGAAGATGAAAAAGAATTGATTTATTTTTTCTGATGATTTGCAAACCGGCCGTTATTGTTAAAACTACATTCGGCTTTGGTTCGATTCTATTCTTACACTAATTTACACCCGTTATTTTTTTTAAAAATGTTTGCCATAATGAAATCAATTTTCGCTGCAACTTGCCTTCTTCTTTTTTCTTTTTCTAAATTGGAAGCTCAAAATATAGATTCAACAATTACGAAGTACGCTAATGATTTTGGACAGGAGCGATTGTATTTACATTTTGATAAATCTACTTACGCCGCCGGCGAAACAATTTGGTTTAAGGCCTACATGATGAAAGCCATTTTTCCATCGGACGAAAGTAAAACAGTTTATGTTGACTGGACAGATGACAAAGGCAATTTGCTGTTGCATTGCTTAAGCCCGGTACTGGACGCCACTACCTTTGGCCAGTTTGATGTGCCGGAGAATTATACAGGAAAGTTCATTCATGTAAAAGCTTACACCAAGTGGATGCTCAATTTCGATTCGGCCTTTTTGTATAATAAAGATCTCCGGGTTCTTTCTAAAAATGCCAAAGCAACCAGCCCTAAGCCTGTGGCCATTCCTGAGCTTAATTTTTTTCCGGAAGGCGGAGATGCTGTAAGCGGGGTTATTAACAAAATTGCGTTTAAAGCAAATGATCAATGGGGACGGCCCATAAAAATAAAAGGCGTTATTCAAAATAATAAAAATGAATTTATAGACAGCATCCGTGTGATACATGATGGGATGGGATTTTTCTTTATCAACCCACAGCCTGGTGAAACTTTTTCTGCAAGGTGGAAAGATGAAAAAGGCACTGAGCATGTTACCCCATTGCCGGGTATTAAAAATACGGGTGTTTCGCTGCAAGTAACTGCAACCGGTAAAAAGCGCAATTTTCTGATAAACGCGGCGCCACAATCGGCAGGTAAAATTGTATCAGTTCATGTGATAGGAACAATGTACCAGGAAACAGTTTTTAAGGTTAGCCGCCAACTGATCAATGGCAGCACGCAGGCGATTATACCCACCGAAGATTTACCCAGTGGCATTTTAACGATCACTGTTTTTGACGATCAATGGAAACCATTGGCAGAAAGAATTACTTACATTAACAACGAGGAATTTCAATTTCAACCCGAGATGACGGTGCAGCACTGGGGTTTAAATAAGCGCGCAAAAAACGAAATTGAAATTGCCGTACCAGACAGTCTTTCAGCAAATTTGTCTGTTGCGGTAACTGATATTGCGATTGAGGCCGATAGCAGTGATAATATCATCTCTCATCTTTTATTAACCGGTGAACTGAAAGGAAAAGTAAATGAGCCGGCACATTATTTTCTTAACAACAGCGATTCTATCAGCAGGCAGCTCGACCTGGTAATGCTTACTCATGGCTGGCGCCGCTTTAACTGGGATGATGTAGTGCAGGGAAAATTTCCTAAGATCATTTATCAAAAAGACACCGCATACCTTTCTATTTCGGGTAAAATTTTTGGAGCTTCACCCGCACAATTGCGTGGCGCCGGTGATATTGTATTGTTGGTAAGCCAGGGAAAAAGTCAAAACCAGGTAATGCCGGTTCCCATTCATCCGGACGGAACTTTCAGCGATCCTTCATTTATATCTGTTTGATACCGCCAGGGTTTTTTACCAGGTACCAAAATCTAAAGGGCTTGGCGATGTTTCGGTGCAGTTTATGCAAAACCGCCTTCCCCCGCTTTTAGGCAACATGAAAGCCACCGGATTATTTTACAATCATAATTCCGACACCACCGGCGCCGCATGGCACTCGATGCTGGCAGACGCAACCGCAGATGAGCTAAGGCTTTTTAACGGTAAGGTTTTGGAAACGGTTACCATAAAAGCCAAAACAAAATCGCCCACACAACTAATGGACGAAAAATATACTTCGGGCATGTTTAGCGGCGGTGATGCTTATGAGTTTGACCTGGTTAACGATCCGATGGCGGCATCGTCTTACAACATATTCAATTACCTGCAGGGTAAAGTGGCCGGCTTGCAAATTAATACCACAAGCAATCCGCCATCACTGCAATGGCGTGGTTCAACGCCGCTGATTTTTTTGGACGAGATGCCGACTGATGCGGATATGATCTCAAATATTTCTGTATCCGATGTTGCTTATGTAAAAGTATTGCGTCCGCCATTTATGGGCGCTTCCGGCGGATCCGGCGGAGCAATCGCCATTTATACGCGGCGTGGTGGCGACCGGAAAGCCGAGCCTGGAAAAGGACTTGCCAACAACATTGTTAGCGGGTACAATTCAATCAGGCAGTTTTATGCTCCGGATTATGGAAGTATAAAAGAAGAAAATGAAAAGAAGGATTTTCGTACCACGCTTTATTGGAATCCGCAGGTAATTACCTCTCCCGGAAAAAATAAAGTGGTGTTGTCTTTTTATAACAACGACGTAACAAAAGCATTTAGAGTAGTGATTGAAGGGATGACAAAAGATGGCCGTTTGGCGCACGTAGAGCAGGTGATGGAGTGATGCTGATTAGCCAATTTGATGATTAGCCAATTCGCTAATTATGAGATCATTTTGCAAAAAATTACTTTTTGATTTATAAGGCGCCTTTCAATTTTGATCCGGGAAAAAAGAAAAAAACTACTTTATCACTTTTCACACTATTAATTTTAAAAAAGTAAAAAGTAAAAAAATTACTTTTTTGATTCAGGCATTTTTATTTAGTGTACAGTTTAGTAAACCAATAATCTCAGACTCTTTCTTCAACAGGGTTCGCAGGCCGCCAATCATTTGGGCATCTCCAGGTTTTTCTATAAATTACGTTGATAGGTTTGTAAAATCTACCATCTTATAATGAAACAAATTATTGCAATCGCTTCTATTTTTCTGTTTTCTTATAAAATTGCCGGGGCACAAAATATTGACTCCACAATTGCGGGATATGCGAATAATTTCGGCCAGGAAAGAATGTATTTGCATTATGATAAATCTTCTTATGCACCTGGAGAAACTATCTGGTTCAAGGCATATTTGATGAGATCTGTTATTTCTTCTGATGAAAGCAAAACTGTTTATGTGGACTGGACAGACGATAAAGGGAATTTGCTTTCGCATAGTATGAGTCCCGTAGAGAATGCCATTACTTTTGGCCAGTTTGATTTGCTGGAGAATTATGCTGGTAAATTCATTCATGTAAAAGCTTACACTAAGTGGATGCTCAATTTCGATTCGGCCTTTTTGTATAATAAAGATATCCGGATTCTTTCCAAAAATGCCAAAGTAACCAGCCTTAAACCTGTGGCCATTCCCGAGCTTAATTTTTTTCCGGAAGGCGGAGATGCTATAAGCGGCGTAGTTAACAAAATTGCGTTTAAAGCAAATGATCAATGGGGAAGGCCAATAAAAATAAAAGGCGTTATTCAAAATAATAAAAATCAATTTATAGACAGCATTCGTGTGATTCACGATGGCATGGGATTTTTTTTTATCAAACCGCAGCCGGGTGAAACTTTCACTGCAAAATGGAAAGATGAAGAAGGAACAGAACATTTATCCCTTTTGCCTGCTATCAAATCTACCGGAGTCGCTTTGCAGGTAGCAATAAGCGGCGATAAGCAAATCTTTTTAGTACAGGCACCATCAGTTGCAACCGAAGAGTCAAGCACAGTTCGTCTTTTAGGAACGATGTATCAACAGGTCATATTTAAAGTTGCCAATGAACTAAAAGAGGGCGTTATGCAGGGGATTATTCCAACGGCAAATCTTCCAAGCGGCATTTTGACTTTAACCGTTTTTGACGCTAAATGGAAGCCATTGGCTGAACGCATTACCTACATAAACAATGAAGAATATCTTTTTCATCCTGAAATCGCAGTGCAACATCGCGGATTAAATATGCGGGAAAAAAATAAAATAGAGATTACCGTACCGGATAGTCTATCGGCAAGTTTATCTGTTTCGGTAATCGATAATAGTATCGATTCAGATAACAGTGATAATATTATTTCACATCTTTTATTAACGGGGGAATTAAAGGGGAAATTAAATGATCCCGCTCATTATCTTTTAAATAACTCAGACTCGATCAGAAAGCACCTTGATCTTGTAATGCTTACCCATGGCTGGCGCAAATTTAACTGGGCAGATGTTTCAGAGGGAAAATTTCCCGAAATCATTTATCCAAGAGACACTGCTTACATTTCTATCTCCGGCAAAATCTCAGGAGCTACAACCGCCCAATTACACAATGCAGGAGACATCATTTTAATGGTAAAACAAGCAGAGCAGCCAGGCAATGTAATATCGATTCCTATAAATCCGGATGGAACATTTAGCGCCGCTTCGCTGATCCTTTTTGACACGGTAAATATATATTACCAAATCCCCAAATTAAAAGGTGTTGAAGGTGTTTCCGTCCGGTTTATGCAAAACCGCCTGTCGACCGTTGCCGGTAGTTCAAATTTGAACGACTTATTTTATGATTCTGATACTATGGGAAACGCACGGCTTATTAGATTGGCAGATACGGTAAGACCAAAATCTAATCTTTTAAAAGAAAAAGTTTTAAATACGGTAAACATAAAAAAAACTATCAAATCTCCTTTGCAGATTATGGATGAAAAATATACTTCTGGTTTCTTTCGAAAAGACAATGCTGTTCGGTTTGATTTAGCAAATGATCCTTCAGCACCGGCTCATCTTAATATTTTAGATTATTTGCAGGGAAAAATAGCGGGGTTAATAATCAATACTGCCGTTTTTCCAACTTCAATTTCCTGGCGAACACAACCGACTCTGTTATTCCTGGATGAAATCCAAACCGATGTCGATAGACTTTCGGATGTACCTGTGGCTGATATTGCGTATGTCAAAGTAATGCGCCCGGTTTTTTTAGGAGCCACAGGAGGCGGCGGAGGCGGAGCGATTTCTGTATATACCAGCCGTGGAGATGACCGGAAGCCAGATCCAGCGAAACGGCTGGCAAAAGATTTTGTGAGCGGCTATAATTCTGCCCGAGAATTTTATTCGCCTAATTATCAAACCATAAGTAAAGAAAATGAAAAAAAGGATTTTCGCACAACGCTTTATTGGAATCCGCAGGTAATTACCTCTCCCGGAAAAAATAAAGTGGTGTTGTCTTTTTATAACAACGACGTAACAAAAGCATTTAGAGTAGTGATTGAAGGAATGACAAAAGATGGCCGTTTAGCGCACGTAGAGCAGGTGATGGAATAGTGATTTTTAAGTTTGGTAAATTACTTGCCAAAGACGAATGAGATCAGCCGCGGCAGTTGTTGTTGATCTTCATCAAACCACTCAACAATATCAATTACATTAAAACCATTATTTTTTGCAGCAGCGGTAAAATCAGTAACGTGATGTGTAAAAACTTCTAACTCTTCCGTGCCATTTGTTGTTTCATATTTTGCTTTGCTGCCAGTATATTGCTTAAAAGGATGAAGCTCACTTATAAAAAAAATTCCACCCGCTTTTAATTTTACAAATGCCTGCCGGAAAATAACATTCAAATCTTTGATGTGCTCTAAAACCAGGTTGCAGGTAATAAGATCAGCGAAATTATTTTCAATCTCCCAGGTTTTGGAAATGTCTCCTCTTTGAAAGATTACTTTGGAAGAATGGATTTTTTCTCTTGCTTTTTTTAGCATTTCTTCAGAGAAATCGATGCACACAACTTGTTTGGCTTTTTCAACAAGCCATTGGGTGTTTTTACCGGTTCCGCAGCCCAATTCTATTACATTTTCAAACGGGTACTTAGACAGAATTTCAATGGTGGATTTTTGATCCAGATCCCGTGTTTTATTAAAATTGGTATCATATTGAGCCGCCCAGTTATTATATGATTTTTCGATGCTCATCAGTTCACTTTGTAATTTATGTTCCTTATTTACCAATATTGATAACATAAAAAAATGCAAAAAACTACTTTTTGGCTTTCCTCAATTATTTTGCATTAGCACCTTCTTCAATTAGCTAATTAGCTAATTAAAGAATGGTATTTAATCAAACCTTCCATCGGGCTTTTAAAAATATTTCCCAATTCCAGATCGTAACCGGTACAAAGTTGTTGTATTACGTCTTTAAAACCGTAGGCAATTCCGCCTGTAAAATGAACCGGCAATTTCTGGCTTTCGCGGTAGCGGATAATATGTGTGTAGAAAAAATCATTTAGCCCGTCTTCAATAATATTTTCAATCATATAATGACCGCGGTTTTCTGCCAAAAAAATGGCAAACGAAGCCAGGTAACGGTTTGGCAAAGGTTTTTTATATACGGCTTCCAAAATTTCGGCATCATTGGTTACAAACTTTGCATCAAACCTCGCGCGAAGGTCATCATCAAAAATATTGTATAAAAAATGCTGAATTACCTTTTTTCCAAGATAAGCCCCACTTCCTTCATCACCCAAAATAAAACCAAGCCCGGGGCTATTGCTTACCATTTTCTTCCCATTATAATAACAGGAATTGGAGCCGGTGCCCAGGATACACGCAATCCCTTTTTCATTTCCGCAAAGCGCTTTGGCAGCGCCGGAAAGATCGTGGTCAACATAAATACCGCCTCCGGAAAAATATCCTGAAAAGCCTTTTTGACCATTTTTAGATTTAAAGGATTTTTACAACCTGTTCCATAAAAGTAGATTTCTTCAATTGTAGATTTTTTCAATGAAGGCAAAACTTCCTCCCTGATAATTTTTTCCATTCCCTGGCGGTCTACAAAATAGGGACTCATTCCCTGTGAAAAGAAAATAAAAGGCTTGTTGTTTTTTAACAGGCACCATTCGGTTTTCGTAGAACCACTATCGGCAATCAATTTTACTGTCGGCATCGTTATATCATGTTTATTAAGGAAATTTGCACTTCCAAAAATCTAAAAATAGATCAAAGAATTATATGCGCAATAAAAAATTACAGGTATGGCTTCCATTGATATTGAGTGTTTGTATGGTTGCGGGAATGTTTGCAGGTTACAGAATAAGAGGAAATATGCCCAATACCGGCATTTTCGTTACTGAAAAACAAAAACCTGTACAGGAAGTGCTGGATCTCATCAACCGGAAATATGTGGATAACGAAAATGTAGATTCGCTGGGTACAATTGCCATTCAAAATATTCTTTCCAAACTCGATCCACATACGATTTATTTGCCGGCACCGGAACTGAAATCTGTAAATGAAGATTTGCAGGGAAGCTTTTATGGAATTGGCGTAGAATTTAATATCTTAAATGATACCACCAATGTGGTGAATGTATTACCCAACGGGCCATCGGATAAGGCTGGGTTACAGGTAGGTGATCAATTTTTAAAGGTAGGCGATTCAGTTATTGCCGGAAACCAGATTACTGCTGAAAGATTAAAAAAATTACTTCGTGGCGTCCGGCGGCAGCAAAGCCCAAATAACCTTGCTGCGGAACGGAAAAATTATCAAAGCAACGGTAACACGCGGAGCCATTCCGCTTTATAGTCTTGGATGCGGCTTATATGATCGCTGATACGGTTGGATATATAAGGCTTAATAAATTTTCTGAAACTACGTATAAAGAGTTTATGATCTCGATGGAAAAATTGCAGAAGAATGGAATGAAAAGCCTGATACTTGACCTGAGAGACAATGGTGGCGGCATTTTAACCGAAGCAACACATATTGCCGACGAATTTTTAAGCGAAAACAAATTGATCACTTATACTGAAGGCGCCCATTCAGACAAAAGAGAATACCGCTGCGATAAAGAAGGCGTTTTTGAAACAGGAAAATTAATCGTATTGGCCAATGAAGGAACCGCCTCGGCAAGCGAAGTGCTGATTGGCGCGCTACAGGATTGGGAACGGGCGACTATTGTTGGCAGACGCACTTTTGGAAAAGGCCTTGTACAGGAACAATACGAATTGAGCGATGGCTCCGGACTGCGCTTAACTGTAGCGCGATATTATACCCCGTTGGGAAGAAGCATTCAAAAATCGTATGCAAAGGGTGGTACAGATTACAGCAACGATCTGATTAATCGGTTTCAAAAACGGTGAAATGAATTCTGCTGATTCCATAAAGCATACCAATGAAAAACAATTTACTACAAAATCGGGCAAAATTTTATATGGCGGTGGCGGAATAACACCTGATGTTTTTGTAGGCTATGATACCACTTTATGGATAAGGAATTAATGAAAGCCCTTATATCCGGTACGCTCAATAAATTTGTTTACCTTAATTATTTGCGCAATCAAAAAGAATTTAAAACTTATTCGTCCCCAAAAATGTTTGGCGAAAATTACCTGGTGGATGAAGCAACACTTAATGCATCTAAAAGCGTTTGCCAGACAGGATTCTATTCATTTAAATCCTGAAAAGGCAAGCGAAAAAGAAAATCTTACACGGCAGCTAAAAGTATTAACTGCACGGCAGATATGGCGCACAGAAGGGTTTTATGAAATCAACAACTCTTACGACGAAACAGTAAAAAAGGCGCTCGACATTATTAAAGAAAACCCACTTTTATCTTCAGCCAGGAAAGCCAAAAAGTAGTTTTTTACCATTTTGAAAACGATGTTTAAAGCTGCCGTGAAGCAAATAGCCATCATAATTTTTTATCTTTACTAAAAATCAAAACTATGTGGAAGAATAATATTTTAGAAACCATTGGTAATACTCCACTTATCAAACTGAATAAGATTACCAAAGATTTGCCTTGCACAGTTTTGGCTAAAGTAGAATATTTTAATCCGGGCAATTCTATCAAAGACCGCATGGCAGTTAAGATGCTGGAAGTTGCCGAACAGGAAGGAAAAATAAAACCGGGCGGAACCATTATTGAAGGCACTTCAGGTAATACCGGAATGGGACTGGCACTTGCAGCCTGCGTAAAAGGATATAAATGTATTTTACTACTACCGATAAACAATCTAAAGAAAAAGCAGATATTTTAAAAGCGGTGGGCGCCGAAGTAATTGTTTGTCCAACAAATGTAGAACCCGACGATCCACGCTCCTATTATTCAGTATCAAAAAGGCTTTCGGAAGAAGTTCCCAATTCATGGTATGTTAATCAATATGACAACCTTGCCAACCGGCTGGCACATTATGAACAAACCGGCCCTGAAATTTGGGAGCAAACAGAAGGAAAAATTACCCATCTGGTAGTGGCTACCGGAACCGGCGGAACTATTGTGGGAACAGGAAAATACTTAAAAGAAAAAAATCCCAACATAAAAGTATGGGCAATAGATAGCTATGGCTCTTTATTGAAAAAATATTTTGATACCGGTGAAATTGATGAAAAAGAAGTGTATCCATATATCAGTGAAGGTTTTGGGGAAGATTTTGTACCTGCAAATTATGACATGAACTACATTGATGAGTTTACAAAAGTTACTGATAAAGATGGCGCAATCATGGCAAGGCGTATTGCAAAAGAAGAAGGATTATTTTGTGGATATAGCGCCGGAAGTTGCCTGCATGGCCTGATGCAATTAAAAGGCCAGCTGAAAAAAGATGATGTGGTGGTTTGTATTTTTCATGATCATGGAAGCCGGTATGTTGCCAAAATTTATAACGATCAGTGGATGATGGAAAGAGGATTTTTAGAAGTAAAAACTTTTAAAGACCTGGTATCTGGTCGCGGCCAAAAATTGGTTACGGTAAAAGCTGAGCAAACAGTGGCGGAAGCCATAGAGGTAATGAAAAAATACGATATTGAAAATATTCCGGTAATGAATGGTGATAGAATTATCGGCTCATTAAGCGAAAGT
This sequence comes from uncultured Chitinophagaceae bacterium, assembly GCA_963720405.1. Lineage (GTDB taxonomy): Bacteria > Bacteroidota > Bacteroidia > Chitinophagales > Chitinophagaceae > Ginsengibacter. Next base: position 119,624 of record CAVRFP010000005.1, read on the forward strand.
GGCTTGTTTAATAAAATATTATCGGACGCACGGATAAAAGAACAGTTGGTAAAATCCGTAATGGAAAAAGAATATCCAGTTGTTTCTTTTGATATGCCGGTAGAAAAATTAAGCAATCTCATTTCAAAACACAATGGCGCAGTTTTAAGCAAGGACGAAACCGGCGATTATCATATTGTAACCAAATATGATATTATTCAAAGCCTGGCAAAATAAAAGCCTTCCCTAACCCGTCCAAAGGAAAGGCTTTGAAAGATTTCCAACTAAATGAGGTTTATGCTTTTAGTGCAAAAGGTAATATTCTATATTTTAGCTTATATCAACTTGATTTTCAGAGTACAATGTTCATTATTGAATATAATTATTAAAAAGTTTCCTCCGCAGACTAGTATTTTTACGATACCAGAACAAGTAATTTCTTCTTTATTATTTTGTTTTATTTACGATGTGCATGGTAATTCTATATCCTAAAAAATGGGCAATCTTGCCCTTTCAGGAAATGAATATGCGTCCTATCTTTGTTCCAGAAGTTGATTGATGTTGTGTTAGGCATTAATCAAAAACTATCCAAAAAATATCCAAAATATCCATTCGAAAGGCAGTTATTCAAGTTCCTTAGAAAATCATAAATCCAATATCAGTCAACTTCTAATTTTTTCCAATATCAATTCTTTGCGAAAAGTAAAGAAACAGAAAACCAGTTTATTTTGAAGATGATTTCCAATCCAATAGATATCGTTTCAAAGTAAAATAAATTCAATCCTGTAAAAACTATCCAAAGTTCTCTGAAGAGCCAGATCCAATTCTTTTTAAAACCTATACTGAAACCAGAACAAATTACTGGATAAGAAGGTCCCAAAGAATCTGTCAAAAACAGATCAAAAATTTACTTCTGCAATCTATGATTGCAGAAGTTTTTTTTTACGCCTATCTTGCGGCCCTGTTCAATGCTTCTTCAACAAAATATACCTGCCAAATCGTATTCGCGCATCATTTCGCTGGTTCCATCGCAAACAGAACTTCTCTATTCATCTTGGCCTTGAAAAGGAAGTAATTGGTATTACCAAATTTTGTGTTCACCCAAAGAATGGTTTCAAACCAAAACCAAAATTGGCGGAACAAAAAATATTAATGTCGAAACCATTCGTACAACTCGCACCGGATTTGATAATTGCGAATAAAGAAGAAAATGTGCGGCAACAGATAGAAGAACTGGCCCGCGAATGTGATGTTTGGGTTACAGATGTAAATAATCTGGCGCAGGCAATCAAAATGATTAATGATATCGGCAATTTAACCAATCGCTCCAAACCTGCGTCGGCACTTGCTTCGCAAATAGAAGAAAAATTCGATAAATTAAAAACTGCTGTCAGTTCAAAACAAAAAATCAGAGCTGCTTATTTTATTTGGAAAGATCCATATATGGTGGCAGCATCGGGTACTTTTATTAATGATATGATGCACTATTGCGGATTTGAAAATATTTTTTCCAACGAAACCCGGTATCCCGAAATTTCGCCGGAAGAAATTACCGCGCAAAATTGTGACCTCATTTTGCTTTCCTCAGAACCCTACCCTTTTAAAGAAAAACATATAAAAGAAATGAACCAACAATTTCCCGACGTAAAAATTATGTTGGTTGACGGTGAAATGTTTAGCTGGTATGGAAGCAGGCTATTAAAGGCCGCCGATTATTTTCATAATTTGATCAACCGGCAATAATTAATTTCTTATTTGAATTGATTATATTTTATCATAAACAATCTTAAACCTGTAATTCCCTATTTTTGCAAAAATTAAAACGTAAATAATGGCATCAAAAAAAATTACCGACGTCCTAGGCGACAAAGCTGAAAATTTATTAAATCACAAATGTAAAATTGACAAATCAACTCTTACTTTACCTTCTCCTACTTATATTGATGATATTTTTGTAGAAAGTAACCGCAACAACCGTGTAGTGGGAAGTATGGGAACTTTATTGAATCATGGTCGTCTTGGTGGTACAGGATATTGCTCTATTTTTCCGGTTGACCAGGGAATAGAACATAGCGCCGGCGCTTCTTTTTCTCCGAACCCAATTTATTTTGATCCTGAAAATATTGTAAAATTAGCAATTGAAAGTGGTTGCAATGGTGTTGCATCTACCTTTGGCGTACTTGGAATTCTTAGCAGAAAATATGCACATAAAATACCTTTTATTGTAAAGATCAATCACAACGAATTATTAAGCTATCCCAATAAATATGATCAAACCATGTTTGGCACTGTGAAAAGCGCTTATAATATGGGAGCTGTAGGAATTGGCGCCACCGTTTACTGGGGAAGCCACGAAAGCACCCGCCAGTTGCAGGAAGTGAGCCAGGCATTTGAACTTGCTCATGAACTGGGAATGTGTACTATTTTGTGGTGTTACCTCCGCAATGATGCTTTTAAAGTTGATGGCGTAGATTATTCAACCAGCGCCGATCTTACCGGGCAGGCAAATCACCTTGGAGTTACATTACAGGCAGATATTATCAAACAAAAAATGGCTACCAATAATGGCGGATATAATGCGGTAAAATATGGCAAAACCTCAAAATTGGTTTACGAAAATTTAACATCAGATCATCCGATAGATCTTTGCCGCTACCAGGTTTTAAATTGCTATAGCGGAAAAATTGGACTCATTAACAGTGGCGGAGAAAGCAAGGGCGCATCGGATTATGCAGATGCAGTGGAAACTGCTGTAATTAACAAACGTGCCGGCGGAATGGGACTGATTCTTGGAAGAAAAGCGTTCCAAAAACCTTTTAAAGATGGCGTAGAATTGTTGAATGCAACACAGGATGTATATTTGGATAAAAGTATTACAATAGCATAAGCAGTTTAGAAGTTTAGAAGTTTGAAGTTTAGATCGCTGCAAAAGCGTTTGCTTAACCGATGGCCGATAGCTCAACAACGAAATATATGAAACAAGAAGAAGATTTTGATGCCAATCTTGCCGGAGAAGAAGGTGACACTGAAGAAACACGGCGGAGTTGGTTTCGACGAATAAAAAAAGGCATTACTACTTCTACTAAAGATAAGAAAGAAGCACCGGATGGCTTGTGGACAAAATGCCCGCAGTGCCGTTATACCTGCACTGTGAGCGAGTTACGTGAAAATTTGTTCGTATGCCCGCAGTGCGAATATCACCATCGGATCGGCAGCGCCGAATATTTTGAAATTATCTTTGATGAGAATAGTGAACATGAACTTTTTGCAAATATAAAATCAAAAGATTTTTTGGGCTTTGTTGATTTGAAGCCCTACGCCAAACGTTTGGAAGAAACCTATGCCAAATCAGATATTCATGATTCGATAACTGTTGCGCATGGCAAAATACATGAAAAGGATATTGTGATTGCCTGTATGGATTTTGAATTTATCGGCGGCAGCCTTGGAAGTGTAATGGGAGAAAAAATTTCGCGCGCCTGCGATTATTGTGTTGAGCATAAAATTCCATTTATGATCATCAACAAAAGTGGCGGAGCTCGCATGATGGAAAGTGCATTTTCATTAATGCAATTGGCCAAAACTTCCGGAAGATTATCGTTACTTTCCGATGCAAAAATTCCTTATTTTTCTCTTTGCACCGATCCTACTTTTGGAGGAACTACCGCATCTTTTGCGATGCTTGGCGATGTGATAATGGGCGAACCGGGCGCTCTTATTGGCTTTGCAGGCCCGCGCGTAATTAAAGAAACTATCAAAAAAGATTTACCGCCGGGTTTTCAGCGAAGCGAATTCTTGCTGGAGCATGGTTTCCTGGATTTTATCGTTTCAAGAAAGGATCTTCGGGAAAAGCTAAATCAATTATTGATTTTATTTAAAAATTAAATTTTAAAAAAGAAACTTTGCAGCAGGAATCTCATAAAATTCCTGCTGTTTTTATTATGGATATCAGCAACCGCAAAGCATATTACGAATACAACATTGAAGCAAAATACATTGCAGGAATTGTGTTGACCGGCACGGAAATTAAATCGCTTCGCGCCGGCAAAGCGAGTTTTAACGACAGCTATTGCATTTTTCATAAAGGCGAACTGTATGTAAAGAGCCTCCACATTTCTGAATATAATTTTGGCACTCATTATAACCATGAGCCTATGCAGGAACGCAAACTATTATTGAATAAAAAAGAGCTGCGCAAATGGGAAAATAAAATAAAAGAAAAAGGCTATACCATCGTTCCGTTAAAAATTTTTATTTCTGAAAAAGGGCTCGCAAAAATGGAAATAGGTTTAGGCAAAGGAAAAAAAATCTACGATAAAAGAGAAACCATCAAGGCCAGGGAAAGCGACAGAGATGTAAAGAGAAAATATGGAATTTAGATGTCAGGCCACGGCAATTATCTTCCAGTATTTCCTTTCTTCTTCGATAGTTCTATATAAGTCAAAAACTAGATTTTTGGTTTTTTGCTAAATACCTGGTGCATTTCTCTAACCCTGAAAAGGGTGGCATAGCTAATACCTAAAAAATTTCCACCTACAAACCCTGAAAGGGTGATATGACTATAGCTAAAAATTTCTACCAACAAACCCTGAAAGGTGACAGGATTATAGGGTGACATGACTATCGCTAATAAAATCGCTACCAGCAAACCTTGCAAGGTTGACAAGATTGTAGCAAGAAGACATTGCTTCCAACGAACCTTGAAAGGGTGACCATCCTTTCAGCGTGCCATAGATCAATCGTACCAAGTCAAACAAGTAGATTCTCTGCTCAAAGGGAACCTCAAATTTGTCTAAAAAGCCTGATCATATTCCCCCATTGCTTTAAACCGTTCAGTTTCTAATGATGTACCTACTGATTAAAATATATAATTGTAAACATTACAGGTATGTGAATGTGAAATAGAGAAAAAATGCACCACTACCTGGACCGGCTTGCCGGATGCAATACTTAATCGAGGTGGTTGAATATTCGCGTTTATCGTCGAATTCAAAAGCAAAAATAAAGTAGCTGAAGAAGTTCCATGTTTTTCTGAGCACTCTCTCATCAAATCCGAGATTGGTTAACAGTTGAAGAAGTATTAAGCCATGGAAAGCATCAATTTAAAAGGCAGCGTTGTTATTGACTAATTATTCCATTTTCTGATTTATCGGGGTTAAAGAAGCACCCGCGTAAATTGTGGCCGATTTGGGAGGTAATGATGTTATTCTCGCACAAATTACCAGTGTTGCTCATAAAGATGTTTATGCAATTAATTTGACATGACAAGGATGTTTTGAAAGGCAGTTTGTGAAAAGAAAGCTATGCCAGGCTAATCAAATTATTATACTGCTGATAAATATCAACCTTTCTTCAGAGTATTGGCACTCTTAATACCGATACAATAGCAAAAAGTAACTGACAACCATTTCGTGATCTTATCCGCTTGAACGCGACGTTTTAAGTTCTAATTCCTTCTACCATTTTACTTTGCACTTCTTTAAAGCGAAGCAAAAGATTTATTGAAGTATTCTAACATTCACTCAATCCCAGCGGCACATTCACTGCTAATCCGCCATCGGCGGTTTCCTTGTATTTACTATTCATATCCATGGCGGTGTTCCACATGGTGGCAATTACGTTATCAAGGCTTACTTTAGCAAAGTCTGGCGCGCTTTGCAATGCAAGCTGGCAGGCTGTTATGGCTTTAATGGCGCCCATGGTATTTCTTTCAATACAGGGAATTTGAACAAGACCGCGAATGGGATCGCAGGTCATACCGAGATGATGCTCCATAGCAATTTCGGATGCCATTAACGCCTGTCGTTGTGTGCCTCCCATTCCTTCTGCAAGTGCAGCGGCGGCCATTGATGATGATACACCGATCTCTGCCTGGCATCCGCCCATGGCGGCGGAAATGGTTGCGCCTTTTTTAAAAAGGCAACCCACTTCCGAAGCGGTTGATAAAAATTGTATGATTTTATTTTCATCATTTGCTTCGCAAAAAATAATATAGTACGCCAGCACGGCCGGTATCACACCAGCAGCACCATTGGTAGGCGCCGTAACCACGCGGCCAAAGGCGGCATTTTGTTCATTTACGGCAAGCGCAAAACAACTTACCCAGTCAAGGATATACTTAAAATCGTGGCCACCTTCTTTGATGGCTTTTACCCACGAATCAAAATCCCAATAAGCTTTATTTTTTAAAAGTTTTTTATTGAGCTCTGCCGCTCTCCTCTTTACATTTAATCCACCGGGCAGCGTTCCTTCTGCATGGCATCCTTTATAGAGGCATTCTTTCATCACCTGCCAAATGTTCAATAAACCTTCTCTCGTTTTTTGTTCGGGGCGCCACGCATTCTCGTTTTCCATCACCACTTCACTGATGCCCATCCCGGTTTTCATACACCAATGCAAAAGATCCTGCGCATCATTTATCGGAAAGGGCAAAACGGTTTCTGCATGGAGATCTGCGTCTTCACCTTCTTTTTTTACAAATCCTCCGCCAATGGAATAATAAGTCTCGGCAAGGTGTTCTTCATTGTTAAGCACGGCCAAAAAAGTAAGTGCATTGGGATGATAAGGAAGCGATTCATTCATCAAAAATTCAATATCCTCTTCAGGATCGAAATCGATTTCATGCGTTCCATTTAATAGGAGTTTTTTATCGGTATTAATTTCATTGATTTTGGAATGAATTTTATCAACGTCAAACGTAACGGGATCTTCACCCGACAAGCCTAATTGCACGGCGATATCGGTTCCATGTCCTTTTCCGGTCTTTGCAAGCGATCCATAAAGCAGTACCTCCAGGCTAACGATCTTATCTAATAATTGTTTTTGCTGAAGAGATTGCAAAAAAATGCTTGCAGCCCGCCAGGGGCCAAGCGTGTGGCTGCTTGATGGCCCCACGCCTATTTTAAACATATCGAAAACGGAGATCGCTTCGTGGCTCATAATCAGCAAAGGTAGAACCTATCAAAGGATTTTTACTTTACCACCTGAACTTTATATTTTGGTTGGCCGATGATCCTTTAATCAGTATCGCCATATAAGTCGAAATATAGATTTTAACGATGCTGACAAAGCATTACTTCACCACACAAAATTGCACTATCAAGCCTATTGAATATCTAATAGCTTTACATTGAAGATAAGATTTGAGCTGGCAGGAATAACAACGTTGCCGGAATTATCTTTCCTTGGAGTGGCACCATAAGCCAGTGACGGAGGAATGTATAAAGTAATATCGCCACCGGCATTAATTAAAGGCATTCCTTTCTGCCATCCCAAAATTACCTGGCCAAGTTGAAAATTAGCCGCAGCACCTGCAGATGTAGAATCGAAAACATTGCCATTAAATAGCGAGCCTTTATAAGTTACTGTAAGATTGGAACAAAGGTTGGAAATAACGCGACCAGAGCCCTGGGCATTGATCGTATAAAAAAATCCTGAAGGATGTGCTGTTGCCTGGATGCCATGAGCGGTAAGAGAATCCTGAAGCGCTTGTTGCTCCGAGGCTGGCGCAACAACAGTTGAATCGGTGTAAGGACATGTTGCATCCTTTTTAGTGCAGCTTCCTAAAACAAATAAAACAAGTACAGCAGTCAGCAGTTTTTTCATAGTTATCATTTTTTTGCAAATAAAGAGCATAAAAATTATAAATCTGCTGCATCGTTTTGCTGCTTTTTAAATTTTAACTCTTTGTATGCCTGTTCATTATGTTCCCAACGGAATCTCATTCTGAATGCAGCGTAAAAAATGGCAATGGCAAGTACGGTAATAATGATTAAAATAATTTGCCCTTTAGAAATAGGCACCATGTTCTTATACCAATCATGAAAAATAACCACTACCAGCACAGGAAGCGCAAACACAAGCCCCCATGGCCATCCATAGGCCAACTGCTTTAAAAATTTTTTTTCATTATCGCGATTTTTTTCCCAAAACTCTAAAAATGATTCTTCTTGTTTTGTAAGCATGATACAAATTTACTTCCGATTAGCACACAAAAAAATTAACGATGAGCATCGTTGGCATTTTTTGGAATTCGCTCAATAAAATGTAGGTTTGCCATCATTAAAATTAACAAGGTGAAAATAGATCAGGTACTTGTTCATTATTTATTGCGAACAAAACATTTATCGTTACAGGGCATAGGCACCTTCCAGCTGGAAGCCGCTTTGCCCGATACTACGGATACTGATAAACCGATCATGATCCCTGCAGATGCTATCAAATTTCATCTACAATCCAAAGGCAACCGAAGATGATGAGCTTGTTGATTTTATTGTATTACACACCAAAAAGATCAAACCTCTTGCCTCTTCCGACCTGGATTCTTTTCTTTCGTTAGGAAGGCAATTTTTAAATATCGGTAAGCCATTCAATCTTCCCGGAATAGGCACACTCGAAAAATTAAATTCCGGTGAGCTTGCGTTTACAGGCGGCCAGCTTATGGCTCCAAGAATGGAACCGCATAGAGTAAAGATCGAAGATGAAGGAGCCGAAGAACATGAAGAAAATATGTTTAACGATTATCAAAAAGAACGTAAAAACGCCGGCGCACAAAAAACTCTTTTGATTATTATTTCCTTGTTGATATTGGGTTTGATAGTTTGGGCGGTTATTCATTATGGATTTAATGAAAATAATAACAACAACAGCAACACGGTTGTCACTACAGACAAAATAACGCCCGTTGATGATTCTGCAAGAATAAAGGATTCCATAAAAATTTATTCACTTCAGCCCGATAGCGCCAAAATCGACAAAAGCCGTACAGATAGCTTTACTTTTAAAGTGGTTGTAAATGAATTTACCAATAAAGATCTGGCCTTAAAGCGCTTCAACAGTTTAAAAAGTTATAACAGAAAAGTAATTATGTATACCACCGATTCTGTAACCTATAAAATTGCCGAACCATTTATGCGTCCTCTGTCAGACACGATAAAAGTGCTTGATTCACTTAACAGATATTATCCAAAAGGAAAAACAAAAATTGAATACTAACCTGCGCAAACATTAGCACGGAAAAGAAATCATCTTACGGATTTTCCACCGTTTTTTCCTGCGCCAGCGTTGCATCATCAGGCGTTGTTTTTAAGTCGCGGTCAAGCGAATATAATGCTTCACCATCTGCTTTTTCACCGCGGGTAGCTTTTAATTTGTCTAATAAATTCATCACCATGGTTTCTTCTTCAGTTTGTTCTTTTACAAACCACTGCATAAAATTCCATGTTGCCCAATCTTCTTCAGTAAAACTCATTTTTACCAGCTTGTAAATGCTCGTTGTATTGTCCACCTCGTGTGCAAACGCTTTTTCAAAGCAATCCTGTACGCTTGCCGGATTGGGCGGTGGCGCAGGTATGGCCTCTATCGTTACCGTTGCGCCGCGGTCCAGAATATATTCAAGAATTTTCATCATGTGGCTTCTTTCCTCGTTCGCATGACGGAATAAAAAGTTGGCCATTCCTTCATAGCCTTGCGCGCTTAACCAGCTTGCATACGCCAGGTAAATTTGTGAAGCATGTGCTTCCTTCGTCATTTGTGTATTGAGCGCCTTGCAAAGACTGTCGCTTAAACGGTTCGTGTTCATCATTGTAAATTTTAATTTTGATCGCAGCCGATAAAATCATTGGCTTTAATGAGCACACAAAAACAGTTCCACTCTCAACAATTTTTTAGAAAGCAATCAGCAACAGAAGCAAGAATGCAGGAAACGAGTTGATAATACCCTGCAAGATTTACGGGAAAATTATTTTTACAAAAGTCAAAAAGTAGAAAACACACTTTTTAATGAAAAGCAAAAAGCACTTAAATACGCAGGCAACTTTTTTAGGCCAGATAAGCCAAAATATAGAAAAAGCAAATTCGCCATCAGGATTAAATGGCGAACTGAAATCAGTTATTTAATTGATCACGTAAAAGAATAAAAAGGCCAGCACTTCACAGATTGTGCAGAGTATAATTCCTTTTATGGCAACTTTTTCATCTATGGATTCTTTCATTTCTAACAAATTTTATTTTAATAACTGGCCACAAAACTAATGCTAAAATGTTTAAAAAAATGTGTGAAATAAAAAAGAAATTTTTTTTGTGTGATAAAATTAAACCGGCAATTATCTATTTCTTTCTTCCAAAGATTTTCGAAATCAGTCCACTGGCTCTATTTACCACGGGTACCTTATCCAATGCCTCTAAAATAAAATTATCAGCATGCTCTTTATCAACGGCTACCACTTCATTGGCTAATTGCTTAGGATAGATGATAATAAAACTATTGTTCACAAAATATCTTGATAAATAGTAAGGAAGTCTTTCCAGTTGTTGAGTATAGGAAATGTGTTCTTTACGCGAAGAAACAATTACAAAAAAATCATTAAGCTTTAATTCCCGGCTAAGAATTAAGAAATCTTCCCAATTGCTAAACGGCGTGTAAGTGGCCACCGACGGGCTTGTTTGCTGAACATTTAGCTTTTTCAATTCAGAAATCGTTTTCTCATCGGCAAAAAAATGAATGGACAATCCGCCTGCCTTCGCAATGGTTGATATCCTGTGAAACCAATGACTGAATCCTGATTCTTCCCATGCATTGGGCGTTACGGCAACTACCATTCTTTTCAAAGTATTAAATGGCTGTACATATTTATAAATGAAAATGGTTTCGCCAGACTTGCTTAAAATATTTTCCGTTATTGGCCCGAGAAAATCTTTTTGGTTGGCATCTTTATGCAGCCCAATAAGTACGTCTGTAATGTTTTGTTCTTTGATGGTATAAATAATTCCGTTGCTGATGTTCATATCATATCTGGTAAGCGGAATAATTGTGTTCTCCGTGGCCGCTGCCTGGTTGATGGCTTTATCCATCATCTTTTTCCCGGTAAATTGTGTAGTTTCATCATTAGTATCGTCGCTGATAATGTTTAGTGCATAAATAGGAACGTTGCTTTTTTTAGGTTTCAGCATCAGCCCAAAATCTACCAGCTCGGTAACTGTGTCGGGATAAGCCAAAGAAATTAATATTTTTTCGGCATCCTCTGTTTCAGCGCCCTCTTCTTCTGCTTCTTTTAATGCAAGATTTACAGAAGCTTTTTCCACCACAAAAGAACTAATGGCGCAGCTGATTAAAATCAAAAGAATGGTTCCATTAAGAATGTCTTCGTCCAGCAGCCGAATTGGCTCGCCTCCTGGTGTTTCACCAATGATGATATTGTATCCCACCAAAATAATAGCCAGTGTAGCTGCGGCATGCGATGTGCTTAATCCAAAGATCATCCTCCCTTCATCGGGCAATAATTTAAAGGCTTTTTGGGTAATCCAGGCAGCCACGAACTTGGTACTGATGGCAACAACAACAATTACTGCTGCCACTTTTAAAGCACCCCATCCATTAAAAAGCACATTAAAATTTACCAGCATGCCAACACCGATTAAAAAAAACGGTATGAACAATGCGTTGCCTACAAAATCGATCCTGTTCATTAAAGCTGAAGAATGAGGAATAAATTTATTTAAAACCAGGCCCGCGAAGAATGCACCAATAATAGCCTCAATTCCGGCAGCTTCTGCAAGGAATGAAGCCAGGAAAACTATTGCCAAAACAAAGATGTATTGAGATACGCTGTCTTCATTTTTTTTAAAAAACCATTGTATGATGAGGGGGAAAACAAAGAAAACAATTGCCACAAAAACGATGGAAGAAATGCCCAGCGTAATCCAAAAGGAAGAGGATACTTCTTCCTTTGTCATTCCTGCGATTATTGCTAAAATTAATAATGCAAAAATGTCCGTGATCATTGTTCCGCCTACAGTTAAAGCAACGGCCCGGTTGCGCGAAACCCCGTGTTTACTGGCTATAGGATAAGAAACCAATGTATGAGTTGAAAACATACTTGCCAGCAAAAGAGACGAAAGCCATCCATAGCCCAGTACATAATAGCTGGCCAGTGTGCCGGCAATTAAAGGGAGCAAAAAGGTGGTAAGTCCAAAAACAATGATCTTTAGTTTGTTCTTTTTGAATTCTGTAAGATCAATTTCAAGGCCGGCCAAAAACATGATGTACAACAGGCCAACAGTTCCAAAAAGTACTATGCTGCTATCGCGGCGCAACAGGTTTAATGCGTAAGGGCCAATTAAAACACCTGCTAAAATAAGGCCGATGATATGCGGAATCTTTATTCGTTTTAATAAGATGGGTGCAAAAAGAATGATAAATAAAACCAGTGAAAATATGATTACCGGATTTTTTAATGGTAGCGAAAAATCCAGGTCTGCTAATAAGGTCATAATGCTCAGTTTAAAATTTAAAGATGCCGGCCGCTATAATTTTTTTAACTGCAGCGAATACAAAATGCGGCAACCGCCTGCCTGAAGAATTTCCCGTTCACCCTCCATTTCTTTGTCTTTTACATTTTGTAGGCGAACGATCATTTTTGCAGATTGAGTATCGGTACTATCTTCCTGTACGGAAAGCCGGAGAACATTATTTATAAATGTGCCTGAATAAATCCGGACTATTTTATTATTGCTGGTGGCGCTGGCTATAATGCCGTTATCCTGGAATTTAAATTCCCAAATTTCATTTTTAGTGTCTCCAACGGCCGAGCCGGTACAATTGGTTTCAACGCATTGCATTCTTACCGACCACGGGCCGGGCAATTGCTGATGGTTAATAAACAAACTATCATTCAGATTTTTATGAGATGCACTGTCAAATACCTTTTCACGATCGTTTAATTCCTGTTCTCTGATATCCAGTGATTGTTCTTTTAAAGAGAGCTGTTGCTCACGCTGATGCAAATCTTTCATTTTCTTGTCCAGTTCTACTTCGCGCTGCCGCAAACTACAACCCGAAAATAACATGATGCAAACAGGAAGAAGCATAATCCATTTCATAAGTAACGATTTTGAAAAAAGTCAAGTTATAAAATTTTAAGCAAACCGTTGTTGCGGCGACAAAAGTTATTGATATGTTAGTATAAAGCCGGCGGAATATTAAAAAAACTTTAAGGACAATGATCAATTGTTTTTATGCGAACGCTTATCACTGGCAACATGTTTATGCTGAAGCCTGGATGCTTTTTATAAAACTGGTTACGTCATTTTCAAAATGAATATCGTCCCCAAATAAAAATTTATGAGCCATTGGAAAAACATACATAGGAAGACTTTCTAATTGCTTTTCAAATTTCGCCAGGCGAACACCATCTTTTTCTGTGGTAAGGATAATTTTATTGTGCCCTTCCATCTTCGAAAAATGATTTTTTATTTCCTTAAGATCGTCAGTTGTAAATATGTGATGATCTCTAAAGAGAAGCATTTCATAAGAGTTAACATAATTCGTTAACATCTCTTTAAGCGGCTCGGGATTGGCAATTCCGCAAACGAGCAATACATTGCTATCCGGCTCGAGAAATTTTTGTTCTTGAGAAAATAAATGATAAGGGCTGCTGTATTCAATCTTTGTAAAGTAAACTTTCTGATGCGCAAGCGGATTAATTTCTGCAGTAATTTGTTGCTTTTCCTCTTCAGTCAAATGAGATTTACATTTCGTAACGATAATTATCTCAGCCCGCTTAGCTGCTGCTTTTTATATCGCGCAAATCTCCGGCAGGCAATAAAAAATCTCTTGTATAAAGATTTTGAAAATCAGTAAGCAAAATATTTAATCCGGCCTTTACCTCCCTGTGTTGAAATGCATCATCAAGAATGATTGCCTGCGTTTCGGGCCTGGCGTATAACAATTGAGGAATGCCAATAATTCTTTCCTCGGCAACGGCCACCGTTACGCCGGGAAATTTTTTATGAATTTGCATTGGCTCGTCTCCAATATCGATGGCGGTGGTGTTTTCGTCTGCAATAGCAAAGCCTTTTGTTTTTCTTTTATAGCCACGACTAAGCGTTGCCACACGGTATTTGCCCGCAAGCATCCTGATTAGGTATTCTGTCATCGGTGTTTTTCCTGTGCCGCCCACAGCGAGATTTCCAACGCATATAACGGGAAAATTAAACTTTGCGGAACGCAATATGTTTTTATCAAACATCTTATTGCGGGCCCAAATAATGCCTCCATAAATAATTGAAAACGGAAATAAAATGTATCTGAAGCTTTTTAGCATGTGTAAGATTTAACCGCGCATCCAACTGATCAGCACCTCAGTTTTCGTCTAAAAAATAAATAAGTTTTGTGGTGTAACACAATAATTTAAAGGTATATCAAACTGATTGATATCTTCTATTTCATCCACAGGCTCAAAAAAGCTAAATCCTACTTTAAGCACATCTTGCCTGCATTTGGACAGAAACTTATCATAATAGCCTTTTCCATAGCCCACCCTGAAACCGGCTTTATCAAATGCAAGTAATGGCACCAACACCAAATCAATCTCAGGCTCAGCTACTGTGCTTCCTTCTTTAGGCTCATCAATTCCAAACCTATTATTTATTACCTCTGCAGTCTCTTCAAAATTAACATGAGTCATTTCTCCTGAATGAATATCGATCTTTGGAACGACTACTGCCAGGTCTGGATTTTTAAATTGCAAAAAACGAATGACCGGCGCTGTATCCGGCTCCCGCAGCCTTAGTGAAGAAAGATAGGTGTGCACGTATGAAACAAAAGGCAGGCTGATCTTTTGAAAATTAATGAGATTCAGGTCATTAAATTTTTCAATATCGCTGGTGGAAATTTCCTTCCTTTTTTGTTTGTAAATATTTCTTAATTGTTCTTTCGTCATAAAAATTTTTTCAATAAAGGCCGCATCTTTATGGCTTCCAAACTAACAATCTCTCTGGAAATAACAGGAAGGTGCTTAACGGCTCCAATTACCGGAAAACCGCTCCAGTTGGCTATTTCGGCTTCATAGTGCTGATATTCTTCAGTAAAGATCCATCCTAAAACAGGTATCTTTTCTTTCTTTAAAACTGCCGCTGTAAGTAAAGAATGATTAATACTGCCCAATTCATTTTTACTTACAATAATCACCTGCGCTTTAAGTTTTTTTATAAGGGTGATCGTAAGATCTTTTTTGTTTAAAGGAACCATTAATCCCCCCGCGCCTTCAATAATTAAATGCCGTTTTGTTTTAGGAACGTTGTTAATGATCTTGTTGATGCGGATCTTTTTATTTTCTGCGGCAGCAGCAAGATGCGGCGATGCCGGCATTTCTAATTTGTAAAGTTCAGGATGAACAATGGACTTACCGTTCGTAATTAATTGCTGAACCAGTAAAGAATCGGTTCCGCTTTGATAGCCCGCCTGCACCGGTTTCCAGTAATCGGCATGCAATGCTTCGGCTACAATGGCCGCCACCAGTGTTTTTCCAACATCGGTTCCTGTGCCTGTTATAAAGATGGGTTTCATGCTCAATAGTAAATGGTGAAATAATGAATGAGCGTTCTTAAGCCCGGGCCGCTAAACTTCAAGCTTTTTCTTTAAGAGTTATTTATAAAAATAGAAAAAATAGTAGTTCCATAATTGCGCATCGTTTTAAAAAGTAATTCGTTCTCATAGTTGTTAGCCGGCGTATGCTCAAGTATAAACCATCCGTTTTTATTCAGCAATTTTTTCTCCCTGATAATTACCGGCAAATCATCAATATTTTTAAGCGCATAAGGCGGTCCCGCAAAAATAAGATCAAACGTTTCTTTGCAGGTATCCAAAAATTTAAATACATCACTTTTTACCACTGTACAATTTTCAATATGTAATTCAGCCACTTTATCTTTTATGAACGCATGCATTTTCGGATCTTTTTCTACAATCGTAAGATCCGCCGCTCCTCTTGATGCCAACTCATAACTGATGCTTCCTGTACCCCCAAAAATATCGAGTGTTTTTATTCCGGGAATTGAAATATTATTTTCAATAATGTTAAACAAGCCTTCCTTGGCAATGTCTGTGGTTGGCCGCGTAAACGGCATTTTTGAAGGAGGATTTATCTTTCTGCCACCATATTTTCCGGTAATTATTCGCATGACGCAATGGCAAAAATATGGCTAAAATAATGAGCCGGATATTTTAATATTTCCTCGTGATAATTAACGTCATCCGGCAAAGAGGTCAATTCGATCGTGCTAAAATATTTATGCAATTCTTTGAATAACGCTGAATTTTCTTCGATCAATCCGCTTATTTTTAAAGGAATGTCTTTCACATCAAACTGGCTGCAAATGGTCAGCAAAATATACGTCACGTCTTCAGGTGCCTTGTAATTGTAAGTATTGATAAGTTGGTGTTTTCCTTCTTTGATAAAGGAAAGCACAATTTTGTGAGCATAAAAAATGATCTGTAAACTATTGTCAGCCGTTGGCGGCTGGCTCAACAAAACTGAATATTGATGGTTGCTTACCGGGTGTTGAAACTGAGATTGAATCACCTCATAAACAGCAGCGGGTACCCGGTAGCTGTTGTAAACAGATTGCGCAGCAATAACATCTGTAAGCAACGGATCCGTGTCGCCAATATCGCCGCATATAAGGTTCAACACATCCTGGCTTTGCTCACGGTTATATAATGCAAATGGAGTTAAAACACTTTGCGGCAAAGAATAATTAATCACTGTCTTTTTATAATTTTTTGACAGCAAGGGATGTTGATGAAACAGAATTTGCAGTGCGATTGGAAAGCCAACTGAAGGAATGGCTTTATCATAGTGATAAACTGAAACCCCTAAAAAAATATTGTCAACTTCGTCTTTAATCACGTAAGTAAACCCATCGGTACTGAATTCACATATCAGCGTGCAATTTTCCGTATTTGCCGATGCGGGCATTATTTCAAAAACTGTTCTCATTTATTTTAATTGCAGCAATAATAGAATATTTTTCCGAGTGTTTTGTTCGCTTCCTTCAAAAATAAGAAGTTGATAAGAAATTTAAAACTAAGATTTCGTATCAATAATCGATACAGGGCAAAAAATACCATTCAGCAAGTAAATATTAAACCGTTCACAAATAATTATTCTATCAAAGAATAACACAAATATTTTATTAGCTTCGCAGCCAAAATTACAAAAATGACTAACAGAACATTTACAATGATTAAGCCTGACGCGACTTTGAATGGTCACACAGGTGCTATTTTAGAAATGATTAATAAGGCAGGCTTTCGCATTGTTGCTATGAAAATGACACATCTTTCTGCACATAAGGCTGGTCAATTTTATGCAGTGCACAAAGAGCGCCCTTTTTACAGCGAACTGGTAGAATTTATGAGCCGCGGGCCAATAACCGCTGCAATTCTCGAAAAAGAAAATGCCGTAGAAGATTTTAGAAAACTAATCGGAGCTACCAACCCTGCGCAGGCGGAAGAAGGAACCATCAGAAAATTATACGCAACTTCAATCGGTGAAAATGCTGTACACGGAAGTGATAGCGATGAAAATGCTCAAATTGAAGGCGATTTTTTCTTCAGCAAACTGGAACAGTTTTCAATTTAAACATTGGAATATTTATTTAAAAAGCCTGAAATTTTTTTCAGGCTTTTTGTTTTATAAAAAGACAGTTTTCTACATTTTGACTTATATGAAGCATTAAACAGCCCAATAAAGGCCTGTTTATTTTTTACTATTTATTTTGAAGAGGCTCTACTTTATAGCCTGCCTTTTTTAACAGGCTTATCAGTCCGCTGTCTCCAACCAAATGCCCCGCGCCAACAGCAACAAAAACACTTTCTTTTTTCATAATTTGTTTTAGCTGGCCCACCCAGTTCTTATTCCTGTTATTCAACAATAAATCATTGTATTGATCAGATCCAAATTCACTGGTTGCAAGCATGTTTTGCATTGAATCCAATTGCTGATCTTTATAAGCCTTGAGCATCGTATCAAATTCTTTTTTGTAAACTGAAAAGCTATCTATGTTTTTCAATAATTCTTTTGCCTGCCATTCGTAAGGAATACTATCGAATACAGAAGCCTGAAACTGCATGGTTTCCAAACCCTTAATTTCTTTCTTTTCTTCCTTTGCTATTTTCATCAGTTCTTCTTCAACGCCGGCGGGAGTTTTACAGTTCATCATTCGCGGATAAAGCAAGGCAACCAAAAAATAAGGCTTTGCTTTTTGCAGCATCATTATCGGTGTATGAAGCGTATCTGAAAAATAATTTTCTAACCGTTTATATTCTTCAGGCGTATAGAGATCGGAAAGCTTTTTATCACCCTTCATATTCATATAAAGCAGGCCGCTGAGCAGTGTTGAAGGGTCATCCATATCCATTTCCATATAAATTTCATTGCTCGATTTTATCGCTCTTTTCAACTGATCGCTAAAATGAATGTCTTCTTTGCACAGCAAATGAAAAGTACCAAACAGAAAGCTCGGAGCCTTTAACCCGTTGCCACTTATCTGCCACAACAGCGTGTTATTATTCTTTTGTTTTACAAACGGATCGCCGGATTGTGCGTTACAGCCTATAAATAAAATAGTGCTTAAACCAAAAAATAACAAGTGCCTCATCTACGTAGTTTTTTGTAAAAATAAGCCTATAATGTTTGATGCCGGAAATGTCAATTTCAATAAGGCCGCGGCAAAAAATTCTTCACATAAGCTAAAATGTAGATTTTCTTATGATACAAAAACATCCTGCTCCACCCGTTTTAAATAAGGACCTAGTTCTCCCTTTATCTCCGATTTATTTTTCCACACTAAAATTTTTACGAAATAATGACGTTACTTCCAGAAATAACATTCGCTACAATTTTTTTCGTAATATCGTATTGCCAAACTAAACTATCCCCGATGAATAGATATCTGCTATTGTCCCTGCTGAGCTTTCAGTCGTTTTTTATTTATGCTCAAAAAGATGTACCCGCTTTTGGAAAAATAGAAAAAAGCGATTTGCTCTTAACTCAATGCGAGTTTGATAAAGATGCGGAAGCTTATAATTTATTGACTTACGGAAATGTGAATTACGTTTTTTTAGGCGAAAATTTTAAGATTGAAACCGAGCGTCGCGTGCGCATTAAAATCCTGAAAGAAAAAGGACTTGAGCGGGCCAACATCAAAATAAGGTTTATTGAAAGAAATAAGTATGAAGATATTAAAAACGTTGCTGGTTATACCTATAACCTCGATGCTTCAGGAAATGTTGTTAAAACCAAACTGGAAAAATCGGCTATTTACACAAAGAAGCTAACCAAGCATCTTTCGGAGGTTTCTTTCTCTATGCCGGATGTGAAAGTTGGCAGCGTGATCGAATTTAAATACATCGATTTAAAGAATTCAATCGCCAATGTTGACGATTGGGATTTCCAGGATGATATACCTACACGCATCAGTGTTTACAATATTAAAATTCCTTCTATTTTTAAGTTTAGGACTCAGCTTTCCCTCCGCCAACCGATAGACGAGAAAAGCGATGAGGTTAATGAAAACGCCATGTATCGGGGCAAGGTTTTGTCTTATAAATCGATTGAAAAAACTTTTACGGTTAAAAACATTCCGTCATTGCCCGATGAGCCATTTATGAAGGCCTCAAAGGATTACACACAGAGAATAGAATTTCAATTGTCTGCTATAGATTATGGCAATGGAGACATAACCGAAATAACTACAACCTGGGATAAGATAACTAAAGAATTGCTGACCGACGATGATTTTGGCGTGCAATTAAATAAGAATCTTTCCGATACAAAATCCCTGAACGATTCTTTGAAAAATGCAAACGGCGAATACAAAAAAATGCTGATGATTCATAACTATGTCCGAAAAAACATGAACTGGAACAGCAGTGAAAGTATCTATTCATCAGACGGGATAAAATCGGCGTGGGATAAAAAATCAGGTAATAACACCGAGCTCAATCTCATCCTTATTAATTTATTAAGGAATGCGGGCCTTAAGGCATATCCGGTGTTAGTAAGCACAAGAGATAATGGAACCGTTAATACACTAACTCCATTTTTACGCCAATTTAATAGCACAATTACATTGGTTCTTATTGACAATAAACGATACATTTTAAATGCTGCCGACAAATACAATCCCGCACATTTAATTCCATATGATGTATTGAACAATGATGGTTTTGTGGTAGACAACCGGTATGGCGGATGGATAAAACTGGAGAATGAAAAAGCCATATGGGCCAACACAGTTTCGATCTTTGCAGAAGTTACTCCAGGGGCCGTTATGGAAGGAAAAGCAAAAGTTATTAGCGAAGGATATTGTAAAAATCCCCGTGTAAAGAAATGGGAAGAAGAAAAAAAATCTTTTAAGGATTATTTTTCTAAAGAATATACCGGGATAAAGATTGATGAAATTGAGGCAATTAACACCGACATAGACACTCTGCCCTTGCAACAAAATGTAACTTTTTCTTTGCCTGTAAACTCATCGGGCGATTATCAATATTTTACGCTTAATTTATTCCTGGGGCTTGAAAAAAATCCATTTATAGCTGATGAAAGAAGGACGGATGTGGATTTTAACTTCAGGCAATCCTATACATTGGTAGGTAAATTCTTTATACCCGATAATTATGAATTTGATGATCTCCCCAAAAATATGAGGATGAGCATGCCTGACTCGAGCATTGAATTAACACGCATGCTTCAAAAAGATGCCTCTGCAATTGATGTGAGAGTTACATTGAAATTTAATAGATCATATTATGCCGCAGAGGACTACGATTTGTTGCAGGAGTTTTATAAAAAACTCTTTACCACGCTTAATGAACAAATAGTAATCAAGAAAAAAAGCTAACTGATGAAAAGATATTTTATTTATGCAATCATCTTGTTATCAGGCAACCAATGCTATTCGCAGTCCATCTTTGACGCAGGCACCATCGCTGCCGGCTTAAAAGAAAATGCACATAGCGTTAAGAGATCAGAGAAAATAAATTTTGAAGTAAAAGATATTGACGAAGCCACTCTATACTGTTCAGCAGGTGATTACGGTTTTGGATGCCGAGGGCGAAGACCAGTTGTACTTTAAGCAATATGCCGACCAGTTTCGTAAGCTGGATAACGCGGAAATAAAGGTGTTTGATGCGAAGGGCGCGCCGGTAAACAAATATAAAATGAAAGAAATGAAAACGCAGGCAACCGGCGATGGGCTTGTGGTTGATGGCAAAGTAACCTATTTCAGAGTGGCAGCTCCTTCATACCCGATAACGGTTCAATTTGATTATGTAATAAAATTGAAAGGCACGCTCAATTACCCGGATTATCAAATTGCGGAGCCTGAGCAATCGGTAGAATACTCTGTTTATACAGCAACCGTTCCGGCAGATCTGGACTTAAGGTTCAAAGCAAAAAATATCAATTTACCACCCTCGATCAAAGAATCGGGCAAACATAAAATTTACACGTGGGAGGTAAAAAACCTTCAGGCACCTGCGTTTGAGGAAGGCGCCGTAAGCTACGAAAGCAGTTATCCATCTGTGCTGATAGCACCAAATAAGTTTTCTATGGACGGAAACAAAGGAGAGCTTAACACATGGAAAGATCTTGGCGTGTGGTACAGCGCGCTTTCAAACGGGTCTATTAATCTTAGCGATGATTCAAAAGCTGCCTTGAATAAAATGGTACAAGGTGCCGCAACTGATAAAGAAAAAATTAAAATCATTTATCGTTATTTACAACAAAATTGCCGGTATGTGAGCATACAGTTAGGCATTGGCGGATTCAGGCCATTTAATGCAAAATTTGTTGATCAAAAAAAATACGGCGATTGCAAAGCGCTTTCCAATTATATGCAGGCGTGCCTTGACGCAGTTGGCATTGCCAGCTTTCCGGCACTGATCAACGCGGGATACAACAAGGAACCTGTGGACCCAGCGTTTCCTCATAACTCGTTCAATCACGTAATTCTTTGTGCGCCTTTAAACGGCGATACCACCTGGCTCGAGTGTACCAGCAGCTCTGCAGATTTTGGTTCGTTGGGTGGATTTACAGAAAACAGGAATGCCTTATTAATTACTCCGCAAGGCGGCGTCTTAGTGACAACACCAAAAAGTAAACAATCAGAAAATACGTTTAATCTTACTACGAAAGTACACTTGATGGAAGATGCTTCAGGCACCAGCGAAAGCGTGTTAAACACCAAAGGCTTGTATAAAGATGAAGTAACCAAACTACATCGTTGATGAAAAGAAAGATGATCAAAAAGAATACCTGGTAAGAAATTTAGGTTTTTTGCAACCGGATCAATTTGAAATATCTAATGAGGGAAACGATAATGGTTCAACAACTACTTTCAAATTAGAGATTGAAAAAATACCTGCATTTACGGCAGGAAGTAAAATGTTTTTAAACCCGCGAATCTATAAAATGTGGAATGTGAAGCTGCCAAAGGCTGAAGGCCGCACCAAATCATTTTATTTTAAATCGCCTTTTATTAAAACAGACACAACGGTTTATTTACTACCGAAAAATTATGTGGTGGAAAATCTTCCTGGTCCAAGAAATATAAAATCTGAATATGGAATTTTTAAAACCAGCTGCACTTACGACGAAAAAACCAATACAATTACTACTACTGCATTTTTATCGCTCTCACAAAATGTAATTCCTGCGAAAGATTATTCAGAAACACTGCAGTTTTTCAGCAAGGTTATCGAGGAATTTACAGAGAAAATTGTAATTAAAAAGAAGTAAAGATTTTGCAAGACCGCAAGCCCTGAAAGGGCGCAATATGTCAACATTGGGCACAGCCCTATGTAGATCGGACGAAGCCCTATGCAGATGGCAAAGCCCTATGCGGATTCCAAATAAGCCAAAATATAGATTTACCATTTATTGATCACTTTATCATTTTTCTTAAACCGCTGAATGTTCATCACATCACCTATTAATCCGCCAAACCCAATGCGGTAGGTATATACAGGCTTAAACCCATTTTGAAAACCCGCTACCGCATCTATCCGGAATATTTTAAAAATGTTTTCAAGACCAACAAACGCCTCGGCATAGCTGGTATTTGGATTAATGTAAACCGCGTTCGTTCCTTCCACCAGGTTCCAGTTTAATTTTTTAAGTAATGGGATTTTATTGGTAAGCAATCCATTTGCATGATGCTCTAAATGCAATTCGGAAAAGAATGAAGAAGTGTTGCTAAATTGATAATAGGAAACATTTTGAAACGATTGCACATACTCCTTTGCTATATGCGAAACGTTGCCATAAAAATGCCGGAAATCCTGCGCGTACACCGATTTATTATTCAAAAATCCGCCAATAGAAAAATTATATTTTATCGCTCCGGCTAATTTCAAATTTACATTATCGGCAACATTAAACGACCATTTATCAAAATCAACATCGCTGCCAAAAATATCTTTAAATCCTTTCGAGTAATCCAATGTAAGCGTTGGAAATTTGGAACCGATGGCAATCTTTGATTTTGGAAATTGTATGTAACGCTGTCCTGGCGTGATTCTCAGCGATGCATGAACGATCACTGCCTGGTGCCTTGGAAATTGAGTTGATAAAATCTCGGTTGGGTAGTTGGGCGTAAACCTGTACAGCCATTTTTTATTCAGAATAAAATCCGTGGTGTTTTCAATTGGCAGCCTGTCTTCATACTCTCCTTCTATTAAAAACTTTGCGCCACTCTCCCACTGTTTTGAAAATCCGGTTTTAGCAAAATAATTTTCATAGATCTTCAACTGGTTTTGGCCATATAACAACGTACCGATAGTATTTCCCAACCCATCTAAATCGCTCTCTTTAAAAAACTGGCTTACACGCTTTCCGCCTGCTATAAAAAATGATTGACGCCGCAGTTTTTTATCAGGGTCAAAAGCATCATCACTATCAAACACAAGGCCGGCCCACGGATTCAGATGGCGATTATTAAATCCATATCTCGCATCGGCAATAAAAGTTATTCTCGTATCCCAACTCTTTATTAGTTTAGAAACCGTAAGTGAGGGGTTGATCGCCAAACCCTCCACTGTATTATATTGCAGCGTTTTTAACAATGGATCAGAATGATATTGCCAGGTATGTTTTACAGCATAATGCGTGCGGCTAACGCCCGACCAGAATACCTGTGAGAGTTTTACAGGCCCCTGTTTTTTCCTAAGGGAATCGATGTTTGGTATCGAATCATTCCTTGCGGCAAATGCACTGTCTTTCGTTTTATAATCTTTTATTTCTTCCGGCTCCAGTGGCACCGGTCTGATGGAATCCCAGTACGCATGAGGTTTTTTATTCACCGCGGTGTCGTATTTAATTACCACACGGTTAAAAAAATCTTTTGCAAAATGAGGATCAAGATCATATTTTGAATACACATTCACGAAATCTCCGGCAGCCTTCAATCCAAACTGATTAAAGCTGAAATGGAGCACCTGGTTTTTAATCCGCCATACTTCATCGCTCACCGGCGTATGGATCTGTTTGATCTCTAATGAATCCAGTATCTCGAGTTGGGATGTTTTCGTAAGCGACAGATCACAGCTATAAATGCGCCAGTCGTTTTCCGTGATGTTGATGATGCCTGAAAACAGTGGCTCATAGCTTCTTTTAGGAATTACTTTGATAACATTTATTTGGCTGCCGTCTTCAAAAAAGCTTCCAAGAAATTTGTATTTATAAAAGTTTAAAGCGCCATCAGCGATCGGAGAAACAAAGCCGCGCGGATTTAGTTGCGAAGCAAAAATGTTCACGTTGTTTTTATAAAAACTAATGAATGCGGGAAAATCAAAGCCAAATCCATTACTGCCACTTACGCGGCTTGAAAGAATTTCCAGTTTAAATTTATCCGGTTGTTGCGCCGAAACTTTGGTAACCGATTCTGACAAATAAACAATTCCTTTCCCTGAAGAATCAAGCCCCATCTGGGTTCTGTCTTCATCCGGTATTTTTTTGCCCATAAATTTGCCCGGCAGATTGATCATTTTAATAATGCCTTTGATGTAAACTTCGGTTTCAAAAGCTTTCACCTGGCCATCATAAAACGGGCGCTTTTTTATTGCCTGGCGGATAATTTCATAGGCAGGATCTTCGCCGCCTTCTTTTACAACTACTTCTTTTAGGGTTAATTGCTGCCGTTTTAATATAAAATCTACTTTTTCGCTTTCCAGCACCCAAAGTAATTTGTTTTTCCTGCGAAGCAAAGCCGACATAGCGGCAATCCAATGTGTAATTTCCCGGAGCCAGCGTAATGCTAAAGACGCCATGATTATTGGCAGTAACTCCCTGCGACGTGCCTTTCACAAGAACAGAGGCAAAGGGTAAAATATTTCCATCTTCATCTTTTACAGTTCCTTCAATTTTTTGTGCTGAGGCAGTGAACGAACAAAGAATAAAAAAAAGGAGGAAGAGTTTTTGCATAAACGAAAATAGGCTACATGTTGATTTTACGGTTAACTAGTTTTACAGTTTTATTGTTAAACTCTTTTATTGTTGATAAAAAGTCCAGCAATAGCATTAATCAACCACCACTTTTTTCTGCCGTGTATAACTACCTGTCAAAGCACCGAAGCCAGCCACCAAAGCGCCGATCAGCGCGGTTACGAATATTAAAAGAAAAGTGCTTTCTGTCTTGAAGATCAATAATGAAACCCGGTGCGCCAAAATATGACCATTATTGGAGCTTATCCAAAAACTTAATCCGCCCCACAATAAAAACAAAGCAATAAACCCTGAAAGAAAAGAAATCCATGGCCTTTGCGGAATAAGCGCAGACACAATAAACGCCACGATTGCGATGCTCCACCACGGAAAATACAAACATGCGCAGAAACTTAAAAGCAAAATGAGGATGGTATTTATAATAAATTTCATAAATGGTTTATTGGTTAATTGGTTTATTAGTTTATTGGTTTAATAGTTAATTGGTTTACTGGTTTAGTGGTTTATTGGTTAATTTGGTTGATGACTTATCACTTACAACTCATCCCTTCCCGCTTGCACTAAAGCTCATTTTCCACTTTACTCTTTTATCATTTGCCTCTGAAGCCTTCATTACCCAGAGACGATAATATTTTCCTTCAGCCCAGTTGTCTACAAAATTATCATAGAACTTACTGCCTGGATTTCCGCTTTGTCCGCCCGGATAAATGCCATAGGCCTCGGTTTCAGAAGTTAAGGAAACGATCATTCTCCAGCTTGGGCCGTGTTGTGCATTGGCAGCATTAATGGTATTGGTGCCGCCGCCAATGGGCAAATGCAGCCTGCTGAATGCATCCAGCCGCGCCAAATGCAACACCCTGGTGTCTTTGTATTTTGCCCATTCCATCTTACCGTTTTCTTCCGCTTTTTTTACAATCAAAACCGCTTTTTTAAAGGCTGCTGTTACATCATCCTGCAACGTTTCTACCTGCGGCGTATTAATATTGTCGAAGTATCTGAAAGCCGGATATTTATTGATCACTTCAAGCAATGTACTCTCATAAG
Organism: uncultured Chitinophagaceae bacterium; assembly: GCA_963720405.1. Classification (GTDB taxonomy): domain Bacteria; phylum Bacteroidota; class Bacteroidia; order Chitinophagales; family Chitinophagaceae; genus Ginsengibacter. The sequence goes on from CAVRFP010000005.1 coordinate 145,936, forward strand.
GAAGAGGCAATTTTAAACCCGTCTTTTCAAATTCATCTTTCCAAACCTGGTTTTGCAAACTATCCCACGTTATAACGAAAATGGTAGCGCCTTTGGAGTTCGCATCGTTTCTATGATCCCAGTTTTTAAGAATGTCGAAATAGTTTTTTTCCTGCGCAGAAAGCTTATCAACATTTATATTTTTTACAAGAACAGGCAAGGCCATTTCTCCGAAAACATTATAGTTATCGGTTTGCAATTTCATCATATCCTCCGGGGTAATGTTTTCCATTGCAGTCAATCTTTTATTGATTTCCCAACCGCGATACGGAGGATAGCTTCCGCCAAGATAATAGGGATACGTGCTGTCTGCCGGCTTCTGATTGGCGCTGCTTACAAAGCCTCTTTCCGGATTTACCTGGTGCGGATTTTCTTCCTGCGGAATCATTCCCTGCCATAAATAACTGCTGTCTGTTCCGGGCATGATAAAATCTCCCTGCCGTTTCCATTTCGCCGGAAACTCGCCCTGGTCCCATATTGCAATATCTCCGTTCTTGCACGCGAAGATGCAGTTTTGCCCCGGTGTATGTAAATATTTTATCGCTTCAGAGTAATCTTCATAATTTTTTGCTTTATCCAACAGCGTAAACATTTTTAATTCATTGCTCGGGTCGTGGGCTTTCCAGCGCACTGCATAATTCTTTTCGTTGGTGGCCCGTCCGCCGCTAAAAGATTTATCATACATCACGGGACCGATGTTGGTATAAGCAACCGTATCCAAATAATCTGCTTCGCCCTTTACCTTTATATGCTCGATCCTGAAAGTTGTTGGATGCCATGCACTATCAAACCAATACTCCTGGCGGCTTTCGTCCTTAAATTTTATTTCGTAATAATCTCTTACATCCCGCATGGCATTGGTAAAACCAAAAGCGCAATGATCATTGAAGCCAATGATGATGGCCGGAGCGCCGGGAAACGTTGCCCCATAAGCATTGTACGTTGGGGTTGATATCTGCATTTCGTACCAGAGCGAAGGAAGATTTAATCCGAGATGTGGATCGTTACACAAAATGGGCGAACCGCTTTTTGTTTTTGCACCGCTCACCGCCCAGTTATTGCTTCCGTTGTCGGGTTGGGTTTTTGTTCTTCAATTGTGGTAGAATCTTTATGATCATAATAAAGAGAATCGGCTGATGCCGGAATTTTTAAGTTGATTCCGGGCTTGGGAAACACAGTTCCTTTGGGCACAATCGGATCGAGCGAATCCATGATGATGGGATATATTTTATCAAAATCAGCAGAAGAAAAAACTGATTTGGCATTGGTCATTTCAAAATCATTTTCATATCCCGCAAGATCCAGCGCCATGTATTTTAAGAACAGCGCAGTTTTCAGATTGGTCCATTTCTCCGGATAATAACCCAATAATTTATATTCCAAAGGAAGCGAGCTTTCATTTAAGCTTTCTATATATGCATTTACACCGGCCGTGTAATTGTTGCATTCCGCAAGACTTTCAGGATCTTTTTCCACTTCCTGCAGCGCTCTTTCGGCGCCAAAAACCATTCCCAATCTTCTTTTATCTTTGTCAAAATCGATGGCTTTGTTTCCCACTATTTCGCTCAGTCTTCCGGCTGCTGCATGCGTTTGAAATTCCATTTGCCATAACCTGAATTTTGCATGCAAATATCCCTGTACAAAATATGCATCGCCATCCTGCTCCGCAAACACATGCGGCACAAGCCTTTCATCAAAATATACATTTACTTTTCCCTGCAATTGCGGAAAGGAAAGATCAGCAGAATAATCATGATTGGTGGATTCGGCATTTTGCCATAAACCATTTTGCGGACTTAATAATTTACCCAACGGAGCAGGCAACACTAAGGTGCTATTAAGGATAACCACCAACGCAATTGTAATGATGCCGAAAATAATGACAGGAAATATTTTCATAAACAGGTTTAAAGATGTAAAATAAAGAAAAAGAATAAAGATTGGTAAGCAATTTGAGAAAAGCCATTTTCTTCAAAAAGACAATAATCTACTTTCTGGCTTATATGAATGTTCAGATAATTTTATTTTCCAAGCGGTTTCAGCAATTCCAATATCCCAACAACTTCAACGCCTTTCTAAATCCAAAAGTTTTATTGCGTTAAAAAAATGGTACTTTGTTATGCCGTAGCCTTTCTTTAGCCATTTAAATTTTATAGTATGAAAATTTACCTGATGGTTTTTTGTATCCTGACTGCATTATCGGTTCAGGCCCAATACAAGATGATATTTACAAATGCAAACAAAAATGAAACGGTGGCGATTGAGAAAAAGGCTCTTGCACGGTTGAGTTATCAGCGGCTATATGAATCAGCCGCAGGAAGCTGAAGGCCATGTGACGTTAATAACAGACAGCACCGTAACCCTGGCCCCACGCAGAAAATTTTTACAGAGAAATCCGCCAGCCAAATAATACGTACCCGTGACATTACCGGCTTCAGACTTTATTCAAAGCTCAGGCCTGCGGCCGAAATTATTTATTCTGTGGCCGGAGTTGGCATTACCGGCGCAGTGGCCGGCATTGTAAGCAACGGAAGTTCATCAACAGCAGTAACTGTTGTTGCTTCAGCGGCAACTGCTGCAGTAACAACCGCTTTAAAGAATGCCATCTTTTCTCATCGCATAAAAAATTATTTGGCAAACGGCTGGACAATGAATGTTGTGCAGGATAGTTCTGCGCAAGCCAAAAAGTAGATTTTTTGATTTTGATGAAGGATTATTGGCTGCATTACATGCACAAAAAAATCCGCACACATCAGCATAAATTGCAAATGGTATGCGGATCAATTTTTTACGGCAGTCCAGGAAATTATTGAATAACGCCGCAACCAATTCTTCCTCCGGCATTACCGGTGGGTTGCGTAACAAAGTCATCAACACCTCCATGAACAATTACTGCCCGATTTAAAATATTAGTGGTGCTATCGCCACCAATGCTCCAGAGATTCGTTTCCAGGGTAAGTGATCCTTTGCCCTGGGCATCTAAGGTTACATTACCAATATCTCCCGAATGAAAATTATCGGAGCCCCATTTTCCATGCTGCTTATTGGTTGGATTCCAGTGGCCATGAGCACCTTTTCCCATGTCGCTACAATCGCCGTGTTCATGTAAATGCACTGCAACACTTTTGTTGGCTTTTGCAGGAATGGTAAGATTTAATTCCATTTTTACTTTTCCATTGTCCTGTTCAAAAGTGGCAGTGCCGTTAACTGTCGTATCTGCGGAAGTGCCGGTAATAGTGGCTTGCGCACGTTGTTGATTGTTGGCTTGGGCGCCTTTCTGCGTTGCACCCGCACTGTCGGCCACCTGCGAAGAATCTTCTGTGCTTTCACTTTCCGTTTTTGTAGTAGCATTACAAGCCATAAAAAAAGTAGCGGTGAAGAAAGAAAATGCCAGGCACCAGTGCCTGCTTTGTGTTGAAATAATCATGGTTTAAATTTTAAAGATTAATTGATTGTTGTTGGTTGATTTATTAAATGAACAATAGTATTCAAATGAAATTGCTGTTGCAGTATAAAATCTCCTCAAAACATCTTCACAATTATCCTACCAAAGGGGGATTTATTTTTATTTAAGTAAAAATAAACCACCAAGACCAAAGTTTTAAAACAATCGAATGTCTGATCTTTTAAACAAGTGATTTTATATAAAATTTGCATTTTTTGATGCAAAAACCGTTTAAAAATAAATTCGCTTACTCACCATAACGTTAATGCCTGCCCGAAAATACAGATACCAATTTTAAAATCAACTTGCATACATATTGGTTATACTTTTTTTGAAGTCTACTCTATTTCAACGCCGCTGGTTTCAAAAATCATTGCTTACTTTTTAATACGTTCAACACGCCATTTACTTCGTCTGTTGTATTGAACGAATGCATCACAATCCGAAGGCGCTCCTGTTCTTTGGGAACAGTTGGATATAGGATGGCCCGGATATCAAAATTATTGTCCTGTAAATTTTCTGCTATCGTTTTAACCGCCTCATTTCCGGGAATGATTACAATTTGTATGGGCGAATCGCTGGGTAATATTCTATATTTTAAATCGGCACTTTTAAAAAGGTTCATCAGGTGCTGAATATGCGCTCTCTCTTCTTTCATCTCCGGAAATATGTTATAAGAAAGCCTGATGGCTTCTACTGCAGCGGGTGGTAAAGCGGTGCTATAAATAAAGGAGCGGGCGAAATTGATGAGATACTGCCTTAATTTCGCAGAGCCCAAAACAATGGCACCATGCGCGCCGCAGGCTTTTCCAAAAGTATGCACACGCGCAAAACATTTACTTTGAATATTTAAATGCTGCACAACGCCCTCACCCTGTTTTCCGATAACGCCCGTTGCGTGGGCCTCATCAACGATCAATGCAGCATTGTACTTTTCACATACATAGGCAATTTCAATGAGCGGCGCAAAATCCCCATCCATAGAAAATACACTTTCAGTAACTACAAATACATTTTGCGCCACATTTTTTGCGTGCGCAATTTTTCTTTCCAGATCTTCCAGGTCGTTATGTAAAAACGAAAACGATGCACCAAAAGATAAACGCACTCCGTCGCGGATAGAGGCATGGCTTAATTGATCATAAACAATCGCATCATTTTTTTGAGGGATCGAACTTAATAAGCCGATATTGGCATCATAACCCGAATTAAAAATTAAGCCCGCGTCTGCATCGTGAAAATTGGCAATGAACTTTTCAGTGTCTTCTATCAGTTTATAATTTCCCGAAAGCAATCTTGACCCGGTACTGCCATGAGCAAGTTGTGGCGAAAGTGAATTTTCTATAAAATGGCTTTTCACAATCCCGAGATAATCATTGCTGCAAAAATCTATTTTGTGTTCCGTTACAATTAATGAACGCAATGCGTTGGCATTTTTTCGGTCCTGCAATTTCTTATCAAGAAAATTGTCGTTCATGTAGCAAAATTAGTTATTTAGGCGAGATTACAAGTTGCTAATAATGGGATTCGAATGCTGCACAAAATAAAAATCTGCGATTAGTTAATCAGCCCAATTGGCCTATTTTTGAAAAATGGACACCATTTCGCAAGACACAAAAAATATTTTAGGATTGAAACTGGTAACGGATCCGCGCTGGGTTGATCTTGCCGCAATTTCTTTGGAAGAAATATTAACCGACCATGCATGGTGCGAACAAAAAGCCGCCAATAGCTGCATTTCGTTAATTCAAAAGTATAACGACAAAGAAGAATTGGTGAATGAGCTGGCGCCAATCGTTACAGAAGAATGGGGCCATTTCCGGCAGGTAGTTGCCGAGCTTAGAAAACGAAATTTGCCGCTGGGAAAGCAGCGAAAAGATGAATACGTGAATAAGTTGTTGGAGTTTCAAAAAAAAGGTGGCAGCCCCGAAGAAAGATTTTTGGATCAGTTACTAACGATGGCGCTGATAGAAGCCCGGAGCTGCGAGCGCTTTAAAAGATTAAGCGAGGGCCTGGAAGATGAATACATGAAAAAGTTTTACCGCAAATTTATGGAAAGCGAAGCCGGCCATTATACATTGTTCATCAACCTGGCGGATACTTATCTGCCTAAAGAAAAAGTAAGGCGAAGATGGAAAGAATGGATCGCCTACGAAACGGATGTGATGCTCAACATGGAAGTGCGGGGCGATAGAATTCACTAAACAGGAACTTATATCGAATGCAGCTTATTTAATTTTCCGATTATCTTCGAAATAAAAATTTATGGAATATATTTTATTGAAAACAACCGATGCCAACGATCTTTCAGCAGAAGTAAATGCCTGGATCAATAAAGGCTGGAAGCCGCAAGGTGGCGTTGCTGTTGCATTTGGGAGAATAAGGAGTACTTCCGGCGCCAAGGCCTGGGTTGAAGTATTGTTTCATTTGCAGGCGATGATCAAAGAATGAACGTGATGGAATTGATTTGCATTTAGGCTTGCGGCGTTTGAACAGAAGAAGATAACGAAGATATTTAGCAGCGTGAAAACGCTTTATATAAAGTCTGTTCTTCAAATTCAATTTGCAAAAATGAATAAAAGTAAATTACGTTCCTGTTTTGTCTTAGCGATCACACGTGTTTTTTTCTGTTAATGCCAGCTCACAAAAATTAGACATTTTCGATGGGCAAACTGATGTTGGAAAATCCAACCAGGACGGGCAATGCTACTTACAATTCTCAAACGCAACAATATATTGTTAGTGGTTCGGGCCAGAATATTTGGGGCGATCATGACGAATTTCATTTCGTTTGGAAGAAAATGAAAGGCGATTTCATTTTGTATGCGCGGGCCCAATTTGCCAACCCCACCGGCGTTGAGCAACATCGCAAGATTGGATGGATGGCGCGCAAAAGCCTTGATGCCAATTCGCCACAGGTTTGTGTTGCAACGCATGGCAACGGCTTAACTTCTTTGCAATTCAGAAAAAATACCGGCGCACAAACTGAAGAAATAAAATCCGAAGTAAGCAATGCCAATGTTATTCAGCTCGAAAGAAAGGGCAATACGTATACCATGCGCGTAGCCAGTTATGGGGCACCCTTTGTGACAAATGAAGTTACAGATATTGATCTCGGTGATGAGGTGTATGTGGGCATGTTTGCATGTGCACATAACGCTGATGCGGTGGAGACGGTCGTTTTCAACGATGTTCGGATTATAGTACCTTTTAACGGAATTTCGGATAATACCACGCCAATGAAGCTGGGCAGTAATCTTGAAGTGATGGATGTGGCCACCGGCAGGCGTGAAATTATTTATTCAGTTCCCTATTCTATTCAGGCACCGAACTGGACAAACGATGGCAAAAGCCTTATCTATAACGGAAGCGATGGGCTTATTTACAAGTTTGATTTGACAACACGGAAACCGGAATTAATTAACACCGGCAGTGTAAAAAATAACAACAACGATCATGTTATTTCTTTTGATGGAAAAATGCTTGGGCTAAGCAATTTTGAAAAAACGGCTGGCGGTTCCGTAATTTATACTGTCCCGATAAATGGTGGAAATCCAAAACAAATTACGCCAAAGGGTCCTTCGTATTTGCATGGCTGGTCGCCGGATGGCCGCGACCTGGTATTTTGTGGTGAGCGTAACGGCGAGTTTGATGTTTATAAAATAGCTGCTGACGGAGGCGAAGAAACGCGGTTAACCTCCACCAAAGGTTTGGACGACGGACCAGAGTATACTCCGGACGGACAATATATCTATTTTAATTCTGTACGTTCAGGAACGATGCAAATCTGGAGAATGAAACCTGATGGAAGCGCACAGGAACAGGTAACGAATGATGATTTCAATAATTGGTTTCCGCACATTTCGCCCGATGGAAAATCGCTGGTGTTCATTTCTTTTTTAAAAGAAGTGCCGCCGGGAATGCATCCCCCGTACAAACATGTCTACATCCGTTACATGCCATTAACCGGTGGAACGCCAAAAGTGCTGGCTTATTTATACGGTGGGCAAGGTTCTATCAATACGCCATCATGGTCGCCGGACAGTAAAAAAATTGCGTTTATCAGCAACAGTAATATGAGTAAATAATACCGATATTAAACTAAGATGCTTTGCGGGCAGCGCCTGAAACCGCTTCAGTTGTATTCGCTTCGGATGATAGAACAGCATTAGCAGGATTGCTTTGTTGTTTTTGCATATTTAATTTTCCATTGAACTGGGCGCCTAATTCTATTTCAAGTGTATCAGTAAAGATGTCTCCTTTTACATGCCCGGTCTTTTTTATTTCCAACTGGCCCGACTTCACATTGCCATTTACCGTTCCAAAAATGATGGCCGCTTTGGTTACTATATCACCTTCTATAATTCCCTTTTCTCCCAATACTACTCCGCCTTCAACATGTACATTGCCGATTATTTTTCCTTCGATTCTTACAACAGATGGCCCACGCAACTCGCCTGTAAGAACATAGCCTTCGCCTATGATTGTTGAGATTTCCTGTTGGCCGATATCTAACGATTTTTGTTTATTGCTTTTCTTAAACATAGTGATTCATTGGATTGATGAACAAATTATTTCAGAGATAAAAACGATTGTGGATTAATTCTTTCTCCATTGCGATGCACTTCATAATGTAAGTGGGGCCCGGTAGATCTTCCTGTAGAGCCAACTTTTCCTATTTGCTGACCGATTTCAATCTTGTCGCCTACGCGATACCAATATCTTCGACAAATGCCCGTATAAGGTTTCAAATCCGTTGCCATGCTTAAGGATGATGCAATTTCCAAATCCGCCTCTTGCACCCGCGAATACCACTTGTCCCTTTGCCATAGATTTTACTGGCGCGCCCATTGGAGCACTAATATCAAGTCCCTTATGAGTTTCTACATCAGATCCGCCAAATGGATTTTCACGATGTCCAAATGTAGAAGTGATGGTGCCCGGAAATGGCAATCCCAAAGGCGTATATGAAATGTTGTATGCGATCTTGCTTAAATATTTTTCGTAGAAAGAGGTGATTTCATCTGTTGAAATGATATCGCCACTATCTTCTTCTCCACCTTGCGGAACTTTAAAAGCAGTTTGTATACCTCTTGTTTTCAAAAATCCATTGATGGTAACCAGCTCCTTGTCGATCTTCGAAAATTTTTCACGCATGGCGCTTGTATCAACCTGCGCAAATAAATTGCGCATTGAATGAATTTTATTTGAAAGAGCGAGTTGTATTTTGTCCTGCTGAATATTGTTGGAGGTTAAAAAGATAATCGTTCCTATCAATCCAAAAATAACCAGTATCATCAGCGCCAGGTACTTTTTCCAGTGAGCTATTAACGCATTAGGAATTTGTATAGGTTTTAAATTACTGGAGTGCTTATTGACAAATAGTACGGTAGTTTTTCCTTTTCTTTGTTTCATAATTGCCAGGTTGTTTACATAATATCGGATCTCAGGTTACTGCAACTCCATTTAGTAACGTTAAACCAATCAAAAAATTGTCTCTTAAATAGCAGGTATTTTTTTTCTGTTTATGAGGCCTGAATACAAACAAATATTTTTCGCGGAATACCGCTTAAAAAGAGCAAAATATTTTTTTTTCTGACATAAGAACCGGGACAAAATTTTACAAATTCACATTGATGGTTTCGCTAAAGAAGAAAATATAAAATGAAGATTTCTACATTTTAGCTTATATGGCAGTAAATTATTTTCCAGGCTGATGGTGATATAACCCAAAATGTAGAATCTTATGATTAATCAAAATATAAAAATGAATATTTCTACATTTTGACTTATGTAGCGGAAAATTATTTTTAGAATAATTCTTTTTTAGAACGAGTGACGGCTACTTAATCTTCTGAAAAATCCTGTTCCATCGCGGACCGTTCTCATAGCTAAACCAAATGAGCGATGCCTTGCCCACAACGTGATCTTCGGGAACAAAGCCCCAGAAGCGGCTATCGAGAGAGTTGTGCCGGTTATCGCCCATCATCCAATAATAATTCATTTTAAAAGTATAGCTGGTAGCAGGTTGATCATTGATAAAATATTGCCCGTTTTTCTCTTCTAATTTATTGCCCTCATAAGTTACAATGCAGCGCTTGTAGCGAATAATATTTTCCGGCGTTAGTTGAATAGACGCGCCTTTTTTGGGAATCCATATCGGTCCATAATCGTCCACGCTCCAGTTATCTGACGCAACATAAGGAAAAACAAAAGGACTCTTATCAATTTCGCTAAGAATGGTTGATTGAATATTTTTTACGTCGGGAAACATTTTTAACTGCACAACTTCCTGGGCGCTCATGCTTATCTGGTAAATATTATTTGCCAGCATGGTAACCTGATTTCTATTGCGGTCATCAAGGTTATCCTGTATGCCAATGCTGTTTAATTGATCGGGATCAAGCGGCTTAGAGGTAGTAACCAGGTAACTGAATTCATGAAAAGAAGGCAACGGTTGCGCTATACCATTAATATAAACAATCCTGTTTTTTATTTGTAAGGTATCGCCCGCAATACCGACACAACGCTTAATAAAATTTTCTCTTTTATCAACCGGGCGGGTAATAATCATGTCGCCATATTGATCCAGCACCCGCTTCCTGGCTTCGTCTTCTGAGATGTGCTCAGCGAGCATCCTGCCTTGAATCACCTCGTAATAAGTAACCAGCGATCCGTGTTCAACATCATTTATCAGTGTATCATTTACCGGAAAATTAAAAACAACCACATCTTCCCTTTTGACAGTGTTTGGAAACCAGCGTGTGTATGGAATACGAATCCATTCCACATATGATTTTGTATTGGTCCCCATAATAGTATGATGCATAAAAGGCAAAGCCAATGGAGTATTGGGAATGCGCGGGCCATAAGCAAATTTACTCACGAATAAATAATCATTCACCAGCAACGTTTTTTCCATCGAAGGCGTTGGAATAGTGTAAGCCTCAAAAACAAAAGTGCGGATTAAAGTAGCCGCAACGATCGCAAAAACAGCTGCGTCTATCCATTCCCGTATGGCGCCTTTTTTATAGTTTTTTACAACAGGAATACCGGCATATCTTTCATTATCTGAAAAGCCGAGGTAAGGAAAATAAACAAAGGGAAAGAAGACAGTTAAGAAATGATGCCACAATCCAAAGCGGCCAAAGTGTTCAACAAATTTAATGTTGATCCAGATGGTAATAAACTGGCCTGCAATAGGAATGAACTGTAGAAAAAACCATATTTTTTTCAACTCCATTTTCTCCACCATACACCATGTGTTGTACCATGGAATCAACGCTTTCCAGGGAGTAATTGCGGCTTTTTTAAACATCCCGTACAAACCAACCAGTACCCCAATTGCTGCAACAATAAATAAAAGTAAACCTATGCTCATTAGTTAATTTTTTGTAAAGTGGACAAAAGTATCATGTTACGTTTTTAATAAAAGCTGTGGAAGGATTGTTATCATTAGTTTAACTAGAGAACGCCACTATAAAAAGAGCATTTAAAATGAAACGGTTTTTATGGTTGCTATTGCCCAAAGACAAAAGTATGAGAAAGTTGCAGGTTTACGTTTATGCTTAGATGCTATAGCACTTTCAATTGCAGGAAATTCATTTGCAATTCCATCAATTAAAATTGTTTACTTAATTTTCTGAAAAATTCTGTTCCATCGCGGACCGTTCTCATAGCTAAACCAAATGAGCGATGCCTTACCGACAACATGATCTTCGGGAACAAATCCCCAGAAGCGGCTATCGAGAGAGTTGTGCCGGTTATCGCCCATCATCCAGTAATAATTCATTTTAAAAGTATAGCTGGTAGCAGGTTGATCATTGATGAAATATTGCCCGTTTTTCTCTTCTAATTTATTGCCCTCATAAGTTACAATGCAGCGCTTGTAGCGAATAATATTTTCCGGCGTTAGTTGAATAGACGCGCCTTTTTTGGGAATCCATATCGGTCCATAATCGTCCACGCTCCAGTTATCGGAAGCAACGTAAGGAAAAACAAAAGGGCTCTTATCGTATTCATTTAATACTGCAGGCTCAATTTTTTTTACGTTTGGAAACATTTTTAACTGCACCACTTCCTCATCGCTCATGCTGATCTGGTACAAATTGGTACCAATCATGTTTACCTGGTTTCTGTTGCGGTCGTCAAGATTGTCCTGGATGCCAATGCCGTTTAACTGATCGGGGTCAAGTGTGCCGGTAGTGGTTACAAAATAACTAAACTCATGATGCGGCGGCAAGGGCTGTGCTACGTTATTAATATAAACGATCCTGTTTTTTATCTGTAAGGTATCGCCTGCAATTCCAACACAACGCTTAATAAAATTTTCCCTTTTATCAACCGGGCGGGTAATAATCATGTCACCATATTGATCCAGCACCCGCTTCCTGGCTTCGTCTTCTGAGATATGCTCTGCCATCATCCTGGCCTGGATTACCTGGTAATAAGTAACCTGCGAACCGTGTTCGGCATCATTAATTAAAGTGTCATTTACCGGAAAGTTAAACACCACTACATCTCCCCTTTTTACAGGACTTGCAAACCAGCGCGTGTAGGGAATGTGAATCCACTCCACGTATGATTTGGTGTTGGTATTAATGATCGTATGATGCATGAAAGGCAATGCCAGCGGCGTGTTGGGAATTCTTGGGCCATATGCAAATTTGCTTACAAATAAAAAGTCATTTACGAGCAGTGTTTTTTCCATCGATGGCGTTGGAATAGTGTAAGCCTCAAAAACAAAAGTGCGGATTAAAGTAGCCGCTACGATCGCAAAAACAGCTGCGTCTATCCATTCCCGTATGGCGCCTTTTTTATAGTTTTTTACAACAGGAATACCGGCATATCTTTCATTATCTGAAAAGCCGAGGTAAGGAAAATAAATAAAGGGAAAGAACACCGTTAAAAAATGATGCCACAATCCAAAGCGGCCAAAGTGCTCAACAAATTTTATGTTGATCCAGATGGTAATGAACTGGCCGGCAATAGGAATGAACTGTAGAAAAAACCATATTTTTTTCAGCTCCATTTTCTCCACCATACACCACGTGTTGTACCAGGGAATCAACGCTTTCCAGGGAGTAATTCCGGCTTTTTTAAACATCCCGTACAAACCAACCAGTACCCCAATTGCTGCAACAATAAATAAAAGTAAACCTATGCTCATTAGTTAATTTTTTGTAATGTGGACAAAAGTACCATATTATAGTTCTTGTTGAAAAACTGTAAGAAAATTGTTACCATTAGTTTAACAAAGATGGATGGATAAGAAAAGCTTGTGAGATTCAAATTTGAAAAACAATTTTATTCCGTTGCCGGGTTTCTGTTACTTTTTGTAAAGGTGCCAATTGTTTTATCATTAAGCTATTGTATAAAAAGTCTTGTTTAAAATGCCATGATATTTAATTCAAAGAATGGTTTTCAGAATCGCATTCACTTCAACTGCATTATTCATGAGCATTAGATGGCCTCCTCCTTTAATTATATAATCCGGCTTTACATACCTTAACGGAAATATGTGATCGTTGCTTCCATGTAAGTGAATGAGATTTTCCGGTTTCCAATCATTTTTCCAGTTCACTATCTGGTTGATAGCCCACGTTGTATATTGCTGATTGATATTTTTCCGGTATTCTTTTAATAACATTTTTTCTTCTATGGTTTCAACTCCAAGATTATAATTTTCTATGCGCTCCAGGAAAGAGTAAGGACGCAGCGGAATCAGTTTATTGATATTAAATTTTCCCGTAAGCCGCATGTACAAAGGCTTCTCGTGAAATGTTTTTATACTGGAAAACATAATAATTTTTTCCAGCGGAATAATCTTGGCAATTTCTATACTTATCATTCCTCCAAAAGACAACCCAACCAAAACCGGATTTGGATGATGAATTTCATTCTTCATCCTGGCGGCGTATGCTTCAATCGTTTCATTTTTTTCCGGGATCTTCCAGGGAATAAAATGTTTTTCATATTCTCCAAAATCGATGTTTGCAAACACGCGCTCATCTGCACCAAAGCCACTTATGAGATAGATATGTTTCATAAATGAACGATGAGTGTGTAATAGAGAAGCGTCATTTTATTTTTTTGGCAACACATAATTTTCAACATCATCTGCAGTAATGGAGTGCCCCGAAAGTATGATCAGGCGCTCGACCACATTTCGCAATTCGCGGATGTTGCCCGTCCATTTATGCTTTTGTAAAAGTTCCATCGCTTTTTTGTCTATCTCTTTTACAGATTGGCCATATTCCGCAGCAATATCAGAAAGGAAGCGGTCAACCAACAATGGAATATCAGAAACCCGATCGTTTAAAGAAGGCACGTGCAAAATAATAACGCCCAGGCGATGATAGAGATCGAGCCTGAAATTTTTAGCTTCTACTTCTTTTAAAAGATCTTTATTGGTGGCAGCAATTACTCTTACATCTACATTAATATCCCTGTCTGCACCCACCCTGGTGATTTTGCCTTCCTGTAAAGCGCGCAATACTTTTGCCTGCGCATTCATGCTCATGTCTCCTATTTCATCAAGAAAAAGTGTGCCGCCATTGGCCTGCTCAAACTTTCCGATACGTTGCTTTACGGCAGACGTAAAGCTTCCTTTTTCGTGGCCGAATAATTCGCTTTCAATCAATTCTCCGGGGATGGCGGCGCAGTTTACTTCTACAAGCGAGCCTTTATTGCGGGCGCTTTTTTCGTGGATCCATCTTGCCACCAGTTCTTTACCCGCACCATTTTCGCCGGTGATCAACACGCGCGCTTCCGTTGGCGCAATTTTATCGATGGTGTCTTTGATCATTTTTATTGGCGCAGATTCTCCAACAATTTCCTGCACCTTGCCTACCTTTCGCTTCAACACCTTTGTTTCTGCAACGAGTGTTGTTTTATCCATCGCGTTCCTAAGAGTTATCAGCATGCGGTTAAGATCCGGCGGCTTCGAAATATAGTCGTAAGCGCCTTTCTTAACTGCTTCCACAGCGGTTTCAATATTTCCGTGCCCGCTGATGATGATAATAGGAACTTCGTTATTGATCTCTTTGGCTTTCTCAAGAAATTCTATGCCGTCTAATTTGGGCATCTTGATATCGCAAAGAACCAGGTCGTAATTTTTTTCTTTAAACTTTGCAAGCCCTTCCTCTCCATCAGAGGCTTCATCTATTTTATAACCTTCATACCGGAGTATTTCGGTTAATGTTTTTCTGATGCTTTTTTCATCATCAATTACCAGGATCGAAGGCATGTTGTTTATTTATTTTTTTATTAGCTAATTAGCTAATTAGCCAACCAGCTAATTAGCCGCTTCCATCATGAGGTAGGCTTTAATAAATCCATCAAGCTCGCCATCCATAACCGGACCAATATTACCAACTTCATAATCGGTGCGGTGATCTTTAATCATCTTATAAGGATGAAAAACATAGCTGCGTATCTGGCTCCCCCATTCAATTTTTTTCTTGTTGGCATTGCTGGCATCCAATTTTTCGCGGCGCTTTTGCATCTCTTCTTCGTATAAACGGCTTTTCAACATGGCCATTGCTTTTTCCCGGTTCTCGCCCTGCGTGCGCGCCTGCTGGCATTCAATAATAATTCCTGATGGCTTGTGAGTCAGTCGCACCGCGGTTTCTACCTTATTTACATTTTGTCCGCCGCTACCTCCACTCCGGAAAAAAGCCCATTCCACATCGGCCGGGTTTACTTTTATTTCGATGGAATCGTCGATTAACGGGTATACATAAACGCTGGCGAAACTGGTGTGGCGGCGTGCGTTGCTGTCAAATGGAGAAATGCGCACCAAACGATGTACGCCGCTTTCTGCCTTTAAAAAGCCATAAGCAAACGGGCCGTCAAATTGCAGCGTGGCACTTTTAATTCCGGCACCATCCCCGGCCTGGTAATCAAGCTCAGTAACGCTCCAGCCTTGCTTTTCTCCATACATCCGGTACATACGCAAAAGCATATCTGCCCAATCCTGGCTTTCCGTTCCACCGGCGCCACTGTTGATCTGCAGAATTGCCGGCATTTCATCCTCCGGTTGATTAAGGGTACTTTTAAATTCCGCTTCGTCTGCAGCTTTCACAGCGCTTTCGTAGGCGGCTTTCACTTCTTCTTCGCTGGCTTCGCCTTCTTTCCAAAAATCAAAAAACACTGCAAAATCTTCCACTTTTGTTTTTACATCGGTGTATAAATTAAGCCAGTACTCATTCAATTTTATTGATTTTAAAACTGAAGTAGCACGCTCGCTGTCGTCCCAAAATCCGGGCGAAAGCGAAAGTTGCTTATCGTTATTTACTTTTTGTTCGCGGTTATCGACGTCAAAGAAACCTCCTCAAAACCACCAAACGGTCTCTCAAATCTTTTAGTAATTCAATTGTCATAGCAGCAAATATAACAACGATCCTGTTAATGATTCTTTATCTTTACAAGAAATTCCCCGCCCTTTTTTTGAAATAAATTGAAGCATAAAAATATATAAATGAGAAACTATTTATTGCTGGTTATTTTTTGCATCGGTGCAAATTGTTTACCTGCTTCTGCAAAAGCGATGCAAGCCAAATATTTGCTGCCGATCCCATTAAAAAGATTGCAAGGGAAATAGCCAAAGCGAATGTTTATGAGTTTGCCGCAGCACCTACTGCAGACAGAAAAAGCACCGACCAAAATAACCGTTATGAAGTTTTGCTTAAAACTGCCGGGGACGCGGATCTTATAGAGTTGGCTACGAAAAATAAAAACGCTATAGTAAGGCTTTACGCTTATCGTGCCATCGTTCAAAAATTTAAAGAAGTGCCCAAAAATATTTTAGACCAGTTTGCCAATGATCAGACGATGGTTTCTACCATGCGGGGAGCCATCGAAGAGAAAATGACTGTAAGTAAAATCGCGGAATCATTTTTATATTAATTTTTTTGAAACGGATTTCAATTTCTCTAAAGAACACCCAACTTTAATTAAATATCTGAATGATATGCGCATCTACAGAGGCCATATCTTCTCTCACCTAAATAAGTATCTTGCGGGCAGTATGGGCTTCACTAAAATTGCATTAACCGGCTATAAGAATTATCAATCAAAAACTTTTCATTTTACAGAAAGGATCGTTGGCATTTGCGGGCTGAACGGTAAAGGAAAAACCAACCTGCTGGATGCGATACATTTCCTGTGTTTTACTAAAAGCTATTTTTCAAAATCAGATTTGCTTAACGTTTATTTTGGCGCAGAAGGATTTAGACTGGAAGGTGAATTTAAAAATGAAACCGAAAATGAAACCCATAAAATTGTTTGCATTTACAGGCCGTTTGGTAGAAAAGAATTTTATCTTGATGACGTTCCGTATGAAAAATTCTCTCATCACATCGGCAAATTTCCGTGCGTGGTAATTGCGCCGGATGATATTGAAATGATTACCGGTGGAAGCGAAGAAAGAAGAAAGTTCATGGATACGCTGATAAGCCAGATAGATCCTGAATATTTAAGGCAATTAATTGTGTACAACAAAGTGTTGCAGCAACGAAACAGTTTTCTTAAAAATGAAGCAGCAAAAAATAATTTCGATAACAGCTTGCTGGATGTTTTCGATAGCCAGCTGATTACGCCGGCAAATTATATTTGCGAAGTACGATCAAAATTTTCGCAACAACTTTTTCCAATTATTCAACAATTTTATAAAGATATTTCCGGCAATAACGAAGCAATCAATTTAGAATATAACAGCCAGGTTAAAGAAAATAATTTTTCAGAATTATTGATGTCATCAAGACAAAAAGATAAACTGCTGCAAAGAACGAATGTTGGTATTCATAAAGACGACCTTAATTTTTTGCTGAATGAAAACCCTTTTAAATTAACAGCGTCGCAAGGCCAGCGCAAGAGCTTATTATTTGCCTGCAAGCTGGCCGAATTTGAAATTCTTAAAAAGATAAAAAACTTTGCCCCGTTACTTTTATTAGATGATGTATTTGAAAAATTAGACGAAAAAAGAATGGAAAATTTATTGGAATACGTTTGCAGTAAAAATGATGGCCAGGTTTTTATAACCGATACCCATGCAGACCGTCTGCCGCTTGCGATTGCGCCATTTGAAAAACAGGTTCAAATTATCATATTGAATTAATTTGGCAACGAGACAACCGAAAACGTAGTTTTTTCACTTTTGAAACAAGAATTGTGGTAAGTTTTTTACACATGCTTATTTTGCCAATGTGTTTTCGTTGTTAAAAATCTGTTAATGGCGTTTAACGTCTTATTTGGAAGAATATTTAGGTTGATATACGAATTCATGAAAAAAAGTATATATAATCTAACCAACTTAATGTTAAAACTTTAATATCGCAAAATTTACTGGTTGATGTT
This sequence comes from uncultured Chitinophagaceae bacterium, assembly GCA_963720405.1. Taxonomy (GTDB): domain Bacteria; phylum Bacteroidota; class Bacteroidia; order Chitinophagales; family Chitinophagaceae; genus Ginsengibacter. The sequence continues at coordinate 163,778 of CAVRFP010000005.1, forward strand.
AATTTGTTTAGATATATTTGCAACGGTTTTTCATAGGATATTGGATTATAAATGGGGCTGGATTTCAATCCGGGCCCCCTTTTTTATTAGTACACCGACTATTTTTCTGCAGCAATATTTCTTTTTTTAAAAAAGTCAAAATCTATATTTTGGTTTATATAACCACTCATTTTTTAGTGATTTGCATCGCCAATCACATTAACGATTACCCACAAGCGAAGTTGCTCAACAATTGGATTACTCCAATCGATAATTTATAGTTGCAAAATTCAGAGGTATTTTTTGTTTGAAATTTAAAATTAAATTTAGTTTGCCGCCAAAAGCTTTGCCAGCGCCATTAAGCAAGTGACTCAATAAAAGTGGAAATGGAGAAAATGGATGTCAGAAGAATTTTAACAGGGCATCTTTGCGGCTACGGGAAACATTTACAGAGGAATTATCACTCATAACAAGATAACCTCCCTCGCCACGAACGTATCTGACAACTTCGTTCAGGTTAACCATGTAAGAATTATGCACCCGTACAAAGTAATTGTAATCCCGTATTTGCTCTTCTATTTTTTTGAGTGTGCGGCAGGCAATCACTTTATTTTTATTCTTCAAAAAAATATGCGTGTAATTACTATCCGCTTCAAAATATACAACTTCGGTGGTGGGAATTAATTCAAAGCCCTCTGCCGTTGGTACCGCAATTTTATTAAAGCCACTGTTAACACCACCTATTTTCTTTAATAACATCTCAAACTGTTCAGGCATTGGTAAATGGCGTTGTTCTTCCACCTTCTTAACAGCATCTATTAATTCCTTTGGTTCAACGGGTTTTAATAAATAATCAAGGGCGCTAAAATGAAAAGCTTTAATTGCGTACTGGTCGTATCCCGTTGTAAAAACGATTGCGAAATTAATTTGAGGAAGATGCTCGAGCATTTCAAATCCATTCATCTGCGGCATTTCAATATCGAGAAATACAAGATCAGGCTTGTGCAGCTCAATTGCCTTTAAACCCGTTGCGGCGTCATTGCACTGTTTCCAATACCTGTACATTTGCACAATACTCATTAAGTAACATTCCTAAAGTTTTAAGGCAATGCATTTCGTCATCTATAAGTATCGCTTTGATCATTATTAAAAAGGTATTTTAATGATCACTTCTGTACCGCCGGCGCTGCCATCCGCAAGCACCAAATCATTTATCACAATGTGAGTGCCCAATTGATCTTGTTGCTGCAGCATTGCAATGCGGTCTGCTGTAATACTCATCCCCATTGATTTGTAGGAAAGTGCCGACTTGCTTTTGAGTTCAGCCGCTTTCCTTCCTCCCTACGCCGTCATCTGTAATTTTGCAAAACAAGAATTCGTCATCTGTGTAGAGTTCAATTTCCAAATGTCCGCTTTCTTTTTTGTGCATTAATCCATGCCAGATAGCGTTTTCAACATACGGCTGGATAATAAGAGGAGGCACGGTAAGGCATGCTTATATCAACCAGGTCATCTGTAACAATTTTATAGGAAAACTTATTTTCAAAACGAAGCGATTCCAGTTCAAGGTATAGTTGCAGAGCTTCTAATTCCCGTTCTAACGGAATAAAGGCTTCCTGTGAATTTTGCAAGAATTAACCTTACCAGTCTTGCAAATTTTGACAGGTATTCCGATGCCTGCAACCTGTTATTTTCAAGGATGAATAAATTGATAGCGCTGAGCGAATTGAAAATAAAATGCGGGTTCATCTGTGCCCGCAAAGCATGCATTTCAAGTTGCGATAATTTTTTCTGGCTCTCCAGCTTTTGAATTTGTAATTCATTTTCCGCAAGTTCACGGAGATTTTTTTCATTTTTGCGTTTGAGTGATTATGGTGCGAAAAATAATTCCGCATATTATGATTAAACAAATAAGACCTATGATAAGGATTTTTTTCTGGAAGGAACTTTGCGCCAACTTCTGCTGCTGAATTTTCAATTGCTGCCCACTGATGAACTTTTCATTGTTTATCAGATTTATCTGTTGTTCATATTTGTAAGCAGCAAATCTTCCTTTTGTCTGATCGCTTACTACACTGTCTTTTATAGCGATATATTTTTGATAGTAAAGATAAGCGCTGTCTGTTTTATGGAGTCGGTCATAAAGTAAATACAGGATCTGGTAACCGTCGCGGATGAATTGTCGTGATTTTGTTTCTAAAGACAAATCAAGTCCTTCACGTGCATATTGTAAAGCAGCCTTATTGTTGTTGAGTGCAAAATAAGTTTTAGCAATATCTAATAGTACCCGCTTTATTTCATTGCGGTCATTTAATTTACGATGCATTGCCAGGCCGCGAAGAAAATTTTGCAAGGCTCTTTCGTAATCTTTTTGTAACAAATAAGTTTCTCCGGTACTTACGAGGTAAATACGCAGATCTTTGTCTGTGATTCTGGTAGTATCGAATAAATGGTAATAATGCCATGCCGAATCATATTGATGTAGCAGGCTAAATAATTCAGCGTATTCCATTCTTGGTCCAGGTTTCATAGGAGCCATCAATGCGGCTTTGAATTGTTTCGCGGGTATCTGTTTTAAAAACCTCCCGGTAATAATTTAATGCACTATTATAATCTCCTATTCCCCGGAATAATGTTCCGAAACCTGTCAAATCATCTGACAACCATACGTCATTTTTTTGAGCAATAGCAATCTGATGAGCTTTTTGGTAAAAATAGAATGCTGAATCATAATTGCCTTCCTGGAAATGAATAACACCCATAATCCCTAAAACATTATACATCACAGTTGTGTCTTTGGCAGTTAAACTTTTTTCATATCTCCCTTTTGCAATTTGATAAACTTCATCATATTTACTTTGACCAAAAATCGCAAATGATAAATTGTCATAAGCATTTTCAATGCCGTTTTTATTAATTGTTTTTTCAAACCAGCCAATAGATTCTCTCGCTAATGTTTCAGATTTTACAAGGTCATTGTCAAAATATTCAAAGATGCCAGATTGATTTGAAATAGATTCTGCTATGCCATGGATATAATTCAGTTTTTTTGATTCCAGGTAAGATCTTTGTTGAAAATATTCGGAGGAATCTCTGATTAGAAGTCTGATGTACTGATAACTCAATGCATTCATACAATCAATACGGGAACTATCTTTCAGACGCCGGAAGTATTTTCTTAAGACTGTCAATTTCTTCCCTTTGTGCAAAGCATGTTGAAGAATAAATAACAAGATAAAAAGCTATGAATAGAAAACAACGTCCTAAATAAAGAAGTTGAGTAAAAAGCCCAAGCCCTGCAAGTAGTTATTTTTACAGGCATAGAAAAGATTGTTCTTTAAAGTTAAACATTTTTAATCCCATATAGTTGTGTAATCCAACAAGCCCGCGGTATAAAGAACAATGCCAATAATTATAATTCACTCCACGCTGGGTAGATTACCATCTAAATAAGTAACCGGATTAAGAGAATGTTATTAAAAAAAGATTGATGCATTTACATACATCAATCCCTGTAAGTAACCACAATTTTTGTCTTTCTAATATCTCTTAAACTTAAGTGCGCTCACATGCATGCCAACGAGATTCCCCTGGTCTATGCCAGCAAAGTTAGAAGAACGAACGTGTATTCCGCCATAAAAACGCGAAAGCCCAACTTCATTTGCATAATCGGAAAACTTAGTAAATGTCCGCGGAGTAAATCCGAGACTGCTACTACTATTATCTGTGAAAGTAGTATTGTTTCCAAAAATATCTGCAAGCACTCTTGCACTGGCACCAGACTGCGCTGAATGTGCGGATGTATAGTCGGGGAATGGCGGTGTTGGTATTGTTGAAACCCATGTTGAATTAAAATTGGCTCTTATAAAAGTTATTGGTCTTTCCTGGTTGTACTGATATTTAGTTTTATAGCATGATACTATAGCATCAGCAATAGCGATACCCACTTTGCAATAGGCTTCAGCCGCAATCGAAAGACTCGAATTTTTACTGGCAAGAACAGACCTTAAAATGGAAATTGACTGACTTGGCCCGGGCAAAGCAGCCCAATACTTAGCAATAATAATATGCCCGGGATCCTGATTAATAGATTCATTGTATAGCTCTAATTCTTCCTGGTAGAATTTTGATGAAGTTTCGATAGAATATGCAGGAGGTGGGGGCGGTTGCGTACTTGCAGCATTGTTCTTTATAAAAGTTCTGTTATTTCCCCAATAAGGAAGTTGAGCGAATTGACCTGGTTGGGCATCCCATAATCCCGGGCCTGCCGGAGGTACATATGTTAATGAATTCGGATTAAGGTAAGCCTGATCTCCGCCATCAGAAACAGACCATGCATAAATAGCATTTGATATATTCCGGCCAAAATCTAAAGAGCGATCTAACACATTCTTTGGAATTACTGATGCAAATAATGTGTTGAATGAAGTTTCTAATGAATCGATCGTAAAATTTTGTGCCGGAGAAGTATTACCAAACATGTGATGAACCATGTTAGCCAAAGCAGCATTGGCACAAGAGGGATAAAAATACTTCTCTCCGCAAACTACTTGTGGCAGCGCAGGCATTTCATTTAGCTGGCTCTGAATAGATTGATCTTTAGGAATGCCTGGCACAACTGATTCATATAAAGCAAGCCCCATATAACCGAATGTTCGTGAAATAATTGGCCCAGCGCCTTGGTTAGGTGTAGTGCGGGAAAGCTTAATAGCAAGGGCATACCACTTTGCAGGTACATCTGCTCCTACTTTCACAGCGTATTCATTTTGAACGTCCGCATTATATTCTCCTGTTGCAGGTTGGTCGCAGGATGAACCCGGATGGTCATTTTTCCTGCAACCGAGATTCAAGACAACGAATGCACTTATAAACATTAGTATAATTTTAATTTGCTTTTTCATTTCTCTTAATTTAAATAGTGTTGAATAAATGAATAAAAACCCTAAATTATCTTACAAAGGATTTTATAAGAAGTACAAAGGATTAACTAACAGAAATGATGTGTGATTTGTGTAAATGGATGTGTAGGTGACAAAGATGAAAGTTCATTTACTTCAGAAATTTCTTTATGGCCTTATCTAATTAGCTTTTCTCTTCTTGGGCAAAAATATTGCTGACCTTTGAATGTATAAAAAAGCCTGTAAACCTAAGACCCTTTTAGCGTGGCGTAAGTCACAAAGAGATTGTCAGTTATCAATGACTTTTGCATTACCTGAAACTGTTGAAAAACGAATACCTTACGTTCGTATTGAAGGTCTTCTAAACATTGCACTCCTGCAATCACCCTTTTATAATGTTAGCTGCTCAGTGTGGCTGGCAAAGCCATCAACGGCTTGCTATTTTTGATTGTTGATACAACTTTATTAATAATTAAAAAATGAATACGATCATGAGGCCAAATATAAAATTGTGTTCATTTTTTTTATTGACGGTAACACTATTTCAATTCTCCTGTCAAAAAAAATTTTCCTGCGAAGATTGCACGGAAAATAATAAGCCACCTGTTTCTATCGCAGGCCCCGATCAGGTTATCGCTTTACCAACTAATAGTGTTATACTGGATGGCAGTTTATCTCACGATCCGGATGGGAGAATAAGTGAATGGCAATGGACAAAAATTTCAGGTCCTGATTCTTCCGGTATCACTTATCCATCCGATTCTATAACCGTAGTCAAAAGTTTGACAACAGGTACCTATTTATTTGAATTAAAAGTGACAGATAATGACAGGCTATCAGCAAGGGATACTGTACAAATTACAGTAAAAAACCCATTGCAACCTAACCGACCGCCGGTTGCCAATGCAGGAAAAGATACAACCATCATTTTACCCGCCAGTGCTTCTAAACTTGATGGAAGAGGTTCTACCGATCCGGATAATAATATCAAGAGTTATAGCTGGGCAAAAATATCAGGGCCATCCTCTTTCAACATTACCGATGGAAATTCAGCACAAACACAAGTAACAGATCTTAAAAAGGGAACTTATCTGTTTGAATTAAAAGTAACAGACTCAGACGGAATGTTTTCAAAAGACACCATACAGGTATCAGTTATTGATCCTCCAACAACTTCATGCGGCGACACCAACAGGCCACATGTTAATGCCCAATTGATACCTTTTGGAATCCTTTCACAGGCAAGAGGGGGAATAGCTGTGGCATCAGCGGGAAACAAGATTTTGTTTGCCGGTGGTGCAAATAATTTTGGGCACTCATCGAAAGTGGATATTTATGATATTACTACTCGATCATGGTCAACTGCTGAATTAAGTGAGGCTCGCTCTCAAATCTCAGCTATTGCGGCTGGCAATAAGATATTTTTTGCCGGAGGCGAGATTGGAGATGGAACCTTTCCAACAAAGACTGTTGACATTTACGATGCTTCCACCAATTCCTGGTCTGTTGCTGCATTAAGCGAACCTGGTCGCAACATGGCAGTGGCAGCAGGAGGTAATAAGGTTTTTTTTGCCGGTGGAGAAGGGGGATTTGCTGCCAGTTCCCGTCAAAACCGTGCTGAAAGTGTGGACATTTATGATCTCAATACCAGCACCTGGTCAGTGGCACGGTTAAGTGAACCGAGATGGAGCGGCATCTCTGCAGTTGCGCTAAATAATAAGGTGTATTTCGCCGGAGGTAGGACCGGGTTTGATATTGGGTTTGCTTCAAACAAAATAGATATATATGACCTTACTTCCAACTCCTGGTCCACATCCACTTTATATGAAGGAAAAACGGGATGTGCGGCTATTTCAGCTGGAGATAAAATATTTTGGGCGGGAGGGATAACAGGAAGTTACAAAACTGGTCATAGCTCCTGTGTTGTGGAAATCAAAGATATAAATGCAGGGAGTTCTATAGCTTATTTATCCCATCCAGGGGCTTACCAGTCTTGCTTAAAGGATGGCAAAATAGTATTCTTAGCGGGTGGAAATAAATTTGACATCTACGATATAAGCACAGGTATCTGGTCAATCGGAGTTTTGCCTGGAGAAATAAATTATTTTCCTGTAAGCATTGAGGTGAACAATACTATTTATGTAACAAAGGCTGTAAATGGCTTTTTACCCAATCAGATTTTGAAACTGGAGTTTTGAATTTTAGTATCGGGCTGTTACACGGAATTATATACACTATAAGATTTCAGCGCATCGAATACTCAGAGCTGCTGTTGAAAAACTTTAGCCTGTTGATGTTGAGCAAAATATACGTGCAGATGCTTCCGTACTTTTTGGCAACGTTGAAGTTTGCTTTTAGCCCAAGCGGCGCCACCCGTGCTCTTACTAAATAGGACAAAACATCTTACGAATGAGTTTCAAATCGGTTCCGGAAAATGATAAATCCAAGCGGACCGCTTGCTTCCAACAGAACGATAGACTTTAGGCGTTTCTTGAATAATATCCTTAACTATAATTAGTAATGACTTTCAGGAAGACAGTTTGTATATAGTGTTTTGCTATTAAGGACCGAACATGATCGAAATACAACCAATTAAAAACTACCGGCATCCAAATGCTAAATAGTCAAATAAGAGATATAGATCATCAAATAGATTTAATGATTGAAAATGATAGACTTATTTATTGAAAAAAAATAAGCATGTAGTACCTATTAGCATTTCTTATTTTCTTTTAAAGTTTAACTCAATTTGCCTGACATGAGAAAATTTATATTTTTATCAGTTGCCAATCTTTATTTCATACCAGCTCTTTACGCACAGGATATTGTAAACCTAAAAGATATTAATACGGCGGGGAGTTCTTTTCCTCATGATCTTATCATTTCTAATGATAAACTATTTTTTATTGCACAAGATGCATCTAATTATAATAGTCTTTGGGTTACGATTGGCACCGATGCAACCACAACCAACCTTGGACCTTTCGGAGGTGTTTCCAATAGTATTCAGGAACTGCAGAATTATAATAATAAGATTTATTTCTCTTATAATGATGGTGTAAACGGGCAGGAACCGTGGGTTAGCGATGGCACTGCCGCTGGCACTGTTATATTAAAAGATATATATCCCGGCAGCACAAGTTCTGGCCCCCAAAACTTTACAGTTGCTAACAATAAGCTCTTTTTTTGGCCAATAATATTAATGGAAGCCACAGGCTTTATGCTTCTGATGGTACCAGCGCAAATACTATAGTGATCAAAGACGGTATAGTAGCAGGATTTAATGGCGAACACGCTATGGCTGTTTTAAACGATATCGTTTATTTCAGCAGCGATGATGGATCAGGCTCCGGCTTTGGCCTATGGAGGAGTGATGGAACTATTGCCGGAACCACACTTGTAAAAGGTGGTATTATAGTGGCAAATTTTAATGGCAATTCTGCTACATTAAATTCTAAAATGTATTTTAATGTTAATGATAATATTAACGGAGATGAGCTATGGGTAACTGATGGAACAAACGCTGGAACGCATATTGTAAAAGATATTAATCCTGCGGGCAGTGGAGAGCCGATGAACTTCAAGGTATATCATAATAAAATTTATTTTTCGGCGAGAGATGACGTAAACGGAGAGGAACTTTGGGTAACGGATGGATCGGCCGCAGGCACTCAAATGATAAAAGATGTGGTGGCGGGTTCTGGAAGCAGTCAACCCCGGGGCATCATTGTTTATAACGATACACTGTATTTTCTTGCATGGGCCACGCAGGAATTATGGAAAACAGATGGTACAGCTGCAAACACTAAGTTGGTAAAAGCCTCCGTGCCTTCCTCGATATTCTCAGCAATATGGAACAATAAAATGTATATGGTTTCCGGTGCAGACTTTACAACCTATCAAAGTAATGGAACCGGAGTGGGTACCACTCCTATGAAAGCGGATAATACAACATTTCCTATTAGCCATTATTCGCAATTTGAAAGTGATAATTATTTCCTCGAATACCACAATGAACTCTATTTGCAAGCCAGCGTATCTGGCATTACTACAGGCTATGAGCTTTGCAAACTTACTGCAGGCGCGCTTCCACTGCAATTAATTTCATTTACCGGTGAGGTAGTTGGCGATTATGATATTTTGCACTGGACGACAGCTAATGAATTAAACACATCGACCTTCATAATTGAACAAAGCACGGATGGCAATATTTTTAAAAATATCGGAAAAGTTGAAGCAGTCCCTGATAGGCAGGCAAATAGGAAATATATGTTCAGACAAAACGCTACATTCAATTCCGGCGATTTTTATCGCCTTAAAATGGTTGATGTAGATGATGCTTTTAGTTATTCGACTGTGATAAGATTAAAGCACCAAAATGTAAAAAATCTAAGAATAACCTTCAAACCGGGCGATAAATCAATATTTATAAATAATCAAACTAACGCAGTTTGCAGATGGCAAGTGTATTCAACTAACGGTTCTTTAATAATTCACGGCAATTCCTCAAACACTTCAATAAACATTCCGTTGAACAATGCAGTTAAAGGAACATTTATACTTGTTTGTGCCGCAAAAAATATAACGCGATCATTTAAATTTTCAGCTTATTAACTTTCGGCGAGCCTTACTCAAACTCTTTTCGGCATCAACTTCAACTCACAATTTAGGGTTCGGGCAGTGCGTGCCGGATTTTATTTAACAATGAAGTCAACATTCGGGGTTCGCTGCCTCCCGAATTCAATATGGAGCAGTTTACTTAAAACCCTAAGAAATCTATAATTTATTTTACTTTCCTGGAAATTTTTGCGCAAAACGCATACAACTAAAAAAGCCACTATAATAGTGGCTTAATAGTGACCCCGTCAGGATTCAAACCTGAAACCTTCTGATCCGTAGTCAGATACTCTATTCAGTTGAGCTACGGGGCCAAAGGAGCGCAAAAATAATAAATAATTGCTTTTGGCCAATTTCTTCTTTTCAATTTAACCGATTTATTTTTGAAATGGCCTTTCTTTACCAAATTGCAAACAAAAATTTTTAATGAGAATTTATTTCTGGTCGGTTGGAAAAACACACGACATCTATGTAAAGGAAGGAATTGAGCTGTTTACAAAACGTATCGGTTACTACTATCCCGTTGATTGGAAAATTTTTCCGGTCGCTAAAAATGCAGCGTCATCTTCTGAAGAAGACATCAAAAAAGCGGAGGCTTCTGCCGTGCTCGGCGCATTGCAAAATGATGATGTACTGGTTGCACTGGATGAACATGGAAAGCAATGGACTTCGCCGGAACTGGCAGGCTTTATCCAGCAGAAAGCAATTGAAAGTACTAAAAATATTATTTTTTTGATTGGTGGTTCGTACGGAATTCACGAGAGTGTTTTAAAACGCGCCAACGTTAAATGGAGCTTGTCTAAACTGGTTTTTCCGCACCAACTGGTTCGATTGATTCTTGCGGAACAAGTTTATCGCGCCTGTACCATCATCCGAAATGAAAAGTACCATCATTCTTAGTTTTTATGTAGTTTGGCATTTTTAAAAAAATAGAATGACTTTATCTGTTACCCTTATTATCATTATCATTACTGTTATCGTTTCGTTGTTTGCATTCAAATCGCAAAAAGTTATGAGCGATCTCATCTTCTATCCGGCCTCCATCACAGAACAAAATCAATATTATCGTTTTGTAACTTATGGCTTTATTCACGCCGATATTCCGCATTTGTTTTTCAATATGTATGCGTTGTATTTGTTTGGCGGGGCGTGCGAAAATTCTTTTGTCGATATCTTCGGAAATAATGGAAAGATTATTTTACGTGCTGATGTATTTCTTCGCTTTAATAGCGTGCGTAATACCCGATTTTTTTAAACACAAGATGAACCCCGGTTATAGAAGCCTTGGTGCATCCGGAGCCGTGTCGGCCGTGGTTTTCGCTTACATTTTATTTAATCCCTTGCAGGGAATAGGCTTACTGTTTATACCGGTTTTTATCCCCGGCTTTTTGTTCGGCATTTTATTTTTGATCATTTCTTATTGGCTTGGAAAAAAAGGCGGAAGTTCCATCAATCATTCCGCTCATATTTGGGGCGCCTTATTTGGTGTAGTATTTCTGATGGTGTTGAGCCAGGCATTTTCGGCTTATCCGCTGCTGGATCATTTCGTAACTTCGGTGAGAAATCTCGACCCAAAAAAAATATTTACCACTTACTAAACTGAGATAAGCGAAAATATAGTTTTTATGATTTTTTTTTGCAACAAATCAAACCAGGCTTATCTCTAATATATTTTTTGTGTTTGGCCTTATCTTAAAACGATCATCAATTCTTTTGCCGATGATCCAGATAATTTTTTTATTGCTTTCCAGCACCCAAATTTTTTCCTTGTCTGTCAATGACAATTTTTGATCAATAAAAAATTTACTAAGCTTCTTTTTTTTCTGCATTCCCAACGGATAAAAATAATCGCCCTGTTTCCATTTTCGCAGCAATAAAGGAAAGGTTATATCATCCTTATCGAGTGTGGCAATATTATCAGCATTGGATAGATGGCGATTGATAGTTGGCATGTTGTTTTAATTTTAATTTTCCCAATTCAAAATCAATTTCCTTGTCTGTTTCGTTAATTAAAATAAGATTCGCTTCTAATGTAGAAACTGGCGCAATGATAAGCCAGTTGCGGTTTTTAATAATTTTGTGCGTTGCCGATGAAATATATTTTCCGGTTTCACTTCTTAATAATCCAACTACTTCACCAGTTTGATGTGCGGTAAATCCAAATTCTTTGATGATCTCATACACGATGGTTTTTAATGGTTCTGTTTTCAGCAATTTCAAAACAGGAATATGTATTTCGTTTCCTTTTTGCTCCAATAATTTTTTTTTGTGCAGATCAATGGATTGCCGGTATAGCATTTCAATTTCCTTAAACCGATCAATATTGTTCAAGATATTTTCTTCTGCTTCCGGAAATATCTTTTGAATCGATGGAATTAAATGATGCCGGAAATAATTGCGTGTATACTTATCCGATAGATTGGAAGAATCTTCTACAAAAGATAAATTCTGGTCTCTTGCAAATGCAATTATTTCTTCTCTTTTAGCAAACAATAATGGCCTGATCAATTTTTCTTTCTTAGGAAGAATGCCGCGCAAACCTGTTATTCCTGTTCCTTTAAAAAAATTCATCAGCAACGTTTCTATATTGTCGTTAGCGTGATGAGCAGTTAAAATGTACGATGTATGATGTACGATGTTCGATTGTTTGTTCGTCAGTGCGGTTGTCGGTCGTCGTCTTTTATTAATTCATCAAACCAATTATAACGCAGTTCCCGTGCTGCAACCTGTATAGAAACTTTATTCTTTTCTACATAATCGCTTGTATCAAATTTTTTTACAAAAACTTTTGTCTTGTATTTTTCTCCAAGCGCCTCCACAAATCTTTCATCGCGATCGCTCTCCTCTCCTCTTAGTTGAAAATTGCAATGTGCTATTTCAAAATTGAACCCGGCCTGGTGGCATAGTTCGCACAATACAACAGAATCAACGCCACCGCTCACGGCCAACATTAAATGATCATTTTTTTGGAAAAGATTTTGGCGGTGGATATTATTAATGAATTCATTCACTAAAGACGTTGATATATTTGGCATTTTATGTTTTGTATCCGTTTTAAGTTCTCTTTAGTTTAAGACTGTTCTTCCAGGTAATCTTCTACATCTTCATACGCAGCCCGCAGTTCTGTATAAGAATGATGATCTGCCGCGGCCGTAGCGACTTCCATTCCGCGCTCATAAACCCGCATTGCTTTTTTGGGATCGCCAATTCGTTCTAACAATTTTCCGAGATGATAATAAGAGCCAACATAAGTGGGCTCGCGTTTTAAAATCTCGTTAAACAGCTTTTTTGCTTCTTCATCATTGCCTGCCTTAACATATTCTAAAGCCAATGCATGTTGTAGAAAACTATCTTTTCCGGATGTTTCCATATATGCCTTCAACTTACTGATCCTATCCATCAAATAATTTTTTAATTTTTCTTTACTTAGTATCTTCGCCACCTTAAAAAAGATGAATAATGAAGATACTTGTTTGCATCAGCAAAACGCCGGATACGACAGCAAAAATAGCCTTCACTGACAACAATACGAAATTCGCAGAAGCTGGTGTTCAGTTCATTTTAAACCCATATGACGAATGGTATGCCCTGGTAAGAGCGATCGAATTAAAAGAGGCAGATCCGGCTACGATATTACATTTAATTAACGTTGGCGGCTCCGATGGAGATCCTATTATCCGTAAAGCGCTGGCACTTGGCGGCGACGAGGCATTTCGTGTAAATGCGGATAGCCAGGACGGCTTTTATATTGCATCACAAATTGCTGAGATCGCTAAAAAAAACAATTACGATATTATTTTTACGGGCAAGGAAACCATTGATTACAACGGTTCGTCCATTGGCGGGATGCTGGCTGAATTATTGGATATGCCTTACATTTCTTTGGCAACAAAATTTACACTTAACGGAACTGCGTGTACGGTTAACCGTGAGATTGAAGGCGGCGAAGAAGTAGATGAAGTAAATCTTCCGGTAGTAGTGAGCTGCCAAAAAGGAATGGCTGAACAGCGCATACCCAATATGAGAGGAATTATGGGTGCAAGAACAAAACCTTTGAACGTTTTGGAACCTGTGCCTGCGGATACTTTTACCTCAATCCAATCTTTTGATTTACCGCCTGCAAAGGCCGGCGTAAAATTAATTCCTGCAGACCAACCGGAAGAATTAGTGAGATTGCTGCATGAAGAAGCGAAGGTGTTTTAGAGTTGAGTGTTAAGAGTTGAGGGTTGAGGGGTTTATGAGGGTTTGGAAAGTCTTCGATGGTTTGGAAAGTTTAGATGGTTTAGAAGAATTTAGATTGTTTAAAAAGTTTAGATAATTCGCAATTTTTAATTCGTAATTTTTAATTCTTAATAATGGTATTAATATTTTTAGATCAATCAGACGGGCATATAAAGAAGAGTTCCTTTGAAGCAGTTTCTTATGGCGCTCAGGTTGCACAAAATCTTGGAACCTCTGCAGAAGGGATTTTATTGGGAACCGTAAATGATGATCTTGCCGCCCTGGGCAAATATGGTTTGAAAAAAATTCATACCGTAAAAAATGAAGCCCTCAATAATTTTGACGACGAAGCCTATACTCATGTAATTGCCGAAGCAGTAAAAAATCTGGGTGCCAACGTGATCATTTTTTCTAACAACTTTAATGGCAAGGCCATTGCTCCGCGCCTGTCAGTAAGATTGAAGGCAGGCTTGGTTTCCGGCGCTGTTGCTTTGCCCGAAACAAGTGATGGATTTGTTGTAAAGAAAACCGTGTTTAGCGGAAAAGCCTTTGCCAATGTTTCGATAAAAACTGATATTAAAATAATTTCTTTAAATGCCAATGCATACAAGGCAACCGCAGGAGAAGGCACAGCAGAAATTACCCAATTAGATGTTGAGATTCCTCAACCAAGGGTGAAAGTTAAAGCAGTAGATAAAGTAGTTGGCGAAGTGCCATTAGCCGAAGCAGAAATCGTAGTAAGCGGGGGCCGCGGATTAAAAGGACCTGAAAATTGGGGAATCGTCACCGATCTTGCCAAAGCGCTTGGAGCCGCCACGGCCTGTAGCCGGCCGGTAAGTGATAGCGACTGGAGGCCGCATCACGAACATGTAGGACAAACAGGACTTACTGTTGCGCCGAATTTATATATTGCCATCGGTATTTCCGGCGCTATTCAACATTTGGCAGGTGTAAACAGAAGTAAGACAATAGTAGTAATTAACAAAGATCCTGAAGCACCATTTTTTAAAGCAGCAGATTATGGCATTGTTGGCGATGCATTTGAAGTGGTTCCAAAGATTACGGAAGCGGTAAAAAAACTGAAAGGAATTTCTTAGGGTTGATTAAAAATTGAAGGCTCCAAATGGATTTTTTTAACTGAAATGAACTTTTTAAAAGTTGGCAAACATGGCAATATTTTTAAATGCAGTTCATCCAGTTTCCCGTATTAGAAAGGCTTTAATTTTTATATATTTGCCGGGAATAAAGTAAATAAATCAGGTGGTGTATGAAGAAAATTGAATTGGAAATAGTAGCTCTTTCGCACAGCATAACACAAACACATTCTTACGCGGTTGTGTTGGGTGAAGTTAACGGCTTACGCAGGCTGCCCATCGTTATCGGCGGTTTTGAAGCCCAGGCCATTGCTGTTGCTCTGGAGCGAATGCAACCCAGCCGTCCCCTTACACACGATCTTATGAAAAATTTCATGATGGCTTTTAATATTGATCTTCATGAAATAATTATTAACGATCTCCAGGAAGGAATTTTCTATTCGAAATTAGTTTGCTCTACCGATAAAGACACGGTTGAAATTGACTCACGCACTTCAGACGCCGTGGCACTGGCGGTTCGGTTCGGCTGTCCTATTTTTACTTATGACAACATTCTTGACAGTGCCGGAATTTTAATGGAAGAAGATGATAAAAAGAAGAAAGTAGTGGTTTCGCACACAGAAACCGGCAGCGACGATCTTCACAAATTATCAATTCCAGAGTTGGAAAATTTATTGAAAGAAGTGCTGGAGCATGAAGATTATATTAAAGCCGCATCCATCAGGGATGAAATAAAAAGCAGAAAGAGTAGCTAAAACCTTTGTAAGCAAAATAAACCAATTTTAGATGTTATTTTAAATTGACAATTTCTACTTTTTGGGTTGTATCGTAATTCGTAATTTGTAACTCATAATTCTTGGTCACATTTCCCAATTGTAAAATAAACCTCGGACTCAATATTCTGCAAAAGAGAGAAGATGGCTTCCATGATATTGAAACTGTTTTTTATCCTGTTCCCATTACCGATATTTTAGAAATTATTTCCTCTTCTGAAAAGAAAACTCAATTCAATAATTCAGGAATTTTTACGGGCGAATATGAAAACAATTTATGCCTGAAAGCTTTTCATTTGGTAAAAAAAGATTTTCCTGAAGTACCTGAAATAAAAATGCATTTGCATAAAGTGATTCCCATGGGAGCCGGACTGGGCGGCGGTTCCGCAGATGCGGTATTTACTTTGCTGTTGCTGAATCAAAAATACAATTTGAATATTTCGGAACAGCAATTTTTCGAGTACGCCTTACAGTTAGGCAGCGACTGCCCCTTCTTCTTATTGAACCAGCCTTGTGTTGCATCAGGTCGTGGAGAAATATTGGAGCCAATACAATTGTCTCTTTCCGGATATAAAATGCTGATCGTAAATCCGGGAATACACATCAATACAAAAGAAGTTTTTAATCAAATAACTCCTGCAATTCCCTCAAAAAAAATAAAGGAAATCATTCAACAACCCATATCAACATGGGAAAATGAGTTGGTAAATGATTTTGAAAAAATTGTTTACCCAAAATACCCGCAAATAAAAGAAATAAAAGAAAATATGTATCTGCATGGCGCCGCATATGCAGCTATGACAGGAACGGGAAGCACCGTTTTTGGAATTTTCACGCCTGGTAAAGACGTTGAATTTTCAATTGAAAAAGCTTATTTTCATCGATGGATACCTCTTTTGTAATCGTTATTTCTTATATAATTGCTGAAGCCATTTCTCATATTTATTTCATTTTGTTTTTTTCAAAACGCCGCTGCACAAAGCAACTTAATTGTTCCCCGCGCAACTAATTATAATCTTGACTCTCTAAAACATCTTTATGGGAAACATAAAAAACTGGTAAAAGAGTATGACACCGTTTCATTAATTGCCCTCTCCTACTATCCTGAACTGATCCATGAGCACATTCAATTTAAATTTTCGAGTATTAACAGTACAGCGCGAACAACACTAACGTTTGGATCAATATTTAAAAAAATTAATAAACAATACATCATAATTATTAACGATGATATTGATAGAACCGGAATGCTTTTGAACCAGGCGCCCTTTGATGCGCAGGTTGCATTGATCGGCCATGAACTGGCTCACGTGGATGATTTCAGAAGTAGAAGCTTTCTTGACATGGCGTGGTGGGGCATCACTTATTTGTTTGTAAAACAACGAACAAAAATTGAAAAGCTTGGTGATAAAACGACTATAAAACATGGCCTGGGTTGGCAACTTTTTCAGTGGGCCGATTTTGTGTTGAATCATTCCACTGCTAATAAACATTATTTAAAAATGAAAAAATCGAAGTATTTATCGCCCGATGAAATTTTAAGATATATGAAAGAGAATGGTTTTCAATATTAGACGCAGAAGAAAATATTGAATGGCCAAACATTTTTAATTTAAATTAAAAAATCTATCTGCCATAAACCAATTAACCAATAAACTAATTAACCAATTAACTAACAAACCAATTAACCAATCAACCAATAAACTAAGCAATTAACCAATTTATTCGATATCTTTGATATTCAAATTTCAGAATTGACCAACGTCTCTTACATACAACATTTCCTCGCGAAAAATCTTGATTTTTTAGATCACAAGATCTAACGATATCGCCCCTTGCTTTCAATTCTTTTCCAATTTTTTTAGGTTCGTAATTTTTAATTCTTAATTTCTTTTATATGTCAGCACAATCCACTGCTTCGCAAACTGATTATTTTATTGATCTTGAAAATCAATATGGCGCACATAATTACCATCCCCTTCCGGTAGTTCTTAAAGAAGGAAAAGGCGTTTTTGTATGGGATGTAGAAGGTAAAAAATATTATGATTTTTTAAGCGCTTATTCAGCAGTAAACCAGGGACATTGCCATCCTGCAATTATTCAGTCATTGATTGAACAGGCACAAAAGCTAACTCTTACCAGCAGGGCATTTCACAGTGAAGAGCTGTCGAACTTCACAAAATTTATCACCCGCTTTTTCGGGTATGATAAAGTGTTGCCCATGAACACGGGCGCCGAAGCTGTGGAAACAGCTTTAAAACTTTGCAGGCATTGGGCATACAGGGTAAAAAAAGTGGAAGAAAATAAAGCGAAGATCATCGTGTGCAGTGGCAACTTCCATGGAAGAACTTTGGGAATTATTTCTTTCAGTACGGATCCGACCGCACGAGAAGATTTTGGTCCGTTCATAACAGGTTTTGAAGTTATTCCTTATAATGATCTTCCCGCTTTGGCCGAAGCATTAAAAGATAGCAATGTGGCGGGATTTTTAGTGGAACCCATACAAGGCGAAGCGGGAGTTAATGTTCCTGATGCTGGTTATCTTTCAAAAGCAAAACAATATTGCTCGGATGCCAATGTGTTATTTATCGCTGATGAAATTCAAACGGGCTTAAGCAGAACAGGAAAAATGCTTTGCTGCGATCATGAAAATGTAAGGCCCGATATTTTAATTTTAGGCAAAGCCTTAAGTGGCGGTACTTTGCCGGTAAGCGCAGTACTTGCAGATGATGAAATAATGCTTACCGTAAAACCGGGCGAGCATGGAAGTACATATGGCGGAAATCCTTTGGCATGCAGGGTCGCCACCACTTCTTTGCAGGTTTTAAAAGACGAAAATATGGCCGAAAATGCTGAAATGTTAGGAAACTTCTTTCGCGACGAATTGAAGAAATTAAATTCACCGCATATTCTGGAAATACGGGGCAAAGGATTGTTAAACGCAATCGTGATTGATCACGGAGATGAAGATGCGGCCTGGAGACTTTGCGTGGAGTTACAAAACAATGGACTTTTAGCAAAGCCAACTCATGGAGATAAAATCCGTTTTGCGCCGCCACTAACTATTTCGAAAGAAGAACTAACCGAATGTATTTCAATTATTGAAAAAAGTCTGAAGACTTTAGACTAAAAAATTTTAAGCTCACTGGGCAATGTCACCGCATATCTTCAACGCCAAACGACAAAGGAAGCAGGTCTTTGGCGTTGCTTACGATTTGAACTTTGCCTTCCATACCGCTTAAAATAATCCGGATCTGCTGATGCGTTCTGTCCTGAAATTCTACAAACGACTGACGGCAAATTCCACACGGACTTACCGGCCGGTTGCTATTGCCGTTTAAATTACGATAGCTGATTGCAATAGTATCAATTCCTACACCCGGGAAACAAGCGAGGCCGCCACAGACATCAGCGTTCTTTCGGCACAAATTCCGGCCGGATAAGAGGCGTTTTCCTGGTTGGTGCCACTTACCATTTCGCCATTTGCCAGGCGGGCAACTGCGCCAACCAAAAAATTGGAGTAAGGTGCATAAGCAAATTCAGTAACTGCGCGTGCTTCTCTTAAAAGATAGGCGTCTTCTTTTTTTAAATCGTCGATAGAATTATAAACTTCCACACTAAATTTTA
Organism: uncultured Chitinophagaceae bacterium; assembly: GCA_963720405.1. Taxonomy (GTDB): domain Bacteria; phylum Bacteroidota; class Bacteroidia; order Chitinophagales; family Chitinophagaceae; genus Ginsengibacter. The sequence continues at coordinate 182,987 of CAVRFP010000005.1, forward strand.
ATTTCCTCGAAAGCCATTTTATAGTTTTTAATGATGCTGAATTTGGGGAAATTACAATTTACATTTTATATAATGCCATTGGTAAAAATTATTTTTTCTGTTACGAGTATTATCGTACATTGCTTACGAATAAAGTCGTAAACATGAGCATATCCAACAAAACAAAACCTACTGAAAGCGAGCTGGAAATTTTACAAATTTTATGGGAGCGCAATTCTGCTACCGTACGTGAAGTGCATGAGGAACTTTCTAAAAATAAAACTTCAGGTTACACCACTACCCTTAAACTGATGCAAATTATGTTTGAGAAAGGAATTGTAACCCGCGATGACAGCGCCAAGACACATATTTACCAGCCAGCCATCAGCAGAAGAAAAACTCAAAAGCAATTTTTAGACAAGATGATCAATGGCTTGTTTGCAGGATCATCAACCCAATTGGTGTTGCAGGCTTTGGGCAATCAAAAAGCTTCAAAGAGCGAACTGGACGAAATTCAAAAATATTTGGACGACCTAAAAAACGGATAAAATGGACTTATCATCTTTCCAACATTCCCTTTTTCTCAGCGCATTAGGCAATGCGATTCTCAACAGTTTCTGGCAGGGTTTTCTTTTGTGGCTCGTTTATGAAACGGTGGTGATTGCCTATAAAAAAATTAATGCAAACATCAGGCACAATTTAAGCGTGCTATGTATACTTTGCTTCTTTCATTTGGTTTTTCAGTACGTTCATTTCAAATTTTATGATCACTGAAAAGCTGTCGGCATTGGTGCAGCAGCCGGTTATTTTCGAAACTCCGGAAAAGGGAAAAAGTAGTTTTTTCGGTTTTTTTCTTTCTTATACAAATGACATTCTTCCCTATCTTTCCATAGCTTATATGATGCTGCTGTTGTTTTTAATGGCAAAGCTATATGCTTCTTACAGGCATGTTCATTTTGTTTCTCATAAAAATTTAATCAGGCCTTCGTCACAATTGCTGGACTTTTCAGAAAAGGTTGTCGGCAAGTTGGGCATCTCACGAAAAATAAAAATCTGGGTTTCCAAACATATTGAAGTGCCGGCAACCATAGGTTTTTTAAAACCCGTGATATTGATTCCGTTTGCTTCTATTAATAGTTTAACTGCTCATCAGTTAGAGGCAATTATTTTGCATGAACTATCGCACATCAAAGCGCAACGATTACCTGGTAAACCTGCTGGTGTCCATCATCGAAACCATCTTATTTTTTAATCCCTTTGTGGCAAGATTCATTAAGATCATAAAAACCGAGCGCGAAAACTGCTGTGATGATTTTGTGCTTCAATACCAATACGATCCGCATTCATACGCATCTGCGTTGTTGCGACTGGAGCAATCCAGAAAAAATAACATGCAGCTTGCGCTGGGCGCAGTTTCCGGCAAAAAGCAATTATTGCTTCGCATTAAAAGAATTATGGGAAATAATACTGCCACACAGTTTAATTATGGTCAAAAGCTGCTTGCTTTAATTATCACTACCGGCATTTTTTGTTCGCTTGCCTGGCTTTCGCCGGCAAAACCAAATAAGGAGACCGGCAAGGCTGCAGTTCAGGTACCTGAAAAATCAACGTAAAAACTGATCCGCTTTCTTTAAATTACGACAACGCTGTTAATGAAAATGAAACAGTTTTAAACAAAAGTGCGGGCAAGAAAATGCTGCTCGAAAATAAAAAATCATCAAGCGGAAACAGTTGATGTAAACGCTGACATAAGCAGGGCGGATGTGCTAAATGAAGATGAAAATGCAAATAGGTCCGACGAGAATTTTGATAACCAGGCACCTGGTCATTCAGATCCTTTACCTGCTTTAAACCAATCAAAATCAGATTGGGCCAGGGATGGTAATTTGGGAAAGATAAACGGTCTGGATTTTAAAAAACTGAATGTTACTATTTCAAAAGGGCTGGCGCAGGCATACACACGAAATTGATAAAATACCCTGGTCTGAAGTGCAGCAGGATATTGAAAAAAGTTTCGCCAAAATCAATATTAATGAGCTGACCGGGATGCAAAAAGAAGCGATAATAAATGCGCGGAAATATATGTCCGTCATCAACTTAGAAAAAATTGAAAATTCTTCAAAGCTTTTACGCGAAATTCAAAATCAACAACGGCTTATACAGGATTCTCTTCGCGCTGCAGGTACTACACTTACCAATATGCGGCCTGCAAAATTAGCTGTAAAAATCAGCAAGACAAACGTTGAACAAGGCCGCCCTCAGTTTACATTCGAATATGATTCTCAAGTTCAGACCAGATCGTTTAGAAAAAATAACAGCGGCAGTAACAACGCTCAATTTTTAGAATTGAACGGACCTTCGTTATTATTTAATGCGGTGCATGCGCCATCTCAAAACGATAACGGCACCGAAAAGAAAAAGACGATTAAGAAAGCCACTCACCGCACCATTCTTGATATTTAAAAATTATTTTAGTCAAACATCTTTATACGGAATATTCATTTTTTATTTAGGGCCTACATAAAAAAAAGCCGCATAGACATGCGGCGTTTGTTAAGAACCAATAGGTTCTGTAACCCCCAAAGAAAACGAGTTGAGTATGTTTAATTTTTTAATGCAAGTATCCTGGTTTCGCTAAATTCAATTTGCCCGTTCGTGTCCACATGTTTCAGCCTGTAATAAAATTGTTTTTTATCAGGGCTTACTTTATCAGAGAAACCATAGCAATCGCAATCAGTTTTTTGTGGATCGGCGCCCAAAATATAGGCGACAGGTTTAAAATTTTTTCCATCGTTGCTCCGTTCCACTTCAAAATAATTGGTCGGTACATTATTATCGGTGGCCCAGTTAACGCTTATTTTATTTTGATTTTGTTTTAGCTTAAACTCAATAATGTTCACTTTCGTGGATGCTTGCTTTTGAGCAGTTGATGCAAGCGACATGCCCGCGCAAAAAATCATCACAGCGCCCTTGGATAAAATATTTTTTTTCATTGTATAATTTCTTTAAAATTATTCTTCACAATGAATATTAGAAATTGGGCTTCAATAAAATTTGGATTCTACGAGCATTAGCTGCTCAATACTTTCACTGGATTTACCAGTTAATTTGCTCCTCTCTGGCACACGATCTTACCAGACAAGGTTGATTTAATTTAATTTCCTGAGATGGAAGTAGACTTTTTAAAAAGGCAAACATTGTAAGCAGAAGTGTATAATACTTATACTTGTAGTAGGTAAAGTTTTGGTTCATTCCTTGTGTTTGAGGTTTAAAATGCTGATTCCGGTCTTCGGTAAACTTTCAGAGGTTGGAGGATTTTCCTGGGTAAAAAAGAATGTAGAGGTAAACGACATTTTCAATTACGGTGCAAACATAGAGTGCATTTTCTGAATTTGCAATACCGTAAAATTACTGCTTATTGGTGTTTTAGATAATTTGTAACATAAAAGGAAAATACCGATGTTTCATTTTAAAAGATAATATGAACGAACTTATTATAATAAATAAAATTCAAAATAAATTAGATAATTTTTAATATAGATACTAACGATTTATTAAAATTGCTGCTATTTGTAGAGGCACGGAGTGAAAAACTCAAAATCATTCTAATCTAAAAAATAGACATCGAAGCTAACTGCCGCAACCTTTCCCAGGAAAATTCTAAAAATCTACTTTTTGGCTTTTGCAGATGCATTAAAAAAATTGGCAATTTATCTTTTAAGCGGAAGCCAACATCAAGACATCGGAGCCGTCATTTTTCGCGGCTACTATTTTTTCAATCGCTGCAGAAACAAGACTTCAATTTTTTGAAAACCTCCGGATTTCGAAAAACCACAAATCTATTTTTTTGAATTATATGACGGGCCAATTTATTTTTTGGTCATGAGCTAAAACCCAGAAATCGCGATCATCTTATTTCCGCCTTTTTTACTCTTTCAGCATCGCTAAGTACAAACTGAATTTTTTGGAGAAATCTCCAATTTCGAAAAATCACAAATCTATTTTTTGGCTTATATGATCAGCTGATTTATTTTCTGGTCTGGAGGTAAAACCAGGAACTGAACCATCTCATTTCCGCCTTTTTTACTCTTTCAACATCGCCCAATACAAATTGAATTTTTCCAGAAGTCAACAATTTCAAAAATTCCAAAATCTACTTTTTGGCTTATATGATCGCCTCTGGAAAAAGATGGTAGCCTGACATTATTGCTTGCTCAATTATCATTCGAGATTTGATTTTTAAAAGATTGTTAACCGGTAATTGATGTTTTAATGAGAAAACATTAATTTTTTCTCAAAATCAAATTTTAAATAAAGTTTAAATATCAACAAGTAATATAAACACTTGTAATTCAATAATTTAATAAATAATTAATGACATTATAACAGTTTCAGATCATAGATAGCTCTATAAACTGGGGTTTTTACTTAATTGGGAGTAAAATTTCTATAATTAATAATCAATAAAAGTTTATTTTAGTCTGTTAATCAATAAGTTACTTTACATAATTAAATACTAAATAAAATAGCAGTCAATTTTGGCGTTAAAATTTTCACTTTGCTAATTGACTTAGCACCAGGAAAGTTATCTTTGCCTACCCTTTTTACGCAAAATTTTAAAATGAAAAAAAATAAGTGGATGTTGATTGTATTGACAACAGCATTTTTGTCATGCTCTTCTCCAAAGGCTTTGGAGTACGTAACCTATCATAATCTCTCTATTGAGAAGTTGGGTTTTACTAATTCCACGATCAGTTTAAATCTCGAATATTATAATCCGAACAATTTTGGGATGCAGTTGAAGAATACGGACCTGGACATTTTTATCAATGGAAATTTGCTTGGTCACAGCGTCACGGACAGCACTATCAGAATTCCGAGAAGAGATACGTTTAGCATTCCGGTTAAGTTTAATGTGGACATGCAGAATGCATTTAAAAATGCTTTAAACACCCTGGTGGGAAAAGAAGTTTTGGTAAAGCTTTCGGGAAAGGTAAGAGTCGGAAAGGCAAATGTATTTATGAGTTTTCCTGTGGATTATGAGTCGAAACAAACATTTTCTTTGTTTTAGAAAGCCAAATGGATCTTATTGGAATGACACAAAAAAACCCGCACATTGGCGGGTTAATTATTTAAACTAATCTCTATTTTTCTATTACGGATCTTTTTTCACCACTGTATGGCGGCAGGCGGGCGGCAATCTTTTAAAGGCAGCTTCGTCTTTTGCCACATCATCAGCATCATATCCCATATTTGCCAGGGCGGTTTTAATGTTTTCTATATTGGTTCTGTCGGTGTACCATTGAACGGTTACGGTGTGCTTTCTCCAGTCGGTTTTAACAGCAGAAACGCCGTATTCATGCACGAGAAAATTGTCAATCCTGGTTTTACAGGCCTCATCCTGCACGCCGGGAGTTTGAATAACTGCTTTCTGAATGGCTTTGTTTTGCGCGAAAGAAGCAGTTGAAAATGCCGTTAAAGCAATCATTCCAAGAAGAAACGTTTTCATAGATTTAATTTTTACGAATTTAAGAATTTGCGTTCCAATTAGCCGGATCTTTCCGCCAGTTTAACAATGATTGTTGATCATTTTCTGAGATTAAATGCTGATCAATGGCCAGCTCAATTAAGGAGTCGTAGTCCGTTAATGATTTTAGCTCAATACCGTGAGATTCAAATGCTTTTTTCGCTACGTCAAATCCATAAGTAAAGATGGAAACCATGCCTTCCACTTCCAACCCTGCATTTTTCAAAACATCCACCACCTGCAGGCTGCTTTTGCCGGTAGAGATCAAATCTTCCACCACTACTACCCTTTTTCCGGGCTCATAAAATCCTTCAATCTGGTTTCCAAGTCCGTGTTCTTTGGGCTTGGGTCTAACGTAAATATACGGAAGCTTTAATTGATCTGCGGCCATGGCGCCCCAGGGAATTCCGGCGGTTGCAACACCCGCAATCATATCAGCTTTTTCGAAAGATTGAAAAATCAAATTGCACATTTCCGACTTAATAAAATCCCTGATAAAAGGGAATGAAAGACTTTTTCTGTTGTCGCAATATATCGGGCTTTTCCAACCACTTGCCCAGGTAAACGGGCTATGAATACTTAATTTTATTGCATTAATTTGTAAAAGCTTTTCAGCTATCGCTTTTTTATCGGTCATGCTGCGAAGATAATAAACACTATGAGCTATATTACAATTTACTTCGGCGATAAACCCGTTTTTCTTTGCAGTGAAATTACTCCTGAGATCAATGAATATCAACATCATCCCGATGCTGTTTATATTGATGAAATTTCTACTGCTGCCGTTAATTCTTTGTTGCATGAAATCAATAAACCGGAATTTCATGCGGGAATTATTTTTGATAACGATTTGAAAAAGCTGCACGCCGCTTTCTTCAAACATTTCGACATAATAAAAGCCGGCAGGCGGACTGATAAAAAATAAAAAATCAGAAGTGTTAATGATATTCAGAAGAGGAAAATGGGATTTGCCCAAAGGGAAATTAGACGAGGGCGAAAGCCTTGCTGAATGCGCTAAAAGAGAAGTTAAGGAAGAAACGGGCCTGCACCAGGTTGAAGTAGGAAAGCCGCTTGAAATTACCTATCATACTTACGTACAGTTTGGAAAACACATTTTAAAAGAATCGCATTGGTATGCCATGAAAGCAACGGGAACTGAAAAACTACTTCCACAAACGGAAGAAGATATTACTGAAATTAAGTGGGTACAAAAAAGCGATTTAAAAAACTATCAATCCAATACATTTCCAACAATCCTACAGGTGTTGAAGCATGCTTAAAACTCCATAAATTCTCATTTCTCACAGAGAGTGAATCTATTTTTTTATTGGAATAATTGCAACGGTGAGCCGGCTCACACAAAACAGTTTATTTTTATCATCGTGGATTTTTATATCCCAGACATGAGTGGATTTTCCCAAATGTAAAGGACTGGCGGTTGCAGTAACTATTCCGTCAGTAACACTTCTTAAATGATTGGCGTTTATTTCCAAACCAACACAATAAAATTTGTTTCTGTCGATGACCAAAGCGGAACCAACACTGCCGATAGTTTCGGCAAGAACGCATGATGCGCCACCATGCAAAAAACCATACGGCTGCCTTGTAGTAGCATTAACCGGCATCGACATTTTTAAATAATTGTCCCCGATTTCCACCCATTTTAATCCAAGGTATTCAGTCATGGTATTTTCGCCAAGCTGATGTAAATCATCAAGCACTATATTTTTCTGAAACCAGATAGAGGTCATTAATTACGAATTACGAATTAAAAATTACGAATTACAAATTAAGAATTTTCGAATTATCTGCTACTTCTAAACAAGCTCTCAAAAGCATCTAAACCTCAAAACAATCTAAACTCTTCTAAACGCCTCAAACTCTTCTAAACCATCAAACTTCTCTAGACCCTAATCCTCAACTTTAAATTCTCTTATAAGTGTCTTTTTAACTGCATCCGGTAGAAATTCAGCAACGTCGCCGCCATTACGGATTACATCTCTTATTAGTGTGCTGGCAATAGAAGTATATTTGGGAAGGCATGTTAAGAAAATGGTTTCCACGCTATTTTCAAGGCTACGGTTCATATCAGCAATCGCCTTTTCATATTCAAAATCATTAACGTAGCGTATGCCCCTTAATATAAAATTAGCGCCCACTTTTTTGCAGCAATCAACCGTTAAACCATCATAGGCAAGCACCTCAATTCTTGGCTCGTTGCGATAAATTTCGCGAAGCCATCCCAACCTCTGCTCTTCGGAAAACATCGGCACTTTGTTACTGTTGCGCCCCAAACCGATAAATAATTTATCAAACAGCGGAAGCGCCCTGTCGATGATATCAATATGTCCCAGCGTAACGGGATCAAAGGTTCCGGGAAATAAACAGATTCTTTCCATAAAAAGTTTTTTGTTTTGGTTGCAGAAATAAACTTAGTTGAAATTTTGCTTATTACTCAGCAAATATAAAACAGCCATCCTAACAGCAACGCCATTTTCAACTTGTTGCAAAATAATCGATTGGCTCGAATCTGCCACATCACTGTCTATTTCCACGCCCCTGTTTACCGGCCCGGGATGAAGGATCACTATTTCTTTATTGATGCTATCCAATATTTTTCTGCTTACTCCATAGGCAAGATTGTATTCTCTTAAGGAAGAAAACAACACCTGGTTTTGCCGCTCTAATTGTATTCGCAGCACGTTGGCCACATCGCACCATTCCAATGCTTTTTTAAGATCGTATTCTACCCGGACATCAAATGCCTGCTTTATGTATTTCGGAATTAACGTTGGCGGACCAGCCACCATTACTTCTGCGCCCGTTTTTTTCAGTAAATAAATATTGCTTAGCGCCACGCGCGAATGCATGATGTCTCCAATAAGAACGATCTTTTTTCCTTCCAGTTGGCCGCATTTTTCTTTAATTGAAAAAGCATCCAAAAGCGCCTGCGTAGGATGTTCATTAATTCCATCGCCGGCATTAATGATCGCCGCCGGAATATGCTTCGCCAAAAAATGCGGGGCGCCGCTTGCGCTGTGGCGCATCACTACCATATCCACTTTCATGGAGAGGATATTATTAACCGTATCCAGCAATGTTTCGCCTTTGGAAACTGAAGATCCGGAAGCTGAAAAATTAAGCGTATCAGCACTTAATCTTTTTTCGGCAAGCTCAAAAGATATCCTGGTTCGGGTGGAATTTTCGTAAAATAAATTAACGATGGTAGTATCGCGGAGCGAAGGAACTTTTTTTATCGGTCTTTGTAAAACTTCTTTGAATTGCGATGCAGTTGAAAGAATAAGTTCAATGTCGCGAAGCTGTAAATCTTTAATGCCGAGAAGATGTTTGGTGGAAAGTTGCATTAAAGATCAAAGCTAAATGAAAAAAATTAATTGAAATGCAGTTTGAAAAAAAATTAAAATAATAAAGCGGGATAAGCCATTATATAGAAAATCCTGTTTTTTAAAAGCAGGTTCGATTTTTATCAAAGAAAGAATCAGGCACCTTTCTTCTTTGTTACCTGGTCGTATATAATTTTTGAAACAGTAGCAAGGGTTTCTGTAGCTACCTGTTGATCTGCGATGCCCTTTGATAATAATACGATTACATATTTTCTTCCATCCGGAAGGAAAACAATTCCCGAGTCGTGGCAGACTTTTACGATCCACCCGCTTTTAGTCGCTGTTTTCACATCAGCCGGAAGCTTTGCGGAAATAATCTCTTTGAAATATTGATCCGTTAAAATTTTGATCATTGCATCGCAGGCCTTTTTATTAACCACTGTTCCATTGGCAATGTGTTCAAAAACAAGCATCAGATCGTAAGCAGTTACAGTATTATTCAGGCCGAGGTCAAAAGCTTTTCCGTCTTCTACGCCGCGCAGCACCTGCATATCTTTGGCACCCAATAAGCGCATGGTGTTATTGGCATTTTTTGCTCCCACCATTTCCACGATAAGATTGGTAGAAAGATTACTGCTTTTGGTGATCATGCGATAAAGAATATCCTCTATCGGCAATTTGGCTTCTGTTTTTTGATAGAGATCTTTCTCGCTGTCGTTGGCCGAGTCGAGCGAATATGTACTTCCATCTGCAATGCTTTTAAAATCGTTATGAATAAGAATAGAATCCGTTAGCGAAAACTGATGTTCTGCTGCCTGTTTAAAAGTTTCAATCAGCAACGCCGTTTTCATGGTGCTTGCTGCATGAAAACTTTCATGGGAATTAAATAAAAACTCCTCGCCTGTTGAAAGATTTTTAAAAGCAACCGCAAAAGTAGCCTCAGGCTGTTTGCTAAATTCTGCAAGAATTTCTTTTTTCAGTTGTGCGGTATCGATGGGAACAACAAAAGAATTATTCATTAAAAAAGTAGAAAGGATGAGTGAAAAGAGACCTGGCATATTGCAATGAGATTAATTTGAAACTTCTGTTTGGAAACGTTGGAGTAAAACGGTCTTTGAGTGTTGAAATTAATAATTCATTCTTTAATTATTAACAAAGATGCTTCTATGCCAAAAATTTATTGATCATAAATTAATTCCACCCGAAACTTCTATTCGCTGGCCATTTATCCAGGCACTGTCATCGCTGCAGAGAAATGCGATTACACCTCCCACGTCTTCTGCCACGCCTACCCTGCCGAGCGCCGTCATTGAAGCCAGCATTTTGTTTCTTTCAGGATAATCTCTGTTTCCGCCATTATTAAAATCAGTTTCTATCGGGCCCGGCGCAACTACGTTTGCTGTGATCTCTTTGCTGCCGATTTCTTTAGCGAGATACCGGGTAAACACTTCGATGGCGCCTTTCATTGATGCATAAATTGAATAACCGGGCACGCAAAAGCGGGTGGTGCCGGAAGAAATATTAATAATTCTTCCGCCCTTATTTATTAAAGGAAGCAATTTCTGAGTTAAAAAATACACACTTTTAAAGTGAATATTTACGAAACGATCGAAATCTTCTTCGGTGGCTTTTTCAAAAGGAATGGTTGCGCCAACGCCAGCGTTGTTGATCAGAAAATCAAAAGACGCGACGTGCCATTTGTTTTGGATAGATTGTTTAAATGTGGCTACAAACTCATCCAGCGACGAAATGTTGTTTACGTCTAACGGCAATGCGATGGCCCGTTTGCCTGATGCTTCTATTTGCTTCACTACATTTTCTGCGGCTTCTTTTTGAGACACAAAAGTTATTACAACATCGTGCCCGGCCTGCGCAAGCCTTAAAGCCATTTCTTTTCCTAAACCGCGGCTGCCACCAGTTATCAGAGCTATTTTCTTTGCCATCATTTATGTTTTAAATGAATAAAAATGATATCGTCAAAAAAGATAAAAACTACTTTTTGGCTTATAAGACGGTAAAAGATTTCGCACCACTTCGACAACGTTTCTCCGCCAAAAACAAATCGATCACGACGCGAGGGCTTCGCGGTTATACTTGTTGCGATATTGAAGAGGAGACAACCCGGTGATCTTTTTAAAAGTGATGCGGAAAGATTTAGGATCAATATATCCGATATCGTACATCACTTCATTTACATTTTTCCGGCTTGTTTCAAATCGCTTTTTTGCTGCTTCAATCTTCACACGCTGAATATATTCTACCACGGTGTTTGAGGTTGCCTTCTTAAACCTGCGCTCCAGGTTTCTTCGGCCAACAGCAAGCATAGACGCAAGCTGATCTACCGTTATTTTTTCTTCAAAATTATTTTCTATAAATTCCTGTGCTTTTTTTATGGGCTCATCATCGTGTGCCTTTTGCCCCTGGAATATAATAAAGGGCGACTGGCTAATGCGGTCAATATCTATCATAAATGCTTTGGCTGTTAAAATCGCTACATCGCGCCCGGCATACTTTTCAATGATGTATATCAGCAGATTCAGGAAAGAATATGCGCCGCCACTTGTATAGATGCCATCATCTTCGGTCATGATCTTATCATCCACCAGGTTAACGTCTGGAAACATCGTTCTAAATTCATTGGCGGCCGTCCAGTGAGTGGCGCATTGCTTATTATGCAACAAGCCTGTACCTGCAAGAAAAAAAGAAGCGATACAAAGGCTGGCTACTTCTGCGCCGTTTTGATATTGTTCGATGATCCAGGGAACAAACGGAGCGTTTTTTTGCATAACGGTTTTCGGCTCCCCATGTATCGCCGGAATAATAATCAGGTCGGTCTTTTTTACATCATTAATCAATGCATCGGGACTTACTTTAAACAGCCCGTTTCTTTGGCTGGTTTCTTTACAAAGTCCTACCAGTTGCACATTAAACAGTGGTGGCTCTCCCTTCTGGGCCAACAAAGAATTTACCTCGTTAAATATCTGGTGCGAGCCTTCAATGTTTACAACGCTGGTATGCCCGTGCGGAATGAGAATTGAAACGTGTTTCATGCAAATTATTTTTTTGATTGAAGTTACTCTCCCGTCCCGCTAATCCTCCATTTTCATCGCAAATTTAAAACATCCTTTTGTCGCGAACAACCCCTTAGATTGCCGTATTACCTCCCCCTAATCATTTATTTTGTACTGTAATTTTGGATTGCGATTGAAGATCGTTCATTGGCGGTCCGCAATATTTAATTAGAAAGGTAACGCTTTAAAAATAACAATATGTTTACATACACAAAAGCTTTTAGTGGATTTTCGGTTGATGATCTCCAAAAAGCAAAAAAGTTTTATACTGAAATTCTGGGTTTAACAGTAACTGACAACCCAATGGGAATTATAGAACTGCAAATAGACGGTAACAGTGATGTAATGGTTTATCCGAAGCCCAACCACGTTCCCGCCACTTTTACCATCTTAAACTTTGTGGTAGATGATATCAATCGGGCCGTGGATGAGTTGACTAAAAAGGGAGTAACATTCGAACAATATGAAGGCCAGATAAAAACGAATGAGAAAGGCATCAACCAAAATCCTAACGGTCCAAGTATTGCCTGGTTTAAAGATCCGGCAGGCAATATACTGTCAGTCATTGAACAAAAATAAACACACAAAAAATATTTTTCATGCTTTCAACTAACAAAAAATTATTTGAATCGCTGGATGATACCTCCGGCCAGTTGCTGACATTGATGTCGTCTTTGAACGAAACAGACATCAACCAAATTCCTTTTGAAGACAGCTGGACGGCCGCGCAGCTGGCTTCACATATAACGAAATCCAACAAAGGAATTGCGCAGGCTTTAGAAATGGAAGGCACCGTCTGCGACAGAGATCCGGCCGAAGGAGCAGCAAAGCTCAAAAAGATGTTTCTTGATTTTAGCGTTAAATATAAATCGCCCGAGTTTATCTTACCAACAAAAAATACTTATCAAAAAGATTTGGTGACCGACGAACTTAAAGCATCCATCGAACGCTTAATATCTATGCGTAACGCCGTAAACCTTTCAGAGATAATTGAAGTTCCTTTATTTGGCGCAACTACAAAACTGGAGCTACTTTATTTTGTATTGTATCATACACAAAGGCACCTGCACCAGTTACAAAATATTGTGCAAGCGCTGGAACAGAAAAACGTGTTGACAAAATAACAAAATGAGCTGCCAGTTCATTAGGAAGAAAGATAAAATTAATTACTAACAAACATACCTAAACGCAAATACATGACATCAACGAATACTGCATTAACTTATCAATCCAATTTAAAGAAAACCAGGATTATTTATTGGATCACAACCGGCCTGTTTGCCTTATTTCTTTTATCCGGAGCTTTTTTCATGAACAGCCAAATGGCCATAGATGGTATGCGACATCTCGGGTTACCTGAATGGTTTAGATGGGAATTAAACATAGGACATCTTATCGGCGGACTGTTACTGATAATTCCGGTAAGCAAGCGAATAAAAGAATGGAATTACGTAGCGTTAGGCATTGATTGCATTTCAGCCTCCATAGCCTATTTTTCCATTGACGGTCTTGTATTCAATTCGTTTTCGCCGCTGATCTTTTTCGCCATACTGATCACATCTTATGTGTGCTACCATAAATTACACGATAGCCGGTAAAAAATTAGAATAGTAATATTAAGAAACTAAGGAACTTTTAATTACAATGATAGAAGTATATAAGACCAACGTGCGCAAAGTGGTCCATGCTAAAAAAATTGTTTCCCTGTTACTTCAGCATTTTCCGGGAAGCAACATCAATTTTGATTTAAGCGACTGCGATAAAGTAATGAAAGTTGCGGGCGAAAATGCCGAACCGGCGAAGGTGATTCAGTTAGTAAGACTTGAAGGTTTCGAATGCCACATACTGGACTAAGAAAAACTAAAAACTACTTTTTTGCTTGTTTGAGCAGCAACCTACAGAAATGATTTTGGGAACAAAAATGGCCGGTAAATTTACCGGCCAAAAAACAATGTCTAATCAAACCTTTACTTCTTTTTATTGGCATTATAACGCATATCAGGTGTGCCATTTTTTTTCAATGGACCTGCTGCTGTTGTTTTAGTAGTTTTATTTTCTTTGTAACGCTTATCTGCACTGCCATCCGCTTTTACATGAGTAGTTGTGGTAGCTTGAGTTTGATTCATTTTAACCACCGGTGCATGCGTTGTTTTTGTTGGCGCGGCTTTTAAGGTGGTTGTTTTTGTGGTTTTTTCAACAGCGGGTTTTTGTTTTGCCTGCGCGTTAACCAATCCGAAGGAACCTGCCATTAATAATGCGGTAACAAGAATTTTTTTCATTTTGTGTGATTTTAAATTTGAAGTACAAATAAAGTAATTCAGAACATCAAACAAAGATTCTAAGTGTTAATTACGCAGTTGATCTTACGAATTTTACAAAGCGATGATGATTGTTTTATTCGCTTTTAAGCCCTTTGATTATCTCAGCAAACTCGTTCACCATCAAAGAAGCCCCTCCCACAAGACCTCCGTCAACATCGGGCTTACCAAATATTTCTTTTGCATTATTGGCCTTTACACTGCCACCGTATAAAATAGAAATTGTGTTGGCAATTTCATTTCCGTATTTGCCGGCAAACACCGTTCTGATGTGCGCATGCATTTCCTGCGCCTGTTCAGCAGTGGCCGTTTTACCGGTGCCAATGGCCCAGATTGGCTCATAAGCAATTACGAAATTTGTAAGCGCAGTCGCATCCAAATGAAACAGGCTTTCTTTTAATTGTTGCTCTACATAATCATTCTGTGTGCCCTCTTCCCTTATCTGCAAAGGCTCACCGCAACAAAATATTGGCTTTAATCCATTAGCTAAACAAACATCTACTTTTTGCGCAAGCATTTGATTGTCTTCTTTAAAATATTCCCTGCGTTCGCTGTGGCCGATAATTACATATTCAACGCCGCATGATGCAAGCATTGGCGCACTGGTTTCGCCGGTAAAAGCTCCCGATTCTTTTGTATAGCAATTCTGCGCAGCAATAAAATATCCGGACTGGTTTTTTACCTTTTCTGTTGCTAACAGCAAGTAAGGAAATGGCACGCCAAAAACAACCTGCTGGTCTTTTGCAAGTGAAATATTTTGATTGATGATACCATTTAATAACTCAGTTGCTTCACTAAGTTTTAAATTCATTTTCCAGTTAGCTGCCGCAATTTGTTTTCTCATAATATTGATTTCTTATTTTAATGATAAATGTTTTTTAATGATAAAATTTCTTCTTCTGTAATTTCTCTGTCTTTTAATTTTTTCCAATTACTGATGTCGGCAATTGCTTTTTCAAAAATATATTTCTCATGTCCCCAGGTAAAATCGGCAACAAATTTTGGAGGAAAACCATCGCCAAAAATACTGCAGCAATTTCCCACCACTGTGCCTGTGTTAAAAGAGGTATTGATGGCGCTTCGGCTGTAATCGCCCATTAGCAAGCCGCATTTTGTTCCCGCATTTATAAAGCCATTATCTGCTTTACTCCATATTTTAATGTTAGATGCATTGTTCTTTAAATTAGAATTGCTGGTTCCGGCGCCAAGATTGCACCACTCGCCCAACACCGAATCGCCTAAATAACCATCGTGGCCTTTGTTTGAAAAGCCCATCATAATTGAATTTTTTATTTCGCCGCCGGCAATACAATAAGGGCCGATGGTAGTGGCACCATAAATTTTTGTACCCATTTTAACCCGGCTTTCTTCGCCAATTGAAATTGGGCCGCGCAACAAAGATCCTTCCTGGATTTCGGCATTTTTACCAATATAAATCGGGCCTGCTTTCGGCATTTAAGATTGAAAAACGAATTGTTGCGCCAGCTTCTATAAAGATATTTTCAGGATGCAAAGCCTGGTTGAATTCGGTAAGTTTTTCAGAAATACGCCCGGCGGTGATCATTTTAAAATCCTGGCCAATTGCCCAATCATTGTACTCAAAAATTTGCCAGGGATGCGCGAGAATTCTACAATCAGGCGTGAAAGCGATCTTCATATTCTGCGCGGCCACTTGTTTTAAGAATTCCCATGATGGAATAAAATTGGCCGGAAATTTCAGGCAGTCGCCAGCCTCGTTTGGATTGATTAACTGCTCAGACTTAATAAAAACTTTACCGGGAAAATAAAATTGCCATTTTTCAAAAATGGTGAGAATACCAATTCTTATATGTGCGATTGAACGAACTGCCCCAAACGGATAAAGCGACTCTTTAAAGGGAATGTCATCGAGCAAAATATTCATTCGCTAAACTAATAATTATACAACAGGTGTGAAAATAAAAAAAAATCCCCCGGTGAAGGAGGATAAAAAAATCAAAACTAAAATTATTATTTATTTCTTTTTTCGTAGCGTTTCTTAAACTTATCAATACGTCCGGCAGTATCTACCAGCATATTTTTACCGGTATAAAACGGATGAGAAGTATTTGAAATTTCCAGTTTAATTACCGGGTATTCTTTACCATCTTCCCATTGAACAGTTTCTTTTGAAGCAGCGGTAGAACGGCTTAAAAACATAGTGCCATTACTCATATCGCGAAAAACCACGAACCTGTAATTTGATGGATGAATGTCTTTTTTCATATTTATTTGTTTTAAACATGGATTTTGCCATGTATTTTTAAGGGTGCGAAGGTAAATAAATAATAATTACGGGCAAAATCAAAAAAGATCAATTTTTCATATTTACATATTGCAGCGCCAGCCCTAAATCCCAGCCTTTTGAAGCCTGGATAACTTCCTGCAAATCGTCGATCTTTTTACTGGAAACTCTGATAATATCGTCCATAATGGCCGCCTGCACTTTAAATTTATTGTCCTTTATCAGTTTCACAATTTTTTTTGCATCTTCCTGGCTGATGCCGTTTCTTACCGGTATTTCTTTCTTCATCACTTTACCGCTTTGGTAAGGTTCTTTTTTCAGATCATAAATCTCGGCAGCCAATCCCTGTTTCATGCTTTTGCTTATCAGCACATCTATAATCTGGCCCAGTTTCATATCGCTGTCGGCTTCCAGATTTAATTTTAAGTCTTTCTTGTTTAAATCGATCACCACATGATTTCCTTTAAAATCAAAACGGTTTTTAATTTCTTTTTCAACAGTGTTAATCGCATTATCAAGCGTCTGCAAATCAACTTTACTTACAAGATCGAAAGATGGCATGATTGATAAATTTTTAAGATAAAAAAACAAAGATAAAAAATGGCGGGCACAAAACTTATTCAAGTTTGGCGAATGTCAAGGATGCTTCCTTAAAGCCTTGTTTCCCGGAACGAGATAAGCCAAAATATAGATTTCCTGTCTTTTGGTACATTAAATTACGACGATAAATAAACCATTCAATTTATCGAACGAAATGCTACAAATATCCTTTTATTAAAGTGGCTGAAAACTTCTTAAAATGGCAATGGCATCATGATAATATTCCTGGGCATAAGAAATCCACACATAAAAACTAATGTCAGGATTATCAGGATTTACCAATAACAGAACCGAGGCGGGAAACCCCTCTTTAGTACCATCGATAGCACATCCCCAATAGCGGTTTATGTTTTGAAGATAAATTGGCTGGCTTCGGCCATTTAGATTTGAACTGTAAGAAAGAGACAGCTGGCTCGCCCAGTTAATGATCGAATTTTTCATGCCATCGTAAGTAAGATTTTCGCCCGTGCGTGGATAAATATCCAGCGTAATATTATTATTGGTAGCCTGGTATCCATTTGCATCATTTTGCTGAATTACCATATTGTCCGGCGCTTTAAATTTCATTTTGTAGGTGTCCCAGGTCCAGGTTTGCAAAGATTGTGCAGTTCCGGCAAAACTTACAATAAGCAGGAAAATGCTTATAAGAGATTTGTGTTTCATACTCGCAGGTTTTAAAATTTTAAAGAAAAATGATCCCTAAAAACCCAGCTGCCCTACCATACAAAATCCCATTCTAAAACATTACTTCAGTTGATTTAAAAATAATTTTAATTAAAATTACTATTTACCGGCAACAGCTAAAATATAGATTTGTTAGTTGCAGAGAATTTTACATAAAACCGATAATACGTTTACAATTTTTTCTTACCATAGCACTAAAGCAAAAAGCCGGCAAATATGCCGGCTTTTAAATTATGTGTTACGATGAAGGTTAATTTCCGCCTGTTTTTACGCGGCTTTGTTCTTCGGATGCGCCGCCGGTTTTTCTGCTGCGCTGATTTTGCATTGGCTTACCGAATTTATAAGAAAAGGTAAGCGATACGGTTCTGCTGTCCCTGGTATTTTTCAGGCGCACATCAATATCCTGGTATTTTACATTTCCTGAAAAATTTTGAGATTGGAAAATATCGCGAATGCCTAATTTTAAACTTCCTTTCTTTTTCAAAATTTGTTTCTGCAAACCTGCATCCAGCCTCCACATTGGGTTGATGACCATCTGGCCTTCAATTCCTTTTGACCTGTAAAACCCGCTTAATTCAGCGCTCCATCCGTTATTAAATTTAAATTGATTATTCATGTTGGAAAAGAACATGGTGCTTTCTACATCAAGCATTGCGCCGCTAAGCATGCCTTTGTATACGTCATGGCTCACGTTAGTATACAGGTTGGTAGTCCAGAATTTGGTAACAGGAAAATTGGCGCTTATTGCAAGCCCAAAATTTGATTTTGAGGCAATATTATCTTTGGTTACAAAAGTTTTTCTTTCGCTGGTTATTTGCTTCATTACTTCAGTAAATACATGATGAACTTCACTATAATTAAGGGTGGTGGTTAAAAACCCGTTATAAGTATGAGACAATTCAACATTATCAGAAAACTGCGGTTGTAATAATGTATTGCCCACCTGGTAGGTATATTCATCAAGGAAATAATAAAATGGGTTTAAATCCTGGTAATCAGGGCGGTCAATTCTACGGCCATAATTAGCAGAAAAAGTGTTCTTTTTATCAGCCTGATAACTTACATAAACAGTCGGAAACAGATTGGTATAATCTTTTACGAATGAAGAATCAGCTCTTGTGGAATTACCAACCTGGTGGCCTTTGGCATTGGTGTTTTCAGCACGCAAACCGGCCTGAACGCCCCATTTTTTTATTTGTTTGCTAAAGTTTACATAAGCTGCGTTGATGTTTTCTTTATAAATGAAATGGTTGGTTTTTCCTTCGTCGGTTACATATCCGGAAGAAGTATTATTCTGATACAAAGCATCATTGTCTGTAGTTACATAACTGGATTTTAAGCCGGTTTCTATCTTCGCAGTTTTTTTAAGAGGAAAGGTAAAATCGGTTTTAGCCGCGTAGATATTCACTTTTGAAGGAAGATTTCCTTTTAATTGAGATGGATCTTTTCTTACCGAAAAATCGGGATTTAAAAAATTGTTTACTAAGAACTGATCCGAAGTTTGGTAATAGGTCAGATAATCCAGGTCAATACTAAATTCTTTTCCGGTTGAATCAAATGTGTGCCGGAGATTAAGATTGGTTGCAAAATTATTAGATTTTCTTTTGTCTGAATTATCAGCTACTACAATAGAATCTGTGTGGTTCATAGAATTGTTGAGATCCGTTTGATTAACGCTGGTTTCCTTTGCAGGATTTAAATACCCGGAAACTACCACACCAAGCGTAGTCTTTTTATTGGCATAAAAATCCATTCCCAATTTCAAATTCTCATAGTTAGATATTCTTTTGAATGCGGTGTGCTGATCAAAAATAGTTTCTATTTGTTTTGTGTTTACATTTCTGAAATTTCTATTGATATACAGATCATTCTTATTTTGCCAAAGAGAATAACTGGCGTTCCCAAACAGATTTACTTTACCTGTGCGATAATTCAGATTTACACTGTTATTGGTTTTGGTTTGAGAAGATTGAAGAACTGATGCGCTTACGCTTCCGTTGAGGCCCTTCATCTTATTTTTCTTTGTTTTGATATTGATGACTCCGGAGTTTCCTGCTGCATCAAATTTTGCAGAAGGATTGGTCATGATCTCGATCTGATCAATATTGGAAGATGGCATATTTTTCAGCAAATTCGCTAATTCCTGGCCGCTCAGGTACGAAGGTCTTCCGTCAAGCATGATCATTACACCTGCCTTTCCTTTAAGGCTGACATTTCCGTCTTTATCAACCGTAACTCCCGGCGATTTTTCCAACACTTCCAGGGCAGTGGTTCCGGCATTGGTGATCGATGCATCAACATTTACCACGGTGCGGTCAATTTTTCGTTCAATGAAAGGCTTTTTTGCCTCCACCTTTACTTCTTTTAAGGTTTTTTCCATGGCTGTTAATTGTAAAGTGCCCGCAGAAACTGAAGCGCCGTCTTTTACTTCCAGAACGGGACTATAAGTTTTTAAATGGCTCGTAGAGGTAGCCAGTAAATAATATTTTCCGGAAGAAACTTCCTCAAAAACAAAGTTTCCTTGCTTATCCGCCAGGTTAATTTTCACCAGGGAAGAATCTTTTGCCCTGAAAAGAGATATGGTTGCGGCATCGATGATTTGTTGATTGCCACCATCAGCGATTGAGCCTTTTATAGTACCAGTGGGGGTTTGAGCAAATAAAATAGCGGTCAACATCGAAAAGATGGCGGTTAAGATTGTATATTTTTTCATAATTTTTTTTATTACTGTGTTTGGAATATTACACAACAAAACTAAGTACTCTGTTTTGCATAGTACATGCCTATACACAAGCGGTAAATTATTCTGTCTGATTGGTTAAGGGATTATGTAAACGGATAAGAGGAAGAAAGGTTACAACTAACGAAAAAAAATTGCGCCGGCAAGATATATATGGAGCCTTTAAATCTTTTTTGAATTTTAAACAGCAATGTAAGCTCCTCATAAAAGCCAAAAAGTAGCTTTTTGTTATTCTCCTTTGAACTAAAAAATAAATGTTATAAAAGGTCCGCCAGCTTTGTTCTTACATCGTTATGTACTGGTTAGATTTGGCTGTTAAGATCTGAAGATCGGCGCCGGAAGTGTGTTTCATAAAAGCCAAAAAGTAGCTTTTACTATTTTTTTAACCAAAAAATGAAATGTTTTATTTCTTTTAGATTTTTATTGAATCGTCTTTTTATACCTGTTTTTAAAAATGATGGCGCCTATAATACCGCCAATCACCAAAACCGATGCAATTAATTCTGCCTGTGTGGGATGTAATCCAAAAATAGAGTAAGTGGTATTTACCCGGATTGTTTCTATAAAAAATCTTTCGATGCCGTTAAAAATAAGATACACGCAAAACATTACGCCCGGAGCAACAATTTTTTTCCTCAACGACCAAAGGATAAAAAATAAAATAAAGCAGGCAGCTATTTCGTATAACGGAGTTGGAAACACGGGTTGTGGTAACGCGCGACAATATTTTCCTTCGCAGTCGGGCAAAAGAATTCCATCTTCATTTACATTATGAGGATACGTATACGCAAACATCCAGGTTGGCAAAAAGTCCGGCCCCTTAAAGCTTTTGTGAGGCACTTTATCCAGTGATTCGGAATGGCGGTCGGTTACAAAAGTTGATGTGCCCGAAATATCGGTTACCGCGCCACGTAAAAAATAGGTAGAGTCGTCTTTTAGTTTTTGCTGAAATTGTTCTGGTGTTGCAGGAACTGAATGGCCGGGCACATCGCTGATATATGCGCTGTTATAAATGCCCCAATCGCCATCGCCGGCTACCTGGCAGCCCATTCTTCCTATGGCATATGCAATCATCAAAGCCGGTGCGGCGGCATCAACTAAATAAAGCAGCCCGATTCCTTTTTTCTTTGCATAAATACAAATCGCAATTGCTGCGCAAATTAACCCGCCATAAAAAGTAAGCCCGCTTGGTGACAATAAATTGCCAATCGGATCCTGGATAAACCGGTCCCAGTTTTCAAAATTGTCAAACAACTTTGCGCCTATGATGCCAAATATCAAAGCAAAAATTACGATGTCTCCCACCCTGTCGTGCGGCCATATCCTGATAACTCTTTTTTCCGGCTTTGCTAATTTTTGCTTGTCCTTTTCCCGGTATTTTAAAAACACCAAAACGGCGGCAATCAATAATCCGCCGAGCCAGCTTCCTGACGATGAAAAGATGTATTCCTGCAGATCGAGCCCTTGCTGGCGGCTCGCCACAAATGCGCCGATCAGTTTATAGCCGAAAATAAATCCGATCAGTCCATTAATAAATAATTCAAAAAAAGTAGCAGGACTTCCGGTGGTGATGCTTTCTTCACGAGGAAATAATAATCCTTGTTTTTCTTTTCTTTTTAGTTCTAAGGTAAGAAAGTATGCTGCGGCAATAAATGCAATTGCTACAAAAATTCCAAAGGTGTAAAATATTTTGAACGCATTAATCTTCCATCCAAACCAATCATTAAGCGCATAATATAAATTGGGATACATAGCAACCGTTTAGTTTTGGCAAAACAAAGTTATTTTGCCTGCAATACTATTTAAAAGAAAAGAAAAACCTCCAATTTATTGAAGGTTTTTAATAAAAAATATCTTTAGCAATATTCTTCGAAGGCTGCAGTTAAATTAGTTGAGATCATTTGCGCAGATGCTCCTTCGATATTGTGCCTTTCAAGAAAATGAACCAATTTGCCATCTTTAAACAAGGCAATGGATGGAGAAGAAGGCGGATAAGGCAATAGATGCTCACGCACTCTGTTTACCGCATCGAAATCGAATCCGGCGAATGCTGTTGCCAAATGATCAGGCTTTTTAGAGCTTGTTTCTACAGCAAGTAAAGCTCCGGGGCGCGCGGTGCCTGCAGAACATCCGCAAACAGAATTAATAACCACTAAAGTTGTTCCCTGCTGCGCTATTGCTTCGTCAACCTGGCCCGGCGTTACTAAATCTGAAAAACCGTTTTCTATTAACTCTTCCTTCATAGGAATCACTATTTGTTCTGGATACATATTTTTAAATTTTTAGAATGCAAATTTACGATAATTGTGTTTATAATTTACTCAAATAATCAATGCAAATGGCAATTATGTCACAGAAAACTCACTCAGCAGACATTTTGTCTTAACAATATTCCAATTTTTCCGTTTTGCAGGCTTGGTATTTCTTTTGAAGTACTTCATTTGAATCCAAATTTTAAAACTTTAAAATAAAAAAATCATGACAACATTAAAATTTAATCAGCCCACATTAAAAACGCTGGACAGCTTTCTTGACAATTTATTGAATGATTTGCCCGCAACAAAAAACAGCGGTTTAAATTTTCCTGCAGTAAACATCATCGAAACCAATGATGATTACAAACTGGAGTTTAACGTTCCCGGAAGAAAGAAAGAAGACTTCAAAATTACCGTTGACAAAAACGTGCTTTCTGTAGCCTTCGACAGATCAGAGGAAAACAAAGAAGAAAACAAACAGTTTATTAAAAGAGAATTTGTGACCCAATCTTTTAAAAGGTCATTTACTCTGGATGAGAAAATAAACGCAGAAAATATTGATGCTAAATATGAAAACGGAATTTTGTATCTCACTTTACCTAAAAAGGAAGAAGTAAAAGTGCTTCCGAAAGAAATTTCCGTAAAGTAATTCAGTAACTATACCGGTTTTTCAGCCTCCTCTTTTTGAGGAGGTTTTTTATTTGTAGCCCAAAATCTTCAACATGCTTGCTGCGCTTTGCTCTTTAGCATAAACCCAGTCTACCAGTTTGCCATTTTTATCATAGTCGATTACAATATATTTTGGAGATGGAATCAGGCAATGCTTAATTCCTCCATAGCCGCTTATCTGATCCTGGTAGGCTCCGGTATGAAAAAAGCCAACATACAACGGCTCACCATTTTCAACCTTGGGCAAAAACACTTCATTAATATGCTCTTCGGAATCATAATAATCGTGGCTGTCGCAGGTAATTCCGCCAAGCGTTACGCGTTGATATTCGTTGTCCCATTTGTTTACGGGCAACATTAAAAATTTCTCACCAATGCCCCAGGTATCGGGGAGCGTGGTAATAAAAGAAGAATCAATCATGTACCATGTTTCGCGGTCGTTCTGCATTTTTTCCCCGATCACGCTGTAGATATGCGCCATACTTTCTCCAACCGTATAGCTTCCAAATTCTGTAAAAATATTAGGCATGGGCACCTTCGATTTTTTACAGGCAACTTTTATATTTCTTACAATTTCATTGATCATAAACTGGTAATCATAATCAAAGCCCAGTGAATGTTTTATAGGAAATCCGCCACCGATATTAATGGAATCAAGCTCGGGACAAATTTTTCTGAGCTGGCAATAAAGGTTAATCACTTTATTCAGTTCACTCCAATAATAGATATCGTCTTTTATTCCTTTGTTTAGAAAAATATGCAGCATCTTTAATTGAAAGCGGTGTTCATTTCCTTCAATTTCATCTACATAAAATTCCAAAATATCTTTTGCGCGTATGCCTAACCGTGAGGTGTAAAAAGGAAACGTGGGCTCTTCTTCCGCGGCAACCCTGATACCAATATTAAACGGCACTTTTACCGACCTTCTGTAAGCCGATAATTCCTCTTTATTATCCAGCACAGGAATTACATTTTTAAACCCGGTATTAATCAGGCGCGCAATTCTGCTTGTGTAAGATTTTTGCTTATATCCATTGCAAATGATAAAAGTATCTTTACTTATTTTCTTTCTTTCGTACAACTTGTTAATGATCTCAATGTCGTACGCATACGAGGTTTCAAGATGAATATCATGCTTAAGCGCTTCTTCAACAATAAAAGAAAAGTGCGAGCTTTTGGTGCAATAGCAGTAATTATATTTTCCTTCGTATTTGTGTTTTTTTATTGCTTTAGCAAACATTTCCTTCGCCTTATTAATCTGCATTCCAATTTTGGGCAGATAAGTAAATTTCAGTGGTGTTCCGTATTTATCAATTAACTTTTTCACATCCACTCCATTGTATTGGAGATAACCATCTTTAAGATCATAATCTTCCTGCGGGAAATTAAATGTTTGCTGAACGAGGTCGTTGTAGGTATTATTCATTGAAAAATATTAACTGCATTTTTTAAATTAAGTACAAATGTAACTGAAGATGAATTCATGCAAAATAAAAAACCGCTGCGAATTTCTATCGAAGCGGTTTTCATAAAAAGATTATCAGCTTATTTAACCGATAAGATTAAGTTCTTAAAGCTTTCAGGCTCATTCATAGCCATATCAGCCAGTATCTTCCTGTTAAGCCCAATATTTTTTTCATTGAGTTTATGAATAAATTGGCTGTAGGTCATTCCTTCTTCTCTAACTGCTGCATTGATACGCGCAATCCATAAAGCCCGGTATTCGCGTTTTTTAAGTTTACGACCTACATAACTATAGGTCATACCCTTTTCCATCACATTCTTTGCAACGGTGTAAACATTTTTCCTTTTACCATAATAACCTTTAGCGGCTTTTAAAATTCTTTTTCTTCTTGCCCTTGATGCTACTGCATTTGATGAACGTGGCATATTTTAATATTTTAGATTTTTAATTTTACGATTTCATATTTAGCATGGGCTAAACTAAATGATTTAATTTTTTTTCACCCAATAAGAGGATGCGGAATTTATTTCATTCTAAGCAATCTCATTACAAACGGCCTGTTAGCAGCGCTAACCACACCTGGTTTACGCATACCACGTTTACGCTTGGTAGATTTTTTTGTAAGAATGTGACGCTTGAACGCTTTTTGATAAGTAATTTCACCGGTACCGGTTACTTTAAAGCGCTTTTTAGCGCTGGAGTTGGTTTTAACCTTTGGCATTTTAATAAATTTACTTTTACACCCTTGCCGGCGTCCCGAACAGACGGGAACTTATGGAGCCATGTGGGCAATATGTTTTAAAAAATCCTATTCAGACAAACATAAAATTCTGAAAGGGCTGCAAAAGTAAGGATTTATTTTATTATTGAATCATTTTTTTAAGGATATGAATTTACATTGGGCTTCACCTAATGTTAGCAGATGACGCCCTCTCAGGGCCAAAAAATTTTACAAACCGACTGCTAAACTAATTAACCAATAAACTAATTAACCAATTAACGAATTAACCAAATCACCCATTCTGATTCCCAAAAACCTTCTTCAAAATATCTGTAACTCTGGCCGCCGGATCTTTTCGGATTTTCTGTTCCTCCAAGCCCGATGTGATAGAATAAACCATCCAGCGCTTTCTGCGTTACATAACCTGTAAGATCGGTATTTACCGGAGTACTGCTAACGCGATTGTAAGCAGTAAACACATCTTTCCAATATTTTGTAGCATCCGTATACTGCAATGATTTTGCTACTACCGGTGTAAAAGTGGTTGTTAGTTGCGCAGTAGTTGTTCGTTTCAGATAATCAGTTGCCGCACGGTCGCCACCTCTTAAGATTGCAAACGCATCCTGTATGGTCATTTGTTTAATCGCATTCACAAAGATATTGCCTACATATTTTGATGCATCTTCGGCGGATCGGTTCATCGATAAAACCGCTTTGTCAACTACGCTTCCAAGACCAATGCTTCTTAAAGTTTTTTCTACTTTTTGCGCTTCAGGCGGCATTAATATTTTAATCATATCATCTTTAAAAAATCCATCCAGCAAACCCAAATGATAGGCAGACGAATCTGCGCCTATGCGCAATGCTTCCTTTAAGCCTTGCACAACATCAGCATTCGTAAGATTACCGTTGGTGCCAACAGAGTTTAAAATATTCTTTGCAGTATCACATCCAAAAAATGGAAAAAGAAAAAGACAAGATATCAGTATAATTTTTTCATAGTAAAATTTCGTTTTGGTTAGTCAACTACAATGCCAAAGTCGGCTTGTTTTTACAAGCAAATGTATTAGTTCGCGAATTAAAAATTATTTTTTATGATTTATATTCTGCCTTAAGTGTTTCTTTGCATTTGCTTTTTTTAATATCACTTTATGACGGAAAGTTTTCGAACGCACGTAAGGCGCCTGTTGATTTTTCTAAACGTTGGCGTTATCGTTATTTATTTGCTGGTAGCTCTTGTTCCATTTATTGACACGGGAGAAAACTGGTTTATTGCATTGGCAGGACTTGGTTTTTTATTGCTCTTATTGGCGCTGACAGGATTTATTATTTTGTGGGCAATTGCAAGATCGTGGAAATGGTTTTTCATATCGTTGATTGCATTGCTTATCGGCTCTCAGCAAATCGCTGCCGTTCTCGCCTTTAATCTTCCCAAAAAATTTTCTTTGGATAAACAACCAAAAACCTTGCGGGTAATGCAATGGAATCTTACCAGTTGGGATGAGGGAAATAAAAAGGAAAACGGCGGCACCAGTTTTCGGCCGCAAATGATGGACCTCGTACGTACGCAAAATGCAGATGTGCTTTGCTTTGAGGAATTTTTTGAATCAAAAGATACGGCCTATTTCCAATCAAACATTAATGAATTAATAAGAATGGGTTATCCCTATTATATGTTTGTGCCTTCAGTAAATTATGCCGGAGATTATGACCAGGGAATTGCCATTTTTTCAAGATATCCAATGGCGGATACAGCAAGCTTTAGCTTTAATGAGGCAAATATTGGCGAGCATTTAATTTATGCAGATATAAAAGTTGATCAAAATACTTTCCGGTTTTTTTGCACTCATTTACAATCAGTACGTTTTGACGAAGCGGAATATTCCAGCTTAAGCAGGTTGCGACGCGCAAAAGATCCTGGCTTTCATGAAACAAAAACAATTGTTTCAAAATTGAAACGCGGATATGAATTCAGGTATGAGCAGGCGCAACTGGTAAAACAAAAAATTTCAGAAAGCCCGCATCCCGCCATTGTTTGCGGAGATTTTAACGATGTACCAAACTCCAATACCTACTTTACGGTAAGAGGAAATTTGCAAGATGCTTTTATTAAAAAAGGATTTGGCATTGGGCGTTCATTCAGGTTTATTTCGCCAACATTGCGCATCGATTTTATTTTGGCTGATAAAAAATTTAAAGTAAATCAGTTTCGAACGTTTCATGTTCCGTATTCAGACCACTACCCTATCGAAACTGATTTACAGTATTAGTTACCGATGCCTTGATGGATTTATCTCTTCTTTTCGGTTAATATTTTTTGAAGCGTGTCAACACAACTGGCAATTGCTTCTTCAAAAGAAACTGCGGCCTTTCTTACAAAATCATCATTACCCGGAACCACCAGTCTTATGTCGCAAACTTTGTTGTCAACACTGTTTCCGTCGAGGGTTAACACTACTTCGGCACTGATGATCGAATCATCAAAACGGGCCAGTTTGCCCACTTTTTCATCTACAAAATTGGTAAGATCGTCACTTGCTTTAAAATGCAATGTTTGTAAGTTAATTTTCACTGTAAATATTTTAATTAGAAATAATTTTGAACTTGGCTTTCACCAGTTTTTGAAAGATAGTAAGAATAATCCTTCCCCATTTATCGACGAAAAAGTTTAAGATTTTATTACCTTTCATACTTCATTTTTAATCTTTTATTGAAAAGAAAAACTTTAATAAGAAAAGCCAAAATGTAGATTTTGCCAATTTTTTAAAAGGATCAATATAAAAAAGGTTAAATGTTTTCGCAAAGATTATTTCTATAATAAAATACCATTCTTAATTTGGTAATTTTGAAATTGAATCCATAAAACACCCGCAATGAACCATTCCTTTTTTAAGAAAATAAAACTGTTGGCCGCAATCTTTTTATTACCCTGTTTTTTATTTAAGGCTGATGCGCAGTACAAGACGTACAAATTATCTGTAAAAGGCGATACCATTAATGCTGTTGATAACAAAGGATTAAAACAAGGCAAATGGGTTATACATGTTGATCCGCTGCGCGGCGAAAGCGGTTATGAAGAAGAAGGTGTTTTTGTGAACGATAAGAAAGAAGGCGCATGGAGAATATATACATTGAAAGGAGATCTTACGGCCATCGAAAATTATAAGTATGGCGGCAAAGATGGGCTGAGCCAGTATTTTACCGCATTGGGCGATTTGTTACGCGAAGAAAACTGGCGGGCATACAATCCGGATTCGCCTTACGATACCATTCCTGTTTATGGAACCGGAAGCAATGAAATTCTGAGTTATAAAATTGTAAAAGCCGAACAGTATAGCGTAAAAAATGGCGACTGGACTTATTATGATCCTTCAACCGGAAGAATTGCAAAATTGGAAAAATACGATCGCGGACGTTTATTGGATCAACCGAAGCCGGCCGATGTGGTAAGCGATGAACCCATGAAAAAAATAGTGCCAAAAGAAGTGATTGAATATCAAAAGAAGAATAGTGGAAAGAAAAAAGTAAAGGTTCGCGATGGACAAACCGATAATTAAACCCGCAACAACAATTCAATAAAAACTTATACACACAAAAAAGGCAACCCAAAAGGTTGCCTTAAATTTTTCTGGTTTTTCAATAAATAAATTTAATTAGATAATGTCCAGATAATAATTTGGTAAAACAGGATTGGTGGAAAATTTCTTGTCACAAATACGTCGAAAACTGTGCCAAAAAGGTTACTTCTTTCAAAATTGTACTTCATTGTTGATACATTTTCAAAAATGGCGCATATTATCGGCCTTCTTTCGCCGAGATAAGTTAAAATGTAGATTTATACATTTTCGTTTACATCAGTACGAAACATATGTTGTTAAACAGATGCAGTAGACCCTCCAACCTATTTTATTTCTTTTTGCATCGGATTGCCACCGGTGCTTTGTCCGCGCGCTGTTTGCGATGCTTTGTACAATTCAAATTTAGAAGGTATTTGTTTCACCGGCCAGTTATTATTGCTTTCATCAATATCGGCTGTTTCTCTCATCGGATCCAGTTTAATGCCGGAAACTTCTTTATCTTTTAAAAATACTTTCACTACCTGGTTTTCATTTTTTCTCCAGATTTGCGCCGGTATTTTTTCAATTTCTTTGGTTCCGTCTTTATAACTCCATTCAATAATTATGGGCATAACCAAACCTCCTTTATTGCTAAAATGGATTTCGTATAAATTTTTATTGGCTGCCAGCGTCGCTTTCGTTGCGTTATCCAACGTATCTGAATAAAGAACCACTGATGTTGACGATGAAGAAGTATCCACTTTTACTAATCCCCGATCGTATTTCCAATAAAAATCCCTGAGCGAAGTGTCGACATCGGTTTCAAAAACTATTTTTTTGTCTTCCCTGTTTCTCACTTTAGTAATATCTTCAAAGTCATCAACCATTGGCCTGGCAACGCTTTGAATGCGGTTAACAGTTCTGGTAGCAGGATTTTTTTCAAGATCTGCTTTATACCATTTTACTGAATCGATGGCAATATCACAGGCATCAGTTCCATAAAACCAGCCACGCCAAAACCAATCAAGATCTTCAGCGCTGGCATCTTCCATCGTTCTGAAAAGATCCGCCGGCGTTGGATGTTTAAAGGCCCATCTTTTTGCATATTCTTTAAATGAATAATCAAACAATTCGCGGCCCATAATTGTTTCGCGCAAAATATTTAATGCAGTTGCCGGTTTTGCATATGCATTGGCGCCAAACTGGATAATGTTTTCACTATTGGTCATAATCGGTTCCAGCTGGTCTTTTGGCAACTTCATATAATCAACAATTTTATAAGCGGGTCCGCGTCCGGCAGGAAATTTATTATCCCATAATTCCTGGGTAAGGTATTGTAAAAAAGAATTTAATCCTTCGTCCATCCATGTCCATTGGCGCTCATCGCTGTTAACGATCATCGGAAAAAAGTTGTGGCCCACTTCATGAATAATAACGCCCAGCATTCCGTATTTGGTAGCTTCGCTGTAAGTTCCATCTTTCTCTGCACGGCCATAATTAAAACAGATCATTGGGTATTCCATACCATTTGCAGCCTCAACACTTTGCGCCACAGGATATGGATAAGGAATTGAAAATTTAGAATAGGTTTTTACAGTGTGCGCCACCGCTTTTGTTGAAAATTTACTGTAAAGCGGATAAGCTTCTTTTCCATAAAAACTCATGCACATAATTTTTTTGCCATCAACGTAGGCAGGAACCGCATCCCACACATATTTGCGCGATGAAGTCCATGCAAAATCACGAACCATATCGGCTTTAAATATCCATGTTTTCTTTTGTGTTGATTTTATTTTTTCTTTTGCAGTAGCTTCTTTTAAAGTTACCATTTCAACCGGCTCTTTTGCAGCTTTGCGCCTTTTGCCAGCGCTGCAATTGCAGCGGAGAAAGCACGTCTTTATAATTGAGACATTCGCCGGTAGAGCCAACCATATGATCTGCAGGAACTGTCATCTTTACATTAAAGTTGCCGAATGTAAGCGCAAACTCCCCGGTTCCGGTAAACTGGTGATTTTGCCATCCCTGGAAATCGCTGTAAACGCATAAGCGCGGATACCACTGGGCGATAGTAAACAGATAATTTCCGTCTTCAGGAAAATATTCATAACCACCTCTTCCACCGTACTTCATGCGATCCGCAATGTTGTAATTCCATTCAACTTTAAAAATAAATTTCTGGCCAGGCTTTAATGGTTGCGGCAACTCAACACGCATCATTGTTTTATTGATGGTGTACGACAGATTTTTACCGGTTGCATCGGTTACTTTAATAATGTTATCGCCAAATTTATCTTCTTTTATAGCGCTCAGCCTTTGCAACTCTGCATCAGACATCACTGTTTTCATAGTGCTGCCATTTTGATAATTTGCATTATTTTTTGAGCTGTGCTCATTTTCATCCAACTGCAGCCACAGGTAAGATAACACATCCGGAGAATTGTTATAATAAGTAATAGTTTCCTTTCCGCTGAGTTTCAGATTTACTTCATCCAGTTCCGCTGTGATGTCATAGTCGCAACGTTGCTGCCAGTACTTAGGGCCCGGAGCGCCGCTTGCAGTGCGGTATTCATTGGGCGTTGGTAATATAGTGCCCAATTGCTCAAACTTATTTCCGTGGTTTGATGAAGGGTTATTTCTTATATCCTGGGCAAACAAAAGGTTAGAAAAAGCCAGAATGGCTATTACAATTAAAACTCTTTTCATGTGGTTTACAAAATGATTAATGGTTTCAGACGATCGGTTAAATAACAATTAGCTAGTTTAATATGCGTAAAGATATGGTTAAACAGTAAACAAAATTTACCGCCTGTATATTTTTATCCGTAGCTTATTTTAAGTTCATAGATGAAATGATCTGTTGTATTTTTTCATCCAATAATTGTTTGGTTGTATCAAAATCTTCTACAGTTTTTAAAGGCATATTCACGCTAAAATAAAATTTAATTTTTGGCTCAGTGCCGCTGGGCCTTGCAGAGATTTTACTTCCGTCTTCTGTAAAAAACTGAAGCACATTGCTTTTCGGCAAATCAATTTTTTCAATGTTGCCTGTGGCGATATTTTTCTTTTCCTGCAGTTGATAATCGCACACTTCCAGCACTGTGCTTCCTGCAATTTCTGCCGGTGGATTATCCCGATACCCTTGCATCATGTCGGCAATTTCCTTAGAACCGTTCATTCCTTTTTTGGTGAGTGAAATAAGGTCTTCATAATAAAATCCAAACTGCACATACAGGTCAATCAATTTATCAAATAAAGTGCGGCCTTTGTTTTTTTCCACAGCGGCCATTTCACAAATGATGGCAACAGCGCTTACCGCATCTTTATCACGCACTTTGTCTCCTATCATTAAACCAAAACTTTCTTCGCCGCCAACCACATAATTTTCTTTGCCTTCTTTTTCTCTTATCAGTTCTGCGATCCATTTAAAACCGGTGAGTACATTATAGCAGGTGATGTTATTTGCTTTAGCAATCTCATCGATCATGTCGGTGGTAACAATTGTTTTTACCACCATATCATTGGGCTTTGCAATGCCTTATTTTTGCGTGCTTCAATAATGTAATTAAATACCAGCATGGCTGTTTGATTTCCATTTAACAAAACCCATTCGCCGTGATTGTTCTTAACGCCAACACCCACTCTGTCTGCATCAGGATCGGTTCCCAATAAAATATCCGCATCCAGTTCTTTTGCTTTTTTAAGACCAATGCTCATGGTTTCTTTTTCTTCCGGGTTTGGATAAATTACTGTTGGAAAATTTCCATCAGGCGTTGCCTGTTCTTCTACAATATGTACATTATCAAAACCATACGCGGCAAGCGCTTTTGGCACCAGCATAATTCCCGTTCCATGTATTGGCGTGTAAACAATTTTAAGATCATGCTGCCGGATACAGGCATCAGGATTTACACTCAGGCCTTTTACCATCTCAATGTAGGCGTCATCCATATCTTTTCCAATAATGGTAATATTATTTTCACCTCCACTCCATTTTACATCATCAAGATTTTTTATTTTTTCTACTTCTTGATTACATTTTTATCATGTGGCGGTACCATTTGGCCGCCATCGTCCCAATATGCTTTATAGCCATTGTATTCTTTGGGATTATGCGATGCAGTAATCACCACACCGCCCTGGCAACCCAAATTTCTGATGGCAAAACTTAATTCGGGTGTAGGGCGAATCGCTTCAAACAAAAACACTTTAATATCATTGGCGGCAAAAATATTGGCGGCTATTTCTGCAAACTGGCGGCTGTTATTTCGTCACATCATGCGCAATAGCCACTTTCACTTCAGCAAAACATTTCTTTAAATAATTTGCATAACCCTGCGTGGCCATTCCTACTGTGTATTTATTCATTCGGTTGGTACCAACACCCATAATCCGCGAAGCCCGCCGGTACCAAATTCCAGGTCTTTATAAAATGCATCTTCCAATTCTGACGGATCTTCATTTTGAAGTTTTTTTATTTCATTTTTTGTGGCTTCATCATAATTTCCAGACAGCCATTCTGTTATTTTATTTTGTGTTTTTGCTTCCATGCTTATTTTTTTACAATTTGAAGATATTCATTTTTGATTTATTTGAATCTATGAAAATCATTCCACTTATTTTTGTGCCATGTACTTGTCAATCCAAAGAAAAACAACTATTTTTTTTTCAGCTTTTTCCATTCTTTTTTTCTGTTGCCCAGTTTATTCACAAGATACTTTCAAACCGGATATCACCCTTAATAAATTAGAAAATTTTAAAGAAGACACCGTGACGTGTCAAGCCACTCAATTATCCTTATAATAAAAAACGAGTAAGATTGGTTACCGCTGCAAATATCGTGGGTTACGGCGGCACGCTTGTTGGCCTTAATGCTATCTGGTATGCTAAATATCCAAGATCGGGTTTTCATTTTTTTAATGATGATGCAGAATGGCTGCAAATGGATAAAGCAGGGCATGTTTACAGCGCTTACATTGAAAGCAGCGCTACGATGGAAATGTGGCGATGGGCCGGGCTTACCACGAAAGAAAAGGATTTGGATTGGAGGATTAAGTGGCGTTGCTTATCAATCGATCATAGAAATGCTTGATGGTTTTTCTTCTGAATACGGATTTAGTCCGGGCGATTTTGCTGCCAACATTGTTGGCTCTGCCACATTTATTTCGCAGGAACTGGCGTGGGATGAACAACGAATCAAATTGAAATTTTCTTTTCATAACAGAAATTACGGCGAAGCAGATCTGAATGCAAGAGCTGATAAGATTTACGGCAGCACAGCAATTGAAAGATTTATTAAAGATTACAACGGGCAATCTTACTGGGTGAGCGCCAACATATCATTCCTTTTTTCCTGAAACAAAATTGCCGCGATGGCTAAGCGTTTCAGTTGGATATGGAGCCGATGGAATGTTTGGCGCGCGAACAAATGTAGCGGCTTGATAAAAGCGGAAATGTAGTTTTTGACCGTTCGGATATTAAGCGATACAGGCAGTGGTATCTTTCGCCCGATGTGGATTTCACGCAAATACGAACCAATAAAAAAGGAGTGAAAATTTTATTGTTTGTATTGAACTCATTTAAATTTCCTGCGCCCACTTTGGAATATTCGAAGGGAAATTTTAAAGGCCATTGGCTGCTGTTCTAAAAGAAAATCAAAAAACTACTTTTTGGCTTGTCTCATTAAACTTAATTTCTAAAAACGGAAGTTGCATTTATGATTCTATCCGTGCTTCGATGATATCATGGCCATCAGTTTCAACAATTATTTTTTCTGACAAAGCTGTAGAAACTGAAAGCCCTACATAGTCTGCAGCCACCGGAAATTCTTTATGGCTTCTTTCAACCAGCACTAATGTTTGAATTTTTTTTGGATAAAAATTAATAAAGGGTTTTAAGGCGTAAAGCAATGTCTTTCCTGTGTTGGCCACATCGTCAGCAATAATTATTATCTTATCATCAAAATTAATTTCATCGGAAACAGAAATATTTTTTGGATTTTTTTTATCAAGATTGATGGCAATCACTATTATTTCACCTTTAAAAATTTCTTTTAAATACCGATGCAGTAAATCAGCGATGATGAGACCGCTTCCTTTTATTCCCGCAAGGATAATTTCGCTTTTCATTCATGTTGCGTTCAACAATTTCATAAGCCATACGCTGAATTTTTCTATGAGCAATTTTTTTGGAAAGAATGAAATGTGCTGAAGACATGATTTTAATTTTTGATCCGAATTGAGGATTTGATGTAAGATATAAAAAATGCAATTTACATTAGCCGTTAATTTATTTCAAACGGCATATAACAAAATCCCGCGCCAATAAAAATAATGCAATAGCAGCCAGTTATCATCAATAATAAACTTTCCGTTATCTTAGCATTCTATCATTTTTATATGCAATTAGCACAACAGATTTTATTTATTCTCCTGGTGGGTTTCGCCATTTTTCTTTTCGCAAAAAAGGCAAAGGAAATTTCATCAAATATTAATTTAGGTCGCGATGAAGATTTTAGCGGCAATAAAAGAGAACGCTGGAGAAATGTGCTGCTACTTGCTTTAGGACAAAAGAAAATGTTTCGCTATCCATTGGTGGGCATAATGCACTTTGTAATTTATGCGGGATTTGTGATCATTAATATTGAAGTTTTAGAGATTGTGCTTGATGGTATTTTTGGCACACACCGCATGTTTGCCGGAGCGCTGGGTAGTTTTTACACATTCGTGATCGACTTTTTTGAAATGCTGGCAATTGGGGTTTTACTGGCTTGTGTTATCTTTTTAATCAGAAGAAATGTATTGAAATTAAAGCGCTTCATTAATCACGATCTTGATGGCTGGCCGCGAACCGATGCCAATCTCATCCTGATAACGGAAATCATTTTAATGGGCCTTTTCTTAACTATGAACTCGGCCGACAGGGCTTTACAATTGCAGGGAAACCCACATTATGCTGATCATGGAAATTTTATTTTATCCGGATTATTTGCACCGGCAATGCAAAATCTTTCTGCATCCACATTAATGGGAATTGAGCGTACCTGCTGGTGGCTGCACATTACCGGCATCTTTGCGTTTTTAAATTATCTGCCATACAGCAAACACTTTCACATTCTGCTTGCCTTTCCAAATGCATATTACAAGCCACTTGAGCCGAAGGGAAAAATGGAAAATATGGAAGCGGTGGAAAAGGAAGTTCAGTATATGTTTAAGCCTGAGCTGGCGCCTGCTAACGGTGAAGCACAAACGCAAAAATTTGGCGCGAAAGATATTTTTGATTTGAGCTGGAAAAATCTTTTGGATGCATACACCTGCACTGAATGCGGAAGATGTACGGCTGCCTGCCCCGCAAATATTACGGGCAAATTATTAAGTCCCCGAAAAATAATGATGGATACGCGCGACAGGATGGAAGAGGTAAGAGACAACATCAAAGCAAACGGCGCGTTTAAAGATGATGGAAAAACGCTGCTACATAATTATATTACGGCAGAAGAAATAAGGGCCTGCACTTCCTGCAATGCCTGTGTAGAAGAATGCCCTGTAAGCATCAGTCCGCTGGATATTATTTTTGAACTTCGCCGTTCTTTGGTAATGGAAGAAAGCAATGCTCCTGCTGAATGGAATGCCATGTTCAGCAATATTGAAAACAATTTCGCGCCATGGAAATTTAGTCCGGATGAAAGGGATAAGTGGACGGAGGAAGTTTAGGAATGTATCAGCAATAGCGCGGGATTAATTATTTCTCTACTCATTCATCAATGTAATTAACTCATAAAAGCCAAAAAGTAGAAAATCTATTTTTTGGCTTTTATGATTGATCGTTTGCGAAAACTAATGATTGCTCAACTGTTAGATTGGTAAAATATCGTCAATCAAACAATGGCTTGTATCGCTACGATGGAAAAATTTTACCGGTTTTTGGAATAAAAATCACCAACTGACGAGCTTGAATGAAAGTACGCGGTTCGATATATCACCGGAAATCTACCAACTTCTCTTTCTATCAAAATTTTCCAATTCTTTTGCAACTGCATTTAAAAAAGTAGAGCCTAAAGCGCCATCAATAATTCGATGATCGTAGCTTAACGAAATATACATCATGTGGCGGATGGCAATGCTATCTCCTTGTTCAGTTTCAACAACCACCGGGCGTTTTTTTATGGCTCCCACAGCCATGATGGCCACTTGTGGCTGGTTGATGATGGGCGTTCCCATAAGGCTTCCGAAAGTGCCAACATTGGTAAGCGTGAAAGTTCCGCCGGCAGTATCATCTGGTTTCAATTTATTATTTCTTGCAGCATTGGCCAGCCCGTTTACCTGTTTGGTAAGACCGGTAAGGTTTAACTGATCGGCATTTTTAATTACAGGCACAATTAGATTTCCAGAAGGCATCGCCGTTGCCATACCGATATTAATATCTTTTTTTACAATGATCCGATCACCATCAACACTGCTGTTGATTAAAGGATATTTTTTTATGCATTTTACAACTGCTTCAACAAATAACGGGGTAAAAGTTATTTTTTCGCCTTCGCGTTTTTCAAAATCCTTCTTCACTTTTTCGCGCCACTAGTACAAGATTGCGTAACATCACATTCGGTAAAGCTGGTAACATGGGCGCTCGTATTCTGACTGTCGATCATATGCTTTGCAATCATCTTACGCATGCGATCCATTTCAATAATTTCTACATTGCCTGTATAAACAGCAGGGGTATATTCTTGCTTAGGAGTGGTGGCAGGCATTTCGTGAACCTGTTGATCACGCTGTGGAGCAGAAGGCTTTTGCTGAGGAGCATTCTTTCTGTTTTCCAAATAAACCATGATATCTTTTTTGCTTACTCTTCCATCCTGGCCGGTTCCTTCAATATTTTCCAGTTCATTCATCGAGATTCCTTCGCTTGCAGCGATATTCAATACCAGGGGCGAATAAAAGCGAATCCCTGCGCCTGCATTACTCATGGATTTTTTTTCTTCCGGCTGATAGGGAACTTCCTCAACCAGGTTTGCTTCTTCAATATGAGCATTCAGATTTGATTGTGAAGAAGACGATAGACGAAGCCGCTTGCGTACCATTGCCGCCGGTGTTAATCCTGGCAATTACTGTTCCGATTGGAACCACATCGTTTTCTTTAAATAAAATTTCAGCAATGGTGCCTTCAGCGGTTGACGGCACTTCGCTATCTACTTTATCGGTAGCAATATCCAGCACGGTTTCATCCTGCGCCACTTTATCTCCCGGCTTTTTGTGCCATTTAAGAATGGTGGCTTCCATGATGCTTTCCCCTAATTTGGGCATTATTAAATCTTCCATGCTCATATAAACAATTTAATTTTCCAATAAAGATCAGGCGTCAAAATTAAGTAAATCAATTGAGTGAAAAAAGGAAAGAATTACAGCCAACATTTGATGGTAATTCTCCTGCGCGCCGTTTTGAAAAAAAATTTGAAAATCTACTTTTTGGCTTTCGCCAATCAGTAATCAATTATTCAACCGGGTTATCTTCCAGGATAAATTTTCGCATCATATTAATCGCCATCACGGAAGTAACTTCGATGTTTTTGGCACGGTCAAATCTTTGCTGAAGCCTTTTGGTCTCGCA
This sequence comes from uncultured Chitinophagaceae bacterium, assembly GCA_963720405.1. GTDB lineage: Bacteria > Bacteroidota > Bacteroidia > Chitinophagales > Chitinophagaceae > Ginsengibacter. The sequence continues at coordinate 221,783 of CAVRFP010000005.1, forward strand.
TTTATCTTTATTGCCAACAGCAATCCAAACGGTACCTACGGGCTTATCGGGCGTTCCGCCATCGGGGCCCATAATTCCTGAAACCGCAATTCCATAATCCGTGTTTAAATTTTTTAAAAGCCCCTGCAGCATTTCCTTTACCGTTTCTTCACTTACGGCGCCAAAGGTATTGAGCGTATCATTTTTTACATTCTAACAACAGATTCTTTTACGGCATAAGAATAACTTACTACGCTGCCTTCAAAATATTGAGAAGCGCCCGGAACCGAACTTATGAGGCTTGCAATTGTGCCACCGGTGCAGCTTTCCGCGGTAGCAATGGTTTTTTTATGTTTTAATAACAATTTGCCTAACACCACCTGCATCGTTTCATCCTCATCGGTTACCATGTAGGGCTTCACCAGCTTTTTTAATTGGTGATACTGATCATCAATTAATTTTTGCGTAGCTGCTTTATCAAATCCGGATGTGGTAAGGCGCAATCGTACCATTCCGTAAGAAGGCAGGTAAGCCAGCCGAATTTCTCCAGGCAAGTTCGTTTCAAAATCTTTTATTTGTTCGGCCAATGCAGATTCGCCAATGCCTGCAGTAAGAATGGTTCTGTGAAAAATACCCGGCAACTGAAATTGTTTTTGCAACATTGGAAGCAAGTCATTCATTATTCCCTGCATTTCGTAAGGCACACCAGGCATGCTTACAATGATGGTATTGTCTTTATGAAAAATCATTCCAGGTGCAGAACCTCTTTTATTTTGAATCACTTCGCAAACATCTGGAACCTGGGCCTGCATTAGATTTACTTCAGATACCGGCTTTTTATAAATGCTTTCAAAAAGATATTTTACATTTTGCAGGGCACCTTCATCAACTACCATTTTTCCGCCAAAATACTCACACAGCAGCTGTTTGGTAATATCATCGTTGGTAGGGCCAAGGCCGCCGGTAATCAATACAACATCTACATTTTTAATCTCCGAATCGAGTGCGCCGGTAATATCTTCAGCACGATCACCCACGGCAATACGCCGTTTTACATCGATGCCAATTTTGTTTAATTGCTGCGCCATCCATGCGCTGTTGGTATCTATTACCTGCCCGATCAATAGCTCATCGCCAATGGTTATTATGGTAGCAAAAATATTTTTCATGAAACAAAATTAGGGTTTCACGTTTCTTACTGCTTCTTTCTTTAATTTTAATTTTGATGTTTTTAGTTTTAACTTTCGGCGAGCGCCACCTTCAATTAATCTCTTAAACCATTTCTTTTGAAAAGATTATTACTACTCGTACTTGCTTTTTATTCTTTGGATTTAAATGCTCAAAACACCAACGAGACATTTAACATTGCTTACACCAAATTTGCCGCGGATTCTGCATTTAACCATGCCCTGATAAGCCTTTATGTAGTTAATTCAGATTCCAATAAACCGGTCACCGAAGTAAATATTAACACCGGCGTAGCTCCCGCGAGTTGTCAAAAAGTGATTACCTCCGTTACTGCGTACGAATTGTTAGGCCACGATTATTCTTTCACAACCACGCTTGCCTATACCGGTAAAATTGAGAATGGAATTTTAAACGGTGATATTATTATTAAAGGAAATGGCGATCCAACATTAGGAAGCTGGCGTTATAAATCAACTACAGAAGACAATGTGATTGCTGCATTTAAGGCTGCCATCGCCCGGCAGGGCATAAAAAAATTAAACGGAAATGTGTATGCCGATGAAAGTTTATTTACCGATGAAGCAACGCCCGATGGATGGATCTGGCAGGATATAGGAAGTTATTACGGCGCCGGCGCAAGAGCCGTAAACTGGCGCGAAAACCAATACGACCTCTATTTAAAATCGGGCAAAAACATTGGCGATTCTGTTCAGGTTGTTGCCACAAAGCCTGAATATATATATGGACTTAATTTAAAATCCCTGGCAACATCTGCGAAAAAAGGCAGCGGCGACAATACCTATATTTATTATCCGCTAAACGATCCGTTCAATAATATCAGGGGAACAATTCCGGTTAATGAAGATCGGTTTACGGTTTCGGGATCTATTCCACATCCGGCCACACAGATCGCTTTAACGCTGGAAGCAGCTTTGAAAGATCTACCCATACAGAGTGTGGCGCAAAACTATCCGTCATCAATAAAAAATATTCAGTCCGCGCAAGTTTTTTACACTTATACATCGCCGCCATTAGACAGCATTATCTATTATTTTTTAAAGAGAAGCATCAATCTATATGGTGAAGCGCTCATCAAAACATTGGGCAACCAGGTTTCGAAACGAGGCAGCACCGGCGCCGGCGTGGAAGTGATAAAAAATTTTTGGGAGAAAAAAGGAATTGAGCCTTCCGCAATGAATGTGATGGATGGCAGCGGACTTTCGCCCGCCAACAGAATCACTACCAAAACCCTTGTAACCGTGATGGACTATGCAAAGCGGCAAAGTTGGTTTCCGTCATTTTTTAATGGCTTGCCGGAAATAAGTGGTATTAAAATGAAAAGCGGTACCATAAACGGAGTACTTTCTTATACCGGTTATATTAAAGGAAAAAATGGAAATAACTACATTTTCGCTTTCGTGATCAATAATTATAATGGAACTGCGCAAGACATTAGAAAAAAAATGTGGAAGTTGCTCGGTGAACTATAATTTTAATTATATGTTTTGCCAAATTGCCGGTTTAGGAGCAATGATATTTAGATCGATACTAAGTTAATTAGCCGCCACCATGCAGCGATTAACAATTGTAATTTGCCTTAAGTGTTAGCGAGTTAATGTCGACGTTAACAAATCATTAAGGGGAATAAGTTGTCAACAAATCTTATGGGCATTAACAGATTATTCACTTTCTTTGCAGCCTCAAAAACAAACTAAATTATGAAGTTAAGAAGAATTTTACCATTACTATTTGCGGTGATGTTAGCTCCGTTCCTGACCTGGGCGCAGGTAACCACCAGCAGCATTACCGGCACTATTATGTCCGACAAAGGGGAAGAATTGGATGCAGCCACAGTAACTGCAATTCACACTCCTTCCGGAACAACTTACAGCACAATTGCCAAAAAAGGCGGCACTTTTACTCTCTCTGGTTTAAGAATCGGGGGACCTTACACATTACAGGTCAATTTTGTGGGATTAAAACCAAAAGAAATAACAGATATTACTTTAGCCCTTGGTGAGCCTTATAACATCAACGTGGTACTGGAGAGTAATTCAAAAATGCTTACGGATGTAGTAATCAAAGCTGCTGGTAGCCGTTTATCGAAAGATAGAACCGGAGCTTCGACCAATATATCTTCGAGAATGCTGACTACTTTACCTACTATCTCAAGAAGTATAACAGATTTTACCCGGTTAACACCACAGGCAAACGGAAACAGTTTTGCCGGAAGAGACGGACGTTTTAATAACGTAACCGTGGATGGCGCTAACCTGAATAATAATTTTGGATTAAGCAATGATGCTTTGCCAGGCGGCGGAGTTAATCCAATTTCTTTAGACGCAATTGAAGAAGTATCCGTAAATATTGCACCTTATGATGTAAGGCAAGCTAATTTTACAGGAGCAAATATTAGTGCTGTTACCAAGAGCGGTACCAATTCTTTTAGAGGTTCGGCTTATACTTATTACCGTGACCAATCTTTCAACGGACTAAATGTTGGAAATACTAAATTAGATAAATCCAAAATTCAAAATTCATACAACAAAATATACGGAGTTACTTTAGGAGGCCCAATTATCAAGAATAAATTATTCTTCTTTGGCAACTACGAATACGAAGAAAAATCTGCGGTATTGAATTATTACGTTCCTGCAGGCGGAAGCGGAAATGGGAATGTATCTAATGTGCCTATTGCAGACTTAAAGACTGTATCTGATTACTTAAAATCAAAATACAATTACGATGCTGGAGCTTACGATAATTTTACAACAGGCGTTCCGGTAAAAAATCATAAGATATTAGGAAAGATTGACTGGAACATAAGTAATGCCCATAAGCTTACTTTAAAATACAGCGAACTCGTAAGTACAGGAAATAGCTTACCCAGCCAAAGTGGTGGTATTAACGGCGCCAGCAATTCCGGTTTAGTTACTTACGGACCTAAATTCTCAACAACTGCCATGGCTTTTGGCAACACGATCTATACAACAAAGGATGAAGTAAAATCGGGTAGCTTCGAATTATCCAGCAATTTCAAAGGCAAGTTTTCTAACCAATTGTTGGGAACGTATACAAAAATCAGCACAACTAAGGGACATCCGGGAGCACAATTTCCTTTTGTAGACATCCTCGGCCCTGGAACTGACAGCAAAAATAATTACATAAGCTTTGGTAACGAGCCTTTCAATGGTAATTATAATATTGTGCAAAATGACGTTTACACGATCACTGATAATTTCAGCTATTTCGCAGGCAAACATACATTAACAGCCGGAGCGACTTATGAGTATCAAAACGTAGGAAATGGATTTATGGCTGGCTCACAAGGATATTATGTGTTCAAATCTTTAGATGATTTTTTAAATGACAGAGCACCGTTGTTATTTTCACAGACCTATTCATTAATTCCTAAACAAGATGCTGTAATATCTGCCCAATTAAAAATCGGTCAGTTAGGTGTGTATCTACAGGATGAGATCAATGTAAATTCTCGTTTCAAGATCACTGCTGGTTTGCGTGTTGATAAACCAGTTTACCCTGAACAACCTCTGGAAAATAAAGCAATTACTACTCTTCCTTTGTTGGATCATGATGGAAACACTACTTATTACACAACCGGCAAATGGCCTAAGAGCACTTTATACTGGTCGCCACGCGTAGGATTCCGCTGGACTCCAGAAGGTGAAAACGTAGTATTAAGAGGTGGAACAGGTTTATTTACCGGAAGAATACCTTTTGTATATTTAACGAACATACCTACAACAAGTGGTATGTATCAATTCGGACCATTGATTACAAAGACTGCGGATCTTCAGAATTTTAAATTCAATCCGGATCCACACACTTACAATCCTTTTTATAATACCAACTTAAATCCTGCACAATTCCCAACAGTAGCGGGTACTGCAGTTCCATCAGGAGCTTATTCATTAACTGCAAACAAGTTTAAATTCCCACAAGTTTGGCGTACCGATTTTGCAGTTGATAAACAATTAGGCAAAGGATGGGGAATTACTTTAGAAGCATTATACACGAAAGATGTAAATGCAGTATACATGTTCAACGCAAACCAAAAATCTCCGGATGCTATTGTTAATTTAGGTGGCCAGATGAGACCAAGTTATTCTTCATCGGCAGCCAGGAAATTAAATGCAGCCAGTGGCAATGCAATTGTGTTAGACAATACTAAAAAAGGTGGTTCTTTTTCTTTCACTACTCAAATCAACAAATCGTTTAGCAAAGGGTTTTATGGTATGTTGGCTTATACTTATACAGCAGCTTTTGATGTTACCGCAAATCCGGGCAGCCAGGCAAATTCTGTATGGGTTGCAAATCCAACATCATTAACTCAAAATGATTTAGAATTATCTTATTCAAGTTTTGCTGCTCCTCATAGAATAGTAGGTAGCGTTTCTTACAAGTTTGAATACATCAATCATTTGGCTACTACCATTTCTCTATTTTACCAGGGATCATCTTACGGAAACTTCTCTTTCATCTATAACGGAGACGTAAATAATGATGGAAATAGTGCAGATCTAATGTACATCCCTAAGAGCCCATCAGAAATTAAATTTGCAAATATTCCTGCATCCGGCGATCCTACTAAACCGGGTTATATACCGGGTTTCACTGCTCAGCAACAATCAGATGCTTTCTTCAAATATGTAGCTCAGGATAAATATTTATCAAGACATCAAGGCCAGGTTGCAGATAGATTTGGTGCAAGAATGCCTTTTTATCATAGAGTTGATATGAAGTTAACCCAGGATATTTTCACAAATATCGGCGGTCGTAAAAATACACTTCAGGTTACTGCAGATGTGCTGAATGCACTAAATCTTCTTAATAAAGATTGGGGAATAACAAAAACAGCGGTTGTAACCAATCCTCTGAAGTATGTAGCTAATTCCGGTGCAGGCGGAGCGCAAGCTTCTTTCCAACTGGCAACTTATCTCCCGGCAGGAGCAACTAATCAGATACTTGTTGACAAAACATATCTGAATAATGTTTCAACAATTTCTACCTGGGGCTTGCAACTTGGATTGCGCTATATTTTTTAATAGTTAAACATCAAAATAATAAAAGAAACGCCCTGAAATTTCGGGGCGTTTTTTTTTAAATAATTTTCGTGAAGTGAAAATATAGGATCGGGGAAATCTACATTTTAAAAAGAGAAAAATCTACATTTTGGCTTGTTTGTGTGGTTCAATTGAAGGTTAGCGTTACAAACCCGCGGTCAGTGTAAAGCCTTTTGCTGAACCTTTGAAAAACGGCGATAATGAAATATTTCCCGATGATCTTTTTTTATGAAACTGGGGAACGAGTATACCGGTACCGGCGCCAATAACTGCAGAAAGAATGCAATCGCTTAAAAAATGATACCCGGCCTTATATCTTAAATATCCCATTAAAACGGTTAATCCGCCTGCAGTACCGTACAAATAAGGAGTTAATTTAGATTCCGGATTAAAATCGTGAAAAACTTTTGCAGTGAAGAAGGTTGCTGCCGCAGTGGTTGCCACGTGGCCGCCGTAAAAAGAACGATGTGCGCCTTTATCCATTCTTTTTTCGAGTGGTGCATTATCACCATAAACAAATGGCCTGCTTTTGTAAACAAGCCCTGCAGTTGCGGTGTACATTGATCCTGTAATGGCCATCGTTTCCAAATACATTACCATCACCTGGCCAAATTTATTTCTTTGCTTTTTATCGATGAGCGCGGCAATAACGGGAATTGCATAACCACCATCAAAAAGAATGTAACTGTCTGCATCGGCTTGTGTGGAATAGAAGCCCGCATTACCGCGATCAAAGAAAGGAAGTTTATCTTTTGTTTTGAGCGCCAGTTCCTCTTCCGTGAGCCCATGCTTGTTTTTAATTAATGCGTAGCCGGCAACCGTTAGTCCGGCGGCGCCGGTAATAATTAATCCATCTTTCAAAAAACTGGTTTTATAGGGAGAAACGGCAGGTTGTTTATCATTTAAAGAAGTTTGAAAATCATTTACATAACGATGCGGGCCTGGCGTATAATTTGTTTGCCTGAAAGACAGCACATTCTTTTGAGCCAAAGAAGCGCAAGCCCAAAAGCAAATTAAAATGAAGATGATCGAAGTTTTTTTCATAAATAAATTTTTATGAATTTTCGATAAACAAAAACGATGCAAAGTTTTTAGTGTGTAAAAATCTTTTCTAAAAAGCGTGAAGCAGTCAATCGGGGAATATAAGAAAATCAAGATCTGGGGTGGAATGGGAAAAACTATAAAATGGCTTTTCACAACCTAGAGAAGCTGCTTTATTTCGAGGAGTAAAAAAATGATCCAATGATAATTGGTACGACTGTAAAAAAAGTTACTTATTTTTTCTTCGGGAAGTTTTACTTTCATAAAACATTATACAAACACTACACCATGAAAAAGAAATTATTTATCGGCCTTGTACTTATCGCCGCAGGCGCCACGGCTAGCCAATGCACAACAAACCATGAAACCGGAAGACACTGAAGTTTGGACACCGGTACCAAAAGTGGTTACGCCGGGCAAAACCAGTGGCGACGCACCTTCTGACGCTATTATATTATTTAATGGCGATAATTTAAATCAATGGGTATTAACCAACGACACTACGAAGACCTGCAGATTGGATTGTAAATAACGGCGTGTTTACGGTAAATAAATCGTCAGGAAACATACAAACAAAACAATCTTTTACGGATTACCAATTGCATTTGGAATGGCGCATTCCTCAAAATATAACCGGCACCGGACAGGCACGTGGTAACAGCGGCCTCTTTCTTGCATCGATCGGGAAAGGCGACGCTGGATACGAACTACAGATAATGGACTCTTACAATAATCCAACGTATGTGAATGGCCAGGCGGGAAGTATTTACAAGCAATTTCCGCCATTGGTAAACGCTAATTTTCCGCCGGGCGTTTGGCAAACTTATGATGTAACATGGACTGCACCACGCTTTAATGATGATGGTTCACTAAAATCGCCGGCACGCGTTACCGCATTTTTTAATGGAATCTTAATTCAAAATAATGTTGAGCTAAAAGGAGCAACCGTATATATCGGCCATCCTTCTTACACAAAACATGGCCCCTCTCCTATTAAATTGCAGGCTCATGGCGATAAAAGCGAGCCAATCAGTTTTAGAAATATTTGGATAAGGCCATTGTAATTTCTTTTAACTAACCGGATCATTTTTGCTTTTAAGCACTTTTGTGGTAACCAACAATTGCCCAACATGGCGCATGCTGTGTTCTGCGGCGTGAAAATAAAGCCCCATCAGGGTAGTGGGAATTTGCTTGCGGCCAACTCCACGCGGATCGGTAAGTGTTTCAACATTTACGGTGGATAATTGATCAATTGCTGCGTCAATTTGTTTATCGAACCGATTAATTAATTCAGACATAGAAGCTGCTGTTTCAGTTTGTTTGCCTTCGTTGTCGAGAGCAAGTAGCTGTTCCGGGTTTAGCAGCTCTTTTCGTGCATAGGTAAATAACCGGTCAGTTACTCCAGCTAAATGTTGTAAGTGAAACGCCGGCGAAGCAACACCCGCCGGAGTTTGCCATAAAAGATGCTCCGGAAATCCTTCCATTATCCGATGAACTTCTTCCCGGGCTTGCAAAAGTGCATGAGCAACCGGTTGCAATAAGGAAGGAATATTTTGAATGGGACCGCGTAACCAAACTTCCATTTTATTATTCATTTGATTTCCTATTTGGTTTGATGAATAATTAAAGTTAATAAAGAGAAGCGCATTTTATTCCCCAAAAAATAATCGAAGTAAGTTTGTCACACCGCACAGTTTGATGCGTAGCCGACCAATTTATTGTTATATTTTTGACGTTGGCAGGTTAAACCTTCAGCCGATGAAATTAGTTTTTACCATTCTATCTATCTTATTTCTTTGTGTTCATAGCAATAACTCCGTGTGCCAATCGATACCGAATTTTAACCCGAACGAAGTGATGAGTAGTGATGAATTGGCACAATACCGGCAGTCGATCTGGGACAGCCTGCCGGCAGCAGTTGGCTGGGTCAATGATTTTGAGGGAATTTTTAGTGCTTCACAGGGAGATACTCTTGAGAGCATGATTGCACACTTCGAAAAAGCATCCAGCATTGAGATTGCGATTGTTACTGTGGATACAAATATGGTTGCCAGAGAAAAATTTACGGCATTTACTGAACGGCTTTTAAAAGTTTGGGGCATAGGTAAAAAACTGAAAAGAAACGGGATTGTTATTTTAGTTTCCAGCGGCTATAAACAGATTGAAATAATAACGGATGCCGGCATAGATCCTTTTATGACCGAGCCGCAAAAGATCGCAATAATCAAAAAAGTTTTTGTTCCTGAATATAAAAGGGATCACTATTTTGAAGGCACTTACCTTGGATTAAAAACGATCCTTACTACAATGGCGCAGCGATTGTACATTCACATCAACTAAACAAAATGCAGCTGAAAGCGGCATTACCAATGAAGGCTTCGCGTGTAAGCGCCGCACCGTTTCATCATAAAAAATGTTTTCGGAAAAATTGTATCCAAACTGAGTTGGCCTATAAAAAAATGCCATGAACATTTCCATGGCATTAACATTTCTTTGCTAAGATCTTATTTCAATGAATCAGAAGAATTCATGTTGCTTTTCATCTTGGATTTATTTTTCCAGTCACGATGAGCTATGGTACCATCGGTATTTACCCAATCGCCATCTTTTAACGTGGTGATGGTTCCATCGCTTGATTTAACGGTACCGTTTACAGAAACCACCGTTCCATTACTTAATGTTTTATCCTGGGTTAAGGCGGTTGATTTTCCATTGTCGATCACCATAACTTGCCCGTTTTTCATCATGATGCCTTCGTGACCTTTCATGTTCATTTTGTTTTGATGCATTTGATTCATTGAGGAATCCTGGGCGAAAGCGCCAAACGAAAGCGCGATCGCGAATACTGATAAGAGTAGTGCTTTCATAAAAATTTTTATTTTAAATTGTTAGGTAAATTATAAGCATTTTACTACTTATCTAAGGCCAAAATCATACCAATCAAAAATTAAAAAGTGAAAGGTTGATTATTAAAATGTGAAAAACTATTTTTTGGTTTATTTGAATGTTACGCAGCTGCCATTGCAGGAATAACTAAATTAGCGGAATACAAAATGTAGCGTCTCTGCGCAGCGATAAATCCAAATACCATGTAGCCGTTAATTTCCGATAGCCATCCTTAAAAGGCTTTGAATCATCCAATGATTTATTAAAAAAAATTACGAAGTAATTTATTGGTTATGAAATTACGGGTAGAATTTTTTATAGCAATCGGGCTGCTCATTCCGCGTGTAAGCCTTGCGCAGGAAAAATTTGATTTTTATGTAAGCAACACAGGCAACGATATTAATCCGGGAATTTCCGCGCTATTGCCTAAAAGAACAATTTCAGCCACCGCGCCATTTCTTAAAAATTATCACACCGGCCAAAATGTAGTAAAGCTCGGACTTAAAAGCGGCGACGTTTTTAATGATAATCTTATCACGTCTTATCCCATAACAGTGGGCATTTATTCCGATAAAAATGGCAAGAACGATTTCGCTATTTTAAATGGATCCAAGGAATTTAGTGAAGGATGGGTAAAAAGCCCCGGCTCTGAAAACACGTTCGAACAGAATATTCCGTATTCAGGATTTGTTGGTTACGGTATAGGAGGCATTGAAAGTTACAGTTATATTTATGTAACAGAAATTAATAAAACGCTTGAAAAATCGGCGCCTTTCTCCGCCCGAAAACCTTTGCAATTTGTAAGTTCTTTAGATTCATTAGAAACTGCGCCCGGATCATTCTATTCCCCCATCAACACAAATGAAAATCCTAAAAAAATATTTTTGCATACATCCGACGGCAGTTCGCCAAATGCAAACGCAGTTTACCGCTATGAAATAACAGTGCGCGATTGGGCAATCAACAGCACCAATCAATCCAACAATGTTTTTGAAAATTTATGGGTGCGCGGATTTGGAGCCGGCAATGGCATACTTCCCGGAGGTGATAATTCGTATTACAATAAAATTGTGTTTGGCCCCGGGGCCGGCATTCACCATCTTGTAGCGCGTGGTGGCACCATTAATCATTCTTTGTTTTTGCCCGGCTCCAAAAACACCGGTGAATTTGCAGTTGTATTTTATGATGTGGAAGGATGGCACCGGCATTGCAAAATTGAGAATAGTATGTTTTTAGATATCAGTACGCCGGTGTATTCACATACAAGCGAAGGCACCAATTTCGGCGCTGTTGAAATGAATAACATTGTTGCATTTGCGGATAAGAGCGCTCCCGGCGGCTTTATGTTTACTTCCAACAACGATACGGTTTTATTAAATAATATTTATGCAGACGGTTACCTGGCGGGCTACAACTATGGATCTGCAAAATATGCATCCATTTCCAATTCTTATTTTAATGAAGTGAGCTTTGGCGTTGGTTTTAGTCCAAAAAATCCGGTGAGCGCATTTGTAAACAATGTGTTTATTAAAACAAGAGCTTATGGAGAAGCGACCGGCATTTACATGCAGAGTAACACTTCATTAACGCTCAGCAACTCCATTATTCATGTTATTAATAATAGCAGCCGGCCGGCAGCATTTGTGTATGGCGGCGGAACTGAAACCGCTGCAATAAATGCAACCGGCAACATTTTTATTTGTGATATAGAGCCCACCAGATCAATAAACGCCGCGGTGACCAACATTGAAAGAGGAACGGCTTCTTCGAGAGATGCGTGGAATGATAACGTGTATATTTTATTACGCGGTAAAAGCATTACATGGTCAACAATAAATGCCAACAATTTTGGCTCCGGCGACATTCAAAATTTTGAGGAATGGAAAAGGCAATCAGGCCAGGACCGAAATAGTTTGTTTATAGATTTGAGAAATGATCCCCGCGGTTTGAAAGCTATTTTCGCTGACCCGGCAAATGGCAATTACGATCTTGCCAACACACCTGAAGGCCATCAAATAGCGGCTCTGCGCGCAGGAATGTCGACGCCGCTCAATTGCTTTTTAGAAAAACCCACTTATGAAGAAGCTGCTGATTTGATCAGGAATAATAAAATTATTTCCGTTGATGCCTGCAGAAATCCTTGCAGCCAAAACAAAATCAAAATTAACTCTGCCTTTAATATTCAGACCATAAGTGACCGGCAAATAAAACTCGAATGGATTATTTCTGAACAACAAAATATCGATCACTATGAAATACAAAGAGCAACCGGCAATAATAATTTTGTAAAGATTGGCGCTATTGCTGTTACGCAGGATTCAGTGCATTCGTTTATGGACAATATTGAACCGGGCGTAACCTATCAATACCGGCTGGTGATTATTGCACGTGGACTTAATAAATGTTTTTCCGAAGCGCGCAGCATAAAACTGAACGCAGATAAGGCATTCAGCGTTTATCCAAATCCTTCGCCCGGAAAAATTGCTGTTTCATTGAATGGCTATGTTGGCAAAGCAACCATTATTATTACCAATGCTTCGGGCCGTATGGTTTTCAGAAAAGAGATCCTGAGCCTCTATTCAACGCAGTATTTTAACTTGTTTAATGAGCCGAAAGGAATTTATTTTATGCAGGTGGAAACAAGTAAGGAAATTAATATTCAGAAATTTATATTGCAATAAATGGATAAAAACCGGTCGAAGATTCTCTTTTAGAAAAGGATAAAAATCTACATTTTGGCTTATCACAACGAAACTTTTTCAAATTGATATTTGCCCTTAATGTTTTTATTTAAAAAAGTTCCCTTGCTGCCTGATGACCTCATTGCAGAATAAACATTTTCCGGCACGTTTTTATAATCGTACACCATTCCTGAAACGAAGAATATCCTCAACGTAGCGGTGGCAGCATTATACTCCATTCTATAAACAACGGATGATGGCATAACAAAACAAACCATTCTTTAAAGAACTTATTCGTAAAATCATGCCACAACGCGCGCCGGATAATTCGCTTTAAATAAATTTAGTTGGTTATCTACTTGCTGATTGTAAGAGTAATCAGCGTGCCGGCGCCAGGTTTACTTTCAATGTTTAATCCTGCATTGATGGAAGCCGCACGATTGCCCATGGCGGTTAAACCCGAGCCCTGGCTGGGCCGGCTAACATCAAACCCATCGCCGTCATCCTTTATAAAAAGCTTTATTGCATCATTCGATTCTTTAATGCTAACGCTTACTGAATGGGCATTTGCATGGTTCATAATGTTGTTCAACGATGACTGGCATACCCGAAACAAATCAATCTTTGCCTCGTAGGATAAATGATCTTCGTTGTATTCGTGTTCAAAAATGCACGGAATTTTTGTGAGCAAAGTGAAATCGTTACAAAGCCATTTTATGGTTTCGCTTAAACCCAGATCATCGAGCATATGAGGATGCAGCCTGAATGAAATTTTGCGGATTGACTGGATAAGCAATTCAGAAATTTCGGATGCATGTGTAATCCTTGTCCTGGAAAATTCAGAAAGATTGTCTGTTTTGTTAATCACCGAATCAAGATCCATTTTAATCACAGAAGCCAGCTGAGCCAACTCTTCATGCAATTCAACGGCAAAATATTTTCTGTCTTTTTCAATGCTGCGTTTAAAATGATCCGCGAGTTGCCTGAACTTATCGTACTTTTCATTGATTTCTTTTTCGATAAGTTTTTTCACAGTGATGTCTTTTGCAATGGCAAATACCACCTGTTTATCCGGCACATAAAAAGACGTCCATTGCAACCAGATTACCTTTCCGGATTTTGCCAGATACCGGTTTTCAAAATTGATCAGTGCCTTGCCTTCCAGCATCTCCGATCGCGTCTGTTCGGTTATTCTTCTATCGTCTGGATGTATAAATGACGCAATTGGCCTGGCGAACAATTCTTCTTTGGAATATTCCAGTTTATCGACAACTGCGCGGTTCACATTTTTAAAATATCCTTCTCTATGGGCCACGCACACCAGGTCGGGGGTTACTTCAAAAAAAGAAAACATTTCCATCTCGTGGATCTTCTAAGGTTGCCATATTGCTAAACTCAGTACGATTGTTTTGATTCAAATAAAACGACAATTGGGTATTTATTTTTTGTGAACGAAACTACTGCATAAAAATTTGCAATGATAAGAGAATTATTGCGAAAAAATTGCAGGCGCCAAAAGCCAAAATCTATATTTTGACTTATCTGAGCATGGAAAATGTATTTGCCACCTGTTTGCAGGAGACAAATACTTTTGCTACATTTAAAATAATTTTTTCAATTTAAAAAATTAAGAAAAATGGTATCAAGTAAAGCAAAAGATATCGACGAATATATCGCCGGCTTTCCAAAAGACATCCAGGAAATTTTGCAAACGGTTCGTTCTACAATTAAGAAAGCAGCGCCTGCGGCTGAAGAAACCATCAGCTACGCAATACCCACCTTCACGCTTAATGGAAACCTGGTTCATTTTGCGGCTTTTAAAAATCACATCGGGTTTTATCCTGCACCAACCGGAATTGAAGAATTTAAGAAAGAACTATCTGTTTATAAAGGCGCCAAAGGTTCTGTTCAGTTTCCGCTAGATCAACCAATGCCTTTAAAGCTGATAACCAAAATTGTAAAATTCAGGGTTAAAAAAAATTTAGAAAAAGCAGGGAAAAAGAAATAAAGGGCATCCACGTTTTTTTAAATTTTAATTAAACATCCTATTCAGATTTATTCTGCAAGCCCATTTTTGTTGCAATTTCTCTTGCAGCGATCCACCCGCTCGTCCAGGCATGTTGAAAATTAAATCCGCCGGTAATGCCGTCCACATCTATGATTTCACCGGCAAAAAAAAGATCGGGTATTATTTTACTTTGCATCGTGCCGGCTTCAATTTCATTTAATTTAATTCCACCGGCTGTTACAAATTCTTCTTTAAAAGTTGTTTTTCCTTTTACATTAAATTGTTGGGCGCAAATTTGTTTTGCCAATTGATTTTGCTGCTTCGCAGGAAGGTCGGCCCATCTTATTGCAGGATCAATATTGCATTGTTGCAAATGATATTCCCATAATCTTTGCGGAAGATTAAAAGGATTTTTATTGATCATTTTACCGGAAGCCAACTCATTGTCTTATGATCCTGAGTTTTTCCAGCAATGTATTTTCATGATAGTCGCTGAGCCAGTTGATAGAAATAGAAAAATCATAATTCATTTTGGAAAGTTCTTTCGCTGCAAATGCAGACAGCTTTAAAACTGCCGGCCCGCTAAATCCCCAATGGGTAATCAGTATAGGCCCGCTTTGAGATAATTTGGTCCCGTTAATTTTAACCTGCACATTTTCTACAGAAATTCCCATGAGCGCTGAGATAGGATTTTTAGGAACATTGAATGTAAACAGTGATGGAACGGGGCTTTCAAAGCTATGACCTAACTCAGTAAGCCAATGATATTGTTCCGGTTTATGATAACCGCCACAGGCAACACAAACAAAGTTGGCTTCGATAACTGAATCATCTTTAGAAATAATTTTGAAATGATCTTCGTTTTGTATTGAAGAAATTTTTTCAATTTTTATTATCTCACGATTCATCAATATCTGCACATTGTATTTATTGGCTTCCTGCAAGAGGCAATTGATAATAGTTTCAGACGAGTTACTTTCAGGAAACATTCTGCCGTCAGCTTCGGTTTTTAATTTTACATTTCTTTTTTCAAACCAGGCAATAGTATCGGTTGTAAAGAAATGATGAAATGCCTGCTTTAAAAATTTTTCGCCGCGCGGATATTTTTTTACCATCTCCGCAACGCTAAAGCAGGCGTGCGTTACATTGCAACGTCCACCTCCACTCACTCTTACTTTGCTTAATAACTTATTTGATTTTTCAATAAGAATTACTTCCAGTGCAGGATTGTGCGAAGCCGCATTTACGGCACAAAAAAAACCGGCGGCGCCGCCACCAATTACTATTAATTTTTTCTTCACGGGATGCAAGATATTGGAAAAGGCGAATTTCTATTAAATGAATCGTATAACAGAAAAAAGGCTTGTCAAAATAAAATGATAAAAACTATATTTTGGCTTATATCACCAGCTGATTGACTGTCTCTATTTGGTAATGTATTTTTGATGAATGCCGGCGTTAACAATAATCTTATCTTTGAAAGCCAATTAATCCTTTTTAAAATCTATCGCGGTAATCGTTTTAATCCCATTAATTTAGATGCTTTTCGCGCCCTTAATTCGTACAAAGAAAACCCGCTACTGAATGATTCGTTTCTTCTCCAAAAATTTTATTGCAGTTTCAAAAGCTTGTTTGGTGCTTATGTTACTGATGTTATCCATCATGTGCCAGGCACAGAAAAAATATACCATCAGCGGAACCGTTAGAAATAAAGCCACCGGCGAAAGCATCATTGGCGCAACCGTAAAACTGCTGAACACATCAAACGCTGTTACCAGTAACGATTATGGATTTTTTTCGTTGACATTACCGTCAGGAAATTATGTGCTGGAGGTTACCAGTGCCGGTTTTAATGCCTTCACAAAAAATATTGATTTATCGGGCGATGTGGTACAGGATATTTTTTTAGATGAATATTCAAAAACGCTTGATGCAGTTGTGATTAAGGCTGCAGACCAGGGAAGAAGTGTTGCGGGCACGCAAATGGGCGTGCAACGGCTTTCTGCGAAAGACATGAAGTTTATTCCGCAGTTACTTGGCGAGCGCGATCCTTTAAAAGCCATTCAGCTTTTGCCCGGCATAAAAGCTGCGGGTGAAGGCAGCAGCGGTTTTTTTGTAAGAGGCGGAGCAGCCGATCAAAATTTGATTTTATTGGATGAAGCGCCCGTTTATAACGCATCACATTTGTTAGGATTTTTTTCAACTTTTAATTCAGATGCCATAAAAGATGTCACAGTTTATAAAGGCGGAATGCCCGCCCAATACGGCGGCCGGCTTTCGTCAGTGGTTGACATTAGAATGAATGACGGCAATAACCAGGATTATAATGTTAGTGGCGGAATCGGACTTATCTCTTCAAAATTAAATGTTGAAGGACCGGTGCAAAAAGACAAATCGTCTTTTCTTTTATCAGGAAGAAGTACTTATGTAGACCTGTTTTTAAAGTTATCGCCCGACTCTACCATCAACCGAAACCGAATTGGCTTTTACGATCTTAATGCAAAAATGAATTACCTGCTAGGCAAAAAAGATCAGTTGTTTATTTCGGGTTACTTTGGGAACGATCATTTAAATGCCGGCAGCAGCTTTGGATTACGTTGGGGCAATAGCACGGGAACCATCCGGTGGAACCATATATACAACAACAAAATATTCTCGAATACTTCGCTCATCTTTAGCAATTATGATTATGATATCAACCTTGACATCGCTTCCAATAAGTTCAATATTTTTTCGCAGATAAGAGACTGGAATCTGAAGGAAGAATTACAATGGAGTCCCAATTCGCAGCACAAGTTCAAGCTTGGATTCAATACGATTTATCATACCATCCGGCCGGGCGATGTTACTTCGTCATTAACTTCAAGCATTAACAGTATTAAATTTCAAAAGCGCTATTCATGGGAAAACGCCATTTATTTTTCAGATTTATGGAAAGTGAATGACAGAATAAGCATTACTTACGGAGCGCGCGTATCGGCATTCAGCATCCTGGGAAAAGGAGATTTTTATAACCTTGATAACGACGGAATCATAACAGATACCATCCACGTAAAACAAGGCCAAATTTTAAAAACCTATATTAATCCTGAGCCACGGTTGGCTGCGAGCTACCTGCTCAACCCATCTTCTTCTATAAAAATATCTTATGTGAAAAATGCCCAGTATTTGCATTTGATCTCTAACTCAACATCTGCGCGGCCAACCGATCGGTGGGTGGCCAGCACCAACAATATAAAGCCTGAATTATCAGAACAGGTTTCTCTTGGATATTATAAAAATCTTGCCGGCAACAAGTTTGAGCTAACAGCGGAAACGTATTACAAAAGCATGCAGCACCAGATAGATTATCGGGATGGCGCTGATATTAACGACGCAAATGCGTTGGAATCGCAGTTGCTTTACGGAAAAGGAAGGGCTTATGGCCTGGAGTTACTGTTTCAAAAAAAGACCGGCAAATTTACAGGATGGGTCAGTTATACGATTTCCAAAACCGAAAAGAAAATTAATGGAATTAATGAAGGCCATTGGTATAATGCACGGCAGGACCGGACACATGACGTTGCCATCGTTGGCGTCTATCAACTCAATAAAAAATGGGCGTTATCGGCTAACTGGGTTTTTTATACGGGCGATGCAGTTTCATTTCCTTCGGGAAAATATTCTATCAGCGGTGTAGTGTATTATTATTATACTGAAAGAAATGGCTACCGGATGCCCAATTATCACCGGCTTGATTTGGGCGCAACCAAAGTGCTGAAAACCGGAAAACATTTTTCTTCCGAGCTGTCGTTCAGCTTGTATAACGCCTACGGCAGAGAAAATGCCTATATTATTACCTTTAGATCCAATAAAGACAATCCGAATAAAACAGAGGCGGTGCAAACTGCGCTGTTTAAATTCATCCCTTCAATTTCTTATAATTTCAAATTTTAAAATTGAATGAAAACCCATCAATTTTTGAAAAAAAACATTAAACTAAGAGCGGCATCTTTTGTTGTAGCAATTGTCACTTTATCTACAGTTGTCGTGCGAAAAAGTGATTGATATCAATTTAAACAGCGCAGCAAAAAAATACGTGATTGAAGGTTTTATAACTGATGTACCGGGCGATTGCAAGGTGAGAATAACGCAGACGATCGACTTTAGCGACTCCAATTATTTTCCTCCTGTGAAGGGCGCCATAGTGACGTTGCAGGACAATAATAATGCGCCCGTTATACTAAGGCAATCATCATCGGGCGCTTATCAAACTTCGGACATAAACGGAATACCCGGGCACACATATACTTTATTGGTTACCATTGAAGGAAAACAATTTTCGGCCGTTTCTACAATGCCTTTAAAAGTAAATTTTGATAGTCTGTATGTTGATGACTTTATAGGCTTTGGCACTACGAAAAAGTTTGCTGATGTAATCTTTAATGATCCGCCGGGTAAGGGAAATGCATATCATTTTGTGCAACATAAAAATTCTCTTATTAACAATTCAATTTTTGTAGTTAACGATGATTTTTCTGATGGGCGCCAAAATAATCTCTTACTCGCCTATTTCGATTCTGATGAAGAGAATGATATAAAAATGGGAGATACGCTATCGGTAGACATGCAATGTATCGACCCGGCAATTTATAAATATTGGTTCAGCCTCCAAAACAGCAGCACGGGCAACAGCGACAATGCATCTCCGGCCAACCCGGTTACCAATATGAAAGGTGGTGCTTTAGGCTATTTTAGCGCACATACTTTTCAAACGAAACAAATCATTGTTCCTTAAAATAGTATGCGACTTAATTTTTTAGAGGGAAAGAAAGTCCTTTTACCAGAGAATCCTCCGTAATTTTTGTGAAGATTAATAATCAGAAAATAAATAAGGATTTGCTTTTTCGGCCGCTTCAATAACATCAAAAGAAGAAAGTATATCGGGCTTATTTTTTCTAACGCAAACGGTATGTTCATAATGGGCAGATGGTTTACCATCCTGAGTGCGGATGGTCCAGCCGTCTTCATCATTGTAAACTTCTTTTCCGCCAAGATTGATCATTGGCTCAATGGCGATTACCAGTCCATCGCGTAATTTAGTTCCACTTCCTCTTTTACCATAATTCGGAACATTCGGCTCTTCATGAAGATTACGGCCCAAGCCATGGCCAACCAACTCGCGCACCACTCCATATCCATTTAATCTTTCTGTGTATTCCTGAACGGCAAAGGAGATATCGCCAACACGATTTCCTACGGTTGCTTTTTCTATTCCTTTATAAAGTGATGCTTTTGTAACAGAAAGCAGTTTTGCTACATTTTCGCTTATATGGCCTAACGCAAAAGTGTATGCACTGTCACCATGAAACTCGTTTTTCAATACACCAAAATCAACAGATATTACGTCGCCTTCTTTTAATTCGTCACTGCTAGGAAAACCATGCACCACAGCATCATTCACCGACATACAAACGGCATACGGAAATCCATGATAATTTTTAAAAGAAGGAATAGCGCCATGATCGCGCACATATTCATCGGCAAAATCGTTGAGCGCTAAAGTAGAAATTCCCGGTTTGATTAATTTAGCAATTTCTGCAATGGTTTCATTCACCAGCCTGCAGCTTTCTCTTATCAATTCTACTTCGCTATTATTTTTATAAATGATCATCATCTATTATTTAAAAAAACCCTGACAGAATAGGCCAGGGTTTTGAAAAATATATTATTCTGTTTCGTTTAATTTTACATTCCTCCCGTAACACCAGGAGCAGCAGTAGATTGCCTTCCCTGTATCCGGCCGGTGCTCATCAATCCATCGTATTGGCGCATTAATAACTGTGTTTCTATCTGCTGCAGTGTATCTAAAACTACCGCAACCATAATCAGCAAAGAAGTTCCTCCATAAAACGTTGCAAATCCCTGTGTAACACCAAACAATTGAACAAAGCCTGGTAAAATACCCACTATGGCCAATAAGAACGATCCTGGTAAGGTAATACGATCCATAATCGTACCAATATAATCCGTTGTCGGCTGGCCGGGTTTTACACCGGGAATAAATCCATTGCTTCGCTTAAGATCATCCGACATTTGTTTTGGATTAAAAATAAGTGCCGTATAAACAAACGTGAAACCCATCGTCATGATGCCATAGATGATCATGTAAACCGCGTTGGTATGGATTGGTAAAATAGGTTGCCCAGTTTTTACCAGATGTTTGAAAACCTGCGAAAATAGTAGGAAGAAACATAATTGCCTGTGCAAAGATGATTGGCATTACACCAGCCGCATTTACTTTTAAAGGCAAGAAATTGTCTTGCACCACCAAACTGCCTGTTGCCAACAATTTGTTTTGCATAATTTACAGGAACTTTTCTTACGCCCTGCACCAAAACAATCAGGCCAAGGATTACCGCAATAAAAGCAGCAATTTCAATCATAAATATTAATAAGCCACCACCACCGCGCGTTTGTTTTGCAGAAAATTCCTGCATGAAAGATTGAGGAAGACGGGCCAAAATTCCGATCATGATAATTAAAGAAGTACCATTTCCAATCCTTTATCAGTGATTTTTTCACCAAGCCACATTACAAATAAAGTACCTACTGTAAGAATGATCACTGTTGAAACCCAGAAAAATCCGGAATAAGCATCCAGCAATGCTTCACGGTTAGAAGATTTTAAAAAACCGATATATGCGGCTGCCTGGAAAGCAGTAACAATAACGGTAAGGTAACGTGTCCATTGATTAATTTTCTTTCTGTCCGCTTTCGCCTTCTTTCTGAATTTTAGAAATTTGTGGAACCAGGATCGTAATCAACTGCATAAAAATAGATGCAGAGATGTAAGGCATAATTCCTAATGCAAAAATGGACGCTTTAGAAAAAGCACCTCCTACAAATGCATCCAAAAGGCCGAGCATTCCGCCTTGGGCACTATGTTGTAAGTTAGTGAGTTTATTAGGATCAATACCCGGAAGAACAATATAAGAACCGAACCTGTAAACAAATATAAGGGCCAGAGTAACTAGAATTTTATTTCTTAATTCTTCAATGGTCCAGATGTTCTTTAATGTTTTGATGAATTTCTTCACAGAATTATCAAGATTTAATTATTTGCAGTTCCAAAATCGGAGTGCAAATATCAATTAATTATTTAACTATTTCTACAGTTCCTCCGGCAGCTTCAATAGCTCCTTTTGCTTTTTCACTAACCGCATTTACTTTAAAAGGAATGTTAGCTTTCAAAACGCCATTACCCAGAATTTTTACTCTATCGTTTTGAGCTGATCAGATTATTAATATAAAGATTTTCGAGGTTGAATTCTTTAATGTCATGTTTTTCAATCAACTGATCTATCTGGCCCAGATTGAAAACTTTGTATTCAACCCGGTTATTATTTTTAAATCCACGTTTTGGAATTCTGCGCTGAATAGGCATCTGGCCACCTTCGTGTGCCATTTTTATTTTGTAACCTGCACGGCTTTGTCCGCCTTTGTTACCTTTTGTAGATGTTCCACCTTTACCGGAAGCTTCACCGCGACCTATTCTTTTTTCCTTGTGTGTAGCGCCTTTTGCAGGCCTTAAATTGTGTAATTGCATTGTACTTTTTTTTGAACTTAACGCTCCGGGTACCCGGAGCTCGCTTTAATAATTATGACTAAAAATAAAAAAACCGGTTAAGCCAGTTCTTCTACTTTTATTAAATGATTTACTTTTTTAACCATACCCAAAATCTGCGGAGTTGCTTCCACTTCTTTTGAAGCATTCATCTTATTAAGCCCAAGAGCCTGCAAAGTAAGCTTTTGACGCTCCGACCGGTCAATTCCACTTTTTACCTGTGTTATTTTTATTTTTTTCATGATTCCTGATTCTTAATGTCTTGTTCGTAATTTTTAATTCGCAATCCTATTAAAAGACTTATCCGTTAAAAACCTTTTTTAAAGAAATATTCCTGGTTTTTGCCACTGATATCGGCTCTCTTAAAATTGCTAATGCTTTTACAGTTGCTTTAACCACGTTCTGTGGATTAGCAGATCCCAAAGATTTTGCCAACACATCTGTAATACCAGCGCTTTCCAAAACAGCTCTCATGCTACCTCCGGCAATTACACCGGTACCATGTGCTGCAGGTTTAATAAATACTTTTGCCGCACCTTCTTTGCACCATTGCTCATGAGGTATGGTTCCATGCATAAGTGGAACTTTTATCAGGTTCTTTTTTGCATCATCAATTCCTTTAAGAATTGCTTCCTGAACTTCTTTTGCTTTGCCAAGCCCTGGCCTACAACACCATTACCATTACCAACAACCACCAAAGCAGAAAAACTAAATGCCCTGCCACCTTTGGTTGTTTTTACAACACGGTTAATAGATACCACTTTTTCTTTCAATTCAAGATCAGCGCCTTTTATTTTTTGCGTATTTGCTTTCAACATTATGCCGGTTTTAGATTTTAGATTTTAGATTTTATATTAAAATCTATTCTATTTTTTATTTGATTATTTTATTATTTATGTTCTAGATTTTGAACTGAAGCAAATTAGCTTAATCTGCAATCGTTGTTCAAAAATCTAAAATTGCAATCCACCTTCTCTTGCACCTTCAGCAACCGCTTTAACACGTCCATGATACATATAACCACTACGATCAAATACTACTCTTGTAATTCCAAGCTCCTTAGATTTTTTTGCAATTGCATCACCAACCAGTTTACTTGCTTCTACTTTATTGGCTTTCTGAGCAGCAATATCTTTCTGCCTTGATGATGCAGAAGCTATTGTAGTTCCATTTTCATCATCTATCAGCTGAACATAAATATCTTTATTGCTTCTAAAAACACTAAGCCTTGGCTTTGCAGCACTACCGCTTATTTTTTTGCGGATGCGATAACTGATTTTTTGCCTTGCACTTACTTTTGAATTCATTTTGTTCTTATTTTATATCTCCGATACTGCCGGAAATTTTTTAATTATTGCTACATTTCCTTTTAAGGATAAGTAGTTTATTTACCTGCAGATTTACCTGCTTTTCTGCGTAATATTTCACCTTCAAATTTCACACCCTTTCCTTTGTATGGTTCAGGTTTACGCAAACTGCGGATCTTTGCAGCTACCTGGCCTAATAATTGCTTATCAATACTTCGATAGCGTAATTTTTGGATTTTTACCTTTTTCCTGTGCTGTGGCAACTTGTAAGTTCTTTAGGTATTTCAACAATAATGTTATGAGAATATCCTAAAGACAAGATCCAGAAGATTTCCCTGGTTGGATGCTTTATAACCCACACCCACCAATTCCAAAGTTTTAGTATAACCTTCAGTAACACCCTGAACCATATTGTTTACCAATGAACGGTATAAACCATGCATGGCTTTATGCCTGATCTGGTCAGTTGGGCGCGCAAACTCAACTTTATCATCTTTTACTTCTACTTTGATATCGCGATCAATTGCCTGTTTCAATTCACCTTTTGGGCCTTTAACTGTGATCACATTATCTGCTCCAACGCTAACATTTACACCTTTGGTAATTGTTACAGGATTTTTTCCAATTCTTGACATAGTCGGTTTTAATTTATTTTATGATATTGACCGTGTTCAGCCACGACTAAGGCTTAATTATCTGATCAATATTAATTTAATTCTTGTTTCTGTTCCGATACTTCAAAATTGCGCGAAATACCAGGTATAATATAATAAAAACTATCCCGGCTTTTACCATAGCGACAATTTCCGGGTTCTCTATTATTAATAAATATTACACAATACTTCTCCACCTACATTCTGCGCTTTCGCTTCTTTATCGGTCATTACACCTTTTGAAGTAGAAACAATTGCAATACCCAAACCATTTTTTACTCTTTTAAATTCCTCTGGTTTTGAATAGGTACGCAAACCCGGACGGCTTACTCTTTCCAGGCTTTGAATAGCCGGAACTTTTGTTTGAGGATCGTATTTCAAAGCAATTTTAATTAAACCCTGTTTAGAATCATCTTCAAATTTGTACTTCAAAATATATCCTTTATCGTATAAAATTTCAGTGATACGTTTTTTTAAATTGCTGGCAGGAATTTCCACAATCCTGTGGCTGGCCATTTGTGCGTTGCGTATTCTTGTTAAATAATCTGCTATAGGATCAGTAACCATTGTTTATTTCTTTTTAGTTTTAATTAATTACAATGCGATATCCATTGATACCATGTGAGCTCTGCTTTCAGCCTTCAGCTTCTCGCCTTCAGCCTTAAGCTTTTTTACCAGCTCGCTTTTTTTACTCCCGGAATTTTTCCTTCCAAAGCCATATCGCGGAACATATTCCTGGAAAGGCCAAAATGCCTCAAATAACCTCTTGGACGGCCAGTAAGCTGGCAACGGTTTTTAAGACGTACCGGAGATGCATTTTTTGGAAGAAGATCCAATGCTTTGTAATCACCGGCTTCTTTCAAAGCTTTTCTTTTTTCAGCATACTTTGCTACCATTTTCTCGCGTTTTCTCTGCCTTGCTTTTATTGATTCTTTAGCCATGTTTTATTTTGAAAATTTGAAAATTTGAAATTGATTGTGCATTCATTTGCACATTCGCTAATCTGCTAATTTGATTCTTATTTTTTTACATTTTTAAAAGGCATTCCCAATTCTTTCAACAATTCAAATGCTTCTTCGTTGGTATTTGCTGTTGTTACAAAAGTGATATCCAGACCGGTAATTTTATTTACCTTATCAATATCAATTTCAGGGAAAATGATTTGTTCTGTAACACCCAAAGTATAATTACCACGGCCATCAAAAGATTTATCATTGATGCCTTTAAAATCACGTACACGTGGAAGAGAAACAGAAACCAGCCTGATCTAAAAATTCATACATCTTTACACCGCGCAAAGTAACTTTTGCACCAATGGGCATATTTTTACGAAGTTTAAAGTTGGAAATATCTTTTTTAGACATGGTAGCTACCGCTTTTTGACCGGTAATTGTTGTTAACTCTTCAATAGCAACATCTACCAATTTTTTATCTGCAACTGCACCATTAACACCACGGTTAATACAAACTTTGGTAAGCTTTGGCGCCTGCATAACAGTTTTGTAGCCAAATTTTTTCATTAAAGCAGGTACAACTTCTTTTTTGTACTTATCTGCCAGTCTCGGAGTATATTTTTCTGTGCTCATTATTTAATTACCTCCCCTGATTTTTTTGCTGTTCTGATTAATTTTCCATTTTCTCTTGTCTTGGTTACTTTTGAAGGACCGTGAGATTTAGCATCCCAAAGCATTACATTAGAAATGGCAATTGGCGCTTCTATTTTCAGGATACCACCTTTTGTGTTTTGGGCTGAAGGCTTGGTATGTTTTGTTACAATGTTAACACCTTCTACCAGTACGCGATTCTTTTCAGTAATTACTTCCAGCACTTTCCGTGGCTTTTTAAGGTCTTTATCATCACCGGTAATTACTACCACTGAATCGCCTTTTTTTATGTTGAACTTCGGTTTAAATCTTGTCTTCATTTTGACAAATATTTTGTCTTGATTAATTACTTATTAAATACCCTTTTTTTTAAGGGGTGCAAAGATACAATTATTATAATACTTCAGGCGCCAGGGAAATAATCTTCATATATCCTTTATCTCTCAATTCACGGGCCACCGGCCCAAAAATCCTCGTTCCTCTTGGCTCGTCTGATGCATTTAAAAGAACTACTGCATTATCATCGAAACGAATGTAAGAACCATCTTTACGACGAAGCTTGTTTTTGGTACGAACAATAACAGCTTTGCTTACTGTTCCTTTTTTAATTCCACCTGCAGGTATGGCATCTTTAACAGTTACCACTATTTTATCGCCTACGTGTGCATAATCCTGGCCGGAATTACCCAGAACTCGTATACACAAGACTTCTTTTGCCCCGCTGTTGTCTGCTACGTTTAGCCTGCTTTCTTGCTGAATCATCTTATTTGGTTTTTAGATCTTAGTTGTTGCTTTGATCAACACCAAAACCAATTTTATTTATTATTAATCTTTTAGGTCTTACTGATTCTGAAAAGTCAAAATGTAGAAAATCGACTTTTTGGCTTGTATCAATCTTATTTTACTTTTTCAACCACTTCCACCAGTCTCCAGCGTTTTGTTTTGCTTAAAGGCCTTGTTTCCATTATTTTCACAAGATCACCAATGCTGCATTCGTTTTTTTCATCGTGAGCATGGAAACCGGTAGTTTTTTTCACGAACTTTCCATAGAGCGGATGTTTTACTTTCCTTTCTACTTTTACTGTAATGGTTTTATCCATTTTATTGCTGGAAACTACGCCAGTCCTAACTTTTCTTAAATTTCTATCGGACATTATCTTATTTTTTAGGATTTTGAACCTAATTGTTTTTTTCTTAATTCTGTTTTTAAACGTGCAAGATCTTTTCTTACATCGCGGATGCTCATCGGGTTTTCCAGCGGAGAAACTGCATGAGCAAATTGTAATTTCTTTAAACGTAACTCATCTTCTTCAATCCTTGCTTTAAGATCTGCTTCACTCATCTCTTTCAGGCTGTTTACAAAATCGTTTCTGTTTGACATTTTATTTAATTTGATACTTAGCTAATCGAGCTTATGCCTGGTAATCTCTTCTTACTACAAACTTTGGTTTGAATTGGCAATTTTTGCGCAGCCAGTTCAAAAGCTTCTTTGGCAACTTCCATTGGAACTCCATCTGCTTCAAACAAGATTCTTCCTGGTTGTACTACTGCTGCCCATCCTTCAGGGTTACCTTTACCTTTACCCATCCTCACTTCAGCAGGTTTTTTAGTAATTGGCTTATCAGGAAAAATTCTGATCCAAACATTTCCTTCACGTTTCATATGACGGGTTAATGCCTGTCTTGCACGATTCTATTTGCCTGTTGGTTAACCAAACCGAATCAAGCGCTTTTAAACCAAATGATCCAAAAGCAATGGTATGCACCGCGCTTTGTATCGCCCTTCATGCGGCCTTTCTGCATTTTTCTATGCTTCGATCTTTTTGGTGATAACATAATTTGTAGTTTATTATTCAGTTGTAGTGCTTCACACTCCAACTTATTCTATAAAATATTTTTAAAAATCGTTATTATCTTCTTCGGTCCTCTACCACCACCACCGCCACCTCGCCTGTCACCACCACCTCTTCTATCTCCACCTCTGTCACCACCGCCTCTTCTGTCTCCAAATCCACCACCTCTCCTATCGCCGCCCTGCATTTCATTTTCATTTTTACCACCACCGGCAATAATATTTGGATTCAAATCTCTCTTTGCCAATACTTCACCTTTACAAATCCAAACTTTAATACCAATTTTTCCATATACTGTTTGAGCAAATACATTGGCATAATCAATATCCATACGTAAAGTATGCAATGGAGTACGGCCTTGTTTAATTTCTTCGCTACGTGCAATTTCTGCACCACCTAAACGGCCACCCACTCTTACTTTAATTCCTTCTGCACCCATTCTAAACGCAGAAGCAATTGACATTTTAATCGCTCTTTTATAGTTGATACGATTTTCAATCTGTCTGGCAATAGTATCGCAACAATTGCTGCATCCAGTTCCGGACGGCGAATTTCAAGAATATTTATCTGAACATCATCTTTACCGGTTAATTTTTTCAATTCTTCTTTAATACGGTCAACTTCTCCACCACCTTTACCAATGATAATACCAGGCTTGGATGTATGAATAGTAACGATCAGTTTGTTAAGGGTACGCTCAATAACAATCTTAGCAATACCACCTTTGTTGATACGTGCATTCAGGTAGGTTCTGATCTTATCATCTTCAATCAACTTGTTTGCGTAATCTTTTGGATGTGCAAACCAGTTACTATCCCATCCACGGATGATTCCTAACCTGGCACCAATCGGATTTGTTTTTTGACCCATTATTCGGTTTTATTTTTTTGTATTTTCTTTTGATGATTTCTTTTCTGCTTTTTCTACTGCAGGCTTAGCTTTTTTTGCTGCTGCGCCTTCTTTTTTAGGAGCAGCTTTTTTAGCAGCCGGTTTCTTAGCTACAACGGCTTCAGGAGCTGGAGTTGGCTCAACAGGTTTTGCTTCCGCCTTCACTACCATTTTCTTCGCAGGAAGAATATTTCCGTTTTTGCTGCTGTCTACAACAATAGTAACATGGTTGCTACGCTTGCGAACCCGGTAGCCACGACCTTGTGGAGCAGGTCGCATACGTTTAATCACTCTTCCACCATCAACCATTATTGTTTTTACAACCAGGCCTGCATCTTCCACTTTCTCATCCGCATTTTTCTGCTCCCAGTTATTGATGGCACTCTTTAATAATTTATACATGGCACAGCCGGATGCTTAGGATTGAATTGTAAAATCCCTAATGCTTTTTCCACTTCAAGCCCACGAATCAAATCAGCCAGCAAACGCATTTTGCGTGGAGATGTGGGATAATTATTTAGTTTTGCTACTGCTTCCATTTTATTAATTTTATTTCTTGATACTTGATACCAGATACTTGATACCAGATATTATGCTATCTTTTTACTTGAATGTCCTCTGAAATTTCTTGTTGGTGCAAATTCACCTAATTTATGGCCTACCATAAATTCTGTTACATACACAGGAATAAATTTATTCCCGTTATGAACTGCGAAAGTATGTCCCACAAAGTCGGGCGTAATGGTTGATCTGCGCGACCAGGTTTTAATAACACCTTTTTTTGTTTTTCCTTCATTGATGCCAAGCACTTTATCTTCAAGCTTTGCTTCTACATAAGGACCTTTTTTTATTGAACGAGCCATATTTTATTTTAGATTTTGATTTGCGATTTACGATTTGCAACTCCAGTTTGTTATATTTTTGATACCTTGATACCTGATACCTTATTCTCTACTTATTCGGTAATTTTTTACCGTTTCTTCTTTGAATGATCATTTTATCTGATCCTTTTCCTCTTGTACGGGTAATCTCTCCTTTTGCATATTTACCGGTTCTGCTACGTGGATGACCACCTGAAGCTTTACCTTCACCACCACCCATCGGGTGATCTACCGGGTTCATCGCTACACCTCTTGTTCTTGGCCGAATACCTTTCCACCTGTTTCTACCTGCTTTACCTTTGCTTTCCAGGTTATGATCGCTATTGCTTACTACACCTACTGTTGCATAGCAATTGATCAATATTTTTCTTAACTCACCACTTGGCATTTTTAATACTGCATACTTTTCTTCTTTATTCGCTAACTGAGCAGAAGCACCTGCACTTCTTACCAATTTACCACCCTGGCCAGGCTGCATTTCAATATTATGAACCATAGTACCCAAAGGCATATTTTTCAACAGTAATGCATTTCCTAATTCCGGTGCAACTGCATCACCACTGATAATGGTAGCGCCTACCTGTAAACCCTGTGGTGCAATAATGTATCTTTTTTCACCATCAGCAAAAGCAATTAAAGCGATAAATGCACTACTGTTTGGATCGTATTCAATTGTTTTTACAGTAGCAGGAATATCTTTCTTATCTCTTTTAAAATCGATAACACGATACATCCTTTTATGTCCACCACCCAGGTAACGCATGCTTCTGCGTCCCTGTGAGTTACGGCCAGCAGTATGATGCACTTTTTCAACCAGGCTTTTTTCAGGAACATTGGTGGTGATTTCTGCATAGGCATTACCAATTCTCCAGCGTGTACCTGCGGTAGTCGGTTTGTATTTTCTTAATGCCATGATTTTATGATTTTAGAATTTCGATACTTTTGAAATCTGATTACTCATTTATAATTGATTATCTTAATTCAATTATACGTTTCCGTACAGGTCAATCGTTTCGCCTTCAGCAACTGTAACAATCGCTTTCTTTTTTGCCGGCTTGCGGCCTGTAAGTAATCCAGCTTTTGTATTACGCTGTTTTACTTTTGAAGGCATGGCCAATGTATTTACATTCTGACACCTGTATACCATAAAATTCTTCTACTGCTTTTTTAATTTCCAGTTTGTTTGCCTTTCTGTCAACGATAAAAGTATAACGGTTAAACTTTTCAGTAATGCTTGTTTACCTTTTCTGATAATACCGGCTTTATTAAAACTTCAGACAATTTCATGTCTATCTAATTTGAAAATTTGAAAATTTATTATGCTTCTACTGCTTCTTTATTATCTTCCACAAATATTTTTGCTGCACTTTCAGTAAATACTACTGCATCTGCATTTACAATATCGTAAGTATTTATATCGCTTAATAAAGTGCCGCATATCGATGGAACATTACGGAAACTCTTGTAAACATTTTCATTATGCTCAGGCATTACAAACAATGTTTTTCTTGCCGCCGGTTTCAATACTGTTGAAAATCCGTGTAAACTGTTTTAGTGCTTGGAGCTTCCATTTGCAGTGAACCATCTTCCACAACAACAATCTTATTTTCTTTTGCTTTGCTGCTTAAAGCGCCGATCTTAGCCAGATCTTTCACTTTACGGTTTAGCTTTAATATCATACCCATGTGGCTTTGGCCCAAAAACGGTACCACCACCTTTATACAAAGGGTTACGAAGATTACCTTTACGGGCACCACCGGTTCCTTTTTGCTTATGAAGCTTTTTGGAAGAACCTTGTACTTCAGCACGGGTTTTTACTTTATGTGTACCCTGGCGCTGTGCAGCAAGATATTGTTTTACCGCTAAGCCAGATAACATGGCTATTTGGTTCTGCACCAAAAATTTCATCCGGCAGTTCAATAGTTCTGCCAGTCTTTTTTCCTTCTATATTTATTATATCTACTTGCATATTATTTCTGGATTAAAACGATTGAACCATTATGGCCGGGAACCGAACCACTTATTAATATATAATTTTTTTCAGGGAAGATTTTTACCACTTTAAGTCCTTTCATCTGTACCTTGTCCTGCCCATACGGCCTGCCATGCGCATTCCTTTAAATACCCTGGAAGGATAAGATGAGCCACCAATAGAACCCGGCGCTCTTGACCTGTCGTGCTGACCATGAGATTGCTCACCAACACCATGAAAACCATGACGCTTAACAACACCCTGGAAACCTTTTCCTTTGGTGTGCCAACAACATAACTTTGTCGCCTTCGCAAATATGTCAACAGTAATGGTGTCACCAATATTTTTATCTGTTTCGCTATCGCGTATTTCTTTTACGAATTTTTTTGCCGGTGTGTTTGCTTTGGCAAAGTGATTTTTTTCTGAGAGGAGGGTGTGCTTTTCTTTTTTATCTCCAAAAGCAATCTGAACTGCATTATAACCGTCTGTTTCTACGGTTTTCTTCTGCGTTACTACGCATGGACCTGCTTCAATAATGGTCACGGCTGTTTGCTTGCCATTATTATCGAAGATGCTGGTCATGCCAACTTTCTTTCCAATAATACTTTTCATTTCTATTTTATTATACCCAGCGCTCCGGTAATTCCGGTACATGAGTGTTACAATTTTATATAAGAACTTTTTAAGACTCTTATCGCTTTTCTCCAGAGCAGAAGGCAAGAAAGGTTCATTATGCTTTGATCTCAACATCAACACCACATGGCAAATCAAGTTTTGAAAGCGCATCAACGGTACGTGAGCTGCTGGTGTAAATATCCAACAAACGTTTGTGCGTACACAATTGGAATTGCTCACGTGCTTTTTTATTAACGTGAGGAGAACGCAATACAGTAAATATTTTCTTATGCGTAGGTAAAGGAATTGGTCCTGTTACTACTGCACCGGTACTACGTACTGTCTTTACAATTTTCTCTGCTGATTTATCAACTAGGTTGTGATCGTAAGACTGAAGTTTTATTCTGATTCTTTGAGACATATTTAAAGAACTTTTTTTATCCAAGTTTATTTTGGGAGTGCAAAGGTAGGTTGATTCATTTAAACAACAAAAAATAATTGAAAGTTTTTAAAAATACTTCTACAACTATTACTGGCACTAAATTTAGGGTGTAAAAATAAACTTTAAACATGCAGAAAAATAATAAAAATATTAACAATGATGAGTTATCCGATATGATTGACTCACCAAAAGACAGGGAAGAAATGAAGCCGGAAATTTCTTCAATCGATTTGCCTGATGTTAATGATATTCCCGGACAGGAAGGTTTTGTACCGGCTGCCCTTGGAGAAATGGCCGATACCACTGCTATCATCAGCCGATGAAGAAGGCGATGAAATATTTGACGATGATTTGGACGAAGAAGTTGAAGACAGCTCCGATTCCAACGTTTCTACTGCAGAAAAAGAAGATTTGGCAATATCTGCCAACGATATGCCGGGCGATGATGAAAATTTACGGGAAGCCGCGCTTGATAATACTGATGAAGATGGAACGCCTCTTAATGAAGGCAGTTTCAAAAATGATATTTCCGGCAGCGACCTGGATGTTCCCGGCGCAGATCTGGATGACGACGAAGAATCTATCGGTGAAGAAGACGAAGAAAATAATGATTACAGCCTTGGCGCCGATAACGACGAAATTCCGCAAGATGATTTTTAACGAAAACCGATAATTTGTTTCAGGCCTTTGATGACTTTAACGGACTCATATAAGCCAAAATGTAGAATTTGTTGATCTTAACGGCATGTTCCTGTGTCGTAGATGAGAGAATGCTTTCGAAAAAGATATAGTAAATGATTTGTTATTTTACAGTATGAATCTGCCTGACTTTTCATCACCGTACTGGTTTATTTCAATTACGCTTCTATTTTTTATCATTATTACAGGAAGATATTTTTTAGTGGCCGGCTTGTTTTACCTGGTGTTTTACGTTTGGTTTCCTTTAAAGTGGCAGGCGCGAAAAATTAATAAAAAGCAATACAAAACCGGACAGTTTAAAAAAGAAATTAAATGGAGCCTTATTACCGCTGTGCTTTTTTCCATAGCAGGCGCCATTACGGTAGTGTTGTGGCAGAAAGGATTTACCAAAGTTTATACAAATACCGCCCAATATGGTTATTGGTATTTGCCGATAAGCCTGATGATTTTTATGTTGCTGCACGAAACTTATTATTACTGGATTCACCGCTGGATGCATATTCCGTCGGTTTTCAAAATTGTTCATAAGGTACATCACGATAGTAATATTGCTTCTCCGTTTACGGCTTTTTCTTTTCATCCGCTGGAAGGTTTTTTACAAGCAATTTTTTTACCCGCAATGCTGATGGTATTGCCAATGCACTATGTTGTGATCATTATTCTTTTAACCATCATGACTTTCAGCAGCGTTATCAACCATCTTGATATTGAAATTTATCCAAAAGGATCGCACCACATTTTCGCTAAATGGGTAATAGGCGCCACACACCATTCAATGCACCATAAACAGTTCAATTACAACTATGGTCTTTATTTTACGATCTGGGATAAAATAAAACGCACAGAAAGCCCCGGTTTTAAACAGATGTTCGAAAATTTTACGGCAGACTAAATCACCATCAGAAGCCGCCAAACGTTAAAAAATTCAAATCAGCCGTCACATAAAGTTTTTATTGGCTTATTAACCATATCTTCGCGGCTAATATTTTTTAAACAACAATACAATGGACAACAAAAACACAGGAACCGTAAAATTTTTCAATTCTGAAAAAGGATTTGGTTTTATTAAACACGATGATTCTTCTAAAGAAACTTTCGTGCATGCAAGCGGATTAATCGATGAGATTAAAGAAAACGACAAAGTGGAATTTGACTTGCAAAATGGACAAAAAGGCATGAATGCCGTTAATGTGAAATTAATCGGCTAAGATCGATATTTCCCAATGCAAAGGGCTTCCGAAAGGTTGCCCTTTTTTTATGCTCTTTAATATAAAATTCGGTATCAGCATTGGAACACGCTTCATATAATCGTAGTATCTCTTTCCAAACTCCTGCAACAATTTTTTTTCTTCAAAGCGAATTCCTATCAGTACATAAGCCGTTAGTAAAACCACTGCAATCAAATTATTCAGCATTGGAAAAATAAAAAACAAGCCCCATACAAATAAAATAGTTCCCGAGTACAATGGGTGCCTCACAAAGCGATGAATGCCTTCCACCTTTAATTCTGCCGGCGGCGCAGCCTCATAAAGCGACCGAATACCGCTTAACAGCAAAAAATATTTTTTAATAGAGATAAACATAATTATAAGTCCGGGCAATACGAGTAACACCAACGAAACATATTTTAGCCAGGATGAATAAAATAAGCACAGGGCTTGCTAAAAGAATATTGAAATACCAGCAGTGCCAATAACGTAATGGATGCAATAATGGAATAGGCCAGCCTGTAATACCGAAAATATTTTCCGGCGATTCGCCTAAAATAATTTTTTACGGATGTTGCCGCAAAAACGCTGTGCGCCACGTAATATATTACCCAAAATAAAATTAATAACCAATGAAAGCGGTTCACTTTTTTTGATGAAAAGATACAATAAAATATCTTTTTAAAAACCGCATCCAACCTATAATTTTGCCGTTGGTAATTTATCCGGTTTTTAATGACAGATAATAAAACAAGAAGTTATATTTGCTACTTAAATCATAAAACAATCATGAAAAAAATAACCTGGTTTATTACCGCTGCATTGCTTTGTTCCACGACGCTGTTTGCACAGCAAAACGGTTCTTTAAAACTTAAAAAAGGACAAAAATATGTAGTTGAAAATAAAATTTCTACCAAAAGCTCCACAGAAATGCAGGGCCAATCTATGGACGCCAATGCGGATGTTACCTCTACTTTTAGCATTGAAGTAAAAGAAGAAAATGCAGATAATTATAAACTTTCTAACGCCATTACTGCTGTTAAAATGAATATGAGCCAGATGGGCCAGGAAATGAATTTCGATTCTCAAAAGAAAGAAGACCTTGATGGCCCAATGGGAAGCGCCTTGAAAGATTATATTAACAAGCCAAAAGATGTGGTAATTAACAAATCAGGAAAAATTGTTGATCAGAAAAAAGACGACACGTCTGCTGCTGCAAACGATATGGCGGCCATGATTTCAAAACAATTGGGCGATCCGGATGCAACCGGCTTTGGTGCAGAAATGGCTTTTGACTCTTTACCAAAAAATATAAAAGTTGGCTCAACATGGACCAAAACAACCAATAAAAATGGCATCGCAACTACCACCAACTACACCGTTAAATCTATAGCCGGAAACCTTGCCACCTTGCAACAAACGGTACCATAGATACCGATGTAAAAATGGAAATGCAGGGCATGGAAATAACTACAAAAACCAAAGGCAAATTTTCAGGAGAAGAAATAGTTGATATTACTACCGGAATTGTTCAATCCAACACTACCACGGCCGACGCTTCAGGAACCGTAAGCGTAATGGGCCAGGAACTTCCTACCAGTTCAAAAGTTACTTCCACCACTACTGTAAAAATGATGTAATTGATTTTATAAAATATTTTGAAGCCCTGCAACCGCGGGGCTTTTTTTGTGCTTCATAAAAGCCATTTTATAGAATTTTGACGAACAGCATTCATTTAAAATAACTGTCTATCGAAACAAGCCATTTTGTAGTTTTTCCGGTTAAAGTGTTTATTCTTCTTATGATTACTTTTGCACCGTGAAAAAATATTCAGTCTACCTTTTATATTTTCTGTACTGGCTTTTGTTTTTTGTTGTTGCTAAAGCAGTGTTTCTTATTTATCATTATCCACTTACCAAAACTTTAACGTCCGCCGAAGTATTAAAAGTATTTTTATACGGACTAAGAATGGACATGTCGTTCACGGGATACATTTGCATTTTCCCATTTTTATTATTGCTGGCAAAATCAATATTCAATCAATCTTCAAATCAATAAACTCATCCGTATTTACACATGCGTTCTTATAACGTTGATTTCATTTTTAGTTATTGCCGATTTAGAATTATATACCGCCTGGGGTTTTAGAATGGATGCCACTCCCCTTCAATATTTTAAAACACCAAAAGAAATGGGCGCCACAATTTCGAGTGCACCGGTATTTAAATTGCTGATCATCTTTTTAATAATAACCATGGCATTTATTGCCATTTATAAAAAGTATTTCAACCGGTTTATCGACAGGAAACAAGCCAAAATATATATTTTAGACATTTTATTTTCAGCGTTTTTGCTGGCATTTCTTTTTGTGCCTATTCGTGGCGGCATTCAAAAAATTCCAATGAACTTAAGCGATGTTTATTTCTCCGAAAAATTATTTGCCGATCATGCTGCCATCAACTTACCATGGAATATTACCTTTTCAATCCTTAATAAAAACAACGATAAAAATCCTTTTGATTATTTTTCAGAAGATACATCGGCTGCGCTGGTAGATAGCTTATACAATACAGGCCAGAAAAGAATTCCATCCATCTTATCAACAGAAAAACCAAACATCGTTATTGTTATTTTAGAAAGTTATACGGCAAAATGGGTTGGCTGTCTTGGCGGCGTACCTGGCGTTACTCCTAACCTTGATAAGATTGCCGGAGAAGGGTTATTATTTACCAACATTTATGCGGCCGGCGACAGAAGTGAAAAAGGACAAATTGCTATTTTAAGCGGCTATCCTAACCAGGCAATAAATTCTATAATAAAAACGCCCAACAAAACGCGAGGCCTTGCTTCCCTTAGCAGCGAGCTGGAAAAAGCAGGTTACACAACAAGCTATACTTATGGCGGCGAGCTGGAATTTGCCAACATCAAATCATACCTGGTAAACGCGGGTTTTGATAAACTAACGGATAAATATTCTTTCCCTGTTGCCGAAAGAACCACGTCGTGGGGTGTGCACGATCAATTTGTATTCGATCGCTTCTTTGAAAATTTAAACAAAGAAAAACAACCGTTTTTCGCTACGATTTTTTCACTAAGCAGCCATGAGCCTTATGATGTTCCGTTGAAGCATTTTGCAGGAACCGATGAGACCACACTTTTTAAAAATTCAGTTTATTATACCGATAGTGTTGTTGGTAATTTTATCAGTAAATGTAAATTGATGCCCTGGTGGAATAATACATTGATTGTGTTTGTAGCCGACCACGGACATCCGCTTCCGGGGAATGATGCCAATGACCGGCCGGCTAAATTTCATATTCCGTTAATCTTTTCGGGCGGCGCTTTAAATATGAAGGGAGTTATTAATAATATCGGCTCACAAACCGATATTGCTACAACACTTTTGGATCAGTTAAAACTTCCTTCAGATAAATTTAAATGGGGAAAGGATTTACTGGATTCTTCGGCAAAGCAATTTGCATTTTATTCTTTTAATAATGGCTTCGGATTCGTAACTCCGCAAGGAACTGAAACGATTGACAACGTTTCAAAAAAAACAATTTATAAAGATGCGGGTTTTGATACAAGCAACATCAAATTTGGTAAAGCCTACATGCAGTTTTCTTACCAGGATTATTTACAGAAATAATTGGGAAGGTTGGAAGAAAAGAGGTTGCAATTCTTTTGACAACTAGAATTTTAGCGAAGATATCTGAAAAGCCTCTGTGCACACCGTGAAGGTTAATTTAAAATGCATGGGATCATCTTTCCAGGTGGATGTTTGTGCAAATAAAAAATTTGCTGAAAAAAGAAATACCAGGATGCAGAATAACTTCTTCATGACTTTTTATTTATTAAATGAATATTAAAATGAAGGCCCAACTTGTAAAATCTATATTTTGGGTTGTTTCAGCCAACGCAATCATTGGTAACTGTCTGCCCAAAACAATATTTTATTGTTGGATTTTATTTACCAATCCCCATCTGATTCATGTACGTTTGGTTATCCCAGTATAATGAATCTTTATTTGCTTAAACATTATTTCAAATGCGCTCTTAGCATCCAGGCCATTTTCTCATGTTTTTCAATAAGGCCGGTTATAAAATCACTGGTGCCCTGGTCGTGCAAATCATCTGCAAACCGGTCAATATGTTCCCGCATGTGAATGATAATGGTTTCGTGGTCTTCCAACAGATCTTTTATAAATCCGGCGCTGTCATTTTTGTCCCTTGTTTCTTCAGTGAGATGTGTCAATTCCAAATAGGCTTTCATAGTAGCTTCCGCATAATGGCCCAAAGTGCGCACACGTTCCGCCACTTCATCAATAAAATCTTCTAATTGCTGATACTGTTCTTCAAAGAAAAGATGCTGCGCATGAAAGTCCGGGCCTTCCACATTCCAGTGGGCATTTCTTGTTTTGATATACAATACCGTTTCATCGGCTAAAAGCCTGTTGAGAGATTGTGCCACTTCTGCAAGGTCTTCCGGTTTAATTCCAATTGAAGTTTTCATAATTTTTGTTTGCATTTAAATTAATATTAATGATGAGAAATATGATTGCTGAATCAATTGTGTATTATTTTAATTGTCTGTAAAAAAAACATAACGGCCTGAAGATTCTCAACGCCAACCTAATCCAGGTGCCACATGCTCCAGGATAGCCGACAGCACATGTACATTATATTCAACACCCAGCGTATTGGGTATCGTTAAAAGAAGTGTATCAGCTTCCTGAATGGCTTCATCTGTTGCAAGTTCCTTTATGAGTTGATCCGGTTCGGCGGCATAACTTCTTCCGAAAATGGCTCGTTTGTTTTTTTCTATAAAACCAATTTGATCACTTCGCTCTGATTCGTTTCCAAAATAATATCGGTCCATATCATTTACCAAAGCAAAAATGGACCGGCTCACAGAAACCCTCGGCTCACGTTGGTGGCCTGCTTTTTTCCAGGCTTCTTTGTATACCCTGATTTGCTCTGCCTGCTGCACATGGAAAGGTTTTCCACTTTCGTCTTCTTTTAAGGTAGAACTTTGAAGGAACATACCTTTTTCAGCAGCCCAGACCGCTGTGGCATTAGAACCCGCTCCCCACCAGATACGTTCGCGCAACCCTTCAGAATACGGTTCCAGGCGCAATAACCCCGGCGGATTTGGAAACATCGGGTTAGGGTTAGGCTGTGCAAAGCCAACACCTTTCAGTTTATCCAGAAACTCTAAGGCTTTACGACGACCCATTGTTGCATCATCCTCACCCCCAGAAGGTTCATAACCGAAATAACGCCAGCCATCAATGACCTGTTCCGGTGAACCTCTGCTGATACCTAATTGCAATCGCCCTTCTGAAATTAAATCAGCAGCGCCGGCATCCTCTACCATATACAAAGGATTTTCATAACGCATATCAATAACACCTGTGCCTATTTCAATCTTGCTGGTTTTAGCGCCAATGGCAGAAAGTAAAGGGAACGGCGATGCCAGCTGGGCTGCAAAATGGTGTACCCGGAAATACGCACCATCTATACCGATTTCTTCGGCAGCAACAGCCAAATCAATAGACTGAAGCAAGGCATCACTTGCAGATCGGACTCTGTACGAAGGATGATTTGCCCAATGTCCAAAAGATAAAAATCCTATTTTCTTCATGTATGCTTATATTTTATACGCTACTTCAAATTTCGTTTCCATGTTTTGTTCATACTACTTTTTTATGTTAGTGTCAGGGTTCTATAATCACCTTCATGGCCTTTTCCTTTGAAGCATTACCAAAAACCTCGTAAGCTTTAAGAATTTCATCCAGTTTAAAATGATGGGTTATTAATTTAGTAGGATCTATTTTCCCGGACAGCACCACTTTCAAAAGCATCGGCGTGGTATTCGTATTAACCAAACCCGTTCTTAAAGTAATGTTTTGAATCCAGAGATTCTGAATTTGCAGATCAACGCTTTTTCCATGAACGCCTACATTGGCAATATGCCCACCCGGACGAATGATATTCTGGCAAACATCAAAGGTGGCCGGTATTCCAACTGCTTCAATGGCCACATCCACACCATCCTTTGTTTCTGACATGATCTTTTTTACAGCATCTTCATTCCCTGAATTAATGGTATCAGTAGCGCCGAATTTTTTGGCAACTTCTAAGCGGTTC
Source organism: uncultured Chitinophagaceae bacterium (assembly GCA_963720405.1). Lineage (GTDB taxonomy): Bacteria > Bacteroidota > Bacteroidia > Chitinophagales > Chitinophagaceae > Ginsengibacter. The sequence continues at coordinate 262,527 of CAVRFP010000005.1, forward strand.
TCATCCAAATCAATCATATAAATTTTTGCAGGTGAATAAAAAAGAGAAGTAAGCAATACAGACATTCCTATAGGGCCTGCGCCAACAATAGCAATTGTATCTCCGGGTTTTACTCTGTCCGTTGAGTACGCCTATTTCATGGCCTGTTGGCAATATATCACTCAGCATTACCAATGCTTCTTCATCCGCTCCGGCAGGAATATGATGAAGGCTGTTGTCTGCATGTGGAATACGTACATATTCTGTTTGCGTACCGTTAATGAGATGCCCCAAAATCCAGCCGCCATCCTCGCAATGCGAATACATTTGCTTTTTGCAATACTCGCAAGTGCCATCGGAAGTAATGCAGGAAATAATTACGTGATCGCCTTTTTTAAAACTCCTGACACCGGTACCCACTTCTTCAATTACACCTACACCTTCATGCCCCAGCGTGGTTCCCGGTTTACACGAAGGTGTTTTGCCATGCAAAATACCCAGGTCTGTTCCACAGATGGTAGTCTTTAAAATTTTCACCAATGCATCGGTAGGTTTTTCAATTTTAGGTACGGGTATTTCCTTTAGTTCTATTTTGCCCGGACCGCCGTAAACGAGGCCCTTCATTGTTTTGTTCATAACTTGATTTTTAAAATTTCCTAAATGAAAAGATTTGACTTAATATATTTTTTATGATCTCTCTACACGTTCCGTTACAGGGTCTGGTTGCTCGCCTAAAAACTCAACCCAGGCTTTTTTAATGCATGGGTAATGCTTGGATGCTTCTACAAGATTCATAAAATCTACGATATTGTCTTCGAACCGTTTTGTTAAGGTCGAGTCCGCGATAGCGCCATTGTGAAATGCCTGGTGCGCCATTGCTAAAGAAAACATATTAGGGTACACTCTTGCGCCCAGGTGTTCCAACGGAATCCGCAGCGACCAAAGCCCACGGTTTCCGCCGGCCATAGAAGGCGAAGCGGACATCAGTAAGGCCTGGCGTTGATTGAAGGGCTGCGGTCGAAAACGGGAAACCCAGTCAATCGTATTTTTCAACAAACCTGGCATCGAACCATTGTACTCAGGGGAAGAAATAATAAATGCATCACTGGCCAGCAGGCGTTGATGAAGTTCTTTTGCTCCATCCGGGAAATCACCTTCCGATTCCATGTCCTGGTTGTACGACGGGCAGTTAAATTCACTCATGTGCGCATAGTCCACAGTGCCTCCATTTTTTTCAATTACCGGTATAGCCGTTTTTATTAGATGTTCGTTCAGCGAATTATTTCTTAATGAAGCGGAAAAAACAAGGAACCGGACCGGTTCACGCTGATAGGATGGTTGTTGATCCATATTATGTTTTTATTTTTTAAAAAGGACTATAATCTCTCTTCTCATGTTGTATGCTGACAAAAGCAATCCTTTTATAATCCATAAATCACAATTTTACTTTCCTTAAAATTTCCGGATTGCGCCATTGCAGGTATTATAAAAGAATATACTCATATGCCTGCAAAGCTTTTAGTATCGGGAACGCGGGTTTATTTCTTTTCATGGTAGTGCTATTTTGAATGGATTAAAGGACTACTTTTCTGCTTAATCAAAAGCAGACCGATAAGTTTTCAAAATTCAATTTTCTACTTTTTCGCTTTTCTCAGCTCATATTAGCAGTTACCAAAATATCATTTCCTAAGGTAGTGTCTTTGGCGCTCCTTATAGTTAAGATTATGCATTATTACCCAAAAATGACAGGGCTCATTTATTTATCCATCGCGCTTTTTCTGATTTGTTGTTCCGGATTAATACCGAGGCTTGAGATTGATAGAATATCCGCTGGGGAAAGCATTTTTCTTCGTGAGAAGATGTTGCATTCAGTGAATTGAAAACGTCATCAGATAAATGAAGTCTTATTAAATGGCTGAATAAATTGTCATCGGCCAAGCGGCATCCAACTATTCCATTAACATCATAACAAATTGAAATCAGTTAATTAATATTGGATGAAATTAATCTAACAGGCATAAAAAAAACCTCACATTTCTGTGAGGCTTTGTGGGAGCACACGGGTTCGAACCGCGGACCCTCTGCTTGTAAGGCAGATGCTCTAAACCAACTGAGCTATGCTCCCTTATTTTGGGAGTGCAAATATAGGAGATGAGAATTATTCAAAAAAATTTATCTCAAGTTTCTTTAAAAAAAAATTAGAAGATTAATCAATTGATTGACGGAGTTCATCAAACTCATTTTCGCTTTTTGCAATAACCAGCGTGGCTACGCCATTTCCAATGAGATTGGTGATCGCCCTTGCTTCACTCATAAATTTGTCGATTCCTAAAAGAAAGGCAAGGCCTTCCAAAGGAATTGTGTGAATTGCCGCCAATGTAGATGCCAAAACAATAAAGCCACTACCGGTAACACCTGCCGCACCTTTGCTGGTGAGCATTAATATAAATAACATTGCCAGTAACTGGCCAAAGCTTAAGGGCACATTGTATAATTGGGCAATAAAAATTGCAGCCATCGATAAATAGATAGATGTGCCATCAAGATTAAAAGAATATCCTGTTGGGATTACCAACCCCACAACCGATTTACTGCACCCCATTTTTTCAAGCTTCTTCATTATTAATGGCATTGCCGGCTCCGAAGAAGAAGTACCCAATACCAGCAACAATTCCTGGCTGATGTATTTTAAAAATTGGGTAATGCTTAATTTATAGTGTCGAAGAATACTGCCAAGAATAACGAAAATAAAAATCGCCATTGTTAAATAAACGCAGCCCATCAATTTGGCCAATGGCAATAATGTTTTTAAGCCAAACTTTCCAATGGTAAAAGCCATTCCTCCAAAAGCGCCTACTGGCGCCAGGTACATAACATATTTCAACGCCAAAAAAACATAATGTGATACTTTTTGTAGCCGCACAATTACAGCGAGCCGGTGCTTTGAATAGTTTAAAACAATACCGGTGATAATGGCGATAACCAATATTTGAATCACTATGTTTGTTTCAAAAAATTGAATCCAATCAAAATGTGCCGCACCGTCCGAAGTAAATTTACTTGCATCCTGGATGGGCAATCCGGCGCGATTGATCTTACCGGGTTTTAACACCAGCGCTACGATAATTCCAATCGCAAGGGCAATTGTTGAAACCACTTCAAAATATAAAAGTGCCTTAATGCCAATGCGGCCGACTTTCTTCAAGTTACCGATACTGCTTATGCCCAATACAATCGTTAAAAAAATAATGGGACCGATAAAGATTTTTATCAGATCAATAAAACGCTTGCCCAACCATTCCATTTTTACCGCCGTTGACGGATAGAATACACCCAGAAAAATCCCTGCAATGATGGCGATCAATACATAAAACGTTAAATGGCTAAGTACCTGCCGCCACCAGGTTTTGTTCGTGTTGCTGCTATTTGTTGATTCAGGGAGCAATGTAGTTTTAGATTTAATAATTCAGTAAGAAAGCTTAAATAATTAAACAAGCATGTCTGAGCAATTTACAATCGCTTCGCAAATACCAATCTTATTTATTATTATTTTTTTTGAGTGACTAATAAAATTATTATCAACAACAGTGCATAGCTTACTAATACTTCAATGCATCAAAAAAGCGAAAATGTAGATTTTCGCTTTTTTGATATCAATTTTTATTCTTTTCTCTTTCTAAAATGAACAGCTATTTTTTTCCAAGCCTGTACAATCTTCCCTGGTCAGTAACGGCGTAGAGCGCACCATCTTTACCCTGGGTAATATCTCTGAAACGCTGTGCGTCTCCGCGCAAGAAGTCTTTCCTCTCCTACTACTTTATTGTTTTTTATTACAAGCCGCGCGATATGTGTGCCGCTTAGAGCTGCAACAAATAAATTATTCTTCCATTCGGGAATTGCATCGCCGTCGTAAAAAGTAATTCCACTCGGAGAAATTACGGGATCATAATAATATACCGGCTGTTCCATGCCTTCTTTTTGTTGTATGCCATCTCCAATTTTAGGTCCGGCATATTCAATTCCATAAGTGATCGTTGGCCAGCCGTAATTTTTGCCGGGCTTTATCAAATTAATTTCGTCGCCGCCACGGGGACCAAATTCAGATTCCCACAAATCGCCGGTAGCCGGGTTAAGTGCCAGGCCCTGCACATTTCTATGGCCATAAGAATATATTTCCGGCCGCGCGCCGGCTTTGTTTTCGAAAGGATTTCCCGGCGCTGCTTTTCCATCTTTGGTGATACGAATAATTTTTCCGAGTGAAGAGTTAAGCATTTGTGCCTGCGGTCTTGTTTCCAGAACTGAGCGCTCTCCGGTACTAAAAATTATGTTGCCGGTTTTATCAAAGAGAATGCGGCCACCATAATGCAGCTCGCTTTTATTGGCTGGCGTAGCTTCGTAAATTACTTTTGCATTTTCAATCTTCTTCTCATCAGCAGATAATTTGCCTTTGGCAACTGCCGTTAAATTTCCATTGGCTGTCTTTTCTGAAAATGCCCAATACACCATCCGGTTATTTGAAAAATCGGGATCGATGGTTACGCCCAGCAAACCGCCTTGTGCGCCACTATTTACAGCAGGAATGCCTGTGATTGCATCGCCTACTTTTCCATCGGGCGAAGCGATGCGCATAGTACCTGCTTTTTGTGTTATTAAAAACCGTCCGTCGGGTAACGAAGTAATTCCCCAGGGATTTTGCAAATCGGTACTTATAACTTTTCCCTCATAGGGAGTTGTTGTTTTTACAGCGGCACCTCTTGTTTGTCCGGCAAAGGCTGGCTGATAATCTGTGTTGGGTGCAATTGTTTCAACAGATGCGGGTAAAGTATCCGACACGACAGCGGCGTCAGAGTTTGAGTTTGAAGTTGATCCGCAAGATGTGATAAACGTTAACCCTATTGCAATGGCAAGCATTCTGGTAATCATGTTAGCAGTTTTAGTTTAAATAACGGGTTCTAAGATATGGTTTTTTTTAAATCAACCAATATCTGAAATGCTAAAAACTGTTAAGTTAAATTTGCGTGTAGCCTTGCACGTTAAAAACGCTTTTTCATCCTCATCAAAAAACTACAAGACGCCATGTAAGCCATTTTGTAGTTTTTTACGATATTCCGGCAACAGGCTATTTTTTCTCCGCCAATTTTTTCCGGGCTTCTTCCTCTTTTTTTTGAGCCTCCATCTTGCGGGCTTCAATTTCCTTGCTAATAGAATCTCTTCGGTTTTGCTCTATCTGTTTAACGATCTCGTTAATTCTTGCTTTTTCGGCTTGTGCCTTTGCTTTGCGCTCTGATGCCAGCAAATCAATTTGCTGCATTTTTTGATTGAGCGCATCATTAAGGATCATTGCAAAGTTGTTTCTGGTTAACGGAACTTTCTTAGGAATATTAGAATAATGATATCCTAAAGTCACTCTTAAAATATCATATAATTCATCCTGGTAAAATAAAGATTGCGCATTAAGAACCGCCGCTTTTGTAAACGGTGCATTAATTCCCCATCGCTCCAGTAAATTTTGAACGGCCACATAATAAATGCTTCCCGGCTTAATATCTTTAATTTGGGAAACCTCGGTAAGGTATGCCCGGTTGCGGTCGTAAGTATTTACCAGCACGGTGTCCAGGCTATCGCGCTCAGTTGCCGCCCGAATACTTTCAAGCGCCGATTCGTAGCTCACCACAAAATCGCCACGTTTTAAATTCGCATTTCCACGAAAGGTATTGTCATCATATACCATTGTAACGTGGTACTTTTCGATAAGATCTTTCAGAGAAGCATAGGCCTCGTTATTTTCTAAAACATCTTTTATTTCGTGAAATCGAAGCAGGATTTCCAAAACCTTTTACCGCAGTGATAGTGACGGTATTTCTATTAACAGCTTTCTTCGTTTGTGCATACACGAAATTATTGGTTAATAAGAAACCCCACCATAACAAAAATTGCGCTCACTTTTTTCATATCTTTTTATTTTAGATTAAAATTCAACTCACTGCTTATGCTATTATACATTACAGTTTTCCCCATTAACCAAAATCAATGCCTGAAATAAATAGTGGCCTGAATTTTTAAGGCCTGCTGCCTAAATTTCAATTTAGAATATCATAAATTTGTGGTGTATTTATGAATATTGCAAGACCAAATATTGAAGAAAGTGATCAAACTGATCTGCTAACAGATGATGGCGCCGATTGCCAGCTTATAGTTTGGAACGACGAAGTGAACACTTTTGATTGGGTGATCGATACTTTGATTGAAGTATGCGGCCATACAGCTGAACAGGCTGAGCAATGTGCTATGTTTATTCACACGAAAGGAAAATATGCAGTTAAGAAAGGATCATTCGACATCCTGAAACCTATGTGTGACTTAATTACAGAACGCGGTATTGGCGCAACGGTTGAAGAATTATCATCACGTTAACATCGTTGCTTCCAGCATTCCGATTAATTATTTTCTTATTTTATTTTAAAGAATATTGCCCAAGTTTTTACCGACAGATAGTAGTGACTTCCCATTGCCGGAAACTGCCGAAAGTGATGGCTTATTGGCTTTTGGAAGCAACATGAAATCCGATACATTATTAAAAGCATATTCCCTCGGAATTTTTCCCTGGTTTAACGAAGGCGAATTGATTTATTGGTATACACCGGATCCCCGCTTCGTTTTATATCCTGATAAGATAAAAATCAGTCACAGTATGCGGAACGTCTTTAATAAGGGGGTGTTTAAATTTAGTGTAGACAAGGCTTTTCCCGAAGTGATCAGAAATTGCCGCATCGTAAAACGCACCAGGCAACCCCGGCTCATGGATATCAGACGAATTTGAAACAGCGTACAATAATTTGTTTATAAAAGGATTTGCCCACAGCGCAGAAGCCTGGCACAATAATGAGCTGGTAGGCGGATTATATGGCGTATTAATAGGCAAAGTATTTTTTGGAGAAAGCATGTTTTCAACACAAAGCAACGCGAGCAAATTTGCGTTTATAAATTGGGCCGCACTATTACAAAAAAATGGAGTTGAATTAATAGATTGCCAGGTTTACACACCACATCTGGAAAAGCTTGGTGGCGAGCTTATATCAAGAAACGAGTTTATCGATATGGTTCACCGGTTGACCGCCCAATAATATTTTTTTAAATGGATAGCGCTCGGCATATTGCAAAACCATACCGCGGATATATTCATTTTCAGCGTAGGGCGTAAGATGAAATTTAATATCGTCTATACCATAATTATTTGCGTCGGCCGGCAAATAACCCATTCCGTAAAATCTTCCTTTTTCCATTAAAATGCAACTTTGTTCGCCCACAGCAAGGCCATCATCCACCAGCGCAAAAGTGGGTAATTCACTTTCCAACTGCTGAATACAGTTTTCCACTCTCCTATTATATAATGCAGCAGATTCTATTTGCTCACAAGCGCCGCCGCAGGTTTTTTCCAACAAACACCTGGCACGCAATATTTTCTGCCTGCAAAAAACAAAGCTTTGGGCAGAGCTCAAAAGCGTGCATCAGTTTTCTCAAAAAACTATAAGCTTCCGCAAGTTGATTAAATGTGAAAAGCGATTTTATAGTTTTCTTCTTTTTTTCGATACACAATCGCAAATAGCCGCGGCTGTCTTCAAAACAATATAATCCATAAACCTGTTCAAACCTTTTCTGGCTGCGGTTTTGCTCAGGCCATAATTTTTTGATCTCAATGCTTTCCAGAATGAACGCCATTAGTTCAGTGGCGGTTTCATTATAAGAAATGTGGTAGATCTTTTTTAAAAATTCCTGCTTTTGCTTGTTGGATTTGTTATTGGAAAAATGACTGTTCACTCGTTTTGCAAAGATTCTTCGCTTTTCCCACATAAATAATTTTTCCTTTTTTATCATGGAAAAAATAAATACCCGGAGTTGGCGGCAGCTTTTTAATTTCAGCAGCAGAAACATTCGGAGGCAAAAATTGTTCTTTGCTGTTGCCTTTCAACATCGTTTGCACATGACCGTTAGTATCGCATTTCAACAGGTGATGAAATAATTTAACGGTAGCCGCCGCATCTCCCTTGGCCCTGTGCCTGTCTTCTATTTCTATATCCAGGTGCCGGCAAATTTTATCGAGACCATATCCTCTTAAGCCCGGCAAAATTTGCCTGCCCAATCTTATGGTGCAAAGCTTTTTACAATTCAGCTCATAGCCGGATTTGGCAAAATGATGTTTTACAAAAGAATAATCAAAATTTACATTGTGCGCCACAAAAACTTTATCATGCAGCAATTCATAAAGCTCATCGGCAATTTGTTTAAAATCGCGTTCAGATTCCACCATCTCATTGGTAATGCCGGTGAGTGATTCCACGAATCGCGGAATAGTATAATATGGATTAAGTAAAGTGTGAAATTGCTGCACCACTGTTTCACCATCAGTAATAAAAACGGCAATTTCGGTGATTCCGTTTGAGGCAGCAAAGCCTCCGGTAGTTTCAATATCAACAATGGCGTATAACAAAAAAGATGTTTTAAAAGGCGAATTTACTAAACTAATTAGCAAGTTACTAAACCATGTTTGTATTACATTTGCAGGCTATAAATTTTTTTTATAAAATATGGAATTAAGTAAGAATTATATCCCCGGAGCGGTAGAAGAAAAGTGGTACCAACACTGGCTTTCAAAGAATTATTTTAAAAGTGAGCCGGATGAACAGGCCTGCATTTACCGTAGTGATTCCTCCGCCAAATGTTACCGGAGTTTTACACATGGGGCATACACTTAATGAAACCGTGCAGGATATTTTGGTAAGAAAAGCCAGAATGAGTGGCTTTAATGCATGCTGGGTTCCCGGCAGCGATCATGCCTCTATTGCTACAGAAGCCAAAGTGGTGGATATGCTGAAAAGAGAAAAAGGCATCGATAAAAATAATTTATCAAGAGAAGAATTTTTGAAATATGCTTTTGAATGGAAAGAAAAATATGGCAACATTATTTACAGCCAGATTGCCAAACTAGGCTGCAGTGTGGATTGGGACCGCGTTTCATTTACAATGGATGATCATTATTATAAAGCAGTAATCAAGGTTTTTGTGGATCTGTATAATAAAGGATTGATCTACCGTGGCGCAAGAATGATCAATTGGGATCCTGCTGCAAAAACGGCTTTAAGCGATGAAGAAGTGGAATACAAAGATGTAACGGGAAAGTTGTATTATATAAAATATAACATACAGGACGACCGACAACCGACGACCGACAACCGGGAGACATTCATCATCATCGCGACGCAGCGCCCGGAAACTATTATGGGCGATGTGGCGGTTTGTGCCAACCCCAATGATGAACGCTATGCGCACCTGAAAGGCAAAAAAGTAATTGTGCCTTTGATCAATAAAGAAGTGCCGGTAATTTTTGATGATTATGTAGATAAGGAATTTGGAACAGGTGTTTTAAAAATAACTCCTGCGCATGATATCAATGATTTTAATATCGGCTTGAAATATAATCTTCCTGTTGTAGATACTTTAAACGAAGACGGAACTTTAAGTGAAGCCGCACAGATATTTATTGGTGAAGACCGCTTTGTTGCGCGTAAAAAAATTGTGGAAGAACTAAGAGAAAAAGGCTTGCTGGTAAAAGAAGAAGAGTATACCACCAGGATGGGATACAGCCAGCGCACCAACGTAGTAGTGGAACCAAAAATATCCACGCAATGGTTTGTGAAGATGAAAGACCTTGCACAGCCTGCCTTAGAGCAGGTTACTTCCGGAAATATTACGATTCATCCTAGCGATAAATTTAATGCCACTTATAAATATTGGCTGGAAAATGTAAAGGATTGGTGTATCAGCCGGCAGCTTTGGTGGGGACAACAAATTCCCGCATGGTATGATGAAGAAGGAAATGTGTATGTAGGAGAAACAGAAGCGGAAGCAAGAAAGGAACAAGCGGCAAGCGACAACCGGCCACTCAGACAGAGATGAAGATGTACTTGACACCTGGTTTTCATCATGGCTGTGGCCCATAGAAGTTTTTAAAGGAATAACAGAGCCCAACAATAAAGACATTAATTATTATTATCCAACTTCGGTGTTGGTAACCGGGCAGGACATCATATTTTTTTGGGTAGCGCGCATGATCATGGCGGGCATGAAATATATGCACGAAAAGCCATTCAGCGATGTTTATTTTACAGGAATGGTGCGCGATAAGCTGGGAAGAAAAATGAGTAAGAGTCTTGGAAACAGTCCGGATCTTGTTAACGCTCATTCATGAATATGGTGCAGATGCAGTGCGCTTTGGCATTATGATTTCTTCACCGGCCGGAAATGATTTATTGTTTGATGAAAGCAGCCTTGAGCAGGGAAAATTTTTCAATAATAAGTTGTGGAATGCGATGAAGCTGATGAAAATGTGGGAAGAGAAGATTGCAACTGACGACCAACAGCCGAACAAGCGAGCAACTGAAGATCGCTGGTCAGTTCGCAATAAACTGGTTTGAAAATCGCCTTAACGAAGTTAGAACAGAAGTGGATTTACTCATGAGCCAGTTCCGTTTAAGTGAAGCATTAAAAACTATATATTCACTTATATGGGATGATTACTGCAGTTGGTTTCTGGAATGGATCAAACCTGAATTTGGACATCCAATCGATCAAAAAATATATGACAAAGCAGTTTCTTTCTTTGATGAATTGATGCAGTTGCTGCATCCCTTTATGCCTTTCATTACAGAAGAAATTTATCATTTGCTAAAAGAGAGAACCGATGATCTTATTGTAAAACAATTTTCTGCGCCAGCACCATCCAATGCTGAATTGCTTAGTACCGGAAGTAAGCTAAAAGAAGTGATCAGCGCCATTCGTGATGCTAAAAACAAGCATAAAATAAAGCCCAAAGAAGCCATTACTTTATTCATCGAAACAGACGATCAATCATCTTATGACCAGTATCAAAAACATTTTGCAAAAGCAGGTAAATGCACAGGATATTGTATTCAATCAAAAACCTGAAACACATGCGATAACGATTGTTGCAGGGAAAGAAACCATTTATATTCTATCTGAAGCAGAAGATTGATAAAGAAGGCCAGAAAGAAAAATTTTTAAAAGATCTTGAGTATCTTAAAGGTTTCTTAATTGCCGTTGATAAGAAATTAAGTAACGATAAATTTGTACAGAATGCGAAGCCCGAGGTAATAGAATTGGAACGAAAAAAGAAAAGCGACGCGGAAGCAAAGATCACCATCATTCAACAAAGCCTTTCTTCTTTACAATAGACACTCATTTAAAATTTCTTCATGAAAGCATTAAAATATTTTTTTTTCATTTTTATTTTTTCTACGAGCGTGTTATTTTCTTTTGCCCAGGAAAAACAGGTGATCACTAAAGTGGCAAAATTTAAGCCGCCGGTTGTAAAAACTTTTCTTGGTGTAAACCAAAACGGAGCATCAGTAACAGCGGATGAAGCGGCCCAATTGATCGCATTGCCTTTAAAAATTACGGATGATAAAAACAATAATTACACAATAGATTCTTACCAGTTTTTGTACCGGAAAAAAGGCGCCATCCAGGATGAAGAAACCGGTAAAGTGCAAACAACATTTACCATTCAGGCAAGCCGGTTTGAAGCTACACCTCTTCCAAAAATTTGGATTGATAATTTAAAAGATGGATTTCAAAAAGATGAGCAATTGTATTTTTTTGATATCGTTGTAAAAGATAAAGAAGGAAGAAGATTTTTTGCGCCTGAATTAAAAATAACGATCAAATAAATGATTTCAATAAAGCCGGCTGCAATCAATGATCTTGACATTATTAGTGAACTTGCTTACGAGATCTGGCCTTTCGCTTATGGCAAAATTTTATCCGAGAAGCAGTTAAAGTATATGCTGCAAAAGTTCTATTCTCTTTCTTCACTTCTCGATCAGTTTACGATTTTAAAGCATCAGTTTATTATTGCTTTTGATAATGAAACTCCCATTGGCTTTGCATCCTATTCGCCTCATGAAGATGAGCCTTCCATTTTTCATCTGAACAAAATCTATGTGCTTCCCAATCAACAGGGAAAAAATATCGGAAAGCAAATGCTGGATTACGTTATTGCGGAAATAAAAATTTCCGGCGCAACATCACTTCAGCTTAATGTAAACAGAAATAATACTGCTTTGAATTTTTACCAAAAGCAAGGATTTCAGATCATCCGCGAAGAAGATATTGATATTGGCGAAGGATATTTTATGAATGATTATGTGATGGAATTGAAATGGTGATCATACACTCCTGAGACAAGCCAAAAAGTAGAAAATCTATATTTTAGTTTATATAAGGTAATTTAATGGCTTTCAGAAGACGCATTAAACATGATCAATTATTAACCCATAACACGTTTTTCTTTATCCAGCACCTTCACCGTTTTTTCATACAGCGCGATGGTTATTTCGGGCGTAGCTCCAATGCATAAGATACCCAGTTTTCCAAATTGCGACAATGCGCCGATCATGTGGAATATAACACCCTGCTGAATGCTGCTATCATATAACAGGTCGTTGGCTGTTGATATTTCAATGAGGTCGTGGGGAGTTAATCCTTTATAAGATTCGCTTTGCAAATTATCTGAAAAAAAATAATATCGTTGTTGCTGAATGGCTGTATGGTAGGTACCCGTTGAAGCATCATAATCTCCATCAGTTAAATATTGCAACATAAGATAAGGATGCGTTGTACCACCCTTTCGCAAATTGATCTCTATTGCATAATGTTTCCATTGATCATTCTCTTTCACAGAAATAAAATCAATTGAAAACCTTCCCAGCACGCCATAGTGTTTTAATTTTTCTGTTACCTTTTTTCCTAAATCACCGATGGCAATTGCATACTCTGAATTGCAAGGAAAATGCGCACCCAAAAATACCTGCCCGTTTTCGCCGCCAAGCACCTGGCTGTGTGTAGAAATTATATCTGCGCCGCCAACAGGCGTTATCCGGCATTGCACCGAAGGAGATTCTTTGCAGGCGCCATCAATAAAGGCTTCTACAATTCCTCCCATCATCCGGAATTTTTCCATGAAAGTTTCAAACTTTAAATCACGCGCCACTATTTGTAAGCGGTGCTGCAGCGATGCCCTTATCCAACCTTCTAATGGTTCATTTTCCGGCGCGCCTTCAAAAGAAAAAACGGCATTCCCTTCGCCGGAAAAGCCATCATTCAGTTTGATCACCGCTTTGTGCAAAGCAGGAAAATTAGTTTTCAGGCTTGCCAAAGAATTGACAATATCTTTTTGCGTATTAAGGTCTTCAAAGCCGGGCGGAGTATTAATCTGGCAGTCTTTAAATATTTTTCTGCTAAAACTTTTTGTTCCAATATAAAGCAGGTCTGGATCGCAGCCGTAGATAGGCATTTTAAGTTTTACCGCAAGGGTCCGTTCGGCCGCTGTTACATTAAAGCAGGCGATGTGAGATGAATGGTGTTGAGGAATACTGTTGCGGATGCGTTCAATTAATCTCGGCCGGTCCAGTATTTTTTGTGTAAGGCATTTATCGGAAGCATCAAAACAGCTTAGTGTTTTTAAACGCTGGTGTGCATGATAGCCTGTTATGCCTGGCAACAGGTGCAAATAATAATCCATGATAATATTGTGAATAGGCATGCTGGTTACATATACCACGTGTGTATTAGGCATTCGTAATAACATCAACAGGCAAAGCATCCGTTCTTCATAATGAATGGCCCCATCTACCTTTGCTAATATTTCGGAGTCTAACGACAGACTGGGAATAATCACCACCGTTTTCTCAGCCATCCTGTCCGCAAACACAGATTCATACTGAGCCTGGAAGCCTTGCTGCAATTGCTTAAACTCAAATATTTCATTGGAAGTTTCCTGCATCTTTTGTAGGTATTTGCATTTAGGAATTTTTGGGCTCCAGGCAATCTAAGGCATCTCCTGAAGCAATGATGGGTTTTCCGCTTACATCCCCATTGTACCAATAAACCCACGCCTGAGCAACACTTCCATCATCTTTAAAAATAGTGGTCAATTCCCTTCGGTAGAGGCTGCGTTCGCCCGGCTCTGTAATCAAGCCTTCATAATCATCTAATTGCCCAAATACATAGGAGCTATCTTCCTTTTTATTGAGACTATATAATTCGCCAATAATAAAAGAGTTTTCTGCACCGTGAGTAGCAACCGGCAGGTTCCCCAGGTCACTTAAAACTCCTTTCATTTTAGCATTGCATACAAAGCTGAAAAATTGGGTCAAATATTCGTAGGCTGCCTGGTGAAAGCCTTTTCTAAGGGTGCTGTAAACAAAAAGCTGATTTGATGCGGAGGAGTCCATAATAAAAGATTATAAATAAGCTTTCGCTTAAATTAAAAAAATTGAATAACATTTTGGATAAAACAGCTATTGCTGATCCTTCCCAAATTTAAACCAGTCCTGAAAAATAATTTGATGATCGAACGCATTGTAACTGTTGATTAGGATCATGATTTTTATGATACTGCCTGGCACTTTTACAAAAAAAAGGTTTCAACACGACATTAATTCGGGAAGAATATTTTAAGAATGATTATGTGATGGAATCGAAAGGTGACCATACCCGCGTGAGAAAAGCCAAAAAGTAGAAAATCTATATTTAGTTTATGTAAAAACGTATCTACCTCGACATCTAATCCTAAAAAAGGTCAACCGGATTCTCAAAAAACTGGCTATTTTTTATAAAATACTTACTTTTGGCGTTAGTAACCTAAGACAGGAGTATGATCAAATCTTTTGGCAATTCAGAAACGGAAGAAATTTGGAACGGAAATCGGGTCAAAAAACTTTCATCTGAAATTCAAAATATTGGAAGAAGAAAATTAAGAATGATCAATAACTCTGTAGATATCGCTGATTTAAGAATTCCTCCGGCTAACAGGTTGGAGAAATTGTCCGGGAAACTAAAGGAGTTTTACAGTATTCGGATAAATGCTCAATGGCGAATCATTTTTAAGTGGAATGCTGGAAATGCTTTCGAAGTTGAAATTATTGATTACCATTAAAAATAATAAAATGGCAAAATTGAAAAATATTCATCCTGGCGAAATTCTTTCGGAGGAGTTTTTAATTCCCTTTAATATTACTGCCTATAAACTGGCAAAAGATATTGGATTACCTCAAACAAGAATTTCTGAAATTATTAAAGGCAACCGAAGAATAACGGCTGCTACCGCTTTAAGGTTAAGTAAATACTTTGGCAATTCGGCAAAATTTTGGCTTGGTCTTCAGGATGATTTTGATATTGAAGAAGAAATTTCTTCAAAAGGTGCAGCCTTACAAACCATAAAAGCATTAAATGCAAAGGTGGCATAGTGTTGTAAGCCAAAAAGTAGTTTTTCAACATTTAATCTTCCCACACTACCTGGTGTGTTTGTTTAATAATTCCCATTACAAACACACTCTGAACGTGGCCCACGTTTTCAATCTCACTTAATTTATTTACATGAAAATCATAATAGGTATTCATGTCTTCACAAACCACTTTTAGCATAAAATCAAATTCGCCGGAAATGCTGAAGCATTCAATCACTTCATTCAAACCCTGGATCGTTTTTATAAATTTTGCACCGGCATTTTTTCCGTGTTGTTTTAAAGAAACATAAGAGATCACCATCAGGCCTTTATTCACTTTTGCATTATCTACAATCGTAACATATTGTTTGATGATTCCGGTTTCTTCCATTCGCTTGATGCGCTCATGTACGGGCGTGGTGCTGAGGTGAATTTTTTCAGCAATTTCTTTAACTGTTATTCTTGCATTTTGCTGCAACAAATTTAAAATGGCCAGGTCTTTTTTATCAGGCACATACGGGCAATAGATAATTCTTCTTTTGGTAGATAGTGATTTCATACAAAAAATTAGTATTTATTCTTTTTATAGAACACATTTTATACAAATCTATTCTAAAGTTTATGCGATTAACTTAGTATTATATTCTAATATTGGTACATTTGCATCCTAAAAAATAACCAATTCATTTATGTCATCTATTACAAAAAACAGTATTGATTTCAGCCTTAAAAATAAGGTGAAAGATATGAGCCTTGCAGCCTGGGGCCGCAAAGAAATAAAATTAGCCGAAGCAGAAATGCCGGGGTTAATGTCGCTTCGCGAAGAATTTGGAAAAGAGAAACCTTTGAAAGGCGCACGCATTGCAGGTTGTCTTCACATGACGATTCAAACGGCAGTACTTATTGAAACTTTAATTGAATTGGGCGCAGAAGTAAAATGGAGCTCATGTAATATTTTTTCTACGCAAGACCAGGCTGCTGCTGCAATAGCTGCAGAAGGAATTGGTGTTTTTGCATGGAAAGGACAAACACAGGAAGAGAGTGACTGGTGCATTGAACAAACTTTATTTTTCGGAAGTGAAGATCGTCCGTTGAATATGATTTTGGATGATGGTGGCGATTTAACCAACATGGTTTTTGATAAATATCCTGAACTGATTCAGCATGTAAAAGGCTTGTCTGAAGAAACTACAACAGGTGTTCACAGATTATATGAAAGAATGGAAAAAGGTACTTTGCCTATTCCTGCTATCAATATTAACGACTCTGTTACCAAATCTAAATTTGATAACAAATATGGTTGTAAAGAAAGTTTGGTAGATGCTATCAGAAGAGCAACTGATATTATGATGGCCGGCAAAGTAGCTGTGGTTGGCGGTTACGGTGATGTGGGTAAAGGTTCTGCTGCAAGTTTAAAAGGCGCCGGTGCAAGAGTGATTGTTACCGAAATCGATCCTATCTGCGCATTGCAGGCTGCAATGGATGGCTATGAAGTAAAGAAAATGATTGATGCGGTAAAAGAAGCAGACATTATTGTTACGGCTTCCGGTTGCCGCGATTTGATCAGGAAAGAACATTTTTTGGCAATGAAAGACAAAGCGATTGTTTGTAACATTGGTCACTTTGATATTGAAATTGATATTGCCTGGTTGAATGCAAATTATGGCAATACAAAAGATACCATCAAACCACAGGTTGATTTATATAACATCGACGGAAAAGATATCATCGTTTTGGCGGAAGGCCGTTTGGTGAATCTTGGGTTGTGCTACCGGCCATCCAAGTTTTGTAATGAGTAATTCATTTACCAACCAGGTGCTTGCTCAATTAGAACTGTGGCAGCATTCAGACAAATATGAAAATAAAGTGTATGTGCTTCCAAAACATCTGGATGAAAAAGTAGCACGCCTTCATTTGAAAAAAATTGGTGTAGTACTTGAAGAATTAACTGATGAGCAAAGCGCTTATTTGAACATTCCAAAAGAAGGTCCGTATAAGCCTGAAATGTATAGATATTAGAGCCCCCTAATCCCCCAAGGGGGGACTTAAAAATACAACCCACTTTGAAAAAGGTGGGTTTTTTGTTATGAATCTCATCTAAAGGAACGCATCAAAATCCCCCGTAACCCATTTTGTAGTTTTTACTGATTTCCTTCAGTTTTTAAAATGATTTTCGTCATATCAATGCTTACATAATAAAAATAGGTTTGCACATTATTTTGCGAATACATATATTCTTAATTTAAGCGCATTGAAAAGCAATCAACCTATCAATCCTCTGAAAGAGCACAAAAAATATTCTGCCTGAAAAATGTTTTCATTGCGGGGAAGATTGCTTTGATAAGAACCTGTATTTTGATGAAAAATATTTTTGCTGCAATGGTTGTCAAACGGTTTATCAACTGTTGAACAAAACCGGCCTTTGCAGTTATTATGATCTGAATGAACACGCAGGAATAAACCGAAATGACGTAGCGCGTTCCAACAAATTTGCATTCCTGGAAGAGCCATCGATAATGCAATCGATCATTGAATTCAGGGAAGCGGGGCAGGCTTATACAACCTTTTATATTCCCGCCATTCATTGCAGTTCCTGTGTGTACCTGTTGGAAAATCTGAATCGCATTGATCCGGGAATTGTAAGGGTTGACATTCAATTTTTAAAAAAAGAAGTGCGGATCATTTTTGATGAAAAAAAGATCAGCCTGCGCAAAGTGGTGGAAACGCTTGTCTCTATTGGCTATGAACCCCACATCAGTTTACAACAACTAGATAAAAAAACTTCAAAAATTGACCGTTCGCTGATCTATCGCCTCGGCGTTGCAGGATTTTGTTTTGGCAACATTATGTTATTGAGCTTTCCGGAATATTTCGCTCACGATGCCAACCAGGAACAGTATTTAGGAAATATTTTCCGTTACCTGAATGTGGTGCTTGCCCTGCCGGTTTTCTTTTACAGCGCCGGCGTATTTTTTTCTTCTGCATGGACGGGAATAAAACATAAACACCTGAACATCGATTTTCCGGTAGCGCTCGCCATACTCGTAACTTTTGTAAGAAGCCTTACAGAAGTATTTTCGGGTACGGGTGGTGGTTATTTCGACAGTATGACCGGCATTGTTTTTTTCATGCTCGTCGGCCGGGTGCTTCAGGATAAAACCTACGGCCAGCTTTCGTTTGAAAGAAATTATACCGATTACTTTCCGATTGCTGCTACACTGATCACAAAAGATGGTGAAGAAATTCCTACACCTTTACCCAACATAAAACCAGGCGATACCATCAGAGTTCATGACAATGAATTAATAACCGCTGATGGCATTTTAGTAAAAGGAAAAGCGCAAATTGATTATAGTTTTGTTACCGGCGAATCGGTGCCCATTGAAAAAGAAATGGGTGAAATTATTTATGCCGGCGGCAAACAATTGGGTGGTGTAATAGAAATTTTAACGATGAAGGAAGTGGCACAAAGCTATCTTACCGGTTTGTGGAATAAAGAAACACGCGCTAATGATCATAAAAAAAATATCGGGCGAAACTCTTTTGTACACAAGCTGGCACGCAATTTCACCTGGATTGTTTTGGGTATTGCATTTACGGCTGCCATGTATTGGTGGCAACACGATGCGGGTAAAATATGGCCTGCAGTTACTGCCGTTTTGATCATTGCCTGTCCATGTGGTTTGTTGCTCACATCCACATTTACCAACGGATATTTAATGAGGATCCTGGGAAGAAACGGGCTTTTTCTTCGCAATGCGAATGTGATAGAAATATTTGGAAAGCTGAACCACATTGTATTTGATAAAACCGGAACACTAACTTCTTCTAGATACCATCACTGCCGAACTATAAGGGAATAGAATTAAGTGAGAATGAAAAAAACTGGATCGCTTCATCTTGCCGTTCCTACCACTCATGCACTAAGCAAGCCTGTAAAATCGTTGCTTGCTGCGAATGAAATTTTTCCGGTTAAACAATTTAAAGAACATGCCGGATTAGGCGCTGAAGGCTTTGTAGAAGGGCATTTCATCAAAATTGGCACAGCCTCTTTTATGAATATGAAATCATCAGACCAGGCACTTAATGGCACTGCATTATTCATTGAAATTGATGGAATTGAAAAAGGATGTTTTGTTTTATCGCAGCGGCTTCGCCCCGGCCTCAAAGAAATGCTGGCGCGTTTACAAAAGAATATTTCGGTGTCACTTTTATCCGGCGATGAACCTTATCAAAAAGAATATTTTTCTGAGATGCTTGGTGATCATGCACACATTCGTTTTAATCAAAAGCCTTTTGATAAATTAAATTATATTGAAGAATTACAATCTTCCGGCAAAGTGGTGGGCATGACGGGTGACGGATTAAATGATGCCGGCGCGCTGCGGCAAAGTGATGTGGGCATTTGTATCGCAGAAGATACCAACAATTTCACACCGGCGGGCGATGCTATTTTGGAAGGAAAAAAATTGCATAATCTTGATAAGCTGATCAGGTTATGCGCCAAAGGAAAAAATATCATAAAACTATGTTTTGGCTTTTCTGTACTGTATAATCTTGCAGGAATTTATTTTGCTGTGCAGGGAATTCTATCGCCTTTGATAGCGGCGATTTTGATGCCGTGCAGTACGCTTACGATCGTATTACTTACTTATGTCATCAGTAATAGAACCGCTAAGAGATTGGGTTTGGGCAACTAAGTTGAAGTGCATTGAACAGCGCATATGGATATATAACATTTTTTCATCCATTCTTCGTGACCTGACGCTTACGTCAAATATTCTTCCCAACAAATGAAAAATCTATAAAATAGCTTGTCTCGTTGTCAAAAGAATACAGCAGAGACGCACCTTAAAACGCACCTTAAAGCAGAAAACGGGATTCTTCCAAAGAATCATTTTTGCGTTGAAATTCTTGCCAGCCCTACTTACCTTTTTGTTACGAACCAAATGATTCTGCTCATGTTTCCTGTTGACTGGTGTCATAGAAAAGTCAGCAGCCGAATAATATTTTTGCGCGCAGTAAATTTCAATTATGAGCGTGATGCTTCTTCTTCTTGGCGCCAGTTTGGTTGTTGCGTTGATATTTCTCACCGCTTTCATCTGGTCGGTGAAAAATGGCCAATACGATGATGATGTTTCACCTGCACACAAAATTTTATTTGAAGATAAACCAACCAATAATCAACTAAATAATCCTTCTTAAAATTGCTATTCAATGAGTGTTGATCTAACTAATTATTCAGATGCTGATGCAAAAATTCCATTTGCCCAAACAAACAGCGGCGTGCAGGTAGAAACTTTTTTTTACGATAACAGAGTTGTAAAAAACTTCGCCTATGCCTGTCTTTTTTGGGGATTGATCGGAATGCTCGCGGGTTTATGGGCTGCCTTATCGCTCGCTTACCCTGTAATGAATCTCGGCTTTGGGCCAACTTCATTTGGCCGTATGCGGCCTGTTCACACTAATGCCGTGATATTCGCCTTTGTTGGAAACGCAATTTTTTGCGGGGTTTATTATTCTTTACAAAGACTCACCAAAGCCCGCATGTGGTCTGACAAACTCAGTAAAATACATTTCTGGGGATGGCAGGCAATAATCCTGTTTGGCGCACTGAGCCTGTGGATGGGCTTCACTCAAGGAAAAGAATACGCTGAGCTGGAATGGCCGTTCGACATTGCCATCACCCTGATTTGGGTGGTATTTGGCATCAACATGATGGGCACTATTTTAAAAAGAAGAGTGGCGCATTTATATGTGGCCATTTGGTTTTACATCGGCACATGGGTGGCCGTTGCGATGTTGCACATTGTGAACTCAATGGCCATTCCCGTTTCTTTTATGCACAGCTATTCATGGTATGCAGGTGTACAGGATGCGCTGGTACAATGGTGGTATGGCCATAATGCAGTTGCATTTTTACTCACCACCCCATTTTTGGGATTGATGTATTATTTTATTCCGAAAGCCGCCAACCGCCCGGTATATTCTTACCGTTGGTCTATCATACATTTTTGGGCACTGATATTTTTGTATATCTGGGCAGGCCCACATCATCTTTTATACACAGCGCTTCCTGAATGGGCGCAAAGTTTGGGAACTGTTTTTTCTATCATGCTGATAGCACCATCATGGGGCGGTATGCTCAATGGTTTGCTTACGCTGCGCGGTGCATGGGATAGAGTTCGTGAGGATGCTATTTTGAAATTTTTTGTGGTGGCACTTACCTGTTATGGAATGGCCACTTTTGAAGGGCCCATGCTTTCATTAAAAAGTGTGAATGCCATCAGCCATTATACTGACTGGACCATTGCCCACGTACACGTAGGCGCGCTTGGCTGGAATGGTTTCCTTGCTTTCGGTATGCTTTACTGGGTGGTTCCAAGAATTTTTAATACCAAATTATATTCTCAAAAATGGGCCAATACCCACTTTTGGATTGGCACTTTAGGAATTGTGTTTTATGTTATTCCTCTTTACTGGGCTGCGTTTACACAAAGCATGATGTGGAAACAATTTACTGCAGAAGGTATTTTACAATATCAGTTTATGGAAACGGTAACCACCATTCAGCCGATGTATGTGTTGCGTGCGGTGGGTGGTTCATTGTTCATTAGCGGTTTGGTGTTGATGATCATCAATCTTTATAAAACCGTGAAGTCTGGAAAATTAGTGGCCAATGAAGAAGCAAAAGCGGCTGCACTACCAAAGAAAATAGTTTCTAACGGCAAAGAACACTGGCATAGCTGGGTTGAAAAAAGGCCCGTTCAAATGGCCATCTTATCATTGATTGCTGTTGGCATTGGCGGTATCGCGGAAATGATCCCGACATTTTTAGTAAAGTCGAATATTCCTACGATTGCCAGTGTGAAACCCTATACCCCACTCGAGTTGCACGGAAGAAATATTTATGTGAGAGAAGGTTGTTATACCTGCCACTCACAAATGATCCGCCCGTTTCGTGATGAAGTAGCGCGCTATGGTGATTATTCCAAAGCAGGTGAATTTGTTTATGATCATCCGTTTCAATGGGGTTCAAAAAGAACCGGCCCCGACCTCGCAAGAGTTGGTGGAAAATATCCTGATAGCTGGCATTACAATCATATGTTAGATCCTACTTCCATGACTTCCGGTTCTTTGATGCCTTCTTATCCATGGTTGTTTACCGACAGGATTGATAAAACAAAAACCTATGATATGATAAAGGCCATGAAACGTCTGGGCGTGCCTTATGGCGCAGGTTATGAAAACCAGGCCAATGATGATCTTGATAAGCAAGCCGAAAAAATTCAGAAGAGTCTTGCAAAAGATAAGATACAGGTAAAGAAAACAGATGAGATCGTAGCCATCATTGCTTATTTGCAAAGGCTGGGGACAGATGTAAAAAACGAAGTGAAATAATATTTGAACATCCGGGGCAAACACAATTTTTCTTCAAAAAATTTTAAAAATGAAATTCATTAATTATTTAAAAAGCATCGATGGTGTTAGTATTTATCCAATAGTGACACTGTTGATTTTCGTTACCATTTTTCTATTGGCAGTGATTCTTGTTTTTTCAAAAGACAAAAAAACAATTAACCTGATAAAAAATATTCCTTTAGAAGATTAGGGTGCTTCACCAATCAACAAACATTTTATTTATAACACTTATGAAAAAGTATTCTGCATTCTTCTTATCAATGTTTGTAATCCCATCTGCAGGCTTCGCGCAGAGTGCTATCAAACAACCAAAGTCAGAAGCAATGGAACCTGTAGCTATCATCATGTTCACGATCATGTTATTGCTGATATTCGCAATCATCGTTTTGTCCAATGTCGTTTTTACCACCTATGATCTGCATAAAGAAAAAATAAAAAAAGCAGCAAATAATGCCATTCCCCTGCTGGTTGTGGCATTGATGTTTTTATCATTTCCTGCACAGGCCCAGGAAAGCCAAATTGTAGTTTCCAGCGGCACTAAATTGATCGGTGGCTTGTCTCAGACTTCCTTTTACTTAATGTTGTCTGCGATCAGTTCTGGAAATGATCATTGTTATTTTCCTGGTACGAACCTTTCTGTTGTTTTCCGGATTAAAAAAAGAAAAGAAAGTTGCCGCTGCCGTAGCAGAAACAAAAAAGAAGGATGCTTTCAAATGGCTTGAAAAACTCAACAACACTAAAAGTGTGGATGCAGAAACGGAAGCCAAAATCAACCTGGGCCATGATTATGACGGAATAGGCGAACTGGATAATCCTACGCCGCCATGGTGGCAATGGGGTTTTGTGATCTCTGTGATCTTTGCTGGCGTTTATTTGTACACACATCATGTGTCGCATTCGGCGCCTACTCAATTACAAGAGCTGGCCATTGCAAATGAAAAAGCCGATGAGCAACAAAAAGCGTATCTCGCCAGTTCAGCCAATAAAATTGATGAGAACACCGTCACCTATCTTTCCGATGCAGCAGACCTCGCGGAAGGCAAATCCATTTTCACTGCTGTATGCGCCGCCTGTCACCGTGCAGATGGTGGTGGTATCGTTGGGCCAAATCTTACAGATGAATATTGGCTACATGGCGGTGGCATTAAAGATATTTTCAAGACCATAAAATATGGCGTACCCGAAAAAGGAATGAAGAGTTGGAAAGATGATTATTCGCCAAAAAAGATTGCGCAGCTTGCCAGCTATATTCATTCCATAAAGGGAAGCAATCCGGCGGCGCCTAAAGAACCGCAGGGCGAAAAATACGTTGAGGAAACGGAAGCTGTTGCTAAATAAAAATGAAACAAGATGAGCGCGTTAAACGAACCTGATTTAAAAAAAATGCTGGAACATGATTCTTTCCGGGATCATTTATCGACTGTAGCTGAAGATGGAAAGAGGAAATGGGTTTATCCAACCAAACCAAAAGGAAAGTGGTTTAAGAAAAGAACCGCCGTTGCAATATTTTTTTATGCCGTCTTTTTTATTCTTCCGTTCGTTTATGTAAAAGGGCGGCCGGTATTTTTATTCAATTTTCCAGAAGGCAAATTCATTCTTGTTTGGCTTTGCCTTCTGGCCACAGGATTTTTTTATTTTCGGATTGATCATGATGGCGGGTATTTTATTCATTGCCATTTTCACCAATGCTTTTGGAAGAATTTTTTGTGGATGGATTTGCCCGCAAACCATCTTTATGGAAATGCTTTTTCGCCGCGTGGATTACCTCGTGCTCGGTGATGCGCAAAAACAAAGGCTTTTGGGAAAAGCAAAATGGACGGGCGAAAAAATAAAAAAATATTCACTTCGATATGGTATTTATCTTATACTGTCATTCATCATTGCCAATACATTTTTATCCTACATCATCGGTGTTGAGGAACTGAAGAAAATAGTCACCGAGCCACTGAGCATGCACATTGGCGGCTTTTCGGCAATAGTTATTTTTACGTTGATTTTTTTTAGTGTCTATGCGTTTTTGAGGGAACAGGTTTGCACCAACATTTGTCCTTATGGCCGTTTGCAGGGCGTCCTTCTTGATAAAAATTCGGTGATCGTTGCTTATGATTACAAACGCGGCGAGCCACGGGCAAAGTATAAAAAGGGAAGCTATGAAGGGCTTGGGTGATTGTATTGATTGCAACCAATGTGTGAATGTGTGCCCAACAGGAATTGACATCAGAAACGGTACCCAGCTTGAATGCATCAATTGCACCGCCTGCATTGATGCCTGCAATTTCATCATGGAAAAAATTGACCGGCCAAAAGGATTGATCCGTTTTGATTCGGAAAACAATATTGCAGAAGGCATCCGTTTTAAATTCAACACAAAATTAAAAGCGTATTCTGCAGTTTTGGTGGTGATTTTGATTGCGATCACTGCATTACTCATCACCAGAAAAAATGTAGATGGTACTTTGATGAGAACGTCCGGAATGCTTTACCAGGAACGCGGCACAGACAGTGTTTCCAATCTCTTTCAACATCAAGCTTACCAATAAAACCATGCATACTTACACCATCGATTTAAAACCGGAAAACTTTACCGGCAGGATTGAAATGGTAGGAAAAAATCAAATTGAAATAAAGCCTGAGCAACAGATTGCGGCTACTTTTTTTATTGTGACTGCCGAAAAAAGCGATTGAAGAAAGAAAACAAAAAATAAAGATCAGCTTATTTAATAAAGAAGAAAAAGTGAATACGATGACCTCTACATTTTTAGGCCCGGTGAGCCGGACGGATGATGAGTAGGTACTGAATTGATTATTGTTGAATTGTTTTATTGTTGAATTGCTTTGACTAAAATTTAAAATCTGCAACTAAAAAAAATTACTAGATTGTTGCAAGTTATGAATATTGAAATATTTAAACCTTATTTCATAAAATGAAAGATACGACAACAAAACCCGCAAAGCCTTACGGGTTCTGGAATTGGGGCACCGGCATTGCGATCACAATTATTGTGGCCGCTTCAATGATGATCTTTTTGGTGTACAAAAGCACCCAGGTTACTTATGACATGGCAGAGAAAGATTATTATGCAGAAGAATTAAAATTTGATGGAAAAATGAAAGCATCTGAAAATGCGTTACATCTTTCCTCACCATTAACGATCAATGAAACGGATGATTTTTTGGTGATACAATTTCCTGCGGAATGTATCGGACAGCAACTTGAATGGAACGCTCGTTTTGTACAGGCCATCGGCAGAAAACCATGATGTTCACTTACCGCTTACACCGGATGCGGACGGAAAAATTATCATCACAAAAAAAAATCTTTTAAAAGGATTGTATGAGCTAAAAGCCAATTGGGAAATGAATGGCAAAAGCTATAATGTAGAAAAAAACTTTTTTGTTCAACTTACATAAAATTCTAATGAATCAACAATGATTGTCAGATTTATTCTTGCGGGATTTACCCTTGGAGTACTGGGAAGCTTCCATTGCGTGGGCATGTGCGGCCCGCTGGCTTTATCTCTTCCTGTTCAGCACCTGCAAGGGTTTCAAAAGTTTGCGGGGATCATTACTTACAACTTTGGACGAATATTTACTTATTCCGTGCTGGGTTTTATTTTAGGTTTCGTGGGAATGAGTTTTTCTTTTTTCGGTTGGCAGCAAATTTTTTCGATAGTTCTTGGCTGCATCCTGTTGTTTATTTTTTTTGCTTCATTATTTCGCAAAAAGAATTTTTCAAAATTCCTTTATTCAAAAAACCTGGAATCAATACATAATCGGACTGCTGTCTTCATTATTTGGTAAGAAAAGTTTTGGCGCCTTGTTCCTTATCGGATTATTAAACGGACTGCTGCCTTGCGGATTGGTTTATATGGCCGTTGCAGGCGGATTGGCTACCGGCAACATTCTTTACGGCAGTTTATTTATGGCTTCTTTCGGCGCTCGGAACGCTTCCCGCCATGATCGCCATGTCATTCGCCGGAAGTTTTATTTCTCTTAAGATGCGCAACAATATGAAAAAAGCAATTCCCTACATTTTCGCTTGTATGGGCATTCTTTTAATCCTTCGCGGAATGAACCTGAACATTCCTTACCTGAGTCCGGCGCTGGAAAGCAAGCATGTGGAAAGTTGCCACTAATTGCGCTAAATTTGACCGATAAATTTTCTCTTCAGAATTTTATTTTCATTTTTCATGCAAATGCAACCAAATAAACCAAAACTGGATATCATCAACATGCTGCTGGAAGACTGCATCATGGCTTATCCTGTGTCTTCATTTGTTATCAGCATTTATCAGCAATATCAACGTCGCGGTTGGCTAAGTAAGAAACAACTTCAAGGTCTATATGACAAATCCCGCAAAATAAACGGCGTACTGCCTGGCAGACTTGCTGCCCTTGAATCCATTATTAAAAAAATGCCGACAAGAGAAAAATCAGCATTGCCAGAGCCTGCACCCATGTTTGAAAAAGATGAAGAAGCGGGAAAATTAATTGAAGAGATTCTTTCAAAATATCCTCAGCATAAAAGGGTTTTATTCTTAAAAGCGAAGTATGATAACAATGAAGTACTGTCTCCAGCGGATGTTGCGGAATTGAAAAAATTTAAACAGGTATTAAAATAATAAACTAGTATGTACCAGCCTTTAATTTTTCAACAAAGTGCGATCATTTTATCATAAGTGGCAACTTTTTATTGATACATTTCGTTTATTTATTAGCCAGTCTCCATTTAACAGATTTTTTTTTGAGTACGGATTAATACAATAAAGAATTTTTTAGTCTTACTGTAAAGATTTAAAAATTGTCAATCATGAAAACATCTATACAACAAGAAATATTATTGATAAAAGGCACTTCTTTTTCGTCAAGACAATGCTGGCAAAAAAATGAAAACAACCAGGACTTATCCGAAACTGAGCAATTGCAGGAAGCCTGCTGCAATGGTTTATTGCCCGAAATACTTCCTGAAATCTGTGGTGATAACAAGCACCTGTTTCTCTGGAAAATAAACGAAAGCTCATCTTGTATAGAAATAGAATTGGGCGAATTTCCGGAAATCATGGAGAAAGATTATTCAATCGATCCGTATTCATTTATCCGCTTTCATCGATTGAACTAGAAGAGAAACACGAGCTTTTAATCTGTCAACTTATGTTTCTTTCCAAAACGTTCCGCATCCTTCATATAAGCCAAAATATAGTTTTCATAAAAAAAAACCGGCGCTAAGCCGGTTTCTTAATTCATTCCAACAAATCCTATTTTCCTATAACTTTATATTTAAGCACTCCATCTATATTCTCTTCTTCAAGATAATTTCCATCAGGTGTTACATAAACCTTCTCTCCATTGATGGTTGCTGTTTTCGTTCCTTCAGGCAATTGATTCAATATATCCCCGATTTCCAATGAAGCAGGAGGCGCAGCAGTAGTATTATTATCAACCTCCGGAGTATTATTTATCTCGCCATTTTTTCCTACCACAGTATAAACTTCATTTCCTTTGGAGTCTCTGTCTGCTTTATAATAAGTACCATTCAATTCATATAATTTTTCACCATTCACTACCACCAATTTTGCGCCTGTTGGCAAAGAAGATACTGTTGCACCCATAGGAGCATCCACTACTTCGTAATTATTGTCGTTATATTGTCTGTAGTAAATTCCATTGTAATAAAAGAAGGGAACCATACCAACATAAAAACGTGTATAGCCAAAAGGAAGTACACTTATTCGCAATCCAAACGGCGGAAAGAGTGGCTGATAAAAACCGCCATAATATCCATAAAAACAGCCCTGGTTATAATAATAAGGATTACCACCAAAATAAATGGAAATGCTGTTACGCGGAACTATACGATAGCGTGGCCCGTTCATAAAAATAACGCGATGCCCGTAGCCGTTTCTATATCCGTTTACGTAATAGTTGTTTGTGTAACGATAAGTATTACCATACCGCACGCCTGCATAGCGGTCGTTGTAACGCGAGCCAACAGATGGCCTGCTAAATTCCCGTGACACCACGGCATTTCTTTGCATTCCGGCATTACCATTTTCGATGCGTCGTTGAGGATAAGTTCTTGCTGAGGCATTTCTATCTCCCATATAAACAGAGTTGTTTCTCTCATTGGAGTTTCGCGGAAAACTTCTTACCGGAGCTGCATTGGCGTGGTTGCTTCTGTCATAATGCGGCTGTGAAGAGCCAGACCTGCCACGGCCCGCACCGTCCGAATTGCGATTGCGCTGCGCATCGGCAGCGCTTATTATCCCTACAGATAATGCTGTAAGAAAAAATATTTTAATCATCTTTTTCATATAAAATTTTTAAAGAACAACCATCCAAATTTAATTTTTTTAAGCGATCGGTCTTGTTAAATTAAATTACAGGAACGCCCTTGTAAGACGTTTATGAAGATGAAAAGTTTAATGGTAAAGTTGCACGTTTTAATTTTTGTTTCAGGGAAAAATGATAGTGATTAATTTTATCTGATCACTTCAAATTTTTCAAATCTGGTGAATGGGCTTTCGCTTACCTGAACGTTTTTAACTTTGGCTCTTTCCGGACCTGTTTTGCACCAATTAACAAATTTATCAACATGAGCAGATTCGCCGGTAATTAATGCCTCAACATTTTCATCGGGCGTATTTTTTATCCATCCGGTTATAGCAAATTTTTCCGCCATAGTTTTTGCTTCAGCCCTGAAAAATACGCCTTGTACTTTTCCGCTAATAAGTAAATGAACCGTTTTCATATTTCAAAGATACAGACCAAAAGCAATTTGGATAACCGTCATGCAATGAAATTAAGCGAAAGAACGATTTCCGGCTATCGCATCAATCTTTTCCAACAATTAAACGTTCAAGCCGCGTAGAGTTAGCACTGAAAGCGATCAGAAGAGATTTGGTAAAATTATAAGGCATTGATTTTTGCTCCTATTATTGAAAAAATGACTTTTGTTTTGAGTGAGCCAATCGCCGATGAGGAAAGCCAAAAAGTAGTTTTTACACATTCAGCATCGTGAAACTACGACTAAAAACAGTAAAATTGTTGGCCGGAAAATAAGGCAATACTGCTCTTGCATAGCTTTTGCGCCAACGTATCTTTGTATCAGAAGTTGATTGATGTTCAACAAACATTAATCATCCGAAAAAAATCGGAGCCAATATCCACTGAAACCACATTTCCCTTAATCCAGGAAAAACCAAAAGATCCGATATCAGTCAACTTCTTTTTTTATTACCAATATCTTTCGAAAAATTATTATAATCCCCAATGAAAACCAAGCCTAACTGGCAAAAAATTTCTTCCTGAAAAACCACTGAAACCCTCAGGATTAAATGATCAAAAGTTTCTACTGAAAAGTAGGAACTTTTTTTATTGGTTAGTGTCAATCACTTTTAAACTTACCCGATTATTTCATTGGAATCATCGCCAAACACACCGGCAAAGGAATTTGTATTTCATCGCCTGTCTCTTTCAACAAACCGGTTTTTTTATTGCGATTGAATATGATAATGTTGTTGGAATTCTGATTGGCTACCAATATAAATTTTCCTGTTGGATCAATGATAAAATGCCGCGGGCCTTTGCCTGTTGGCTGATAGCCTGCCAATTTTAATTTACCCGAGGCCGGATTGATGGAATAAATGGTGATGGAATTTTCTTCACCGCGATTTGAAACATATAAAAATTTTCCATCCGGCGATGTATCAATTTCCGAGCTTCCAATGGCACCTTTATAATTCTCAGGATGGGTAGCAATTGTTTGCGTCTCCGTCAATTTCCCATTCTTATAATTATAAGCCACAACCAGGCCGCTTAACTCATTTATCAGGTAGGCAAATTTTTTATTGGGATGAAAAGTGATGTGCCTCGGACCGCTTCCGGGTTTTACTTCAGCATAAGCAGGCGTAAAAGGTTTAAGCGGTTTTTTAGCCAACGGATTAAACTGGTAAATCATGATTTTATCCGTACCCAAATCAGGCGTAAATAAATAGCGATTGTCCGGAGAAAAAACAGTTTCATGTACATGGGCTTTTTCCTGCCTTTCTTTGTTGGCGCTGCTTCCGGAATTTTTTATCAATTGCGCATACGGCGCCAATGTTCCATTTTTGTTAACCGGAAAAATGGCAGTACTTCCGCCCGAATAATTGGCAACAGCCAGCCATTGGTTATCATTACTAAGCTCCACATAACAAGGATCATCGCCCCCGGAAAGTTGAGTATTGAGAAAGCGAAGCGATCCATTTTTTTTATCAAATGAAAAGGAACTCACTCTGCCCGGTATCGCGCCGTTCGTTTCATTTACCGAATAAACATACCGGCCGTTATTAGAAACGGTAAGATAAGATGGATTAACTACGCTGTCTGTATTGCTTACCCACTGTGCTTTTCCGTTGGATGCATCAAACGTATACACGTAAATTCCCTTGCTTCCCGTATTGGTATATGTGCCGGCCAATAAATAGAATTTTTGGGCAGCACAACCAATCGATACAAAAAGTATTGCCGTAACCAAACTGATTTTCAACATACTACCCGCGAATAATTTTCGATTCATAAAGATTTTCTTTTTATCATACAAGATAACATGAAATTTTTTTTATTCGGAGTCAATAAATTTTTATCCGGTTATCGCAATTTCACGAAAGCCAAAAAGTAGCTTTCCCACTTTTTGTATCGTTTAATTACTATAGATACAGTAAATATAATGGGCGAAAAATTAAGCATTACTGCTATTGCACAGGGTACCGTGCTTTATATCTTTGTTGCAGAAGTTGATTGATGTTCAACAAGCATTAATCGAAAATCCAAATCCATTGAAAAGAACCATTTCCTCTTATCCGGGAAAAACCAAAAAAAATCCAATATCAATCAGCTTCTTGTTTTATCCAATATTTTTGAAAAAATTATTTATCCCAATGAAAACCGGCCTTAAATGGCCAATTTAAGCCTGAAAAACCAACTCAAACCCCAGGATTAAATTATTAAAAGCTTCCGCCAAACGTGCGGAAGTTTTTTTTAACACCGGCCAGAACGCTCCACACGATCTTTAAAAGTAATTGTGAAAAATTTCTGTAACCTTTATAACTTTATCCCGGCAACTGCGTATTTGT
This sequence comes from uncultured Chitinophagaceae bacterium, assembly GCA_963720405.1. GTDB lineage: Bacteria > Bacteroidota > Bacteroidia > Chitinophagales > Chitinophagaceae > Ginsengibacter. The sequence goes on from CAVRFP010000005.1 coordinate 294,343, forward strand.
TCAATTTAAAAAATATTTTTTATGATTGAAATAATTAATGGCCTTCCGCCCAAAGTAGCAGCCTTTAAAGCAACAGGAACAATTACAGAAAACGACTACATCAACATCATCAATCCATTATGTGATAAAATTTATCGTGAATATGGAAAGATCAATTACCTGTTGGTGATTAACACTTCCCTGAAAAATTACACAGCAGGCGCATGGATTAAAGACGCGCTACTCGGTTTTATTTATTTTACCGATTGGAGAAAGATTGCCATTGTTTCTGAAAAGAAAAGCATCACTGATTTTACCAACTTCTTTGGTAAATTAATTCCCGGACAAACCAAAGGCTTTATGATGAACAATTTAGAGGAAGCAAAAGCCTGGATAGCTGATTAAACCTGAGCGCCCATTTTTATTGAAAATATTTTTCATCTAATAGCTGCTTAACGAAGCCCGCAGCACAGAATCTTTTTGCGAAGGAGTAAGCGAATAATTATAATGATAGAGCGATGATTCCCAATCTCCGTAAACCGGGTTCGGCAATACAATAAATTTATTACCAAATTCCGCCGCAAAAGAGTTGGCAACATCCATTCTTTCGCCTGGATTTTTTCTTTCGAATAAATTACTTAGATCATTTAAATTATCGCCCATCAGTAAAACGATATCATGCGTGGCGGCAATGCTTTGCTTCCTTTCCTCTTTGGAAGAAATCGTTCCCTTCAGCAATAAATGATTTTGATCAGCATTGGGAAAATTAAATTTTTTCAAATTTTTCAGAGTTCCTTCGCGTTCCGACTCGCTGCGGTTGGTAACATAAAATATTTCGATACCAATGGACGAAGCATACTGCAGAAAATGCAGCGCACCGGGCACGGTATCTGCATTTCCAGTGGCTGTCCAGGCGTTCCATGAAGCCGCTTCATAATCTTTTCCCTGCAGAGCCTGGTGCGCCTGGTACGGGCTGTTATTTAAAACTGTTTCATCAATATCCGTCATGATCGCCTTAGGCTTTTCTGTTTTTGTTTGCTTTATTTGGTCAACCCGCAACCGTGCAATATTGTAAGCCTGGTAACAAAGCGCCCTGTATTCCGCTGCTTTTTGCTGATAAGCCGTAGCCCATAATTTGGCATTAACAACTGTATTGTCTGCTGATGGATTAACATTGGTAATACTGACTCTCGGCGCAATACAGGACGCTGAAAACACAAAAAATAAAATCGAAAATTTCTTCATCACATCTTTTTTAAAGAATTAATTTTGGCAGCCAATGTATTATTAGCACTTTATTATTTTGATTAACTCTTAATTTTAATTAAAATACGCTCAAAGTTAAACCAGGAAAATGGAATTTGTTGATTATTATAAAACCCTCGGAGTTCCAAAAAACGCTTCTGCCGACGATATAAAAAAAGCGTACCGGAAACTGGCCCGGAAACTTCATCCCGATGTAAACCCAAACGATAAAGAAGCGCATAAAAAATTTCAGCAAATAAATGAGGCAAACGAAGTTTTAAGCGATCCTGAAAAAAGAAAAAAATATGATCAGTATGGAGAAAACTGGAAACATGCTGATCAATATGAAAAGGCGCGGCAGCAGCAGGGTCAACAGGGCGGCGGTTTTGGTGGATTTGGCGGCGGTTTCGGCGGAAGCGAATATACCTATTCGTCAGGCGACGAAGGCGATTTCTCAGACTTCTTTGAATCTCTTTTTGGTGGTGCAAGAGGCAGAAGAACGCAGGCAAAATACAGAGGCCAGGATTATAATGCAGAGTTGCAGCTAAACCTCACTGATGCCTATACCACACACAAACAAACGATTACCGTTAATGGAAAAAATGTACGAATCACTATTCCGGCAGGCGTTGAAAACGGTCAGCAAATAAAACTTAAGGGATATGGAAGTCCCGGACAAAACGGTGGTCCAAACGGCGACCTGTTTATTACTTTTAACATTATAAACGATACCAATTTGAAGCGCGAAGGAAACGATCTTTATAAAACGGAAGATATTGATTTGTATACTGCCCTACTCGGTGGTGATAAAACGATTGAAACCATGAGCGGCAAAATAAAATTAAAAGTAAATCCGGAAACTCAAAATGGTACCAAGGTCCGGCTTAAAGGAAAAGGTTTTCCTGTTTATAAAAAAGAAGGACAATTTGGTGATTTATATATCACCTGGAACATTAAATTACCTACCAATTTATCTGCGAAGCAAAAAGAATTGTTTACCGAATTATCAAAATTATCATCTTAAATTTTTTGATATGGAACAGGATGAATTAATACCAATTAAGGACTTTTGCATTTACCATAATGTTGAATATTCATTCATCGATTCTTTAGAGAATTCAGGATTGATCCGTGTTACCTCTGTGCAGCAAGCCACATACATTAATGCGGATGATTTAAAAAAACTGGAAAAATTTGTAACGTTACATTACGACCTTGACATTAATATTGAAGGAATAGAAACCATTAATCATCTCCTGGATAAAATAGAATCGTTGCAAAATGAGCTCCTGCATTTGCGAAACCATATTTAGGCAACATGGGTAAAATCTATATTTTGGCTTATGTAGCGTGCCCTTTGAATGGCCATTCTCTTTGAAATTTTGCCTTGATGAAATAGACAATAACGCCTAAAAATATTACGGATAATCCGGCAAACAGCAACTTGCTTCCCGTTGACACCAATACGAATATCCACAACCCAATTGCGAGAACAACCGGCAACGGATACAAAGGCATCTTGTAAGGAAATTGGCTTGGATTTTTTTTATTCCGAAGAATTAATAAACCAACGGCCTGGCCAATAAATTGTATCATGATGCGCATGGCAAGAATGGCGCTTATCACATCACTTAATTTTAGCAAGAGGCTAAAAACAAATGCAATACTTCCCAACACCAAAAGTGAAACATAAGGAAAGTCTTTTGTGGCATGAAGCTTACTGAATATCTTAAAAAATTCTCCGTCGGCTGCGGCGGCATAAGGAATACGGCTATAGCCAAGCGTTGCTGAAAAAACCGACGCAAAGGCCACCCATAAGATTAAGCAGGTAACTACTTTGGCTGCATTGGGCCCTGCTATTACCTGCATAAATTCGCTAACAACAAACGGACTGTCTTTAGCCTGTTGCCAGGGAATTACACTCACAACGCTTACGTTCATTAAAAGATATAAAGTGGCTATTCCGAAAATTGAAATGAACATGCTGCGCGGAATGTTTCTTGAAGGGTTTTTTATTTCGCTACCCAGATGGCAAACATTGTAATAACCCAGATAACTATACACCGACTTTACACTCGCATAACCGATCGCTGTTACAAACGCATAATCAACGGTGAGGCCGGAATTGATATTTTCAATTGGCGATAAAAAATTTCCATGAGCCATTCCTCCACCAATAATCCAAAACATGGTAATGACAACGCCGCTCCATAAGAACACGCTTATTTTTCCGATGGCTTCAATTTTCCGGTACAATAAAATCACAATTAAAATTACCACGCCTCCGCTAACAATTTTTTCTGTAACAAATCCCAACGGAACAAGAAATGAAAAATATTTTGCAAAGCCAATGGCGGCTGAAGCGATCACCAGCGGCGCCTGTATCATCGTTTGCCAAACAAATAAAAAGCTCATCAGTTTGCCCGCTTTGTTTTTACCATAAGCTTCTTTTAAAAAGTTATAGCTACCGCCAGCTCTTGGAAATGCAGCACCCAATTCGCTCCAAACCATTGCATCAACGATTGATAAAAACGCACCGGCAATCCATGCGTATAAAAAATACGGACCATTCATCATTCCGATTACCATCGGTAACGTAATGAACGGTCCTATCCCAACCATGTCAATCATATTGATCGCCGTGGCCTGGCCAAGCCCAAGGCTACGTTTCAGTTCAGCCATGTGATCTCATGCTTTGTAGAATACAATATTGACAACCGTTTAATAAAATACTTTAATGAAGAATTTCCACAACAACAACATAAAAAAAATGATTAGTAATTTAAAGGCAGCAACTATTTTACTTTCGCAAAATCAACCGCCAGTTCGTTTAATTTCTTTGCGGTTATTGTTGATTTGCCTTCATCAATTACCATCCTAAAACGAAAAGTTACGGACTGGCCTTTTATAAGGTGAAGATTGGTAGCGGACTTTCCATTCGTAAAGATATTTTCACCCAAAGGATTAGCAGCAAATAAACCATAACCACGCGCATGCCAGAAAGTAGGATAATTGGGGTTTGCCGGATGATCTATTATGGCAATACTCACTGAATCATTTCCCATTTTTGCATACACCTTACACCACGCAGCGCGGCTGCTCCAGGCGGCATCACCCTGTTTGCCTTCACTGGTTATGTAGTTACCGTTGGCAATCTTGTCGTCGCCTGCTTTTACAATGGTAACATTGCCTTTATCATCTTTAAACTCCTGATCTTCTCTAGACGGTATTTGCAACTCATGCGCCAACCTCAATCCCAATAAACCATCCTTGGCATCTTTAAATACTACATCTGTATCGGCTTTCAAAACGGTGGCACTTAATTCTTTTCTCAGAAATGGCTTTATTGTTTTCATTTGGTGCCAAAAAAAATTTCAGTGCAGCCATAATTTTAATGTTGGTATTCAATCAATATTTAAACACTTTACCACCCGCCATTACTTCCTGCGTCTTTTCATCAAACGTTACTTTTAAGCCGGTATGCACCGCGGCATTCGTCATGATCGTGGCAATTGAATGGCTGTAACCCGCTTCCACCGGCGCATTCGGCTGTTTGCGGCTGCGAACACATTCCATCCAGTTTCGTATATGGTTAGACGTTAGTATGTCGCCGCCGGTATTTGCAGAAGCAACCACTTTTTCTGTTTGCGCCAAACTGATCTCAGGCAAAAGATTAGGCTGCATATTCATTGCTGCTGCAGGCCCTTTTTGTAAACCTCCTTCGGGTGAAACTTTATTGGTGATCAAATTCAATTCGCCGCCATTGGAATAATAGATTTCTGAAGGATGTTCATCACCATTATGCATACGTGATGAAAACACCACCTGGAAGCCAGAACTCAGGTCATCCAGTGGACCATAGTCAAACACCGCTGTGATGGTATCCCAATTTTTGCTCCCATCTTTCCACATATAAATTCCGCCATTGGCAACCACACTTCTTGGATGCTGCAAACCGGTAAACCAATGCACCGTATCAATCTGGTGACTCATCCATTGACCCGGCATGCCCGATGAATAAGGCCAGAACAAACGAAACTCAAGGTATTTTCTCGGATCAAAATTTTCGTAGGGCCTGTTCAATAAAAACCGTTTCCAGTCTGTATCCTCTTCTTTCATGCGGCCCAACAATTCCGGCCTGCGCCAGCGCCCCGGCTGGTTTACATTCCATGTTAATTCAACCATTGTTATTGGCCCAAATTTTCCTGATCTTATAAAATCATTTGCCGCATGATAATTTGCTCCGCTTCTTCTTTGCGAACCAATCTGCACAATTCTGTCTGATGCCTTGACTGCTTTCAGTGCAGCCCGGTTATCTTCCATCGTTTCGGCAAAGGGCTTTTCCACATAGGCATCACAACCGGCTTTTACTGCTTCTATGGCATGTAAGGCATGTTGAAAATCTGCAGTGCTGATAAATACGGCATCTACCAATTTCCTGTCATACAACTCTTCATTATTTCTGCAGGCCACTATATCATGTCCCATTTTTTCTTTCCACATAGCAGCGCCTTCTTCTCTTCGCTTCTTCCAGATATCCGATACAGCTACAATATCAAAATTCAATTCTTTATAATGATTCATAAAACAAGGCATATGCGAACTGCGGTGCCGGTCTGAGAAGCCAACCACTCCTACTCTAACACGGTCGTTGGCACCAATAATTCTTTTGTAGCTTTTTGCGCTCCAGCCCGCCTTTGCTGCCAGAACAGCTGCGCCTGCCATAGCGGTTTTCTTGATAAATATTCGACGTGAATCTGTCATATTTTATTTGAATTAATTATAGAAAAAATGCTGTTTTTAAACCTTTTAATAAATGCGATAATTAAAAATATCAAAAACTATATTTTGGTTTATATGGCCATCATCCCTATTGATTTCGGCTGAAGTTTGAACTGGCCAATTGCTTACTCTTTATAATAAGTGATTTCTCTTTTTGTAATTTTTAGCGGCTTACCGCTTTCATCCATTTCCGTTCTTTCTGTCCAGTTTCCCTTATCATCAAAGCTGTTGTATTTGTATCTTGTCACTTTATCAGTTGTAGAATCTTTGGTTACTGTCCTGGTCGATTTTTCTACCACATTATTTTTATCATCGAGCTTTACGGCAGAAGAATAACTGAGTTTTCCCAGGCTGTCTTTTACTTCAGTACTTTTAAAAATTTGTTTATCGAAGATACTTGTCATGGTTGAATTTAAACTGCTATCCTTATTGTACTTTTTTAAAGAAGTGAGTTGACCATAATCATTTTGTTTTATATCGGTGTAATAAAAACTCATCTTATCGGCAGAATCGGATTCGGTTGCACCGGTATATTTTCCATCTTTATCTGCTGCAATAATAATGGTGCCTACGGGTTTATCATTTTTGGTATTCTTTAAATCTTTCATTACACCATTCTGATCATGTGTAAAAACCTCTTTTTCTTTTTCAGTACCGGCTTTATTATCAGAAGTATACTCTAAAATATATCCTTGCTCATTATATTTAGCGCCAACAACACAACATGAATCCTGCTCGCCCACTTTTCCGGTACTATCCGTTTTATAATCCGTCTCTCTTGTTTGTTCAACTTTTCCTTTTAAATTATCAGCCAGCACATCGGCATTTTTGGGTGTTTCTTCTTTTTTTTGATTGCACGATAAAGCAAATAGCGTTACCATTGAAAGAAATAAAATCTTTTTCATTGTAATTTTTTTTTAAATGATAAAATTGGCAACGGATCAAAAATTTGAATTAATTGCGTTAGCGCATTTAAAGATATTGTTTTCCGAAATAATTCAGATAATTCCTATAGGAAAAAAAATGCCTGTTTTGTTTTAATTTTATCAAATGCGGAAAAAAACATTTTCAGCTACGCTTCAGTTTCAAAAACAGAAAACAGGATTATGCCTGCCTGGACCGAATGCCGGGAAAGCGCTAACATTATGAGTAATACTTTTAACCCAGGGAAATAATAATTATGCCTAAACTCTCAGTAAATATCAACAAGATCGCAACGCTTAGAAACTCACGCGGAGGCAATAATCCGGATGTAGTAAAAGTAGCAACAGACATTCAAACCTTCGGTGCCGAAGGAATTACCGTTCATCCGCGGCCCGATGAAAGACATATTCGCTATGCAGATGTTTTTGATTTGAAAAAAATAATTACCACTGAATTTAATATTGAAGGCAATCCTCGCGAACAAAAATTTGTTGATCTTGTGCTTGCCAATAAACCGGAACAGGTTACGCTGGTACCGGATGCATTAGGACAACTCACTTCCGATCATGGATGGGATACCATAAAGAATAAAGAATATTTAATAGAGATTGTTGGCGTATTTAAGAAAGCCGGAATCAGGGTTTCACTTTTTGTAGACGCCGATGAAAAAATGGTTTCGGGTGCGCAGGAAACCGGCACTGACCGGGTTGAGCTTTATACAGAAAACTATGCTACGCAATTCGCAAATGGTAATAAAGAAAGCGCGATTGCCGATTACATTTTAGCTGCAAAAAAAGCAAATGAACTTGGCTTAGGTATTAATGCAGGCCACGATTTGGATCTGCACAATCTTAAATATTTTGCTGAAAATATACCCGGTCTTGCAGAAGTTTCAATTGGCCACGCTTTAATTTGCGACGCACTTTATTTCGGTTTAGAAAACACCGTTCAATTGTATAAACGACAACTGATGACCTGCAAAGTATTAAAACGAAAAAAGCCAAAATATAGATTTTGGCTTTTTTGAAATGCTGTTTTGTTCAAAAAATTATTTTAATAACTCCTCAAGCTTTTGATCTAACGCAGGGCCACGTAAATTTTTTGCGATGATCTTTCCCTGCGGATCGATCAACAAATTTTGAGGTATACTGCTAACATGAAAAAGCGCTGCCACTTCATTTCCCCAGCCTTTTAAATCGCTTACGTGAGTCCACGTTAAGCCATCCATTTGAATTGCGTTTAACCATGCCGGTTTGGCCTGGTCGAGCGAAACTCCAAGTACCGTAAAATTCTTTGAATTATATTTATTGAAGGCCGCCACAACATTGGGATTTTCCATGCGGCAAGGCCTGCACCAGCTTGCCCAAAAATCTATCAAAACATACTTGCCTTTAAAGGAGGAAATATTAATTGCTTTCCCTGACGTATCATTTTGTGAAAAATTCAATATGGTAGAACCTACAGCGTTTATTTTCGATTCGTCTATTTCGTGCTTTATATATTTAGCAAGGCTTGTGGTTTTTACTTTGGCAGACATCAGCTTGTACAATTCATCAGCCTTGGCGCCGTTTTGAGAAACCTGTAAAATCCTGATCAGCGCTATGGGCGATACAAAGGAAGAAGGATTCTTTCTTATAAAATCTTCACTTATTTTTTCAACAGCAGCTATTGATTCGGCATCATGTGGTGAATCCGGCATCAAAACTTTTTCATAAGGTTTCAATGCGCTGGAATAATCTGCAAATTGCGAATGCGTTGTCGATCCGGTTACCGACAGTTTTTCCAAAGAATTTTTATCACCAGTAATTTTAATTTTGCTGTTATCTATAAACAAAGGCACTGCGGGTGGTTGATCGCCAAAAACAAGAATTCTAAAAGAAGGTTCTTCTAATTTGCCTTTGATGATAAACTTTCCTTTTTCAATCGTTGTTTGCTTTTCAGGTACACCGGTTTGTTCGTTTAAAAACGAAACAGAAGTTCCGTCATTATAGCCGGTAATATTTCCGGAAATTTCAAAGCCACCATCCTGCGAAGCAATTTTTTCCGAACCTGAAGGCTGGGCAAAACCAAAAAATGGCAACACCAAAAGCAAATAAAAAATTCTTTTCATATCAATTAAATAAGTGACAAATTTAATTTTTTTAAAATAAACGGGCGTTTAAGTTACATTTTCCGTTTGTAAAATTGAGTTAAGAAAGTTGGCCGTGGCTGTATCAATATCTGCTGAATTTTCAATCGCTTTGATGTATGCCGTTCCTATAATTGCGCCTGCGGTGTATTTGGCGGCTTGTTCAAACGTTTTACGGTCTCTTATCCCAAATCCTATAAGCACGCTGTTTTTTAAGTTCATATTCTTGATCCTTTTAAAATAATTTTCCTGTGCGCTCATGTCGGTATCGCTTCCTGTAATCGAAGAAGAAGAGACCGCATATATAAATCCGTTGCTGATTGAATCAATTTTTCTAATACGTTCTTCAGACGTTTCCGGGGTTATTAAAAAGATGAAACTTAGATTGTGTTTATCCAGAATCTTTTGATAGTCGTTTTCAAATTCTACAATTGGAAGGTCTGGCAAAATAATTCCACTAATGCCTGCATTCTCTGCATCGCTACAAAATTTTTCAAACCCGTATTGCAAAACAGGATTGAGGTAGCCCATTAAAACCAAAGGAACCTTTATCTTGTTTTTATAATTGTTTAACTGGTTGAAAAGAGTTTTAATGGTCATGCCATTTTTCAACGCCTTCATACTGCTGTTTTGAATAACAGGTCCATCAGCTAAAGGATCACTGTAAGGCATTCCTATTTCAATCATATCGGCTCCGTGAGCCTGCAATGCATTGAGTATTTTTTCAGTATCATTCAAAGCCGGAAATCCCGCTGTGAAATAGATACTAAGCACATTTTCTTTCTTTACTGAAAATAAATTTTTAATTGCATTCATGCCTTATTGATGTTTAATTCCATTTTAATATTTGCCCTTGCGTAGTCTGAATGCTCTAAAGCAACTTCTTTGAACCCAAATTTTTTATATAAATGAATAGCCGGTTCGAGTTTGGTATTGGAGTATAAAATTATTTTATCAGCCTTCAATTTCTTGCCTTCTTCAATACAAAACGAAAGCAGGTGGTTTCCTATTTTATTTCCCCGAAAGTGCTCGTCCACGGCCATTTTAGATAATTCATAAACGCCATTTTCAATTTTAATGAGCGCAAAAGTTCCCACTATTTTTTCACCGATCCTGGCAAAAAATATCATGCCGCCGGGGTCGATTATCCATTTTTTCGGATCGGAAAGCATTTCATTATCTATAGGCTCTACAACAAAATATTTCTGAAGCCATGCAATATTTAACTGCGCGAAGCAGGCTGCATATTCATCTTTATATTCAACAATTTCAACGCCGTCCATTTTTACAATTTAATATACTTCATATAAGCATCCATGTCCTTGTCTCCCCTTCCGCTTAGGTTTACTACTACGATATCATTTTTAGTAAAATTGATTTTTTGCAAAGCGGCAAGTGCATGAGCCGATTCTAATGCAGGAATAATTCCTTCCATTTTCGCAAGCTCAAAGGATGCTGCCAACGCTTCATCATCAGTAGCATTCATAAACTGCGCTCTTTTTCCTGCGAATAAATTCGCGTGCATCGGGCCGATGCCGGGATAATCCAATCCCGCTGAAATGCTGTGTGGCTCTACAACCTGCCCGTCTGCCGTTTGCATCACATAGCTTTTACTGCCATGCAAAACACCGATGGTTCCAAGCTGTGTAGTTGCGGCGCTCATACCGGAATCAATGCCAAGGCCGCCAGCTTCCACAGCGATCAGCTTAACAGTAGGTTCATCTAAAAAATGATAGAAAGCGCCGGCCGCATTACTTCCGCCGCCGACGCAGGCAATTACATAATCCGGCAATTCACTTCCTGTTTTTTCCTTCAGCTGTTTGCGCATTTCATCGCTTATCACACTTTGAAAGCGGGCAACCATATCCGGGTAAGGTGCGGGTCCCACCACGCTTCCAATTAAATAATAGGTATTGTCAGGATTGTTGATCCAATCCCTGATAGCCTCATTGGTGGCATCTTTCAACGTTTTGCTTCCGCTTGTAGCAGCCACTACTTTTGCGCCCAGCATTTTCATCCGCGCCACATTCGGAGCCTGGCGCTCAATATCTTTTTCCCCCATGTAAACGATACACTCAAGGCCTTTCAGGGCACATACCGTTGCTGATGCAACACCATGCTGGCCGGCGCCTGTTTCGGCAATGATCCTTTTTTTGCCCAGCCTTTCAGCCAATAAAATTTGCCCGATAGTATTGTTGATCTTGTGAGCGCCTGTGTGGCAAAGATCTTCACGCTTTAAAAATATCTGAGCGCCATATTTTTCACTCATCCTTTCCGCCGGATACAAAGGCGTTGGCCGGCCCACATAATCTTTTAAAAGAGAATTAAATTCTTTCTGAAAACTTTCTTCCCCTAAAATTTTTAAATAATTCTCTTTTAAATTCTCAACATTATTATACAACATTTCCGGAACGTATGCACCACCAAATTGGCCATAGTAACCGTTTTCATCAACCTGCCACATATTAAAATATTTTTAGTTTCTTAATTTACTTATAAATTCACTTATAAGCTGGATGTCTTTTATTCCGGGCGATAATTCAAATTTACTGTTCACATCTACTCCATAAAAAAAAGGATGTTTAAATTTTTTCAATGCAGCAACATCTTCAATTGCAATGCCACCGCTCAGAAAAAATGGCTTACCAATGGTTGAATTTTCAAGCAAATTCCAGTCAAACTTTTTGCCAGTACCACCGTATAAACCTGCTGAGCCTTTGTCAAACAAATAGTAATCACAAACTTCATCATATTCTTTAACCAGCCAATCAATATTAGTGTCTAAATCCGCCACCCGAAAAGCTTTGATCACTTTCACCTGATCGCTGATGCGGTTACAAAAAGCCGGCGTTTCATCTCCGTGGAGTTGAACAATATCCAACCCAAACGCCGCTACCTGCTTCATAATTTCTTCTTCCGTAGCATTCACAAACACGCCCACTTTTTGCATGGTCAGATTCAGCTTTTTTACATCGCTTCCCGATATTTTTTTCAAAGCATATCGCGGCGACTGGTTATAAAAAATTAATCCTGCATAGTCGATCGCCAAATTCTCCAATTCTTCCAGTTGGTATAAATCTGCGTTGCCACAAACTTTTATTTTCATTGTGCATTTTTAATATTATCGCAAGTTAAGCACCAAATTAATTATCAAAATTTATAACTTATTCAGGCAATCACTAAGCCATGTTTAACTCTTTCACAAACTGTTCAAATGCCAGTCCGGGATCTTTCGATTTCATAAATTTTTCTCCAATCAAAAATCCGCTGAAGCCATTGTCTTTTAAAACTTTTATAGTTGCCGCATCGTCAATTCCACTCTCTGAAATCTTCGGTTTATCGCTGGGTATTTTATTGCATAAATCTATAGAATGGCTTATATCAACTTCAAAGGTTTTTAAATTTCTGTTGTTGATCCCGATAACATCTATCTCATCACAAATATGGTCCAGCTCCTGCTCATTATGGATTTCCAGCAACACATTTAATCCTATATTCTTTGCAAAGCGGCTTAACGCCTTCACTTCTTCTTTGGAAAGACAAGCTGCAATCAGCAAAATTATTTCAGCTCCAAAAGCTTTGGATTCCAGCAATTGGTATTCATCAATAATAAAATCTTTTCTTAAAACCGGCACTTCATTAATAGTTGCTGCAAGAAGATCATTAATAGAGCCACCAAAAAAGCTCTCGTCTGTTAAAACAGAAATTGCACTGGCTCCATTTTTTACGTAGGCAGCCGTAACTTCTTCCACTGTTGAAGTGTCATTGATAATTCCTTTTGAAGGCGAACGCCTTTTAAATTCAGCAATAATTCCGGTTTTATCTTTTCGCAATAAAAATTCTTTAAATGATAAAACTTTATTTTTAAAGAACGGCCCGTTTTCTAAATCAGCAATGCTTTGATGCTTTTTTAATTCCGTTACTTCAATCCGCTTTTTTGCAATTATGGTGTCTAAAATATTCATTGTTGAAGACTTATTAATTGTTGAAAATTTTTGTATGCTTTTCCGCTTTCAAGGCTTTCCACGCTTAAAGCATAGCATTCTTCGTAATCCTTAAACTTACCTGTTGCAAATAGCGCCATCGCTGCATTAGCGATTACCACTGCATTCTGAGCCCATGAGCCCTCTCCTTTAATAATTTTTAAAAATATTTTGGCAGCTTCATCGGTTGAATTGCCTCCATAAATATCTGTTGCATTAACAATTCTTTTACCCAACTGCAATGCACTTAATATTTGTTCCCCATCGTTGGTAATTACTTTGGTATCCCCGGTCAATGATATTTCATCATAGCCTTCCAAGACTGTGAATAATCATAAAGCGCGCATCAGATTGCTGAAGCAAATACGAATATATCCTGGCCATTTCAAGATTATAAACACCTACCATCTGAACGCCCGGCGATGCAGGATTTACCATTGGGCCAAGCATATTAAAAAAAGTGCGCACGCCTAAATTTTTTCTTATAGGACCAACTGCTTTTAACGCCGGATGAAATAAAGGCGCATGCATAAAACAAATATTTACTTCTTCAATTTCTTTCAGCAGCTTGTCGTTATCGCTTGAAAAACGATACCCGAGTGTTTCCATTACGTTACTCGATCCGCTGATGGAAGTGGCTCCATAATTTCCATGCTTGGCAACCTTTTGTCCGGCGCCGGCAACAATAAAGCAACTAAGCGTTGAAATATTAAAAGTGTTTTTGCCGTCGCCACCGGTACCAACGATATCTATAACATTGTGCTGACGCAGGTTTACGGGCACACACAATTCCATCAATGCATCGCGAAAACCAGCTAATTCCGGTATCGTAATACTCCGCATCAAAAATACCGTGGTAAAAGAAGCCATTTCAGGATCAGAATAACTTCCCTTAGAAATATTGATCAACACTTCCTTTGCAGCTTCTCTCGAAAGCGTTTTATGTTCAAACAAATATTGTAAGATCTTTTTCATAATTATATTTTTAACCAATTCTCCATCATTTTTTCTCCCATCGGCGTTAAAACACTTTCAGGGTGAAACTGCACTCCCTGCACATCAAAATTTTTATGGCGTAATGCCATGATATATCCATTTTCATCTTCGGCTGTAATTTCCAAATCGGCAGGAAAATTTTCTTTATCAACAATCCATGAATGATAACGTCCAACTTCCAGTTCGTTCGGCAATGATTGAAAGAGATCATTTTCTTTCAAGGTTCTTTTTTCATTGACATTAATTTTTGTTGCCACTCCGTGATAGACTGTAGTTAAATTGACAAGTTTGCCTCCAAAAGCCTCTGCAATTGCCTGTTGGCCCAAACATACGCCCAGTATAGACTTAGAAGAAGCATATTCTTTAATGAGTGGCAAAAGCAGGCCGGATTCCACAGGCAGCCCCGGCCCCGGTGATAAAATAATTTTATCATAACCATTTATCTCTTCCAGGGAAATTTTATCATTGCGATATACATCCACTTTACCATGAATTAATTTTTCAACTACATGAACCAGGTTGTAGGTGAACGAATCGTAATTATCAAAAATCAATATTTTCATCTGCTAAATATTTTCTGCGGATTTAATAGCCGCTGTTAATGCATTTAATTTATTGTTTACTTCCTGCAACTCACTGTCAGGGTTAGACGCAGCTACAATTCCTGCTCCTGCCTGGTAATTAAGGTGGTTATTTTTGCTTAAAAAAGTACGGATCATTATGGCCTGGTTTACATTTCCATTGAACCCAACGAAGCCAATACAGCCACCGTAATATCCACTCGCATCATTTTCATATTCATCGATAAGCTGCATTGCTTTGTATTTTGGCGCACCGCTTAAAGTACCTGCAGGAAATGTTGCGGCCAGTAAATCAAAAGGATTGGTATTTTCTTTTACCGTGCCTTTTACTTCGCTCACCAAATGAATAACATGAGAAAAATATTGCACTTCACAAAAGCGGCTCACCTTTACATTGTCGCACATGCGGCTAAGGTCATTTCGCGCAAGATCAACAAGCATCACATGTTCGGCGTTTTCTTTTTTATCTTTTAAAAGTGCTTCGGCAAGTTGCTCGTCAGTTGTATCATTTCCGCTTCTTCTAAAAGTGCCGGCGATAGGATGCACCACGGCTGCGCCATTTTTTACAATTAATTGGACTTCGGGACTGCTTCCAAACAAGCGGTAATCTCCATAATCAAAATAAAAAAGATAAGGGCTTGGATTGATATTTCTTAACGCCCGGTAAACATTGAATTCATCTCCCGAAAATTTTTGCCGAAACTTTCTGCTCAGCACCACCTGGAAAACGTCGCCACGGGCACAACTGGCAATTCCTTTTTTCACCATATTCATATATTCTTCATCCTTCAATGGCGAAGTTTCATTTCCACAGGCAGCAAACGGATAAGCGGGAACATCTTTGCTTCTGATAATACTTTCAATCAAGCCGGCCTCGCTTTCAATTCCTTTAATATGATTTTCACAAATGAATAATTCATTTTTAAAATGATTGATAGCTATAACGTATTGGTATAGACGATAACGGATTAAAGGAATTGCGCGTTCTCCTGTGCCTCCGATGGGATGATTTGGCAGCATTTAATTGTATGTCTTCAAAAAACTGAACTGCATCAAAAGTGGTGTAGCCAAATAAACCCTGGGCCATACTTACGGGCATTTGAGCAGGCTCATCAATCTGAAATTGCTGCATAAAATTCCAAACCTCGCTCAGTAACTGTTATCATCTTTTTTTATAGCGGATCTTCTGCGGCTCCTCATTCGGAAATTTGTATTCAATCTCGTTAAGATTCATGATTTCAATGCCAGCGATAGCATTAATTCCGATAAACGAATAACTGTTTTCACCCGCGTGAAAATCGGCGCTTTCCAATAAAATGGTATCGCGAAAACGATCGCGAAGGCGCAGGTAAATTCCGACAGGAGTAAAAACATCTGCCAATAATTTTTTAGACGTGGTTGATAATTCTATTTTTTTCATAACATAAAAAAACCCCGGCTTAGTGCCAGGGCGTTATATTTTATATACACAAATACATAGCAAGGCACAATCAGGAGATTGTGTGCCACCAGCTATTATATGTGTTATTGATTTTCATTTCTAAATGCAAAGATGAATGTAATTTTTTAATGGGCAAATTTTTATTTTTACCTTTTTAAAAAATGTTTTCACAGATATCGTCAAATGAATAAAACAGTAACTGGCAAAAGCCATTTTGTAGAAAATTCACTTTTAATCGAGGTCGCCATTTTAATAACATCTTTTTTATCAAAATCATACAATGCAACCATGGCACGCTTTTTTCAATCTGATAACAAATTATTTTCATTGAAGATATACCTGATTTTATCATTTTTAGCTATTTCAACTACTCGGCACGGCGCAAAAAATTGAAAGCATTTACGTGAATCTGTATACAGACAGTCTTAAAAAAGGCACCTACAATTATATCAATATCGATGGAAAGCTATCTAATGGAAAGTATATTCCGCTTGATTCTACGGAAATTAATTTTTACATCGAGCGATGGTAAATTTTTTGGCAACCAACTTTGGGTTGATCCAGATTTTTCTAAAGAAAAGATCAGCATAAAAGCGGTGTTGCGTTCTAATCCCGCCCTGTACAAAGAGTTTGACATGTATGTAAAAAAATTGCCGAACCCGGATAAATTAAAATCTGTTGATGAGTTGATGAATGAAATGAACTCCAGTCAAAAATCGTCCCACAAAAAAAGAAATTAAGCCCTTTGAAAACACACAAATAAAAATGCGCCGGAGTTTGATAACAACGGCGCATTCTCTTTTAAAACCTTTTTAAATCAGGCAAACTTTTTTGCGTCTTCCATAAATTTAGCAAGGCCAATATCTGTTAACGGATGTTTGGTAAGACCAACAATCGAATCCAAAGGACAGGTACAAACGTTAGCGCCTGCTTCTGCACATTTAATTATGTGCAATGAATTGCGTATTGATGCAGCAAGTATTTCTGTTTTAATATTCTGAATTGCGAAGATGTTAGCAATCTGCTGAATCAGTTCAATGCCATCCCAACCGCTGTCGTCAATGCGGCCAATAAATGGTGAAACATAAGCTGCGCCTGCTTTAGCAGCAAGCATTGCCTGGCCTGCACTAAAAATTAATGTACAATTTGTACGGATCCCATTATCAGTAAACCATTTGATCGCTTTCACGCCATCAGGAATCATCGGAACTTTTACAACAATATTTTTATGAAGTGCAGCAAGTTTTTTTCCTTGTTCCACTATAGATTTAAAATCTGTATAAACTACCTCAGCGCTTACATCACCACCATCCACTATTTCGCAAATAGTTTTATAATGCTGGTTTACTGCATCTTCTCCTTTAATGCCTTCTTTGGCCATTAGCGATGGATTGGTGGTTACACCATCAAGAATTCCCAAATCATGTGCTTCTCTAATTTGATCAAGATTTGCTGTATCAATAAAATATTTCATAAAGCCTCTTATTTTTTAAAATTAATAATTTGCAAATATAAGGGAAGGGGAATTGAAAAGAGTTGAGGGCTGAGGGTTGAGAGTGTAGGGGACCTTGGAAAGTTTAGGAGAGTTGTTGAGGGTTGAGAGTTTAGAGCAGTTTAGACAGTTCAAAGGTTGAGAAATCCATTGAACCCGCACTTACAACTTACCACTTACAACTTCCCCCAGACTATGTAAAAAAAAATCGGCAAGTTACTTACATCGCACCGCTCAACCGCATACCCTTGCTATCTTCCGATCCTGGGGGAGTTCTGTAGGAGCTGGCCGTATAAGACTTGCCGGCTGCAAATATAAGGACAGAATGATTAATTAAAAATTCACTTTGGAAAAAAATATTTTACATTGACCGCTTCCTCGCTTAAACTACACTATTAGCGAGATAAGCCAAAATGTAGTATTTGTCTTTTAAAAACTTAATCCCGGCTGATCGCTTCTTGAATTAAATGTGGCGACGCCTATCAATTCATCGGCGCGGCCAATAAAGGATTTGTAATAAACAAGCACTGTGTAAAGATTTTCTGTTTCATAATAATTTCCATCCAGATCACTATGTAGCGCCGGGTTATTTTTATCTGCTGCTATATAAGTGTAATCATAATAGCCTTGTTTCAACAAAAGATGGGTTTCATATTTTCCCTTATCCGGGTTGAATTGCATTTTTAAACTGTCGGTAAAATTATAATTGGTTAATTGTCCAAAAAGATAAACATCTTTATTCGGGTAGGCAACACCGTTAGGTGGCACAAAAGAAAAATAAACAGTTGCATAATCTGCCTCCCAAAAGGGATTGATGCCGCGGATAGGATTCTATGATAGACATGCCGTTATTATCGCGATAATAAACATAACGCTGGTTAGCCAACGGACCATCAGGCTTTAAGAAAATGTTAGTATAAGTTTTTTTATAATCGGCGGTAAGCACCCGGTCGCTTTGCAAACGAAAATCCCTGATATCCAGCCAACGCCATTCTTTACCGGCTGGAAAAATGCCGGAACTTTCCGAATTATATTCCAATGAAGTACCGCGAACAAAAGCGGGCACCAGGTTTTTAGCAGCATTATCCCAGCGATAATTTTGAAGCACCACTACTTTTAATTGCCTTGCGGCATCAATCGAATTGAGGCCTTTTACATCAACCGTAAATTGAACTTTTTGGTGAGTGCGAAAAAACTCAGGAGCAAATGGCTGGCTAACCCTGGCCGCTATCGCCGCTTTATTATCCACTACCATCATGCGTTTGGTAAAAACCAGTTTAGACGTATCCCCATCCAAATAAACTTTCAATATATAATTTCCTGATTTTACCGGATAAGTATTTCTATCAGGAATTACGAGTTGATAATGTGTATATCGTGTAAGCGCAATGGATGAAAACCGGTAGTTGGTTATTCTCGATTGCGTGAATCCTTTAATATAATCAAACTGGTCCAAGATTGGCCGGTGTCCAATCGCTGTTGCAAAGCTGGTAGGTATAATAATAATATTTTACATCTGCATCCATATCATCAAAATGCAGCTCTAACTGATCGCCGCCATTTAACCTGATGATGGGCATCGTAAGTTGGTTGCCGGAATTGTAAAGCCTCACAGTGCTTATATTTTTTGCATAAATGCTATCTGGCGCCTGCGCCATTACGTCATTAAAAAAAACTAAAAAACATACCCAAATGCAGAGAATAAATTTTAATGATTTCATTTAAATGATTTAAAAAAAATTAGTTTTACAAGGTACCAAATTTATACCGTTTGAATGTTTCGTCATTTATAGCCAAGCGAATTGCCTTCAACAGGCAAAAAACTTTTTCAAGATTTATCATCGGGCTGGCAATTACTGCTACAATGATAAGCGTTGCGGTAATGATAGTTGCACTGAGTTTTGTTAATGGTTTTCAAAATGTAATCAGCGACAAAGTTTTTAGCTTTTGGGGCCACATCCGCGTGCAGCAGACTGTAATGTCGCAGGCCAACATTGCCGAAGAAACACCCATAGTAAAAAATGATACGCTCGAACATTATCTGAAAGGAATGCCTGAAGTAAAAAACGTAGAGCGGTATGCCACCAAATCGGCAATCATCAGGTATAAAGACGATATTGAAAGTGTGTTGATGAAAGGCGTTGACAGCAGCTTTGACTTCAATCGTATTAACCAGTTTTTGCAAAAAGGAAAGTGGATTTCGTTTACGGATAGCGGCTATAGCAAAGACATCAATATTTCTGCATATACTGCCAATAATCTTGAAGCGAATGTTGGCGATAGCGTAATCATTTTGTTTATTCAAAGCGACGGAACGCAACGGGCACGCAAGCTAAAGATAGCAGGAATTTTTAAAACAGGGATTGATGAATACGATCACAATTTTTGCATCGGCGATCTTAAATTAATTCAACGTCTTAATGATTGGTCGCCCGAACAAATAGGTGGTTACGAGTTGTTTCTTAAAGATTACAAACAAATCGATTCTGTTAATAATCATTTATACGATGCCGATGTTTTACCGCAAAGATGGTACAGCAAAACCATCCAGGAAATTTATCCCAACATTTTTGACTGGCTCAATTTACAAGGCCGTATCAAAAGCATATTATTAGTAATCATGATGGTGGTGGCTGTTGTAAACCTGATTACATGCCTTATTATTTTAGTGTTGGAACGAACCAATATGGTGGGAATTTTAAAAGCAGTAGGCGCAAAAAATTTTACCATTCAAAAAATATTTATATACAATACCACCATTATTGCCTTTGCTGGTGTAATAGCCGGAACGTTTCTGGGCCTGGGCATTTGTTATTTGCAGGAATTAACCGGATTTATCAAGCTGGACGAAGAAGCTTATTTTATGGATGTGGCGCACGCCGATGTAGTATGGTGGCAGGTTGCAGCTATTGATGTTGCCACATTAGCGGTGTGCTTTTTAATGCTTATCATTCCTTCGTTATTGGTAAAAAAAATACAACCTGTAAAGGCAATAGCGTTCCGTTAATTGATAGTAAATTTTTTCAATAGGATGATTGTTGAAACCCAAAATGTAGTTTTTCTACATTTTTGCTTATTTCGATATCGCGTTGGATGCATTTTTTATTTGCGCCAAAATAATGCCGCTGGCTACAGCCGCATTCAAAGATTCCGCGTGGCCAAACCGGGGAATGGTTATTGTTGATGTGCAAAGATTCAATATATCTTCATGAATTCCTTTGGATTCATTTCCGATTAAAAAAATACCTTCTTTTATTGCAGCCATTTCAAAAACAGAATTGCCCGATAAAGCCGCCCCAAAAACAGGAATGGTTTCATGTTTCCGGATGAAAGAAGCAATATCTGTATAAATTATATTCACCCGCAAAAGGCTTCCCATAGTGGATTGTACCACTTTGGAGTTGTAGCAATCCACACAATTGCGGCTGCAAATAATATTGTCAATACCAAACCAATCTGCGTTTCTTATAATGGTTCCTAAATTGCCCGGGTCCTGTATATCATCAAGCATCAGCGAAATTTTATTTTGTAAAACCGGCTCGTTAATCACATCCATCTTACCGAAAACAGCCACTACTTTGTTCGGCGTTGTTAGCAGAGAAATCCTTTGCAGCCAGTGTTCATCGGTTTCAAAAATATTTGCAGGATCAACTTCTTTTAATAAATTTTCGTGTTGATGCAGCCAATCTTTTTCGGCGCACAACAAATTGCATTGGATTTTTTTTGAAGAGAGAAGCTCTGAAACTACTTTGGGTCCTTCGGCCACAAAAACGCCTTCTTCATCCCTTAATTTTTTGTGGCTTAAACTTTGAATATATTTGACAATCTTTTTGGTTAACATGGCTCTAAATTATGAAAGGAAACAACTCCGGTAAAATATCTCCATTGAGGCTGCTGATTGTGTTTATTGCATTACTGTTTTTTTCGGGCTGTGTTACTACAAAAACCAAATATTCCGGAATAACAACGGTGCGAAAGTATCAAAAAAAAGTTCCGTTTGTTTTTAAAAATAATATAAGCCTTACCGCATCAGATGCCACTAAAGATGAAAAAGTACTCATCAAATCTAAATTAAATACACAACTGGATGATAGCGCTAAAGTAAATATCAAGGATAAGTTTTTCTTTTTGCATTCGATCGTAAACCCGCCTGTTTTTGATACCGATGCAGTCTATCAATCTGCCTCTAACATGAAGACGGCGCTGATGAACATTGGCTATTATAATCCGCAGGTTAGCTACGATTTTGATACCGTCTCAAAACACAAAGGCGAACAGCAAAGAGTGATCATTAACTATGATGTAGTTTCCGGCAAGCGAACAATGGTTGATACACTTGCTTATCTTTTCGATAAGCCGGAATTGCAGGATCTCGCACTATCTACCAAGAAAGAATCTCCGTTGCAGCCCAACACGCCCGTTTCTAAAAGTGCGGTACAGGAAGAAACCAACCGCCTTGTAAATCTTTACAGGAATAATGGTTTTTATAAATTTACCGCGGATGAAATACGCGTTACGGGCGATACCTCCATTGAGGCATTAACAAGTGTTTCTGAAGATCCTTTTGAGCAGTTGCGCTTACTGGCAGAGGCAACTCAAAAAAGAAATAAGCCCACTATCAGATTAGGAGTTCAATTAAATCCTACACCCGACAGCACCAATCTTCAAAAGTATTTGATCAATAATATTTTTGTTTTACCGGATTACCGGCCCGGCGATCAATATACCGACACTTCATTGCAAACCCACAATCTAAAGAACTTCACGTTAAAGTATCATCAGAAACTTTTCAGGACTCATGTGCTTCGTTCTAATCTTTCCATGCAAAAGGGCGATTATTTTAAACAGGATAATTATTTTAAAACGATCAATGATTTTTATAAAGTGGGCGTTTGGGAAAGCCCTACCATTGATATTGTTGAGCATAAAGACACCAACCTGCTCGATATGGTAATTAAATTAATTCCTCTCAAACGATATGGCTTTGAAGGCAATATTGAATTGAGCTATTCGGCCAACAACGCAACCAATAATCTTTCAGCCACCAATGGAAATCTTTTAGGCATCTCTGCTAATTTGTCGGTAACCGACCGCAACTTTGCAAAGTCCGCCATCCGCATGACCAACTCCATTAAAGTGGGCGCTGAGTTCAACACATCGCACCGCAACAGCAGTGGCACTTTTGTTAACTCTAATGAAATTACCTATTCCAACAACCTGCTGTTTCCTAAATTTATTTTTCCGTTTGCCGCATGGAATAATAAAAAATTAATTACCCGGCAATCGATCATCAATACCAATCTTTCTCTTATTAACCGAATCGATTTTTTCAACCAGCAAATATTTAATACAAGCTTTGGATTTAATCTTTCTAAAAAAGAAAATCATTTGTGGAGCTGGAAAATATTAAATTTTGACTACCGTCGTTTATATAACCGGTCAGCACTTTTCGACAGTACTCTCGCACAAAATCCGTTTCTGCGTTATTCGTTCAACACGGCGCTGGTAATGGGTTCCAGCATTAGCTTCAACTCGGTTCATGCCAATTCAAAAAATCCAAAATTGGTAAGTACGCTGAAGGCAAATCTTGAAGAATCCGGGTTGCCTTTTGGATTGCTAAAACGAAGAGATAAGAATACCCAGAATGGAAATTTTTTCAATAAATATTTGAAGGAGTTTGTAAAAATAGATGCCGAATACACATACACCATCAACCATCCGAAATCTGCCATTGTATTCCGTGCATTTGCGGGCGTTGGTATTCCAATTTCTAAAAGCGATACTACCCTTCCTTTTTTTAAACAATATTTTGGCGGCGGCCCAAACAGCATGCGCGGCTGGCCGGTAAGAGGTATTGGTGTAGGCGGACAACCGCTGGCAGCCTATAACAACCGCCTGTTTAATGACAGAACCGGCGATATTCAATTAGAGGGAAATACAGAATACCGCTTTAATGTGGCGCCACTTTTTTCTAACGCCATTCTTTTTAAAATGGCATTGTTTGCTGATGTGGGCAACGTATGGAATTTTAAAAATACCAAGCCTGACGGAGGTGTTGATACCACGCAATTTAAATTTCAAAATCTGTATAAGCAATTAGGCGTTTCTTCGGGCGTAGGCTTTCGGTTCGATTTTAATTATTTTCTTTTGAGATTTGATGTAGGCTTCCGGTTTAAACGCCCTGATGTTTTAAAAAATGATGGCTGGCAGTTACCCGATATCAATTTTAAAAATCTTTTTGGAAACGCCACCGCCAACAAACAATGGCGCTATGAAAATTTTAATGCTACCATTGGGATTGATTATCCTTTCTAAAAAATTTTTATCATTATAAAAATAAAGTGAAAGAACTATCAATTTTTATAATATATTTACGAGGCTTTTTTTTCTGCGACTAACTTTTATATTTCCACCTAATTCAAGAGAGCAACATTTCAACCATTTATTTTTTTAAAAAGTAATTTTTAAAAAATTGCATGGACCTCTTAATTACATCACAACACGCTTTTTATTTCCTAGTTGAAAAACCGGTTCCGGGGCTGCTTGCAGCCCCTTTTTATATTTTATGATGCCTTATTAGAATCGTTTTTTTTTGCTGAGATTTTGATGTAAACCTGAATATCGGTTTTCTATATTTTGGCTTATATGAACTACTGTTTTAAATCTTCAAGCATCTTTAAACCAGGTTCGATTTAATATACCTGATGCTTTTTGCGATGCTCACAAAAGGATCACCGGGGCATTTATCCTGTTCCACAAAAAAATGTTTCATCCCGGCTTCGTTTTTATGTTGAAAAATTTCTTTAAAATTAATGATGCCGTTGCCCACTTCGGTAAATGAATGGTCAGCAGTATTATCCATGTCTTTTACGTGCCACAAAGGAAATCTGCCGGGATGTTTTTTGAAGAGTGCAATGGGATCCTGCCCGGCTTTCTTCACCCAATACAAATCCATTTCCATTTTAACCAAATCCTTATCAGCGCCTAATAAAACGTCGTACGGATATTGATCGCCCTGCTTCACAAATTCGAAATCATGATTATGATAACACAATTGAATGCCCGACTTCTTACAGGTTTCGCCGGCAACGTTTAACTGGTCGGCAATTTTTTTATATCGATCCAAATCGCCGCGCTCTTCTTCAGACAGGTAGGCGCAAACCATATATTTTATGCCCACTTCGGCCGCATCGTCTACAGCTTTATTCCAATCGTTTAATATGGTTCCCTTTACATTGGCCGACTCTTTATCTGCGCCAAGCCGGTAATGGCTGCTTGGGATTACAAGCCCATTCTTTTTCAAAACTTTTACAAATTCTTTTGAGCTCATTCCATAAAACTTTTCAGAGCCGGTATAGGTTGCCCCTTCAACCGAGTTATATCCAACGCTGGCAACCCGCGCCAGTGTTGCAACCGCATTTTTTTCCATTGCATCGCGCACGGTGTAGAGCTGAAGACCTATTTCTGGCTTTTTCACTTTTAGTTCCGAAGGAAACATAAGAACGCCGGCAGAAAGTACCGAGGTTGTTTTTAAAAACGAACGTCTTGTTGTCATGATATGAAATTTTATGTAAAAAATAATTACCGGATTAATGTTAATCCCATTTAACGCCAGGCTCCAAAACCTCCAGCATTTTTTGTGCAACAAATTTGTTACCGGTTGATGTAAGATGAACGCGGTCAACAGTTAGAATACCTGATTCTTTGTTATCGGGATTGTTTTTTAAATCATAATCGCGAAAATCTTTCCGAAGATCCACGAGCCCGGTATTGTATTCTTTGGCAATTTTTCTTATGATGTTGGAATAATAATTTAGATCACCATCCTGCTGATTGGAATAATCGGTTCTTTCGCCAATAACTGCGGGTGTGGCAACAATTACTTTTATGTTTTTTGCCTGGAGTTTTTTAACGATCGCCACATAAAATTTTTCGAATTTATCAGCATCTGTACCGGTTCCGGAAGTTTTGTGCCACACGTCGTTTACTCCAACCCATATTATCACTATATCCGGATTTTTTGCCAATACATCTTCGTCCATTCTTAAGTAAAGGTCATACACTTTATTGCCGCCAATACCGGCGCCCACCAGATCATACTTTGATTGAAGTCCTTTTGCTTTTAGATCTTCATCCATCGCCACTATGTACCCTCCGGGATTAATTCCCATTTGCGTGATGGAATCTCCGAAAAAAATAACCTTGGTTTTTTTCTGTGTGGTCATTGCAAGCAAAATTGTTAAAACTAAAAAAAGGAACAGCGAGCCATAAATACGCTTCATAAAAGAATAGGTTTAAGGGTTTAAGAATATATGATTTATCCGTTGCCAGAAATCCAAAATATTCAGCAACCCATTTTCCATATGGTTTATATTGACTTAATTGCTGAATCATTAATTAATGAAATACTCTTTTACAAAATGACGCAAGCCGGTTTACACCTGAGAAAAGCCATTTTATAGAAATTCGTACTTTTTAGATTGCTTTATAATGATAAAGTTACGCTTCCTGATGTTTTTTAACACGTCGATTTTTTGACGTCCTTTCTTTGCCTTTTTGATGTTGATAACATGAAATGGTTTCACCGAACCTTCGGACTTAAAGCCACCTGTGGCAGTATGGATTACACTATCCATTTTTTTCGATTGATGAACACGTGTTAGGGAAAATTACCGGCCTGCAACCGCATTTTTTGCTGCTAAAAACTCACGCTCTTCTTTTTTAAGCGATTTATCCAAAACAAAAGTGCCGAAGGGAAGCAACGATGCCACAAAAGCAATTGCCGTTTTTTTAAAACTCCAGCTCAGGGTAATTTTTACTGTAATTAATGCAAGAATATAAAGGACGAAGAGCAATCCATGCGCCCATCCAACATAGGTTACTCCCTGTGGAATACCTGCCAGATATTTTACCGGCATAGCGATAAACATCAGGATAATAAATGAAATTCCTTCGGAGATGGCTACCAGCCTGAATCTGCCAATGTCTGTGTTTGAAAATTTTAAATCCATACTTTAAATTATTTTTTAAATCGTTAAAAGCTACAAAATGGCTTATCACGCGAAAGTAAGCCTGGAGGCTTATCAAAAGAAATCTATTCTTTCCGGTTTTAGCAACCGACTTCCAATAAAACTCCATTAGCGCTACCACTCATCTATTGGTTTTTGCCATCAATATAGCTATTATGCCATTCAATGTACTATGTTTTGCATAGTACATAGTTTTGACCATATCTTTGCTATATCAATCAACCATAAAATCAAACAAAATGAAAACAGTAATTGAAAATGTAGCAACCGAAAGTTTTGAATTTGCAAAACGCACTTTATATTCTTTCGAAGTATTGATCATCGGAATATTTATTCCTGTTCTTTTCTTAGTTGGAATCAATACCAACTATGGAGATAAATTTGAAAACGAAACCAGCGTGAGAAAACCTCACATGGAACCAGCTGCAAAAAGCCACTGCAGAAACCGTTAATTTTTTATCTGATCAGCACAGTTGATCCTTTCATAAAAACGTGTTTGCCGGTATCGCGATTCGTATATTGCAAAGTCCATACAAAAATTCCTGTATCCTGTGGCTGCCCGTTAATGGTTCCATCCCACTTTACCGTCCAGTCGGTTGTGGAAAAAACCAATTGGCCTAAGCGATTATAAACTTTAAATTCTAAATTATCGGCTTTATAGGCATTGAGCGGATATAGAAAATCGTTTAGGCCATCACCGTTAGGAGTAAAAGCGTTAGGAACCGCGATATAACAGCTTTTAAGCACTTTTAAATCCTGAAAAGCTGGTATCTCTGCAACCGACACTATTTTCAACGATTAAGCGAATGGGATAAATTTTTTCCTGTCCTAAAATTGGATATTTCTGTGGAGGCGGTGTTTTATCCACACTGGAATTTCCATTTCCAAATAGCCATTGATAAGAAGTAATATTGCCAACACTTTTGTTTACAAACGAGGCTGCATCTTCGGGACACAATAAATTATTGGTTTCGAAAATGGCTTTTAATTCATTGTCGAGCGAAATTGTTTTAGCAAGCGTATCACTGCAAAAACCATTGGAAACAATCAGCGAAATTTGCTTTTTCCCAAAAGTGGTAAAATAAGTAACGGGATTTTGCTGGTTGCTGGTACCATTATAATCAAGTCGCCATTGCCATTGGTTTACGCCATGTCGCTCCATCATGAAAAAGCAGCATCGTATCAATTTTACAACCTTCCTTTATATTATAAGTAAACGCTGCAGAAACGGTGTCTTTCACCGAAAAATTTAATGAAGAGCCGGCTGGCGTTTGTTGTCCGCATTCATCTATTACTGGTATTTCCATCTGTACCTGCTTTTAAAACCAGTTGATAATTTCCTGCATTTACCACCGGCGCCGATAAAGAAACGGTGATTGTTTTAGTAACACCATTTACGCAATTTCCTGCGGCCGCTGTAACCTGTACCGGCGTTGGGCCCGGTTACCGTAAAGTCACTTCCATCGGCCGCGATTGAATTACACCGCATATTCTTTTTAAACACCAGTTGCAATTGTTGCGGCGCGCATTGTACGGTTGTTAAGCTATCCATTGGTGTTGGAGCCAATGGCAAAATCGTTACCGGCAACGAATGGCCCACAGGAATGGCATTATCACAATTATCCACCAGCGTATTTCCATCGGTTCCATTTTTTATGGTGATGGTATAATTTCCGGGCGGCAAAGGATTGCTTAATTTAAGAGCGATAGAATCCATATCAAAGCCACTACTGCACGAAATACCTGTTGCGCCTGTAATGCTTGCGGATGCCGGAGAAATTGTAAAATCGCTTCCATTGGCCGCAAGACTGGCGCACTTCATTTTCTTGTTCAGTTTGATGTACAAAACAGACGCATCGCAGGAAGCGGTGGCGCTTTTCAAATCCGGAGGAATTGTATCTGTAATGCTTGCAGTTCCTCCGCCAAATGACAAGCGCATATCCGTTTTGTGAAGGTGTATATTTAGTAAAATGACTTACCAGTAAAAGATAATTATGATTGAGTTTTAACGTTGGCATTTTACTAAAAGTAGGGTAACCAGGGCCGGCGCAATTTTGCAGCGAAGTACCGGCGGGCGAAGCGCCCGTGAGGCCGGTATTGCCCGACCAGTTGCATGCAACGAACAAAGAAGCGTCTGTATAAATATCATTAGGATTTCGGCCGGTTATATCAAAAAGCTGCCAGTCATAATCATCGGCAAGATCGTTGGGCGTTATCAGAAAACCTAAAGTCCCGGGCGCAAAACAGGTAAATTTATACCAGAACGGATTTGTATCAGTTAACCCATCCAAAATAGAGCATGGGCCCGGCACAGTTTGGCCACCACAGTATGGAACTGTTGTTTGAGAAAAAACACTGGTACCACAAACCGGAAAAGCGGTGGAAGGCGTTTGGCCCAGTGTGGTACATACTTGCGCATCGGTAAAAAAAGAGGCCAGCAAAAAAGCAAAAGCAATAATAACCGGTTTCACGTACATGATTTAAATGACCTGCAAAAATATCCTTTCGTTGCACATGGCAGCAAATAATTTATGGGTTTAGATCGGTGTGTTTACTGGTGTTGCAACTGACCAGCTTAATAGCCAAACGTTAAAAAAAGTATAATGCCCGGCTTTTCACGCGCACGCTTCAAATTAATCCGCAACAATATTCTTTTATGCTCTTATTTCCTTTGGAGGCTGCAGTAGTTTAGAAAGCAAGACACTCCAATCATTTGCTTTTGCTTCCAAAGCAGCGGCTTCATAAACGGAGTCTGTCATGCTGTTATAAAATTGAATAGAGATGGGATTGTTGGTTTTTTTGAAATGAAATAAAAGCGCTATCGAAGTGAGATGCCGCTCTGTGTCTTTACTTTTTGAGTCACCAATTTGATATGTTTGGAAGGCAGATACTACTTCGCATTTTGTTACTTCGTCAAGCGCTATCACTGTTTCAGGCGCGCTTTCGCGCACCAGTACCAATTTTCTATGGATGCCATCAAGCCCGATTATTTTACTGCCTAATATTTCCTGGCTTGAAAATGAAAGTCCGTGCATAGTGCCTGCGTGGCTGAATTTTAGAGCAAGCCGCTGCTGCTTGTTTCTTTTATTTTTTTTATTGATGAAAATAAAAACGAAAAACACAAGCATGATTAATACAATAAAGATGGCCGATATAATAAGTGTTGACATAATTTACAGATTAATTTAAAATAAAAAATTAATGGATGACTTGCAGAGAAAATGCAGAGAGTGAAACTCTTTTCAAAACGAAGAAAATGCTAAAAAAAATAATGCTCAGGAAAGATCAATATCAGCCCAATCGATTTGAAATAATGAAAGGGCGGCCGCAGAAAATAATTACTTCCGCAGGCAAAACTTACCGCAGTGTGCTCTTCAACATTAAAATATTTGCAGAAGTCGTGGTTAAAATGAACAGGTGAAATTTTTTGAAAATGGGTATTTAAAATATCCGGGCCTGATTTGGAAAATAAATCAGCTGCTTTTTCTTTAGAGAAGATCTGTTGAACCTGGCTGAAAGACGCATCATAAAAAACTACATTTGCGCTTATATGAAGCGGTGCACAGATGTATAAAAAAATCATTAAAAAAGCAATCAAAAACTTCATGCTGCGAATATAGGCAATAACCCAGCGATGCCCAAGCCAGCGGTAGTTGTGGGCGCTTTATCAGTTCTTTTTAAAAATTTCTATTTCTTTGAGATATGCGCTGGCCCTGGAAAGCGATGTCCATTCGGGCGAACTAAATAATAGTTTGAACCATTTGCTGTTAATATTTTTGTAAGATATGTTTTTGTAAAGCCAAACCGAAGCCAGTGCAAACAACAGCGCAATGGGAAAAGAGATCAGCCAGAAAGATAACGGCGATTGTAAGATCATTGCGGGACTCCACCAAAATGTGCAATAAAACGGAGTTTGAAGAAAAAGCACGCGTGTAATATTAAGAGTGGATAATTGCAGGCGCGCAATCGTTTCCTGTGTTTTAACCACATTCTCTGTATTATTAATTTTATTGATTAACACTATATGGTATGCATAGACGAAAATGGCCGCTACGGTAATCAATATGATGGCGCTGGCCGAAATAATAAAAAATATTTTAGACCAGTCTAACGAATAATAAAGAAGATATCCCAAAAATAACACCCATAAAATTCCCAAAATAATTGCCACCGTTTTAATAGTGATCAATGATTTTAATTTGGATTTTGCCTTTTGCGATTGTATCGATTCGAAGCATTTATAATTCAATACCCACGATTGAAGATTAAGCACTTTTGCTTCTTCGAGCCGGTGATTAAAAGATGCTAAGAGATCGGTTAATTGTGAGTCATCCATTTTATAGCTGATTAATTTTTGAAAATTGCTGTTTTAATTTTTCCTTTATCCTGCTGAGTTTGGTAGCCACATTGGTTTCTGAAATGCCGATGATCTCTCCTATTTCCTTATAGCTTTTCGACTCGAGGTAAAGTATCATCAATGCTTTATCCAATTCTTTCAATTGCACAATAAATTGTTGCAGCATGCCCACATTGTTTTCGGTTTCATCTGCACCATCGTTGTCATCTTCAAAGTCGTTATGATCTGTTGCAAGCGCTACCACCTTGCGGTTTTTTAATTTTCGGTAAAATGAAATGGCTACATTTAATGCCACCCGATACATCCAGGTAGAGAATTTATAATTATCATTAAAACGGGGATAAGATTTTATTAATTGATAAACGATCTCCTGGCCTAAATCCTCACGATCGCTTTTATTACTGCAATACAAATTGCATATCTTATAAATGATCTTTTGATTTTCCTGAATTAATTGCAGCAATTCCTCGTGATCCGTTTGTTGATCCATCTGTTGGCTAATGTGCTTTTATTATTATTCGCAGACCCATCGTAAAAATCACATTTTTAAGTAAATTAATTTTTAATTATCTGCAGAGCTATTTTTTTTAATGCTATTCATCATCTTAAAATAAAAAACTTTTTACCTTATTGAAATTAAATCTACCTGCCAGAAATCAAAAAATCTACTTTTTAACTTGTTTGGCTAATGGTAAAATGACTATCCGGCGCTGGATAAAGTTTCTGCAGAATTGAGCGCAATCACTTTTTCAAACACAATGTTTAAAATGGCCGTAAGCGGGATAAATAAAAACATTCCGGGGATACCCCAAATCAGTTCGCCGGTAACAATGGCAATCAAAGTAACCATAGGATTGATTTTAATTCTTCCTCCCACTACAACAGGAATGATGAGGTTTGAATCGATCATATGAATGATCACAAACACCAGTAATACCTGCAAACTCTGGGTTTCGTTGCCGGTGGCAATAGTTATCAGAACGTTTAAAAAAGTGGCTATATAAATTCCGATGTACGGAATAATATTGAGCAGCCCTGCGAAGAAAGCCATTAGCACTGCATATTTAACGCCGAGGATAAACAGCGTAACAGAGCTCAGTAAAATTAAAATAGAAATTTCAATGAGCAGCCCTTTAAGATAACTAAGTATGGTGTTGTGTACGGTTTCATGTATTTCCATGATAGCTTTTCGCCTGGATTGATTTAAAAAAGAAAGCGTAAATTTCTTGAGATCGTTGCGGTAATACAACAGGTAGAAACTGAAAAAAAGGGCCAGTGTTGCCTCAATTATTATAAACAGCGATAGAGACAATGCGGTTTTTCCGCCGCTTAAAAGATTATTAAATACCAGGTTCATATCCCCTGATTGCAAGTTGCTTTCTATACCAAAATGAGTTTTAAGCCATGCATGTGTTTGCCGCATTAGCGCGCTCAATTTATTTTCCAGCAAAGGAATATCGGATAAAAACCGTTGAACCTGGGAGCTCAGAAAAAAAGTGATTATCGCAGCTATCAACACTAATAAAAAAACGCAAAGTATGGATGAAATTAAACGCGGGATGCGGTGCTTTTGCAACCACCGGTTTAATGGATGCAAACCCAGCGCAACCAGGAAAGCAAAGAATAGCGGAACAAACAGTAGCTTCCCTAAATAAAGCAATAAAACGGTTATGGCAAAGCCGGTTAAAATTAAAACACTATTCAAAAGTGCCTGGCTGTTTTCCTTCAAATTCATATAAAAATTCACCCAAATATCCTGCCTATTGCGATGAATTTATACTTTTGTGCGGCTTGTTAATAACGCAATCACAGAATATACGATTGCAATAATGAAAAGATTAAAAACAAAATTCATCAATGTATCACTTACAGAATGCGACTTATCATCAATCTCTATAAATCGATACACCGCATAGACTATTGCTGCCAATAAAATGAGCCAGCCAATTACGGTTGAAGGAATAAAAAATACACCGCTGCGTTTGAACCAATGCAATTTCATGTTGAGTTTTTATAAAGTAATTACAAACTCCGAGCCTTTATTTTCCTCGCTTTCAACTTTTATTTCTCCGCCTTGTGCTTTAATAATGTCGTAACTGAGGCTTAGGCCCAACCCGGTTCCTTCGCCGGTAGGCTTGGTAGTGAAAAAGGGTTGAAATATTTTGGCAATAATTTCCGGTGGCATACCATTGCCGTTATCGGCAATTCTTATTTCAATCCGGTTATTTATTTTTTTTGTTTGAACAGAAACAGTTGGGTGGTAATTTTCACCCGCAGATTTTTTCTTCAGATTAACGGCATAAAATGCATTGTTGAAGAGATTCAGCAGCACGCGTCCTATTTCCTGCGGTACCACATTAATGTTATCGATCGTTTCGTCAAAATTGGTTTTAAAATCGGCATTAAAAGATTTGTCTTTGGCCCGTAATCCGTGATAACTCAGCCGTAAATATTCATCGCATAAAGAATTAAGATTGGTTGGTTCTTTTACGCCGGTATTCTGCCGCGAATGTTGTAACATGCCCTTTACAATATTATCTGCGCGCCTGCCGTGCATTAAAATTTTTTCACTGTTTTGCCTGATGTCAGATGCAATTGCTTTTATCTCATTAATATCTGTTTCACTATCGAGTTCAGCAATCAGCTCATTGTTTAATTCAGAAAAGTTATTTACGAAGTTTAAGGGATTTTGAATTTCATGAGCAATACCTGCGGTAAGCTCGCCCAGAGAAGCCATTTTCTCGCTTTGTATCAATTGCGCCTGAGTTGATTTTAGCTCTGTTAACGTAGACTCTACTTTCTCTTTTTGTTGTTGTAATAATGCATTGGTTTTTTGTACTCTTTTGTTATTGCGCCAAAGCAGCAGCGTAAAAATTAAAAGGATGATAGTCGCGCAAATCACTGCCATCAACTTCACCGTATTGCGGTATTTTATTGCCGCAGTTTCAATGGCTTGTTGCCGTTGCTGCTCAGTAAATTTAAGATTTTGAACTTTTCGTATTTCTTCCACATTAAACAAACTGTCCTTAGTGACTACGCTAAGCTGCTGATAAAAAAACGCGCTGTCGAATTGCTTTTTCTCTTTGAAAAGATCTGTCAGAAACTGGCTTATTTCAAGCACCTGTTTAAAGAATGGCGCTTCTCTGGCAAGCTGTAAGGCTGTACCAGCGTAGAATATAGAAGAATCTACTTTGTGCCTCATCTTAAATATTTTTGCCAGGCCATAATAATTAGATGTAAGCACCTCGTTATCTTTTACCGCATTTGCGTATGGAATACTAAGATGGTAATATGCAGAAGCTTTTGTGGTATCATTCAACGACAAATACGTTTCGCCATAACTATTTAAAATGGCGCCGAGCATATTTTCATCGTTAAGTTGCTGCGCCAACTTATACGATTCATCCATATAAAAAATTGCAGAATCCTGTTTTTGCATACGGAGATAAGTGGAGGCTAAAGAATAGGAATCATACAAAATGGTGGAACTGTCTTTGGATTTTTCATCTTCGCTTTTTGCTTTAAAAAGATAGAACAGTGCATGCCGGTAATCCTTTTCTTCGGTATAAACGCCGGCAATATTATAATAAGCAACGGCGATGTGATTCAAATCTTTTAATTCTTCTTTTAACCGTAAATATTCAAGATAATATTCCAGTGCCCTGGCATTATCACCGATATGAAAATAAACATTGCCCAATGCGTTGATGCAAATGGATTCACCCTTACGGTCGCCCGTATTTTTTGCAAGCTGCAAGCCGTCCAAAGCGTATTGTAAAGCGGTATCAGGATAAGATGCAAGGTAGGCGTAGCTTAATCCTTCGAGGATACGCACCCGCGCGGAAGCTTTGTCGGTAACATGCAATAATTTTTTGAGGCTATCGGTTTCTATGTTTTGTGCTTTTGCAATTGAGCCCAAAAGCAAAAGGGCAATAATTAACTTAATAAATATTTTTTTGAATTGCATTTCTTGTGGCTTTTACAATTATTATGTGCCCGGTTCGCCGTCTGGTTCCAGTTGGACCACCGGCTTTTTCCTGAGGAATATTGCAAAGAAATAAATCACCGAGCAAACAAAAATAAATACAATTAAACCGATAAACTGAGGCCTGGTAAGGTTGGAGAGCAACCACACTATTACGCCAATTGCCAGCAGTGGCACAATAATTCCGCCCGGAATCTGAAAAGTTTTTTCAGTTACCTGCGGCCCCGCTTTCCTAAGCTTAATGGTTGCCAGTATTACCCCCAGGTAAATAATTAAAGTGGCAGAACTTGAAATAATGGCAAGCTCGGCAAATCCTCCTGTGATGGCAAACAACAATCCCAAACCTGCATATACCGCCACCGAAATATGCGGTGTAAAAAACCGCGGATGTACCGAGGCAAAAAACTTAGGCATAATACCGTTTCTGGCACCCGCGTACAGAACGCGTGGGATCGATAGTATTTCGCCGCCCAGGCTGCCAAGCATTGATATGGCTATGGCGATGATCATCAATGTAATTCCGGCTTTGCCAAATATAATACCTGCGGCCGCTGCTACCGGTGATTCCTGTTGAGCCAATGTGCTACCCAACACTCCCTGAGTTACCAGTTGAATAGAAATATATAAGATTAACACGCACGAAATGCCGAGAAAGATCGCCAGTGGCAGCGTACGTTTCGCATTTTTAATTTCGCCGCCGTTTGTTACCGGGCCTTCAATGCCCAAAAAAGCAAAAATGAGTAATAATGATGCAGCACCAACGTTTGTAAGAGATGGGTTGGAAGTCCATTTTAAATTTTCAGCAGATACAAATGTGGCTCCCGCAATAACAAAAACTACCAGCGGAATAAGTTTTGCAAAGGTTGCAAATTCGATAAACCGAACGCCGTTCTTTACGCTGCGAATGTTAAGCAGCGCAAGCCCTCCAAACAACAAAACAAAAAACAATGCGCGAAAAACGTTATTACCAAGCGCGGGAAAGAAGTGTTTCAAAGTGTCGGCCAGTGCATTGGCGGTGGCCGCATCTGAGATCATACTCGATCCAAACCAAAATAAGTTGTTGGCTAAAAATCCTGCATACGGACCAAAGGCATTTTCTATATAGGCATAGGTGCCGCCGCTGGTAGAGGTTTTGCTTCCCACTTCTGCAAAACACAAACCAATTAAAAATATGGCTGCTCCGCACACGAGATAGGCGACAATTGCCGAAGCACCGAGTGTTGCCGCTATGATGGCAGGAATTACAAAAATGCCGGTTCCTACAATGCCGTTTAAGATAGTAAGCGTAAGAGACCGGACACCGATTTCGCGTTTAAGATTTTCTTTTCCTAAAACCGGATTCATATGTTGCTGTTTGTTAGTGGCGCCTGAAAAAAGAAACCATCTGAATCATACCTTCAAAAAAGCTTTGCTTCTTAAAGATAACATATAATTTATTTTAATTCCGGCTTTTTGAAACCGTCTTCTTAATTGATATTTCAAAGATTATTTTAACAGCGACGGATTGGATGAACTCTCGAATTGGAAAAACAGTTTTCTACTTTTTGGCTTATATGAAGCCTATAAGTTGGGACTTTGGAAGCCAAGGTTGCGCATTCCTCTTTTTATTTCGGGACAACTCATAAATAAGTTCCAGAGTAAGCCGCTGCGATAGTTTTCGATCATCACTATTTGCGGGCCCTGGTCAATTGCAAGAAATGAATCGGCAAACCAATAATCCGACAAATTAAATGCATCAATAAATCCATACTGCTTAAATAATTTATCGCCCAGGGTATAATAGAAGAATTTCAAGGCATTCATGGATTGAGCCGGTGTATATGGTAACGATGAAATAGCGGCCGTTGGAGATATAACGCCATCATCATTCGTGGGCGAATGTGCGGCATAAAAAGATACATTGTCGTCGCTGGCAGTAAGTCCCCAATTGGTTTCACTGTACCCGTTAAAATGATTTGGATTAGCAACGCAATAATTATAATTGATTAACGAATGCGCCGTATTCTGCGTGAAGTAATTGGCGTAGGCGTCTGTAAGATCATGAGGGTTTATTCCAAGGAAAGAATAATGCGCAAAGAAAAGTGGTCCGCCAGATGCCGGCCCCAGCGGAAGTGGCACGCCGTAAAAAGTGGCCCCGTTTTTCATACCGCCATTTGATGCCCACCCGGCATCATAAACAATTTTCGGAATAGAATCTGTGTTAGAAGACGCAGCAAGCGCATATACGATCAATGCCTCATTCCAGCCTTTTATCTGCAGATTTAAATTGAAATTATTGGTTGGACTCCAGTGCCAATACAACACATTTTGGCCTCCATTTCTAAACCAGTTCCATTCAATACCGTTCCATAAAATGTTTACGTTATCGCGAAGTAAAGCTTCATCGGCATCAGCAGTATTAAAATATTGCCGGGCGCATAACAAGCCCTGCATCAGCAATGAAGTTTCCACCAGGTCGGCGCCATCATCCTGCGCACTAAACGGTACCGTAGCGCCTGTAGCCCCATTGATCCAATGGGCAAACGCACCGTGATAGCGCGTACATTTATTTTTCAAAAAATCTACGATCGTATTAATTCGTTGTAAGCCTTCGGCTCTTGAAATAAAATTTCTGTTGACTGCCGCCAAAATACTCATTACGCCAAACCCGGTTCCACCAGTTGTTACCACATCGCCCGAAGTGTTTCTCTCTCTTGCCATTCCGGAAACGGGATGACCAAAATCCCAAAAATATTTAAATGTTTGACGCTGAATAATATCGAGCAAAGCGCTATCAGAAACGCGTGGAAATTTATCTGATGAGTCAATAGCAGTAATTAAGTTGAAAGTATTATTCGCCGATAATGCTACTTTTTGTTTGGATTGAATACCGGCAGTAAGTGCGATCGAATATTTTGACAATGATTGTAAAGAAGCACCTGGCTGTATTAATATAACACTGTCATTGTTGGCATAAGAAATATTGAATGTGGTAGTGGTAGTGGGAAATTTTATAAACGAAATATTGCCGCTTAGCGAAGTGCGATCAACCGGAGCGGTGAATGAAATTTTAATAACCGGATTGATATTTACATTGAAAAAATTGTTGGGCCTGCTAAATGTTTGATCATTTACTTTTATAGAGGAAATTGAAAAACTTCCGACCGGTGGTGGAGGCATCGTTGATTCAGTCTTTTTTGAACAACCGGAAAGCCATATCGCGAGTACTATAATCACGCATTTTTTCATGGCTGCAAGGTACAGAAAAGAAGTATTGGC
The DNA here is from genome assembly GCA_963720405.1 of uncultured Chitinophagaceae bacterium. Classification (GTDB taxonomy): domain Bacteria; phylum Bacteroidota; class Bacteroidia; order Chitinophagales; family Chitinophagaceae; genus Ginsengibacter. The sequence goes on from CAVRFP010000005.1 coordinate 332,523, forward strand.
TTAAATCAATGAAGAATAAGTCAGTTTCGTTTGCAAGACGAGAAAATGTGTAGATTAAAATTTTATCGGAAATATTATTGATTTTCGACGGTGCAGTAAACCACCAAATCATTAAAATCATTGTCGCATTCAGGTAAGGTTCTGTTCAGATCTTCAAAGCCGATTAATACTTTATTCTCCGGCGAATTAATAAGAACGGCATGTTTTTTAAGACTGGCATTTACCTCAGGATTTAAAACATCGTTAGAGCAGAAGTGAACTGCATCATTGTTATTTTTATGCGTAGTGTTATCCCATCCATCCTGCAATAAAACAAAACCAATGGATGTACCTGCCTCGAAAGTGCCTATCTCAACCTTGTCGCCTGTTTGCAGCGTGGTAGAACCACCACAGTTGGGGAAAATGTAGGTAATCTTATCGATATCCTTTGCACTCGCGGGAGATTTTCCTGTTGGATAAGTATAAAAAGCGAAGGCATTGTTGAACTTAGTTCCCTGGGAAACATAAGTTATAAAAACTTTGGAAGTTTGAGTGATTTTAACGTCGGCAATTGCACTGGTGGTAAGATATTCGGGATGGGTAGTTCTCAAATCAGTGCGCTCAGGAAGTGTATTTTGAAAAAACGTCATCAGGCTTCCTGATACGACGTCCGGTGTGCTTAAATAAGTTGGTTTTCCGTCAGCATCTACACTGCCTAACGATGTATAAGTAGTTGAAGTAAACTTAACTTCCTTTGTAACAGGATCCTTTTTGCAGGAAACTATTAAAACAATAACGGCAAGCCAAAGGCAAATAATCGATTTTATCGGTTTCATAATTTTTAGAGATAAGTTTGCGAGGAAAAAATTAAGGTGTCATATTTAAAAAACACAGAATGCAAATATACTGCCAGCTTTTATCTTTTTCGTAATATGTATCAGCTTTTCATAATTTTTCTTTGAAGGTTCAACATGGCCATTAATCTCTGGCAGAATTAGCACTAACAACATAAGGCGTCTTTCGACGCCCTATACAGTTATTCAATATTAAAAATCTACTTTTTGGCTTATATGGATTCATTAAAAGCCCCATCCAACCCTTTTCCTAAAGGAGATGGACAACATTTACAACCATACAACAATTAAAACTTATTACTTACAACTTAGCACTTTCTTACTATCGTCCCGCCTTACCATTAAGATATAATCCCTGCACTTCTGTGGTGGACAAGGCCTTATTAAAAACTCTCAATTCATCAATCTGACCAAGAAAAGACCCATTAGCGCCCAACGTAGGTGAAACTCCAAACAAAGTTGCCGGCCAGGTTCCCAAAATTACCTGTTTAGGAGGATCCTTGGAGAAATTGAGATTTCCTAATGGAGTAGTTTTAGTGCCATCAGTCCACATTTGTGTGGGCGTAATGTTTTGTCCAAAGGCAGAATTATTATTAATAGCTGCACCATTCGAATAAACGGTATAGGTGGAAGAAGCTCCATCATATGTTGTAACGAAGTGAACCCAATTATTAATACCGGCAGTATCCCAGGATTCCATCACAAACTCTTTATATACCGGTGCACTAACATCATTAAATCCGTGATGAATTTTAATGGAATCTCCACTAACGGGCGCATAGGATTCTATTTCATAAATTAGCTCATCCAATGTTGTTGATCCGGTTAAAAAGAAAATTCCACCCGGATTACCTTTAGGCTGTTGAGCGGGCATTTTAAACCAAAATGAAACAGAATAACTTTGTAAGTTCGTAAAAGCATTTGCACTATCCAGGTTCAATGTTGCATAGGCTCCGGTTGCCCCCTGGTATGCCTGGCCTCTCACCCCTGAAGTAAAAGTAACGCCCACCGCATTTGCAGTTTTTCCGGATTTTTGTTCGTTGGCATTCCCATCAAACGGCCAGTAGGCAACCAAATTGGCGGCTGCAACTGAATCCGAGGACAAATAACCCCCAATAGGTGTTGGCGGGGTAATGTTGTTACTGCTGCTTTTTGAACAGGAAATAAAAAGATAGCTCGCCAAAAATATTGACATAACGCTGATACCGACATTTTTAAGGTTCGTTTTCATGGTAGATGATTTAGTATTTAAAATTAGTGACATAAATTTTTTGAATTGTCAAAGAAATCTAGTTTTTAATATCCCGGATTCTGCTTTAGCAGGCCCCCACTCAAATCAATTTCAGGTCGCGGAATCGGAAAAACTTCATTCTTACCATCTACAAAATTTTTGCCTAAAGCGCGTAAAATTTGCCCTGCCCTTCCTTCTCTTACAATATCGAAAAACCGGTCCTGTTCCATGGCCAGTTCTACTCTTCGCTCCTGCCAGATTGATTGCTGCGTAACCGCTACAGGCAAAAGACCTGCCCGTGCCCTGATGAGGCCCATATCGGTTACCGCATCGCCTGTTTTACCAACCTGAATAGCGGCTTCTGCATTGATAAGCAACACCTCGGCATAGCGAATAATGTGTACATTTTTCGGAAGATGATCTGTATTGGCTGTAGCACAATATGGATCTACTTTTCTTCCGAAATAGGCTTTATAATTATAGCGGTCATTTTCTACAGAATCGCGGCTTGGAATTCTAAATCCATCCCAAAGCAGTGTTCCGGTTGGCCCAATAAAAATAATCGTTGCCGCCTTGCGTTTATCATCGGGCTCGTAGGCATTCACTAAATCCTGGCTCGGTGTATTTAGGCCAAAGCCAAGATCGGCCCAACCGCCCCGTCCACCAGCTCGGGGACCTTGCGCAACCACATAAAATGGAATTGCCGCATCACAATTAGCATCGGTACCGGTTTGTATTTCAAATACCGATTCCATATTATTATCATAAATCTTGCTGGTGAAATTTTGGCTGTAATCCGGCATGAGCGCATATTTTCCGGAGTTGATTACATCTTGCGTGAGATCATACGCTTTTTGATAATTTTTCTGATACAGGTATACTTTGGCAAGCAAACTTTCCGCGGCGCCTTTTGTGGCGCGGCCTATATCAGTTCCGGGATCGCCCTTTAATGGCAAGCTGTCTACACCATATTGCAAATCGTTTATAATAACTGAATAAACGGAATCCTTTGACACTCTTGTTTGAAATTCGGGACTTTTTGAATCGCTTAAATCTGTAGGAACACGTAACACCAGCGGCACGCCACCAAACAGCCGCACCAGGTTGAAATATAAATAAGCTCTTAAAAATTTTACTTCACCTATCAGAGTTCTTTTAGTTACATGATCAAATGTGCTTAGCGCTAATTTATCTAACGCCTGGTTGGCTGTGGAAATGCCCTGGTAATGCCCGCTCCAAAGCCTTTCAACATAATAATTATTGCTGTTTAAGTCCGAAGTGAAGTTATCGAATCCTACTGCCTGCGGCGACTGGTCTGCGGGCTGGCTGCCTTTGTCTGCATCGTCAGAAGCTACATCAGTTGCCATGCAAAAGATAATTCCATGAATATCATTTCCAAATCCGCCCTGGTAAAGCTGGTTGTAAACGCCGGTAACTAATTTGCGCGCAAGATTCGGGTCGGCGGCTACCGCGGCCTCTGTTAGCTGGCCCTGCGGTTGTACCTCTAAAAAATTTTTTTTGCATCCCCACAAAAGAATAACTCCAGACAAGCCAAAAAGTAGTTTTTTTAATTTATTTCCTAATGAATAATTCATATTGAAAAGCATTAAAAGTTTAAATTAACACCAAACGCAAACGTGCGCGTGGTGGGGTAAGCATTTAATTCGATACCCGGAGCGAGCGGGGTTCCCAGCGGAGCAGCCTGTCCCTGAATTTCCGGCGTAAATCCTGAATATTTGGTGAAAGTGACCAGGTTCTGGCTGGTAACATAAATCCTCAAATTGCTGATTTGATACTTATCTAACAGGCCACGCGAAAATGTGTACCCGATCGTTAAATTGTTGATCCTTACGAAATCGCCGGACTCAATAAAATAAGTCGATTGTGGCAGTGGATTGTAATTGGCCCTCGGCACGTTTGACTTAAAATTTTGAAACGTCCAGCTATCATTTGCCACGCTGGCTTCTATATTATCCCTTTGGTTAAAGCGTGCTTCCTTTTTACCGTTATAAATTTTACTGCCAATGGTACCATATGCGCCAAAGTTGAGATCGAAAGATTTATAGGAAATGCTTCCATTTAAACCAATCGTAAATTTAGGTTGATAAGAACCTGCAAAAACCCTGTCGTTATCGTCTATTTTGCCGTCACCGTTAGTATCTGCATATTTTAAGTCACCCAAATTGGGTACCTGTCCGTTAATAGTTATGGGAACGCCGCTTTTGGTAACATAAGCTGCCAGCTCCTGCTGGTTATGAAAAACGCCTTCAGCCTGCAACACAAAAAAACTTCCGATAGGATGATCGTTGGCAGTAAGCGTGGTGGTACCGCCCTGCCCTACCGAGCCGGAAAAAATGGCTTGTCCGCCGTTCAATGCAACCACCTTGTTTTCGTTGTAGCTTGCGTTTCCACTTAGATTGTAAGTAACGTATTTGCCAGCCTTATCTTTCCAGTTAAGCACCAGCTCGGCGCCTCTGTTTTCTATAGTGGCCACATTGGTATAAAGCAGTCCGCTTCCACCAAAAACGCCGGATATGGGAACCTGTATCAGTGCATTATTTACCTTCTTATCATAAAAATCCAGCTCACCGGAAAGCCTGCTTTTTAAGAAAGCAAATTCCAAACCTATGTCTGCTTCGTTAGTTTGTTCCCAATGGATATTTTTATCGATCAACCCGGCAAAGGCAAACCCGGTAATAAACCGGCCGTTGAAAAAATAGGGTAGATTGGTATTGATGGTTTGAATGCTGGCATTGGCAGGTATATTATCGTTTCCCAATTGTCCGTAGCTGGCTCTTAATTTAAGATTGTTGAAGATCTTTTGGTTTTGCATGAATTTTTCGCTGCTGATAACCCAGCCTGCTCCTATTGACGGTGAGTAAGCATATTTTTTGGTAAAGAATGAGGAGCCGTCGGCCCTGAATGTGGCGGTTAATAGGTAGCGATGATCATAAGCATAACTTAATCTGCTGATGTAGGAAACCCTGGTGTACTCATCATCGGTTGAACTGTTTAATTGAGTAGAAGGATCGCCCTGCGACAAATACCGAATATTTGGATCCGGCGGAACATCGCTACGGGAAGCTAATTCCAAATCGTTCAACACTTTTTCTGAAGTGGTACCCACCAAAAAAGTAATATCATTTTTATTGAATGATGTTTGAACAGTGGCCGTATTATCCCAAACCCATCTTAGGTTTCGTTCATTCTGAACACTGTAGAAACTGGTATTACTCACCTGGTTGCCGCCCGCCACAATATAGGTTGCGGTATCGTTGAGGAATTGATAAGTGTAGAGATGCCTGTTATTTAAACCTAATTCAGCTCCTAAACTGGAATGAAGTGTAAGCCAGGAAACGGGTTTGTAGTCGATAAAACCGGTGGCTTGAAACCTGTTTTCAATATAATTATTATTGTTGCTGTTTATGTCCAGCAGCGGATTTCCTACATTTTGATAAGCAGAAGTATTTCCATATTTTCCATTTAAAATGGCAGGAATAATTGGCGCCGCATGGTAGGCATTGTTATAGGCGGCTCCAAGGTTTACATCGTTTGTATTTCCGCGGCCGTAAGAGATCAGCGTATTCAGTTTCAATTTTTTGCTCAGCCTGTATTGATTATTTAACCTGACCGTAAACCTTTTGAAATTATTGTTGATTACAATTCCTTCATCAGTTAAATAGTTCATGCTCAGGAAATAGTCAATTTTTTCGCTGCCGCCGGATACAGAGATATTGTGATTTTGCTCAAATGCCGTACGCAAAATAACATTGTACCAATTGGTAGAAGATTGAGTTAGCGAGGTATCTACTAAAATACTTCCATTTCCTACATTTTGGCTTGCCTGGTTAATATAGCGGGCATATTCTTTTGAGTTGGCCATCTTTACGAGGTGCGCTGCTTCTCTGAACCCTACTTCGCCATCATAACTGATGCGCATTTTTCCGGATTTGCCGGTTTTAGTGGTGATGATGATCACTCCATTTGCCGCGCGTACGCCATAGATCGCTGCGGCAGACGCATCTTTTAAAATATCTACGCTGGCTATGTCGGAAGAATTGATGTTCCTGATGTCAGTGGTTAAAACACCGTCCACCACATACAAAGGATTGACTCCGCCTAAAATACTTCCCGTACCTCTTATAAGCACCGATGGCGCAGAATTGGGCTGGCCCGAACTAAGCACCTGCACGCCGGCAACCTTTCCCTGAATGGCTTGTGTGGCCGTCAATACGGGTTGTTTGGCCAGTTCGGCCCCGCTTACATTAGCGACTGAGCCGGTAATATCTTTTTTCTTTTGCGTGCCATATCCAACTACGATCACCTGCTCCAACGCCTGTGGCGCTGCACCCTGTAATACCACCGATATTGTTGTACGCCCATTGAGCGAAACACTCCGCGATGTATAACCCAAAGAAGTAAAATCAAGAACGGCATTTGCGTCATTAACAGGCAAAGAAAAATTTCCGGCGCTATCTGTAGCCGTTCCGTTTGGCGAATTGTGCTCTTTTACCGATACACCATCAATGGGCGAACCATCAGAACCGGTTACATTGCCAGATACCGTTACTTTCTGCGAATAAGCGATCGAGGGAATTGCCAGCAGTAATAATAAAACACTAAATAAAGAAGTTGAATGATATATTTTTCCGGATGAAAAAGATTCACATGGCATAACGCATAATTTAAATTTCTGTTTCCCTGAAGAACAGGCAGAAGATAATTAGCAGTTACGCCCTGGAGGTACGCTGATATGAAGAATAAAATCAACTTTAGTTTTCCGGATACAGGTTTAGCAATCGACTAGCAACTCTATATTCAAGGAGAAATTTAATAGCATTTTTGCTGCATCAAAGTTGCTTTTTTACCTGGGCATGACCATTAAAAAAAGCTCGCGGTTCGTTTTTCAGATTTTACAATAATGAACATTACTCAATTCCCTTCTATACTTTCCTTTCTTCATCTATAATTCAATATAAGTCAAAAAATAGGTTTTTTACTTTTTTACAAAATCCGTCGTATTCCTTCAAGAAAATTAAGTATGGAAAGATCTTTAACTAAAAATTCTTTATTTTTAGCTTATGACATTAATAGTAAATCCCAAAAACCGACAACAGGAAAAAGTAATAAAAGCTTTTCTGACAAGCCTTGAAATAGGGTTTCATTCAGAAGCAGAAGAAAATGATGCTTTATATAAAGCTATGCAGTCTGGTAAAAAAAGCCGGTTACTCAATAAAGCCGAAAAAGACGATTTTCTGAAACGCTTAAAGGGTGGTAAGTGAATATAGAAATCCGCAAATCGTTTCAGAAGGATTCTGCGAAACTTTCATTAGTGGTTCAAACACAACTATCAGAAATAATTGAAACGATTATTAAGTGCCAGAAACTTTCTGAAATTCCATCATGTAAAAAAATGACCGGTTATAAAAATGCTTACCGAATCAAGCTTAACCGATTCCGTATTGGTTTCTTTTTCGAAAAGCAAACAGTAGAATTAGTGCGGGTTTTAGACAGAAAAGACATCTATAAATATTTCCCCTAAGCAACCAATCTTTTTAAGAAAATAGAAATCTAAGATATTGGTTGCCACGCTTTCAATACCCTTCTATCACTTTGCTTTTTGCGCAATTCCAGATAAGTCAAAAAATAGATTTTCCACTTTTTTTGAAACACTGGTGGCATTTTCCTGTTCTTGTGCTTTAAAAATTTAATTGACTAAACTAATGACAGGATTAAAACATTTTGTCAAAATCGGAAGGGGATATTATTACTGCTGTTTTAAAAGGATTATGTTGCAATAAATCTTTGTCGCCAGTAACCAAATAATCTGCTTTGGAAAAATCTATCAGGTCTAACAGGAAATTATCTTTTGGGTGTCGGGTGATGAAATGAACAGGTTCTATTTCTATTAATTCTGCGATAGTTTCCAACAGCAAGATCAATTCTGCCACACTTTCTTTTGGAAAATATTTTTTGAGTTTTTCTCTTTTGTAACTTCCTTTATTTCAACGATAAGTTGCGGTGTAATAATATAATAATGGTGATTTGACCGGAAATAATATATTTTTTTATCGAAGAAAGTCGTTTTCCGACAAGAAAGCTTATCCAAACATTGGTGTCAAAAATGATTTTAGTGTTTTTGGCTTTCATATATTTTTTGTCTTACAATTCCAACTTCTTTATTGATTGTTTTCAGGCTTAACTCTTTAGTCCGGAAAGTTTCCAAAAGCCGGCTTAATTTTGTTTCAATTCCTTCTTTTTCTAATTCTTTTGACAACCTTATTTTTTCCTGCGTTGGTAATTTTCTTACTAAATCAAGAACCTGGTCAACCTCTAATTGAAGCGCAGTTTTCATATTTTCAGTTTAAGTAAATTTAAAGAAATTTTTTTGTTGATTCCCATCTCTTACTTTTCTTTCTTCTTCTGTAATTTCATCCATATAAGCCAAAAAGTAGATTGCCAACTTTTGGAAAGTTGGCAATCTTTGAAGTTGAAACAAGACGCATTAAAGTTACTCCGCCAGTTTAAAATCGGCTTCTTTTACCTCATCGCTATTGGTTCCTATAAATACTTTAAAATTACCCGGTTCCACTACGCGTTTCAGATCGTTGTTATAAAATTTCAGATCATCAGCAGAAATAATAAAAGACACTTTTTTTGATTCGCCGGGCTGCAGTGTTATTTGCTGAAAGCCTTTTAATTCTTTCACCGGTCGGCTGATGCTGCCCACCATATCTCGGATATAAAGCTGAACCGTTTCTTTCCCGCTGCGTTTACCCGTGTTAGTTAGTTCCACAGAAGCAGTAATTTTTCCTGTAGATTTCATGGTGTTGCTGCTTAGTGTAATATCACTGTATTGGAAATTGGTATAACTTAAACCGTATCCAAAAGGATATAAAGGCGTATTCTCCACATCAAGATACTTGGTAGTGTATTTTTGATCTGCGTTAAAAGGCCGGCCGGTATTCGCATGATTATAATAGATAGGAATCTGACCTACGTTTCTTGGAAAGGTCATAGAAATTTTACCGGAAGGATTGGCCTCACCAAACAAAACGTCGGCAATTGCGGGGCCTGCCATAGTGCCTGCAAACCAGGTTTCAAGGATGGCATCCATGTTCTTATCTTCCCACGAAAGTGTTAGCGGGCGGCCATTCATCAACACCAAAACAATTGGCTTCCCGGTTTTTTTCAAAGCGGTCAACAAATTAACCTGGTTTTGAAGTAAGCCAATATTGCTTCTGCTGGCAGCTTCTCCCGTCATACCAAAAGCTTCGCCAAGCACTGCCACCACTACATCCGACTGGTTCGCTACAGAAACCGCTTCGTCAATCATTTGTTGAGGAGAAGAGGCATCTATTGTTAGTTGCGCATCATGGGGATTTAGTTTTTTGATCAGCAAAGAATCATCAACCAGGTTGCATCCTTTTGCAAATAAGAATGAAGATGCATTGCTTTTCTTTTGCAACGCATCCCATAAGCTAACAGCCTGCTTGTAATCTCCTGCCCCACTCCAGCTTCCAATAAGGTTGCGCTGGTCCTTTACTAACGGTCCTATAAACGCAATTTTTTTACCCGAAACCAACGGCAATGTGTTATTACTGTTTTTAAGAAGCACCATGCTTTCAATGGCAGCCTGTTTGCTCAATGCAATCTTGTCTGCGCTCATCATTTGCTCTTTATTACGCGCTTCACTTACATAACGGTAAGGATCATCAAACAAACCCAGTTTATATTTCGCTTCCAAAATTCTCCTGCATGCATCATCGATCATTTTAACCGGCACTTTTCCTTCCTTTACCAATTGTGCGGCAAATCTTAAAAATTCTTCGCCCACCATATCCATATCCATGCCTGCGTTCAAGGCAAGCTCCGTAACTTTTTTATCATCGCCCATGCCATGACTTACCATTTCATTAATAGAAGTATAATCAGAAACCACAAACCCTTTAAAGCCCCATTGCTTGCGGAGCAAATCGGTGAGCAACCATTTATTGCCTGATGAAGGAACGCCATCAACCAGGTTAAAGGAAGTCATTACGCTTTCAACGCCCGCATCTACTGCGGCTTTATAGGGCGGAAGATATTCGTTGTACATTTTGGTTTTGCTCATATCAACCGTGTTGTAATCGCGGCCTGCTTCTGAAGCGCCATAAAGCGCAAAATGTTTTACACAGGCAATCACGGTGTTGTCTTTCGACAAATCGTTTTGCTGATAGCCATGCACCATTGCTTTGGCAAACTGGGCGCCGAGGTAAGGATCTTCGCCGGCGGCTTCGCTTACTCTTCCCCACCTTGGATCGCGGGTAATGTCTACCATTGGAGAATATACCCAATTGAGTCCATCTGCTGTAGCTTCTTCTGCCGCGGCGCGGGCTGTTTTTTCAACCAGGGCGGGATTCCAGGTAGCAGATAAGCCAATGTTTATCGGGAAAATGGTACGATGCCCGTGAATCACATCATAGCCAAATAATAACGGAATTTTTAAACGGGTTTCTTTTACAGCAATATCCTGGAGCTTGCGAACGGCGTTTGGCGTGTAGGTATTAAATACTCCGCCAACTAATCCCTTCTTAATTTTTTCTTCAACGCCCTGGCTCAATAACGGACCGGTAACATCAAAGCCAACGGTCGGCAAATTCATCTGGCCAATTTTTTCTTCCAGTGTCATTTTCTGCATCAGCTGGTTGATGAAGCTGTTCATTTTTGTATCACCAGAATTGGAAACTGCCTTTTTCTGGGCAAAAGAAAAGACTGATATAAATAATAAGATCGCTAAGAGAATTTTTTTCACTGTAAACAGTTTAATTTTTATAAAAGATTGATTTAAATGAAGAGGCTAATATATCACAATTTTGCCGTGAATAAATTAAATGACCCGGCGACAGCCCTGCAAGCCTGACCAAAATTTTTTAACCGATTTTTTTTCTGCAATCTGCGAAAGCTAAAATGTAGATTTTCCCGTTTTTTAAAAGCCTTTATTTTTTATGCGAAAAAATCCATTTAAAAAGGTCGGGCTCTTTAAACGCATCATCCCAACTGTTGTGTCCGTCTTCGGGATAAAGAGTAAGCTTTACATCGGCACCGGCCAGCTTTAGCGCTCCGGCCATGCTTTTGCTTAATTCGGGATCTACCACAGGATCCTTTAAACCGTGAAAGATCCACCAGGCAGTTTTGCTCATTTTTGCGGCGGTAGCAGTATTAGCACCACCACAAATGGCAAACGCAGCGGCGAAAGTTCCGGGCTTGCGACGCACCAGTTCAAATGTTCCCATACCTCCCATTGATAATCCGCCTACATACATTCTTTTTTTATCGAGCCGGTAATTGTCTTCCAAATTTCTTAATAAATCTATCAGCAATTTCATGGCTTTTGTGGGTGGACTATCTTCCTTAAAGTCCATCACCCGCTTCTGCATAGAAGAATCATAATGGCTGCTTATGTTTGCCCAATAACTTTCTTTTGAGCATTGTGGAAACACCACAATTGCAGGATATTTTTTCCTGATACTATCTGCCGAAAAAACATCGCCGCCATGTGCCAGTTGCAATTCATTATCATTGCCTCTTTCGCCGGATCCATGTAAAAAAAGAATCAGCGGATATCGTTTTTGCGGATCGAAGTTCAGCGGAAGTAAAATGCGGTATGGCATGGAATCATGATCGTGTACGAATACATGTTTTGCATACAATGAGCTATCCTGCGCGTTCAAAAAATTGAGAAGAAAAAATATTCCCGCCAGGGCGCAAACGATCTTTTTCATGATAACTGTTTTTTGTTTTGAAGATATCAACCTGCAGCCAAAAAATTGTATTCTTATTTACGGCTCCGCCGGATAATTTTTTATGTGCGGCGAGGTGAAACCCAGTTTTGATAATCCACTTTGAATTTCGGGAATATTCATAAATAATTTCCACAACAAACCGCTTCTGTAGTTTTCAATCATTACTACAATCGGCCCCTGGTCAATCGCAAGATAAGAATTGGCATACCAGTTTTCGCTTTCGCTGAATCCATCTTTAAATCCATATTCGCCAAAAATTTTATCGCCAAGATCTTCATAAAAATGCCTTAATGCTTTCATAGAATACTCGGGCGTGTAAGGAAAAGAAGACAGCGCCGCCGTTGGCGATATAACCCCATCATCGTTGGTGGGAGAATGGGCATCATAGCCTTTATAATCGTCGCTGGCAGAAAGCCCCCAGCAATTTTCTCCATAGCCTTTAAACTTTTTAGGGTTATCAATACAATATGCCCGGTTGATTAATGTATGATTTTGATTTTGTTGCCAGTAATCTGCATACCGGTCTTTTAAACCTGTGGGATCAAGCCCTAAAAAAGAATAGTGCGAAAAGAAAAGCGGGCCTCCATAATCAAAGCCTAACGGTAATGTGTAGCCGTAAAAACTTTTCTTATTAAAAAAGAAATTGCTCATGGCCCATCCATTGTCGTAAACTTTGCGGGGCACCGTGTAATTTGTTGCGGACGCCGCAAGTACATAAGTGATGAGGGCTTCATTATAACCATGTAACGGAAAATTCATAGCCCAGCCATTATTGGGACTCCAATGCCAGTATAAAACCTCCTGGCCGCCTTTAGTAAACCAATCCCATTCTATTTCGTTCCATAGAGAAGTAACCCTGTTGCGGATATCTCTTTCTACTGAATTATTTTGATTGAAATAAGCCTTTGCGCACAAAAGTCCCTGGAACAGAAATGACGTTTCAACCAAATCGGCACCGTCATCTTTACGACTAAACTTTATCGTTTTTCCTGTTTCTCCATTGAGCCAGTGGGCAAATACACCATGATAGGAATCAGCCTTACTTAAAAATTTCAACGTTTTAAGAATATGCCGGGCCACACTGTCGCGCGGAAGCCATTTTCTTTCCACACCAACGATCAACGCCATAATTCCGAAGCCCGAACCGCCGGTGGTTACCACTTCATCACCATAATCAAACGAGCGGTTACTTCTTTCTCTTGCCAAGCCACTTACCGGGTGCGCAAAATCCCAGAAATATTTAATGGTTTGTTTCTGAACAAGATCAAGCAAAGCTGAATCTGAAAGATTTTTTTGAATGAGTGAATGATTTTCAATTTTTACAGACTTCTTTTTCTGCGCAAAACCGGGCAAAGACAGGCCAACGAAAACGATGAGAGAAATAAGATATTGCATAAGGTAAATGTAGGTATTAAAGTGATATGTTATGTTAATATGGCTTTCAAAATTAGTGAAAGCAACCTCTTAATAAGTAGCCGGTTGTTTTAATTTTACGCGCGCAATTTAATAACGGCCCCGGCAATTGCCGGATATTTTTATAACAAAAACAAAGTTTTGTGTTGAAAAAAATTAGAATACTTTTGAATCGGTATTGATGAATTTAGTTGTTCATACGAATTTTTATTAGAAGCTCAATGGAGGCTGAGTAGCGGTTTAACCGAATCCATTTTTAAAATATGGTAACGCTTTTACTTGTTGATGACCATTCTATCGTAAGAACGGGCTTAAAAATGATCATTGAGGATTTTCTTCCGCACGCAAAAATTGATGAAGCCGAGGACGGCGATTCCGCTTTTGAAAAAATAAAGCAAAACGATTACGATCTCGTTGTGATGGATGTAAATATGCCCAACACTGATTCGTTTGGACTACTCAGCACAATTCTATCGCTTAAGCCTGCATCTAAGATTATTATGTTTAGCATGAATGCGGAAGAAATTTATGCAAAGAGATATTTGAAACTCGGCGCAATGGGTTATCTCAGAAAAGATTCTGCCGGCCCCGAGATACAAAATGCCATTGAAACGGTGCTTAATAATAAAAGATATATGAGCCCCGAGTTGAGCCAGAAATTGTTGCACGACCTGCATACGCCCGGAGCTACAGAAAATCCGTTCGATAAACTCTCGCCGCGCGAGTTTGAAATTGTACAACATCTTGCTATCGGCGAATCGCTCGCGGAAATTTCAAAAAAACTAAAACTTCATACGTCAACTGTTGGTACTCACAAAGCAAGAATATTTGAAAAATTACAATGCCAGAACGTAGTTGAACTTAATACACTGGCCAAACTCCACCACGTGGTTTTCTCACAATAGATCATGTTTCCCAAACCCAGACGGAAAAATCATTTTGTAATGTTTTTTCTACAAAGATTTAAGATTTCTACTACAGCGAGCTTGCAGCTTTCCCGTTAATTTTGCCGGATTGGAAATAATTGAAAGACCCGATATATCTAATATCCATGATATTAAACCCGCGAACCCGGTTAAAAATGATTAAATCATTCTAATTACTGATAACCCCTGAAAGCAAAAGCGATAGGAATCCTATCGCTTTTGTACTTTAAACAAGTATCGTGGATGTTTTATCCTTATTTTTCTATGAAAAGTTCCTTTAATTTCTACACCAAAAGACACAGCCTAGATCTACTTTTGCACTGTCCAAAAAATATGAAAACCACCGATCCAACGGACCTCTGAAACCACAATGATTTTACTATCATTAGCCGTTGTTAACCTAAGAGCGATATAGAATATCGCTTTTCTTTTTTTATACCCGAAAGGAAAATATTTTGTAAGGTTTGATTTTTCTGGTCTGTGATATTTCAGTGGTTATGCATTGATTGCCTCCAATGCATCTGCATAAGCCATTTTATAGATTTATTACATTTTACAAATACCAGTTCAAGGCAAAAATAGAAATTAACAAAAGGTATAATTTTTAATCATTTTTCTATAAGCAATTCAACAGACTTCTATAAAAAAATCCAGCTTATAAAAATACATTTGCCGGATTGAGACAATAAAACCCCGTTTTGTCCAAATTCTATGAAAACCTGTCGGGACGCACCTTTGGATGCTACCGGCTGTTAAAAAACCCCCTGTAAACAAAAGCGATAGGATTACTATCGCTTTTGTCTTTTAATAACTGCCAATCAATTTATTTCTGATGCATATTTTTTATAAGCCTGTAAACTCTGTCGGCCACTAAGGTAAATCTTGCACGAACATCATTTTCTGTAATGGGCGTAAACAATGAGATAACAAATTTAATGTGTCCATCTTCTACGATGCCCACGTCGTTGGTAAAATAATTCCACCAGCCCGTCTTATGATAAAACATTGCACTGTGTGGGAAACCGGTGCTAAGCTTGGTTGTATCTAATTGCCGGCCAAGCAATACTTTCATCTGCTGGCTTACCCATGGGTTAATCAGTTGGTCGCTATAAACCTTATACATAAAATCAGCGGCATGTAATGCACTGGTAACGGTGCTTCTCACGGTATCGTATCCGGCATCTTCCACCTTTCTGCTTAAATACTTTCGTGTTACCTCGCTGCCAAACCACCCGTTTTCGTGCATGGTTTTATTGATGTTTTTTCTATCAGCAATATCAATTAAACAATTGGCTGCGGAGTTGTCGCTTCGCGTGACCATCAGGTCTAATAAATAATTAACCGTAACTGTGTCGCCGTCTTTCAATAAAGGCCGCGGGTCCCAACTGATCTCTGAAGTTTTATCTACATCGTTCGGGTGTTTTATTACATAATTTCTAAACAATGAATATTGGTTATTGCTTATCTGCCGTAAAATTTCCATCGCAACATACATTTTGTAAACCGATGCCGGATAAATAAACCGATCCATATTAACGCCGCCCAGCAAAGGTTTGGAGCCGGTAAGATCAATTACAGCAAACGAAACCTGTTGCATGCCATCCTCCCCGGTATCATAGGTTCCATCAAGGTTGGCATCATGAATAATCGCTTTCAACGAATCGTTAAACGACTTTTTCTGCACATAATAATGCGGGTATTTTGTTTGGGCAAATGTTGATGCCGCGCCTAAAAGGAATAACAAAATCCAGAACGGGTATTTCATTTATAATTTTTATCAAACTAAAATAACAAGAAATATTTTATTAAAGAATTTAGTTGAAAAAACCAATGATCAATCAAACCGAAATTGATCCCTGCTTACCGAACATCTTCACGCTCTTCCACAATTTCTATCCGGGCATTTTTTAAATAAGGTTTGATCATTAACTGGCACGACAATCGAACGTTTTCATTTTTAACCACACATTTTTCGAGCGTGCTTCTTTCGTTTCTTTCCATCAGCAGATCGTCGCCGGGCAAACCTTCCACTTCTACCAGGCAAGTACCGCACCTTCCGATGCCTTTACATTCACCGAAATCTTCCACATAAATTTTTTGGTTGATGAGCGACATTAAATTTCTGAACTCGCCTTCATAAGTTTGAACTTTTATTTCTTCATCTAAATAAACCAGCGTAAAACTAATATCGTAAGGATGGCTGAACAATCTAAAAAACTATATTTTGAGTTATATGAAATGAAAAAGGAAAGTTTGTTTTCTTGCTTTTGATCATTCCTTAAATTAATTTGATTTTGTTTATAGCGATTCGCTTTTTATCCAGAATGTATCTTCATAATCTTCTATGAAAGGCGGGCCTGCAATAAGTTTGCCGATAGATTCCAATTGCTCAGGAGATAATACTGTTTCAATATGAGGAAATAAAATCCGCTCTTCATAACGCACATGATTATCTACCGCATCAGCTAATTTCGATAGTTTTTCAGCACTTTGCATAGAATCTCCCGCATCCAGATCGATGATCATTTGGCGCACTGCTTTATGGTCTTGAATCGCTTTATCAATCATCGGATCGCTTATTGGCGCAAACAAAATTTCTTCCTCTTCTTTAAAATGAATGGAGAAATGGGTTTTCCAAAAATACCGGACATATTTAATTATTCTTTCTGCATCGACATGATGTTTAATTCCCTGTCTTATTTTCCAACAAAACAAAAGACTGGCGTGATGATCCTGGGAAAGCTTAACGATGTGTTCATTTCTTTTGATGGGCATTTTATTGAATTTATTTTTTACCACCTTTAATAATCAAATGTACTTATGAAAACGCATTAAGGAGTATTTTATCTTTATTTAAATGCCGAACATGTGTAAAAAATTAATCTGAAAAATGGCTCAAGTGCGGCATTAAAGTTGATAATTGTTCTAAGTCACAACAATCAAAATTTTTCATTTCATTATAAATATAATATGATCTTACAAAAAGGAACCGCCGCCCCGCCGTTTGAATTATTTTCTACGCCGGATCAAAAATTAAACTTATCTGACTTTAGAGGAAAGCGGGTAATCCTGGCTTTTTACCCGGCAGACTGGAGCCCGGTGTGCAGCGACCAGATGGCATTGTACAATGAAATGCGGAAGTTTTTTCATAAATACAATGCGGAAATTTTAGGTATCTCGGTTGATGGCAAATGGTGCCACATGGCATTTGAGCGCGACAGGAAAATTCACTTTCCATTACTTGCCGATTTTGAACCCAAAGGAGAAGTGTCTAAAAAATATGGCGCTTACAATAACCAACAGGGAGAGAGTTTAAGGGCTTTATTTGTAATTGATGAAGAAGGAATTATTCAATGGAGTTATTTGTCGCCGGATGGCATCAATCCCGGCGCAGATGGAATTTTGGATGCGCTGGAAGCAATGTCGCATGAAGAAACTAAAATTTAAATTATGACCAAATTAAGAGTGCCGGCCGGCACGCACGATCACCGTACCGGTAAAGCAAGCGCAACAATTACCCTGATAGAATATGGCGATTATCAATGTCCACATTGCGGTTTTGCACATCCGCTTTTAAAAAAACTCATCAAGCAATTTAGCAGCGAGCTGCTTTTTATTTTCAGGAATTTTCCTTTAACAGAATCGCATCCTGCAGCAATGATTGCTGCGCAGGCCGCAGAGGCGGCGGGTATGCAGAATAAATTTTGGGAAATGCACGATCTTATTTTTGAGCACCAGGATGAGCTCGATGAAAATAATCTTGTCTACTTTGCTGAAGCGCTCGATTTGAATATCGACCAATTTTTGAGGGACTCAAAAAGCCAGGCCGTTTTATCAAAGATAGAAAGTGATTTTGAAAGCGGCGTCCGCAGCGGCGTAAATGGAACTCCTACTTTTTTTCTCAACGAAAAAAGGCTGGATACCTATGATGAAACTTATGAATCGCTGGAGCAAGCTGTGATGAACGCTGAATAAATGCGCCTGGTAAAAATGGGTTTTTCTATATTTTGGCTTATCACATTAATCTAAACCATCCGAACAACTATCTTTCCTTTAGTACTATGCGTTTCTATGGCTTTATGCGCCCACACAATTTGATCGAGCGTGAATATTTTGTCGATCGTGACCTTCAATTTTTTTTGTTCCAGCAGGGCTGCAATAATTCTCATTTCGCCGCCATCCGTATGCATCATAGGCCACAATAATTTTACGCCCCGTTGTTGCGCAAGTTCAATTGCTTTCGGATCGTTTTTGGTTGACGAAGGCAGGCACACAACAATGCCACCTGGTTTAACACATGAAATAGAGCGGTATAAAACTTCGCCTCCCATTGCATCCAGCACTGCATCAAGATCGCTGACAACCGTTTCAAATTTTTCCTTTTTATAATCGATGAACTGATCGACACCAAGAGTTTTTAAAAACTGTTCATTTTTTTCGGAAGCGGTGCCAATTACAAAAGCGCCATTCAATTTTGCAAATTGTACAGCAAGATGCCCAACACCGCCGGCGGCGGCCTGGATCAAAATTTTTTGGTGAGAAGCAATTTTGATATGCTCATTAATTGCCTGGTAAGCGGTTAATCCGGCCAGCGGCACTGCTGCAGCTTCATCGAAAGAAATATTGTTTGGTTTCTTCGCCAATAATTTAGGATCGGCCAATGTAAATTCTGCATAAGCATTACCCAAACCCGGAAAACCGATGCAGCCAAATACGGCATCGCCCGGTTTTAAATCTTGTACATTTTTGCCAACAGCTTCTATCACGCCGCTAACATCCCAACCTAAAATTGCGGGTAGCTTAAGTTGCTTTGACAGGCCACTGGTGCCGGCCCTTACTTTTGTATCCACAGGATTGATACCTGCCGCCATTACTTTAATCAAAACCTCGCCATTATTGGGCGAAGGTTTGTCTACATCGATTATTTTAAACAATTCCGCTTCTCCGAATTGATTGATAACAGCTGCTTTCATTCAATATTTTTTTTGATACTTCTTTGTTGATTCAATTGTTGTCTGCTTGTTTTTTGGGCCGGATGATCAATCGTAAAGTAGGATTGTTGGTAATGAAAGACCAGAACCAGCTAAAGGCAATTTTTACCTTATTTCTGAATCCTACAAGTGGTATGATGTGAACGAAAAGCCAGATGAGCCATGCAAAGAAACCAGTGAAGGAAATCTTTGGCAAATCCGCCACAGCCTCATATTTAGAGATGATCGCCATACTGCCTTTGTCGTGATAACTAAACGGTTTCATTGTTTGATTGGAAGCCATTCTTTTCAAATTTTTTGCCAAAAGTGTTCCTTGTTGAATAGCCACCTGCGCCAGTTGCGGATGCCCGTTCGGATAATTTTTATCAGTGGTTTGTAAACAAATATCGCCCAGCGCAAAAATATTTTGAGTGTCTTTCACTTTATTGAATTCATCTACCAAAATTCTTCTTCCGCGCCCAATCTGACCCGCAGATAATCCAACGATTTCGCGGGCGGTAACTCCTGAAGTCCAGATAAGCGAATTTGTAGCAATTGATGTTCCATCGGCCATTAATACATTGCCATCTTTATAATCTTTTACCGCGGTATTTAATTTTATCTGAACGCCCAATTTAGTCAACACCTTAAAAGCCGCGTCCTGCGCTTTTTTGCTCATTGGGCCCAGTAAGTGAGGCGAGGCATCTACCAAATGAATGCGGGATTGAATGCCTGTAATTTCCGGATATTCTTTAGTGGCAATGGTTGCGCCCATTTCAGCAAGCATTCCGGCTATTTCCACGCCCGATGGGCCACCGCCGGCAATCACAATATTTAAGAGTTTTTCTTTCTCTGCTTTATCATCTGTTATCACTGCTTTTTCCATATTCAGCAGCAACTGATTTCTAAGATTAATGGCATCATCAATTGATTTCATTGGCAAAGCATGCTGCTTTACATTATCCATTCCAAAATAATTTGTTTCTGTACCTAATGCCAGAACGAGGTAATCGTAGTCAATAATTCCGGTACTTGTTTCGATCGTATTTTTTTCAGGATTTACTTTTAGCAGTGCGCCAAAGTGAAATCGCATATTGTCTTTTCCGGCAAACATTCTGCGAAACGGATAGCTGATGTTGGAAGGCTCAATAAACGCTGTGGCCACCTGGTAAAGCAATGGCGGAAAGAAATGATAATTATCCTGGTCTACCAATGTTATGTGAAAGCGATCGTCTTTCCATAAATTTTTTACAAAGTTGACGCCCGCAAAACCGCCTCCAACTATCACTATTTTTTTAATTGATTCTTCCATTGCGAAAATTTGTTAAAACTACTAAAAATTTGAAGGTGCAATTTCCTTAAACGGGAACATTTATCATCTATCCGGTTATGGTGATATTGAACATCAAATCTTATTCCTCAATTGTGTTCAATGAATAACGAGATAAGCTAAAAAGTAGATTTCTTCAATGATAGTGGCAACTTTATTTTACATTGCTGTATCTTATTTACATCAAAAGCCGATAGGAAACTCAAAACAAGCAGCGCAGCTTTTTTAAATAAAATATTTTTTATGGAAGGCGAATCAATTTGCGAACACATCAAAAAAATAAAAACACTAAAATTTCCTGAAGAATTAGTGTGTGAAGAATGTATAAAAACCGGAAGCGATTGGGTTCATTTGCGTACCTGCCAGACTTGTGGCGTTACGTTGTGTTGTGATGAATCTCCGAACCAGCACATGACAAAACATTATCATCATTCGCATCATCCCGTGATCATTTCTGCTCAGCCCGGCGAGAAATGGTTATGGTGTTATGCTGATGAAGTATTTACAGAATATCAATAAAAACCGCCGTCTATTCCTCGAGTAATGAACGGTCCCATTTTGCCAGGTCGGCGCCTGCATGATAAGTGCTGTTTAAAAATTCAAGTAATTTCTTTGCAGGATCTGCGGATTGTTGTACAGCCGAATAAGGCAAAATAAATTCTCCAAGCGTTGTGTTATAATAGGCCTCATCCGGTTGTGCTTTCGCGGTTTTATAACCTTCCGGCTCAGGATACAGATAACAATAAAAAGCTGCGCTCGGGCAGCGCATCGCTTCCCGTCCAAAAGCCGCAGCTGCTCACTTCGCGGCAATAAGCTTCTTCTGCTACCCAATCGGGTAAGCCAGGAACACCGCCCGGATGTTTGGGCGCTCTTCTTCCTGAAAAAAATGAAAGCGCCAGGTCAAAGCTTCCCCAGAAAAAATGTATCGGGCTGCACTTGCCTTTGAATTCCGCACGAAACTGCATAAACACATCCTGTACAAAAAGCAATGCTTTATGGAAAGCGCTTACCTGTTCTTCATCGTAAGTTTTATGGATGGTATCTTCTTTAAACGGAACAGGATTGGCAATTTCTACCGGAACAGGTTTTATTTTTAAATCGATATTCAATTCGCCAAGAAGCTCAAAAATCTTTTTATAAAAATCAGCAACAGAAATTTCATGAAGATCAAATTCACGAACTTCTCCCCTGCTTGTTTTTATTTTTAACCGGTGCTCAATAAAATCAAAATCAATTTGGAAATTTTGATCTTTATAAGGCATGGTCTGCGTTGTTAAACCGTAAGGCACAATATGTAAAGTAACATGCCATGAATGATTGACCCATGGAAGTGTGGCTAATTTTATCTTTCCAACAATTTGTGTCCACATGTGCAAAGTATCGTAAGTGTCTTTACCTTTTTCATAAGAAAGAACCGGCCATTGTTGTTGCATGATGCTGAATTTTTATTAAAGATTGTTTGATTCTTTTCTTTTTTTAAGTTTCTGCGCAAGGCTTTATTTCTTTTGATCTACTTTGATTTTAATGAAATTGTTATTTAGCGATAAACACCAACTCATTCGCTACTTCAATTTCATCAAGCGTGATGGTATGCCCCATATTTTCATAAATCTTTTCAGTAACAGACGCATTCATCGCTTTTAAAATTTTTGTTGTGGCATGTACTCTTTCAACCGGAATATGCGGATCGGGATTACTGCTACCGATGAAGATGGGTGTATTTTTAAAATCGCCTTTATAATTTTCGGGGTAGATTTTATCGCCAATAAGTCCGCCGGTGAAAGCTGCCACGCCGCCAAATTTTGTTGCATTACGCGCTACAAATTCCAGCGTTAAACAAGCTCCTTGCGAAAACCCGGTGAAGTAGATATTCTCTTCAGCGATTCCCTGGGCCGTAACATCATTCACTATTTCTTTCAGTAATGACAATGCGGATGATAGCCAGGGCTCGTTCTGTGAAGGCGGCGCCATAAAAGAATATGGATACCAGCTATTGTTATTTGCTTCCGGCGCCAGCAATGCAAAATCTTTTACGTGCAAATGATCGGCCAGCGACAAGATATCTTCTGCGCTTCCACCACGGCCGTGGATCATTATTAAAACTTTTTTTGCATCGGTTAATTTTTTTCCCGCGGCTATAATATTTTTTGGATGGATTTTATTGGTATTCATTAAGTTTATTTTTGAAGAAAAGTGAGTAGTGGTTGAATAAATTGATCGAATGCTTCTATGTGTGGCAGATGACCTACGTTTTGTATTTCTACCAAAGTGGAATTCGGAATTTTATCGCGAACTACTTTTCCCAGCGTTTCATAATCGCCCATGGTCTGTCTCACTTCAGGCGAAACCAATTGTTTTCCGATGGCCGTTTTATCAAGTGCGCCTACGATTAAAAGTGTGGGAACGCGAATATTTTGAAACTCATAGCAAACCGGTTGTGTAAAAATCATATCGAACGTAAGGGCGGCATTCCAGGCTATGATTTTATAATTTTTATTCAGCGTCCACCCGGCTAATAAGTTGGCCCATTCATCGTATTCAGGTTTCCAGGTACCATGATAATAATTTTCTATTTGATATTTTTTGATGCTTTCATAGTTACTTTTCAATTCATTTTGATAAGAGGAGTTAATAGAAGTATAAGGCACTTTTAATTTCCAGTCTTCAAACCCGAGTGGATTTTCAAGCACTAATTTTTCAGTTAAATCCGGATACATTAATGCAAATCTCGTTGCAATCATTCCACCCATAGAATGACCCAGCACTGTAATTTTATTGATGCCCAAACTGTCTAACAACGTTTTGGTATTTAACGCCAGTTGCTGAAAAGTATATTGAAAGGATGCCGGCTTTGTAGATTTTCCAAAGCCGATTTGATCAGGAACAATTACCCTGAAACCATCTTTGGATAAAGCTGCAATGGTAGTACGCCAATAAGCGCCATTAAAATTTTTACCATGAAGCAATAACACATTTTTGCCATTGTACCGATCAGGCTTTACATCCATGTAAGCCATTTTTAATTCCTGTTGCTGAATAAATAAAGACAAAAATTTTACAGGATAAGGATATTGATAATTTTCCAGGTTAACGTCAAGGTTTTTCAACGCAGTTTGCTGGGAGTAAGCATTTAAAAGAATAAATAAAGCGACGACAACACTTAAAGATTTTTTCATTTTTTCTTTTTTTAAGGGTCATATAATGGCAGTTACAATATCACTGGGCTTTGTTAGCATGCGGTGCAGCGGGCACGAATTGGCAATAACCAATAATCGCTTTTGCTGATCGTTATCAAGATTGCCTTTGAAACTAATTCTACAATAAAAAGTGTTTTTCCCCGAAGCCATCTGCGTTCCAAGCACTAAGTTTACGCCTCACTTTTATTTCGTCAACCGTCCATTGTTTTCGTTGTACATACATCCTTAAGGTTATCGCTTTGCAGGAGGCAAGGGCTGCGCACAAATAATCGCCTGGCGCAGGGCCCAGATCATCACCGCCTTTATCCAGAGGCTCATCAGCAAGCAATGAGTGCCGGTTTACCTTCACAGCGGACGTGTAGGATTCAGCGCTATTGGTAACTTCGGCAGTGGCAATTATTTTAGGCATTTTTTATTTTTTAGAACAATTTAAAATGCGTTGTCTTGATCAGTTTTGCTGGTTCAGCTCTTCATCAATTGCCACACTTAATAATTTTTCTGTAAGAACTCCTTCCAGCCTTTTTCCGTTGATAAAAAACGCAGGCACTTCTTTTACGCCAAGTTCAATGCCATATTTTAAATCATCCTGAACAAACAAGCCATATTTGCCGTTGATCAGATTGTTTAAAAAAGACTTGTTGCTGATGCCTATTTCTTTTGCATAAGATTTTAAGCTGATCAATCCGAGATGCTTCCTGTGATAGATCATCATTTCATGCATTTCAAAAAATTTTCCTTCCTGGGCCGCGCCCACGGCTGCTTCTGCGGCTTTAAGCGCCTTTTGATGAATGCGCATCAAAGGAAAATGGCGGAAAGTAAAATTCACTTTCCCCTGGTAGAGCTTCCAGTATTGATTTGATGATCTCATGCGCCTGCACGCTTTTTTCGCTTTCATAATCTATAAATACCATTATCCTGATCAACGCTTTTGGATCGCCAATAATCACGTCTTTTGGTGCTATAATGGCTGCCTCATTTCTACTGGCCATAATTTTATTTTAATCTTTATTCTTCCATATATCTGCATACTCTGCTGCATGCCTTTTAAATTGCGCAAACACATAAGGACAAAGTGCGATCACTTTTAAATTATTTTTTCTTGCATAATCAACCATCGCTAATAATAATTTTTTCGCCAATCCTTTGCCTTCGTGATTGGGCGAAACCTCGGTGTGATAAACGGTGAGGTCGTTACCGGAAATACCGATCTGCATTTCAGCTATTTGCTCATTATTTTCCATAATGTAAAAATGGCCATGCTTCTTTTCATCTAATTTTAGTTGTACTTCTTCCATCATCAAATTTTTTAGGACAGTAATTATCTAAAGGCTTCTTTTGGTGTTTAATTGATCTTGCGCCTTAAAGAATTTCAGGATTTTTATTTCGATATAAAATTAGTTCATCCACAGTCAATCCTGCAATCAATCAAGCGACATTCAGAGATCACAATCCTGTATTAACAATTTCACCAAAACTACTTTCATAGTGATGGTCACCCTTTAAGAGGATCACTTTAAAATTTTTCATCACGAGATCTTTTAACGGTTTGTCACTTTCTGAAGCACCGTAATAACAAATCACGGGCTTGTCTATTTTTTTAACTTCCGAAGCGATGTCAAATTTCTTTGAAATAAAAAGATAGGAAAGATGGACTTCAAAATCGGTATAAGCGGACGGGGAAAGCAACTGGATGCGGCTGACTTTTTCTTTCAGATCTTCAGGCAAACGCATATAGATAAAAGGCATTACATCCGCACCGAAAGAATATCCACATAACAGGATAAATTTTTTCTTCAATTCTTTGCTATACTTATTCATCAATGCGGCTACATCGAGCGCAGATTGATCAGGGGTTCGCCTCTTCCAAAAATATTTTGAAGAATTGAATGCAACAACCGGAAGGCCCGCAGAAGTATATTCATCAGCTAATTTTTGAGAAAATGTATTCAGACCTCCATCGCCGGTTAAAAATAAAACCATCGTTTCGCCGGCCTGCTTTTTAGCAGCGAAAAGGGTTACCGGTAAATCGGTGATATCATCTGTCACCTGCGCATGCACCGGATTGCAAATCATAATTCCTAAAAATATAATAAGCGGGAATTTCAGATACTTCATAGGGCCTTATGGTTTCATTACTTTATTTAATGCTTTAGGTAAACTGATCAGGTCATAATGGTTTTCATAAATAAGGTATTTATTACTCCAGCGCGGTGAAAATTTTTCTTTAAAATCTCTGAGACCCCGATAATGCCTGAATTGTTGAAATTTTTCGTAAGCGAATTTCAAGGTTTTTTCGGGCAATCCCTTTGCCTGGTCAATACCGGAAAGTGGCGCCAGTCCCAGGTTCAGGTACCTGATATTTTTAGATTTGCAATAATCTATCAGTGCAATGATCAACGCATCTGTCACTCCGCCTGGCGCATCACCGGTTTTCCTGATCAAATCATAAGTGGCTTCAGCGGGCGCATAATCCGGAATGATGTTTAGAAATCCGAAAACCTGTTCATCATCATTTTCTACCGTAATGATCGTTTGCTGTTTCAATTTTTCCCAATCAAACATGCCTTGTGTAAATACGATCTCTTCCCTATTGGTGTTTGTTAACCACTCATTGGAAACGAATTTCAGTTTTTGTAACAAGCCATCTTTTATGGGCGGTTGGTAGACAACTGACTTCAGTCCCTTTTTTACAATACTGTTTAATCCGTTGCGCATCGATTTTTTATCTTTTCCTTCAAGCGTAAACTGTTGCAGATCAATTACCGCTTCCTGTCCGATGATCAGGGATTTTTTTCCAATCTCACTGAACAGATCGAGGCTGTTTTCCTCCACGCGGTAATAAGCGGATCTCAAGCCTGATTCGACGCAAAATCCTTCAAATTCTTCAAGCAGGGCAAGCTTCTCCTTCGGTCCCGCACAAACAGGCTCGTCCAACACAATCGCATAGCTTCCGGCCACCCGATAAGAGACAAGACCTTCCACCTGGTCGCCAAAATAAAATAATTTATCTTCTGAAATTTTAAAATAATCTACCGGTGATGAGCCAAATTTTTCTATAATTTCTTTTGCTTTTACAAAGTCGTCATCATCTTGCTTTACAGCAATAAAATAAGGCTTTATCAATGCATAAAACAATAAGCCGATAGATACTATGCCGCTAATATGAATCGTATCAAGGAACACCGATCCAAAACGGGTACGCGCCTGTAGGGTATCGACGTCAAGTAAAATAAAATTGAGAAAAGTGTGTTTTATAGATTCAATCAAAGAAAAATCAATTCCGAAGTGACGCCTATCCAAAAAATAAAATCCTATTACACCATAAACAATAACGCTTCCCAGGATAATTAAAGAAGTTGCTATTCCAAATCTTTGAAGTCGCTTATTGTGTTTTATATAATACTGTTTCCGGGTAAACCACAACACCAGCAGCGCCAGAAATGCCACAGATGCTTCTTCATAATCGAATGCCTTGGTAAGATTTCCAACCAGGGATAAGATGGCCAGAACAATTGCAAAACGCCATGCATTTTTTAGGCCGCGGAACAGAAACGCAGAGGTAATGATAGCCAGCAAACCCAAAATAAAAACCATATAATTAGAAACATGAATGGTTTCCAATGGCAAAAATTCTCTTAATAATCTGACCCGGTATCGCAACGCCGGCGTGAGCACAGAAATAATATTAATGATCCCCAAAACAAAAAGCAGCAAAGCAGGCGCCACCCGTAAAAGCATGTTTCCTTTTCGCAATAAGAAGCTGATGATTCCTCCCGCTATGGGCAACCAGAATTCAAATAAACGGTAAATTAATGTGATCGCCAGAGCCTCGCTGGTGGAATATCCATAATGTTTCAACACCAGCGTCAATGAAAATTCTATAGCGCCAATGCCTCTTAGAAATGGTGAGATCACGAGCAGTAGCGTAGCAATCACATAGCCGATCAAAGCGATCTTCCAGCTTGCTTCAGCGCCCATTACGCGCATCGCAACGTACAAATGAACAATGCCCGCAAGATCGATCAACACCGCGTAGACATTTACCATAAAAAACTGAAATTTAAAGTGCGGCTGACTTTTGAATTCAGTATTTATCTGCGGCAAAAACCTGCTGGCGACACGATGTGCCCACCCTTTTCTAATGAAAGAAATCACCAGAAACGCGATCAACACTACAAAGAAAATCAGGATCGCAGCTGCGTCATTGGCGTTCTTCCAGCTTTCGCCGATAAAACCCAAATAAATTAATACTGGTATTGCAATAACAATAATAGAAACAATACCGGTGAACCCATAAATAGTACTGGCAAGGTGAATACGGGTTTTATTTTCTTCATTCGTTTCTTCCTGGATATCTTTTGTAAAAAAAGCCAGTGACGTGATACCACCACCCGGTAAAAAGATGCTGATAAGGTTCCGTTTTAAAAACAAAACAGTAGCATCCCACCAACCCACTTTCAAACCCACCGCTTTGAAACTCGCTATGTACATTGCAGCCTGGAGTAAAATATAAATCACGGTAATGAACACACCAACCGCAATCCATGATCCATCACCTGAGCTAATATAGGTGCCCACATTTTTTAGTTCCCCACCCTGGCTTCTGATAAAATAAATACCAAGCACCAATAATAAAACACCGGTGATCTCACTTAAGTATAACTTAGGTTTTATAACTAATTTTTTAATCTTAGGTAACATAGCTTTACAATCAAATGGGCTTGTTATGCATAGTATATTAAACTGCAATATTAGGCCAAATACTCAAATCAAATTGCGCGTAATGAAGTGCCTGTGAATTACTAAACCAGGCTTCATGTCCTTAAGAATACAAATTCAATCGTACTGGATTTTTTTTGACCTTGCGAAACCTTCCTTATCTCTTAAATAAAAACCGGTCCAAAGAATATTTACCACTTCCTAAAATAAACAGTACAACATATACCAACAAATAATGCAACGACATTTCCTGTTTGGCAAACGGATCGCCTATGTGTACATGAAAAGCTGCTATCAGCATGGTAACGATCAAAGGAATAACGGCCAGCCTGGTGCCTAAACCGAACAGCACCAACACAGAGCAAACTACTTCTGCAAATACCGCCAAACCCAGACTGATCGTGGTTCCCATGCCCAACACATCTATAAATTGAACAGGATTTTCAGAAAATTTGGCCATTTTTGGAATGCCGTGAGTGAACATCATAAGAGCAATGGCTATTCTTATAATTAAAAGTGCAAAATCTACATTTTGGGTTTTGTGGTTTACGGTAAATAATTTTTTCATCTCCGGTGGTTTTCTTTTTTTGTTTTTAAATTGATGATATGAGGGAAGCTGAGAACACAAATTTTGTATACCATTACCCTAGTTAACGGCAATGGTTAATTTGCTTTCTACTATTTTTTTAAAAGACTTACTGAATTTTTGATTGGATTTCTTTCTTAATAACGGGAGCCACTTTGGTTCCAAATAATTCGATGGATTTCATCGTCATTGCATGAGGAACATTGCCCACGCTTGCCTGGGCCATAAAGCGTGTATTGCCAAATAGCTCGTGCTCGTACAGTATTTTATCAATTACCTGTTGCACACTTCCAACCATTAGTGCGCCTTGCGGTGAACGTGAATAATCAAATTGCTGGCGCGAAAGTGGCGGCCAGCCCCGGTCGCGGCCTACACGGTTCATCATGGTAGCATAATAGGGATAAAAATCATCACCGGCCTTTTGAGAATCTTCGCTTACATACACATGATTATTGATCCCAAATTTCAACTCGGAAATATCTTTGCCTGCTTTTTTTGATGTTTCTTTATACAGGTTGATAAAGGGAACAAATTGATCAGGACGGCCGCCGATGATGGCCAACATCAAAGGCAAACCAAGTGTTGCAGCCCGAACCGCCGATGCAGGCGTACCACCGGCTGCAAGCCATATGGGAATAGATTGACGGTAAGGACGTGGATACACACCTCGGTCATCGATAGAGGCACGATGTTTTCCTTCCCACTTAATCTTTTCATTTTTGTTGAGTTGCATCAGGAGGTCTAATTTTTCTGTAAACAACTCATCATAATCTTCCAGATCGTAACCGAACAAAGGAAACGATTCTATAAAAGATCCGCGCCCCGCCATTATTTCGGCACGACCACCGGATAAAAGATCTACCGTTGAAAAATCCTGGAACACGCGAACCGGATCGTCTGAGCTTAGCACGGTTACTGCACTGGCAGAGTTTTATATTCTTCGTTACGGCTGCTGCAGCACCCAGAATTATTGCCGGCGATGATACCGCATAATCCGGACGATGATGCTCACCCACACCAAATACATCAAACCCTAATTGATCAGCCAATTGAATTTCTTCCATCAGGTCTTTTATCCGCTGATGCGCATTAATCGCTCTTCCCGGCAATGATTCCGGTTCCATGTCTGCGAAAGTGATCAACCCTAATTCCATAATTATTTCTGATTTTTAATAATTAAATAATTTCATTTTTATAAGCCGGTTCAGAAAAGCCATTTTATAGATTTTGGCTTTTTTCGATCAATAGCTTAGACAGAAGAGCGCGCCGGCACCAACTACTTCCGAATAATCGTGCCTTTTTATTATTTATGCCAATTGTGCATTTTTTGTCAAAATCAATTCTGAAAAAGACAATAACGGCAGTAGATTAATTTACTTATCACAATTTTCGAATATCCATGAAATGATGAATGTTATTGGCTAACATGGACATTCTTCCTTCATCAAATTTTTTATTTATAAACGGATAAACGATTTTAACATTCGCATCAATTAGAAAAAAACATCATAAAAAAGACAAAATGATGATAAATATTTAAAGGTTACCAAATAGCTTTAAGAAACAATTCATACCTCGGAAATCTTTTTCGGATTGCAGTACAGCCTTAGTCAAAACTGCATGATTTAATTTTTATTCAACCATTTTTTTAAAATATAAATTACAATTATGAAAAAGTTTCTTTGTATTACAATTACAGCTGTGTGTTTCTTTTTGCTGTGCAATCAAAACATTTTTGCACAATCCGATAAACCCTACACAGATGGACCTTTGTGGCAGGTGCAATTTATTCACACCAAACCCGGTATGTCTGATCTGTATCTAAAGAACCTTAGCGAGGGTTGGATCAAGATAATGCGCGCCGCCAAAGATCAGGGCTATATTATGGATTACAAAGTATTCAGCGCCCAGCCTGCCTCAGAAAATGATTGGGATTTAATGCTGATGTATGAAATAAAGAATTATGCAATGCTTGATGGCGCCAGCGATAAAATGGATGCGTTATCTAAAAAGGTACTTAGTGCAAATGATGCAACGCTTCATACCAACGCAGTTTCCAGGAATGATTTACGTGTATTGCAGGGAGGTAAACTAACACAACAATTGGATTTTAAATAGAGGATTCGGATTGAACACGATTTCGAAAGTTTTATCGACTTCTTATTGCTTCAGCAGAACCATCAACAGAATAATTTAAGATTAAAAATCCGCCTGCCATACAAGACAGCCGGATTTTTTTTGCATTATGATTTAGTTAAGTCAGACTGATTTTTTAGCGCCTTTTTTAAACAACGACATTATCCATTGAATCAGTTTTACCCACCACGGAAAATGTTCGTTCCATTCCAGGCCTTTCATATAACGTTTATAATCGTGAGAGCGAAACTGATCAAACTCCCAGGGCTCATGAAGATCCCATATTTCACATAAGGGCATGTTGTTTCCTGTAGCCTCAATAATATTATTTACGGCACGCCGCGCTGCTTCGTTGGCGCCTTCCATCGTGGCGAGATCTGTATGAGTACGCACATAATCAGCGGCAAAAAATAAATTAGGAATAGCACAATACGAATTTGGCCTCAGGCGCCAGGTATCCACTTTATTAACGAGCAGCGGCTCGGTGTTCTTGCAAAAATAATCTCCGTTAAGCAAGGCTTTATTAGTGAATAAAATATCCCGGTCGATGAACCATGTATGTATCATCTCGTCGTTTAATAAACAGTTTCCATTTGTTACAAGCGATCTTTTCATTTGCGCCCACACTTCGTTTTTTATTTCCTCAGCCGTACACTCATCTGCAGGCTTGTTGTATAAAATACCGGGCGTTTCCCAGTCAGAAACATCGCATGATAAAACTGTTTTGGCTTTGCCATCTGCAAACACATTCATCGGAAATTTTTCCCAAAATTGCGACTGTGATATAGCGGTAACTGCCCACGGACTATCTGCAAAAATGATGTGTCCTTTATTCAATGTTACGTCTTCATTTAAATAATATTGCACACCCGTCATCCACGAAACATCATTTGATAACTCCACAATGCCTGTGAGTGTTGGATCGGCGCTTATGATAGCCGCTTTTTGAATGGCGTTATTAGTTATATCAAGTATTGAGATGGATGGATCAGAAAGATCTGCATTATGGATAACATTCACCAAAAAATCCTGAATGGATTGACCAGGCTTTAAAATATCGCACAATAACAATGGCGCAGATACCTCAACAGGAACCGCACAAATGTAGTAATCTGCGGTATGCTTTACCGGTTCTTCCACTACCAGCCTGTCGGGATCAGACTCGGGGTCTACCTTTTCAACCCATACCCCGGTTATGCTTCCATTTGAACAATCTATCTTTTTAACTTCAGAAAGAAATTGGTAGTCTACTCCTTTTTTTGTCAGATACTCATGCCAGGGAAAAAGCCATTGATTGTTTGTAGGCCCATTTAAGATCCTATCAGTTGCCACGCTGGGGTTGGCGATATTAAATATCAGTTGTAAAAAAATGTCGCCACCCGTTTTTGTGCTGGCGGTTGCCGCCCTTGCAGCCACTAACGTTCTGGTTAATCCACGGGCAAGCAGATCCTGGTAAGCCTTGCTTCTATTGGCGCCGTCTGTATATTGCCACCAACCCATACGCTCATAATCATTCTCGCGCCTGGCGCGGCAACTTGTTATCAACTGCCACACACGCAAAGCAAAAAACTCTTCATCTTCGCGGGTCAGTCCTGTATGCTGATGAACAGACTGCAATAAAAATTTAAAATCGGCAAACGACTTTGGAAAACTATCCAGCATTACAACGGGATCGTAACCGGTTCGCGCAAGCATTACACGGGGAGCTGAAACCAGGTTATCAAAAACGCCATTTTTATTTCCCGGAAATGGAATCCGTTTCATGGTATCGATAACATGCTTATAAAAGCCGGGGAAAAAGCGAAAGCCGTGTTCTCCGGGCAACGGATTATAATGATCTCCCGCATCAGCGTCAGGCACATCAACACTCCGGGCTTTGCCTCCGGGTAATCGAACTTTTTTTTCGAATACCTGTACTTCAAATCCGCGCTCTATTAATTCATGGGCTGCACTCATTCCGGCAACACCACCACCAATAATAATGACTTTTTTTGCTGGCATTGTATTTTATTTTATTTTGAAAGCGAAGATGTAACCGGATAGGGATCGTTAAGATAATCAGATAAAGAAAGCAAGAAAGTTTATACTTAGGGCCGGCAGAGAGAATAACTTTATTTGATTGACTTCTTTGAAAAGCAAAATACACTAATTTTGATCATACAAAAAAACGATTGCAGAGAAGTAATAAAAAATTTTCCGGTTTACTTTGACATTGTCTTCAGATTTTTGTTGTTTCTTTCGGGCAGCAGCAGAATATTGAATTTAGTTCGATCAAATTTATTGCGACATTTACTTTAATAAGCCAATCAATATGTTGGTCTCCAGACTGCTCCGTAATTTAAAAAAGAAAGAGTCGGTATTTATTATTATCACTTTAATTATTACTGTAGCGACTGCAGCGATAAGCGCACGTTTTCATCTTACCTGGCGCTCCGGATTTATGCTCTCATTTGGAATGTACGGGATATTGTTGTGGTTTGCTTTAGTCAATAGAGACCGGTTTTTGAAGCGCCTTCTTGTATTTGGAATTACGGCCGGTTTTATTGAGTTGCTGGCAGATTGCTGGTTGGTAAAATCTACAAAAACGCTTATATACGCAAGCGGCGAGCCGATGATCGCCTGCTCCCCCCTGTACATGCCTTTTGCATGGGCAGTTATATTGATACAGGTCGGCTACCTGGGATGGCAGATAAGTAATGCCGAAAAAATATGGGTAAGCATTATCGCATCAACCCTTATAGGATTTGCCGTTATTCCATTGTTTGAGCATTGGGCGAAAAATGCCGGCTGGTGGCATTACATTAACTGTAAGATGATTTACAATACTCCCTGGTATATCATCCTGGGCGAAGGACTGATATGCAGTGTGCTGCCCGTTTTCTTCAGGAAAATGCACCGAAAAAATTATGCGTTCCAATTGATGCCGGGTATAATAACAGGGCTTTGGATTTGGGTGGCATATATCATTGCCTTTAAAATAACCGGATAAAAAAGTAAACCATAAGTATGCTTAAGACAATTGTTGAATTTTTTATTCCTCCTTCAGATATACGCGACATTGAAGATCAGCGGAGAATTCGTCTAATCGCGTACACTCTTTTTATTACGGCAATCTTCTCTCTTTTTTATGTGGCTATTTCGTGGGCTGCCAATTTTAAGATGGGGGAATTGATCATGTTTCTTGCCTTCATTGTTTTTACTATTTTGATTTTTCTTTTAAAAGCAAGGCTTGATATTTTTATTATTTCGAATGCTTTTGGACTGGCGGGAATTGTTTGCATCTCTGGCTGCATCTATTATTCCGGAGGATTGCAATCGCCTGTTTTGCCGTGGCTTGCTACCACTCCTATCATCATATTATTGCTGGCTGGCAAAAAAAGCGGATCGTTCTGGGCAATTATTGCGGTATTGATTATTATTATTTTCACCTACCTGAACTTCGTTAATTATCCTTTTCCTGAATCGTCCCTGTTTAAAAATGGAACCTTTACTTTATCCTGCTACAGCGGACTTGTGTTGATCATTTTTTTTATTTCAATTGTTTTTGAAAACGTTCGGGCGCGGGCATTCAATGCTGAATTATTACAAAAGAAAAGATTACAGCAAACGATTGTAGAGCTCAAATCTACGCAGGCGCAGTTGATACAAAGCGAAAAGATGGCATCACTTGGTGAACTCACCGCAGGCATCGCGCATGAAATACAAAACCCGTTAAACTTTGTAAATAATTTTTCCGATGTAAGCAATGAATTGATAGATGAAATGAAGGAAGAATTAAATAAAGGAGATATTGAAGAAGCAAAAGCAATTGCAGATGAAGTGAAACAAAACCTGGAAAAGATAGTTCATCACGGCAAGCGGGCAGATGCTATTGTAAAAGGTATGTTGCAACATTCCCGAAAAAATACTGGCATAAAAGAGCCTACAGACATCAATGCGCTGGCCGATGAGTATTTGCGATTGAGTTATCACGGACTGCGGGCAAAAGATAAAACGTTTAACGCTGATTTTAAAACCGACTTTGATGAAAGCATTGGTAAAATAGATATCGTTCCGCAGGATATTGGACGAGTATTGTTGAATCTTTTTACAAACGCTTTTTATGCAGTGAGTGAAAGACAAAAATTGGAGGAAGCAAATTATAATCCACTGGTTTCAATTCAAACGAAAAAATTGGATGACAAAATCGAAATCATAGTAAAAGATAATGGTATAGGTATTTCGCAAAACATAATTGACAAGGTCTTTCAACCATTTTTCACCACAAAACCAGCAGGACAGGGAACAGGTTTGGGATTGAGTTTGGCATACGATATCATTACCAAGGAACATAACGGATCGATAAACGTAGCAAGTAAGGAAAAAGAAGAAACGATTTTCCTTATTGAGTTACCAATTTGAAAGCAACGCCTGACCCGGCGATCGCATTGTGCGAAGAGAGAAGCGTACATTCATGTCGCCAATTGTAAAGCTGTCCGCAGACAAACCATATCCCTTTATTTTAATTCAACCACGCCAGTGCAGCCGACATCATTGCCTGCAGGCCGGTTTTTAATGTTGGATTTATTACGGGCGCAAATTTAGGTGAATGATTACTCGGAATGGAATTGATGTTATTATTCTTTTTGGCATCCAGGTATGTTTTAGGATCCGTGCCGCCGACAAACCAAAAAACATAAGGCACTTTCCAGTTTCTTCCAAAAATGCTGAAATCTTCACTGGCGGAAGCAGGGCCTGTTTCATGCGATTTATCACCAAACTGAGCATTAAAGGCGGCAGCCACTTTTGCGGTAGCCTGGGGGTCATTTTCTGTGAGTGGATAAGAATCCAGGTCTGTATATTGCGGTTCCTTCGGAGCGTTGGAAGCCTCAGATTCTGCATTGCAGATGCGTTTCACAGCCGAAAGAATGTGATCCTTTACCCCATCATTAAAAGTGCGGATGTTTAATTTTAATGTTGCATCCTCCGGAATAATATTCTCTTTGGTGCCTGCCTGCAGGGCGCCAATAGTCAACACCGCAGTCTCCGTAGGTGCTATCTCTCTGGAAACAATGGTTTGCAGCCGCATGGCGGTAGCAGCCGCCATGATAACCGGATCTATCGATGTTTGAGGATACGACCCATGCGCGCCTTTGCCAAAAAGCTGTACCTGGATACTGTTGCCTGCAGAAAGTATAGCGCCACTGCGATAGCCAACCGTCCCGGACTCACCGACCATCACATGCTGGCCAAGAATAATATCGGGCTTCGGAAAACGGGTCATCATGCCGGCATCAATCATGCTTTGGGCGCCACGACCCACTTCTTCTCCGGGTTGAAAAACAGCCATCAAAGTTCCTTTCCATTGATCTTTATGTTCTGAAAACAATCTGGCCGCACCCATCAACCAGGTTACATGAATATCATGCCCGCAAACATGCGACACGCCTACTTCCCTGCCTTCATCATCTTTCGCTTTTACCGTGCTGGCATAAGGCAGCCCGGTAGCCTCCGTTACGGGTAGCGCATCCATATCAGCACGAAGCATCACCACAGGGCCTTCACCGTTTTTCATCAGGCCGACGACCCCTGTGGGGCCGACTTTCGTTGTAACCTCATATTGGTATTTGGTTAAATAATCTGCTGCAATTTTGGAAGTGCGCTCTTCATGCATAGACAATTCCGGGTTGCGGTGAATGTCTTTATAGATTTCTTCCAATTCGGGTAGCAGCTTATCAATGAAGCCGTCCATATTCTTCATGAATGATTTGATTTTAGTGGTATCCATTGTCTTTGTATTTATTTATATGAAAATTATTATTTCGAATTATTTATTGTCGGTTTAGGAGATGATTTCGGAACAGTTAGCAATATGGCTATGATGGCTACAACAACCATAAAAACATTAAAAAGTAGTGCCAAGCCTGCTGCGTATCTAACCTCTGCATTATCGGTTCTTCCCATGAAAATATCCGCCATCGGTGGGTTTCCTTTCATTTTACCCAACCCGTAATAGATGGCAGCAGAAATGGCAACGCCAAAGGCAGCACCAAGGGATGATGCCATCTTATAGATTCCCGATGCTGACCCGGCTTTATCTCCCGGAACATTACTCACAGCTGCATCGGTAGATGGTGTTGCGTAAAAACCAAGACCTACCCCATACAAGGTGAAGGCTACAAAAGCAACAATAAGATACTCTTTAGCCAAAAGAAATGTAAAGCTGGTAAGAAGAATACCCACGCCCGTTATAAGACAACCCATTACCATCGGTTTTCTTGGCCCCATTTTTTGAAGTAATTTTTCTCCTACCCGAATGGTACTGAGTATAGCTACTAAATAACCAACGGTAATTAACCCCGACTGCAGAGAAGATAATCCTGCCTCAGATTGCACAAGCGCCAGTGAAACAAGCAATGTGCCGGCAGCGCCATTGAGCAAAAAGTTGGATAAGGTGGCTCCTGAAAAAGTTTTATTTTTAAAAAGTGATAAATCAACAAAGCTGTTTTTGCGCTTATTTTCTATCCGGAAGAAAATAATAGTGGCTACAATAAAAATGGCCCAGCCAATTAATATCGCAGGACTTAACCAACCAAGTGCAGAACCTTGTCCGATTACAATATTTAATGACAATAGGGCGATAATAAAAGAGGCAAGTCCGCCCCAATCGAAGGATTTTTCAGCGGTAGCAGTGGATTTACTTTCCGGTGTTCCCCGGATTAATAAATAACTTACAATTGCGACAAGAATGCAGATAATAAAAATCCAGCGCCAACCAATCGAGGAGGCAATTAATCCACCAAATAGTGCGCTGAAACCCGAACCACCCCATGAGCCAATAGACCAAAAACTAATAGCTCGCTGACGTGCTTTACCCTCATAATAAGCTTGCACCAAAGCCAAAGTAGCGGGCATAATGCAGGCCGCTGAAAGTCCCTGCAAAATTCGACCAGCCAATAGAAACACAGCAGTACCGGATGGAGAAATAACAATGAGCAATGAACCAATGACACTAAATAGCAAACCAATGTAAGTAATTTTCACCCTGCCCATCCGTCGGCCAATCCACCGGCTACTACGATAAAAAGTCCCGAAAATAAAGCAGTAATAGTGACCGCAATATTGTTCAGACCATGGCTGATTTTTAGATCTGCGCCCATTACCGGCGCAATGTTTAGGGTTGTTTGAGCAAAAAGCCAAAAAGTAATGACTGCCAGAACGATCCCTGTTAAGAGTTTATTTGTTCCACGGTAGTTTGCTGTGACTGTGTTTGTTTGTTTAGAAGAAATCATGCTTATTATTTTTATGATTGACTTTCCGTCGAGTTTTTTAAAAGAATTCAATTTTTTTTAAAAAACTCCTAAATACGTATTTACACCAATTCCAATCCAGGGTTTATTTTGATAGCCCCAATCTTTCGCATCGGTTCCAAAGTTGTGGTCAATTCCCAACGACAGGACAATACCCAAATTGTTTCTTGTTAGTGCCACATTCAGCCCGTAAGTAAACGCTGAATTGGTTCTGTCCGCAATCCAATTGTCCGGATTTACCACCGTACTTTTCTCTAACCTCACTTCTGTTATCCCGGCAAACGGCCCGATCATCAATCCGTAATTTGTAATTGTTCCCTGGGTTACCTTCGAGTAACCAACGTATTTGCCGTAAGTAACGTTAATGCCTATTTGAGAAGAAACGGCGGAAGGAAAACTCTCTGTTTTCGGTCTGAAATGGAATGGCGTTGTTCCGAAACCGAATATCCAACCGCTGAAAGGCACTTTTATATACCTTACCGGATTACCAACTTTCTTTCGTGATAAATCAATTTCAAACCGGCCCAGTTCCGTATTTTTTGAAATGCAATGAGGATTGTCGGCATAATCATCGTCGGTTATTGGCCAAAAATCAACAACGGGTACGCCCTGGTTAATCCGAACAATACCGTAAAGTTTGTCAGAACAGATGGAAACCGGTTGCACATTATTCTCCTTGTCTTTGTAGATTAAAGGCAAATAACCGCTTTCGATAGCTGATTTTTTGATGATATGGTGAATTTTAAATCGCCCCTGACCAAATGCAACGGCAGAAGCACCTAACGCTAAAATCAGTATAGAATCTTTTATCATTTACATTTACTCTTTTTACATCTACTCTTTTTTGTATAAAACGCCATCAAGCAATTTTTGCGCCTTCTATTTTTTTCCCTGCCAATTTTCAATCCTTATAAATTGACAGCAAACAAACAATTAAAGCCGATTTTTAATCTCTCAGATGGATTCTGTTCATCATTACTAAACCAATGTAGTTTCCACAGTAATAGCATGTGTCAATATTTTATGAACAGGACATGCATTGGCTACATTCAAAAGTGTGTGGCGCTGAGCTTCATCCAGGTTGCCTTCCAATTGTAGTTTCCTGTTAAAAATAGTTTCACCTTCCTCTTCCACCAGTTCAACTTCAACATGCACATTTTTTGCATCCCATTTTTTACGATTACAAAAAATCCGCACTGTGGCGCTGGTGCATGCAGCCAAAGCAGACGCCAGCAATTCTTTTGGCGAGAAGCCTTTATCCTCGCCGCCTTTTTCTTTTGGTTCATCTGCAATTACCATATTACCCGTAGGCGAGTGTATTTCCACCAAATAATTTTCTTTGCCGTTATCGGCGGTAACTTTTGCCATGATTATTATTTGATTGTTGATCGTTGCACATCCTATTTGTTATGGAATAATTGATGGTTTATTTACTCAAAATCTACTGAGCCAAATAACCACCATCTACATTATAATAAGCGCCTGTAACAAAAGATGCCTTTTCTGAATTCAACCACAAAGCCAGTTCAGCTACTTCGTTTGAATCGCCCAATCTTCCCATTGGATGCAAGCCTACCAATGCTTTCATGGCAGCATCATCCAAACTATTGGTAAGCAGCGGTGTTAAAATATAACCCGGCCCAATGGAATTAATGCGAATTTTCTGATCGGCATATTCCAGTGCTGCCGCTTCTGTAAGGCCAATTACGCCGTGCTTGGCAGCTACGTAAGCAGGCGAACCTTTTGCGCCCACTTTTCCCAGGATGGAAGCTACGTTTACAATGCTGCCGCCGCCGGATTGCAGCATGGCCGGAATCTGATAACGCATTCCATAGAACACACCTGATAAATTGATGGCAATCACTTTATCCCAGCCATCGATTGGATATTCGCCGGTAGCTGCCAACGGGCCGCCAATCCCCGCATTATTTACTGCAATATGCAATCCGCCAAATTGTTTTACAGCCTGTTCTACCAAACTTTTATTGTCGTCAGGTTTTGAACTATCCGCTTTCACAAAGATGGCTTCGCCCGAACTTGATTTTATTTCCGAAACCGTTTCATTGCCACCCTTTTCACTGATATCCGATACCACCACTTTTGCACCTTCCTTTGCGTAAAGCAATGAGATGGCTTTGCCGATACCAGAGCCTGCCCCGGTAACGATGGCTACTTTGTTTTCTAACGATTTCATAATTCGTTTTTTTAATTATTAATTAAGACATTTTTATTTGTTTAGACGGTCGTTCCGGACTAATTGTTTGTTGTGCGATAGCCGGTATAATAAGAATACGTTTGCGATTTTTATTTCATCATGGAAATCTATTTTGACTATTGTAAATTGTTCTTAGCTGGATTAAACAGACTTGTTATTAATTTCAATTTTCTACATTTTCGCTTTTCTAAACCCGTTTCAAACTCTTATATATCATTTCCTGAAAGTACTTATTACAAAACATCAACAACAGAATGGTGTAATAGTTTTACTTAATAATGACGGCTTAGCTTGATGCGGTAATCTGTTAGCCAAATGCATAGTTAACTTAACCTCTTTTTTTATAGCGGCACACTTCTTCATTAAGCTTTGACTTGTGGGTCAAGAACGATTTTTATGTAGCCGTCTTTTCGTTCATCAAATTTGCGAAAGGCGGCTGGCGCAGCATCAAATCCAATACGGTGCGAAACAATAATACCAGGCTTCGCTTGTCCTGCAATGATTAAATCACGCAGATGGCGGTTGTATCGCAAATCATGATCACGCCCCATTTTGACAGCAATATCTTTTTTGAACAAATCAGCCCATGGTACCACAATTTCACCCTTTCTTGCTAGTTCGTTCGCGGGCGTTGGATCATTGGCAACAAATACTCCAACGATTCCAAGGCGGCCTGTGGCATTGATGATCTTGCCAAGTGCACCGATGACAATGTTCGGGTTTTCAATGATATTTTTCTTTGTCCAATCGTGTGCCTGAAAACCAATAGCATCAATACCGCAGTCCACTCCGTTCATTGCTTCTTCACCACGGTAAGTTGATTTGGCGCCTTTGCGCCTTTTGGATTGTTCCGCTTTGATTTGTTCAACCGGATCTCCCTTAGTAAAATCAATTGGAACGGCTCCGATTTCACCGGCTTTCTGAAGTCGCTCAGGAACATAATCAACTACATATACAACGCTTGCACCCCGAAACCGTAATGCAGAATAGGCCGCGAGAAGCCCAATTGCTCCTGCGCCAAAAATTGCCACGGAATTTCCTGCCGACACTTCCGCCAGTTCGGTGGCATGCCAACCTGTTGGGAAAGCATCGGCGAGCAATACAAAATCGTTTTCCCAATCATCACCTGCTTCGCCAGGAAGTTTCAAACAATTCGCATCAGCGAAAGGTATGCGGGCATATTCCGCCTGCGTTCCCATATAACCTCCCATTCCTGGGTAGCCATAAGCACCGCCCGTGGTGCCGGGGTTGACTGTTAAACAAGCATCGGTAAAGCCGCGGACGCAGTTGAGACAAAAGCCGCAGCAGATATGCGTTGGTACGGTTACCCGGTCGCCTACTTTGACGTTCACTACTGCCGCCCCGACCTCTTCTACAATGCCAAGCGGTTCGTGCCCAATTACATTTCCTGAAAAATTGCCCATGCGCCCTTCATAAATATGCAGGTCCGTGCCGCAGATGGCGGTGGAAGTCAGTCGTAATAACACATCTGTCTGTGCTTCCATCTGAGGGGCATCAACCGTTTTTACCACTACTTCGCGGTTACCGTTTAATACAATTGCTCTCATTTTTTTATTTTTTTTTACTTGCCCGCCAGTCGTTTGTTGATGGGCTTGTGCCGAAGCGCCTTTAGTTAAAACCATATTTGCCGCCAATACACCTACACCAATAGTAGAAACGTTTCCTAAAAAGCTGCGCCTGGATTGGCGTTGCTGATTGTCTTCGTTAATTGTGTTCATTTAAGTCATTTTTTATT
>CAVRFP010000006.1:0-202500 GCA_963720405.1 uncultured Chitinophagaceae bacterium
AAAAGCGAATGACTTTCCGATATGCGTGTAAAAGAGTGGTTTTATTCCAAAATGATCACGTGCAATAAAAAGATGGGAATTCTGTGTATTATAGATCGCGAAGACAAACATTCCTATCAGGTCATCCAGGCAATTTTTGCCATAATGATGAAATAATTCCAGCAATACTTCGGTGTCGGAAGAGGTTGTAAAAGCTACGTTTTTTTCTTGCCGTAGTTTTTCCCGGAGCTCCTTATAATTATAGATTTCGCCATTGAAAATAATGATGAGACCGTGTTTATGAAAAGGCTGATTGGCTGCGTCACTAAGGTCAATAATAGAAAGCCTTTGGTGAGCCAGAGCAATATAATCATCATACCAAAGCGATTGGTTGTCCGGCCCGCGGTGTTGCTGGCAACGGTTGGCTTGTTCTGCCAGTTTTATATTATTGGGAAATCCTATGAATCCTGCTAAACCACACATAAATATTGTCTTTTTACCTCAAAAATTGATACCGGATCAGCCAGCCATTTGCAAATATATCCGTGTAAATTCTTCACCCACTTTTTTTTGAGAAACTGCTGAATAAAATTGAATATTTGCCATTGCATTTTTTCCTGTATGAAATATGATCCATCCATGATCTTCAGTTCACATTTGTTAGTAGGTCCGAATAAAATCTTTTAAACTCCAAAACCGATTTATTATAGTCTGCGTCTGTGAAGGCAAGTTCATTTATATTATCCTCTTTGATCAATAATTTCAACTTTTTTTCCAGATCATCAATATCCCGGTTTTGGAATAAGTGTACTCCTTCCGGCCGATCTACAACGTCAGATGCCAGAACTTTCTTGTTTAAAAAGAGACCCTCCCTTATAGTCAGTGAGTCCCCATCTGTATTTGTGGGCCTCACTACGATATCTGATTTTTCCATTAATTTAACAAACGATAGTTTTTGATTTATCAGAAAAAATGTTTCTTTTAAGTTTGACTCTTCAATGATAGATTCATTCTTTGGATACGCGCCGGTGTTTTGGTCAATTGAGGCGACTACAAAAAGAAAAACAAACGGGAAATTTTCTTTTGATAATCGCCTGGAAACTTCAATGCACATATCCAAACCATAGAGATCCTGATTTTTATACGTTTCGAGGCGAAATGCATTGCCGCAAATAATTGTTTTACCTTCTTGTTTACACCGGGTCAGTAATTCACTTATATTTCCGGGTAAGGGAGATTCTTCCTTTAGAAGTGGTGGTAAAAAAGCCTCCTTAATGATACACTTTTTCTCGGGCAGAAATAAACTGTCTTTGATAACCGGGTTAACCAGTACAATCCGATTTGCCAGCCGGTAAATAATTCCACTGAGAAAAAAAACAAACTTTGGTGGTGTTGTATTGAATCCATGCAACACTAGAATGATTTTTTTTAAGAAAAGTTTTCCTGCAACGAGATGAAATATTCTTACTAAATTATTACCACTGTGAATATATAAAACCTCGGCATTTATCACTTTTTTTAGGTAGGTGAACAGTTTTAAACTTCTTAAATTAAAATATCCGGATTTTCTTAAGGGGCTTTCGTCTATAAAATCAAAGGAGAATTCATTTTTTAGAAGATTAATAAAGCGTGCGATATGTACGCTTACGCCGCCGTAGGGAGGCGGATAGGGTCCTATCAGTAATATCTTTTTTT
Source organism: uncultured Chitinophagaceae bacterium (assembly GCA_963720405.1). Lineage (GTDB taxonomy): Bacteria > Bacteroidota > Bacteroidia > Chitinophagales > Chitinophagaceae > Ginsengibacter. The sequence continues at coordinate 1,675 of CAVRFP010000006.1, forward strand.
TTGGATGTCCGCCGCCATTTGCTTTTATTTCCATGTATGTTTGTCCTAATAAAAGTATTTAATTTCCGTTCACTTGAAACTGATCGCCATTCTCACTTGTCCACAGGTTTGCATCCGCGCCTAGGGGTTGAATCTCAATTAGCGATTTACTAATGTTTTCCTTTATTAAGTTGCCCACGTTTTTCCATTGAAATATTGTCTGACTTAATTGGTAACCTGCTTCTCCCATTTTCATAGACTTTGTCGGATCTTCAATTAGAGAGCAAATTGCATGTGCATATCCGTCAACGTCGTTGTTAATAAGATAGCCGTTTCGATCGTTTACTACCAGTTCCGGGATGCTTCCGATATTGTTAGCTACAATCGGCAATCGAAAACTCATTGCTTCAACGAATACCACTCCAAACGGCTCCCGCAGGGTAGGTAAACAAAAAATGCTTGCAGCTTCGTAATATTTGGCAATATCGGCAACCGGAATTTTTCCGACTACCTCGCAATTAGGCAAGTGAAATTTCGGTGGATTGCAACCTACAATGGTTAATGATGCATCCGGATGGTTTGCCAAAACTTTTTTAAACACCTTTAAAAGAGTGGGACCTCCTTTTCTTTCCCAATCAATTCCGATAAACAATATATTTTTTGCACAATATTTTTGTGCATTAAAGTTTGTTTGAGAGTGGGCGTTGCTTCCGGAATAAACAACAAGTATTTTCTCTTCGGGAATTAGGTATTGGGTTGTAAGTGAGTGGGCCGCCAGGCTTCCAAAAGTGAAAATCATTGTTGCCTCCTGGTAAAGTTTGGTTTCGACCCTTTTAATAAATCTTTTTGATCTCATGAACGACTTCGGATCTATGGAAGGATAAAGAAGGTTTGTCCTGGTGGTATGGTCGGTGTAAACGTAATGAGGAATGTTGTCAATTTTTCCATTAAAAATGGATTGCGTTTGAAATGTAAATCTGTATTCTTTGCCGCGAGTTGTTTTTTTTATCTTATCGCTTATCATAATTGATAAATAGGAAGTAGCAAAAAACCACTGCGACCATTCGCTCCATTTTTTCTTGAATAAAAACAGGTCTAGTCCATATTCTGTGAAAAAGTAGAAAACATTTTTTAAAAGTTCCGAAACTGATATTTCCTTTTTAAGTAGTTGCCATGCATCAATAGTTTCGACCTGGCTTTCGGGAAATTCTGATTCCAAAATATTTAGAACGGCGTCATTTATATTAGAGAAACCCCCTAATTTCAAAAATAAGATGTTTGAAGCCATATAAGTTAGGTAATGATTATGCGTTGTTTTTATACCACTGTATAAACTTGTCAATCCCGGTTTTTATATCGTATACAGGATTGTATCCAATTTCGGCCCTGGATTTTGAAATATCGGCGAAGGTTCTGCTTACATCTCCCTGTTGCATGGGTAGTTTGTTTAAGATTGCTTTTTTGCCAAGACCTTGTTCTAATGTTTCTACAAGTTCTCGTAAAGCAATAACCTTCGATTCGCCTAAATTATAAATGTTATATCCGCTTATATGGTCCAATGCGCATTGTATTCCATTCACAATATCATCGATATAAGTATAATCTCTTGATGAAGTTCCATCTCCGTAAAACGGAATGGGCTTTTCTTCCATAATCAGTTTTGTAAACTTGTGAATTGCCAAATCCGGGCGCTGCCGTGGCCCATAAACCGTAAAAAAACGCAAACAGGTTATGTTGAAATTATAAAGATGATGATATACATGGCAAAGAAGCTCGCCGCTTTTTTTTGTTGATGCATAAGGAGAAATAGGATTATCTACATTATCGCTTTCGCAGAACGGCACTTTTTGATTGTTGCCATATATGGAAGAGGAAGAAGCAAACAGCAATTTTATTACTTCATGCTTTCTCATTGATTCTAATAATGATACAGTGCCATTAATGTTGACGTCGTAGTATTCCTCGATAGATTCCATAGAAGGTCTTACGCCTGCCTTTGCTGCCAGGTGAATAACGGCGTCGATGTTGTGCGAAGAGAAAATTTCATTTAACGCACTGGCGTCTCTAATGTCGGTTTTATGTAGTTGAAATTGCTTGCAACGTTTTAATCCGGCAATATTTGATTCCTTAATTTTAGCAGGATAAAATGAATCGAAGTTATCTACTCCGATAACGGAATTTCCCGCTTTAATGAGATGTTCACAAACATGAGAACCTATAAACCCGGCTGCGCCCGTCACTAAAATATTCATTAATTTTTATTTTCTTGGAGTACTTGTTGATACATCTTGATATAATTCTTAGTCATTAAATTGAGGTCAAACCTGTTTTTGGCCATCTCATAACCTCTTGCGCCTAATTCGCTGCGCAAACGTTTATTTTCCATCAATATTTGAATGTACTTAACTAATTGCGAACTATCGCTGGCATTTACCAGGTATCCGTTTTCGTTTATCGATTACCAGTTCGTTAGTTCCGCCGCCACGGGTTGCGATCACGGGTTTGCCAAGCGCCATGTATTCAATTATTGAATTGGAAATGCCTTCTCCGTGAACTTTTGAGTTGGTGAGAAGAATGCCCACATCAAACAAGTTAACGATAGATTCTACATCGTTTCGCTTTCCCAAAAAAATTATTTTATCTTTAATCGCTGCCGGAACACTGTTTTTTATTTCGTCGAAATCGGTCCCATGTCCCACCAATAAAAATCGGATCGAATTGTTTGACTGCAGCAGCGAAATGGCTCCGTTAACTAACGTTTTATAGTCTTTTCTGTGCTCAAAAGCTGCTACCATTCCGGCAACAAACAGGCTACTATCGTAGCTCCCAAATATTTCTTTGCGGATATTGTCCAGATCTTTTAAATTTTTGAAACGGTTAAAATCCATTCCGTTGTAAATACATAACGATTTTTTAACCGGAGCACCGTATCCTGCCAATCCCGAGTTAGAGTTGCCAATTATTTTATCGGAGAAAGGAAATGTTAGCCGGGCACGAAGCCAGCTTTTGTTTAAAATGTTTTGCTGAACGGGAGTGTCCGCAACCATTCCATTTATTAGTTTGATTTTTAGTAATTGACAGGCAGGAACGGAAATAACAGCCGTCATGTCATTCCAGCAATGCACGAGGTCGGGCTTATATTCTTTGCAAATCCGGTAAAACTTTCGGAAAACGGATAAATCTTTTTTTGTTTTTCTGAGCAGGTAATGAATTTTGATGTTAAGGGAAAATACATCCTGGTACTGGATTGTTTCATTCATTACAACCATTTCGAAGGAAATACTAGTTGAAGTTTTAAGTCCCTTCAAAAGTTCAACTAAGCGCCTTTCTTTGCCTCCGGCTCTAAGGCTGTCAATAAAAAAAAGTATTTTCAAAATTTTGTCTTCCGAAGAATGTGTTTGTTATCTAAAATTGCAGCGTAGCGTTTAATTTTATTTTACTTCCAGTTGAACCGTTTGCTGCGGTCCAATGTCGAACCAAAAAATAGTATCATCCCTAACATTTTTTGTAGAAGGGATTTTTCCGTTGATTCGAATGTCCTTTGCCCGCATGATTATGGACAGACCTTTAATGGCTTTTTTGTTTCCGTTAATTACATTAATGGCTCCGCCCGGCAAATATTCAAACGTTACTTTTTCGAGCATTATCCAGTAATCCATCAGATCAGCTATCGTGGTAATGTAAAGGTCTCCGTCATTTCTCATTCCATCCATCATCGATAAAATCTTATCGAAATTTGGGCTTATCACCAACTTTCCATTAACTGATTTTAGCACTTTGTCAACTGGTGCAAGGTTACGGGCGAAGTATCCATGATTAATGTAAATGCCCTGGTTGTTTATTAAATTCCGCAATTGTTCTTTTTCCTCTTTGGCGTCATCGTCTGAATAATACTTCTCCTCGTTGGTTGCCCACGAATAAAATTGTTGTGTTCGGGTTGGATGTAGCCAGTAGAGTGGGGTCGGCCGTGAATTTCCCGAATTATATTCAAGTGTATTAAGTTCCGTACGATATGAATGTCTTTTCTTAAGTTCCCTGGCTGCCTGAAATAAACTTAATTGTTGCAAATCTTTCGGCGATAAGTAGTGTTGCAAAAGCGTGACGTAGGCTTTATAAAATTTAAGTCTTTTAATATTGTCTGATACCGACACCCAGTTTGCATTATCAATCATCTCTACCGCAGGACTCCAAAAATATCTGGTGTCATATTTTTTCCATATATCAGCTGCATAGAATTGCGACGTGCTATCTAATCCATCGCATACCATCGCCTCTCTATTGATTTTGCCTCCATAAAATCCATGATCGATCCACGAAGCAGTATTGTACCGCTCTTTCATAAACTTTATGGAAGTTTCAAGCGTTTCCCGGGTGGATGACAGATTTTCTGGTGTATGTAAACATAAATCGTACAACCCTGTGGCATGTAGCTGATCTAAGAAATTGAGTAATGGAGAAATCTTTTCGCCTTCGTATATTGACGCGCCAGGTGCAGTTTCAGGGCCGGTATAGAACACGCTTTTTGTTACCGGGATTTTGTGGCCTACGAAGCCTCCGGTAGCCTTAGCTGCGTTGGTAATGTCTTCAGAACCAAAATAAGCCGCTCGCTGCTTTCGGATGTCGCCTCCATCAGCGTGCTCTGTAAACACGTAGCCTGCCTTATATCCATTAGGAACCAGCATCAGCCTTGGAGTAGTTTTGGGATTTTCTCCAAAATTGATAGAAAAACTGTTAGTCCTAACTGACCCGATTGCATAATCCGCTTCGGATAAATCCACCCACCGCTTTCCCTCATCCTTTTGATATGGTAGCCTTATAAATGGATGATCTAAACTGTAATCAAGGTTAATGAAAAGTAATCTTTTTTCTGTTTCCAGTTGCAGTGATGAAACTGAAGGGGTATGATAGATTAAAGCAGATCTTTCATTAGTGCCAAAACGCACACCTTCTTTTTGTAACCAGTATTCAGCTTCGAAGTTGTCTCGATCAACTTTTCTGTTCTTGGTGTAAACTTCGGAAACCGGAATGGCGAAAGCAGCAACCAGCGCTTCTCTTTTTAGTATTGTATTTGCGCCGTAACGCGTTTCAATTTTTACATCTATTTTGGGTAGATACTTAGAACATATTAAAACAAGTTTAACGATGCTATTAGGGGTAGTTCCATTTATTTCCGTGCTGCTGTCATTTAAAATGCGAACATCTACGTTACCCAAACCCCAATTTCCTTTGTCTTTATCAGACTTTGAATAATATGTTAGCGACGATACAATCAATTCCCCATCGTTTGTCCGTACAGAGATTTTGCCGGTATGATCAATTTGGAGTTGATATGCCGGATTTTTAATAACGATAGGATTTAGATCAGTGGAGGCGGAATTAGCAACCATTGAATCGATCTGCGGAAGGTATGAAACCGGGTTTTCCGCTGCTTTATATCCAAAATAAATGAAAAGACCGGTTGAAATCAATACAACACAAAAAAATAAAAAGGCAACCCTAGCCTTAGATTTAAAAAAGAATCGATTCATTAAAGTTATTTGCTGGTTTTCATGGTGCGAAAATATGTGGAATCCGAACGATGAAAACACCAACAGGATTTACTTTTATAGGTAAGCATTAGGAAGATCATATTATTTATTGGCAATTTTTTTTTACTTGCACTTAATTTGGAGATTTGTCAATCAGCATAGTTACCGCAAACATGGCTGCGTTTTATTTCGCTTAAAAAATCTTCGATCATAAAATACTGCGGATTCACCGGGCTCCGGTGCCAGTTTAGTTCCTGGTCCCAAAAGCCGGGACAATCATCATAAAATTTCCCCATTATGAATGCATAACTCATCTCTACTATCTTTGGACCGTGATTATCGAAAATAAAATCAAATGCGATAGATTGAGTTTTTAAGGTCTTCGCAATATTAAACGCAATTTTTATCGCCTCTTTATCAAATAGTTCGGGCTCATATGCCTTAATTCCACTTCCTGAAGCTCTAAAATCTCCTTTTCTGCAATATCGGCGAACTCCAAAACACCGATTTCCAATTACGACCAGCCGTGTATCATATTCGTTGCCGGGAATGAATTCCTGGAAATAAATGTATCCTTTTTGATTGTGGGAAAATCGCTCACTTTCTGTTGGGATAAATAATCTTCCAAAGCCTTTAAGAACGCCTATCAAAGAAGAAAAATTTCTATCTCTTTTCACAACCCAGAATCTATCTCTAAAGCGTGAAATAGAATTGGTGGGAGAGAATCCATCACTGAAAGCCTTTCTTATTAAACGTTTTGCCTTACTTTTTGTTTTAACAAGCGAGACGTTGATTGAGCCCGCCCCACCTCTTAACTTAAAAACTTTTGGGAAAACACTCTTATCAACCCACTTTAAGGCATCGTTTGCTGAGTAAAAGACCATTGATTCTATGAATGGAGCTCCTATCGCTTCCAGCAAATATTTCTGGCCTATTTTATCATCAAAATGCCACGCGGTGTTTATATCAGGGAAAACTTTGATGCCTTTTTTCTCTAACGACAAAGTTAATTGGCGGGCGAACAAGATTGCTCGATAGTCTTCCTGGCTCCAGTGCCACATTAATCCAACAGAATCGTCAAGTTGTTGGATAATATTTGAATCGTGACAGTTTACAAGTTTATAATCAATTTTATTTTCCTGGCAATAATTAATCCAACGGTCGCTGAAACTTCCAGGTTGGTTGTGGATTGCTATTTTCATTTTGCGTATTAGTTTCGGATTATTTCAATTAATTTTTCGCCGTACAGTTTGTAATTGAAATATTTATTAGCAATGGCTCTTCCGTTTTTTCCAATTTTTTCTGCATTTTGATCATTCAATGCAAAAATTAACTTTTCTGCGAAGCTCGTTGGTTTATCAGGCTCTGTAAGGTAGGCTGACTCATAGTCTATAAGATATTTAGAAATTTCGCCGGTTGTGGTAATTACCACGGGCTTACCGGAAGCCAAATACTCTCCAAGTTTTGTCGGAAATCCCCCTTTTGCCTGGTTATTATTTGGCCTTGCAAGAACTAAAAAATCAGACTTTGCCAGAAGAAATGGGATCTCATTAGTCGTCTTTGGTCCTAAAAAGGATATAGTATTTTCCAGGCCCAATCTCTTAACCTTATTTTTTAGCCGAAGCATGTCGCTTTTGGGAGCGGATCCAATAAGTTGTAATTGTACAGTTTCTTCTTTTTTTGTTATAAGATGAATAGCTTCAATTAAATTTTCTATGCCGTCTTTGTTATCCCCCATAAATCCAACGTAGGTAATTACTTTTTTGTTGTCGTTTCCTGTTTCGATGTCGTTATGAAACCGCTCCATATCCACCAAAATAGGAATTTGAAATATGTGATTTTTGGGGAATATGCCTTGATAGAAATTTTTTAAATAATCTGATATTACGATGATATCATTATACATTTTTAATTTAAAACATAGAATCTGCCTTTTATAATTTGGCAGTTTTTTCTCCTTAAGAAGGAATGCAGGCGTTTCGTTCAATTCCCTGATTATGGGAACTCTCATAAGTTTTAAGAGTACAAAAAAAAACACCTCAAAATATAAATTCGTAGCAAAAAAAAGAACTTTTACGTTTGATTTATTTTTAATGCGGTTAATTATAATAAGCGAATTTATAATACCCTTTATTTTGTTAATGTTCCTTCGGAAAAATCTACGCTCGCGTACGGCAGTTTTTTGAGCGTAATAAAACGGAATACCTTCGTGCCGGCCCAAATAATTAAATGATTGAGGTTTAGCAAAGGTTGAATGCACATTAATGACGAAAGGGAAACCTTTTTCTTCTTTGAGAGCCTTGCAGTAAAGGTGAACCCTATTTGATGGAGCCGTCCCACTCGGATAAGCCAATCTTCCTATTACAATTAAGCCATCATTTTTCATGAAATTTCATTGTTGATTTCATCGTCTTTTTGTTAAGCAACATATAGAAAATCTAAATTTTTTTTGCTAAACAATAAAGATTTTTCAATCATAGTTTTTAACCTGGTTTTTATAGAAGGATAATGTTTTTTCTGCAATAGCGCTCCATGAAAATTCGCCCTCACTGTACTTCTTTTGAATGTTATTAGCCATAATTTCATTCATTTCCTTGTTTTTCAAAAGTACTTCAATAGATGAAGCGAGTGTCTCCGCACTTAAGTCATTTACCAATATACCTGTTTCCATGTGATCTATTACCTCTTTGAAACTTGGCAGATTACTGGCAACAACTGGTTTGTTAAATGCAAAAACCGTCATTGGAACACCACTTTGCGATCCTGAAGTATAGGGAAGCACTACCATGTCGCATTCCTGAATCAACTGAATTACTTCCTCATTTGTATACGAGCGGTTGAGAAATTCGTAGCTGTCGATCCCTTTGAAATCGAAATACGGTTCTCCTTTGCCGGCAACTATAAGGTGAACGGGATAAGTTTTCTGTAAAATTCTTACAGCATCCAATAGTAAATGGATTCCTTTATATGGAACAATGCGTCCAACATTAAGAATGGTGATTGCGTCGTTTGTTTTTTCTTTTTCGAAATTGCCGGAAAAACAGTGGTACGTTTCATACAAACCGAAACGAATCATTGCAAGGTTATTCTTGCTAATTTTTTTGTCCGTTATTTGATCTGCAAAATCAATAAATCTACATTTTGAGATGTTTGAATGAAAGATAACAGGCGTTGAATTGTTGATCAGTGTCTTCATGATGTCTTCCCTGTACTTTGGTGTTGTTGATTCGTGCGATGTAACTTCATGAAGTGTTTGAACGATTTTCTTTTTATCCAGAAAAAAGTATAAATACTTCCAAAATGTTTCTGAAATATGAATGATATGCACCAGATCATACTTCTGTTTTTTTATGTGCCTTGCAAAACGGTAAGCATAATAGATATCTATCAAAAAGAGCCTTGCAATTCTTCCTGTCGGGTAAATAAAAACCCTCGTGTTTACTTCTGACAGATAAGAACACAATCTTTTGCCAAACGTATTCTGCATTATCGTTTGATTAACAAAACCATTTGGCTGTTTGTTTTTCAGAAAATTAAAGACAAATGTGTTTTGATCTGCCTTGGGCAATAAACTATACAGATCAACACTAACGCCCTTTAGTGCAAGATGCTTTGCAAGTGGCATGGTAGGCTCCATCATGTAAAATGATACAATTGCAACCTTCATATTAATTCTCGTTATGCACAATCTTACCAGTTACCGGGTTAACGCTCCCAATTGAATCTTTACTTTTTAATAAACGGGTCTTAATCAATTCTACAGAAGATCTGTAAAGTTTATAATTGTATAACAAGATAATCTTTGCATTATGACTGCCTTTTTTGTCTATGGCAGTAAAAAAATCCTCCATTATTTTATTCAATTTTCTTAATGGAAAAAATCGGATCGATGGTTTTAACGATCCAAAGAACCAAGCTTCCAAACAAATTGCTGAGTTGATCTTTTTCTATGTTAATATCTCCCTCGTCCAGCTTTTTCATTACCCATTCAGCAAATTTTATTTGTGCATCAAGCTTCCTGTAAACAATTTTCTGATCCCACTTGTTTGGCGAAATATTGAACCGGCTTTTTCGCCAAAATACCTGTGCATTTTCTATAGTATGTATTCCCTTTCTTTTTCCAAGTTTGATCCAGGTTGCATCATCACTACCCCAGCCGAGATCAAAATTTTGGAATCGGCGATTGTTGATAAAATGATTCTTTCCTGAAAATATATTCCATGACAAAACTGCTTAAAGATCCTTTTAAACGGCCAATTAAAAAATCTTCAACCGGAAGAATTTTTGGAAATAGTGCGCAATTTTCAATAACATCATTTTTTTCGTTTATCCTGGACATATTAAAATGAAATAAATCAACATCACTATTTTCAGATAACGATTTATAAAAATTTTCAACACAAGCAGGTTCCATGATGTCATCATCAGAAAATAGCCAAATCCACTCCTCATCTTTAGCAAGGTCGATACATCTTTCCCAATGGGCAACTAGGTCTCTACCGCCAAGATTTTCTCTAAATCGTTTATATACTATTGGAAATTTAGTTTTTGTAAGATTCACTAATGCTTTCAAAATCTTCCGGGCTTCCGTCGTTGCCAATATAAACTGTAAAATTTTTGCAGGTTTGATCTGCAATAGATTTCAAAACTTCTTCAAAGTATACAATTTTGTAGGCAGGTATTACAATTCCTAACGTTTCCATGTTCCTATTGAAGTAGTTAATTCCATTGCATGTGCAGATTCTTTCCTGTCTTTTTTTTGAATCGATAAAACATAATATGCGATCATAATCGAGCCAATAAAGCTTGCATTAAAGGCCGAATCTATTATTATGCTAATGGTAAAAATAAAAAATAGGAAGTATTTACAATACAAGTCCTCTTCTGCCACCTTGCACCTAACGGTTTTATAAATGAATAATAAATAAGCTAAAAGAGATAGAATTCCCAGCTTTACGTATAAACCGATGTATCCGATATCCGCTGTATATAATCCATGCTCCTGTTCCAAAGTGGTAACAAATCTGGTGTATCCGTTGTTTCCTGTAGCTTCTCCATTTCCCAGAAATTTAGATATTGAATTGGGCGCAAAATAATTCAGGTAATATTCAACAGACTTCATTCTTATATCATTTTTTAGATCGGCAGTTTGTGAGAGTTGTTTCTTCAGCCATTAATTTATAAAAATTTGTTTTAGTGTAATGGCGTAAAAACCGGCTGCTGCAATTATAATTACTAACAAGATTGTGAAAATACTGCTTTTTTTCAATATAAAAAATAATGAAAATAACACTGAAAATATAATATAAGTTCGTGTAAGCGACATTATGATACACGCTAGTGTAAGCAAATAAAGACAGAAGCATTAGTGCTTTCCTCTTCAAAATGTATTCGCTTAAGGAGAAGAAAGAAAGAAGAAAAAGATACCCAATTCCATCAGTTCTGATTCTTTGAAACCCGCGGGTTTCGTCATGTTGATCTATTTGACCGAAAAGTATTTTTGGATAGATTGCAAAAGTGAAGAGGAAAATTATGATAAAAAAAATCCCTAACAGCACGATTAGTTTCTCCGAATCTTTCTTTTCAAATCTGAATGTGGCCAGCAAGAAAAATAAAATATATGACATATAAGGGAGCACGCCTCTGATAGAGTCATATAAATTTTGCTCCCATGAATAGCTTGAATTTAACGCTGCAAGGAAACCCGCAAGTAAGATGAACAATACAGGAACGAAAAAGAATTGTAGTAGGATCTTCTGTAATTAAAAATAATTATAACGGTGTTAATAAAAACACGCCATAGTATGTGTAAAGAAGAAGGAAGAATTAATCATAGATGGACTAAAGAAACTATTGAACTCAGACAAAACAGCCACGTACATAATAAAAATAAATTTTCTTATCAACCTTATTTATCCCGTGGATATAAAGACTGCTTGTTCCATTTAAAAAATTCCTTGCAATTTATTTTGAAAATACTACCTTCTTTTTAAACTTTAATAAAAATGGATTCAACATTTCCATTAGAAAAACATCTTTAATGATAAATAATTGATAAAACAGAAAATACAACCCGCAAAAGAATGTGGAAAGAACGAGCGTTATAAAATTGTTGTTAGATAATTGTCCGGCAAGATAAGTAAAGAAGGAGAACGGAATAACGCATACTACATTTAGAAATATTGTTTTATATGGTACACGCAAAGCAAGTATTTTTTTGGACAAGATAAAAGAAGCAATCAGTAACAAACATTTCTGAAAAAACCAGTGAAAAACTGGTAGCTTGTTCTGCAAAATCTCGGAATAAAAATGAGATTGATCAGTACACTTATGATCATCCCAATAATGGAAAGGACTAACCATTTCTTTATCCTTTCTGTTAACACTTAAAATAAGATAGAACGAATACCTGCGCAAATGCAACAATTAGCACAACCGGCGCCATGATTTGTAAAGCGAAAATTGAGTTCATAAATCCCTTACCGGCCAGAAACAATATCAGAGGCTTAGCGGTAAGACAAATGAACAATGTAATGGGAATACCGAACGTGATTACAACGTGAAGTGATTTATTCACCAGGGCCACATATTCACCATCTTTTTTTTCTGCAGCCATATTTAGCCGTGGAACTAAAACAGTTGTCAAAGCAGTAAATAAAGAAATTACCATCCGTATAACTCTATTGGCACTGAAATAATAGCCCACAGATTCTTTGGTTGATAAAAATCCTAGGAGGGTAGTAGGCAAAATTGTATAGATGCTGGTTAGAACCATATACACTCCAAGAATAATTACCGGCTTTATGTGGGATAGTACCCCTTTAATCGTAAGTTAATTTTATTGGAAATGAATTTTCTTGCATAATATACATTTATGATAACGGTGATTAACGTTGTGGCCACAAGAATAACAAAAAATATGAAAAAGTCATCTTCTTTTCTAACGAATAAAAGAATAGCTAAGACGGAAAGGCTTCTAATAATCAAACTCCGGATCGTTATGTATTTAAAATCATTTACTCCTGTAAAAAGCCATTCAATAGAAAATACGTTCAAAAATATAAATAAACCTCCTAATAGGGCAAGAACTCTATAATTTTGAAAATCGGAATATGAAAAAACGGAAATTAAATAAATTAAGAGAAGAATGCATGTAAACAAAAAATGCACGGTAAGAATTTCGAAAAACAACTTGGATCTTTTGGACTCATCATCACTTACTTTTGCAATTTCTCTAACGCCATAAACCGGTATTCCCAGCGCTGCGATGACTATATAATTCTGCCCGTAAGAAAGTATGAAATTACAAATTCCCATTCCAGTGGCTCCCAGAATTCTTGACAGATAAGGAAATGTCAATAACGGGAAAACCAGGTTTGATCCTGTTAGCAGAAAATTATAAAAAATGCTTTTCTTCACTATAACCAGTCTGCGTTAACTGCAAACCATTTGTTTTTACATAAAATATTTTCGTTCCAAACTTGTTTTATAGGTTTCAAGGTCGCTGGCAACCATTTCTTTAACCATTTCTGCAAGCGTGTATTTGGGAGCCCATCCCAAGTTTTTCTTTGGCCTTTGTTGCGTCGCCTATCAGCAAGTCTACTTCCGTTGGCCTGAAATAATTCGGGTCAATGGCAACGATTTCTTTTCCTATTGGTAATTGGTATTTTTCGTTGTTGCATGCGGCAACAATTCCTTTTTCATTTTCTCCTTCTCCTTCAAACTCTACTTCAATTCCTGTCTCAGAAAATGCCATTATTACAAAATCGCGGACTGTAGTGGTAATTCCCGTTGCTATCACAAAATCTTCGGGCACATCTTGCTGCAGTATCAACCACATTGCTTCTACAAAGTCTTTTGCATGTCCCCAATCTCTTTTAGCATTTAAATTGCCCAGATATAAAGTATCCTGTAATCCCTGCGCTATTGCAGCTACTGCCCTCGTTATTTTGCGGGTTACAAAAGTTTCTCCGCGCAAAGGACTTTCGTGATTAAAAAGTATTCCGTTGCATGCAAACATGTTGTACGCTTCCCTGTAGTTTACCATTATCCAATAGGCGTACAACTTGGCCACGCCATAAGGACTTCTGGGATAGAAAGGTGTTGTTTCTTTTTGAGGAACTTCCTGAACTAAGCCAAAGAGTTCTGAGGTAGATGCCTGATAGATCCGGGTTTTATCCTCTAATTTCAAAATTCTAATTGCCTCCAGCAACCGCAGAGTTCCTATTCCATCTGCGTTGGCGGTATATTCGGGCGTGTCGAAACTTACTTTAACATGGCTCATGGCGGCGAGGTTATAAATTTCATCCGGCTGAGTTTCCTGAACAATGCGGATTAGATTTGTGCTGTCGGTCATGTCGCCGTAATGAAGCCTGAAATTGCCATTATCCTCATGCGGATCCACATAAAGATGATCAATACGGTAGGTGTTTATTAGGGATGACCTTCGTTTAACACCATGAACCATGTAGCCTTTGGACAAAAGCAAATCGGCAAGATATGATCCATCTTGGCCGGTAATACCGGTTATTAAAGCTGTCTTCATTTAAAAAGTTTGATTTTGGAATGATTGAGTAAAAAATGGCTAATCCCATGTGGGTATAGGCTATCATTCCATCCAGTGAGAGATTTGAATATGATTAATAGGGCTTTGGATACTTAAAAGTCGGATTAAAAAAGAGTTGATTAAATTCAATTATTTCAAGTGGCAAAATGGTCGCTATTTTGCTATTTTAAATTTTTTTAATTATTGCAACAACAGTTCTTTATTACCGAAGGAAACTTCGCGGGCTAACATATTTTCAGTAGCAATTTCTGCAATCATGTTAAAGCCAATGGATGGCAAATTGATTTTTACTATCGTATTTTTTACGGTGAGTACATTTCCATCTAAACTATAGCGTGCGCCGTCAATTAATTTTGGCGCTTCATTCAGGCTAATATTTGTTTTTTCCAGTCTGATGTTTTGATGATTTGATGTAAACTGTCTGATGGCATCGATTTCTGCATTTGATATGATTGCAGGCTTTCCCTTCCAATACACAAAATTCAATACGCCGTCGGTTAGGATAAATTGTTTATCAACTTCAGATTCCTGCAGACAAACAAATACATATGAATTGAACAATGGCTCGTCGTGCAACTTTCGCCTTCTGAAATATTTAATTTCTTTTCGATTTGCCGGAAGATAATTCTCAATCTTTCGTTTAGTTAATACTGAAGAAACCTTTTTTTCGCATTTTGGTTTCGTATAAATGATATACCAATTCTTCTGCATAATTTTTCTTTTTAAAATGAAATTTGCAGCTATTCAAAGGATTGATATTAGGAAACACTATAAGAAGAACATGGCTTCGCCGCCCTCAGTTACATCTTAATGTATCGAGATTCAGATTTTTCATAGTAAAGGATTTTAATATTTGGCTACTGGTTTTTTACTTTCTCTTTTGCGGTCCTTATTTCCATAAATATAATCATAACCATACCCATAGTTATTTTTGAAAAAGCCTCTTACTTTTACTCCATTAAAAATAATTGCCGGGTTGTTTATAGGATTTATATGGTTGTTTTCATCGAGTCTCTTAATAAGCATTTTCGGGGTGTATTTATGTCTTACTACATAAAGTGTTGCATCGCAGAGGCCCGTTAAAAGATACCCATCGGTTACCAAAACCATTGGTGACGTATCAATAATTACAATATCAAATATGCTTTCCAAATAACCGATTAAATCGTTGACTTTGCCATTGGACAATAATTCCGATGGATTTTCAGGAAGCGATTCGCCTGCGGAAATAAAATACAGATTTTCATAGGTTGAAATATGCCTGATGATGTCTTCGGGATCTTTCTCACCTTCCAGGAACTCTGTTACACCATACTCCCTGTCAATATTTAAAATATTGTTGATGGTTGGATTATTCAGATCCATATCAACTAAAACAACCTTTTTACCAGTAAGGGAAAGGCTTACAGCCAGGTTTGCTGAAATGAAACTCTTTCCTTCTCCTGAAATGCTGGAAGTAACCAAAATCTTTTTATGTGAAGAATTAATTCCAAGAAATGATAAAGATATTCTTAATTTTCTGAACTCTTCCGCTACGAAACTTCTCGTTCCCTTTTTTATTACAATCTTATTTTTTGACTTGTCAAAAGCAATTTCGCCCAAAATCGGCATGGATGTAAGTGATTCAATTTCGCGGCGATACAGCACCTTTCCGGTAAGGTATTCTTTTATGAAAATAAATACGCCGCAAAGACCCACCAGGAAAACAACTGAAAAAAGAAATACAAGCATTCTTCTTGGACTAACAGGAGAGGAACTGGCCTGCGCATAATCGACCACGCGGCTGTTAGAAACGGCAGAGGCATATGCTATTTCACTTTCTTCTCTTTTCTGGAGAAGGAATGCATATAAATTGCTTTTTATTTGCTGCTCACGGCTGATCTCAAGAAGTTGACGCTCTTTCTGTGGAACACTTTGTAAAACGGAATTGTACGATCCGTTTGTTACGGCGATATTTTGGCGTGTTGCATTAAGGCTTTGCCGTTGGCTTTGTATGTTAGCCAGAATGTTCGGTTTTATCTTATTGATTTTATCGGACAAAGCAACAAGAGCAGGATTGTTTTCACCCACTGTTTTCCTTAATTTGTCATATTCTGATTGGGTACTATGCAGTTCACTTATCAATTGGGTTAGCAAAGGGTCGTCTACGCCAAGTGTTGAGGGAACTATTCCTTCGCCCGTGTTGGTTTTTGTTTTGACAAAATTTTCAACCTGGTCCAGTACAGCCATCTTCGTGCTGACATCTCCCAGTTTTTGGTCGTTGGCACTTACATTTTGAAGGAATAAGAGTCCTTGCGAACCGAGATCGACAGCCCGGCTACTGGATTTATATTGCTGAATCCTTTTTTCAATTGAATCCAGATCGTGAGATACAATAGCAAGCCGATCGTTTACAAATGCAAGGGTGTTTTTGGCCAGCGCATCCTTCTCATCGTTAGCAGACTGCTGATATGCGCCGATTAATCCGTTCAAAATGTTTTCTGCTCTAACCGGATCCACGTCTCTATAACTTAAATCCACAATAGAGGATAGTTTGCTGGCCGGCTCCGCTTTTACACCACCAAGAAAGGAAGGCGCCACTGCTTTGGGCGGTGACAATGTAAAATATAGTTGCTTCTCTTTATAATTAGCGATTACATGATGCTTATTTGGTATGAACTCTAATTTGCCGTAGGGCGTTTCCACTATTTCATTTAATGCATAATTATATTTGTGATTTAAAAGCACTGTTCTATTGTCGGCATTATAATTAAGATCGATCGGTCCGGACGATCGCAATGAATCGGGATATATCGCCAGCACCGAAACCGGAGATCTTCTGTAAGCTAAAAGATCATGTATGTCGCCTCTTTCATAAATAGGTGAATATAAGCCCAGTGACCGAACCACATTTTCCATTAATTTCCTCGACTGAATAATCTCAACTTCATTTTCGACAATTTTTTTTGACGAAATCTGATCCAGCGATTCTACTATTTTAGATTCTTCGTTTCCTTTCTTATCATCTTTAATAATGATGGTGGCTGTGGCTTCATAAACAGGAATAGCATAACGGAGGTAAGTATACGCAACTGCAACACCTATAATAACTGCGAGCAAAAAAAGCGGCCAGTACGGAAGATACTTCGATACAAATTGCTGCATCAAGTTATCATCATTGTCTTCCTGGGTTCTGTGTTTTGACGGTTGCATATTTAGTTATACAATATTGTATATTTAACTTCTTTAATTATTTAACCAATCTGTCAATCACAATTGCTACTACCGAAAGTGCGCTGATAACAATTGGCAGTATTTGCTGATTTCTCACCGCTGTTGCCGCCTTATTTTTGTTCGGTTCCACATAAATTACATCATTCGGCTGCAAATAGTAGTAAGGCGAATTAAAAAAATCGCTCGAATTTAAGTCAATATGCCTGGTTATTTTATTTCCGTTTTCTTCTCTAATCAGCAAAACGTTTTCTCTTTTCCCATAAATAGTTAAGTCTCCTGCCAGGCCTATCGCTTTTAACATCGAGATCTTTTCGTTAGGTACGGTAATAACAGTTGGTTTGGCTACTTCGCCAAGTACTGTTACTTCGTAATTAAGGAATCGCACATCAACTATGGGATCAATCAAAAGTTTTTTTGACAATATTAAATTGACTATATTTTCCTTAAGCTGATTTTTGGTAATGCCGGCTGCTTTAACTGTTCCTAAAACGGGCAATTCTATATTTCCGTCGGAATTGACCAGATAGCCTCCTGATTCTGTATTGCTACCCGTAACGGTTGTAGCCCTGCTTATATTGTTATTCTGTAAATTGAATGGCGCTGAGGCTTCTGCATTGGCGCTGCTGATTGTAATGCCTAAAATATCGTTAGCCCTTATAGGGGTTTGTGTTTGAACATTATTTCCCGAAAAAGTAGCGTCCTTAACATTGTTGAAATAAACCACGTTTTTGGTACTTGCACAAGAACTAATCAGGATTGAACCACTAAGCATTGATAATAGAGGTAAAAAAAATCTGTCCATAATATAATTTTATAGTCTCTAACCTTATAACAAGTATACAGTTAATTTGTTGTAAATGGAGGATCTTTTCAGGGGATGGATCAGAGTATAAACTTTCGCGGTCTTTTAGTCGGGTCGGATCGAGTAAAAAATAATTTTTACTATTTGTTGGGATACAAACTTAATTATTTAGAACTTCCCATCCAAATGTTTTAAAAAAAAAATGACGTATTATAAAAGAGACCTGCAAATCAAAGCTAACTTTCCGGTAATCTTAATTATTTATTAATGAGCCAAGCCCTTAATTGCCTTGCATTCGAACGCCTTTATCCATTGCTTTCATTATATTTTAATTGTGTGCAAAAATTTATAAGGGCCCGTATAAATTATGGTTGGCCACATCGTATTTCTCCAGTATGTTAATAAATATTTGCGTTTAATTCTTGCAGATATAAATCGTACGTACTACTTTTACCCTCATCTAAAAGAGTAAACATTCAGTTATCCTGCTCTGAATAACCAAAGACTGTTTGTCTGACATTTCCAAAATTCAGGTTTTAAAAATCGCAACAATCCTTTCCATTTATCCCGAGAAAAATTGGCCCATGTGGATTTTTTTCACCACACATGCTGGTTTTCAAGCCAGATTAAAAAAATTGCGCCTGCGCTAAAATTCTTTACAAACGCAGTGTGGAGTTGAAAACACTGATAATCTGTATTCGCGAAATTCCATAAGAGAATATGTGGCACCAATTTTATTATTGATGTAGAAGACAAAAAGTTTAAGGTCTGCTGCATTATCTAACCTCTAAACACGCTATTATGGAAACGATTCACACAGCTTACACCAGGGTAGTTAACGATGTAAATTTTTACTTCGTTAAAAGGTACACCGTCTTTTCTGAATACGATGGCGCGCCAAAAATACTCGAGGATTTTGGAATGCACCGTGATTTTTACAAGGCATGTAGCATTGCCAAAATTTATGATAAAAGTGTTGTTCATCAGTTATTGAACGACCTTCATATTCTTCCGGAAACAGCCCGTGTGGTTCCAATGAACCCGGTGAAGTCTACAACTCTCAATCTGATTAAAAATACTTACCACGCAATCTCAAAGTTTCGCCTGGCCGGAATTAACTAATACAAATAACAAAGAAGAAAACTATAAAATGGCTTATATCAACTTAACAAAGTTGCCTAATTATTTATAATACTTTTTGATTTACGCTGCAGAAGTTAAGTTTGCATATATGCAATCGTTCAACAAGCCGAGCCACATTATTATTACCTGCAGCAAGCGGTTATCGCCTTTCCTTGAGCAGGAAGTGGCTGAATTAGGTTTTAAAATAACAAGAACTTTTTCGACCGGCCTTGAATTAAATGGAACTTTGAACGATTGCATCTGCCTCAATTTAAACCTTCGGTGCGCCAGCCAGGTTTTATATTCTTTAAAATCTTTTGAATGCGCCAATCCAAACCAACTTTATGAAACAGTTTCCCAAATTCAGTGGGAAACTATTATCGATAAAGATGGCTATTTCTCTGTAACAAGCACAGTTGATAATGCGACAATAAATAACCCGTTGTTTGCTAACGTAAAAGTAAAGGATGCAATTGCCGATCGTTTCAGAGCCAAATTTAACGCGCGTCCGGATTCCGGTGCTGAATTAAACAAAACGGTTATCAATTTATTTTGGAAAGAAGATAAGGCGGAAATATTTATCGATACTTCGGGAGAAACCTTATCAAAACATGGCTACAGAAAAATTCCCGGCAAAGCGCCAATGTTGGAATCCCTGGCTGCGGCAACGCTGCTTGCCACAAAGTGGGATAGAAAATCGCCATTTATAAATCCAATGTGCGGCTCAGCAACCGTGGCAATTGAAGCGGCCATGCTGGCCACCAACAGGCGCCCGGGCTTATTTAGAGATAATTATGGCTTTATGCACATTTTGGGTTACACACATGAGGCTTTCAAAAAAGAAAATCAAAAACTATCAGATCAAATTACCAATATTCCAGGTTTAAGGATTATTGCAACCGATATTAGCGAAGATGCAATCAACATTTCAAGGATAAATGCAGGAGCGGCCGGCGTTGCAGAGTTAGTAGAATTCAAAGTTTGTGATTTTGAAGATACGGAAGTTCCCGAAAACGAAATGGGAATTGTGTTTTTTAATCCGGAATATGGCGAACGCCTTGGCGACGAAATTGAGCTGGAAAAAACCTATGCACGCATCGGAGATTTTATGAAGAAAAAATGTAAAGGATATACAGGTTATGTGTTTACCGGTAATCTTAATCTTGCCAAAAAAATTGGTTTAAAAGCAAAACGAAAAACAGAGTTTTATACCAGTAAAATTGATTGCCGCTTGCTGGAATATGAATTGTATGCAGGAAGCAGAGGCAATTAGCTGATTAGTAAATTAAGCAAATTATTTTATCAACCCCAAAAATTCATTTTTAGTTTCTGTTTCCAAAAACCTGCCGGAATAAGATGAAGTGATGGTGGTGCTTGTAGTATCTTTAATGCCGCGTGATGCAACACAAAGATGGGCAGCATTTATTACCACAGCTACATCTTCGGTATTTAATGCCTCTTTTAATCCATCGGCTATTTGCAATAGTAAGCCGCTCCTGCACCTGCGGCCGCTGGGCATAATATTGTACAAGCCTGTTTAGTTTTGATAATCCGATTACTTTGCCATTTGAGATATAAGCCACATGTGCCTTACCAATGATGGGTACAAAATGGTGCTCACAATACGAGTACAATGTAATGTCTTTTTCCACCAGCATTTGGTTGTATTGGTATTTGTTTTCAAACAAAGTAAGATCTGGTTTATGCTTAGGATTTAACCCGCTAAAAATTTCGTTTACATACATTTTTGCAACACGTTCCGGCGTATTTTTCAAACTATCATCATTTAAATCGAGACCTAAAACCCGCATGATGGCCCGGAAATGGCTTGCGATGATTTGTATTTTTTCTTCATCATTATTCAAAAAATCATCCGATCTTAATAAAGTATTGTTGGATTTATCAAATGATTGGTCGTCCATTTCATCTAATAAAATTTTATCAAAACCCGAAAAAGCGATACCGGTGTTTTTCATCTTTTTATTTATTTAATTCATTTATTTTTTTCATTACTTTATTAACTATTGCATCGCAGTAAATAAGATTAAATTCAAAAATTTCCTGCGGCGAATACATTTTTTCAATCTCCGACCGAAGCATCGTTTTTGCCCTGTTCAATCTTACTTTTACATTGCTTTCTGAAATGCTTATTGCTTCGGCGGTTTCTGCAACACTCAATCCGTTAAGTTCCCGCAATGTAAAAACCATTCTATACTCTTCGGGTATCTTATGGATGGCATTTTCTAAAACGCGGCCCAGCTCTTTGTTTGCGGCTAATTTTTCGTTGTTGTTGGAATGATGAAACATGGCATTGGATTTTTCTGTTTGTTGATCATCGGCAATTTCATTGATGAAACTTAGCTTGTGTTTTTTTTGATAACAATGATTAAGCATTATCCTGGTAAGCCATGTTTTGAACGCAGATTTATGCTCGAATTTTTTTAAATTACAATAAGCGCTGATGTACGTTTCCTGCATTAAATCTTCCGTGTCCTGATGTGTAAAACCGTAGGAGCGGCCAATTTTGTATAGAAAGGAATTATACCTTCTGATTAGAATTTCATACAAGGCCGGTTCTCCATTTATTACTTTATGGATAACCTCGGGGTCTGCGTATTGCTCAAGCTGTTTTTCCAATTTTTTAGTTTTTGTTGTGCACCGAAAAATTATTCCTAAGATAACTCATTTTAAAACCAATCTTCCTTTCATTGACGGATGAATACTGCAAAAATAATGGGAGCTGTCTGCTATCGCTTTCTTCCACGAATGAGCAACTTTCAGCGTATCTGAAGACCATAAATGATTTCCTTCTTCGGTAATATTATGATCTACTATGTCTTTATTAATCCATACAACGGTGTCGCCCTTTTCTACTGTTAGTTCTGCCGGGATAAATTGCATTTGTTTAATCACAATTGTATCAACCGAATGTGTGTTCGCAGAAGATTTTTGACTGGCAGAATGGCAACTGCTGAAAAGAAGCACCGGCATCATACAACACAAAACGATGCCGGATGCTTTTAAATTAGTTTTCATTTAAAATCTTTTTGAACCATTTCGGCGTGGGCAAGATGTGCTTTTAATACGGGCAACACACTTTGGAGCAGGCTTTTTAAATCTGCATTTTGCGAATCAGGAATTAATGTATTTTCTACCACAGCAATTACCGCTTTGTGATAAGCAACTTCGTTGTCGATATACGCTTTATCAAACGCTTTTCCGGATTTTGAATTAAGCATTTTTACAGTATTGGCTTCGCCGGTTTTTAACGATTTACTGGTGCTGTTATCCTTTGGCGTAACCTTTAACCTGGTAACCAATGCAACCGCCTGGTCAATCACAGATTGGTGATCTTTTGCCATGGTCGAAGCAAATTTTAAGATATCTGCGTTCTTCGATTTCTTCTGTGCAATTTTTGCGTAATCAATATCAACTTGGTTGGCGGTTACCGCAACTGAAGCAATTTCGGGATCAGAAAGGGGCTGGTTTTTTTGGGCAGCTGCCGGGGTTGAAAGCACCACTGTAGTAACAAGCAATGCAATAGTTGCTTTTTTTAAGATGATTCATCATTTTCATTTTAATATTTTTTAGTTAATGAATTAGAGTAGCCGTTGGCAGAAAAGGTTACAACCGAAATTTTTAAATTGTGAAAAACTACTTTTTCGTTTATGCCAAATTGCAAAACAGAATCAATAATTGTGTTTTGTTTCTTTGATACCATTTTTAAAACATCGGTCTTACAAAAAAATGATAAAAACTACTTTTTAACTTATATGGTGATGTGGCAACTGAGCGCAGAAGTCTTTCCTGTTAAGTGTTTCATAAATCAAAAAGCTTTGTTCGCGTAGGCATGCGGTTTTTTTTTATCTTGCCCGCCTAAACCTTTTCTGAATGAAGAATATTTTACTTGCTGTTAATATTATTTTGCTCTGCCTTGTTGGTTATCTCTATTACCTGCAATTTGGCACTCATAAATCGAAGGTGGATTCGCCTGTAAAATCTTCGGCGGTTAATAATGTTAATGAGAAATCTAAAGTGGCTTATATCGATCTTGATTCGTTACAGAGTAATTACTCTTATTATAAAAAGATAAAGGCAGATTTTGAGCGCAAGCAGTCTGCCGCTAATGAAGAGATCACTTCCATGCAAAAAAAATATCAAAATCGCGCGATGCAGTTACAGCAAAAGGCTGCATCCATGAATCCGCAGGAGCAGGAAAATGCGATGCAGGAAATTAATAAAATGCAGCAGGATCTTCAAAATCGTAAGCAGGGAATTGACAACGATTTGTACAATTATAATTCTAAAATGAAAGAAGATATTCTGACACGCATCCAGAATTTTTTAAAAGATTATAATAAAGATGGAAAATATTCTTACATATTTTCTTACGAGCCTGGTTTTATGTTTTATAAAGATTCTACTTTAAATATTACGCCCGATGTAATTACAGGATTAAACGCACTTGACTCTCAAAATAAAAAATGATATGCCGGGGCAATGTCAAATAAATATTTATCTTCAATCCCGTTTATTAAAACGGGATTTTTTATGAGAGAACAAGAACACGCTCCGGAGTTTAAACCGAGCCTCCGCCTTTTTGATGCCACAATGATTGTTGCCGGATCTATGATTGGTTCCGGAATTTTTATTGTAAGCACCGATATTGTAAGAAACGTTGGCAGCGCCGGATGGCTTATAGTAGTATGGGTTATTACAGGCCTGATGACGGTGATGGCAGCCGTTAGCTACGGCGAAATGAGCGGCATGTTTCCCAAAGCGGGCGGCCAGTATGTTTATCTGAAAGAAGCATTTAATCCTCTTGCCGGATTTTTGTATGGCTGGAGCTCTTTCACGGTAATTCAAACCGCAACTATTGCCGCTGTGGCTGTGGCATTCAGCAGGTTTACTGCTTATCTTATTCCGGAAGTAGGTGAAAATGTTTTTCTTTTAACGATCGGAAATTTTCATATTTCGGCGGCGCAGGTACTGGCGATAGCATCAATAATTTTTCTTACTTACACCAATACAAAAGGAATTAAAGGAGGTAAAATTATACAAACCACTTTTACGACCGTAAAGCTTTTGTCGCTGTTTGGCTTAATCATTCTTGGGCTTCCTTTTGGTAAAACACAGCTTTTGGGAGGAGAACTGGCGAACCGGTTTACAGGCAATGCAATTAGAAAAGGCAAACGGAAAATTTGTAAGTCACGGCAACTGGTTTCCTATAACGGGCACCGTGTTGATTGGCGCTATTGCCGCTTCTATGGTAGGCTCTTTGTTTAGCAGCGACGCATGGAACAATGTAACTTTTATTGCAGGCGAAATAAAAAATCCAAAGCGAAATATTGGCTTAAGCCTTTTCCTGGGCACGCTGATCGTTTCTATCATTTATATTACCACCAATTTAATGTATTTGAATGTGCTGTCACTGAACCAGATCGCGTTTCCGGAGGGAGACCGCGTGGCGGTGGCCGCGTCAAACCAAATTTTTGGCAACGCGGGTGCTCTTGTAATCGCTGTAATGATAATGATTTCCACATTTGGATGTAATAACGGATTGATATTAGCTGGCGCACGTGTTTATTATACAATGGCCCAGGATAAATTATTTTTCAGGAGAGCCGGGGAGCTCAATAAAAACGCTGTTCCGCAACGCGCCTTATGGGCGCAGGCAATTGTTGCATCGGTGCTTTGCCTTAGCGGCGGATATAACGATTTGCTCGACATGATCGCGTTTGTGGTAGTATTATTTTATGTGCTTACGATTATCGGTATTTTTGTGCTTCGCAGAAAAAGGCCCAATGCAGAACGTCCTTACAAAGCGTTTGGTTATCCGTTTTTGCCGGCGTTGTATATTATTTTGGGAGTTATTTTCTGTATTTTTTTGGTGATTTTTAAACCTGTTTATACCTTATGGGGATTGGGCATTGTATTGGCAGGAATTCCTGTTTACTATGCTACGATTGCCGGAAATAAAAAGAATGTACAAAAATTGAATAATGAAGGTTGATTTTGGTAAGTTGTTTAATGACGTTTCGAAAATGAAAGTGGCCGTAATAGGCGATGTGATGCTGGATACTTATTGGTGGGGCCATGTAGAAAGAATTTCTCCCGAGGCGCCGGTGCCGGTGGTTGCAGTAAGTAAAAAAGAACAGCGAATTGGCGGAGCAGGCAATGTTGCTTTAAATATTCAGGCGCTGGGCGCATCGGTTGCGCTGCTTACCATTTTGGGTGATGATGAGGATGGGATCCAGTTAAAAAAATTACTGCAGGAAAATAATATTGATACGCGTTTTATTCTTGAAAGTAAAAAGCGGATCACTACTAATAAAATAAGGATCATCAGCCGGAACCAGCATATGATGCGGCTGGATGCAGAAATTACCAGCGACATAGATGAACTGGATGAGGAGAAACTGCAAAATCAAATTGAAAAATTTATTACGGTTCAGCATCCGGATGTGGTAATTCTTGAAGATTACAACAAAGGCATTCTTACAAACAATATTATTACTCATACGATTGCATTTTGTAAAGAACAAAATATTCCAACTGCTATTGATCCCAAAAGAAAAAACTTCTTTTCCTACAAAAACGCTTCTCTCTTTAAGCCCAATCTTCACGAAGCTATTACCAGTCTTAATCTTTTGCCTGAAGAGGTTTCTGCTGAATTGCTCGGCGATATTCATTCCCAATTAAAAGAAAAATTAAATCATGAAATATCGTTGATCACCTTATCCGAAAAAGGAATTTTTTACCAGGAGAACGATGATAAGAAAATTATTCCATCACACAGAAGAAGTATTGCCGATGTGAGCGGCGCCGGCGATACAGTAATTGCCGTGGCTTCTTTAATTTATGCAGCTACTAAAAATATAGAACTCACTTCGGAGGTTGCCAACATTGCGGGAGGAATTGTATGTGAAGAAGTAGGAACGGTGGCCATTAATAAAGAAAGATTATTGCAGGAATGTATCAACTTGCTTTCTGAGTAATTTTAGAAATTCGTCAATAAACGCCTTCAAACAATCTATTTTATAGATTTTGTCAATTAAATTATGCAATGCATTATTTTTGTTTCAATAAATTGATAAATTAATTCCGGCAAACAACATCGATCCATGCAAAAAATTTCAATAGCAATACACGGAGGCGCAGGCACTATTCTAAAAAATGATATGACTCCGGAATTGGAGGAAGCTTACAGGCGCGGACTTTCCGACGCGCTCCATGCGGGCTATGCAGTTTTAGAAATCGGCGGAACAGCCATAAATGCCGTGAAAGCCGCCGTGGTATTGATGGAAGACAATCCACTTTTTAATGCAGGTAAGGGTGCAGTTTTTACAAAGAAAGGTGTTAATGAATTAGACGCCGCCATAATGGACGGAAGCACCCTTAACGCTGGTGCTATCGCAGGTGTTCGCAATGTCAGAAATCCTGTGGAGTTGGCAGAAGAAGTAATGAATCACAGTGGCCATGTTTTTTTAAGTGGAAAAGGAGCCAATGATTTTGCCATAAAACAAGGAATAAAATTAGAGCCTGATGAATATTTTTATTCGCAATTCCGTTACGATCAATGGCGCGAAATAAGAGATAGTGATTTATACCAGTTGGATCATAAAGCGGATAAATTAGTTGGTTTAATGAAAGATAAAAAATTTGGAACAGTAGGCGCAGTGGCCTGTGATAGTGAAGGAAATATTGCGGCCGCTACTTCTACCGGAGGGATGACCAACAAGCGTTTCGGAAGAATTGGCGACAGCCCGATCATCGGCGCAGGCACTTATGCCAATAATAAAACCTGCGCAATATCCTGTACCGGCCATGGGGAAATTTTTATTAAAGCGGTAGCGGCCTATGACGTAAGCTGCCTGATGGAATATAAAAATATGAGCCTTCAACAAGCGTGCGAAGAAGTGGTTATGAAAAAGTTAGTAGCGCTTCAGGGTGAGGGCGGATTAATTGGAATGGATGCAAAAGGTAATGCGGCTTTGGTTTTTAATAGCGCTGGCATGTATCGCGGATTAAAAAATAGTGAAGGAGAAGAGTTGGTGGCTATTTATGGTGATTAATTACCTAAGTTTTTTTGTAACACAAATTTTGTAATCACGAATTACATGAAAAGCCTTTTTGCGATACACTTGTTGCTAAATATGGTACCCTAATATGAAATTTTTATCCTAATTCGTGTAATTAGTGCTCACAATTCGTGTAATTATCCTTCGTGTATTCCCGAGATGAACGTATCCTATTTCAATAAATCAATTTCCACTTTTTTAAATCCTGTACTTCTTAAAAAGCTTTCAATTATCGTTTTACATCGTGCATCTGCCTGCTGAAGAATATTTTGTTGTACAGCGTGTTGCTCAATCGTGTTCCTGATTTTTATTTTTAACGCGGTCACCGCATCTTCACTCCAGGTGCCTTGTTCAGAAAAAGTTTCAAAACCTGTACGGGTTCATAATGGTTTGTAAAATTTTTGCCGTAGGTAACTTTACATGAATCGAATCGCCGGTCACGGCAAAATCTTTTTCCTGCAAATTTTTCAGATCAGTGCCGGCCAGCACTTTACCACGACCAATGATAACCAACCTATCAATTCCCGGAGTTAAGATCGTTCCAATAGCGGTTGGAAGCAGCGATGGTAAGCCGTTGCCAATTTTAGCAGTATCCATCACCACTTCATCTGTAAAAGTAACTGTGACCAATTGCGCAAGCGTATTAATCTCTTTTATAATTACCGGTGTTTCTTCTATGAGCAAAGGCTTGCTGCTAAAAATATTTTTGAAAGAAGGAAGCCAGTTTATTTTCTGAAACAGAAAAATGATCAGCAAGATAATTGCTGCAATCAATAAATATTTTTGTAAAAATCTGCGCATTTATTGCAGAGAATTTTTTGCCTGTGAAAAATTGATCCTGATATTTTTAAACCCTTCTTTTTGTAAAAAATTATTAATAAAAAGTGTCGCATTTGTTTCTGCGGTCAAAAATATTCCCAGAGAATCAGCGCTTTCTTTTATTTGTTTTTCTGCCTGCGCTGCTAATTCGTCTTTTTCCTGCGCTGTAAAATTAGTTCTGAAGAGAGACACCTCCTGGTAAGCAGTTTTAATATCTTCTGGCTTTATGTTGAGGTATAATAATTTCGCGTGCGGCAATGTGAGCGCGATATTTTCTCCATCAATATGGATATCTTTTTCTTCCAGTTTTGACAGATCAACGCCAGCAACCAACGATGCTTTGCAGCTCATTAAAATTTTCCGATCGCCTACTTTATACCACGTTTTATTATCATTGGCTTTTATGATTTTAGTAACTACATATTCCGCTGTGGCGAGGTCGCTCATTTTTTGCAAACCTAATACCTGCTGTATTTTTGTAGGTTCTTTTTTCGAAGAGCAATTTATTATCAGTAAAGAAAAACAAAGTAGTATAATAGATGCCCGATGACGCATCATGCAATTTACAAAAACACAATTTGTTGCCACCTGCTTACATCGATTAATTTACCTTTGACGCTTTGAAAATGAGTTTTATTTAAGAATATGAGCATGAGAAAAATTGCAATAATTGTTGCCGGCGGAAACGGAACGAGAATGAATAGTGAAATTCCAAAACAGTTTTTGTTTTTACAAAATAAGCCTGTTTTGTATTACAGCATAAAAGCATTTTTAGATGCTTATGAAGATATGGAAGTAATTCTTGTTTTGCCGGAAGAGCATATTGGAAAAGGACGCGAAATTATCGACGGATATTTTGATGCTTCAAAATTTCAAATGATCGCCGGTGGAAGAACAAGGTTTCATTCTGTTCAAAACGGACTTTCACTCGTAAAAGATGAAGCGATCATTTTTGTACATGATGGTGTTCGCTGCCTGCTTACAAGCGACCTGGTAAGACGTTGTTATAATGCAGCTTTGGAATTGGGCACCGCCGTGCCTGCGGTAGTGTCTAAGGATAGCGTTCGCTTATTAATTCCTGGTGGAAACAAAGCCGTTAACCGGGAAAAAATTCGCCTTGTGCAAACGCCGCAAACATTTCACAGTAAAATTTTGTTGCCTGCTTACGCAATTGATTACAAAGATCAGTTTACTGATGAAGCTACGGTGGTTGAAGCCTTCGGCTTAAAAGTAAATTTGATTGAGGGAGAAATCAATAATATTAAAATAACCACACCCGCAGATTTATCTGTTGCAGAATATATTCAGCAATCTCAATTGGCCTGAATGTTAAGTTTGTTTTGAATGATGAATCATTAAGCACTTGATTTACGATCATCATACTTATTTTTTATCCATTTTGTCCAGCGGGGAAGATGGTTAATTCTTACAAAAGGATAAGGCTGTTCAATGGCTCCGAATTTTTTAAAAAAGGAATTAATAGAAGGAATTTCTGATCCTTCAAAATCAAATACCAGGTCTTGTTCCGAAAATTCTTTGATCAATTGTATAATAAAAAATAGTTGGCTTCTGCTTTGCGGCCTTCTGGCAATGTGGCAGACATGATGTAATAGATCCTTCTGTTGTCTTTTAAGAAGATCGCGATAGCAAGCAAGCTTGCCCTCTGGGAGATTACTTTTCTTATAAAAAGCAGGCCTTTTATTTTTTAGCAGAATATAAAGTTGTAATAAATTTTCATAGCTTTTTTCCGGCGTATAAATTCTTTCTGAATAATTTTGTTTGAATAATTCTATTGCTTTTTCAACCTCATCAGAAGGTTCATAAATTAACTGATTGTTCTTTACATTTTTTACGAAATCTTTTCTGAAAGATTTCTCTAATTCAGCAAAAGGCTTGTTTAAAGGAAGAATAAGATTGCGTTTGATGGCAGTAGCATGCTTATAATTGTTGGCATAATTTAAGTTTATTTCTATAAAAGAAAATCGTTCCAAAGCTTTATTGATAAATACTTCCGTTATATTATTTTCAATAATTGAACGGCCAAATATTCCCAGTTGTTGTGTAAACGGCGGCTGGCGCAGATAAGAAATGCCCAATTTTTTATTCCAGGTTAGGGGCATCACTATTTCATAATCGTTAAGAACCAGCGCATCCCAATTTTTACTTATCGAATCAAGATAAAATGAATAAGCATAGATCAATCCATTGTGCGCATTGTCGATACAGCGATCCCATTTTTCTTTATCAATATTTGCATGCTTCAGATAAGTGATTTCCAAGGAAATTCATTTTTTATTTTCAAGACAAAAATTACAAATCAGGTAAATTAAAAAATTTATTCAGGCGAAATTTTTGAATGTCGATGCTGAAGGAAATTGTATTCCAAAAGCGTTTATTTTTTGGAATGGTTGATTTGAAATAGTCTCCATAAACTTTGCTATACAAAACAGGCATATAAATATTCACGATGTCTTTAAACAGGGATACCTGCAATCCTGCATCATAAATAAATTTGCCTGTTTCAGGATTTTTTTTCCATGCTTCAGCATACGTACCAATGTCTAAAAAAACTTTCAGCGGAATCTTTACCGGCAACACCTGTAAAGGATTTAAATTTTTTGGAAAATCAGTTGCTAAATTCAATGCGGCCAGCCAATCATCTGTTTTGCCAATTTTCTGGCTAAGCATATCTGTCCTCACTTTGAAGCCGCCATCGCGAATCATTATCTGCTGCGAGGGAAGTTTTTGAAATTCATTTCGGCCAATAAAATAATTACTGTAAGTATAATCTTCATCACCGTTAGGCCCGGTCATGTTTAGATAATAGCGGCTTGTTTCATAATTATTAACCGCGCGGTCGCCTAAATAAATAAATTTTCCGGCAAACACGCGCGCACTCATTCCACCTCCTTTCGCATAATTGAAAAAGTAGTTTTCTTCAAATGCCAAACGCAGAAAACCATTTCCCTGCTCCGCCACAATGTTCGCAGCGTATGGATACAGGGCACGATTATTTTCCAAGGATAAAGTTAATTGATTAAGATAGCGGGTGGTTTTGGGGTAAGTAATCACCTCCGTTGGCGAATTACTTCCAGGAAATAGCAGGCTGGTTTCTTCTATGAAAAAAGTTTTCCATTGTATCGACTTTTTTAAAGAACTCGTTGCATCGTTATTTTTAAAAATAACTTTTACCGAAGGAACAATTTTAGAAAATCCCATGTAATTTTTTTTACCGGTTGAATCTGTAAATTGATCCATTGTAAATTTTTCTCCGCTTAATGAGATCTCTGCTTTCCGGATGAAGCCATAGCTCATAATATTATAGCCAGCTCTTGCTATTCCGGTAAAAGTTTTACTTCCTGTTGCATACATTGGCGCAGCAAAAAAATGAAAACGCGGTTCCGGTAAAGTGTAATTGTGAATAAGGCCTCCGATCATTATTTTATCATAATAGTTATAACCAGCAGCAGGCGATAGAAACAGGTAATTGTATTTATCTGTGTTGTTGAAATTGAAGAAAGAAGCTACTTTAAATTCCTTCTTCGCGGGAGCGGAAAGATTTCCCTTTGCTGATATAAGCGAAAATATAGAATTCACATTTTTTTTGCTTACATCCTCTATTACCTGTTTAAAATCTTCAGGCTGCGGATGCTTAAATTTCCAGCGGTTATAATATTCATGCAGGCAACTATCAAACAAATCTTTTCCTACAAAATCTTCTAATTTTTTCATCCACAAACCGGTTTTGTAATAAGCGATTACTCCATAATTTATTTCAGAAAAATCTTCGGAAGACGTTTCAATCGGCTGATCTTTTTTAGAAGCTATTTGTGTTCTGTAAACCAAATCCGAATTGTCTGCGGGCATTCTTTTCTGAACAAAATCCTTGCTTTTTTCTTCCTTGGTTTTATCAGCATATTTTATTTTTTCATAGCGGTTGTCAAAGTAAGTATTGATTCCTTCGTCTAACCATGGATGTTGTCTTTCATTGCTCGCCAATATGCCGTAATTCCAGTTGTGGCCTACTTCATGTTCGATGGTCATGTCCAGTGATTTTTCATCCGGCATTGGAGAAATACTCGTGATCGTTGGATATTCCATGCCACCATCAAAACCCATTTTTGCTTCTACCGCGGCAACCGTATTATAAGGATATTCGCCAAGCCATTGGCTTCTTGTTCTTACGGCATCTTTTAAAAATTGGATACTGTTTTTCCAAACCTCTTTACCCGCAGGCGTGTAGTATGCGCTCACATGAATAACTTTTCCGGAAGGCAATTTCATTGTGTCTTTTTTTACTATAAAATCTTTATCTGCAAACCAGGCAAAATCATGAACGTTGTCTTGTTGGAAAGTTAACGTTTTTGTTTTTACGCTTTTGTTTGCATTGGCGGCGGATGCAGACTCATCAATGGTTTCAGTGTCTGTTAATAATTCACCTGTGGCGGCTATTTTATATTTTTCCGGAACCGTGATGCGCACAATAAAATTTCCAAACTCGCTGTAAAATTCTCCCTGGTCCAAGGTAAGGAATCGGATGCCAGCCTTTATTATCGTATACCGCCGGCTTAGGATACCATTGTGTAATTTGATACGTATTGTCTACATATCCGCCGCGCGAAAAGTTAAAGGGAATTTTTTCATGAAATGGCGTGGTGATTTTTATACTTTGCCCCGGTAAAAGCACAGCAGGCAAAATTAATTTTGCCACATCAATGTATTGCGGATGATCTTCAAGCTCGGCCGTTATTCCATCAACTTTAAAATCGAGGCGATTGATGTAGCCGCGTTTTGCTTCATCACTAAAATAAAAATCAGTTCTTCCTAATTGAAGCAGTTGTTCGCTGAAAGCGGTGCGATCATTTTTATAAGCGTTAGGCCAAAGATGAAACCATATATAATGAAGCGTGTCGGGCGAATTATTGGTGTAATTAATTATTTCAAAACCATCCAACGTATTATCAACATCGTTAAGGGTTACATCGATTTTATAATTTACTTCCTGTTGAAAATAGTTTACCTGGCATTTGGCAGCAGGAAGTTGGCAGTAAAGCAGGCAGATTAAAAACAGTTTTTTCAAAACAATTATTTCATCAAATATAAAAAATATAAGTAAAGGCTGATAGGATCATCCATAGGCAACGAGAGAAGCTAAAAAGTAGAAAAACTACTTTTTAGCTTCTCTGCATAGGTTAATCCGAAGTATCTAATCATTTCCCTTTTCCCAATAAAATAATTCTGATTGTATGAATCATTATTTTAAAATCAAGCGCCAGCGAAACGTTTTCAATGTAAATGATATCGTACTTCATGCGTTGGATCATTTCATTTATATTTTCAGCATAGCCAAATTTTACCATTCCCCAACTTGTTAGCCCTGGTTTTACTTTTAAAAGCAATTTATATTCAGGGTGATTTTCAGCAATCTGGCTGATGTAAAATTTTCTTTCAGGCCGTGGGCCAACGAGGCTCATTTCACCTTTTACAATGTTCCACAATTGCGGCAATTCATCAAGGCGCCATCTTCGCATTATTTTTCCCCATTTGGTAATTCTTTCATCATGATCGCTGCTTAACATCGGCCCGTTTTTTTCCGCATCACTTCTCATTGAGCGAAATTTGTGAATGAAAAACGGCTTGCCTTTGTGGCCAATTCTTTCCTGCGAAAAAATTATGTTTCCATCTGACGAAAGTTTGGTGCGTATTGCCGCATAAATAATCAGCGGAGATAAAATGATCAATCCTAAAACAGATAAAATTACATCTACCAATCGCTTTATATTTTGTTGCCACGGATTCATCAGGCCGGTATGAATTTCAATCAGTGGTGTTCCCAATACATTGTTGGTGCGTACCGAACCACTTAAAATATCCACCTGGTCGGGCATCATTTTTACATTTACTTCTTTCTCTGCAAGAGTTTGTAATATCTTTTCCACGTGCGGCCGGTCGCTGTTTTCTGCGGCGATAATTACTTCCCCAACCTGGTATTGGTCGATTATATCTTTTGCGTTTTCAATGCGTCCTAAGTAGGAAATACCAACACCAGGTATATCCGTATTTTGGCCATCAATAGTAACATAGCCGCAAATCCGATAGCCTGTTTTTTCGTGGTTGGTGGTAATAGATTGATATAACTCCGAAACCTTTTCGTTGCTGCCAATGATCAACGTGTTAAACCAGACTTCTTCTGCCTGAAGTTGCTTGTGCGCTTTATTTAACAGTAAAAATCTCAGGAAATAAGTGAAGCAGAATTGTAGTGCGAACAGAATAAAAAACTCACCATAAAAAGAAGAAAGATATTGATGCTTCTTATATAAAATAAATATAGAAAACAAAACAATGCTTCCTATAAATGTGGTGAATAAAGTAGCTAAAAATTCGTTGAGTCTCGATTTATAATAAATGCCTTTATAGCTTCCGGAAAGATGGTATAAAATGGTCCATCCGATTGGATACAAAAACAAACCGGCAATAAACTTTTTATTAATATCGAAGGTTTCTCCACCATAATATTTATGAAGCCAAAAGAAAATGATCCACGCAATGATGGCCATTAAAAAATCGCCCACTGCGTAAGTGCGTATGTGTAACTGCTTTTGCAATGATTACAGAAGTATTGGTTAAATGGTTTGGTGGTTCCGGTCAATTTTGTCGAGAATCTGGTGTGCAACTTCCATTGCACGATAGCCATCCACTTCACTTACGACAGTGGTTTTGTTATTTTTGATCGCATCTGTAAAGCTTTCCAGCTCCATTTTAATGGCGTTATTTTCTTTGATAGCAGGCGCTGATATAGCAATTGTTTTTTTGCCATGATTGGTCTCTATATCAAACGCAAAAACATTTTTATCCTCGGGAGATTTATATTTAATGATCTCTGCTTTCTTATCTAAAAAATCGATGCTGATATAGGAATCTTTTTGAAACAGTCGCATCTTCCTCATCTTTTTCATACTTATCCTGGATGACGTAAGATTGGCCACGCAACCATTATCAAATTCAATGCGAACGTTGGCAATATCCGGCGTATCGCTCAATACATTTACGCCATTGGCCAGCACATTTTTTACATTGCTTTTTACCAGCGAAAGAATGATGTCGATATCGTGGATCATAAGATCGAGGATTACGCTCACATCTGTTCCGCGCGGGTTAAATTGCGCCAAACGATGCACTTCAACAAACATTGGTTGCAGATCGTAATCTTTTACTGCAAGCAAAGCGGGATTAAATCTTTCTACATGGCCAACCTGAAATTTTATGTTCGCTTCTTTGGCCAGCTTTACAATTTCTTTTGCCTCAGCCATTGTATTGGCAAGTGGCTTTTCTACAAAAACATGCTTGCTTTTTAAGATGGCCATTTTACAAAGTTGATGATGTACGGTTGTAGGGGCAACGATGTCAACAATATCGCACGCATTCATCAAAGCCGAGGGATCTTTATATCTTTTTAATCCATATTTTTCAGCAACGTCAAAGGCATTATTATCGTCCGGATCATAAAATCCAACCAATTTAATGTCTGCTATTTCTTTCCAGTTATTTAAATGAAATTTTCCTAAATGGCCCACGCCAAATACGCCAACTTTTAACATAAATCCTTATTTAATACGAATAAAGATAATCACAGTTCAATAACCTGAATAAAACAAAATTATTTTTATGGCAATAATAAAAAAAGCCCCGCTAAAACGAGGCTGCAAAATCAGGAGGCGGACTGCAATAGTTTAGACCGCGATAAATATTTTTGATTAGGACTGAAAATAAAAAGGCACGAACCATTCTTTATGGTTTCAATGATAGGCTTCGAATATTTTTCAGGCAACGCCGGACAACCTAAGCTTCTTCCGATGTAGCCCTGGCTTCTGATTAAATTTTCGTTTACATAATCTGCGCAATGAATTACAATTGCCCTGCTTAATGCGTTGTCGTTAATTCCTTTTTCTTCGCCTTCCAGTTTCAATGAAAATCCATGTTCACCGAAATAGGTGTCTTTCGTGATATAAAACCCAAGGCTGCTCTTGTAACTTGAAGGATTGTTTGAAAAATGGTTGGCAAATTCTTTCCCGGAATTGCGACCATGTGCAACGTATGTATTATACAATACTTTAAAGTTTTCCATGTCTATTACAAACAACCTTTTTTTGCTAGATGGCAACGAAAAATCTACAATAGACAATACATTATCGTTAATCAATTTTCCGGCAGCACGTAAATAATTGTAGCCTTTAACGCCGTTTTGAAACGCCACTTTAGAAAGCCCAAGTGTTTTTAATTGAAGACTGTCATAAATTGAGGAAGCACTGATAGCGCCCGCATGATCATTATCTTCTGCAGAGATGGCTTTCGCATAGCCCGGCATATTCGCTGATTCAGAATTTGAAACTTGTGCCATTGCATGACTTGCCGGTTTTACATTGGCAAAAACAAATGGCAAATGAGTTAAAAAAATAAAAAGCGGAAGAAGAAAAAGATAAAATTTATTAAGTGAATTGCGATTCATTTAATGGTTTTGATGGGTTTTAAAGTTTGCGAATGTTGTTTAGCCAAAAGAGGCCAAACACTTAATTCATAATGCCGTTAGTTGTAGCAGCCGCGCTTTAATAAATTGGATTTATATTTTTGAAAGCGCCCACAAAGATAATCCCGCAGAGCCTTTCACCCAATTTCAGCGGGTTCTAATTTGTATAAACCCACCTGCTTTATCGCTTTCTTAACATCAATTGGCAGCTATTGTTAAAAATATAATAACGTGTAACAGATATTTTGCTTTTTTATTGCACAGTATCTTCACTGTTAGGTTTGAAGTTGCTCTGATCTTAGTCCCACAAAAAATCTTCATATAAGTGAAAATATAGAAAATCGCTTGTTTTCAACTGAACAAAAAGAAACCTTCATAAAAGCCAAAATATAGAAAATCCACATTTCATTGAAGAAGTCAATTAATAGTGAATGCAAATGCCTGTTGTACTTACTTCTCTATATATTTGTGTTTATCGATTTCCGGAAATGTTCCGGCTTTATTTCGAATAAATAATCTTCAAAATTATCAGTAACACGGTTTCCATACTAAGCAATCCGATCGAATATTTAAAAGGCGTGGGGCCACAGCGCGGCGATATTTTGAAAAAGGAAGCGGGCATTTTTACTTTCAATGATTTGCTTAATTATTTTCCCTTTCGCCACATCGACCGTACACAAATTACACCCATCAGCAAAATTTATTCAGATACTGAATATGTGCAGGTGGTGGGGAAAATCACTTCTATAGAAACATTGGGTGAAAAGCGCGGCAAACGGCTGGTGGCCACTATTTATGATGGAACCGGAGAGTTGGAGCTGGTTTGGTTCCAGGGAATTAACTGGATAGAAAAAACACTGAATATTGGCGCCAGGTTCAGAGTTTTTGGCAAGACCGGATTTTTTATGAATACGCCACAGATAACCCATCCTGAAATGGAACCGGTTTCGGAAGAGAACAAAGAAACCAGAAATTTTTTGGAACCTATTTATCCCAGTACTGAAAAGCTGAAAGCCAGGAGTATGGGAGGCCGCCAACTGGCGAAATTCACCTATACTTTATTACAATTGCTT
The DNA here is from genome assembly GCA_963720405.1 of uncultured Chitinophagaceae bacterium. Taxonomy (GTDB): domain Bacteria; phylum Bacteroidota; class Bacteroidia; order Chitinophagales; family Chitinophagaceae; genus Ginsengibacter. Next base: position 39,382 of record CAVRFP010000006.1, read on the forward strand.
TCAGAAAAAGATGTGCCTGAAAATATTCCGCAGCAAATTCTTCAAAGGTTCAAACTCATAAAAAGATTTGATGCATTTAAGAACATACATTTTCCACCATCTAAAGAAGCTTATGAGATGGCGGTAAACAGGCTCAAATTTGAGGAATTGTTTTTATCGCAATTGAGAATGGGACTGCTGAGATTTAAAAGACATTCCTTTTCGAGAGGACTTGTATTTGAAAAAGTAGGCGATTTGTTTAATGATTTTTATGCCAATCATATCCCGTTTGAATTAACCAGACGCGCAAAAAAGAGTTTTAAAAGAAATAAGAAAAGATCTGGGCAGCGGCAAGCAAATGAACCGCCTTTTACAAGGGGATGTAGGAAGTGGAAAAACTATGGTAGCGCTTATGGCAATGCTTATAGCCGCAGACAATGGATTTCAAAGTTGTTTTATGGCTCCCACGGAAATTTTAGCCCGCCAGCATTTTGAAAGTTTGAAATCGATGCTCGATAATCTTCCAATTAAAGTTGGCATTCTTACCGGATCTACGTCTGCAAAAGAAAGAAGGGAAATTTTAAAAGATTGCGCCGAAGGGAAAATGCACATTGTAGCCGGTACTCACGCACTGATTGAAGATACTGTTCAGTTCAAAAATCTCGGCCTTGCCATAGTAGATGAGCAACACCGCTTTGGCGTAGCACAACGCGCCAGGCTTTGGAAAAAAAATGAAATAAGTCCACACATCCTGGTGATGACTGCAACGCCCATTCCGCGTACGCTGGCGCTTACTGCATACGGCGATTTGGATTACAGTATTATGGACGAAATGCCGCCGGGCAGAATTCCGATAACCACAGTTCAACGGCCGGAATATGCCCGGCCGCAAGTGATGGATTTTATTAAATCAGAAATAAAAAAAGGCCGCCAGGCTTACATTATTTACCCGCTCATTGAAGAATCGTCGAAACTGGATTTTGAAAACTTAATGAAGGGATATGAAGAAGTAAAGGCCTACTTCCCCGAGCCGCAATATTATATTAGTATGGTGCATGGCCGGCAAAAAACGCTTCAGAAACAAACCAATATGAACAGGTTTGTAAATGGCGAAAGCAACCTGATGGTTTCCACCACCGTTATAGAAGTGGGTGTTAATGTGCCCAATGCAAGTGTGATGGTTATCGAAAGTGCGGAAAAATTTGGGCTTTCACAATTGCATCAATTAAGAGGAAGAGTGGGGCGTGGTAATGAAAAAAGTTATTGTATCCTTTCCACAAAAGTGAAGCTATCAAAGGAGGCAAAAGAGCGCTTGAAGATAATGTGTGAAACTAATGACGGATTTAAAATTGCTGAAAAAGATTTGGAGATTCGCGGGCCGGGCGATATAGAAGGCACTGCGCAAAGCGGCATTTTAAATTTTAAATTGGCTGATATTGTGGCCGACAAAAAAATACTTGAAGCAGCCCGTCATGCTGCGGAAAAAATTATAAACGAAGATGCCACCTTGTCTTCGGCAGATAATTTGTGTTTAAAAAACTACCTCGGAACACAAAAGGGAAAAACTGCGTGGAGTAAAATATCTTAATAATAATGTGGTGGCTTTTGTTAATTACGTATTAAATAGAATGTTGAAGGTTTAATTTTAAGTATTCTGATTTATTTGTTTCGTAAATTTAAGTTTCATTTATTTTTATTGATTTCTTCCGTTTGTATTAAATTTTTTATTCTTTTTTCAGTCATAAAAAAAACTTGTTTGCCTTGAAAAAATTAAAGGTTCGCTTTTCCTTATTGTTGTTCTTGTTGGTAACGGTGTTTGTTGCAAACAATGTTTTTGGCCAGGTGGAGTTCATCGAAAATAAAGGCCAATGGGATTCGCGCGTAAAATTTATGAGTCGTGCCGGCGACGGTTCTTTTTTTCTTCAGGAAAAAGGTTTTACTGTATCCCAATACAGTCCGCAAGATATGGAGCGAATAACAGATAAGCGTCATGGCATAACGCCCGCCGGAGGAATAGATAAAAAATCGGTAAACAGTAAAATCAAATCATATTCTTATTCGGTTGAATTTTTAAACGCAGGCTCAGCGCATATTATTCCTGACAAGCCAATTCCTACGGTCAATAATTATTTTATTGGCAACGATAAAAGCAAGTGGGCTTCCGATTGTAAAATATACCAGGGCGTAACCTATCAGAATATTTATCCCGGCATCGATCTGCGTTATTATATCGATGCGGGCAGCAATCTCAAATACGACTTTATTGTGCATCCGGGTGCGGACGTGGGCAACATCGCTATGAAATATTCCGGCGCCAGCAAACTCGACGTAAAAAGTAAACAATTAAATATTACTACGCCGCTCGGAAAAAGTAAATCATTGGAGCCGGTTACTTACCAGCTAATTAACAACCAACGACAGGAAGTGGATTGCAGGTATATTATTTCCGGTAACGTGGTAAAATTTAAAGTGAAGGATTATTCGCCGGATCAAACACTCATCATTGACCCAACAGAAATATTCTTTAGTTATTCAGGCAGCCGGTCAGATAATTGGGGTTTTACAGCAACCTATGGCCCCGATGGCTCTTTCTATGGCGGTGGAATTGTTTTTGGGAATGAATTCCCCAGAACCACCGGCGCTTTCGACACTACATTCAATGGAACTTTTGATATCGCTATTATAAAGTTATCGCCTGATGGCAGGAACAAAATATACTCAACTTATATCGGAGGATCCGCTGAAGAACAGCCGCACAGCCTGATTGTAGATCGCCCAGGGAAATTTGATAGTCGCCGGGAGATCTAATTCTGACAATTATCCTGTAACCGTTCCGGTTTATGGAAAAGGCGGTGATTGGGATATTGTTGTTACAAAGCTAAATGCAGCCGGTAATGCGCTTATTGGCTCTATGAAAATTGGTGGCACGGCGGCGGATGGCGTAAATATAGCCGATGAATCGGGGCCTCGTGGCCTCAACTCGTTGAAGAGAAATTATGGCGATGATGCCCGCAGTGAGGTGTTGCTGGATGGTGCCAATAATATTTACCTTGCGTCGTGCACCGCCTCATCCGATTATCCTACAACTCCCGGTGCGCTGCAACGAACAATCGGCGGTATGCAAGATGCAGTAGTGCTAAAACTTAATCCCAATTGTAATGCGGTGCTTTTCAGTACTTACCTCGGCGGCAGCAAAAACGATGCGGCTTATGTATTAACACTTGGAAGTAACAACAGTATCTATGTAGCCGGGGGTACAGCAAGTTCAGATCTTAAGGGTATTTCGTCAACCGGCGTAGTTAAACCAACTTATTCCGCCGGTGGCTCTGCCAGCTCAGATCCGTGCGACGGCTTTGTAGTTGAATTAGATAATTCTGGCTCGACCGCCATTCGGGGAACCTATATCGGAACGGGAAATGCTGATCAGATCTATGGTATTGAAACCGATAAATTTGGATTTATCTATGTGATGGGAACTTCCGAGGGAAATATGCCAGTAATTAATGCCCCTTACTCAAACGCCGGAGGCAAACAGTTTATTGGAAAGTTAGAACCCGACCTGAGCAGGTTTAGATATGCAACCGTCTTCGGCTCAACGCCAGTTTCGGCAGTTCCGAATATTTCTCCCACAGCTTTTTTAGTTGATCGGTGCGAAAACGTTTATGTTTCAGGCTGGGGTGGAAAATCGAACGATGGGTTTTCTAATGGAAGTACGCGTGGCATGCCCACAACCCCGGGCGCTATTAAGCCAAACACCGATGCTTCGGGAAGTGATTTTTATTTTTTCGTTTTGGAAAAAAACGCCAATTCGCAATTATACGGAACTTTTTTTGGACAGGAAGATCCTCCAATCGGAGTTAGCAACCCGCTTACTTTTGGCGATCACGTGGATGGCGGTACCAGCCGTTTCGACAGAAATGGGGTTATCTACCAGGCCATGTGTGCCAACTGCTTTAGAAGTGTTCCGTTTTTAGGAACGCCGGGAGCATGGTCGCGCCAGAATGCTGCCGTTGGTGAAAACGGACAATGCAACCTGGGCATGCTCAAAATCGAAATGAATTTCTCGGGCGTGCAATCTGCACTTCGGGCTTCCATTGATGGTGTGCCCAACGATACCGTAGGTTGTGTTCCATTAAAAGTTGATTTTTTAGATACACTCAACAAAGGAAAATTGTATTATTGGAGTTTTGGCGATGGAGCGGGAGATACAACCAAAGGTCCTTCCAATTCTCATGTATATACTAATATTGGTACTTATCGCGTGCGCCTGATTGCAATTGACAGCGCCACCTGTAATATTTCTGATACTTCTTATAAAACCATCCGGGTAGGAAACAATAGAGTAAATCTTGATTTTATTTCGCAAAAGCTGGCACCGTGTACTAACCTGAGCTATAGCTTTACCAACACCTCAACGCCAACATTTGGAGGATTTACTCCCGGCACGTTTACGTGGGATTTTGGAGATAATACGCCATTAGTTACGCAGGGACAAAATCCGCCGGTTACGCATACGTTTGCAGGTCCGGGTACTTACAACGTAAAGCTTACGATCAACGATACTACATTTTGTAACTCTCCTGAAGATACCCTAAAGGCAGTCCGGCTTTCACCGCAGGTGCAAGCGCTGTTTTCTACTCCGGCACGGGGATGTGTGCCTTATAATGCAGTATTTGCGAATAATTCGTTGGGCGGCCTCAACTTTTCGTGGGACTTTGGGGATGGAACCACTTCCACTGAAGATAGCCCCACTCATTTGTATAGTAATGTGGGAACTTATACAGTTCGGTTAAGGGCGTTTGATTCAACTTCTTGCAATAAAGTAGATTCTACTTCTTTTACAATTACGGTTAGCCCGATACCATCGGCTTCCTTTACGTATAACCCGAATCCTCCGGTAGAGAATACGATCACCAACTTCGTCAATCAATCTACCGCAGCCACCAGTTATTTGTGGAATTTTGCCGACGGAGATACTTCGTCGGATACAAATCCTCAGCATTTGTTTCCGGCCACATCAACCTATAATGTTTGCCTCAAAGCCTCTAACGATGCGGGATGCAGCGATGATACCTGCGTAAGTGTACGATCACTGATAAAGCCTTTGGTTGACGTGCCCAAAGCGTTTACACCCGGCAGATTTGGTATAAACGGACAGATACGTGTTGAGGGATTTGGCATTGCTGAAATGAGATGGGCAATTTATAACAGATGGGGTCAAAAAGTGTACGAAACCAATAACAGGAAAACCGGTTGGGATGGAACCTTTAAAGGAAAAATTCAGCCAATGGATGTATATTCCTACACGCTGGATGTTACTTTTTCTGACGGAAGTAAGGCGAGAAAAACGGGTGACATAACTTTATTAAGATAATTATTATGACAAGGCACATAAAGATTTTTTTGGCTGTTTGTGCATCAATATTTGTTCAATATGGTAATGCACAGGATTTGCATTTTTCGCAATTCTTCAATAATCCTTTGCTCACCAATCCAGCCAATACAGGCTTTATACCCGATGCCGATTATCGCCTCGGCGCCTCTTACAGAAATCAATATTCCAATATTATGGCGGTGCCCTATAAAACGATGAGTATTTATGGCGATGCGCAGGTTTTTAGAAATAAGATAGAAACAGGATGGCTCGGCTTGGGCGGCGTTGTCTTACATGATGTGGCAGGCTCAGGAAGCCTTACTTCCACTAAAATATACGGCTCCGTGGCCTATCATCAAATGTTGGGGCTAAGCAGCCTGCTTACTGCCGGCTTTAATGTTGGTTGGGCCAATAAAAGGATCGATCAGAGTAAACTTACTTTTCCTGATCAGTTTGATGGCCATTTTTTTGATGGCACATTGCCCACGTCGGTACAATTGCAAAACAATAATGTCAGTTATTTTGATATGCAGGCAGGGTTAAATTATGCCTATTTTCCTACGCAGGATATTTACATTAATGCCGGCTACTCCATTCAGCATGTTAATCAGCCAAAAGAAACTTTTTTTGAAGATAATGGAAACAGTAAGCTATCGATGCGACACATCGGATTTCTCAATGGCATTTTTAAGGTGGCTGAAAATGTAATTATCAATCCCAATATTTATTATACCATGCAGGCCAAATCCAGCGAACTGGTATTGGGGTTAAACGGCGCCTACGATCTTTCCGGCGATGGATCTAAACAACTGATCGGCGGATTATATTACCGCTATCAGGATGCAGTTGTGCCGATGGTTGGCCTGGAGATCAACAATATCCGGTTTACTTTTAGCTATGATGTTACCACTTCTTCTCTTAAAAATTATAATAATTCATTTGGCGCCGCAGAGTTCAATCTTTTAAAAAAAGGATTTTATAACGATTACAACGGAAACAGGCAGCAGGCGCTTTGTCCCACATTTTGATGAAGTCCATTTTCATGAAAGTCAAAAAGTAGATTTTTTACTTTTTTATATCCGGCGTTACCGGCATAATTTACATTCCAGCATAAGATTATTATCAACCCAACGAACGTATTTTTGTTGTAGTCAACTAAACCATATGAGTAAAAAAATTGCGATAATTGGCGGAGGAAATCTTGGAACCGCTATTGCCGAGGGACTTCTGAAAAGTAAATTTTGCAAGCCTTCCGACATCATCATCACCAAACGAAAAATTGAAACGCTGCAGCAATTAAGAAGCCGTGGAGTTGCTGCCACTACTGATAATGGCGAAGCTGTCAGAAACAGTGAGCTGGTAATTCTTGCGGTAAAGCCTTACCAGGTAACCGAAGTAATTAATAGCTTTAAGAACGATCTTACATCAAAACATATTTTGGGCTCGGTAGTAACCGGTGTCCTTATCAATGAAATTGAAGAGATCATCCAAAAGAAAATTCCGGTTTTTCGGGCGATGCCCAACACGGCCATTGCCATCCAGGAAAGCATTACCTGCCTGAGCTTTACCAATACAGCGGCGGCGCAAATTAATTACGTAAAGAAGCTTTTTACAACCTTAGGTAAAGTAGCGGTGATTGATGAGAAACTGATGGAAGCCGCTACAGTGCTCGGTGCATGTGGTACAGCTTATGCCATGCGATACATTCGGGCCAATATACAAGGCGGTATTGAAATTGGCTTTGATGCCGCGACGGCAAACTTAATTGCTGCGCAAACGGTAAAAGGCGCTGCCGACTTACTGCTTCAAAAAGGCACACATCCAGAGCAGGAAATTGATAAAGTAACCACGCCAAAAGGCTGCACCATCGCAGGTTTAAATGAAATGGAGCACAACGGCTTCAGTTCTTCTTTAATAAAAGGAATCACCGTGAGCTATAATAAGATTGCGAAGAATTAAGAAAGACGGTTGAGAGTTGAAGGTTTAGGGTTGAGGGCGTTTAGTCGGTTTAGATAGGGCACAGAACGAATCAACTAGTTAACCGGTGAACTAATTAACTAATAAACCCAATTAACCAATAAACTAATTAATCAACTTAAGAAACTCTTCTTTTTTTCTCCTCGCCACATCAATTACTTCATCATTTTGCATGATTACCTGGCCACCGTCTCCGCGTATATATTTTTTGATGTAGCTTAAATTGATAAGGTGCGAATTATGAATGCGATAAAAACGGTATGGTAATAGTATCTCTTCAAAATCTTTCAGAAGCTTGGTTACCAAAAGAGATTTGCCATCCCTGAAAAATATTTTACTATAGTTGGAGCTCGATTCGATTCTTAAAATATGGCTTATTTCAATAAACTCAACACCCTCGTTGGTGGATATAGTGATCTTATCGTTTTGCGATCTCGAATCAGATAGACTTTGCCGCAGCACATCTAATTTTTCGGGTGTTTGTTTTGACTGATCTTTAATTAAGCGGGCAACGCAATTCTGTAAATCCTTTACAGATACGGGTTTTACCAGGTAATCGAAAGCGCTGATGCGCACTGCATCAATAGCATACAGGCTGTAAGCCGTTGTAAATACTATATCAAAATCTTTTTCTTTTATTTCTTCCAGCATCTTAAATCCGTTCATTCGCGGCATTTCAATGTCTAAAAAAATTACATCAGGGCGATACTGCTCAATAAACTGGATGGCTTCTTCGGGCTTTTGTGAGGTGGCAACAATTTTTACATCAGGACAAAACTCTGTGATTTTTTGTTCAAGATTTTGAAGGCTTGGCAGCTCATCATCTATCAATATCGCTTTTATTTGTGCCATAATATAGATTAAAATTAACGATTTATCCACGCATCTACATAGTTCTTATTTTGAGCCTGACTCTTGTTCCGAGAGGCTTTCGGTGTTCGTCATACAAATCATCGATTTCTACTTTTCCTTCTGTTTTTTTTATCTGGTTAAAAATATCGATTCTTTCCTGCGTAAGTTCTAAGCCGAGGCTTTTATAGGCGGGCTTATTAATCTCCTTGTACTTTTGCGATTGTTGCCGCCCGATGCCATTGTCTTCTATGGTATAAATAATATGATCGTTTTGCAATACAGCACACAATTTCAATTCAAGTGGATGCGCTTCGCTTTGTGCCAGGCCATGTATAATGGCGTTTTCAACATATGGCTGTATCAGTAGTGAAGGCACTTTATAATCGCCATTCAACAGCTCGGGATCAACATGGGTGGTGAAAGAAAATTTTTTATTGAATCGCAATTGTTCCAATTCCACGTACAATTGTATTCCTTCAAAATCCTTTATGAACGGATACAATTCAGCGCGGCTGCTGTTTAAAATGATCCTTATTAAGGTGGAAAATTTATTGAGGTATTCTATTGCGGCATTCTTGTCGTTCCGCATCATAAAATTTTCAATGCTGTTGAGGCTGTTGAAAATAAAATGCGGGTTCATTTGAGATCTTAAAGAACGCATTTTTACCTCAGCTATTTTTTGTTGTAATTCGGATTCTGAGCGGTTTTTTTTTGATTGAATGTTTTTATTAATGAAAAAGGCGATAGCCACCATCAGAAGCAATAGCACCAGCGCAGCCAGCAGCAACGCATTTTTAAATACCAGGTCGCGCTCCTGCAGCTTCGCAAGCTCATGCAGGTGCCGGTTTTCAACTTCTTTTTGTTTGATCAGCCTGTCAGATTCCATAATAATCACATTGCGCTTAATGTTCTCGGAAAAAACAGAATCATAAGCTGCTTTATAAATATGAAAATACGCCAACGCAGAGTCCTTGTTCTTCATGATATCGTAGGTGGACGAAAGCAGTTCCGCAGAGTGAGCGATGCCTTCCACAAATCCTATTCGCCTTGCAATGGAATAGGCGCTATCCAGCAAAATGATTTTCTTTTTTGGCGCAATATCTTTCAGGTATTCACTCTCCGCTACATATATATAGTATCTGTTTTTTTCGTCTCTTTGAGGCCGTGACAGGCTCATGGCTTTATTGAAATAAAAAAGCGCCGAATCTTTTTGATGATTAATTGCTTTCAATTTTCCAAACCCTAAATAATAGAGAGATAAAATAAGACTTTCATTGGCCTTTACTGCGTAAGTCATGCCGGTATCCAAATGTTTTTTGGCCGAAGCAAAAAGTTTTTCTTTAAGGTCGCATTGTTGTAATAATTCGTAGTTGACCGCAACTCCACGCCATGCGTTCAGCTTTTTGTTAAGTTCAATAGCACGGTAAGTATAGTTTCTGCATTTTTCGAATTCTCTTAAAATACTAAAGGTTTCTCCAATGTTATTTAATGCAACCGCTTTTAGCCTTAGCGAGCCACAGGAATCGGCATAATCTATTGCTTTAAAATTAGCAGCGTTGCTGGCATCATAATTTGCGGAATTATAAAGTAATAAGGCCAGGTTAATCTGGGCCAGCGATTTGCCGTAAGCAAAATTGAGGCTGTCGCTTATGGTAGAAACGCGTTCGTAATAAGTAAAAGATTGACGGATGTCTTTTTCGCTGAGCCGGTAACTAATGCGATGCAATGTCAGAATATATTGCGAATCAATTTTAGGATGGATACGGATCCAGTTTTTAAGACTATCAACATACGTATTTTGGGCAATAGCCGATTGCCCACAACAAAACATCGTTGCCAAAACTATAGCATAGTATCGTTTAAGTGAAAGCAGAAGTTTGTTTTATCCTTTAAATTTATAGAAATTGACCCGTTTGTTATTTTTTATTTTTGCACCAAAACTAACGGTTAAGGCAAACAGCACATGCAATACTGTTTGTTTGGAATGTGTTACTGAGTAAGCGGGCAAATTTCAAATGTCAGCGGCAAAAAATACCGTTGCATTAGCTGCCGCAATAACAATTCGAAATAATTTAAGATGAATCTTCAGGAGAAAATAAAAATAGCAATTACTATATTTTAGCTTATATGGATTAGCTTATTTAATCAATGTTTATCACGCCCGACAAATAAGGCTTTGCCTGGCCGCTGATTTCTACTCTGTCGTTCAAAAATGTACAATTTAAATAACCTCTACGCGGAGATAGCTGAATCGCTGACAGCTCATTCTTTCCCAGCCTCGCAGCCCAATAGGGCGTTAATGTTGTATGAGCCGAACCTGTTACCGGATCTTCATTTACGCCGCTTTGAGGAGCAAAAAATCTCGACACAAAATCTACGTTGTCGCCTTTTGCAGTAGCAATAAGGCCGCGGCAATTTAATTTGGAGATTGATTCAAGGTGAGGCTGCAAATCCATTATCGCTTCCTCATTTTTAAATACCAGCATATAATCGGTCTTTCCCTTAAAGATGTGCTCCGGTTCAATATTAAATGAAGCGATAAGCTCAGCAAATGAAATTGAGGGTTCAAAAACATCTGCCGGGAAATTAAGCGTCAGTAAATCTCCCTGCCTGCGCACTTTTAATTCTCCGCTTCTGTCCGAAATAAAACAAATTTCATCGCCGCGATAATTTTCAAAATTGTACAAAACAAAGGCCGCCGCAAGCGTGGCGTGCCCACAAAGATCAACTTCCACCGAGGGTGTAAACCAGCGGATTTCAAATGCTTCATCACGCTTCACATAAAACGCTGTTTCGGCAAGATTGTTCTCCATCGCTATGTTTTGCATAGTCTCTTCAGGCAGCCATGCATCCAGCGGACATACTGCCGCAGGGTTCCCGCCAAATAATTTGCTGGTAAAAGCATCCACCTGGTATAGTTTAATTTTCATGTAAAAAACAGTTTAGATAAAAGCCAAAAAGTAGATTTTAAGATTTTTCAAATTTTACGTTGATAAAGATAAAATTTATCTTTTGTATTTATTATACCGAAATTATGACGGCATAATATCATTTAAATATGTTTTCGTTTATGCATACACGTTATGAATGTTTTCCGGATACTTCGTATAAACCAAAAAGTAGTTTTCTCTATTTTTTTTAGCATGAAATAGTACCAGAATTTATTTTCTATCTTTTTTATTGCGTGGTTAAAGCCTGTGACTTGCGGTTTGCCGGATGCAGGAATAAATGTTCTCGTTCAAAAAAAAATTTTAAAAATTAATCCCTACAAATTTGGTGGGATAATAAAGGCGGTTTACATTTGCAGCAGTTCTTTAATAATTACTTATCAAGAAAGGCAGAGGGAAAGGCCCAATGAAGCCTTAGCAACCGCCTCTTTGTAAAAGAGGAATGGTGCTAATTCCGTCGTGGTAATAATCACGGCTAGTTAAGTCGGATGCAATATTTAAAACTCACAGTTTATATAATTAAAAGCACTTCTGATTTTTCGGAAGTGCTTTTTTAATGTTGTTTTTCCCCAATACTGATAAGTGGTTCTTAATTTTTAATTACAACAAAACAAAGAAAAGTGAAAAGCATTACTACAACGAATTCATGGTTTACCATCTCTAAAACAACAAACCCCATAACACAAGCTTTGTGTTCCAAAACTATGGGCTGCTGTTGCTGTAGTATGTAATTTTTCCCGCGTTACCATTTTTAGCGTGCCAACCAGTTGCTGGTAATTTTATGTATTTCAACCGCATAAATATTTCCTGCATGCTACCGCTATGCCTTTAAGGCTGCTTTAACAACAATTTTAAATTCAATACTAAACGATGTATTATGGCCAGGAGTTCTAACAATTTTAAAAAAATCAAAGTGTTTGCAGGAGTGATTTTATTCCTGCTGTCTCAATCTGCTTTAGCACAAACGTTGCCTGTAAAAGGAACAGTTATTTCCAAAAATAATGGCCAGCCTTTAGCCGGCGTAACCATTCTTGATAAACAAAATAAGAGCACCGCCATCACGGATGCCAACGGAAATTTTTCATTGAATGCGCCTGACAAAAGTGTACTCGTCTTTTCTTTTATAGGCTATAAGCCACAGGAAATAAATGTCAATCAAAACAATGGCTCACTGCATGTTTCATTAGAACAAGAGGAGAATGTTTTGAATGAAGTAGTAGTAACCGCATTGGGTATTTCAAAAGAAAAAAAATCTTTGGGTTATGCAGTGCAGGAACTTAAATCAAAAGATATTTCGGAAGCGAAAGAAACCAATTTGGTAAATTCCTTATCGGGTAAAATTGCCGGAGTAAATATTACCAATAGCCAGGGCGATATGGGGTCTTCAAGAATAATCATTCGCGGAGAAACTTCTATCGCCGGAAACAACCAGCCGCTATTTGTGGTGGATGGTGTGCCTGTTGATAATTCACAATTATTGGGTTCTGGCGGCTCAAGAGATTTTGCCAATGCAATCGCCGATATCAATTCAGAAGATATAGAATCTATCAGTGTGCTGAAAGGCCCAAATGCTGCGGCGCTGTACGGCTCACGGGCGGCGGCCGGCGTTATTCTCATAAAAACAAAAACCGGCAAAAATAAAAAAGGCCTGGGGATTACTGTAAATTCCAATACCAGTTTTTCCAACTTGCTTAATCTGCCTTCTTATCAAAATGTTTTTGGGCAAGGGGCCAATGGCCGGTTTAGTTATGTGGATGGAAAAGGCGGTGGCGTGAATGATGGAGTGGATGAAAGCTGGGGGCCAAAATTGGATGGAACGCTTATTCCTCAATTCTATTCTAAAGGAGTGCCGGTTCCTTTTGTGGCTCATCCAAACAATGTTCGTGATTTTTTTAATACAGGCTATACTTATAATAATGGTGTTGCTTTTACAGGGTCGGACGATAAATATGATTTTCGTTTCTCTTATAATAATCAGAAACAAACCGGTGTAATTCCTAATTCTGATCAGGGCAAAAATTCATTTTTACTGAATACAACTTATAAAATTTCGCCTGAGTTAACTTTTCATGCTTCGGCCAATTATGTTCAGGATAATGCGGCAAATCTTCCCGGTGCCGGCGGAAAAAGAGCTACAAGCACCATGTTGCAATTTACCTGGTTTGGAAGGCAGGTAGATATTGCGCAACTTAAAAATTATCTTGATGCGGATGGAAATACTTTTAACTGGAATAACAGTTATTATAGCAATCCCTATTTTGTAGCCTACCAAAACACGGTTGGCCAACGCCGCGACCGCCTGATAGGAAACATCGAATTGAATTATAAGATCACCAATAATTTATCTGCCAATCTGCGTACAGGAAACGATTATTATACCGACAGGCGCAAATTGAAGATCGCTTATGGAACGAGCGGAACTCCTTTTGGATCTTATGAAGAAGATGCTTATACCATAAATGAAAATAATACAGAAGCCAGGCTTGAATTCAATAAAAAGATCAACAGCGATTTTTCCCTGAATATTTTAGGAGGCGCCAATATTCGGACTGCGAGATTTGAGCAAAATGATCAGATTGCTACCAAATTGGCCGTGAAAGATGTTTACACGCTCAGCAATTCCCGTGACCCGCTTATTTCTTCCAACTATTTTCAGAAAACGAAAAACTTATAGCTTGTTTTCGTCAGCGCAAGTTGGTTATAAAAATTATGCGTACTTAAATCTTACGGCGCGAAATGACTGGTCATCTACGTTGCCTGGTACAAATCTATCTTACTTTTATCCGTCGGTGAATGGTAGTTTGATACTTACAGAAGCGTTTGATATTAAAAGCAACACATTGAGTTTTGCCAAGACTTCGTGGCGGCTGGTCAAAGGTGGGTAATGCTGCTAATCCATATAATTTAATAAATACCTACGATTTTATAGCGCCTTTCGGTTCTAATCCGCAACAGCGCGCATCCAGCAAAGACCTTAATCCAAACTTAAAGCCGGAAACCACTTCTTCAACAGAATTGGGTGCTGAAGTGGCACTTTTTAATAATACGGTGCGGCTTGATGTGAGCGTTTACAACACCAATAGCATTAACCAGATTTTGAGTGTGGATGTAAGCCCTTCCACAGGCTATAGCCAAAAGCTGATAAATGGTGGTAAAATAAATAACAAAGGCCTGGAAGTTCAGCTGGGCTTGACTCCTGTTAAAACGAAACAATTTTCGTGGGACGTGAATTTCAACTATGCATTAAACCGGAGTAAAGTTTTGGAATTGGATAAGGAAGGAAGATTACAGAGTTATGTGATCGGCTCCAATCGTACCGTGCAGGTACTTGCCGCCATTGGCCAGCCTTATGGAACTTTATTTGGCAACGCTTACTTAAGAAACACTTCCGGAGAGATTATTGTGAATGCAGATGGAACTCCCGCCATCAATCCAACAAAGCAATACCTGGGTAAATTTACGCCGGATTGGCTGGGCGGCATCACCAACAGTTTTACTTACAAAGGAGTCAATCTTAGTTTTTTGGTTGATGCAAGGATTGGCGGATCAATCTATTCTAATACCAATCGTACCGGAACTTACACAGGAGTGCTTGCTTCCACATTGCCCGGCAGAGATGCGGCGCACGGCGGTTTGAATTATTATTATCCTGGTAATAATAACTCTTCAAAAGCAGTTGGATTACCAAACGGCGCCGTTGCACCTAATGGCGAAAAGGTTTATGATGATGGAAATATTTTTCCGGGCGTAACAGCCGATGGTAAAGCAAACACTACCATTTTACCCGCACAACAATATTATAAAGGCTTCACTAATGTGGATGAGCAATTTGTTTACAATGCATCATTCGTGAAGCTTCGCGAAGTAAAACTGGGTTATACACTTCCGGCAAGCTGGATTAAGAATATCGGTCTGCAAAGCGCCACCGTTTCTTTGGTGGGGCGCAATCTTTGGATCATTCATAAGAATGTGCCGAATATAGATCCGGAAACTGCTTTTAACAACGGAAATGCACAAGGTCTGGAAGATTTAACCCTGCCTACCGTACGCAACATTGGTTTTAATATTAATCTTAAATTTTAATGATCATGAAATTGAAATACGCATATTTATCTTTTATAGGAATTGTATTGTTCTCTTTAATTTCCTGCAAGAAGGAACTTGAAAAAGTGAACCGGGATCCCAATGCGGCGCAAAAAGCACAGCCGGATTATTTATTAACTGCAGCTATAAAAACCACTGCTGACACTTATTGGGGCACTAACAACAATATGAATTCCAGTTTGCTTTTTGTTCAATATTGGTCTAAAATTCAATATACGGATGCAGACAGGTATATATTTTCGAACAATGATTTCCAGGAACTTTGGACAGTTGGCTATTCCAGAAGCATAGTGAATCTTAACCAGATCATTCAATTAGCGGATGCACAGGGAAATGCTAATTACAAAGGCGTGGCGCTGGTTCTTCGCTCATGGGTATTTTCTTTGCTTACGGATGCTTATGGCGATATTCCTTACAAACAATCGGCCCAAATTGGTGAATACCTTACACCCATTTATGATGCACAAAAGGATGTTTACGCAGGTTTGCTGAATGACCTGAAATTAGCTCAGGCGGCGCTGGATCCCAATGGTAAAGCCATTCTTGGCGATGTGGTCTTCAACAATAATATTTCTCTTTGGAAAAAATTTGCGAATTCCTTGCGTTTGCGTATCGCACTTAGAATTGCCGACAGGCAGCCGGAACTATCCAAACAGGTTTTGACAGATATTCAAAATGAAGGCGGATCTTTCATTAACAGCAATAGGGAGATCGCGCAATTGGTTTATTTGAATTCACCCAATCAAAATCCAATCAGTAATCTCTTTGATACAAGAGATGATTACAGGATCAGTAAAACAATCGTTGATAAATTGATCCAGCTTAATGATCCCCGCTTGTCAATTTATTCAGCAAAAACAGAAACTGCAACTCCCCAAACTTATGTAGGAATTCCCAATGGCTTGTTGGTGGGCGATGCCAGCAATCTTGGTTTTACGAAAACTTCCAAACCGGGTGCTTATTTTACCAGCCCCAATGCGCCAGCGGTTATTATCAGCTATGCGGAAGTATTGTTTGACAGAGCCGAAGCGGCAGCCCGTGGTTTCACTAGTGAAAACGCATCTGATCTTTATTTGCAGGCAATTGAGGCATCGTTAAAACAGTATAATATTTCTGATGATAACATCGCAACCTATATCTCGCAAGCGGCTGTTCAATATGACAATAACAATTTTAAGAAGTCAATTGGTGAGCAAAAATGGATCGCTCTTTTTGGGCAGGGGCTGGAGGCTTTCGCAGAATGGCGCAGGCTGGATTATCCGCAATTGCAACCTGCTGTAGCAGGCGTACTTAATGGGAAGTTGCCATTGCGTTTTATTTATCCCGGAACGGAGCAATCACTAAATGGCCAAAATTATAAAGCGGCCGTTGCTGATCAGGGCGCAGATGTGCTCACTACCAAACTTTGGTTTGATGTTAATTAAAAAATAATAAATGATGAATTGAGTCATAAAAATTACCAGACAATTTATATTGCTGTATATCCTGTTGGGTAATTTTTATGGCTTGTTATTTTTGCAGAAAAACAATAAAAAATTTAGATGAAGAAAAATATCCTGCTTTCAAATAAATACATACGTGCAATATTTTTATGTGCTATTGCTTTTGCGTCTTTGCATTTTGCGGATAAGCCGTCGGTATTGAAACCTGGTAACTGGAAGGCCACCATAGAGCGGCCGGATGGTCAGCAGATCGTATTTAATTTTGAATCGAAAGACAGCGCCGGAAAAAAGATCATCTATGTGATCAACGCCGGCGAGCGCTTGCTGGTTGATAGCATTGAAACACGCGGTGATTCTGTATTTATTGAATTGCCTTTTTTCGAATCGGGTTTTAAAGCGAAGGTTTTGCCCAACGGTAATCTGCAAGGCGTTTGGATAAAAAATTATGGTAAGATCAACCAGGTGTTGCCATTTAAAGCCGAATACAACAAACAAAGATTTGATGTGAAAGCTGCGCCAATTGCCAATATTTCCGGACGATGGGCAGCCGATTTTATTGACAGAGACAACCAGGTGTCTAAATTAGTTGGCGAGTTTACGCAAAGCGGATCTCATCTCACCGGAACTTTTCTGGATCCAACCGGCGACTACCGCTTTCTTGAAGGTGTTGTAAGCGGCGATAGTTTAAAGCTTTCGGGATTTGACGGCGGACATGCATTTTTGTTTACCGCAAAAGTTGAAAACAACAATAAAATTTCCGGAGGCAAATTTTATTCAGGTGCGCGCAGCATTCAAAATTGGAACGCAGAAAGGAATGCCAGCGCGACTTTGGCTGATGGTTTTGAAGAAACAAAATTAGCGCCTGGTGCAGGAAAGCTCAATTTTAGTTTCCGGGATATTGCTGACGGACACGAGGTTTCCATCAATGATAAGCAATTTGAAAATAAGGTGATTGTACTGCAAATAATGGGCTCATGGTGTCCCAATTGTATGGATGAAACAAAATTCTTAAGTGACTATTATAAAGATAATCGTGAGAAAGGTGTTGAAATTATTGGACTCGCTTACGAAAGAACCACCGATTTTGTTGCATCTCAAAAAGCTTTGCAATCGTTTAAAAAAAGATTCAATGTGCAATACCCGATCCTCGTTACGGGCGTAACGGTTTCTGATTCTCTTCGTGCTGAGAAAACTTTGCCACAGTTAACAAAGATCGATGCGTTTCCGACCACCATTTTTGTTGATAAAAAAGGAACTATCAGAAAAGTGCACAGCGGCTTCAGTGGGCCTGCCACGGGGCAACATTTTGCAGACTTTCAAAAAGAATTTGCTGAAATTGTTGAGCAGTTGCTTGCGGAGAAATAAGCGGTATTTCAAAAAAGTTTCATAAAAGCCATTTTATAGAAAAACACCTTATTCTACATTTTGACTTTTCTCAAACTGATACTAACGGTTATGATTACACGCAATAAATAATTGCCTGAAATAAAGCTGTTATTGCAAACCTTTAATAAATGAAATTATTTTATTAGTGGCGCCGGCATTTTTATAAACATAATTTTTTGCAGCCTCACTTCGTGATTTTAATTCAGAGTCGTTGCTGAATAAGTTGTTCAGCACCTTTTCGAGCATGAGCGCATTGTCAATGGTAATTGCCGCCGAACAATCGATCATCTCTTCAGCTTCAAAATTTTTATCATATTCTGGCCCGAAGATAACGGGCTTTCCATACACTGCAGGCTCCAAAATATTATGAAGGCCATCGTCGCCAAACCCGCCGCCAACATAGGTTATCGAGGCATAGTGATACAGTCGCGAAAGCGTTCCGATGTTGTCGATAATTAGGCAATGAACCTCCGGCTCATCTAGCTTGTGACTGGCTTTTGTCCATTCTGAATAAAAAACGGATCCTGTAAATTCTTTTTTAACGTCTGCCAGGTTTTCTGCATCAATTTCATGAGGAGCAATAATAAATTTGATTTCAGGATGCTGTTTCACATAATGCGTCCATTCTGCTTCATCATCTTCCCAGGTGCTGCCCATTACAATTACATTACTATTGCCGCAAAACGCTGCAATGCCCGGTACCTCTTCAAAATTTTCTGCAATCTCAATTACGCGGTCGCAACGTGTATCACCAGAAACAGTAATTTTTTCTTCATCAATTATTTTTATTAATTGCTCTTTTGAATCGACATTCTGCACAAAAAAATGAGTAAAGCATTTCAGCATATTTTTATAAAATCCGCCGTACCATTTAAAAAATATTTGGTTGCTGCGGTAAACGCCGGATATCATTAGCAGCGGAATGTTTCTTCTTTTTATTTCGTTTAAATAAAAATGCCAGTATTCATATTTTACCCAAAGCACCATATCCGGCTTTAGCAAATCCATCCATCGTTTTGCATTGGCAGCAGAATCCATAGGAAGGTAAAAAACATGATCGAAAATGTTCTTCTTCTTTACAATCTCATAACCGGACGGTGAAAAGAAAGTTATTACAATTTTCGCTTCCGGATAGTGCGCTTTAATTCTTTGTAAAACGGGCCGCCCCTGTTCAAATTCTCCAAGACTGGCGCAGTGCATCCAAAAGATTTTTTTGCCCGGAATAGTTATCGTCTCAAACAATTTTTCAAAAACGTTTTTTCTCCCACTGATCCATAGTTTGGCTTTGTTATTCCAAAAGGAAACGAAGTAGATGCCGGCTTTATAAAAAATTAAAAAGAGATGGTAGAATATGATCAAAGAATGAATTAATTTATTTACAAATCTAAAGGCAAATTTTTTAATTCAATTTTAGGGATGGATGATTTCAAATTGTTGCCGGTTGAAAAATGGAAAAAGTGCCGCTTAGAGAAAATCTATATTTTGGCTTTTCACAAGTAAGTTTTTTTACAACCAGGGAAGCTGTATATCAAACAAATCTTTTAAAGCGCGCCTTGCTGCATAATAGCCACAAATACCATGCACGCCGCCGCCGGGGGGAGTTGATGATGAACAAATATAAATGCCTTTGGCAGCAGTGCGATAAGGAGAAAGCCTTAAAACAGGCCTTGTAAAAAGCTGGCTTATTACAGCCGCTCCTCCATTTATATCTCCCCCGATATAATTAGAATTATATTCTTCCAGGTCATTTGTGTTCATGGTATTACGGGCAAGAATGCAGTCTCTGAAGCCGGGTGCAAAACGCTCCACCTGTTTTTCAATTGCATCGGTCATATCTATTTGCGAACCGTTGGGAACATGGCAGTAAGCCCATGCAGTTTGTTTTCCTTCAGGCGCTCTTGAGGTATCAACAACCCCCGGTTGCACCAATAAAACAAAAGGCTTATTAGCATAGCTGGCCTTTTGAAACCATATCTTCACTGTTGTAAATTTCCTGCATCGTTCCCCCGATATGCACCGTACCCGCCGATCGGCACTTAATATTTGTAAAAGGGATTTGTTGAGATAGCGCCCAATCAATCTTAAATACCCCTACGCCATATTGATACCTGCGCAGCTGCCATTTATAGAATCCTGAAAATTGATCTCCCGCTATGGAAAGCAGTTGCGCAGGTGTTACATCAAGCAATACGGCCCGGGAAGGAGGCAATTGCTGTAAAGAAGTTACCATAAACTTGGTTTGTATTTCGCCACCCAGTTTTTTAAAACAAGCTGCCAGAGCATTACTGAATTGTTGCGCCCCGCCTTTTGGTAAAGGCCAGCCGTTAACATGTGCAAGAATATTAAGCACAATTGCAATGGAAGAAGTGGTGGGCTTATTCAGCGGTAACATAGAATGTGCAGCCATACCTGCAAAAAGAGAGCGGGTCGCATCGGTATCAAACTGGTGCTTTGCAAAATGAATACCTGAGCTAAGCGCATAATAAGCAAATTTTGCTTTCGCGGCGGAATACGAGCTTATATGAAGAGGGCCTAAAAAGGCTGAACGGATAGTAGGCCATTCCTGTACCAGTGATGAAAAGATTCTTTTATAATTACCGGCATCTTTTCCAAATTGCGCTGCAGTTGTTTCTATTGAAGAACCAATCGCTGCGGCTGAACCATCATCAAAAGGATGAGCAATCGCATATTCAGGCTTTAAATATTCAAGGCCAAATTGCTCAAGGTGTAATTGGTTAAAAAAAGCGGAATCTGCGCCAAGCGGATACACCGAAGAACAAATATCATGGATAAACCCCGGAAGCGTTAACTGAGCAGAACGGGCGCCGCCGCCTACAGATTCTTTGCCCTCAATAAGTAATACTGCAAGCCCTGCACGCTGCAAAGCAATGGCTGCTGCAAAGCCGTTGGGCCCCGAACCCACCACTATGGCATCATACTTTGTTTTCACTTTACTTAGGTTGAGTTGTATTTTATGATAGCAAAAATCAATCTAATATTTTCAGGCAAGCCAGAATCAAAAAAGAACAAACTTGCCGAAGGCAAAGTTGAAATGTTTTTTTGTACGCTACCAGCCACCCAGGCGACAATTTGAATGCACCCTTCTAACTGCTATTATTTGGCAGCTTTCTTGAATGAAAATTATTTTCAGTCACCGATTATCTGAGTAAGAAAGTGGAAATGGAAAACAGTATCAATAGCGAATTATTAATGATGCCGCTCAAGCTGGCAAACCCGCCAACCTATTGGCTTACCCGTTTTATGATTCTTCGCCTGCTGGGAATAATTTATGCAATAGCTTTTCTTGTGCTCATCAATGAGGTCATTCCTCTTATCGGTTCAGAGGGGCTTCTTCCTTTAGGCATTTACCTGAAGCAGGTAAGTCATGCATTAGGATCAACCGGGGCCGGCTTTGCACGCCTTCCCTCTCTTTTTTGGTTTATTCATTCAGATGCAGCGCTTGTTATGGCAGCATGGATGGGATTTATTCTTTCATGCATTGTGGTGGCAGGCTATGCAAATGTGCCGCTGCTTACCATAATCTGGTTGCTGTATATGTCCTTTGTTCATGTAGGGCAGGAGTGGTATGGATACGGATGGGAAATTCAGCTTAACGAAACCGGGTTTCTGGCAATTTTTCTTTGCCCTTTGATTGATATGCGTCCTTTTCCCAGGCATGCTCCACCGATGCCTGTTATCATTTTATTCCGTTGGCTCATCTTTCGAATGATGCTTGGTTCGGGATTGATTAAAATTCGGGGAGACGAGGTATGGCGCAATGGAACCGCGCTCTTATTATCATTTTGAAACACAGCCCATTCCCGGCCCGTTAAGCCGCTGGTTTCATTTTCTGCCCCGCATTATTTTAAAAATAGGAGTGTGGTTCAATTTCCTGGCAGAACTGGTTGCACCGTGGTTCGTATTCTGGCCGAGAATAGCCCGCCATATTGCAGGAATAATAATCGTATTATTCCAAGTAACCCTTATTCTAAGCGGCAATCTTTCTTTTTTAAACTGGCTAACCATCGTTCCTGCGCTGGCCTGTTTTGATGATGGCTTTTGGGCCAGGCTTCTTCCACGCGTACTTGTGAATAAGGCTAAAGCCGCCGCGCAAAATGAGCTTACCATCACGCTCTATGCTAACTACAGCCTGGGTCGTTACAGTCATTGTTGCAATGCTTAGTATTCAGCCTGTAGTAAATATGTTGTCTCCCGGGCAAATCATGAACACTTCTTACGATCCGCTGGATCTTGTAAATACTTATGGCGCATTTGGAACTGTGGGGCGTGAACGTTTAAATGTGGTATTTGAAGGAACAATGGATGAAAATCCCGACAGACAGCGCCCACTGGAAACCTTACATTTATAAAGGTTTGCCTGTTGCCCTCAATAAACGACCGCCTCAAATAGCCCCTTATCAATTGCACCTCGACTGGCAGATGTGGTTTGCTGCTATGGATACGCCCCAGGAATATCCGTGGACGCTAAATCTTGTATGGAAGCTCCTGCACAATGATCCAAATGCTGTTGAACTTTTTGCGGTTAATCCCTTTCCGGATCATCCTCCGCGATATATACGGGCAGTGCTTTATCGCTACAGTTTTGCAAAGCCCGGCAATCCCCAGGGCCTTTGGTGGAATCGTGAGCCAATCAGCATCTGGCTGCCGGCCATGTCTGTCAACGATCCTAATTTAATCAATTTTCTGAAACGCGAGGAATGGATTCGGTAAGGGGTGAGTCAATTTAAATTCTCTTACGCTCTGGCAGACGCCAAATGTCTGACACAGCCTATCGTATAATTACGAAGGCTTATTATCCTGCGTTTTATTTGCCATATACTTCTGTATCAAACCCGGCAAGGCTCCGGCTATCGCTCCCGTAACTGATGGCGGAAGACCAAACTTTGCAGCGAGGCTACTTACCAGGCCGCCCTCAATTGCGTTGGTGGCGGTACCGCCTGATGCAATGCTGCTTTTTAACGTGGAGAACACGCCTCCCAAACCTCCGCTTTCTTCAGCCGGCTGGCCGGATAAGCTTTTGGCTACATGAGTAGCGATTTCATTATGCACGGCATCTGCCTGGCCGGCCGGTAAAGATGAGGCTATTTCAGGGTTGTTGCCTAAATGCTCTTTTACTAAATTTAAGATTTCGTCAAACATAATTGTGGTGTTTAAAATGAAAGATAAATTTAGCTGTTTTTTAGAGGCTTTTGGTTTTTTGTGCCATTGAATATAGCGCATGTTGAAAAGACCATAACACTTAAAACAATCACGGCGTCGATTGTTATGATGTTTAAGTCATGCTATAGTAATTCTCGTCAAACTTGAGGCTACATTACTCATTACACATTTGTGTAAACCTATCTTAAATCATACAAGCCATTTAAAGCAATAACAAATCTAAATCTGTATGGTAATTTCTACTTTCATTTCCTTATCCAATCATTATCTTTGCCACCTTAAAAAATAGTAATATGAGGCCTTTGCAAATGGTTGATTTAAAGCAGCAATATTTAAATATCAAAACCGAGGTTGATGCTGCGGTTGCAGGTGTTTTAGAAAGTTCAGTTTTTATTGGCGGTCCGCAGGTAAATGATTTCTCAAAAAACCTCGCCAGTTATCTTGGCGTAAAGCATGTAATTCCTTGCGCAAACGGAACCGATGCGCTGCAAATTGCAATGATGGCGCTCGGGCTGGAGCCGGGCGATGAAGTGATCACTCCTTCTTTTACTTATGTGGCCACCACTGAAGTAATTGCGCTGCTGAGGCTGCAACCGGTTTTTGTTGAAGTAGATACTCAAACTTTTTGTGTAGATCCTGATGCAATAAGAAAAGCCATCACGCCAAAAACCAAAGCAATTGTGCCGGTTCATTTATACGGCCATTCAGCGCAGATGGAAGAAATTATGGCGATCGCCAACGAACACAATCTTTTTGTGATAGAAGACAATGCACAGGCTATTGGCGGCGATTATTTCTTTAAAGACGGCAGCTCAAAAAAAACCGGAAGTATCGGCACCATTGGTTGCACATCGTTTTTCCCAAGTAAAAATTTAGGCTGCTATGGTGATGGCGGCGCCATGTTTACCAATGATGATGCGCTGGCCGAAAAGCTAAAAATGATTGCGAATCACGGACAAAAAACAAGGTATTATCACGATATGGTGGGCTGTAACTCCAGGTTGGATGCATTGCAGGCAGCGATATTAAATATCAAGTTACCCTTGTTAGATCAATACATCGACGCGCGTAGAAAAGCCGCCGATTTTTATGATAACGCATTTGCAGGCAACGATAAGATAACCACGCCGTACCGCGCAGACTATTGCAAACATGTTTTTCATCAATACACTTTAATCCTGAATGATGTAGACAGAGACGCGCTCTCAGCATTCTTAACAGAGAATAATATTCCGTCGATGATCTATTATCCGGTGCCCGCCCATCAGCAAAAAATGTTTGCTGCATTTGGTGGAACTTCATATCAATTGGAGAAAACAGACTGGCTTACAAAAAGAGTTATATCTCTTCCAATTCATACCGAACTGGATGAAGAGCAGCAAACCATTATTATCCAAAAAGTTTTAGAATTCGTAAATAAATAGTATGAACATTTCAGTTATCGGAACAGGATATGTGGGATTGGTTACCGGTACTTGTTTCGCCGAAACGGGAAACAATGTAACCTGTGTGGATATTGATGAAGAAAAAGTAAAAAAGCTATCATCAGGAAAGATTACCATTTTTGAGCCCGGTCTCGAAAAACTTTTTGAAAGAAACAGCAAAGAAGGTCGCCTGAAATTTACCACTTCTCTTGAAGAGGGCATTAAGAATGCTAAAGTAATTTTTCTTGCGCTGCCTACGCCGCCCGATGGCGATGGCGCCGCCGATTTAAAATATGTTTTAGGTGTCGCAAAAAACATCGGAAAGCTTTTAAAGAAAGGCAGTTATAAAATTCTGATCGATAAAAGCACTGTTCCTGTCGGTACCGCCGATAAGGTGCACGAAGTGGTTATGAAAAGCGCCGGCGAGGCAGGCATTGAAAATGCTGAAAAGCTTTTTGATGTGGTAAGCAATCCGGAGTTTCTGCGCGAAGGTGTTGCCGTGGAAGATTTTATGAAACCAGATCGCGTGGTCATCGGCACATCGTCGCAAAAAGCAAAGAAAATTTTGGGTGAATTATACGCGCCTTTCGTCCGGCAGGGAAATCCGGTGATCTATATGGATCAAAAATCAGCAGAGCTTACCAAATATGCGGCTAATTCATTTTTGGCAACAAAGATTTCCTTTATGAACGAAATTGCTCAGTTGTGCGAAAGGCTCGGCGCCGATGTGGATATGGTTAGAAGAGGAATTGGCAGCGACGAAAGAATAGGAAGAAGATTTTTATTTCCCGGCATCGGTTATGGCGGAAGTTGTTTTCCAAAAGATGTGCAGGCATTATCAAAATCCGCGCACCAGGTTAAATACGATTTTAAAATTTTAGAAGCGGTGATGGAGGTAAACGAAAATCAAAAAGTGCATCTTCTGCCCAAAATAAAATCCTTTTTTAAAGACCACCTTAAAGGAAAAAAAATTGCATTGTGGGGACTTGCTTTTAAACCTAATACAGATGATATTCGCGAAGCGCCCGCATTAACGATAATTGACGAGTTGATAAAAGCTGGCGCATCGGTTTCAGCCTACGATCCGGAAGCAATGGAAAATGTGAAGAAGGAGATAAGCCAAAATGTAGATTTTGCCGATAATCAATATGATGCACTGGAAGGTGCGGATGCTTTGGTGATTGCAACAGAATGGAGCGAATTCAGAACACCCGATTTTGCGAAAATGAAATCGCTTTTAAAGAACCCGGTTATTTTTGACGGCCGAAATCTTTTCGAATTATACCAAATGGAAGAATGCGGCTTTCATTATGAAAGTGTGGGAAGAAGAGTAGTGAAGCAGGTTATTGGGTAAATGGTTAATTGGTTTATTGGTAATTGGTAAGAGCCCTGAAAGGGCGTAATATGCCAACATCGGGTAACGCCCGATGAAAAGACGGGGCAACACCCGATGAAAAAAACATGTAATTAAAAATGGTAACAAACAACTCATCTTCCGGCCAAAATGTTTCTTCTTCGCATTCAGGAGCCCGAATTCTCATCACCGGTGCAGCAGGTTTTTTAGGCTCTCATCTTTGCGATCGGTTTATCAAAGAAGGAATGCATGTAATTGGCATGGATAATCTCATCACAGGCGATTTAAAAAATATTCAGCATCTTTTTAAGCTGGAAAATTTTGAATTTTATCATTGCGATGTTTCAAAATTTATTCATGTTCCCGGTAAACTGGATTACATTTTGCATTTTGCTTCTCCCGCAAGTCCGATCGATTATTTAAAAATTCCCATTCAAACTTTAAAAGTAGGTTCGCTCGGTACACATAATTGCATGGGCCTTGCGCTGGCAAAAAAAGCAAGAATTTTAGTGGCTTCCACAAGCGAGGTTTATGGCGATCCCTTAGTTCATCCACAAACAGAAGATTATTGGGGAAATGTAAATCCAATCGGGCCGCGCGGCGTTTATGATGAGGCCAAGCGTTTCCAGGAAGCCATTACAACGGCCTATCATACTTTTCACGGTTTGGAAACCAGTATCGTGAGAATATTTAATACCTATGGTCCGAGAATGAGACTAAATGATGGCCGTGCATTGCCTGCATTTATTGGCCAGGCCTTACGTGGCGAAGATCTTACGGTTTTCGGTGATGGCAGCCAAACAAGAAGTTTTTGTTATGTTGATGATTTGATCGAAGGAATTTACCGGTTGCTGCTGAGCGATTATTCATTGCCTGTTAACATTGGAAATCCTGATCAAATTACTTTGAAAGAATTTGCAGAGGAGATTATCAGGCTTACCGGAACGAAACAAAAAATAGTGTATAAACCTTTGCCACAGGATGATCCCAAACAACGCCAGCCCGACATTACGCGTGCGAAAAAATTATTAAACTGGGAACCTAAAATCAACCGCGCAGAGGGTTTAAAAATCACCTATGAATACTTTAAATCCCTGCCGCAGGAAGACTTGTATAAATTACCGAAGGAGTTTGAAAGTAAAAGAGGGTAGAGAGAGTTGAGGGTTTAGGGTTGAGGGTTGAGGAAAGCTTAGGCGGTTTAGATAGGTTTAGATAGTTTAGAAGAGTTTAGATGGTTTAGATAAGTTGAATGATTCTAGAAATTTTGAGTAGAAATAATTCGTGTAATTAGTGAAATGAAATTCGTGTTTAGAAAAGTTCAAAATAATTCGTGTAGTTAGTGCCCAAAATTCGTGTAATCAGTACTCAAAAATTCTAGTTAAGAAATTAATCCGTGTAATAAAATAAGAAAACAGATGTACCAGGAATTAGTTGATAAAAAAAAGAAACTTGCTGTGATCGGCTTGGGATATGTTGGATTGCCCATTGCACTTGAATTTGCAAAAAAGATTTCTGTAATTGGATTTGATATTAATGCCGATAGAATTAAAATGATGGAGAACTCCATCGATCCGAGCAATGAACTGGAAGCCGCTGATTTTGCGAATTGCGATATCAAATTCACTAATAGCTTAGACCAGTTACGCGAAGCAAATTTCTTTATAGTTGCCGTGCCTACACCGGTTGACGATCATAATGTGCCCAACCTTACTCCTGTAATTAAAGCCAGTGAAACAATTGGAAAAGTACTTAAGAAAGGCGATTATGTAGTTTTCGAAAGTACTGTTTATCCCGGCTGCACAGAAGAAGATTGCCTTCCGATTATTGAAAAATTATCGGACTTAAAAATTTGTAGTGATTTTAAATTGGGTTATTCTCCGGAAAGAATAAATCCGGGAGATAAAGAACATACATTAAGCAGCATAATAAAAGTAGTGAGCGGCTGCGATGCAGAAAGTCTCGACACAATTGCAAAGGTGTATGAACTGGTTGTTAGCGCCGGAGTGCACCGCGCATCATCTATAAAAGTTGCCGAAGCAGCCAAAATTATTGAGAATACACAAAGAGATTTAAACATCGCTTTAATGAATGAGCTCTCAATTATTTTTGATAAAATGAACATCAATACTTTTGAAGTGTTGGAAGCTGCAGGTACCAAATGGAATTTCTTAAAATTTCAACCGGGGCTTGTAGGCGGCCACTGTATTGGTGTTGATCCATATTATCTCACTTATAAATCACAAAAGCTGGGCTACGATTCGCAGGTAATTCTTGCAGGCCGCTCTATCAATGATGGAATGGCAGCTTATGTGGCAAAAAAAGTGTTGCAGCACATCATTAAAAACGATGGTGATGTAAAAAATGCAAAGTACTGGTGATGGGAGCTACATTTAAAGAAAACGTAAGTGATATCAGGAATTCAAAAGTGGCCGATGTAATCCGTGAATTGAAATCATACTCATTGCAGGTGCATGTTACCGATCCTCATGCCAGCAGCGAGGAATTAAAACATGAATATGGTTTCGGACTTACAAAAGATCTGGCAAACGATTATGAAGCGGTGATCATCACTGTTCCTCATAAAGCTTATTTAAATATGAATGATTTTTCGTTTGCTGAAATTACCAGGCCACATGCAGTAATTGCTGATCTGAAAGGCGTTTACCGCGGACAGATTACAAGCCGTAGCTACTGGAGCCTCTAAAAAAAATAAATTGGACAATAAATTTCACACACAGGATCTAAGTTCTTTCTCTTTCCTCGTTACAGGTGGGGCAGGTTTTATCGGAAGCCATATCGCTGAATACCTATTAAAAAATGGTGCGAAGAAAGTGAGGGTACTCGATAACATGGTTAATGGTTTTCAATCTAACCTTAATATCCTGCAGGCCTATCCCGGGTTTGAATTCTTTGAAGGCGATATACGCAACCTGGAAACCTGTAGAAAAGCATGCGAAGGAATTAACTATGTAAGTCACCAGGCCGCTTTAGGCTCCGTGCCGCGTTCTATTAAAGAACCTTATAGTACCAACGATACGAATGTTGGCGGCTTTGTAAATATTTTAAAAGCGGCTGTTGAAAATAATGTCAGTCAATTCGTTTACGCATCCTCTTCTTCTGTTTATGGCGATGAACCAACTTTGCCAAAGAAAGAGGAAAGAGTAGGAAATTGTTTATCGCCTTATGCTGTAAGTAAAAAAGCCAACGAATTGTATGCACAGGTTTTTTCAAACGTGTATAATATTCCTGTTTTGGGTTTCCGGTATTTTAATATTTTTGGCCCCCGCCAGGATCCGGACGGACCGTATGCAGCAGTGATCCCGCTATTTGTAAAAGCAATTATGAATAATACATCCGCTTTTATCAATGGCGATGGCGAACAAACCAGAGATTTTACTTTTGTTGAGAACGCGGTGCAGGTAAATATTAAAGGAATGCTTTCAACAAATGATGAAGCGAAAAACAAAGTGTATAATGTAGCCGTTGGCGAAAATTATTCTATTAATTTTTTGTACAATGCCATTAAAGAATATTTAAAAAGTGATATCAGGCCGGTTTATCGCGAGCCGCGCGAAGGTGATATTCGCAATTCGCTTGCCGATGTTTCATTGGCCAAAAGATTGTTAGGATATGAGCCAACAACAAAATTTGAAACCGGGCTTGTAAAAACGATTGAATATTTTAAAGAAATTTATTCTTCTCAAAAGCCATAAAGTAGTTTTTAAACTTTTTTTTAAATGCCATTTATTAAAACTGAATTTCCCGGATTATTGGTTTTTGAACCGCGTGTGTTTGAAGATAACAGGGGCTATTTTTTTGAAAGCTACAATCAAAAGATTTTTTCCGCGGAAGGTGTGGAAATTAACTTTGTGCAGGATAACCAGGCCAGCTCTTCCTTCGGCGTTATTCGCGGTCTACATTATCAGTTAAATCCGTTTGCCCAAACCAAACTCATCAGGGTTTTAAGCGGAAAAATTATCGACGCCGTTGTTGACATCAGGAAAAATTCACCTACTTACGGTAATGCCTACACGATAATGCTTTCTGCAGAAAATAAAAAGCAGTTGCTGGTTCCTAAAGGCTTTGCTCATGGCTATTCTGTTATAAGCGAAACTGCCGAGGTGTTTTATAAATGCGATGAATTTTATCATAAAGAAAGTGAAGGCGGCATTGCATGGAATGATCCGGCTTTACATATCGACTGGCAAATTCCGGCAGATAAAATTACCGTTTCTGACAAGGATCAAAATTATGATGTATTAGAAAATTGTGTTCACAATTTTGTGTTTAACGGTTGATAAAAAGAAACCAATGTCTTCAGCAAATTATACAGCGGCAATACTGGTTACGGGCGCCAATGGGCAGCTCGCCAATGAGATTAAAATGCTAAGCGCCCAATATCCTTCTTATCAATTTTTCTTTACTTCAAAAAGCGATCTTCCGATTGAAGATTCAAAAGCACTGGAAGTTTTTTTCGATAAGCATCAAATCGATTATTGTATTAATTGCGCCGCCTACACAGCCGTTGATAAAGCGGAATCAGAAAAGGAAAGAGCCTTTCTCATTAACGCAGATGCAGTGGGTGCACTGGCAAGCATCTGCAATGCGCATCAAACAAAATTGATTCATATTTCTACAGATTATGTGTACGACGGCAGCCGGCAAATTCCTTTAAAAGAAAACGATGCCGTTGCGCCGCTGAATGTATATGGATCATCCAAGCTAAAAGGCGAAGAATTGGCGCTTAATAAAAATCCTTCTTCTCTCATCATTCGCACTTCATGGGTTTATTCTTCTTTTGGAAATAATTTTGTGAAGACCATGCTTCGTTTATTAAAAGAAAAAGAAGAGATAAATGTGATTAATGATCAGCATGGTTCACCAACCTATGCAGCAGATCTTGCCGGCATTATTTTTTTATTTATTGAGCGGATAGAAAAAGGTGAAATGTTTTCAGGGATTGTAAACTTTTGCAACAGCGGTACTACCACATGGTACGAATTTGCAGAAGCGATAAAGCAATCGGTAAACAGCAATTGTAAAATAAATCCTGTTTCAACATCATCTTATAAAACGGCTGCAACGAGGCCCACCTATTCTGTTTTGGATACTTCTAAAATTAAAAGCGTTCTTCAAATAGAAATTCCCTCCTGGAAAGATAGCCTGCAAAAATGTTTGCAGATTCTTGAGGGCTGATAAATCAACGACACTTTTTTCTGCCAAACTCTTCAAATTTTAAAATCAGGAATTCTACTTTTTGGCTTTTCACATCATGGATGATTCATTTATGAGCGACTGAATTTTTAACAGCCATTTGTTTTCACCTCCGTTATATTTGTAATATAAAATGTGAAACTCTATTATGAAAACTTTACGGTTAATTATCCTGTTCTTTATTGCAGGTTCTTTCTCTGTTGTTGCCCAGCAAAACCTTAACGACAAGCTACCTGTTGATCCACAAGTGAAAGTTGGACGGTTGAGCAATGGCCTCACTTATTACATCAGGCAAAATAAAAAACCAGAACAAAAGGTTGAATTGCGTTTGGTTGTAAACGCGGGCTCTATTCTTGAAGATGAGAATCAGCAAGGGTTGGCGCATTTAAGTGAGCACATGGCTTTTAACGGAACTACTCATTTTAAAAAGAACGACATTATTTCATTTTTACAATCTATTGGAGTTGGTTTTGGAAACGATCTGAATGCCTATACCAGTTTTGATGAAACAGTTTATATTTTGCCGATACCAACCGATAAACCAACCAACATCGAAAAGGGATTTCAAATTTTAGAAGATTGGGCACACAATGTAACTTATAAAAATGAAGATATAGACGGTGAGCGTCCTGTAGTACTTGAAGAGAGCCGCCTCGGAAAAGGCGCCAACGACCGCATGTTCAGAAAGATTTATCCGAATTTATTTGCGGGCTCTTTGTATGCAGATCGTCTTCCGATCGGGCTGGATAGCATCATAAAAAATGCGCCTTACGATGTGGTAAAGAAATATTATAAAGATTGGTATCGCCCCAATTTAATGGCCGTAATTGTAGTTGGTGATATTGATCCTGCCAAAGCTGAAAGTCTTGTAAAAAAATATTTCGCAGGCCTCAAAAACCCGGTTAATGAAAGACCAAGAGTTACCCCGGATGTTCCTGCTTATAAGAATAGTGTGGCCCAGGTAGTTACCGATAAGGAAGCCACCAGTTATTCTTTTATGGTTAATTATTCTGCTCAAAAAGATCCGGCAACCGTTACCATCGGTGATTATAAAAATGATTTAATTAAAGAAATTTTTTCAAACCTTCTAAATCAGCGCTTGCGCGAGCTTACCCAGAAAGAAAATCCGCCTTTTGTTTATGCTTATGCGGGATTTGGTTCTTACGCGCGCGGGTACGAAGCATTCACTGCTAATATCGGAACGGGCGATAATAGCAATTTAAATGGCCTCACTGCTTTTGAAGAAGAACTGGAAAGAGTAAAAAAATATGGTTTTACGCAGGCTGAACTGGACAGAACCAAGGCTTCTATGCTTGCGTCGATGGAAAGGGCGTTTAACGAAAGGAACAAAACAGAATCGCAGAATTATGCTGAAGAATATATCCGTAATTTTTTAACCAAGGAACCGATTCCCGGAATTACAAAAGAAAACGAATATTATAAAGAATTACTGCCGCAAATTACTGTAGATGATATCAATGCAGTTGGTAAAAGATTGAATAAAAATGAAAATCAGCTAATTGCGTTAACAGGGCCGGAAGCCTGCGCCCGGAAAGGTTTTGCCGACCGAAGCTGATTTGCTCTCCGTTGCATCGTCGGTGGCCAAAATGGATATTAAACCCTATGAAGAAAAAGCCATTTCATCATCGTTATTAAACACAATGCCGAAGGCCGGAAAAATCAATTCCGAAAAAAAGAACAATGTTTTGGGCACTTCAGAATTCACATTAAGCAATGGCGTAACGGTAACCTTAAAAACTACCGATTTTAAAAACGATCAGATATTAATGAGCGCCATCAGGCCGGGCGGTAAAAATAATTATGGCATCAGCGATAAATACAATGCTGAATACATGATCCCTGTTATCAATAATATGGGCGTTGGCGATTTTTCCCCGGTAGATTTAAAAAAATCGCTTGCCGGAAAAACAGTAAGTGTTACACCATCTTTCGGTACCTCTTCAGAAGGAATCAGCGGAAACAGTTCGGTAAAAGATGTTGAATCTATGATGCAGCTGGCTTACTTATACTTCACTGAACCCCGCATCGACACAGGATTGTTCAGGTCTTTCATTCAAAAAAACAAAGCCCAGCTTACCTTTTTAAGCGCCAATCCGCAAGTGGTATTTATCGATACGCTATTTAAAGCAATGTATCACAATAGCCCGCTCGCGCCAATTGCAGTTCCAAAGCCGGAATATTATGATCATATTGATCTTAACAGGGTGATGCAGATTTATAAGGAAAGATTCGGAGATGTAAATGGCATGCACTTTACTTTTGTAGGAAGCATTACAGAAAAAGAATTGCGACCTCTTCTGGAAAAATACATTGCCAGCCTCCCTGCCACCAACAAGAAATTTAACTACGCAGATAACCAACTGCGCATGGCCAGTGGAAAAATTGATGTAAATGTATTTAAGGGCAAAGAAGCGAAAGCCTTGATACTGGCGGTTTACAGCGGTGAGCAACCTTACAGCGACGCGTTGGATTTAAAAGCACATGCTATTAGCGAGATACTTAATATCCGCATTATTGAAGAATTAAGGGAAAAGATCCAGGGAATTTATGGAGGGGGAACGCAGGCCCAATTTGAAAAAATCCCTTATCCGCATTACTCCTTCTTTTTGCAATTGCCGTGTGGGCCGGAAAAAGTAGATACGCTTTTATATGCTGCCAATGCGGAAATAAACAACCTAATTAAAAACGGTCCGTCAAAAGAGAATCTTGATAAAGTAAAGCAACAATGGCGCGAGCAACATAAGGTTGCCATTAAGGAAAATGGAACCTGGTTGTCGCAACTCCAAAGTTTTTATTTCCCGGGCGATAATCCTGATTATTTTATCAACTATGAAAAATATGTAAACGCTTTAACACCAAAAGACATACAGGATGCGGCAAAATTGTTATTGTCTACCAATAATGTGATCACAGGAATATTGCGGCCTGAAAAGCCATAGGTTGATATAAGCTAAAAAGTAGTTTTTTAGAAAGAAATATGAATGCAGAAGAAATAAGAGAATACACCTTATCATTGGTAAATGTTACAGAAGGATTTCCTTTTGGTGAAGACACGCTGGTGTTTAAAACCAATAATAAAATATTTCTGTTATTGTCTTTGTCTGCTGTGCCCTTGCAATTCAATGTAAAATGCAATCCTGAATATGCGATCGAATTAAGAGAAAAATATTCATGCATACTCCCTGGCTATCACATGAATAAAAAGCACTGGAACACCATTATCGTTGACGGCACTTTATCTGCTCATCAACTCAAACAATTTATAAAAGATTCGTATGTGCTGGTGGCGAAAAAACAAAAGGCTGATAAATAAAACAAATTGAGAAAAGTAAAAAAGTAGATTTTCTACTTTTTTGCTTTCATAGGTATCTCTTTCTCTTAGACGCCAATCAACGGCCTAATAAATTTTCAATTACTTTTGACGCTAATTTTTGTGGCAGTATGAAAATCATCGACAGGTACATTTTAAAAAAATTCTTTGTTACATTTTTCTTTTGCCTGATCGCGTTAACGGTATTGGTGGTGATTGTTGATCTCAGTGAAAAAACGGATGATTTTGCGAAGACGAAGCTGCCCGCATCAACCATTATCACAGATTATTATTTTGGATTTCTTCCCCGCATCATCGCGATGCTTTTTCCGTTGTTTATTTTTATTGCGGTGATTTTCTTTACCTCGATCATGGCCAACCGTTCGGAGGTTATCGCCATCCTCAGCAGTGGCGTTAGCTTTGGGCGTTTCTTAAGGCCTTACATGGTTGGCGGTCTTTTGTTTACCGTTTTCTTGTGGTGGTGCAATCAATATGTGCTTCCACCCGCAAACCAGAAGTGGGCAACGTTCAATTCAAAATATATCGACTTCAATTATGGTAATTATGAAAACACTTCCACTATAAGTAATAAGTATTTTAAGCTTGATTCATTTTCCTATGCCGGGGTTAGGTATTACGACACCATTAACAGGCGGGGCTCTAATTTTTTCATTCAAAAATTTGATAAAACCAATCTTGTTTATAATCTGAGGGCACAAAATATTTCATGGGATACCGCTACCGCGAAATGGCGCCTCGAGCACGTTACCGAAAGAACAATAAACGGTTTGCATCAGCACGTAAAGGATACGACCACTCTGCAAATGAACTTCAACTTTAAGCCGCGCGATTTACAACGTGATGAATACATGAAAGATAAACTTACCACGCCCGAGCTGAATGAATTTATACAACTTGAAAAGATGCGGGGCGCAGAAGATGTGAACGCACTCATGCTCGAAAAAAATAACCGAACGGCCAACCCGGTATCCGTTTTTATTTTAACGGTTATCGGTGCGTCCATTGCTTCTAAAAAAATACGGGGAGGAAGCGGTTTTCATCTCGCCATCGGTGTAATGATTTGCGTGCTATACATATTGGTTGGCAGGTTTGCGGCAGTGTTTTCTATGAAGGCAAATTTCAATCCTATTGTTGCAGCGTGGCTTCCAAACTTTGCGTTTGGCATACTTGCGTGGTATTTATACAGGAAGGCTTCCAGGTAAGTGGAATGAATGCCGGCTACCGACCACCGACTACCGACCACAGTTACACCAAATATTTCTTTTGTTTAGCACTTGCTCTATGGTTAACTTTAGGGCTCCTGAATATTTTAAAAACAACCAGTTATAATAAAAAATATTTTTGTTTATGGGAATAGTAAAAGACCGGTTTAAGGCAAAATCAGATGTAGTTTCCGCTGAGGTAAAAGAGATCATAAAAAATGATGGAGACAGGGTTATCGGCGAGGTTAAACTATCGCAGATATACCAGGGAATGCGCGGTATTACAGGGCTCGTAACAGAAACCTCACTGCTGGATTCGCAGGATGGAATTCGTTTTAGGGGCTACTCAATTCCGGAATTGCAAAAAAAACTGCCTAAGGCCGAAGGCGGAAGTGAACCATTGCCGGAGGGATTATTTTATTTAATGCTGGTTGGCGAATTGCCTTCGGAAGAAGATGTGCAGCATTTAAGCAGCATCTGGCAACGCAGAAGCCATGTACCTAATTATGTGTTTGATACGATAGAAGCGTTGCCGGAAACATCACACCCGATGACGCAGTTTGTGGTTGGAATTATGGCGCTTCAAACAGAAAGCCAGTTTGCAAAAAGATATGCGGAAGGCATGAATAAAAAAGATTACTGGGATGCCGTATTTGACGATGCCATGGATCTGATAGCGCGCCTGCCAAGGATTGCGGCTTACGTGTACCGGCGCAAATACAAAAACGGCAAACATATTCAACCCAATGGATTGTTGGATTGGGCTGGAAATTTTGCGCACATGCTTGGTTATAAAGATGAAAGTTTTCGCGAACTCATGCGCTTATATATGACCATACATTCCGATCATGAAGGCGGAAATGTTTCAGCGCATGCAACGCATTTGGTAGGCTCTGCATTAAGCGATCCGTATCTTTCTTTTGCAGCCGGGATGAACGGTTTGGCCGGTCCGCTACACGGCCTCGCTAACCAGGAAGTGATCAAATGGATATTTGAAATGCAAAAAGAAATTGGCAGCGATCTTCCCACAAAAGAAGAAATTGAAACCTATGTAAAGAAAACTTTGTCTGAAGGAAAAGTGGTTCCCGGATATGGGCACGCCGTTCTCCGTAAAACGGATCCCCGGTTTGAAGCACAAATGGAATTTGGAAAAAAACACATGCCTGATGATAAGCTGGTGCAAACCGTTTGGAACATTTATGAAACGGTTCCGCCAATATTACAATCTATCGCCAAGATAAAAAATCCATGGCCAAACGTAGATGCGCACAGCGGGGCATTGCTCGTGCACTATGGCATGGTGGAATATGAATTTTACACAGTTTTATTTGGAGTGGCGCGATCTCTGGGTGTTTTGGCAAGCCTTTGCTGGGACAGGGCCCTGGGGTTTCCGCTGGAAAGACCAAAGTCCGTTTCTAACCGTTTGGTAAAACTTTGGCTGGAAGGAAAAGAGGAAATTTGGGGCGAATAAAAATTGTTTTTTAAACTGATGAATTCAGCTTTATATTTGCCGACCAAAAAGCAGGCTCGTCTGGCAGCGTTCCGAAAGAATTGGGAAAGGTAACGGGTTCGGGCCTATAAATAAAGGGGGATTAGCTCATCTGGTAGAGCGCAAGCATGGCATGTTTGAGGTGATCGGTTCGAGTCCGATATCCTCCACTTTGATCCCACAAATGTGGGATTTTTTTTTGCCGTATTTATCCGTCCCGGATAAACAAAAAGCCGGCAATAATCGCGGGAAGCTAATCAAATGAAAAGCAGCAAACATGTTGATTCGTTGATCGGCTGATTGAATAGAATGATTTGCGTTTATCACATCCACTCCAACTTTTTTTTACTTTAAAAGAAGAAAAGCTATAAAATGACTTATATAAGTCCCAATTGGGAAGACGATTTTTATCCGATTATTTTGTCCCCTAATTAATGAGAAGTATTCCTAAATTTTTACATAAATTCAAGGCTCAAAATATAATGCCATGCAGCAGATTTCGCTGGAGAATTTATTTCTCATTGATATTGAAACAGTTTCAGAAAAAGAACATTTTCATTTATTAGATGAGGGGTGGCAGGAATTATGGTCCGAAAAAATAAATAAAAGTCTTCCGCCAAATTCTACTGCAGAAGAATATTATCCGTTGCGGGCCGCTATTCTTGCGGAATTTGCCAAAGTGGTCTGTATCAGCTTCGGCTATTTTAAAAAGGAAAACAATGAATGGCAGGTAAGAATAAAATCTTTGTGTTCTGAAAATGAATCGGAGATTTTAAATCAGTTTGTTGCTACGTTAAAACAAATGCATGCCAGTCAAAATCATTGGATTTTTACCGGCCACAACATAAAGGAGTTTGACATCCCGTTTTTATGCAGAAGAATGTTGATCAATAATATTTCAATCCCTTCGTATATCGATTTCCAAAGCATGAAGCCGTGGGAAACTCCTATGCTCGATACATTGCATTTATGGCGCTTTGGGGATTATAAACATTATACTTCTTTAAAATTACTAGCCGCTGTATTGGGCGTTCCTTCGCCTAAAGATGATATTGATGGAAGCCAGGTTGGCCATGTTTACTGGAAAGAAAAAAACCTCGACCGGATTGCGTTTTACTGCGAAAAAGATGTGGCTACTGTTGCCAATTTAATATTGCGTTTTAAATGTTTGCCATTGCTGAAAGAAGAAGCAGTTATTTTTGTGGATAGAAAAAAGTAATTACTTTCAATAATATTCTCTGAATCAAAAAGAATTTTCATGAAAAATAGCCAGCCCATGGTAGAAGCGCAAATGCTGATAAGGAGGCCCGTTGCGGAAGTATTTGAGGCTTTTATCAACCCGGAAATAACAAAAAATTTTTGGTTCACTAAAGGAAGTGGCCGGTTAGAGGCTGGCAAAAACATTCTTTGGGAATGGGAAATGTATGGTGTATCTGCAAAGGTTGTTGTAGACGAAATAATTCAAAACGAAAAAATAGCAGTGAGATGGCATGAGCCTTCTACCATCATCGAATTCTTATTCACTGCATTGGACAAGGATAGAACCTATGTGGTTATTAAAAATTATGGATTTGCGGAAACCGGAGACCAATTAATTGAAGCGGTGAAAAATAATACCGGCGGTTTTACAACCGTACTTGATGGCTTAAAGGCCTGGCTGGAGCACAACATCAACCTAAACCTGATTGCCGATAAGTTTCCCGGGAAGCTGGCATCGCACAAATAGATCAGGTTTCTGTGGACATAATAATTATTCAAACAGCCGTAAAACAAAAATCATCCTTTCACTTCCATATAACTTTCCACCGGCTCACAAGTACAGATCAAATTCCTGTCACCATAAGTATTATTCACGCGGCTTACTGTTGGCCAGAATTTATTTTCTCTTAAATAATCCAGTGGGAATGCAGCTTTGCTGCGGGAATAAGAATGCTTCCATTCATCTTCTGTAATTACGGCTAATGTATGTGGTGAATTTTTCAGTACATTATCTTTCGTATCGGCTTCACCGTTTTCAATGCTTTTTATTTCTTCATAAATAGAATTGAGTGCATCACAAAAACGGTCGAGCTCTTGTTTATTTTCACTTTCGGTTGGCTCTATCATAATCGTTCCTGCAACAGGAAAACTTAATGTCGGTGCATGAAAGCCATAATCCATCAACCTTTTGGCAACATCTTCCGCTTCAATGCCGGCGCTGGTTTTAAAAGGACGAAGGTCAACAATAAATTCATGGGCACAGGTGCCGCCCTTTCCGGTAAACAATATTTTAAAATTGTTTTTCAACTTCGCTTTCATATAATTCGCATTCAGGATCGCATATTCAGTTGCTTTTTTCAAGCCGCTTTCGCCAAGCATTTTTATATAGGCATAGCTGATGAGTAAAATACTTGCCGATCCAAATTGCGCAGCGCTGACGGAATACTGACCATCGGCCACAGACGACTGATCACCTTTCGCTTCGGTTGTCGGCTGTTGGTTGTAGGCCATCGATCCTGGTAAGAAAGGTGCTAATTTTTCATTTACACAAATAGGGCCCATGCCCGGACCGCCGCCACCGTGCGGAATGGCAAATGTTTTATGCAAATTCAAATGGCAAACATCAGCGCCAATAAATCCGGGCGAGGTTAATCCAACCTGTGCATTCATGTTGGCGCCATCCATATATACCAGTCCGCCATTTTCATGAACAATGTCGCAAATTTCTTTGATGCCTTCTTCAAACACACCGTGGGTTGAAGGATAAGTAACCATTAAGCCGGCAAGGACATCTTTATTTTTTTCGGCTTGTAATTTTAAATCAGTGATATCAATATTTCCCTGGTCATCGCATTTGGTTACTACCACCTTAAAGCCGGCCATCACAG
Source organism: uncultured Chitinophagaceae bacterium (assembly GCA_963720405.1). GTDB lineage: Bacteria > Bacteroidota > Bacteroidia > Chitinophagales > Chitinophagaceae > Ginsengibacter. The sequence goes on from CAVRFP010000006.1 coordinate 79,527, forward strand.
CGCTTGCAGGGTTGGTACCATGTGCGGAAATAGGAATCAGAATTACATTTCTGTTGGATTCATTCCTGCTTTCAAAATATCTTCTTATTGCCAGCAATCCTGCAAATTCGCCCTGGGCGCCACTGTTGGGCTGAAGACTGCATGCCGCAAATCCGGTGATGGTGCTTAGCAGTTTTTCAAGGTCTTTGATAATGTAATTATAACCTTCTGTTTGAGTAGCCGGTGCAAATGGATGAATTTTGCTAAAATGCGACCAGCTCACCGGTATTAATTCTGTTGCTGCATTTAATTTCATGGTGCAGGAGCCCAATGCGATCATTGAATGTGTAAGCGACAGATCTTTATTTTCCAGCATTTTTAAATAGCGCATCATTTCTGTTTCGCTATGGTATTTATTAAAAACAGGATGCGTTAAAAATGATGAAGTTCTTTGCAATGCGAACAGGAATATTATCGAAGTCAGCTTCATGATCAAAAGTAATTGCAGCGCTATCTACATCGATTGCGGCATTAAATACGCTTAAAATATTCAGCACATCATTTCTCGAAGTGGTTTCATCCAGCGAAACCGTAACCTGCGTTTCAGAAGGGAAATAAAAATTCATTTCGTATTGCTGGGAAATCTCTCTTAATTTTTGGGCATTATTTACATTGAAGGTAATTGTGTCAAAATAATTTTCATTTACTAATTCATATCCAATTTCCTGCAGATGTGTTGCGAGAGTATGTGTTAACAGCGTAATTCTTTTTGCAATATTTTTTAAACCCTCGGCTCCATGATAAACAGCATACATGGCAGCCATATTAGCGAGCAATGCCTGCGCTGTACAAATATTTGAAGTAGCTTTTTCGCGGCGAATATGTTGTTCTCTTGTTTGCAGTGCCATCCGCAAGGCACGATTATTTTGCGCATCTACGCTTACACCGATAATTCGTCCCGGAATGTTTCTTTTAAATTCATCTTTTGTTGCAAAGAAAGCTGCATGCGGGCCACCAAAACCCATCGGCACACCAAACCTTTGTGAAGAACCAATGGCCACATCAGCGCCCAATTCGCCGGGAGGCGTTAATAAAGTGAGGGCCATTAAATCGGTGGCCATAATCACTTGTGCATTCACACTATGAGCATTTTCAATAAAAGCCCTGTAGTCTTCAATACTGCCTTCACTGTCAGGATATTGAACGATCGCTCCAAAAAACGTTTCATCAAGCTGAACATCTTTATAATTGCCAAAAACAGGCTCAATCCCTACCGGTTTTGCGCTGGTAATTAAAATATCTTTTGTTTGCTTAAATATTTTTTCATCAATAAAAAATTTAGCCGCTGTAATATGATCATGGTTTTTATTTTTATGATTGAAAAGCATTGCCATCGCTTCCGCAGCGGCGGTTCCTTCATCAAGCAAGCTGGCATTGGCAATCGGCAAAGCCGTAAGATCGCTTACCATTGTTTGAAAATTCAACAAGCTTTCCAGACGGCCCTGTGCAATTTCTGCCTGGTAAGGCGTGTATTGCGTATACCATCCCGGGTTTTCAAAAAGATTTCTTAAAATAACAGAAGGAACAATCGTATCGTAATATCCCTGCCCGATGTAAGATTTATAAACTTTATTTTGATTGGCAATATTTTTAAGCGTCAGCCAGATATTCAAATTCGCTCATTGCTGCCGGAATATCCAGTTTTTCCTTTATCCTTATAGACGAGGGAATTGTTTTATCAATCAGCTCATCCAACGTATCAACGCCAATGGCAGCAAGCATTTCCCTGGTTTCAGATTCATCCGGTCCGATATGTCTTCCAGAAAATTCAGTGGATTGTTTTTCAAAAAGATTCATAATTTTTAATATTTATTTTTCGCGAAAAAAGGAATTTCAGCGATTTTTTTGCAGATGCGCGAAAAAGACGGCGCAAAGTTACAATTCAATATGTTATCAAAATGTCAGACTAATTAACAAGTTTACACCAAAATGTATCTTTACAAAATGAAGGAAGACGTTTTGCACAATTGGAAAAACAAATCGGCTGAAAATCAGAAAAAATATAAAAATTTTTTAAAAAGAGCCGATAAAAATAAAGTACTTAAAGCAATTACCCGATTTGCATGAAGAAGCATTTGAAAAAATTGATTGCCTTGAAATGTGCTAATTGTTGCAGAAATTTTTCGCCACGGTTTAAAACTCCGGATATTAAAAGAATTTCCAAACATTTGAAAATGAAGGAGGGTGCTTTTATAGAAACTTATTTGCGGCTGGACGAAGACGGCGATTATGTAACCAAAAGTTCACCGTGCCCCTTTTTAGGAGAAGACAATTATTGCAATATTTATGAAAACCGTCCATCCGATTGCCATCGCTTTCCATACACCGATGAAGATGTTTTGTTAAAACGGCCGGCATCACTCTAAAAAATTCAACTTTTTGCCCGATTGTTTATTTTGTTTTGGAAAAACTGGTTTAATGCCAAGCCGAAAGACAGGTAATTTGACAGCGGTAAAAAGTGGATTTTCTATGTTTTAGCTTACATGAAAGTGTATTAAAAATTATTTAAATGTTATCGTAGGGAAGACTTTAATTTTACATTGAGTGCTCGTTTTATAATGATTAATTTTTGAAATTCTTTTTTGTATGATAGAAATTAATAAAGAGGCAATTGCCCATCGTTTTATGCGATACGCACAAATAGATACCCAAAGCGATCCGCAAAGCGGGCAACATCCATCAACCGAAAAACAAAAAAACCTCAGCAAAATTCTTGTAGAAGAATTAAAGCAGATGGGAATTGCGAATGCTGAAATGGATACTACGGTTATGTGTATGCGACAATACCTTCCAATTCGGGAAAAGACAATGTGCCGGTAATTTGTTTTTGCAGCCATGTAGATACCGCGCCGGATTGCAGCGGTACCAATGTAAAGCCCATTCTTCATACAAATTACGATGGGGAGGATATCGTTTTGCCTGATGATGATTCGCAGGTATTATCTGCCGTTGTTTATCCTTATTTGAAAACGCATATTGGAAGCGATATTATTACCGCAAGCGGAAAAACTCTTTTGGGAGCCGATGATAAAAGTGGCGTGGCAGCCATTATGCAGGCTGCTGAATATTTGATGAATCATCCTTCTTTAAAGCACGGAGAGATAAAAATATTATTTACGCCGGATGAAGAAATAGGAGAAGGAACTGCAAAGCTCGATATGAAAAAACTGGGTGCTGATTTTGGCTACACTTTAGATGGCGGCGAGGCAGGAAGCCTGGAAGATGAAACCTTTAGCGCTGATGCAGCAACGATCGTAATTAATGGTGTGATTGCACATCCGGGCTATGCAAAAAATAAATTGGTAAATGCTTTAAAGGTGGGCGGCGAAATCCTGCACGCCTTGCCCACGACCGATTGGGCGCCTGAAGCCACAGAAAAAAAAGAAGGCTTTGTACACCCGGTGCGTTTTGAAGGTATTGCCGAAAAAGCAACGCTCGAATTTATTATAAGAGATTTTGATGATAAAAAATTAAAAGAGCATGGCGAGCGCTTAAAGTCGATTGCAGAAAAAGTGGTTAACCATTACCTGGGAGCCAGCATGGAGTTTTCTATTCACGAGCAATACCGAAATATGAAAAGAATATTGGATGAAAATCCGGAAGTGGCTGCTTATGCGGCAGAAGCAATCAACCGTGCAGGCCTTGATGTTACAACAGAAAGCATTCGGGGCGGAACAGACGGAAGCAGATTGAGCTATATGGGATTACCTTGCCCGAATATTTTTACCGGCATGCAGGCAATTCATTCAAAATTAGAATGGATCGGAGTAAACGATATGGCTAAAGCTGCCGAAACCATCGTGCATTTATGTATGATCTGGGAGGAAAAAAGTTAGCCTTAAATTATCAAACCGAAAATTTTTTTTAGGTAAGTCTGCGCTTCAAAAAAACCGATCGTATTTTTTTGTTTATCGGAAAGATTTGCCGCCGCATTTTTCTGCAGCGAACTAATCATTGCCTGCAATCCTTAACAATTAAGTTAAAGTTTGTATTTCATTTGCATTCATCCTCCATTTATCAAATTACTTTTTACATTTGTTGCCAAACATTAATAAATGGATTTATTTTTTCTGCAATCAGATACAACTGCAATTACCCATGCCGCGGCGCCTAAAGTTCAAAATTTATGGGAGGTACTGGTAAGCGGCGGTGTGATCATGATACCGCTGGGACTGCTTTTTGTACTTGCCGTTTATTTCTTTTTTGAGAGATTAATAGCCATCAATAAAGCGAACAGGCTGGACGATAATTTTATGCGCATTGTTCGTGATCACATTGTAAGTGGTAATGTAACCGCCGCACGCAGCTTTTCAAAAAACAATGATAACCCCGTGGCGCGCATTATTGATAAGGGAATACAACGCATTGGTAAGCCCATTGATGCTATTGAAAAGAGCATGGATAATGTTGGCGCGCTTGAATTGTATAAGCTCGAAAAGAATCTTTCTATCATATCCATTGTAGCCCGCATCGCTCCTTTGTTTGGGTTTTTGGGAACCATCATCGGGATGCTCGCATTATTTAAAGGAATTGCAGCCAGCACAGAATATACGCCTAACACCATCGCAGATGGCATCTATATAAAAATGATTACTTCGGCTACCGGATTGATCATAGGAATTCTGGCCTACATTGGCCACAGTTATCTTTCAGCACAAATTAACAGGATAGAAAATAAAATGGAAATTGCAAGTGCTGATTTTGCCGATATTTTGCAGGAACCAACACGGTAGAAATACAAAATAAGAAATAAATTAAGAATAAATAACAACATGAGTATTCGCAGAAGGTTTAAAAGTGATGATACGGAACTGGATACCGGTCCGTTGAACGATATCCTGTTCATTCTTATGTTTTTCTTTTTGATCATTTCTACAATGGCCAATCCTAACGTAATAAAAGTTAGTAATCCACGCGCCAGCAGCGAAACAAAAGCAAAGCAAAGTGTAATTGTAAGCATCGATAAAAACCGCGAAATATTTATCGGGCAGCAAAGAATTGTTTTCGATTCTCTTGAAACGCAATTAAAAACCCAATTGCATGTGGGTGATAGCATAAAGCCTGCAGTGGTAATCAATGCCGATTCAGTGGTTAGCTGGGGCGATATTGTAAGAGTGATGCAGGTTGCCAAAAAATTAGGAGCAACTACTTCAGCCTCTGTAAGTGGCGTTAAATAGCTTGTTTCACTGCCTTTACCATTCTTTCTTTACCATAAATATCTTTTTTTATGGTTGACAGGAAACCGGCACTTTCAAAAAGTGCTTTCACATTTTCCGCAAAGTTTTCATGCACTTCTACATAAATTTTTCCATTATTATTTAAATGCGCACGAAGCAAAAGTTGCGATGGTTTTATAAAAGATAAATGGATTGTTGTCGGCTACAAACAATGCAATTCCCGGCTCAAATTCGGTAACATTTTTGGCAAGCCAATTTTTTTCATTGATGGGAATATAGGGCGGGTTACTTACGATAATATCAAAGCACGGAAGATTCGTCCATTCATTTTCATTTAAGAAATTCATCTGCTTAAAATCAATTTCGGCATCAAGGTCTTTTGCATTTTTAGAAACCACAAAATCTACTTTTTCGCTTATGTCGATGGCGGTAACCACAGCGTGTGCGTAATTCTTTTTTTATTGATATCGCAATACATCCGCTTCCGGTTCCGATGTCGATAACGTTTAATGTCTGCTGCGTTTGCGAAGGCTCGTGTCGGGCATCAGCAACGATCCACTCAACCAGTTCTTCGGTTTCCGGCCGCGGAATCAATACATCATCGTTTACATAAAACTTTCTTTTATAGAACCATGCTTCGTTCAAAACATATTGCACAGGCCTGTGCTGAAGCAGATCATGCAAATAAGTCTCGAGCCTGTTAACATGTCTCTTTCGATAACTCAACGCTATCGTTTCTTCTTTCCCACCTTTTTAAACCGGTTACATTTTCAAAAACCCAGTCGGCAATATTATCCGCTTCCCGGCTTTCATAAATAGTTTCCAGCTTGTTTTTAAAATCAATATATGCCTGTGTGGTTGTCATTAGCGCAAACTTAATTATTTTGTGAAGCAAACAATTTTAAACCTTATGTTTTGAGTATTGATGAACAATACATGCGGCGATGTATTCAACTGGCCCGGTTGGGCGCAGGCAATGTTGCGCCTAATCCAATGGTAGGATCGGTACTGGTTTACAACAATAAAATCATCGGGGAAGGCTATCATGAAAAATATGGCGGTCCGCATGCAGAGGTAAATTGCATAAACAGCGTCGCTGAAGAAAATAAAGGACTGATCAAAGAAAGCACGATTTATGTTTCGCTGGAGCCTTGCTCGCATTATGGAAAAACGCCGCCTTGCTCGGATTTAATCATCGCAAATAAAATAAAAAAAGCAGTGATCGGTTGTTCCGATATTTTTAAAGAAGTTGCGGGCAGGGGAATACAAAAACTACAGAATGCAGGCGTGGAGGTGGTTACAGGCGTTTTGGAAGATGAATGCTTAAGACTCAACAAAAGGTTTTTTACTTTTCACGAAAAAAGCCGGCCCATTCATTATTTTGAAATGGGCACAAAGTGCGAACGGAAAGATCGGCTCAATAAGTAATGAAAGAATATTCATCACCAATGATTACACCAACCGCATGGTTCACAAATGGCGCAGTGAAGAAGCGGCAATTTTAGTAGGAACCAATACGGCGCTTAAAGATGATCCTTCGCTAACAACCCGCTTATGGAAGGGAAAAAATCCGGTAAGAATTGTAATTGACCGGGATTTAAAATTGCCATTGTCTCATAAAATTTTTAATGAAGAGGCGGAGACTTTGATTATTAATTCTTCAACTAATCGCATTGAAAAAAATATACAGTTTATCAAAATAGAACCTGAAAATTTTTTACATGAGATGTTGTCCAGCGTTTTACCGGTTAAATCTTCAAAGTGTGTTGGTTGAAGGCGGAGCCGAAACGCTGCAATCTTTCATTGACGCAGGTTTGTGGGATGAAGCAAGAGTGATTACCAATGAAAAAATGATCATTGAGAAAGGCATTGCTGCTCCTGAAATGAAAGGATTCAAATTAATAAAACAGCAAAAATATTTTGATGACCGGATCGATTTTTATGACCGGGTATCGGGCTTTTAAACTTATCAATTTCCCAACACTTCTTCCACTTCTCTTTCGGGCAACATCGCATTCCGCATCGCGATGCCCCGTATTGCATTATCGCTGAATTCTATAAAAGCTTTCCTCGAAATTTCATCATCGCCAATCATTACCGGTACACCCAAATCTCCGCCTTCGCGTATGGATTGCACCAGCGGAATCTCGCCCAGAAATGGAATATCAAATTCATCAGCGAGCCTTTTACCTCCTTCTTTTCCAAAAATATAATATTTATTATCGGGCAATTCTGCCGGAGTAAAATAACTCATGTTCTCAACAAGGCCAATTACAGGCACTTTGAGGCCAGGCTGGCTAAACATTGCAATACCTTTTTTGGCATCAGCCAGCGCTACCAATTGTGGAGTAGTAACTACAATAACACCTGTAACAGGAACTGTTTGCACAATCGTCAAATGAATATCTCCTGTGCCGGGTGGCATATCAATAATTAGATAATCCAGGTCGCCCCAGTCAACATCGGTAACAAATTGCTTGATGGCACTGCTCACCATTGGACCGCGCCAGACCACCGCTTGTTTTTCATCTACCAATAAGCCGATACTCATCAATTTTAATCCATAACGCTCTATCGGAACTATTTTTCCTTTTCCATCAACATCTTTCATTTGTGGTCTTTCGCCTCTTACACCAAACATAATATGAACGCTTGGTCCGTAGATATCTGCATCCATCAACCCAACCTTGGCGCCGCTTTCGGCAATAGCCAGGGCCAGGTTGGAAGCAACCGTACTTTTGCCAACGCCGCCTTTGCCGCTAACTACAGCAATTATATTTTTTACGCCCTTTAAAACATCTTTTTTGTCTGTACGCAATGAAGTGGTATTACTGGTAAAATTTACTGTAACACGGGCGTTTTCATTTATATGTTGTATGGCTTTTACACAATCGTTTTTTATTTTATCCTTCAGCGGGCAGGCGGGCGTGGTAAGCACTATGGTAAATGAAACCGCATCACCGCTTATCGAAATGTCTTTTACCATATTTAAGGTAACGAGGTCTTTTCTTAAATCAGGCTCCTGCACAGTGCTCAACGCTTTTATAATATCATCTTCAATCATGGTTCAATTTTTTGTTAAAAAGAAATGCTATCTGCAAAATTAACCATTGATAACCTTACTTTGTTTTTAAAATAGGAACTTTTGAGAGTATATTCGAATTTTAGCCTTTGATACATGAAAAAATTTATACTATATTTTTTGTTTTTTTTATTTGTATTTCCAGTAGCTGTAAAAGCGCAGTTCGAAACTTATAAAGATTCGGTAATTCAGTTATACGGAGTGGTAATGTCAGCTGATAGTCTTAAGGGATTACCTTCTGTAAGCATCGTTGTTAAAGGAAGAAATCAGGGAACTCTTTCTAATGAACAGGGCGTTTTTTCGATCGTGGTTTTAAAGGGCGACCACATAGAATTTACAAGCGTGGGCTACAAACCAAAATTGGTAGACATACCGAGGAACCTGGATGGAAATCAGCAAAGCATGATACAATTAATGGTGGAAGATACGGTGTATTTGCCCGCAACTATTATAAAAAAACGTCCTACCCGCGAAGAATTTGAACGTGATTTTGTGAATACAAAAGTGCCGGACGATCAGCAGGAAATTGCCCGCCAGAATGTTTCCGAAGCGAACAGGCGCGCGTTAATGGCCGTGTATCCCCGCGATGGGCGCGAGGCAACCAATTATTATCTTAAGCAGAGTGCGCAGAAATATTATTCGGCAGGGCAGCTTCCTCCTCAAAATATTTTTAATCCATTGGCCTGGGCCGAATTTATAAAAGCCTGGAAGGCGGGTGATTTCAAAAGCAAATAATCTTTGGTGGCCGGCCAACAAAATTCAAATTTGATTGCGCTATATTAGCATAAGCCAAAATGTAGAAATTTGGCTTTTTTTCTAAATAATTTTCTAAATAATTTTTCTAAATGATAAAAAATATTGCTGTAATCGGCGCCGGTACTATGGGCAACGGAATTGCACATGTGTTTGCCCAAAATGGTTTCACCGTTAATTTAATTGATGTTTCCCAGGAACAATTGGATAAAGCGCTTGCAATCATCGAAAAAAACTTGGAAAGGCAATTGGCAAAGAATGCCATTTCTCAGCAGGTAAAAGAACAAACTATTGCAAATATTTCATTTCATGCATCAGTTAAAGAAGGAGTGCAAAACGCGGATCTTGTGATAGAAGCAGCAACAGAAAATGTCGACTTAAAATTAAAAATTTTTAAAGAGATCGATCAGTTTGCGCCGGATAATTGTATTCTTGCTACCAACACTTCATCCATATCGATTACTAAGATTGCTTCGGTTACAGGCCGCCCCGGCAAGGTTATCGGAATGCATTTTATGAATCCCGTTCCGGTGATGAAATTAGTTGAAGTAATCACTGGTTATGAAACGGATAAAAATGTTACCGAATCTATCGTTGATCTCTCCAGGCAAATAGGAAAAATTCCATGCGAGGTAAAAGACTATCCGGGTTTTATTGCCAACAGAATTTTAATGCCAATGATCAACGAAGCCATTTACAGTTTATACGAAAATGTTGCCGGGGTTGAAGAAATAGATACTATCATGAAACTTGGTATGGCGCACCCAATGGGGCCTTTGCAGCTCGCTGATTTTATCGGCCTCGATGTTTGCCATTCAATTTTAAAAGTATTGCACGATGGTTTTGGCAATCCTAAATACGCCCCATGCCCATTACTGACTAACATGGTGAACGCAAAAATTTTTGGTGTAAAAACCGGTGAAGGATTTTATAAATACACGCCAGGAAATAAAGAATTGGTGGTGAGTGAGAGATTTAGATAGCGGATTCCAGACGTGCGACAGATTGCATCTGTGTTATTGGCATTCAAGCCCTTCGGGCTTTTTAAACTTTCTTATTGTTTATTCTTTATTTCTTATTCCCTATTTAACAGAAACAGACTCTTCAGCTTCCCGGAGCTTCCTGCCGATCTGCCCGGTAAGCGTATGCCAGAACATAACAAAATCACTTCCCAAACTATAAAAAGGATATTGAAAAGTGGCGGGTTTATTTTTTTCAAAAAAGAAATGGCCAAACCACGCAAACCCGTAACCACAAAGAGGTATGATTACAAACCAAAACCATTTTCCCGTTATAAACCCAAGTACGATACAAACGAAAATGAGCATTGTTCCTGTAAAATGCAATGCCCTGCTTACCGGGTTGCGATGTTCGGTCAGGTAATATGGATAAAAACTCCAAAAAGTTTGATACTTTTTTTCCATACTTAAATGTAATATTTTAATTCAAAGGGTGCAATTCTAAATTTTTTATTTCTTCAAAGCTTGATAAAACATCGCCAAGTTTATTTTTAGGAATGCCTGTTTCGATGATGCAAAACAATTGCATCTCATTTTTGTGAATGGTGCAATTATGTTGTTTAATGATGCGCATTACCTCATTCATTTCTGTATAATTGAATTGCAATTTATAATTGATTTCTACCGGTTTTTGAACAACAGGTGTGCATTGTAAAACCAGTGAGGCCGCGGTTTTATACGCATTGATCAGTCCGGGCACACCCAAAAGAGTTCCTCCAAAATAGCGCACTACAATAATTAATGTATCTGTAAGATTTTTTGAATCTATTTGTCCCAGTATCGGCTTTCCGGCTGTGCCGGAAGGTTCACCGTCATCACTTACCCGAAAATTATTTCCATCATTTCCTATCCTGTAAGCAAAACAATGATGCACCGCTTTTGGATGCTCTTTCTTTAAAGCCTGCAAATCTTTCTTAAAATCATTTACATCTTTTAATGGAAAAGAGTAAGCTATAAATTTGCTTCCACGGTCTTTAAATTCGGCAACTGCACCTGATTCAATCGTAAAATAATAATCCATTTGTTTTAATAACATTTTTAATGCTTAGTACAATCAATAAAAAATATTGATTCATTACCTTTAACCATTTAAGTTACTATTGCGGCAAAGATTCTAATTAAAACTGAAAAATTTTATTTAAAACTTATCGATAAATAAATGAATAAAATCCTATTTGAAAATACACGTGATTTTGCCAAAGAATTAGATAAGAATGATCCTTTAAAAAAATTTCGGGATAAATTTTATATTCCAATCGCCCATGGAAAAGACAGTATTTATTTTAACGGAAATTCCCTCGGGCTTCAACCAAAAACCGCACAGGAATATGTGTTGAATGAAATGGAAAACTGGGCCAATTATGGCGTGGAAGGACATTTTCACGGGAGAAATCCGTGGGTGAATTATCACGATTCGTTTCCCCAAAAATTAGCGCCCATAGTAGGAGGTTTGCCGGAAGAAATTGTGGTGATGAATCAGCTGACAGTGAATTTACATTTGCTTCTGATTACTTTTTACAGACCCGAAAAAAAGCGATATAAAATTATTTGTGAAGAAAAAGCATTTCCTTCCGATCAATATGCCATTGATTCGCATTTACAACTTCATGGCTATAATCCATCGGAGGCTTTAATTGAAGTGAAACCAAGGGTGGGCGAGCACTGCATAAGAAATGAAGACATTATTTCTGCTATAAAAACGCATGGCGAAGAAATAGCTTTGGTGGTAATTGGAGGAGTCAATTATTATTCCGGGCAGGTATTCGATATGGAATCAATTACGGCAGCAGCGCACGAAGCGGGCGCTGTTTGCGGCTTCGACCTGGCTCACGCCGTAGGAAATATTGAGCTTAAACTGCATGATTGGAATGTTGATTTTGCATGCTGGTGTTCTTATAAATATTTGAATTCCGGACCCGGTGCTGTTGCAGGTGCGTTTATACATGAACGTTATGTTGCTGATAAATCTCTTTTGCGATTGGCCGGCTGGTGTGGAACCGATAAGCACGAGCGGTTCCAAATGAAAAAAGAGTTTAACCCGATTCCCACAGCGGAAGGCTGGCAGGTGAGCAATACGCAGGTTTTTAGCATGGCGACGCATCTCGCTGCCCTCGATGTTATTGAAGAAGCAGGCTTTGAAAAAATGATTGAGAAAGGAAAAAAATTAAGCGCTTATCTTCTTTTTATTTTAAATGAAATAAATGCGTCTTCCTCACAGAATATTATAGAAATAATCACTCCCCAGGAACGAAACCGGGCATGGCTGCCAGGTTTCCATGCTGATACATGAAAAGGGAAAAGAGATTTTTAATTTTTTAAATAAGAGCAGTGTCATTGCGGATTGGCGGGAGCCAAATGTAATTCGCGTAGCACCGGTTCCATTATACAATACCTTTGAAGAGGTTTATCAATTTGGCGAAATAATAAGGAACTATCTCGCGTCTGAAAATTAAAATCAAATTCAATACTAAACGGTTTTCAAGAATGTACAAATTCCCTTATTTTACTGAGCCTGATGAGGAAAAGATTTTTGCTTTTATGCAAAAAAATACATTTTCGCTTATCACAGGTATTTATGATAATTTTCCTGTGGCCACTCATGTGCCGCTTGAAGTAAAAAGGCAAAATGATAAAATAATTTTTACCGGTCATATTATGAAAGGAACCGACCACTATAAGGCATTTTTAGAAAATGAAAATGTGCTGGTAATTTTTAGCGGCCCACATTGTTATGTAAGTGCAAGCTGGTATGTAACCAAAAATGTTGCGTCAACATGGAATTATATGGACGTGCATGCAAAAGGAAAAATTAGATTTACGGACGATGAGGAAACCAAAAAAATAATTGAAGATATCACCAATAAATATGAACATCGGAAAGTGAAGCTGCTTTTAGTAAATTACCAAAGGAATATGTAGACAGGCTTTCCAAAGCAATTGTGGGTTTTAACATTGAAGTAGAAAGTATAGATCATGTTTTTAAATTGAGCCAAAATCATGATGAATTAACAAGAAAGCAGATCATAGAAAATTTAAAAAAAACAAATGATTATTTTGCCGGAGAAATCGCGAAAGAGATGGATGTGAGAAATGAGAAATGAGAAATGAGAAATGAGGAATAAGAAATAAGGAATAATAGGGAATAAAAAATAAGGAAATAAAAAATAAGAAATCAAAATTCCAGAAATCAATAGCCTGAAAGTGCGTAATACGCAAGAATATGGCGAAGCCATATTATAAGAAATAAAAAGATATCTCCGAATATGGAGGAGCCATATTAACCAAAAAAAATGAACAGAAAATATTTAGTACAACAGATCAAAGAAAAGCAATCCTACTTATGTGTTGGCCTCGATACAGATATTGAAAAAATTCCCGCACATTTACAATCACATCCTGATGCAGTTTTTGAATTCAATAAACAGATCATCGATGCTACCAAGGATTTGTGTGTGGCTTATAAAATAAATACCGCTTTTTATGAGGCGCTCGGTGTTAAAGGTTGGCAGGCGCTTGAAAAAACAGTGAATTATATTCCTGCCACTCATTTTAAAATCGCCGATGCCAAACGCGGCGATATTGGCAATACTTCTTATCAGTATGCCAAAGCATTTTTTGAAACCATACCTTTCGATGCTGTAACGGTGGCACCATATATGGGAAGCGACAGTATAAAACCTTTTTTGGATTATAAAAATAAATGGGCCATTGTATTAGGCCTTACCAGCAATGAGGGAAGTAAAGATTTCGAACAGCAAATGGTAAATAATCAATTTTTATATGAGGAGGTGATTAAAAAAACATCTGAATGGGGGAGTACTGATAACCTCATGTTTGTGGTTGGCGCTACAAAAGCCGCTGATATTTCTTCAATCAGGAAAATTATTCCGGATCATTTTTTATTGATACCCGGCGTAGGGTTCCAGGGAGGAAGTCTTGCAGAAGTCTCCAAATACGGACTGAATAAGGATTGCGGACTTCTGGTAAATGTTTCCAGGGCTATTATTTATGCGGGAAGCAAAGAAAATTTCGCTGAGGAAGCGAGAGAAATTGCGTTGCAATATCAAACGGAAATGAAAGGGTATCTGGCCTCCTAAATCCTTCAAAGGAGGACTTTGAGAAGTCTTAAAGTAAGGTGAGTCTTTGAATGAAAAGTTATCTTTGTTATATATAGCACGAATTTTTGTCACCAATTATACGAACAGTTACACAAATAAACCAAATTAACAAATAAACCAATTAACCGTAAAAATGGCACAGGATCTTTTTCAATCACCCGATTATTTTAATGTAGATGAATTGTTAACCGACGAGCATAAACTGATCAGGGAAAGTGTTCGTAATTATGTAAAAAAGGAAATTTCTCCGATCATTGAAGACTATGCACAGAAAGCGGAATTTCCGCAGCAGATCGTAAAACAATTGGGCGATTTGGGATGTTTTGGTCCCACCATTCCTCAGGAATATGGCGGTGGCGGATTGGATTATATTTCTTACGGATTAATGATGCAGGAACTGGAGCGTGGCGATAGCGGGGTTCGCAGCACTGCAAGTGTACAGGGATCTTTGGTAATGTTTCCAATTTTTCAATATGGGAGCGAAGCACAGCGAAAAAAATATCTGCCCAAATTGGCGAGTGGCGAATGGCTGGGATGTTTTGGATTAACAGAACCCGATCATGGCAGCGATCCGAGCGGCATGCTTAGTAATTTTAAAGATGCCGGCGATCATGTTATTTTAAATGGAAGTAAAATGTGGATCAGCAATGCACCTTTTTCGCAGGTAGCCGTTGTTTGGGCAAAAAATGAAGCAGGGGATATACATGGATTGATCGTAGAAAGAGGAATGGAAGGTTTCACAACACCAACAACCCATGGTAAATGGAGTTTGCGTGCCAGTGCTACCGGCGAGCTGGTTTTTGATAATGTAAAAGTGCCCAAAGAAAATATTTTGCCAAATATTAAAGGATTGAAAGGCCCGTTAAGTTGCCTTACCAAAGCTCGTTATGGAATTGCCTGGGGAACGGTAGGTGCTGCAATGGATTGTTATGATACGGCATTGCGTTATTCAAAAGAAAGAATACAATTTGATAGGCCAATCGGTTCATTTCAGTTGCAACAAAAAAAGCTGGCAGAAATGATCACTGAAATCACCAAGGCGCAATTGCTCAACTGGCGGCTGGGTGTGTTAATGAATGAAGGGAAAGCAACGCCACAACAAGTGAGCATGGCCAAAAGAAATTCTTGTGAGATTGCTGCCAACATAGCGCGTGATGCCCGCCAGATGCTGGGCGGAATGGGTATTACAGGCGAATATCCTGTTATGCGCCACATGATGAACCTTGAAAGCGTGATTACTTATGAAGGCACACATGATGTACATCTTTTGATAACAGGAATGGATGTTACGGGGTTGAATGCGTTTAAATAATATGTCTTATTTTTCGTAAATTGCTTTAATGAAAACAAAGATTTTTAAAAACATTGTGGCAGATGATGAAGTTTGTGGGGGAAGACCTACAGTTGAAGGTACAAGGATAACTGTAAAAACTATAATTGGGCATCTTTTAGAAGGAGATACTGAAGAAATTATCTTGAAGGGATTTCCCCGACTTACTAAAAAAGATATAGCTACTATAAAAGAGTATGCGAGTCTCCAGTTTGACCCTAAATTTTTTGCCAAAATATTGTCTTAAACCAGTTAAATGAAGTTTTTAATTGATGAAAATTTGCCCGATCATTTAAAAGTATGGTCTACCGGAGATTTTCTTCATGTTACCAAAATTGCTAAATCAATTCCTGATAAAGAAATATGGAAATACGCTTTTGAAAATAATTTGATTATCGTAACAAAAGACTCTGACTTTCATGAAAGGATATTATATAGAGATCCTCCTCCAAAAGTTATATTGTTTAAATTAGGCAACACGTCAACGTCATATTTAGAAGATTTTTTATCACGTTATTGGAAAGAGATAGAAGATCAAATTAATTCAGTCAAATTAGTTATTGTTTTTAGAAATAAGATTGAGGGATTAAAATAATCGTAAATAAAAATATTTTGAATCAAAACATTTTCCTTATCGGTTTTATGGGAAGCGGTAAGTCTTATTGGGGGCGGATTTGGGCAAAAAAAAACGGGTATTCTTTTTATGATTTAGATGCTGAGATAGAAAAAGCGTTTAAAATGACGGTTGAGCAAATTTTTGAAAA
Organism: uncultured Chitinophagaceae bacterium; assembly: GCA_963720405.1. Classification (GTDB taxonomy): domain Bacteria; phylum Bacteroidota; class Bacteroidia; order Chitinophagales; family Chitinophagaceae; genus Ginsengibacter. Next base: position 95,809 of record CAVRFP010000006.1, read on the forward strand.
GGAAGGTGAGGAAAAGTTCAGGGAACTGGAGAGATACTATCTGCGAAAGTCTGAAAATAAGAACAATATTTTGCTTTCATGCGGCGGTGGCACGCCTTGTTTTTTTGACAACATGAAGTGGATGCAGGAGCACGGCGAGTTGTTTATTTAAAAGCATCACCGGAATACATTCTAAAAAGAGTGGTGGCTGAAACTAAGAAAACGGCCTTTGCTAAAAGAAGTAAACACTTCCGAATTATTATTTTTTATTCAACAGAAATTAAAAGAACGGGAACCCGAATATTTAAAAGCCCATCACATTTTAATGGTAGAAGATCTTACAGAAGACTCACTTGATTTTCTGAAACAATTTTCTTCCCGCAAAAACAACAATTAAATACGGGTATTGCCACTATAAATAGTTTATTCGTCAACAAACCAAACAAGCTAACACTACAATAAAATATATTATGCACAAGGGCTTTTTAAAAACAGGCGCATTGCTGGGAGTAATTTCAGTAGCGTTGGGCGCTTTTGCCGCGCATGCTTTAAAAGGAGTGATATCCGATTATGCGGTAGGAATTTTTGAAACTGCGGTTCGTTATCAATTCTACCACGTTTTTGCGCTGTTGACCGTCGCAATTTTATTCAAAGAATTTCCGGGAAAATTATTAAAATGGTCTGGCTGGTTGTTCATTGCCGGCATCATTTTGTTCAGTGGCTCGCTCTATGTGCTGGCTGCTATTAAGGGCGCTGTGTTGCCGGGTTATAATTGGGTAGGCGCCATCACACCTTTGGGCGGCCTGTGTTTTATTATTGGTTGGATTTGTTTATTTGCTTCGGTAATAAAAAACAAAACAGATAATAATTCTATAGACATTAACCATTAACAATTTCACCCTTTCTCTATCTTTGCTAATCATGGCCACCTCTACAAAAAATAAAAAAGCAAAAAGCAAAGATTCCTCGAAAATGAATCCGGACAAAATGGAGAAAATCGAGGTAAAAAAATTAATTCATGACGAGCGATCCCACAAAATTGCCGGAACAGTTTTAATACTCATTTCTCTCTTACTATTTATTGCATTTACTTCTTATTTGTTTACCTGGCAACAAGATCAGTCTAAAGTTTTACAAGGTGCAAAAATTTTATTACCAAGCAACGACCAGGTGATGGCCAATGCCCTGGGAACGGCCGGCGCTTATTTTTCTGACCTGTTTTTTCGTTCCGGATTTGGAGTTGCTTCTTATCTTTTCTGCCTTTTCTTCTTTGTGGTGGGTGTAAATTTATTTGCGCCGAAAAAAATATTTTCCGTAAGCCGGAATGTTCGCTATGTGATCGCAGGGCTTTTGGTTATAAGCGTTTGCGCATCTTTTTTAATGCATACACCGCATGCAGCCAAAGTAAGCGCTTCTAATCCTGAATTTTTCTGGGGCGGGAAAGTGGGCGACATGATCAACGCATGGATGCAACAGGTAATCGGGTATACCGGTACGGCCGCTGTGTTGTTTGTTGGGTTGCTCAGCTATATTATATGGCGTTTTAATCCTTCATTTAATTTTGCGGGCAGGAAAAATTTATTGGAAAAGTCTTTTTTTCCCAAAGAGAGTGAAGATGAAGAAAGCGGTTCCGAAGTGTTTGCACCAGTTTCAAATGCAGATATTCTTGCCTTTAACAATGAATCCGTTGAAAGAAGAATCTGGATACGGCCATGATTTTGATATTATAGAAAAAGATGAAATTCCTGCGTCTCTAAAGCCTGTTCAGGAAAAAGCATCGCCACTTAAAAAAAGTGTTCCGGCAAACGGTTTAACGCTTGAAGTAAAAAATGCAGAAGCAATGAATGAGCCTGACGACGAGATTGAGCTTGTTGCCGCAAAGCCGAAAGTGAGCCAGGAACCTTACGATCCCGTTCTGGATTTAAGAAATTATAAATACCCAACGGTAGATCTTCTTGAGGCCCATGGCAGCGAAAAAATAATCCAGGATGCTTCTGAGCTGGAGGAAAATAAAAATCAAATTATCGGCACATTAAAAAATTACGATATAGAGATACAAAAGATCTTTGCTACGGTTGGCCCAACAGTTACTTTATATGAAATTATTCCGGCGCCCGGCGTGCGTATTTCCCGCATTAAAAATCTGGAAGATGATATTGCGCTTAGCCTTTCTGCACTTGGCATTCGAATTATCGCGCCAATTCCGGGTAAGGGAACCATCGGTATTGAAGTGCCGAACCTGAAAAAATCGGTGGTGAGCATGAGAACTTTACTGGCATCTGACAAATTTCAGGACAATAATTTTTTATTGCCCATTGCCATTGGTAAAAAGATCAACAATGAAAATTTTATTGTTGATTTGGCCACCATGCCGCATTTGCTGATGGCCGGCGCAACGGGCCAGGGAAAATCCGTTGGCCTTAATGCAATCCTGGTTTCGCTTCTTTATAAAAAACATCCTTCGCAATTAAAGCTTGTTTTGATCGATCCTAAAAAGGTGGAGCTAAGCATTTATAAAACCATCGAAAAACATTTTTTAGCAAAATTGCCGGGCGAAGAAGAAGCGATCATCACCGATACAAAAAAAGTAATTCACACGCTGAATGCGCTGTGTACCTTAATGGATATTCGCTACGATCTTTTAAAAGAAGCAGGCACGCAGAAACATAAGAGAATACAATCAAAAGTTTGTAGCCCGAAAATTAAATCCTGAAAAAGGCCATGAGTTCCTGCCATTTATTGTGCTGGTCATCGATGAATTTGCTGATCTTATTATGACTGCGGGCAAGGAAGTGGAAATGCCAATCGCACGGCTGGCGCAGCTTGCAAGAGCAGTGGGCATTCATTTAATTATCGCAACACAAAGGCCTTCAGTAAATATTATTACCGGTACCATTAAGGCGAATTTTCCTGCGCGTATTGCATTTAAAGTAAGCAGTAAAATAGACAGCCGCACCATTTTAGATATTGGAGGCGCCGAACAACTGATCGGTAAGGGCGATATGCTCATCAGCTATAATGGCGAGCTTACGAGGCTGCAGTGCGCCTTTGTTGATACGCCTGAAGTTGATAAGATAACCGATTTTATCGGCGACCAGCAAGGATATACCGAGGCGTTTAAATTGCCGGAATATGTGGATGAAAAAGAATTTGAAAACAAAACGTTTGACGCTACCGATAGAGATCCACTGTTCGATGATGCCGCAAGATTAATTGTGATGAGCCAAAGCGGAAGTACTTCTTTATTGCAACGCAAAATGAAATTAGGATACAACCGTGCCGGCCGTTTGATGGATCAGTTGGAAGCATCCGGAATTGTGGGCCCGAGCCAGGGCAGCAAGGTGCGCGATGTGTTGGTGAAAACAGATGCGGAGCTGCAGCAATATTTAAACCTGGACTAACATTCCTGCACCCTGTAATCCAAAAAGCAGATTTTCTATTTTTTGGCTTATATGATCCATACTTTCAATGGCCCGATGACCGCTTCTGAAAAGCCAAAAAGTAGTTTTTACTGATTTAATTCCCTAAAATTAATTTTGCATTGCGTTGGAAATGATCTCATCCATCATAATGCCAGAGTGGCTTTCATCATAAATACATTTTCCATTATTTATTACAAGCACTTGCGGAGATTGATGGGGCACATGAAAATCGGTCGCAATTTTATTGGAAATATTTCTATGTTTTATAAGATCGAGATAATAAAAATCCATGCCTTCAGGAGCATCTTTTTTATCAAGCCGGTTTTTGGCCATGCTGCTGATAGAGCATCTGGTGCTATGTTTAAAAATAACCTGCGGCTTAGTGTTAGAATTTTGGATAATTTTTTCTAACTGAGTTTCATCTTGTAAAGGAATCCAGTTCATATAATAAGTATAAAGTATTAATTATTTTTTAGTGGATAATGTGCTCTGTCATTGGGCATCCACTTTTACGGCTGCTGCTGCACGAAGCCAAAGCAATCATTATAAAAGTTGCTACAATCGCAGCCATAAATATTTTTTTCATACAAAACGGTTTAATGTAATTTAATTTGCAAAGTTAAAACATACTATTTTAAGCTTAATAAGCAAAAACGGATTATATTTCAATCTATTGTTAAAACCTCCTGCAAAAATTAAATTTTAATGCGTATTCATTTTATTTCTATTGGCGGAAGCGTAATGCATCAGTTAGCCATTGCTCTAAAACGCAAGGGTTACCAGGTTACGGGCAGTGATGATGAGATTTTTGAGCCGGCTGCCGGAAATCTTAAAGCAGAAGATATTTTGCCCGAAAAAATGGGCTGGTATCCTGAAAACATTACGCCGGATATTGATGCGGTCATTCTAGGCATGCACGCCAAACAAGATAATTCTGAATTGCAAAAAGCGATCGAACTTGGATTGAAAATATATTCTTTTCCTGAATATATTTACCAGGAAAGCCTCAATAAAAAACGAGTTGCCATTGGAGGCAGTCACGGAAAAACATCTACCACGGCCATGGTAATGCACGTGCTTCAGGCAGCAAACATCGATTTTGATTATTTGGTAGGAGCGCGGCTCGAGGGGTTTGAGCAAAGCGTAAAAATTACAGACGCCCCGGTGATTATTTGTGAGGCAGACGAATATCCGGCGAGCACAATTGAAAAGCGGCCCAAGTTTCATTTTCTTTTTCCGCACATTGCCGTTATCACCGGAATTGCGTGGGATCACATCAATGTATTTCCAACGTTCGAAATATACCTTGAACAGTTTGCGATTTTCATCAACAAAATCGAAAAAGGAGGCGTGCTGATTTATAACGAAAAAGATGAAACGTTAAATAAACTGGTGAATCATCATCTTCGTGGGGACATTAGATACATTCCGTATAATTTGCCAACGCATTTTATTGAAGACGGAATTACAAGCGTTAAAATTGGCAATGCAAAAACTGCTTTGCAGGTTTTTGGCAATCATAATCTATTAAATTTGCAGGCGGCGTATTTTGTGTGTAAAGAACTTGATGTAAATGATGTAACCTTTGCGAAAGCCATAGCAAGTTTCGGTGGCGCGTCAAAAAGGCTGGAGCTGATAGCTACAAAAAACAATTGTAATGTGTACCGGGATTTTGCGCATGCTCCAAGTAAAGTGATGGCAAGCATTAATGCCGTAAAGCAGCAATTTCCAGAGCGAAAATTGGTAGCAGTTCTAGAATTACACACGTTTAGCAGCCTGAACGCTGATTTTATGAAGGAGTACAAAGGCGCGATGGATAATGCAGATGAAGCAATTGTTTTTTACAGCAACCATGCGCTGGAATTAAAAAGAATGAAACCACTGCAGCCGGAAAGTGTGATCAGCGGATTTCAAAAACCAAACTTGCAGGTGATAACAGAAAGAAAAAACCTGGAAGAAACATTGAAAAAACAAGGTCTCAGCAATACTAATTTTCTATTTATGAGCAGTGGCAATTATGATGCAATGGATATCTTAAAAACACTGAATTTATAATCCCAAAATCTAATTAAAAACTAAAATTTCTCATTAATGGCTTTACAATTAAACCGTCCTATTGTATTTATCGATCTGGAAACCACTGGCGTAAACCTTGCCACAGACAGGGTTATAGAAATAGCAATCGTAAAGATTGCTCCCGATAAAACAAGGCAGATCAAACATAAAATCATCAACCCGCAAATGCCTATTCCCAAAGGGGCCAGCGACATACATGGAATTACGGATGATAAGGTAAAAGATGCACCCACCTTTAAGGAAGTAGCCAATGAGCTTAAGCAGTTTATCGATAATGCAGATCTCTCCGGGTACAATTCTAACCGGTTTGATATTCCTTTGCTGATGGAAGAGTTTTTAAGAGCAGGCATTAATTTTGACATGACCAACCGGCGCATGCTTGATGTTCAGCAAATTTTTCACCTGATGGAAAAACGCACGCTGGGTGCGGCTTATAAATTTTATTGCGAAAAAGAACTCTTAGATGCACACTCTGCAGAAGCAGACGCATCTGCCACCTGGGAAATTTTGGAAGCCCAACTGGAGAGGTATGCACATCTTGGAAATACCATTGATACCATTTTACAATTTACAGGTGAAGAAAAATATGTAGATTTCGCCCGCAGATTTATAATGGATAATGATGTAGAAGTCTTTAATTTTGGAAAACATAAAGGCCGGGCAGTTTGCGATGTATTAAAAGCCGAGCCGCAATATTATGATTGGATGATGAAAGGCGATTTTCCGTTACACACTAAACAAAAGCTAACGGAAATTCTTAACCGCACGCTTCTAAAGAAATGACACTGCTTATTTGAGCAAGTAGATTAACCATAGTTTTAAATTCGTTTTTAATACCAGCATTATTTTTGGAAAAGCTTCTTATTATACCTACTTATAATGAAAAGGAGAATATTGTGTCCATCCTTGAAGCGGTCTTTCAATTGCGGCAGGGCTTTCATGTATTGATCATAGATGACGGCTCACCTGATGGCACTGCGGATATTGTAAAACAACTTTTTGCAAAATATCCCGGGCAATTATTTTTAGAAGAACGCATTGGCAAACTCGGGTTAGGAACCGCTTACATTCACGGGTTTAGATGGGCACTCGATAAGGGCTATCGGTATATTTTTGAAATGGATGCCGATTTTTCACATAGTCCGCGCGACCTTGATAATTTGTACGATGCCTGCAAAAATGACAATGCCGATGTGGCCGTGGGATCGCGTTACGTAACCAACGGAAAAGTAGAAAACTGGCCCTGGGTGAGAATTTTTATTTCCAAGGGTGCCTCATTTTATACAAGGTTTTTAACGGCGATGCCGGTAAAAGATCCGACGGCGGGATTTGTTTGTTATAAAAGTTACGTGCTGGAAGCGATCAACCTCGATGAAATTAGTTTCGTAGGCTACGCATTCCAAATTGAAATGAAATTCGCAGCCTGGAAGCTGGGTTTCAAAATAAAGGAAGTGCCCATTACTTTTGTTGACCGGCAATTTGGAATTTCAAAAATGAACAAAGGAATTGTAAAAGAAGGCATTCTGGGTGTGCTTAAACTTAAATGGATGAGCATGTTTAAAAACTATCGCAACCGCGTAAAAAAAAGCGAAGACAGTTCGTGGGAAAAAGTTTCTGTTTAAAAGAATAATTCTCCGGTCTAGATTTTACTTAAATGCGGGGTGAAACCGCTGCAACGTTTCCCTTAAATATTCTTTATCAAGATGCGTATAAATCTCTGTGGTGGTAATGCTCTCATGCCCCAGCATTTCCTGAACAGCGCGCAGATCGGCCCCGCCTTCTACAAGATGCGTGGCAAACGAATGGCGAAAAGTATGCGGAGAGATGCTTTTGCTGATGGAAGCTTTTTTTGCAAGGTCTTTTATAATCATAAAGATCATTACACGCGAAAGCTTTTTACCACGCCTGTTTAAGAAAACAACATCCTCGTTGCCCGGCATAACAGGTATGTGTACACGAATATTCTCTTTGTATAATTTTATGTATTTTATGGCCGAGCTGCCAATCGGTACCAACCGTTCTTTATCGCCTTTTCCAATAATGCGAACATAGCCAACCTCAAAATAAAGGCACGACAATCTCAAATTTACCAGCTCACTTACGCGCAATCCACAGCTATACAGCGTTTCAACAATTGCTTTATTTCTTGCTCCTTCCGGAGTACTTACATCGTTGGATGCAATAATTTTTTCAATCTCGTCAAAGCTTAAAAAGTCGGGCAGCTTTTTGGCCAGCCGCGGCGTTTCCAGCAGTGCCGTTGGATCTGTTGATGAAATTTGCTCCTGGAGGCAATATTTATAAAAGCTTCTTAATCCTGAAACAATTCTCGATTGAGAAGACGGCGTCATTCCGAGTTCATTGATCCATTGTAAAAAACTTTCAAGATGTTTTAAATTGATCTCGCGCGGGCTGTTATCGATACTTCTCAAAGAAAGAAATTGAGTGAATTTATCAAGATCGTGAACATAAGCCTCCACTGAATTTTCCGACAATGATTTCTCTAATTGTAAATAAGCTTTAAATCCTTTTTTATATATTTCCCACATTTCGGTTACCAGTTTTTTGTAGCGACCATAGCCGGCCGAAAATTACAATAAATATACACTCCTTAACAGCCGTAAAGCCAGCTGCGTTTGCATTCAAACAATTAAAAATGTAGTTTTTTCAATTCTGAAAATGTTAAATCCAGTACTTCATAATCAGAAGAATTGGGCAGGTAAAAATGCCACCACTCTGTATCCAGCGCCACGAAGCCGTATTTTTCCATGACGGTTTTTAGCAACAGCCGGTTTTTTAAAATATCGGCCGGAAGACTGGTGAAGGTTTGGTGTGCTGTGTCACTGAAATTATCGAACCCGGTTCCCATCGGTAATTCTTTTTTTGTATTTAGATTGATGATGGTAAGGTCTACCGCCACGCCCCGGTTATGCCCGCTTCCTTTTGAAGGATCCGCCACATATCGATCGTCTTTAATCATTTCCCACATCTTTTCAGTAACCGAATAGGGGCGATACGCATCAAAAATTTTTATACCAAGATTTGATTGTTTCAACTCGTCGGCTACCTTTTTTAATGCATCTGCCGCGGGCTTTCGTAAATAAGTTGTGGTTATGCGCGGATACAAATTCGTGTGCATGAAATTGTTTGTGGTTGCATATTTTAAGTCAAGCAATATGCCCGGAATTAGTTTTCTTAAATTCATCATTCGCTTGTTGGAATCTGCAGCAACCTCATCTTGTAAAATTGTAATATCTTTGATCACCAGCAATCCGTACTTATTATCATTGGCTTTTTGTTGAGCATAAACATAGCCGCTTTCGCAAATATTAACCAGTATAAAAGACATAATTAATTGCAGCCAAAAAGTTATTTTTCTAAGTTTTTTCATCCTATTTTTATTAAGATCAATATATTCATTCAATAGCAACCGATGTTTAACAAAGTGAATTTACTTAATGTTTGTTTAACCGTGGCGATTGTTTGCGCAGTTGCCGGTTGCCATCAAAAGCGTGCTGCAAAATCGGCTTCCCCGGAAAAAGAAATTGTAAAAACGCCTGATGAGATGGATGACGAAGTTGCCGCTAATATTCAATCGGTTTTATCATTCGCAAAAGACAACAACGGTAAAATAAGCGATGCGATACAGCTGGCGCATTACGGGCCGGTTAATGCTTTTTATCAACGCAATAAATATAAAAGCATCTGGAGTACAAAAGAAAACTGGAAAGCTGTCGCAGATTCGATGTTTCAATTTATTAAAGAGGCTAAATATTATGGCCTTTTCCCCGGCGATTATCATTATAAAGAATTGGACACACTGCGCAAAAAAATTGCCGGCGATTCTTTAGTAAGAAAAGATGCTATTTCCTGGACAACGGCAGATTTAATGCTTACCGATGCCTTCATGAAAACACTTAAGGATCTCAAAGAAGGCCGCTTGCTCGAAGATTCTCTTTCGATCATTTCGCAATCGAAATATATTGATTCCTTCTTTGTTGAAAATCTCTACACAATAAGTAAAACCGATACGATCGCTTCTTTTTTTAACTCCGTCGAACCATCCGCTGTGGGCTATCAATCTTTAAGAAGCCTGCTTAAAAAGTTTGTTGATAGCATGGATACCAAATCGTATTGGTATGTGGATTATCCTTATAAAGATACGGCGGCTTTTTTCAAAAGCCTGCACAAAAGGCTCTCTCAGTCTGGTTTTGGCGATTCAACATTGCAATTGCCGGATTCTGTTTCGCTGAGTAAAGAAATAAAAAAATACCAGGCAAAGCATCATCTTACGGCGGATGGAAAAGCAGGCCCGAAACTGGTAAAGACGATGAATTCCAACGACAATGAGCGCTTTAAGCAAATTGCGGTTACGCTTGACCGTTATAAGGCGCTGCCGCGGCTTCCGGAAACCTATATTTGGGTGAACCTGCCTGGCTATTATCTTAAGCTTTGGGATCATGATACGCTGGTGCTCGAATCCAAAGTAATTATAGGGAAGCCTGCTACACGAACGCCGTTACTCACTTCCGCCATATCGGATATGGTTACTTATCCGAACTGGACCATACCTGCGAGCATTATTAAAAAAGATATTTTGCCTGCGCTGAAACGCGATCCCGGTTACCTGCAGCGAAAAGGATTTAGCCTCGTAAACGCAAAAGGAGAATCTGTTGACCCGTATACAATTGATTGGTCAAAATACAATAAAGGCATTCCATGGAATGTGGTGCAGGGCAGCGGCGATGATAACGCGCTTGGTGTTTTTAAATTTAATTTTAATAATCCCTACAGCGTTTATTTACACGATACCAACCAGCGTTATCTTTTTCAAAATTCAGACCGGGCATTAAGTCACGGATGTGTGCGCGTACAAAAATGGCAGGCGCTTGCTTATTTTATTGCAGAAAGCGATAGTGCTGCAATGGAAGAAGGGAAGCGGGTTTCGTATAACATCGATTCAATTCAAACATGGATTGCCAATAAAAGCCGCAAACGGATTATTGTAAAAAAACGGCTACCTCTTTACATAGAATATTTTACCTGCGATACTAAGAATGATAAGATCATTTTCTACGATGATATTTATAATGATGATCACTTGCTGCATCGAAAATTTTTTAAAGGGAAGTAATGCTACGAAAGCTAAAATGTAGTTTTTCAACTTTTGTTTCAATATAAAATATAATAGGAGTATAGCCGTTACAGTCCTGATTCGCTGTTTTTATATTACATCACGTAAACTGCTTATGAAAAAAATTCTTTCATTTCTTTTTGTGTTTTTCTTCTCCCTGTTTTTTGCCGGCGCGCAGTCGCAACATATCAAAAAATATAAAAAGAAGCCGCAGAAAACCCAGGTAGCCGCTAAGAAAAAAATCATTAAATACGGCACCGCCAGCTTTTATGCCCCAAAATTTCATGGGCGCAAAACTGCCAATGGCGAAACCCATCGAAGTAATGAATATACTGCTGCTTGCAATTCGGTGCCATTAAACACCTGGATCAAAGTAACTAACCTGCGCAATAATAAATCGGTTGTTGTAAGAGTGAACGACCGCCTTCATCCCAAAAATAAAAGATTGGTCGATCTTTCCAGAAGTGCCGCAGACAAACTGGGTTATGTTTCGCGTGGCCTTACAAAAGTGAAGGTGGAGGTGCTGGGCAATCGTAAAACCGCTACCTAAACCGCTGACGCTGTGCCTTGTGTTCTGCAAAAACACACGTTGATAAGAAATAAATCCCTGTTAAAATAATTTTATCCTTTGGGCGTAAGCCGCTATTTTTGCGCGACAAACTAAAACTAAATATGAAAAAATTTTTGCTCCTTGCTGTTACCATGGGATTACTAACCGTTTCTTTTGGACAAAACACAAGCTATAAAAAAGGACAGGCTTTGGGTGTAAGCTTTTTCCTGAATGATTTTCAAACCGCATCTGAGATTAGAAATAATGGAATTGTGAGTGTATTAAAAAATCACAACCTGTTTAAACCATCCAGGATGAATCCGGGACTGGCCATCAACTATTTGAGCGGATTAAGCAACCACGTTGATTTTGCTGCAAGCTTGGGTGGCTCTTTTGTTAATTATCCAAACAGCAATTTCGCTGCTACCGGATCAGATCACCTGTTGTCTGAAGTAACTGCGTCGGTAAATCTTAAATTATTAAGCGATAAATATTGGGTTACCCCTTTTATTGATTTGGGCGTGGGCGCAAGCAATTATCAAAAATATTTTTCAGCATTTACTCCCGTTGGGCTTGGCTTGCAGGTAAACATTGTGGATGAAGTATTTGTTTTGATTAACTCACAATATAGAATTCCTGTTACCGAAAATGCAAGCTATCATTTTTACCACAGCTTTGGTGTTGCAGGAAGTATTTCAAAGAAAAAGGAACCCGCTCCAAAAGCAGTGGAAGTGCCTGTGGTACTTGATCGCGACGGAGATGGCGTTGTTGACAGCCTCGACAGATGCCCTGATGTTGCCGGTCTTGCTGCGTTGCAAGGTTGCCCCGATAAAGATGGTGATGGCATAGCAGATATTGATGATAAATGTCCCGATGTGGCAGGTATTGCAAAATACCAGGGTTGCCCTATTCCGGATACCGACGGAGATGGAATTAACGATGAAGAAGATAAATGTCCTAACGTAAAAGGCGTTGCGCGCTACCAGGGTTGTCCTATACCAGATACAGATGGTGATGGTGTAAATGATGAAGAAGATAAATGCCCTAACGAAGCAGGCCCTGCCTCTAACTTTGGCTGCCCCGTAATTGATGTGGTGGTGGTAGAAAAAGTGAACAAGGCTGCCAAGAATATTTTCTTCGCTACCGGAAGCGCTAAATTGCTGGCTAAATCTTTTGGATCTTTAAAAGACGTGGCTCAAATTTTAAAAGAAAATCCTTCTTATAAAATTGATGTTGATGGCTACACAGACATCACCGGCAATGCTGATAAGAACCAGTTGTTATCAGAAAACAGGGCCAATTCTGTGAAGCAATATTTAATATCGAATGGTGTTGATGAAAGCAGAATTACCTCAACAGGACATGGCATTAATGATCCTATTGCAGATAATAAAACCGCTGCCGGACGTGCTAAAAACAGGAGAGTGGAAATGAAGCTGAGAAATTATTAATAGATCTATTTTTATAAGGAGCCCCGCCATTGTTGCGGGGTTTTTTATTTATAGAAAGGTTAAGCTGAGGTCCATTTAATATAAGCCTGATTAAAACAGGAAAATCTACTTTTTTGCTTATATCATGGATGTGGGAAATCCGGTTTTTTGAAACTAAAGCTTAATCCTTGTTTATTGTAGAAAACTATAAAATGGCTTATATCAGCCGTTAAAAATGGCTATCAAATAAATGAGAAAAAAGTTAATTTCATAAAGTATAAAAAGCATCTGTGGTAAATTTGCAAAATTGGTAATTTTCGAAAGAATATCAACACCACGAATCTGCTCAAATAGAACCATACCGGCTACGGGAATTATAAATTTATATTATGATCAGCAGCGATGCTTTATTAAAAATATTCAGGTCGTCAAATTTATCCTGTATCGTCTTATTGCCCGATGCTCCTCGCTTTACCATAGCAGAAGTAACCAACGCGTATCTTGAAAACACAGGTATGCCGGCCGAGATTATTGGCAAAAGCGTATTCGAAATATTTGCGGATGATAATAATACTGATTGCATTAATTTTTTATTGAAGCAATCCTTAAACAAAGTAATCACCACTAAAACATCTCATAAAATTAATGCCCGGAAACCCGCGGTCAATTTAAATACGGAGGAAAAAAAGGAGCAGAAATATTGGGATATAGAAAGTGCGCCGGTATTGACGGATCAATCAGAAATACAATACATCGTTCAAACAATTACTGACATTACAGAAAAGGTAGAGGCAGAAAATAATTTAAAAAATTCGGAAGAAAAATATAAAATGCTTTTTCAACTGGCGCCAATTCCAAAATGGTTTTACGACGCAGAATCATTTAAAATACTCGATGTAAATCAATCGGCCATTGATCAGTACGGATACAATCACGAAGAATTTCTGAGCATGACCATGGAAGACTTTCGGCCCCGAAAAGATGCGGGCCGCGAAGGATCGGTTCACTTTGGCGTGTTTCTTCACCGCAAAAAAGACGGCACCGAATTTAATGTTGAAGTTTCCGGCCACAAGTTTCGGTACAATGAGAAAGATTGTATTATGGTAACAAGCGTTGACGTTGACCAAAGAGAAAATGCCATACAACAACTGCGGGAGGAAGAAGCAAAATTACTAACTGCTCAAAAAATAGCGAAACTTGGCTATTGGCAAATAACGCTTGATAAAAATAAGTTGTATTGGTCTGATGAGGTGTATACAATTTGGGGAGTTAGCAAAGATTCGTTCCATGTTGATCTGAAATCTTTTTATGCTACCGTTTATCCCGATGATAGAGACGAATTATCGAAAGCACAATCAATTGCTTTGGCCGATGGAAAAGAACTTGATTTCGAGCACAGGATTATTCTGCCGGACGGTTCTGTAAAATGGGTGCATGAAAGAGCAAAACTCGCAAAAGACAAAAACGGCAAGCCTACAATTTTTGAAGGAAGCGTTCAGGATATTACTTCCGGCAAATTGCTGGAGTTGTCGCTTGAAGAAAGCAACCAAAGATATCGTTACGCATCAAAAGCAACGTCAGATGCCATCTGGGATTGGAATCTCGAAACAGAAATCATTTTTTGGGGCGAGAATTTTGAACTCATTTTTGGATACAACTTACCGGATTTCCAATCCAGCAGCGATTTTTGGTACGAGCATATTCACCCGGAAGACCGCGAAAATATGGCAACAAGCATTAAGAATGCGATGGCCGGAGTTGACCTGCATTGGTCGAATGAATATCGGTTTTTGAAAGCGGATAATAGCTATGCTAACATTTACGATAAAGGGTTTTTTATCAGGAACAATAATGGCAAAGTTATTAGAATGGTGGGCGCCATGCAGGATATTACCAAGAGGAAAACTGTCGAAGGCGGATTATTACAATTTAAAATGATCATAGAAAATTCTCAAAATGCAGTAAGGATTTCAGATCAGTCGGGTAACATTATTTATGTGAATCCTGCATTTACTAATTTGCTGGGATACAACTTGGGAATGCTGAAGAAATCAGGTGGCATTCAGGTTATTTATGCCAACAAAAACGTTGCTTTGGAAGTTGCAGACGCCTTAAATAAGGGCAAGAACTGGAATGGAGAGGTAGACCTGGTAACCCTGGGCGGAAACGTAATAAGTACCCAATTAAATGCTGGTCCGGTTTATAACGACAAAGGCAATTTGTTTGCCGTTTATGCCATCCACACAAATATTAGTGAACGCATAAAAGGCGAGCAAAAACTTCAGGAAGCCTACAACGAAAGAAACAATATTCTTGAAAGTATTGGCGACGTATTTTTTGCCGTTGACAGAAACTGGACCGTTACTTATTGGAACAGGATGGCCGAAAATATACTTAGAAAACCTAAAGAAGAAATTCTTGGTAAAAATTTGTGGAAGGAATATGATTTTGGAAAAGATCCGATTTATTTTAACAATTTTCAAAAAGCACTTAAAGACAATACGGCAAGATATTTTGAGGTAACCATTGAACGGAGTAACACCAGTTTTGAAGTAAGTGTTTTCCCCTCATTTAATGGGCTTTCTATTTATATGAAAGATGTTACCGAACAAAATGAATATGAGGCATCCTTAAAAAGGCTTAATGATGATCTCGAAAAAATGAACAAAGAGCTTGTTGCATCAAATACAGAGCTGGAACATTTTGCTTATATCGCTTCGCACGATCTGCAGGAGCCGCTGCGTATGATCACCAGCTTTCTTTCGCAGATAGAAAAAAAATATGGCAATCTGATTGATGCAAAAGGAAAGCAATACATTCACTTTGCGGTGGACGGCGCCAAAAGAATGCGACAGATTATTTTAGATCTGCTGGAATTTTCACGCGTTGGCCGAATGCAAACTCACAACAGGGAGCGCGTTGATTTAAACGGGCTCATTAACGGCATCTTGTTATTTTTTCAAAAGCAAATTGAGGAAACGGGCGCCATAATTGAAGTAGAGTGCCTGCCGGTAATCGAAACATATAAGACTTCGGTAGAGCAAATATTTCAAAATTTGATTGGCAATGCTTTGAAGTACAAAAAGGAAACGGAAGCGCCCAGGATAACTATTTCATCAACAGAAAATCCAACGCACTGGTTGTTTTCAGTGGCTGATAATGGTATTGGGATTGATCCCGAATATCACAACAGAATTTTTATAATTTTTCAGCGATTGCATAATAAGGATGAATATTCCGGTACCGGGATTGGCCTTGCCATCGTGAAAAAAATTGTAGACAACCTGGGCGGCAATATTTGGTTAGAATCAAAAGAAGGAGTTGGGAGCACATTCTTTTTTTCAATAGAAAAGTAAATTTTATTTAGTTTTAAGTTGTGAAGATTTTTTAATACGAGTGCAGATTGTTTCAAACTGTATTTTCCTAAATGATTAACATGGATCCAATACACGTTTTGTTGGTAGAGGACAACGAGGGAGATATTATTCTCATAAAAGAAACATGGGAAAGCGCGAAAGTATTTATTAATTTAAGCGTTGTAAAAGACGGGAAAGAGGCATTGGATTTTTTAACCAGACAAGGAAAATATCCGAATACCACGCGACCGGATATTATTTTGCTCGATATCAATCTTCCTAAAAAGAACGGCTATGAAGTGCTACAGATTATCAAGGCAACTGAAAGTCTCAGGCAAATTCCTGTAATTATGCTTACCACATCTTCTTATGCCCCGGATGTAAACCGGGCGTATAAAAATTATGCAAATTGCTATATCGAAAAGCCCGTGGAGGCAGATACATTTCTTAAGGCTATTTCAAAGATTGGGAACTTTGGGATCTCAATTGTGAAGTTGCCTGGTAAATAAATTGAGCATGAGAAAAGACAAAAATATTTACAAAATTTTAGTTATTGAAGACAATCCCGGCGATTTTGTGCTGGTAGAAGATTATTTGAATGAGCAGATTTTGGAACCGGTAATTGAGCGGGCAACCAACTTTGCGCAGGCTCAATCGATATTAAAAAATGCGGATAAGCACTTCGATGTTATATTGCTGGATCTTACCCTGCCCGATAAAAGCGGCAAAGAACTTATTAAAGAAATGCTGCCCTTAACAGGAGAGAAGCCGCTGATTGTTTTAACCGGCAACTCCAATATTGATTTTAGTATTCAATCTATTTCTGAAGGCGTTTCCGATTATTTGATTAAAGACGAATTGAATGCCGCATCTCTTTACAAGAGCATTATTTATTGCATAGAAAGAAAAAGAGCCATACAGCAACTTAAAGAATCCGAAAAGAGATACAGCGATCTGTTTCGCTTAAATCCGCAACCCATGTGGGTTTACGACCCGGCAACTTTAAAGATTGTGCAGGTAAATAAAGCAGCGATAGATCATTATGGATATACCGAAGAAGAATTTCTTGGCCTGACAATCATGGATCTGAGGCCCGAAGATGAAGTGCAGCGGCTTACCGAAATTTTAAAAAAAAGCGATGCCGCAACGTCAAATTACACAATGGAAAATTCACGCATCTAAAGAAAAATAAAGAAATAATTGAAGTTGAAATTTATAGCAACTTCATCATGATAAAAGAAAAAGAATTTAGAATTGTAATTGCCACAGATGTTACAGAAAAGAATTTGGTTGAACATAAAATTACCCGCGCCATAATTAAAACACAGGAAGATGAGCGCTACGAAATAGGCGGAGAGCTTCACGATAATGTTTGCCAAATACTCGCCACGAGCCAGATGAGCCTTGGCATGCTGAGGAAATCACTCGATTCATCTGCGATTCCGTTATTTAACCGCAGCAACGAATACATTGCACTCGCTACTGAAGAAATCCGTAACCTGTCGCACCGGCTGGCGCCTGCTTTTCTTAATGATTCAACATTGGAAGAAGCGTTTGAAATGTTGCTCAAGACTTCAAACATTGAAGGAAAATACCAGACTTCGTTGTACTTCGACAAAGAATTTGATAAGGCCAACATTGATCAGGATCTTCAATTAAACCTCTATCGGATACTGCAGGAACAATTAAGAAATATTTTTAAATATGCCAAAGGATCCATTATTGAAGTGGATGTGGTGGTAAATAAAAAACGGCTTAAAATGCGTGTGTTTGATAATGGTGTTGGCTTTGATGTTGGTGCAGTAAAGCGCGGCATCGGGCTTTCCAACATGCGGAGGCGCGTAGAGCTTTTCATGGGACGGTTCGAAATATTTTCTTCACCAAATGGAGGTACAGAAATAATGATCGACATTCCTTTACAACAATAGATATAAACTTCTGAATACTCGTTTTCTACATTTTGGCTTATATGATCATCCTTTAAATAAATCATTCGTTTAAAATTTTGAATACGGTTCTATCAAAGTGCCACGAAAGCCAAAATGTAGTTTTATGCTTTTTTCAGTTTCTTTTTTGAGCCTTCTATATTAGGAAGGAAACCGGTAATGACGCCGATAAGCGGAAGAAACGAGCAAAGATGAAATACATAAAGGATGCTTGTTTTATCTGCCAGGTTTCCCAGCAGTGCAGAGCCGATGCCACCCATTCCAAAAGCAAATCCAAAAAATAATCCGGCAACCAAACCAACTTTTCCCGGTATTAATTCCTGCGCATAAACCAGGATCGCTGAAAATGCTGAAGCCAGTATAATGCCAATCGGAACAATCAAAACGCCTGTCCAGAAAAGGTTGGCATAAGGAAGCAATAAAGCAAACGGCGCTGTGCCTAAAATAGAAAACCAGATCACATATTTTCTTCCAAACCTATCGCCTACGGGGCCTCCGATCAATGTGCCCGCAGCTACCGAAAACAGGAACACAAATAAATAGATCTGCGATGTTTGTATGCCCACATGAAATTTATTGATGAGATAGAAAGTAAAATAACTGGTAATGCTCGCCATATAAAAATATTTTGAGAAGATGAGCACCAATAAAATGAGCACTGAAAAAGCGATCTTATTTTTTGAAAAA
This sequence comes from uncultured Chitinophagaceae bacterium, assembly GCA_963720405.1. Lineage (GTDB taxonomy): Bacteria > Bacteroidota > Bacteroidia > Chitinophagales > Chitinophagaceae > Ginsengibacter. The sequence goes on from CAVRFP010000006.1 coordinate 114,386, forward strand.
GTTTTTTTTGTTGCAGCAGATGCCTCTTTATGCTTAGCCCTCAGCCTTACCATGTGGCTCTTATACCAGTTGCCCACTTTGGTTAAGATGAAGATGGCAAGCAGCGCTATCAGCGAAAACCAGATGATGCTAAACTGCCCGTGCGGCACAATGATCCAGGCAGCAAGCAATGGCCCGATAGAACTTCCCGTATTACCGCCTAACTGGAATATAGATTGAGCCAACCCGGGTTGCACGCCCGCAGCCGCATGAGCCATTCGTGATGATTCGGGGTGAAAAATAGAAGAGCCGATTCCAACCATGGCAACTGAAATCAAAATAAAATGAAAACTATTGGACATTGATAGGATAACCAATCCCAATAATGTAAAACCCATGCCCACTGCCAGCGAATAGGGCTGCGGTTTTCTATCGGTATACATTCCTACAAACGGCTGCAGCAGCGATGCCGCCAATTGAAACGTAAGCGTTATCAATCCAATTTGCGAAAAATTTAAATCATAGTTATTCTTTATCAGCGGATAAATCGCGGGTATTAAAGATTGTATCGTATCGTTTAAAAGATGCGAAATACTGATGGCAAACAAAATTGGGTAAACCGTTTGTTCCAGCTTGCTTTCTACGTTTACAGATTGGTTCATTCTTTAATTTGAAGACTGCAAAATTACCTAACTAATGCTCAAAGAAAAAAATGAACCGCCGGTTTTATGATGGATCAAACGGCGAAAAACATTTTCTTTTTTCGACCTGGTTAATGCTGAGAAAAATAACAATTGCATAGTTCATTTTATACCACCGCTTTTATTTTTACTAATTTTTCCAGGAGGCTTTCGAGCAGATCAAGCCGTAGCATATTGGCGCCATCGCTTTTTGCAACAGCAGGGTTGGGATGTGTTTCAATAAATAGCCCATCGGCGCCCACGGCAATGGCAGCTTTGGCAATGGTTTCAATCATCTGCGGGTTTCCGCCGGTAACACCGCTGCTTTGGTTGGGTTGCTGCAGGCTGTGTGTGCAATCCATAATTACGGGCACATTATGGCCTTGCATGATGGGAATATTTCTATAATCAACCACCAGGTCGTTGTACCCGAAAGTATTGCCACGATCGGTAAGCATTACTTTTTCATTGCCTGCTTTTTGTATTTTTTCCACTGCGAATTTCATCGACTCGCCGTTTACAAATTGTCCTTTTTTTACATTGACAATTTTGCCTGTTTGCGCAGCAGCAATAAGCAGATCCGTTTGCCTGCAAAGAAAAGCAGGTATCTGTAAAACATCTACATATTTTGCAGCCATCGCCGCTTCTTCGTGCGCATGAATATCGGAAACTGTGGGTAAAGAAAAATGATCTCCTGCCTTTTTTATTATCTCCAAAGCCTGCTCATCGCCCAACCCCGTGAAAGAGCCTGCGCTGGTGCGATTGGCTTTTCTGTAAGATGATTTAAAGATATAAGGGATTTCAAGACGCTTACAAATGGCAGAAACTTTTTCAGCCACTTCAAAAACCAGCTCTTCACTTTCAACCACGCAAGGGCCGGCGATAAGAAAAAAATTGTTGCTATTATATTGCTGATTGGCAAAGAGATCTTGCAGGTATTGCTTCATCAGGCAAATATACTGGAAAGCGAAAAAATAGGTTTTGCAATTTTTATCGAATTGATATTCTGCAATTGAAACATTTTAAATGCTTCACATTCGGGGTTTCCAAATAATTTCCGGTGCATTGTTCTTCATTCCTATATATCTCGACAGCATAAAAAGATAATCGCTTAGCCGGTTAAGATATTTTATAATCAGAGCGGCAACTTCGCCGTCGTGCTCTTTTAAATTCACGCAACATCTTTCTGCACGGCGGCAAACACAACGTGCCACGTGTGCAAAGGAAACCGCCGGCATACCTCCGGGAAGTATAAAATGTTTCATTGGTGGCAATTCTAAATCCATTGAATCCATTTCTTTTTCAAGCAATTCGATATCGCTTTCGTGCAGATCAGGAACCTTCATTTTTGTTTCTTTTTGCGGATCGCAGGCAAGCTCGGAGCCAATGGTAAAAAGCCGGTCCTGGATTTCTTTCAGGATGATTTTTGCATGTTCATCATTGCAATAATCTGATACAACGCCTATGTAAGAATTCAGTTCGTCAACCGTTCCGTACGCTTCAATGCGCAGATCGCTTTTTAAAACTTTTGTTCCGCCAATAAGGCTTGTTTTGCCGGTATCGCCGGTCTTTGTATAAATTTTCATTGCCATAGTGAAGATAATTGCAGGTCGTAAAAATCGCAACTTGTGAATCTTTAATGTTGATAAAATTACAATGGAAATGTTGAAGAAGAAATAATGAAAATTACCAGGTGCTGATAATTCGCATAAGCCATTTTATAGTTTTTTTGATTTTTCCTGCGAAAGATAGATCGAAATTAAGTTGTTTTAACAGAAAGCCAGCTGGAATAAAAATGGAATTAAACAGAGATGCCTGTTTTATTTCAGAAGCATTATTTCATCGAAATTATACAACTGCAATGGAATGTTTTTCTTTTGCATGATCGCTTTCAATAACACCATCTTTTAGCCGGATAATCCGGTGCGCATAATTGGCAATGTCTTCTTCATGCGTTACTAAAATAACGGTGTTTCCTTCTGATTGTATTTTATCAAAAATGTTCATGATTTCTACAGAAGTTTTTGAATCCAGGTTGCCCGTTGGTTCATCTGCAAGAATGATGGAAGGATTATTTACCAGGGCCCGCGCAATGGCAACGCGCTGGTTTTGGCCGCCCGATAATTCGTTTGGCTTATGATGACTGCGGTCTGCAAGACCAACCCTGTCAAGCATTTCCAGCGACAGTTCTACACGGGTTTTTTTTGCCGTGCCATTGTAAATTAAAGGCAACGCTACATTTTCAGCGGCTGTTAACCTCGGTAATAAATTAAACTGCTGAAACACAAAACCGATTTCTTTATTACGTACATCTGCAAGATCATCATCCGGCATTTTACTTACATCTTTTCCGTTGAGGATATACCGGCCCGCAGTTGGCGAATCGAGGCAGCCAAGAATATTCATCAAGGTAGACTTACCACTTCCGCTTGGCCCCATCAAAGCCACATATTCATTTTTAAAAACTTCCAGCGAAATTCCTTTAAGCACTTTCAACTCCTGCCTTCCCATGAAGTAACTTTTTTGAATATTTTCTAATTGTATGATTGAAGACATTTATTAGGTTAATTGGTTAAATGGTTAAATAGTTAATTGGTAAAGCTTTCCGGTATTTTCACATTTTAATTCGAATTTTCACATTTTTAATTATTTCTTTATCACCTTCGGCACTTTAAAAAACTCATCATCATGTAAGGGAGCATTTTTAAAAACTTCTTCTTTAGAAATTTGTCCTTTTACTTCATCCTTTCTGAAAATATTTACATTTTCGCTCACATGTAATAACGGTTCAACACCGGTAGTATCCAATTCGTTTAATTTATCAATAAAGCCGATCATTTTTTCCAGATCTCTTTTAATTTCCGGCTTTTCATCTTCGGTAAATTCCAGCCTCGATAAATGAGCCAGCTTATCAATTAAGGCATCAGTTACTTCCATTGGGCAAATATAGTTGGTTTATCTTTTTTTAGGTATTTGCGCGGCCCCGCTCATCATTTTTTTGCCATATAAGCTAAAAAGTAGTTTTTATGGTTTAATAAATTGAAATGAACCAATTGAGAGTTGGCAACCTAAAAAAGAAAACTAATTATCTTCGCCGCTTATGAATCAGAAGAAAGAAATAGTAATGAGCGGCATCAGGCCGACTGGTTTTTTGCACCTCGGAAATTATTTTGGGGCTATAAAAAATTATGTAAAAATGCAGGATGATTTTGAATGTTATTTTATGGTGGCCGATCTGCATTCTCTAACTACACATCCTGATACAAAAGACCTAAAGCTCAATGTACACAGGGTTTTGGCAGAAAATATCGCCTGCGGCCTCGATCCTGAAAAAGTAGCGTTGTATTGCCAGAGCCATGTATTTCAAACCGGGGAATTGTATCTCTATTTAAACATGCTGGCATACAAAGGCGAGTTGGAAAAAACAGCAACTTTTAAAGATAAAGTTCGCCAGCATCCCGATAATGTTAATGCGGGTTTATTAACTTATCCCGTGCTTATGGCCGCTGATATTTTAATTCATCGCGCTAAATATGTACCGGTAGGAAAAGACCAGGAACAACATCTTGAAATTGCCCGAAATTATGTAAACCGTTTTAATCATCGCTACGGCGAAGTTTTTCCTGAACCGGTTGCTTTCAATTTTAACAACGAGCTGGTAAAAGTTCCTTCATTGGATGGCAGCGGAAAAATGAGTAAAAGTGAAAACGAAATGGCTACGCTTTACCTGGCCGATGAAGATGATGTCATCAGGAAAAAAGTGATGAAGGCCAAAACAGACAGTGGCCCAACAGAAAATAATTCCACAAAGCCAGACTATATCGAAAATTTATTTTTGCTGATGAAGTTAGTGAGCACGCCCGAAACGGTGAGCGGTTTTGAAGAAAAATACAACAATTGCACCATTCGCTATGGCGATATGAAAAAACAACTCGCAGAAGATATGGTAAACTTTATTTCGCCCATTCGCACGCGGATAAATGCCATTTTAGAAGATGAAAAATATTTGCAGAAGATAATGAAACAGGGCGCTGAAAAGGCAATTGCGCATGCAGCAAAAACGATGGAAATGGTAAGAAGCGCGATGCACCTCAATTATTTTTAAGGTGCATTCTGCCCTGTAAACATTAAATACAGCGGGTACTTCCGTTGCAAAAACTAAAAATCAAAGTTTATTTTATTGATTTTATATTTACTTTTAAACGCCTGCTAAAACCGGCCGATATAAATTAAGGAAATCGCAAATTTTAAAATGGAATGGCAAAAACAAAAAAACCGAAACATATTGCAATAGCAGGAAATATTGGCGCCGGCAAAACAACACTTACAGAACTGCTTAGCAAACATTATAAATGGATTCCCCAATTTGAAGACGTGGATCACAATCCGTATCTGAACGATTTTTATGAAGATATGCCGCGCTGGAGCTTTAACCTGCAGGTATATTTTTTAAACAGCAGGCTTAATCAACTTTTAGAAATTCAGCGTGGTACCGAAACAGTGATCCAGGACAGAACCATTTATGAAGATGCCAATATTTTTGCGCCGAACCTGCATGATATGGGCCTGATGACCAAAAGAGATTTTACCAATTATTATACTTTTTTTGAAACGCTAAAAACAATGGTAAAGCCGCCCGATCTTTTGATTTATCTGAATGCATCGGTGCCAACATTGGTTGCGCAAATTCAAAAACGCGGCCGCGAATATGAAGAAAATATCCGGCTCGATTATTTAAAAAAGCTTAATGAGTTTTATAACAAATGGATCGGAACTTACAAAGAAGGCCCGCTTCTGATCGTTGATGCCGATACTAATAAATTTGCAGAAAACGAAGAAGACCTTGGCATCATCATCAACCAGATCGATGCGCAATTATACGGATTGTTTTAATTTGATCTGACGGTCTCCGTCTGATCAAATTAAAACAACTCTAATCTGATGTGATGGTTTCTGTCTGATCTGACGGTCTCCGTCTGATCAAATTAGCAACTCCGCCTGATCAAATTATTACTTAGTGTTTAATGCGCAATTTTAATATAAGCCCAGCCCTCGTGTTGTTTTGAAACAAGTTCATAAATTCCATCGGGCACGGTTTGTACGTTGGGCAGCAACTGGCTTTTATCTACGTTATGCGCTTTCATGGCGATCTCGCAAACTTTAAATGAAACATCTTTCATCGCCAGCAAATTTTTAATCGCTTCCGGTTGCGGCGCCTGGTCTTTTATTACAACGCCTAATCCCTGCCCGTAAATTACAGCTTCTACTTTCGCATCGGGGTTTCCCTGCTTAATCAAAGTCATTTCTCTCAACAGGGATTGTTGATTGACGCTGTCTTTGCTGGTTAAATCAAATACAACATTGTAATTTTTATTTTGCGCATGAGCGCAATAAGTAAAGATGAAAAGCATGCTGATGACAAAGCTGATTTTTTTCATGATTGAAAATTTTTAATAAATGAACAATGAACCTTTTCAGGTTGGTTTATGCGATGCTTTTTTATGTGCATTTTGTATGGCTTCAAACGGGCCGTATTTATGTTGATTTACAGAAAACGAATCGGTGAACGGTCCAAAGGGATAATCGAAAGGTTTTGTGGAAATATCAGGCCAATCCATTTTAAAATGTTTTTGTACGCGGGGTTGGGAGTTTACATAAGCCGCTACATCCCAGGCATCTTCATTACTTAATTCGGGCCTCTCCATATTAGCTCCAGGTGGCATATTATTTTTTACGTACCCGGCAAATTTTGAAAGTTGAAAAATACCTGCGCTTACATTGTAGCTGTGTTTCCCCCACAAAGGCGGATAGGCATATTCTTTTCCGCCGGCTAATAATTTCCCCTCACCATTTTGGCCGTGGCAATTTGCGCAAACCGTTCGATAAATTATTTTGCCTTTGTTAGTATCCGCGGGCCTGTTTAAAAAAGGAAGGCTTTCGGTTCCCGCATTTTTAGTTTTTATTCCTCTTGGAACGTCTTTGCCTACCCAGTAGATATACGCGATCATTGCTTTCATTTCTTTGCTGGAATCCGCTATCGGCATGCCATTCAGGCTTCGTTTAAAGCAATCATTAATGCGCATTTCAATGGTTTCCAAATGGCCGCTTCTGTTTTTAAAAACCGGGTAAACAGACGCCACGCTGGAAAAATTATTTGCAAACGGTTTCGTACCTCCTTCCACATGGCAATTATTACAATTCATCCCATTGGATATGTTGGCAATTGAACCCCGGGGCCCGAAAAAACCGGAGGTATGCAGGATCAATCGCCTGCCATAACGTATCAAATCAGCCTGCGGCGAACCATTAATTTCGCTGGTGTCGGGCGCTTTCCAATCTGAGCCGGCCGGCCGCTGATTCTTTATAAGATTCGCATGCACTTTTTTATTACCGCGTTGAAAATAATTGGTTACTGCCAACGGAATAATAATTAAAAGAACAGCGGCCAATCCCGCAAAAAATTTTATACGCATCGGTTTGCCTTTATCCCACAAAACAATAATTGCAGCCATGTTCCTGCGCGCGCCCTACGGCCCAAACGCCTGAAGGAACCACCTGGATGCCCGGTAAAACGCCGGAAAGAAAATCTTTTTTTACTTCTGCTGCATCCATGTTTGCTTTTTGTGCGCACACGGCGCTGAAAACAGTGATGGCCATATTGCAGGCACAAAACATGACACCACTTTGCTGCAATTCGTCAATTCCTATTTGAACAGCCCCAATACCCGGAACATTGTAAGTTCCCGGTGCCGGCTGCCAAAACAAATTGCGTACGGATGGTGAGCTGGTAACCGGGTCGTTTATTTTAAACATCTCGCCAAATTTGTATTTAGACCACAAGCGGCTTTCCATTGCAAACGGAATCGCTTCGTGGCGCAATACCACTACTGCACTACAGTTTTTTTCCGGAGTGCCTGTAGCGGCATTAGTCAGTAAGAAAACGCGCGGCCATGCAAAAGGAAAAATTTCATGCGGCTCAGTTGTATCAAAAACAATCCGGTGTTTGCCTTTTATTTGAGAAAACCAGGCTTCGGGATCATCGTCCGAATAAGACGGAGGGCTTTGAGTTTCTGCGGCCACGCGCAAGGGCGCAGATAAGGAGGCGACGCCGATTGCGCCGGCGCCGGCAGCGAGTGTACCGAGAAAGCCGCGACGGTTGGTTGGTTTGAAATCATGTGATTGCATAAAAAACGTTTTAGGTGAAAAAAATGATTGACCAGGAATTGAATTTTAATGCAAATGTGCAGACATGCGAAAAGCGAAAATCTACTTTTTAGCTTTCCTGGATATTAGAAAAAACCCATTGAAACAGGCGGAAGAATATTTCAAAAAATGATAAAAAAAATGTCAGCTTGCTTTGCAATATCAACTTAGATATGCCTTGGCTATAGAACAACCTTTAGTGTGTAGTATTCGTTTTTTCAGGTAGAAAACATCCGTTACAAATGTAAAAACTTTTGAAAGTTTTTGGAAATTTTTATTTTGAAAAAACCGGTTTTGGCAGGTTCTATTGGAAAACAACTTCGCTTTTGAATGAGGCTGACGATCTATATTTAATTTCATTTGGTTTTATAAAAACTGATTTTTCTACCTTTTGGCTTATATGGCGCATTTAATCGACGACAGATGCCATTTAACCCATTTGCGAAGTTGTCTATCATTGAATAAAACAGTTTGGAAGATAATACATTCAACGCTTTGCAATCGACCATATATTTGAAGATACATCATTTTGTAAGCCAAGGGAGATGTGTGTAAAACCTGGATAGTGAGACGGCGATTACTGCTATAATGTTGAAACAAAAAACTTTCTGTTGTGTAATAAGTTCTTTATCAAATCTCTTTCAAAACATTTATTCATTAGCAATTTAAACTTCATATTTATGAAACAGTTATTGAATCTACTCATCAACAGATTAACATGGCGCGCTATAGTTTGCGCTGCATTACTAAGCACGTTTTTTATAGGCTGTAAAAAGAATGATAATTTTCCTTCGGCAAACAATGATGCATCGCGTTATTCTTCAGACGTTATCGACAAATGGATGACGATGCAAATACGGCTCATGCGCAATGCTACCGGTATTCCTAATGTTGTTTTCTGCAGGTATCATGCGTACACCGGAATAGCTGCGTTTGAAGCGCTGTCACCGGGCACAGAATTAAGTGAAGCAACCAATGGTAAATGGAATGGCTTAACCAATTTGCCTCGTGCGGATTTTTTTAAAAAATATTATTGGCCGGCAAGTGTAAATGCTTCGTTGGCTTCTATCAATAGAAATATTTTTTTAAATGCGAATGCACCGGATAAAGCGGCAATAGATTCTCTCGAAAGTGCATTAAATACTTCTTATCTTTCTACAGAAAATCCGGAAGAAATTACCCGTTCTAATACTTTTGGAAAAGAGGTTGCAACAGCGGTATTTAACTGGTCTGAAACTGATGGCATCAAAAATGCCAGTAACCCTTATACGCCTCCTGTTGGGCCGGGCTTGTGGGTTCCTACGCCCCCGGCTTTCGCTGCTGCGAGCACGCCTTACTATGGTAACTTAAGGCCGATTATTGCAGGGAGTACCGACAATACGCAACCCGGGGCACCAATTGCCTATTCGGAAGATCCGAAATCTCCTTTTTTTCAAATGGTATTAAATGTTTATAATGCACATCAAAATATAACTCCCGATCAAACTGCAATGGCTCTTTTCTGGAGAGATGTTCCCGGAGTTACAACTGCAGGACATTGGTTGAGTATTTTACAACAAGTATTGAAACAAACTAATACCCACCTTGATAAAGCTGCATTTGCTTATGCAATTAACGGAGTGTGTCAGAATGATGCATCTATAAGTTGCTGGAAAACAAAATATACTTATAATCTTGTTCGGCCAATTACTTACATACGCAATGTAATGGGCTTTGCAACATGGAATTCATTGCTTACAACACCAGCGCATCCTGAGTATTCTTCTGCACATGCCACTATTTCGGCAGCAGCCTCAGATGCATTTACTGTACTCTTTGGAAACATTGGAAGCTTCACAGATCATACTTACGATTATTTGGATTTCGCACCAAGAACTTTTAGCTCATTCAGGGCGATAGGCGAAGATGCGGCCAATTCAAGATTTTATGCAGGTATTCATTATCAGCCGTCAATTGACACGGCTGTAATACAAGGAAGAAAAGTAGCGGCTAATATTTTTGCCCGCCTGGGATTAGGCCACTAACGGTAATGCGTAGCCTATTTTAAAAATACAAGACTGTGAGGGTCTTGTATTTTTTATATTCTTAAAGTTTTAACAGCGATGGCCATGTCAAATGCATTAAACTAATTTTGGCGCACCAGCGAGTATTTCTTCATTTGCCTGGGCAGCAAATTTTTCAAAATTTTTTATGAACTGTTCGGCCAGGCATTTTGCCTTGGTATCATAAGCGTCTTTGTCTTCCCAGGTGTTTCGCGGGTTTAAAATTTGGGATGGAACGCCGGGGCATTCTTTAGGCATCAACATGCCGAAAACAGGATGCGGTTCGTATTCCACATTGTTTAATTTTCCATCCAGCGCCGCAGTAATCATCGCCCTGGTATAAGATAATTTCATCCGGTTACCCACTCCGTATTCTCCACCGCTCCAGCCGGTGTTGATCATCCATACATTCACTTTGTTTTCTCTCATTTTCTTTCCCAGCATTTCGGCATACACTGCGGGATGCAATGGAATAAATGGAGCCGCAAAACACGCGCTGAAAACAGGTTTGGGCTCTTTAACACCATCTTCTGTACCGGCTACTTTAGCCGTATAGCCGCTGATGAACTGATACATGGCCTGTCCGGGTGTAAGCTTGCTAACCGGAGGAAAAATACCGTAAGCATCGGCTGTAAGTAAAAATATATTTTTGGGAATATTGCCAATAGAGGGATGCAGGGCGTTGCTGATAAATTCCATCGGATAACTCACTCTCGTATTTTCCGTAATTTTTTTACTTGTAAAATCTATCTTTTGGCTTTCGCCGATAAAGGTTACGTTTTCTACCAGGGCGCCGGGACGAATAGCATTGTAAATCTCGGGTTCTTTTTCCTGGCTTAGATCGATGGTTTTGGCGTAACATCCGCCTTCAAAATTAAATACAGCGTCGTCCGTCCAGCCGTGTTCATCATCGCCAATTAATTTTCTGTTGGGATCGGTGCTGAGCGTAGTTTTTCCTGTTCCGCTTAATCCAAAAAAGATTGCAGTATCATCATCTTTGCCGGTGTTGGCAGAACAATGCATGCTCAACACATTTTTATCCTGCGGCAAAACAAAATTCAAAATAGAAAAAATTCCTTTTTTTATTTCACCTGTATAAGCCGATCCGCCAATAAGAATTATTTTTTTGGTAAAACTGATCATCGTGAAATTTTCCTGCCTCGTTCCGTCGACTTTCGGATCGGCCAAAAAAGCCGGCGCATGAATAATATACCATTCTGCATTAAAATGTTCAAGCTCTTCCTCAGTGGGCCTTAAAAACATATTGTAAGCAAACAAATTGCTCGAAGGATCTTCATTTATTACTCGAATATTAATACGGTAATCCGGCGCGGCGCAGGCATAACAATCTCTTATCCATATTTCTTTTTCCTGCAGATAGGTGATCATTTTTTGATACAGGCCATCAAAATATTTTTCGTCTATAGGTTGATTAAAATCGTTCCAGTTTACAGATGATTCCGTTACCTCATCCTTCACAATAAACCGGTCTTTAGGGCTGCGCCCTGTAAATTTTCCGGTGTTGATCACCAAAGCGCCGGTATCACTTAAAACACCCTGGTTTCGCTGCAGGCATTGGGAAGTTAATTCATCCGGCGGTAATTGGTAAAATGTATTTTCGGCTGAAGGGAGCCCTAAAGAAAAAAGAAGGTTCCTCGGAACCGCAAGCATCGTTGGCACTGACATTAATTTCTGCTTTATTGATGCGGCAAAGTTAGTGATTCAAATTTTCGGCGTTCCTTCAAAACCGCGTCCAAACTGGTTTGCTATCTTACGGTTTCTCAAATATGTAATTTTATCTTTAAGAAAAATCTTTGATAATTAGATAAAACAACGGAGAAATATTGTTTCATTAAAAACAAAAAAAAGTTGAATTATTTAATGTGTAGTAATTACATCATTTATTTTTCAAAAATTAAAAATATTTTATTCGTGTATATTGCAAACCGCAATTGATGTTTCCGGCGATAATTTTATAGCGCATTCATAGACAGGAAATTTGATATTATCAATAAAAAATAATTCGATAACATGAAATATTTACCACTTAATCCTCAAATTTTTGTTCAAAACCGCACAAGGTTTGTTGCGAGGATGGAAAAAAATTCCATTGCTATATTTAATAGTAATGATGAAATGCCAACCAATGGCGACGGATTGTATCCTTACGTGCAAAACTCAGATTTGTTTTGGCTTTCGGGAGTTGAGCAGCCTGATTCTATGGTAATATTATTTCCGGATAACCCGGATCCTAAGTATCGCGAAGTGCTGGTATTGCTTCGTCCCAACGAATTAAAGGAAAAATGGACCGGGCATTTATTGCGTGCTGCAGAAGCAGAAGAAATTTCAGGAATAAAAACCGTCGTTTGGTTAGATGTGCTTGAAGGAGCTTTGCAGCAGTGGATACATTTGGCAGATACTATTTATTTAAATACCAATGAAAACGATCGCAAGGCAAACGAAGTGCCGGTAAGAGATTACCGTTATGCTGCGTCTATGCGTGAGCGTTATCCTCTGCATAATTACCGGCGCAGCGCAAAAATTTTAAGAGATTTGAGAGCGATAAAAACGCCATTGGAAATTGAAGTTATTCAAAAGGCAATTGACATAACCGACAACACTTTCAGGCGCCTGCTTACATTTATTAAACCCGGCGTAACCGAGTATGAAATTGATGCTGAAATATGGCATTCTTTCTTGTCACAACGTGCTACAGGACCGGCTTACGGAAGTATTTTGGCAAGTGGAGACAATGCAAGAACATTGCATTATGTTGATAACAACCAGGAATGTAAGGATGGAGATTTGATATTAATGGATTTTGGAGCCAGCTACGGAAATTACAATGCTGATTTAACACGTACTGTCCCGGTGAATGGTAAATTTTCAAAGAGACAGAAAACAGTTTATAATGCCTGCCTGCAGCTTCATCATTTCTGTGCTTCGATCTTAAAGCCCGGAATCACTATCAACGAATACACCGAAAAAGTGGGCGATGAGGCAACCCAGATTTTTCAGAAGATTGGATTGTTAAAAAAATCAGATGTCAAAAATGAAGATCCGGAAAACAGGGCTTACAGAAAATATTTATATCATGGCATTTCTCATCATTTGGGAATTGATGTTCACGATCTTGGAACCAAAACCGAGCCTATAAAGGCCGGTATGTTGTTTACGATAGAGCCAGGCATTTACATTGAAGAGGAGCACATGGGTATCAGGATCGAAAATAACTTTTGGATTACCAAAAATGGAAATAAAGACCTGATGAAAAATATTCCAATAACAGTAGAAGATATTGAAGCGCTGATGAAAAACCGTTAATCCCGTCTATGAAAAAACAAATTCCCAATCTTTTTACGCTCCTTAATTTATTTTTTGGTTGCCTGGCTATTGTATTTGCGCTTCAAACAAATGCAGTGGTTATTTATGTAAACGACCAGTTCAACAGCAGCTTTAATATTCCTGAAAAAATTACCTGGGCCGCCATTTTCATTATGATTGCCGCAGTAATAGATTTTTTAGATGGTTTTGTAGCGCGCTTGCTGAAAGCAACCAGCGAAATGGGAAAGCAATTAGATTCGTTAAGTGATGTGGTAAGCTTTGGCGTGGCGCCGGCGGTGATCATCTATCAATTATTAAAATTCAGTTTCGCGCGCGAAGAAAACGGATTGGATATTTCTACATTTTGGCTTATGCCGGCATTTATATTGGCTTGCGCGGCAGCGTATCGCCTTGCCAAATTTAACCTGGCTACAGATCAGCAATTTTCTTTTAGAGGAGTTCCTGTTCCGGCTATCGGTTTGCTGGTAGCGTCGTTCCCTTTGATTCTGCACTTCAACGAAATTGCCGGTGTCAGCTCTTTGTTATTGAACAAATGGTTTTTATATGTGTTGATTGTGGTACTGAGCTACCTCATGGTTTCCAATATCAGGATGATGTCTTTGAAATTTAAAGATTTTACTTTGCATAACAATATGCCTAAAATAATTTTATTGGCCGTTGCAATCATTGCTGCCCTATTTTTGCAATGGATAGCGGTACCGATAGTATTTATATTTTATGTTTTATTATCATTGAACAAAAGAAAAATAAAAGCAGAATGAACTTTGTTGCAGAAATAAAAATTATGCCTTTGAAAGAATTGCTCGATCCGCAGGGAAAAGCCGTTTTGGGCGGCCTGGCCAATCTTGGTATAAAAAGTATAACAGATGTGCGCATTGGCAAACATATTCAATTAAGTATCAACGCTTCATCAGTAGAAGAAGCCCAATCCATTGCACAGGAAGCAGCGCAGAAACTTTTAGCCAACCCTGTTATGGAAGAATTTACAATCACAATTAGCTAATTAGCTAATTGGCTAATTAGCTAATTAAAATGCTTTACATTGTTCCATCTCCGATTGGCAATCTTGCAGATATTACTTTCAGGGCAATTGAAGTGCTGAAATCAGTTGATCTGATACTGGCAGAAGACACGAGAACTTCGTCTAAGCTTCTCCGTTACTATAATATTGATAAGCCAACGTCTTCTTATCATCAGCATAATGAGCATAAAATTGTTGCGCATTTAACTGAACAATTACTTGCCGGCAAAACAATGGCCTTGATTACAGATGCCGGAACTCCGGGAGTTAGCGATCCCGCTTTTTTATTGGTAAGGGCATGTATCAAAAACGATGTTAAAGTAGAATGCCTTCCGGGCGCAACTGCTTTTGTTCCTGCGCTGGTAAATAGCGGCCTGCCGATGAACAGCTTTTGTTTCGAAGGTTTTTTGCCATTAAAAAAGGGCCGCCAAACTGCTTTAAAAAAGCTTGCAGATGAACAGCGCACCATGGTTTTTTATGAAAGCCCGATGCGGCTGGTAAAAACCTTAACCGATTTTATTGAATATTTTGGCGCCGACAGAGAATGCTGCGTTAGCCGCGAACTCACCAAAATTTTTGAAGAAAATAAGCGGGGAACACTGCAGGAAGTGCACGATTATTTTAATTCAAAAACCGTAAAAGGTGAAATTGTGATTGTGCTCGCCGGAAAAAACTGATGCTTAAATTTCATTGTTCTTATCCATCTTATTTAGAAATTAAGATTAAATTTAGGAGTGAATACAACATTTCGTTCCACCATTCAACTTCTTCGCTTTCATTTTTCATTGTTTTTAATGCCGGTTTACTGGTTTGCGTTAAGCCAGGTGAAACATATTTATTGGCGTGACGCGATACTGATTTTTATCATTCTGCACCTGTTGGTTTACCCGGCCAGCAATGGCTACAATAGTTATATGGATCGCGATACATCGCCTATTGGCGGATTGAAAAATCCGATGGTGCCCACCAGGCATTTATTTATCGTTACCTGCCTGATGGACATTGCTGCGATTGTGCTTGGTTTTATTATTTCAACATTTTTTGCCTTAGGAATTTTTTTCTACATTCTCGCTTCGCGTGCTTACAGTTATCGAAAAATCCGCTTAAAAAAATATCCTGTTGCCGGTTATTTAACTGTTATCATTTTCCAGGGAGCGGTTACATTTTGCCTGGTTTATCACGGAAGTGATAGCAACCATACTTTGCAAATTCCCGTTATTGCAATGGTTGCTTCCAGTTTGCTCATCGGTGGATTTTATCCGCTCACGCAAATCTATCAGCACGAAGAAGACCAAAAAGATGGTGTAATTACCATCAGTTATTTGTTGGGTTACCGGGGAACATTTGTTTTTACTGGCATTGTATATGCTCTTGCATTTGTTGCCCTTGGATTTTATTTTTATTTAAATTCTGCACTGATGCAATTTCTTATTTTACAAATTTGTATGCTGCCGGTTGTAGTCTATTATTTTATCTGGTTTAATAAAGTTTATAAAAACAACAGTGAAGCAAATTTCAGAAACACGATGCGGATGAATTTACTGGCTTCTCTATTTTCTAACATTGGGTTTATCGCCCTGTTAATTTTGAAGATGAATTGAGTAAAATTGTTTCCATATCAACAGCGCTGCCTTCTTTCAAACATCAGCAAAAAGACATTCTCAGCTTTATGCAAAATGTGTATGCAATGAATGAAGCGGAAAAAAGGAAGCTGAGATTTTTATATCATCAAAGCGCTATTGAAACAAGATATTCGGTATTGCCCGATTATAGCTTGCCTGCCACCGATTGGGAATTTTATCCTGCATCGGAAAATTTAGAACCCTTTCCCAATCTCGAACTAAGAATGAATTGGTACAATAAAACGGCGCCTGCGCTTTCGGTGAATGCAATTGAAAAATGCATTGATCAAAAGATAGATAAGAATGAAATAACACATCTGATTACGGTGAGCTGTACCGGCATGAGCGCGCCCGGGCTTGATTTGCAGGTAATGGAATTAATGGGGTTGCCGGTAAATATATTCAGAACATCAGTAAATTTTATGGGTTGTTATGCGGCGATACACGCGATGAAACTTGCCGATGCCTTTTGTAAAAATGATAAAAACGCGAAAGTGCTGGTGGTGTGCATGGAGCTGTGCACACTTCATTTTCAAAAGGAAACAACGGCCGATAACATTGCCTCAGGACTGTTATTTGGCGATGGCGCTGCGGCAATGTTGATCACTCATAATGATGACAAACTGGACGGTTTGACAAATACAAAATTTTTATAGCGAAGTAGGCTTTAATGGAAAGCAGCACATGAGCTGGGAACTTTCTTCTTCAGGTTTTTTGATGACACTTTCAGGATATGTTCCTGAATTGATTGAGCAGGATTTTAACGGCTTCTTTCAAAATGCACTGGCTAATGCCAATTTAAAAATGGACGATATTTCGCATTACTGTATTCATCCGGGTGGAAAAAGAATTTTAACTGCAATAGAAAGAGGCACTTCTATCTCAGCCAGCGACCTGCAATATTCTTACAAGGTACTGAGCGATTATGGAAACATGTCGTCGCCCACCATTTTATTTGTGCTGAAGGAAATTATGAATTCGCTTGAAGTGAATAGAGAAAAGACAAATATTTTTGGTGCTGCATTTGGTCCCGGCCTCACCATGGAGACATTCATTTTATCTAATGATTGATTATAAACAACGCTCTTTAAAAAAAGAATTGCTCGACAGGCCCGATATTCCTTTTGAGGATATTCAAAGGAACATGCAGGAGCTCAATTTTATCAACACACATCTTGGCGGCCATGCAATTACCATTGAAGGATTTAAAAAATTATTGCAAAACAAAAAGCAGGTTTGTGTCTGTGAAATAGGCTGTGGTGGCGCAGATAACCTCAATGCGCTTCATCAATATTGTATGCGAAACAATGTGGCCGTATCTTTTATCGGCATAGATATTAATAAAGATTGCATTGCCTATGCACAGCAACATGTGCAAAAGCCAAAATGTAGTTTTTCTTATTTCAGATTATCGCAATGCCGACTTGAAAAACACCAGGCCGGATATTATTTTTTCATCGCTTTTTTGCCACCATTTTACAGATGAAGAATTGGTGGAGATGCTGCAATGGATGGAAACCAATTCAGAAATTGGATTTTTTATAAATGATTTACATCGTCATTCGATGGCATATCATTTTATAAAAATAATGTCACGATTATTTTCTAAATCTTATCTCGTAAAAAATGATGCGCCGCTTTCGGTGTTGCGAGGATTTAAAAAAAAAGAATGGAAAAAGATTTTCAGAAAAGCCAGAATATCGAATTATTCAATAAATGGAAATGGGCATTCAGGTATTTAATTACAAAACCTTCAACCTGAAAAGCGAAAAAAGGTGAAAGTTGAAGACAGATATGCAATATGATGTAGCCATTGTTGGCGGCGGCCTTGCGGGGCTTTCGCTTTCAATTCTGCTTTCAAAAAAAGGATATCAAGTTATTTTATTTGAAAAAGAAAAATATCCTTTTCATAAAGTTTGTGGCGAATACATCAGCATGGAAAGCTGGAATTTTATTGAAAGTTTAGGGCTAAATCTGTTATCAGAACTTGATCTTGCCCCTCATTAAAAAATTAATTGTTTCCTCGCCCAACGGAAATTATATTCAATTCAGATCTTGCCCCAGGTGGCTTTGGCATCAGCCGTTATTTTCTCGATAATGAATTAAAAGAATATTGCAGCACAAAATGGTGTACGTATTTACGAAGGCACTAAAGTAAATGAAGTTGTTTTTAAAAATGAAATATTTACAGTTAACTATAATGGCGGCCAGGTAACTTCTTCAGTAGTTGCTGCGGCGCTTTGGCAAGCGAAGCAATCTTGATATAAAATGGCAACGCAGTTTTATTAAACAAAAAGCCGGCAAAGCTTAATAATTATGTTGGTGTAAAATATCATATTCACAATACATTTGCCGGCGGATACGATTGCTTTGCACAATTTCAAAAATGGCTATTGCGGCATTTCAAAAATTGAAAATGATCAATATTGTTTATGTTATCTTAACTACAGCAAAAAATTTAAAAGAAAATAATAATTCAATTCAGGAAATGGAGAAAAATGTTTTCTATAAAAACCCTTTTCTCAAAAAAATATTTTCTGAATCAGAATTTTTATTTGACAGAACCTGTTACCATTTCACAAATAAGTTTTGAAAAAAAATCACAGGTTGAAAATCATGTATTAATGCTGGGCGATGCAGCAGGAATGATTACGCCACTTTGCGGAAATGGAATGAGCATGGCCTTCATTCCGCAAAGATTGCTTTTCAAAATATTGATTCTTTCCTGAAAAAAAAAATAAGCCGGGAGGAAATGGAAAATGGTTATACAGCATCAATGGAGATAGAATTTTTAGAAAACGACTTACGAAATGGAAGGATAATTCAGACATTATTTGGTAAAGAAAGGCTTACGAATTTTTTTATCAGGGTGATAAAACATTTTCCTTTTATTAATCCGAAAGATGATAAAGCCAACTCATGGCAAAGAGTTTTAGTAAATTTGCATTATGCCTCATACAGCCAGTCATATTATTTGATGGTGTTTGTAATTTTTGCAACAGCGCGGTAAATTTTGTTATTAAAAGAGATAATAAATCAAGTTTTAATATTTGCCACTTTGCAAAGCGATGCCGCGCAAAAATTGTTGTTAACGTATCAGTTGCCAGCAAATGATTTAAGCTCTTTTGTATTTATTGAAAATGATAAAATTTATACAAGGTCCGAAGCTGCTTTAAAAGTGTGCAGGTATTTAAAAGGCTTATGGCCATTGATGTACGGTTTTATCATAGTTCCTAAATTTATAAGAGATGGCATTTATAATTGGATTGCTAAAAATCAGGTATCAGCTGGTTTGGAAAAAAAGAAGAATGCATGGTTCCAACTGCTGGTATAAGATCAAAATTTTTAAATGAAAGTATATGAGTAACAAAAAAACATTGGTATTGGGCGCCTCAGCAAATCCTGCCCGTTACAGTTATCTGGCTAGTGGATAAATTACGTTCAAAAGGTCATGATGTGATGGCGATTGGAAGGCATACAGGCAAAGTGAATGATGTGGAAATAGAGTTGGAGCAAAAGCCAATTGATAATCTGGATACTGTTACTCTTTATTTAAATGCCAACAATCAAAAACCGTATTACAATTATATTTTTTCGCAACATCCAAAGCGCATTATTTTTAATCCGGGAGCAGAAAACCAGGAGCTTGCTGCTCTTGCAAAAGAAAATAGATATTGTTCCGCAGGAAGCCTGCACGTTGGTTTTACTAAGCACGGGCCAGTATTAATACGATTTTTTTGAGTACTTTTTCCCGATATTATATTAAAATATTATTTTTTAATTGATAGCGTAATATTCACGAAGGATTGGCGTTTCATAGATGTTCGACAATTTAAAAACCCAAAATCCAGTCTATGAAACGCATGAACAAAGTGTTTGCTGTTGTGCATTATCACACTGGCTCACATTTACTACCAAAGCCCAACTGGCCGCTACTTCACGACAAAACCAGTTTAGCAGGCTATTCTGAAAAACTTCCAACGGCCTTATCAGAATTAGACAAGGCATTCACCGCTCCGGAAGGATCCAAATTGCAATCTGAAATTTTCCAACTTCACGTTCAGTGGTATCGTTATTGTCTTCCGTTAAGAAGTACGATAATTTATATAGCTGTTGTTATCCAATCTTCTTCATTAAACAATTCTTTATTCTCCATTTCAAAAAGAATTAATGAAGATAATACTATTACTTATGTTGGCCGCATTATCAATGAAAAATATGCTGATGGCTATGAGCTGAAAAAAGAAGTGATGGCAACTATGCATTTAACAAAATAGAAACGGAAGTTCTAATCCAGGATTATTGATTCAGCCTTCACCTTACACAATTCTTAGACGGCAAACCCTAAATCCAACGTCATGAAAAAAATATTATACATTCTCTTTCCTCTTTTATTCTGTTTTCATTTAAAGCTATTAGCGTTCCGTCTTTAAGCAGTTTTCCTACTGCAAAAGCCACTATATTCCTTGATTTTGACGGCCATTTTGTTCATGCTTCTTCATGGAATGGCGGCAATCCTTTTTATTGCGCTCCATCTGGTTTTAACGATACCCAAATCACTGAAGTTTTTAACCGTGTGGCCGAAGATTACCGGCCTTTCAATATTAATATTACTACCGATTCAACCATATTTTTAAAAGCACCTGTTGCACAAAGAATAAGAATTATTGTTACCACTACCAGCGCTTGGTACCAGGGAGTTGGCGGCGTTTCTTTTACAGGTTCATTTACCTGGGGCGATGATACACCGGGGTTTGTTTTTCCTGACCGACTGGCATACAGCCCGAAAATTGTTGCTGAATGTTGTACACACGAAAGCGGCCATACATTTAGGGCTTTCTCACCAGGCAAAATATAATGGCTCCTGTACTTTAGTTACTACTTATAATGATGGCAACGGAACCGGAGAAATAGGCTGGGCGCCGGTTATGGGCAATAGCTATTATAAAAATATTTCCGGGTGGAATAATGGCCCAACGCCAAATGGCTGTACCGCAGACCAGGATAATCTGTCTATCATCACATCAAAAAATGGATTTACCTACCGTGCAGACGATCATAGCGATGATCCAAAAGACAATCCAACTCTAAGTGGATATTATTGGTTCCAATTTTCAAAAGATGGAATTATTACAACCAATACAGATAAAGATGTCTTTCAATTTAATTTTCAAAGAAGCGGCATGTTGCATCTTGATGCAAAACCATTTTCTGTTGGGCCAGACAATGATGGAGCCAACCTCGATATAAAAGTGCGCTTGCTTAATTCTGCAAAACAAACAGTGCAGGATTTACGATCCTGATAATATTTTGAATGTTGGTTGATACTACTTTGAATCTGGCACTTACTATCTTATTGTAAAAGGGGCCGGCAATGCAAATGCCACCAACTATGGAAGCCTGGGATCGTATACAGTTTCAGGAGTATTTTCTACTTTAACTGTTATGCCGATAACCAAGGTATTGCTTAACCGGCCAAACCAGTGCAGACAAGTATATTTTGAATTGGGATATTATTGCTGATGAGCCTGTAATAGATCTTATTTTAGAAAGTTCACTGACGGTACAATTTTTTCAGCACTTACTACGTTTTCATCTGGGACGAAAGAATTTAGTTATGTGCCTTTGGTTCAAGGAAAATATTTATTACCGGCTAAAGGTTACATCATCAACAGGAGCAGATAGTTTATTCAAATGTAATTTCATTAAAATCAACAGAAAGGCATGACAAGTTGTTTACGGTTTCTACTATCGCTCAAATCAGCAGATACAAGTATCTGCATCTGAAAATTATAAATATCAGGTAGCAGATATGAGTGGAAGAATTATGAAATCAGGAAAGCGAAATGCCGGATGTAAACAATATAAATATTAGTAATTACCCTAATGGAATTTACTTTCCTTCAAATCATCAGTAACTCCCAAAGAACAACCCAAAGAATTTTAAAACTGTAAGGTAGATTCATGTGTAAGTTAAGGGTCAGCGTTAGGGGCTGGCCCTTTTTTTTGTTTTATTTACAAAAAATTAATATTAAAATTGATATAGCAAGAAAAATAATCGTCGGAATTAATTCTAATTTGTAGCAGATTTTTTATTACAATCAGTTACTTGATTCTTTTGCTGAAACTCTTTGCAACCATCATTTTTATCATTTAGAAAACCTTAATTTTATGCTATGGAGAAAATTTAATGGCGACGCGATTGATCTTCCGATCAAAAGTGCAGTTGAAAAGGCCATTCAAAGAGAAACGGAAAGCAGGCTTCAAATTAAAAGTTTGTATTGGCACCGACAGCCAGGTAAAAAGCCACGAAACAGAATTTGCAACCGTTATTGTTTTTCTTCGGGAAGGACATGGCGGATTCATGTTTATCCACAATGACAAAACCACTCACAAGTACAGCATTAAAGAACGCATGCTGGTGGAAGTGGCAAAGAGCATTGAGATTGCTTATGAACTTTGCGACCTTGTTTACATTGTATGATGTGGACATGGAAGTTCATGCCGACATCAATACCAATCCGCACTTTAAAAGCAATGAAGCTTTACGCGAAGCAATGGGCTATATCCTGGGAATGGGCTTTGCTTTCAAAGCCAAGCCGGAAGCCTTTGCCAGCAGCAGTTGTGCAAATAAGATGGTGAATTAAAACTTCTGGTCACGAAAGACAACACTGATTTCGCTGATCAGTACATTTTCGTAAACAACGGATTTATGAAAGAGGCCTTATCTAAAAATATCTTGTATCTTCGGTTTAACTTCGTCTTTATAAATCAAAGCATCCATCTCCATAACTCAAAAACCTGAATTCATGCGTTAGCGCATAATCGTAAATTTCTTTCCAGTCTTTCGCCGATCATTGCCGCAACCAATAACAGTAAGGTAGATTTTGGCTGATGAAAATTAGTGATCATTCCTTTTGCGATTTTAAATTGATACCCTGGCGCAATAATGATCTGGGTTTGAATAAGTAGCTTTTCTGTATTTTGGCTTTTCAGAAAATCCAATAATGCTTTCAATGCATCTTCCGGCGCTGCAATTATTATTTTGAAGATCATCTTCATAAACATCCCATTGTTGAATCAGCAGATTTTCAAACTCAATTTTTGGATTCAGGTATGCCTTTAATCCCATCCAGTAAAGGCTTTCAATGGTTCTTACTGATGTAGTGCCCACGCAAAAAATGCCATGAGAAATATTGTTGATCAATGTTTCAATAAATGAAGTGGATACATCTATCCATTCTGCATGCATTTCATGCTGGTCCATTCTTTCAGATTTTACCGGCTTAAAAGTTCCCGCGCCCACATGAAGTGTTACAAAACCGGTATCAATATTTTTTTTCTTCAGGGAAGAAAAAATTTCTTTCGTAAAATGCAAGCCCGCTGTGGGCGCGGCAACTGAGCCTTCATGCAAAGAATAAATACTCTGGTATCTTTCTGCATCGCTTTCTTCCGCTTTTCTTTTTATGTAGGGCGGCAATGGCGTTTCGCCGGCATGTTCTATAATTTCTGCAAAAGAATAATTTCCGGGAGTCCAGGTTAATTCAACCACGTAAGCATCGCTTAATTTTTCTATCAAGCCGGCTTTTAAAATGATGTTTTCTCCATGGATTGAAATCGTTTTCTCCAAAAATTTTTCTTTCCATTTGCCCGCGCCGCCAATCATGCATTTCCATTTGATTGAATTTTTTTGCTGAAGAACTACTGCATAATCTTTTATTCTTTCATAAGGTTCCAGGCAAAAGATTTCTATTACAGATCCTGTTATTTTTTTAAATAAAATTCTTGCTTTAATTACTTTGGTATCGTTAAAAACGAGAAAGCAGCCTTCCGGTAAATACGCCGCAATATTGCGGTAAATATCTTCGGAGATCTTTTCGTTTTTATAGATCAATAACTTTGATTGGTCTCTTTTTTCCAGCGGAAATACGGCTATTTTTTCTTCCGGCAAATCGTAATTAAAATCGTTGATGGATAAATCTTTCGGGTGCATGCTGCAAAGAAAACAATTAAAAAATAAATGTTTAAATTGTTGTGTATAGAAACAATCGCTCTGGTTTTTCTTACCTAATTTTATTTATGAAAAATATTGTTTTCCCGTTTTACCTGAAGCTGGCCTGCGTTTTAATTATTTTAGTTGCAGGCGGCTACCTGGTAATTATTGGGAAGGAGGTTTTACTGCCTCTTCTTTTTGCGTTTCTTTTTGCGCTTTTATTGTTACCGCTATGTAATTTTTTGGAGAACCGCTTAAGATTTTCCAAGATCTGCCTCTTCCGCTGTGTCGGTGCTGACTTTTCTTGTAGTTACTTCTTTTATCATTTATTTATTGGGTTCGCAGATAACGGATCTGAGCCAGGAATGGCCATTGCTAAAACAGCAATTAATGGTTTGTTTCATAATCGTGCAGCAATGGCTTGCAGACAGCTTTCCACGTCAATGCGGAAAAGCAAACTCATATATCGACAGCACAACCGTAAAGTACTCAATTCCAGTGGCACCATCATTGGAAAAAACGGTATTATCGGTATCTTCGATTTTGCTTCTGTGGTGTTTATTTGATCTATACTTTTTTCCTTTTGCTGTATCGTCGGCATTCTGATGCGGTTTATTCTGTCTGCTTTTACGGATCAATACTATTCGGTGTAATTTATGAAATCTCTGAGCAGATCAAAGTACATTGTTCAGAAAATACATTACCGGTTTATTTTTTCAGATGTCTATAGTGGTGGGTGCTTGCCTGCCTTGTGTTTTGGCTACTCGGCATCAAATATGTTTTTCTGCTCGGGCTGCTGGTTGGTGTGCTGAACCTGGTTCCGTATGTGGGAATTTTTACGGCACTTTTCCTTACGTGTTTGCATCACTTTTGCGACCGTTGATACATCACATGCTTTGTATGTGGCCATTTCTGTAGTTGCCATTCACTTGGTTGACAGCAATTTCTTAATGCCTAAAATTGTGGGCTCGCAGGTAAAAATAAATCCGTTGATCATCATACTTGGCGTTGTGATTGGAGAAATGCTTTGGGGAATTCCGGGCATGTTTTTATCGGTTCCCTACATTGCGATGGCCAAAATTATTTTTGATCGGGTCGAGGTGACCTCATGGGGTATTTTATTGGGCGATGAAGAGCACAAGCCTCCAAAAAAAATTAATCATCAACCAGCAAAAACAGGAAAGTAATTGATTATGGATGTTTTATGAAATTTTATAGAAATTAATTTCATCTTCACTTTTCACTCCGTGTTAATATAAATTATATCGAAAATCCTTATAAGGTAATAAGGTTCGACCTTCAGGTAAGCCAAAATATAGAATTTCTTTATTTTCTAAAATGATGGAGATCAAATTGAGATAAGTCAAAATGTAGAAAATGGTTATTTTTTGAAAAGGAAAGCCGCTTGCCTGCTGGCTTTCTTTTCTGAATGAACGCATTTAAACTCCAGCTTTTTTAGCCGAAAAAATCGAAGGAACTAAATGAATGATTTAAAGCCTGTTCTCTTTGATCTCATCCACCACTGCAGGATCCAGTAATGTAGTAATGTCGCCAAGATTGTGCATTTCTCCTTCTGCGATCTTACGAAGTATCCGACGCATTATTTTTCCACTTCTTGTTTTAGGCAGACCTTTTACAAATTGAATTTTTTCGGGCTTGGCAAATGAGCCGATCTCTTTGGTTACTGCGGCATTAATTATTTTCCGCGCTTCCTCATGATCCATTTCAGTGTTATCAAGAATTACATAAGCATACAGGCCCTGGCCTTTTATATCATGCGGAAAGCCAACCACAGCGCTTTCAATAACGCTGGCCTGCACATTGATGGCGTTTTCCACTTCGGCTGTGCCAATACGGTGGCCGCTTACATTCAATACATCATCAACGCGGCCGGTAATTCTATAGAATCCATTTTCATCGCGAAGGCAGCCATCCCCGGTAAAATACATTCCGGCATATGCTGTGAAATAATTGATGCGGCACCGCTCATGATCATTATAAGTAGTGCGCAAAATAGATGGCCATGGAAACTTAATACATAGATTGCCCGACACATTGTTTCCTTCCAGCACATTTCCTTTTTCATCTACAATCACCGGCTGCACACCAGGCAACGGAAGTGTTGCATAAGAAGGCTTTTGAGGTGTAACACCCGCCAGGTTGGAAATTAAAATACCCGCGTTTTCTGTTTGCCACCAGGTATCCACGATGGGGCATTTCTCCTTCCCGATGTTTTCATTATACCAGTTCCATGCTTCCACGTTGATGGGCTCACCCACTGTACCAAGAACTTTTAATGAACTTAAATCTTTGCCTTCTATTGGCTCAGTGCCATAAGCCATCAGGCTGCGAATGGCTGTGGGCGCTGTGTATAAAATATTTACTTTGTGCTTTTGAACAATTTCCCAAAACCTTCCTGCATCGGGATAAGTGGGAGTGCCTTCAAACATAAGGCTGGTGGCGCCTGCACTCAACGGGCCATACACAATGTAACTATGGCCTGTGATCCATCCTATATCTGCCGTGCAGAAATAAATATCTCCCGGGTTATATTGAAATACGTTTACAAAAGTGTAATTGGTGTAGATCATGTACCCGGCTGTAGTATGTACCACGCCTTTTGGCTTTCCGGTAGAGCCGGAAGTGTATAAAATGAAGAGCATGTCTTCTGCATCCATCTCTTCAACCGGATCTTTTAAATCCAGGTTTTCTACTTTTTGGCTTTCCTCGTGCCACCAAACATCGCGGCCTTCTTTCATACTAACGGTGTCGCCTGTACGCTTTAATACGATTACTTTTTTTACCGGTGAATCTTCTTCCAAAGCTTCATCCATGATGTCTTTTAAATGAATGGTTTTGTTGCTTCGGTAAGAGCCATCGGCAGTGATGGCAAAACTGCATTGTGAATCGGCAACGCGGTCTTTAATGCTTTTTGCAGAAAAACCTCCAAAAACTACATTATGGATTGCGCCGATGCGGGCACACGCAAGCATGGCAATTGCCAACTCAGGAACCATCGGCATATAAATACAAACACGGTCGCCCTTTTGAACATTATTTGCTTTGAGCACCTTTGCAAACTCAATTACTTTTTCCAAAAGTTCTTTATAGGAAATTGTGCGGGTGGCTTCATTGGGATCGTTGGGTTCCCAAATAATAGCCGGTACATCAGGTTGTGTTTTGGCCCATCGGTCCAAACAGTTTTCTGTGATATTTAATTTGCCGCCAAGAAACCATTTTACATTCGGCTCTTCAAAGTTCCATTGCAAAACGCTATCCCATTTTTTTCGCCATTCAAAATTTTCCGCTATCTCCGCCCAAAATTTTTCGGGCTCGGTAACACTTTTTTGATATACTTCGTGATATTGATCCAGCGATTTTATTTGATATGGATATTGCATGGCCTGAACTGTTTATTGGGTGATTAGTTTATTGGTTTATTCGTTAATTGGTTTATTCGTTAATTGGGTTGTTAGTTTATTGGTCACAAAGGTCTTATTTTTTTCCACTGATTGCTCTTTCTACCGATTGCTACATCACGGATTTCATCAGTGGTTGCTTACATTTACCGCTTTGGAGTTTTAATTACTTCCAACTTTTTTATTCCTTATTTCTTATTCCTTATTTTTTATTCCTTATTTCTTACTCTTCAATACTTCCGGAATAGCAGGCACCATTGCTTTGTAAACTGCATCTTCAATGCTGCCGCGTATGTTCATCGATGAAATCTTTAGATTGTCGCCGCCATCAGGATTTACGCGATTGCTTAAAAATACATAAACCAGGTCATATTTTGGATCTACCCAAATACAGGTTCCCGTATAGCCGGTGTGCCCGTAAGTTAAGGGCGAAGCAAATCTTGATGGATATGGATGAGGATCGGTGGTGGTGTAATTATCTTTTTGCGGTTTGTCAAAGCCAATGCCGCGCCTGCTGATATTGCTGTTATACGCGGTAAAATAGTTCAGTGTTTCCGGTTTAAGATATTGGGTGCCGTTGAAAGATCCGCCATTTAAAAACAGTTGTAAGATGGCCGCAATATTTTCTGCGCTGCTGAATAAACCCGCGTGGCCGGCTACTCCGCCGAACATCGCTGCTCCGGGGTCGTGCACATCGCCATGCAAACGCTGCATGCGAAATGACTTTTCAAATTCTGTTGGCGCGATACGGTTCGTATCAAATTTTTCGCGGGGCTTAAAGCCTATGGACGTAAGGCCCATTGGTTTATAAAAATTCTTATCTGCGTATTCATCAATCGTTAATCCTGATATGGCTTCCACCACTTTAGCCATCATAATAAAATCGTTATCGCTATAAATATATTTATCAACAGGGCCGAGCTTGCTGTCAAGAATCCTTTTGTATAAAGTATCCTGCCAATCGTTGCGCATGTATAAATTTTGCGCAACCCGAACGCCGAATGAATCGCTTTTAACCGTGCGGTAGATAGAAGGCAAAGGCGCTTTGGTTACCGGATCAATGGTTTCTTTGAAGAAAGGAATGAAAGCTACAAAGCCCGCCTGGTGCAAAAGAATTTTTTCAATGTTCATGTTTTTCTTATCGCTTTTTCTAACCCACGGCAAGTAATCGCCAAGCGTTTTATCAAGCCTCAATTTTCCTTCATCATACAATTTCATAACCGACAATGTAGTTGCACAAATTTTTGTAACAGACGCCATATCGAAAATGGAGTTGAGCATTACGGGCTCCGGCGTATCATAATTGTATTTGCCAAAAGCCTTTTCATACACTATTTTTCCTTGTTTGGCAACGAGTACAACGCAACCCGGAAAGGCGCCGCCTGCCACGCCTGCATTGGCAATTGAATCAATTGCATTTAATTTTTCAGGGTTCAGACCAACTGCTGCCGGCGCCGCCGTTGGCATAACATCTTTTGCAACAATGCCGCTTCCAAATTTATAATTATCACAAACGGAAACCGGCAATGTTCCTTTGGCATTTATTTTTCCTTTAAGAATATCCGCTGCGGCAATTTGCGTCAGGGAATCGTCTTCATAGCAAGCCACTAAATTCCTGGCATCGCAAAAGTTTTTGAGCGCATACGGATTGCCAAAATCAAAAATGATCGTTTGGTTATTTTGCTGAATTTGTTTGATAAGATCAATGGCATTATTGCTGATGCCAAATTGATTGGCCGGGTAACGCTTATAGTTGTGAACGCCTATTACCACTGATTTGTAGCGTTTCTTTACCAGCTCTACCGTAGATAATATCCTGGATGCATCCTGGCTATAATCAAAATAAAAAGCGTCTGCATCATAATCTTCTTTCATTCTTTTTGCAAAAGCATTCTCGCTGCTGATGCCGATTCCTATATAAGCAATTTCTTTTTCTTTTTTGTTTGAGGCAGACAAAGGAAAGAATTCTTTATCCTGGTTGTTTAAAACCGTGATCGCATTTTCGGCAACCAATGATTTCATTGCATCAATACCGGCATTCAGATCGTTGGTGAGGTTGTTGGTGTTGATGGGTTTTACATCAGCCACGCCATACATGTATTTGTACGCAAGCACCTTTTTGCATTTTTCATAAACATCGTTCCAGGCTAATTTTTTTTGCTGTATCGCTTCGCGGATTTTGGCAATTGACGTAGCCACATCTTCAGGAAGACAAAGCATATCATTGCCCGCTATTAAAGACTGCGCGGCTATTTCACCGCCGGGAAAAAATTTAGCAACGCCTTTCATATTCAATGCATCGGTAAAAGTTAAGCCATCAAAATGAAGCTGGTTGCGCAATAAGCCGGTAACGTTATTTTTAGAAATTGAAGTAGCAGTATTGGGTGTGCTGTCGATTGCAGGAATATAAAGATGCGCGATCATCATACTTCCTATGCCTGAGGCAATCATTTTTTTAAAGGGATATAATTCTAAAGAATCAAGCTGGGCTACCGACTTATTAATTACCGGAAGATCGAAATGTGAATCCACTGCTACATCGCCATGACCGGGAAAATGCTTGGCACAAGCCAGCACGCCTGCATCCTGCATTCCTTTCATATAGGCAACGCCAAAGTCGGCCACTTTGTATTTATCTTCTCCAAACGAGCGGTCGTTAATAACAGGGTTATCGGGGTTGTTGTTGATGTCAACCACGGGTGCATAATTTACCTGGATGCCCATGCGCTTGCATTGCTCTGCAACCAGCTTACCATATTGATAAACGATGGCTGGATTATTTAATGCGCCCAGCATCATTTGATGGTTCAACGGTGCAACACTGTCGAACCGCATGCCAAGGCCCCATTCTCCATCGATGCAAACCATCAGCGGCGTTTTGGCAATGCTTTGAAAATAATTTAAAAAATTAGCCTGCTTTACCGGGCTTCCCTGGAAAAGGCAAATGCCACCGATATTATATTTTTGAATAGCGTCTGTAATTAAAGAATCATAATAAACAGGACCGTCTTTTGTAAAGCTGCTCTCGCGCAGAACCATCAGTTGCGCAATGCGCTGATCATCGTTTAAAGAGTTAAAGACACTGTCGGCCCAGCGCTTTGCCGCCGGCGTAATGGTTTGTGTGTAAGCATGAAATTGAAAAGCCAGCAGAACACAAGCAATTAGTAATTTTTTCATCAGATAATTAAATTTTAAAACAGCTCACAAGTTAGGCAATTATGCCTTTTTGAAGAAGAGAAAAAACTTTGATAAAAAAAGTAAGTGGAAGAAATGTACAATTGTACCGGCTTTTAGCGTGATAGGAAGAAATATTTTCGATGAAAATTCGAAAGCCCAACAACTCAAAAAGTAGTTTTGAGGATTTTATTGGGTTCATTTTTTATAACAGGATTAATCATTGACAGTCTCAGGAAGCTGTACCGTCTTAATCACTATGCCAAATGTTTTGTCAAATACTTTGTATATTTTTCTAAGGGTTTTTTTATCAATTACTTTTAGCTCGATGAATGTTTTATCGTCAATATCTGCAAGGCTGGATTCATGATTTTTTTTCAATATGTTGCCATTAAGAATATAAATCACCGAACTATCACTTTCTGGTGTTGGAACAATTTTAAGATATTCGGGCGATTTAGATTTAAAGAAATTCCAATATTTATTTCTTACAAATTTTTTTGTCACGAAATAAACAGCACCCAATTTTCCTTGTTCGCCTAAAAGTTTAATCGCATTGCCGTCTTTATAGACATTAACAAAAGCAATTTCGTCTGGTTGATATTTTTGTAATTCTATTCTGGTTACGTTTACGCTGTCAATAAAAAAGACCGGGTCATTAAATAATTGCACAAATTCAGTTTTTTCATTTTCAAAAATATGATAGCAAGAAACTAAAAGGTCTACAGCTGCAATCGGTTTCTCATAATAGTAGGCTTCATCAATTGGGAATTGCGGCTGTTTAGTCGTGTCAATTTTTACATAAAAAAATAAAGTATCATTATCGAAATTCCAATAATCAGAACAGCCCCGTGAATGCCATGTTTCTTTTAAATCAGGATATCTATCAAAAACATCTTTCAGTTTTAAATTTTTTAAATCGATTTGAGTTCCATCTGGTAAGTCCCCTTTAAAATCTTTGTTCAGCCTGATTTTGCTGATTTGATTTGTATTTTGATCCTTTTGGAAAATCATACCCGGATATTGGTCAGAATAATAGCCTCTTCCATTTTCAAAACGTGCGTCGTGAGAAATGCATCTTTTACCTAAATCCATTTCTTCTACTTCAATTTGTTTAAGGTCCGGGCTCAGGTTTTGCAAATCAGATAAGGTTGTTTGGCAAAGACAGAAACGGCCAATGGTTATTTTTTTTGCAAGCGAAGTGTCAAGCAATGAGATTGGTTTGTTGGTTTGAGAATGTCCGGTCAAACTACATAGGGGAAAAAGGGAAATTAAAAATGTTTTAAGTTTCATAGGCAGTTATGTTATGGAAGCTTGTGATCGAATATTTGGGAAGGCAGGAAATTGATTGAGCTTTCTGCCGATTTAAAAGGTGCTGTTATTGGAATAGTCTGTCTAAAAGTTTTGGAATTTCTGTTAAATGTTCTATAAGTAAAGTAAGTACTGCGGAACCAATTGCGCCCCCAATTGCCCATTTCCTTTTTCCTTTTAAATCTTTGATTTGTAATTGTGTCAATTGGCGCTGCGATTCAGCGCATTTTTCATTTAGGTCCTTATTCTCTTTTTTTAATTGCAATTCTTGTTTTTCAAGTTCAAGAACTTCCATTTGTAATTTTTGCAGTTCCTCATCCCCTTTATTTTTTTGCGATTCCAATTCTTCCAAATCTAATGTTTCTCTGTAGTTGTAATGAATTTTAGCACTAACTATCCAGTTATCTAAATTTGCTACTACATTATACTCTGGATGAATATTTGGCGTATGAAGTGTCCATCTTGTATGGCCATTGTCTATTACATCAATTTTATTCTTGTCGGACATACTCGTTATCTCACTTCTTATTAGTTCAAGGTTAATGTCGGAGAAGTTTGTTTTTAAAAACTCATTTAGTTCGTGAAAATCATTGTCCTTGAATGAATTTAAGTAGGTAGTTATTCCTTTACTAATTGATTGCATAGTTTGTATTTTATGTGGACAAGGAGAATTTTAGCTCTTTTGTGTCAAGGTTTGGATTGGTAATCTTGTAGCCAACGCTCCGATTTTTGCGTAAGACGCAATGTTACAAAAAAATAATATTATTTAAAATTATATTGCGACATGCAATTGTATTGTTGTCCATATCCACCAAACAAAAACCCCTCAAACATAATGTTCAAGGGGTTTAATGATTTTTGATGATTGAGGTGCGGAGACTAAGGGATTCGAACCCTTGATACAGTTTCCCGTATACACACTTTCCAGGCGTGCTCCTTCAACCACTCGGACAAGTCTCCATTTTTTAAGGATTGCAAATCTACAACATCATTCCAATACTTTTTCCATTTGCATACTCCGCGAGCCTTTAATTAAAAAAAGTGCATTTTCTACATTTTGGCTTTTCAGCCAGTCCCGCGCCTGCAGCGCGTTTGAGAAGTTGTGGTATTTATTTTTGATTTCTGAAAAATTGGTTCCTACAAGAGCCACCGCATCCCATGTAAAATTGTCGATCAATGAAAT
Source organism: uncultured Chitinophagaceae bacterium (assembly GCA_963720405.1). Lineage (GTDB taxonomy): Bacteria > Bacteroidota > Bacteroidia > Chitinophagales > Chitinophagaceae > Ginsengibacter. The sequence continues at coordinate 147,358 of CAVRFP010000006.1, forward strand.
GATGGCGGCATGTTCTTCGCGGCTGTCTGCTCCCAAGTTCTTTCATATCGCCCAGCAATAATATTTTTTTATCGCCCTTCATGGCGGAAAAATTTTCTATCGCCGCTTTCATGCTCCCGGGATTGGCATTGTAGGCATCAAGAATGATGGTATTGGAATCCTGGTGAATCAATTGTGACCTGCTGTTGGAAGGCTGCATAATTTTCAATGGCGGCTTTTATGTTTTGGTCATCTACTTTAAAATACCGGCCTACGCAAACGGCAGCGAGCACGTTGGGTAAATTATAAGCGCCCACTAAATTGGTACGGATCTCCATCGGCTCTTGGCCATTGATCTTTACTTCAATAAAAGGATCGTTCTTTATAATATTTCCGAGGCTGTTTGTGCCCGTGCTTCCATATTGAATTACATTTTTTAAATGACTGCTCACTGCTACAACGGCCGCGTCGTCTGCGTTTACGAAGGCAACACAATTGTGAAGGGCTAAATAATCAAACAGTTCGCCCTTGCCTTTCTTTACATTTTCCACGCCGCCAAATCCTTCAAGATGGGCCTTCCCGATGTTGGTGATCATACCATGTGTTGGTTGCGCATATTCGCAGTAGGAGGCAATTTCATGCAGGTGATTGGCGCCCATTTCTATTACGGCCATTTGTGCATCGGGCTTTATTTTCAAAATAGTCAGCGGCACGCCAATGTGATTATTTAAATTTCCTTTGGTGGTGTAGGTTATAAAAGTAGTTGCAAGTACCTCGTGCAACAATTCTTTGGTAGTGGTTTTTCCATTGCTTCCGGTGATGGCTATGAAAGGAATTTTGAATTGATTGCGGTGAAATTTTGCTAATTGTTGCAGCGTTGCCAGCGCATCTTCTACCATAATAATTCTGTCGTCTGGTACATTGGTTTCTTCATCGGCTATAACGTAGGCGGCGCCCATATCTAACGCCTGCTTCGCGAAATGGTTTCCGTTAAAATTGGGTCCTTTTAATGCAAAAAAAAGATCGCCTTTTTGCAGCCTGCGCGAATCAGTTTGAACTGAAGGATATTGTTGATAAATTTTATATAGTTCTTCAATAATCATGTGTCAAATTTAGGATATGATTTTTGTTTCACTATTGATTGATTGTTTGGTGCGGCATCAATTTAAAAGGTAAAATCTACTTTTTGGCTTTTCACAACATTGAAAAAGTTGCATCTCTCTTTTCGAAAGATGCATTTATCTTTTGGAAAAACATTAAAATCTACATTTTCGTTTATGCGTAAACGTTATGACAGTTGTTATTTCCTGAAAAGCCATTTGCCCATTTCTTTAAAAGTTACTTTTTTGCCATAAAGTAAAATGCCGGTGCGGTAAATTTTTGCTGCAAGCATGGTGGTTAAAATAAACCCTGCCACCAGGGAAAACATGGAAACAATGATTTGCCAAGCCGGCACATTGCCCGATGGAATCCTAGCCATCATTACGATTGGTGAAGAAAAAGGAATGATACTTCCCCAAACAGAAATCGGCGCATCGGGTTTTCCTACTGCTGTGGTCATTATAATAAAAGATAAAATGATCGGCATGGTTATCGGCAACATCAGTGATTGCGCTTCCTGTGGATCTTCGTTTACCACGCTTCCAACGGCTGCAAACAAAGAAGCATAAAAAAGATACCCGGCTAAAAAATAAAACAGGAAGCACGGGATGATGAGCGCCCAGTTAGCTGATAAAAAGGTGCTTTTTGCCGAAAGAAAATTCATGGCTGCAGAACTGGTTCCTGACGCGCCCATAGATTGATTCATGGATTGTGCATGCTGCAAGGTGTCGGAAGAAAGAAGGCCTGATGCAACAGATGATAAGCCTACAATAAGGATGATCCAGATAAGCAATTGCGTAATACCCACTGCAGCAATTCCGAGAATTTTTCCCATCATTAATTGAAAAGGTCTAACAGAACTAATGATCACTTCGGCAATGCGGTTCATTTTTTCTTCCATTACGCCACGCATTACGGCGGCTCCATAAATAAACAGCGTCATGTAAATTAATATGCCGCTGCCATAACCAATTCCGTACGAAAGGCCGGAGTTGGAGCGCTCGGTTTTATTGCCTTGCTTAATAACCGGCGCAAACCGGTAAAGATTTTTCTGATCGATTTTATTAATAGAGTCAAGAACTCTTTTGTCGATTTTATTTTGAAGAAATGCTTCGTTTTTAATGGCATTATTAATCTGGTCTTTTATTTTTTCTTCTGCGCTGATGCCGAGTTGCTTATCGGAAATTAAAGAGATCGAATCAGTCGGTGATCGGTAATCAGCCGGTATAGCCAGCAGTGCAGAATATCCTTTGGCTTTAAAGTTATTGGCATCAACGCCTGATGGAAACTCAAAAGTGATGGACTTTTCGTTTTGGAAACTATTTTTAAAAATTCCATTCTGGTCTATGACAGCTATATTTTGTTGCTCATCGCTTTGAATGGCAAAATAGGTTGACGCAAAAATAAATCCTATAAAAAATAAAGGAAGTAAAATGGTAGAAAGGATAAACGTCTTGTTTCTAACTCTTGTTAAATATTCTCTTTTAATTACCAGCCATATTTTATTCATAATGAACGATTGATCTTTTTGGTAAAATTATTTACTGCAGTGGAGCATTTTGAAGTGTGATCGCCTGGGGTTTGCTGCCGGCAACTTTTATGAATATGTCGTTCAGCGACGGAAGTATTTCGTTGAAAGAAACGATGCCTGCCCTGTGATCCAGAAATTCCTGCAAAACAGCCGCGGGCGCATATCCGTCTTTAATTTTTACGGTGAAATAATTTTCTTTTTCACTAACAATATTGCAGACAGCGCTTTCAAATTTCTCAGGCGCCGCATCGAATCCGATCCGAAAAATATGTTCTTTAAAATCTTCTTTTACCTGCTTTACGCTTCCATCAAGTATTTTTTTTCCTTTGTTTACCAGCACAATGTTATTGCAGATCTCTTCCACCTGCTCCATCCGGTGCGTGCTGAAAATGATAGTGGTTCCTTTTTGTGCAAGGTTAAAAATTTCGTCTTTGATGAGGTTGCTGTTTACAGGATCGAGGCCACTGAATGGCTCATCAAGAATTAATAGTTTTGGCTCGTGTAATACCGTGGTAACGAACTGTAATTTTTGGCTCATTCCCTTGCTAAGGTCATCTACTTTTTTGTTCCACCAGCTTTCCATTTCAAACTTTACAAACCATTCTTTTATTCTTTTCATGGCTTCAGGGCGGCTCAATCCTTTCAGGCCGGCAAGGTACAATGCCTGCTCGCCGATCTTCATCTTTTTATATAACCCGCGCTCTTCAGGCATGTAGCCGATTTTTGGAATATCGGCTACAGGATCAAACTTTTTGCCATCAAACAAAATTTCGCCGCTGTCAGGGTAAAAGATGCCGGTAATCATTCTGAGCAAAGTGGTTTTACCGGCTCCGTTTGGTCCGAGTAAACCAAAAATGCTTCCTTCGGGTATTGAGAAACTGATATCATCTACCGCTTTTTGAGTAGCATAATATTTTTTTAAATGTTGTAGCTCAAGTATGTTCATTTGTGGTATTGTATGAAATTTTTTAAAATGTGCAGGCAATGGCTAAGTTATGGTTATGCGGTAAATTTAAAAACATCATAATAAGATTGTATTACTTTTTGATGAATGGTAATCATTTATTTACATGCACACTTGCCAGCGCCACCCTTTCGCCATCCATTGCCGCGCTTACAATTCCACCAGCGTATCCTGCGCCTTCTCCACATGGAAAAAGATTTTTTATACGCGGATGATGAAGATACAATTCATCGCGCGGAATGCGCACCGGCGACGAAGTACGACTTTCTGTTGCTACAATAATTGCTTCGTTGGTAAAATAGCCAGAGCGATTATTTTTTGCCGGCATCTTTTTTCCAAACGCTTTAAATGCTTTTTTCAATCTTTGGTGAATGAAATCCGGCAAAACGTCCGCTAAAAGAACAGATTGAGTGCCGGGTATATATGAACATTTTGGTAATGTGGCCGAGATTTTTCCTTCGGTAAAATCAATCATCCGCTGGGCCGGCGCCACAAATTTTCCGCCGCCAAAAGCAAAGGCTTTTTCTTCCACCTGTTTTTGAAATTCCATCATTAACAGCGGAGAGGCTGCATCGAATAAATTTTTTTTATTTGGATGTGACACCTGGTATTTTTTTACATCTTCCGGTTCTACCTGCACTACTATTCCGCTGTTGGCGTAAGGATTATTTCTTTTAGACGGGCTCCATCCGTTTACCACTAATTGGCCATTATCGGTGGCCGCAGGCGCAATAATTCCGCCGGGACACATGCAAAACGAAAAAACGCCGCGACCGTCAACCTGGTCTACAAGACTGTAAGAAGCCGGGGACAAGCCGGCTTCGTGTAACGAAAGCGATGAATTTAAAAGATGCCTTTACCATACTGAATGGAGTTGATCAACTCTTGCGGATGCTCTATTCTTACCCCGAGCGCAAAGCCTTTGGCAATAATTTCAATATTATTTTGATGTAATAAGGTAAAAATATCCCGTGCAGAATGGCCTGTTGCCAGGATATAAGAATCTGCGTGCAGCAAATCTCCGTCTGCAGTTTTTGCCGCTTTTATTTTCTCGGATTCGATAATAAACCCGGTTAATTTTTTGTTGAAATGAAATTCGCCACCGCAATCCGAAATGCGTTTACGCATTGCCGTTATAATGTGAGGAAGCTTGTTGGTGCCGATGTGCGGATGGGCATCATACAATATATTTTCTTCGGCGCCGAAATGCACAAAAAGGTTAAGAATTCGGTCGATGTTTCCACGCTTTGAACTGCGCGTATATAACTTCCCATCGCTGTAGGTTCCCGCGCCGCCCTCACCAAAACAATAATTACTTTCGGGGTTGATAATACCTTCTTTATTCAGCGATGCAAGGTCTCTTCTTCGGGCCCTTACGTCTTTTCCTCTTTCTAAAATGATTGGTTTTATACCAAGCTCCAATAGTTGCAAAGCAGCAAAAATTCCGGCCGGGCCGCCACCAATAATGATACATTTTTTTTCGGACTGGTGTACATCGCGGAAGGCAAATGATTGTAATGCTCTTTGGTGAAACGGCTCGTTGATAAACGCATTTACCGTAAGATTGATCCTGATGATTTTGCCCCGGGCATCAATTGATTTTTTAACAGGATAAAAGCCGGTTATTGCCGAAATTTTTTTGCCTGTTGATTTCGCAATGGCTGCTATTACGGCATCATGGTTTAATGCCTCGTGGGGCAAAAGCTGTAACGTAATTTTTTCTTGCATATAATAGTGCCAGGTTTTTATCCTGAAAACTTAGTCTCTTTTCAAAAGAATAAAGTATTGGAAGAAACAATTAATGATTAGTCAAATATGCCGCATAATCAATACAGTAGCGGTTTTTGGTTAAAAAGGAAGATCATCAATGGTTTCCTGCGTAGATGAAGTGAATGTATCCAATGGTTCAAAATGGCCATCATCGGAAGAAGCACCGCGCCCCGGTTGAAGTATTTGTTCTATACGCCATGCATCAAGGTTACTGAAATAAGAAGTGCGGCCATCCTTTTCCCATTTACTGCCTCTTATGTTGAAGAATACTTTTATTTCATCACCTACATTTACCCGGTCAACGATGCCGGTGCGGTCTTGAACACTTTGAAATTTTATAAAATTGGTAATCACTTTTCCATTGATCTCTTCAGATTTTTCAACAACAAACTCCCGGATCTTAAACGATTCTGTGCGTTGTATGGTATCAAATTTTTCTAATAATTTTCCGGTCAATTCGTAACTCATGTTTGTAAAATTTTTTGCTAAGATAAAGGCATTTAGCCACCACTTGTTCTTTTAAAATGGTAATATCAAAAAATCTTTTGCACATTAATTTTTATTTATCCTATCACTGTTTCAAGCTAAAATTTTTTTAACCAATTTTTACCCGGTGGTATGAAAAAAAAGATAAGTTTACTGCAAATCAATGTGGACGTGCGTCTTAAAAAATGTTGATAAATAAAAATAAAAATCTTTAAAATTTTCGACAGCGTATACTGTCGTAGTGGTTATAAAATCAAACAATAAAAAATTTTTTTTTCAACAAATTCTTTTGATATTCGCTGTCTTGTTGATAGAATTTTTATGAATGCATTTTCTTTAAATCTTTTCAACAGCCCCACTGAACACTTTTTCTAAAACATTAAAACGGCTTACGAAAAATAATGGATAATGCTTGCGAAACAGTTTGGAGTAATTGTCTCAATATAATAAAGGATATTGTTGAGTGGCAACACTACAAAACCTGGTTCGAGCCGATAAAGCCGGTGTTATTAAAAGATAAGATTTTAACTATACAGGTTCCAAGTCAGTTCTTTTATGAGTATATTGAGGAGCATTATGTAAATCTGCTTGCAAAAACTTTAAAGAGAGAATTGGGAAAAGAGGCAAGGCTGGAATATCGTATCATGGTAGATAGCGGTAACAGCAATAATAAGCCGGTGATGATGGATGTGCCCGGGCATGGCTACAAATCATACTCAAATAATGAAATGGATTTTCCGTTGGTCATAAACAATCCCGTTAAGAACCCGTTTGTAATTCCGGGGCTTAAGAAGATGCAGATTGATCCGCAGCTGAATCCAACTTATGTATTTGATTCTTATATTGAAGGAAATTGCAACCGCGTAGCAAGGCGCGCCGGTAAAACGGTGGCCGAAAAACCAGGCTCTACTTCATTTAATCCTCTGGTAATTTACGGAGGAGTAGGTTTGGGTAAAACTCATTTGGCGCAGGCCATAGGAAACGAGGTAAAAAGATTGCATAATAATAAAGTGGTTTTATATGTAAGCTCCGAAAAATTTATCAACCAGTTTGTTGATCACGGCCGCAACAATGCGATCAATGATTTTATACATTTTTATCAGTTAATTGATGTATTGATCATCGATGATGTTCAGTTTTTTAACCGGGCAGAAAAATCCCAGGATGCATTTTTCGCCATTTTCAATCATTTGCACCAAAGTGGCAAGCAATTAATACTAACTTCTGATAAACCGCCAAAAGATCTGGAAGGCGTGCAGGAAAGATTGTTGAGCAGGTTCAGGTGGGGTTTAAGTGCCGACCTGCAAATTCCGGATTATGATACCAAGATTGAGATACTTGAGAGAAAGATGAAAAACGACGGGCTCGAAATGCCTAAAGAAGTGGTAAAATATATTGCTTACAATATTCAAAATAATATACGTGAACTTGAAGGAGCTTTAATTTCTCTGTTGGCACAATCTTCGCTCAATAAAAGGGAAATAGATCTTAGAATTAGCTAAAAAAGTGTTGAGAAATTTCATTAAATCATCCTCTAAGGAAATTACTATAGATACTATTCAAAAGATGGTATGTGATTATTTTGATGTGCCTTATGAAAAGCTTTTGCAAAAAACGAGGAAAAGGGAAATTGTGCAGGCCAGGCAGATTACGATGTTTTTGGCAAAAGCGTTTACGAAAAATTCATTAAAAACTATTGGTGAGCATTTTGGCGGCCGGGATCATACCACGGTTATTCATAGTTGCCAAACGGTGAAAGACCTTATGGATACGGATACCTTGTTCAAAGAAAGTGTAATTGAACTTCAGCAAAAGGTTCAGTTGGCCGCGATGTAAACTTTCTAAAAAATCTTCAAATATTTATTTTAAATTTTGGATTGCAAATGCTACTTTTGCAACCCTTAATTACCGAAAAGTAGGAGAGGTGCCTGAGTGGCCGAAAGGAACGGTTTGCTAAATCGTCGTACGGGTTAAACTGTACCGTGGGTTCGAATCCCACCCTCTCCGCTCTAAGTTTGAAGACAGGTTAAAAATTTTTCGGGGCGTAGCGTAGCCCGGTTATCGCGCCACATTTGGGATGTGGAGGCCGCAAGTTCGAATCTTGCCGCCCCGACAAAAAAGCAGTTCAGTAAATGAACTGCTTTTTTTGTTTTATTCGCCCGGTAGACGGCATAATAACAGGCGTTTTAGTTTTTTTGAGTACAGCAATAAGAAGTTAATGTTACAGAGCGACACTTTTTTCGAAAACCGGGCAATCTAAGATTTCGTAAATTTGTTATCATGAAAACAATTCAAAATAACCGACTTGTTATGTTTAGTTTTCCTGGTGCTCAGTTTTACTTCCTGTGCCCAAAAACAACAACAATCAACCGCAAACCAAAAAATAATCAGCAATAAAATGGAATGGAATCAATTAACGCCTGAAGAAGCCAATGTAATTGTAAATAAAGGAACAGAATATCCCGGCACGGGAAGCCTTTTGCACAATACTCAAAAGGGAACTTATATCTGCAAACGTTGCAATGCCCCGCTGTACCGGTCCGAAGCCAAATTTGAATCCGAATGTGGCTGGCCAAGTTTTGATGATGAAATAAAAGGCGCTGTAAAAAGAATTCCGGATGCAGACGGCATGCGCACTGAAATTGTTTGTGCGAATTGCGGCGCCCATTTAGGCCACGTTTTTCTGGGAGAAGGTTTTACCTCAAAAAATACAAGACATTGCGTTAATTCAATTTCGATGGTATTTGTTCCGGATAAAAAATAATTTTATTTATACCGGATTATCATCCTATAAAATTTAGCCTGTAAATTTTTCCATCAATTGCATGGCAGTTACACCATCTTCCCCACTACACGGATTTGCTCCCTGGTCTAAAAAATAAGCTACCACTTTTTCAATCAGTGGCTGCTGTACATGTTGCAGGGGCTCAAATGGAATTATATCGGTATTGCCATTTTTAGTGATCGTTATTTTTTTATGTTCAAAAACGGTAAAACTGATTTTCCCTTCCGAGCCAACTATTTCACACTGGTCGGCTGCTTCCTCTGCGGCAACACTGAAGCACCATAAGCCGTTAAAAAGCACTCCTGACTGGAATAAAATGGTTCCACTTACTATATCATCGGCTTTATAAAGTCCAGACTGATTGACAGCAAAGCCGCAGGCTTTTTCAACGGGGCCAAAAAAATAACACATCAGATCCAGCTGATGCGGTGCAAGATCATGAAACAGGCCGCCGCCGGATAAAGCAGGATTTACCCGCCAGGCAGTTTTCGGAATTAACAGGTCGGACGAGGAAAGCGATTTTCTATAAAATTGAAGTTTTGCAAATCTTACTTCGCCGATAATGTTCTCCGAAAGTAACTGTTTTATTTTTTTGAACAGTGGTTGTTCGCGGCGGTAATGAGCGATGGATAATTTTATGTTTTTTTCTTTAGCGGCGTTTAAAATTCTTTGTGCTGAAGCAAGATCCAGGGCCATGGGCTTCTCAATATATACGGGTTTCCCGGCGTTAAAGGCGGCAATTGCATACGCTTCATGAAAGGCTGGTGGTGTGGCAATATAAATCGCATTCACATCTGTATCATTGATCAATGCATTGGCATCGTTGTACCATTTTGGAACCTGGTGGCGCCTGGCATAATCCTTTGCTTTTTCAGCATCTCTCCGCATTACGGCAACCAAAGAAGAATCTTTCACTTTATTAAATGCCGGTCCGCTTTTTACTTCGGTAACATCGCCACAGCCAATGATGCCCCAATTAATTTTATCCATTGTTCATTTTCGGGTAAAGATATTTTATTTCATAGCTTGTAAGGAGCATAAATACGGTTGGGATATTTTGAATCAAAGAAAATTGTTGTTTTTAAAAATTCAATTTTCTACATTTTGGCTTGTCTGATATTGATGTGCTAATCTTCCAGTAATTCTTTGTGCTCCGACGGTTTAAAGTTTTGCGTCAGTCTTTCTAATTTATGTTTTCCATAGCTCACGCGTGTGATGAGAACAAACAAAACCGGCACGATGAAAATAGCCAGCGTGGTTGCAGCCAGCATTCCTCCAAATACCGTCCAGCCAATGGTTCTGCGCGATTCGGCGGCAGCGCCTGATGCAAACGCCAATGGCAATACGCCCAGGATAAAGGCAAGCGAGGTCATAACAATTGGGCGTAAACGCAATTTAACTGCCAGAATAGTTGAGCGCATCAAACCCATACCGATATCCACTCTTTCTTTAGCATATTCTACAATTAATATTGCGTTTTTCGCGGCCAGCCCGATAAGCGTAATTAATCCGATTTGCGCATAAATATTATTGGTGATGCTGGGTATTAAGGAAAGTGTAATGATGGAACCTAGTGCACCGATTGGTACTGCAAATAAAACGGAAAAAGGAACGGTCCAGCTTTCATATAATGCAGCCAGGAACAGGAATACAAAAATCAGGGAGATGGAAAAAATAACAATGGTTTTGTCGCCGGCTTTTATTTCTTCAAGACTCATTCCAGAAAATTCATAACCATATCCGGCGGGCAAATAATTTGCGGCCGTTTCTCTCAGGGCCTGCAAAGCCTGGCCGCTGCTGTATCCCTGTTTGGCGCCGCCATTTATTTCGATAGAGCGATAAATATTATAGTGCGAAATTAATGTGGGACTTTCAACTACTTTGTTGGTGACCAGTGAACTTAATGGAATCATATTGCCCGCACTGTTTCTCACATAGTATCTGGTAAAATCGTTGAGCGACGTGCGAAAGGTGCTGTCGGCCTGTGCTACCACCCTGAAGTTTCTTCCATATAAATTAAAGTCGTTGATGTAAGTGCTGCCCAGCAAAGTGGACATCGTGTTATATACATCGGAAATGGATACGCCCAATTGTTTTGCTTTATCGCGATCCACATTCACCTGGTAAGTGGGCGTGTTGGCGGTGAAGAACGTGAAAGCATTGTCTATTTCGGGGCGTTTATTGGCTTCCGCTACAAAGTTGTGGGCCACCCTGGCAAATTGTTGTATATCGTCATTGCTGGTCGTTTGTTGCAATTCCATGGTAAAGCCTGCGGTGCGGCCGAGGCCCGGCACTGCGGGTGGTGAAATCGCTATGATCTTTGCTTCTTTTATATCAGCGGTATTTTGATAAATTTTTGCAATAACGCTTTGCGCATTATGCTCCTTTCCTTTACGAACATCCCAGGGTTTTAATAAAACGAACATGGTACCTACGTTTGACTGGTTGGCAGAGCTGATGATGTTGGTGCCGGCGATGCCGCCCACCACATTCACTTCAGGAATAGCCTGTACCCGTGCCATAATTTTTTTAAGCATATCAATACTTCGAGCCGTAGAAGCCGCTTCCGGCATTTGATAGGTTACGTACACGCGCCCTTCATCTTCAGGTGGAATAAAGCCACTGGGCTTCTTTTCAAAGAGGAAAATAAGGGCAATAATCAATAAAACCAGCAACGTCATTACATAAGGAGTTCTTCTTACCCATGCCGCCACGCCCCTTGTATAGGAAGCTGTAATTTTTGCAAAACGCTTGTTGAAAGAGGAAAAAAACCGTTCCATAATGCTTTTCCTTTGTTTATTTTCATCAGCAGGTTTTAGCAGGAGGGTGCACAAGGCCGGCGTAAGAGAAAGCGCTACAAAAGCAGAGATGATTACAGACACCGCAATGGTAATGGCAAATTGCTGGTATAACCGTCCTACGATTCCCGGAATGAAACCAACCGGCACAAACACAGAAGCTAAGATCAATGCAATGGCGATCACAGGGCCTGAAATTTCCTTCATCGCTTTTTGGGCGGCTTCTTTTGGCGGTAATTTATTATGATCCATATTATGTTGTGTAGCTTCCACCACAATTATTGCGTCGTCTACAACAATGCCGATGGCTAGAACAAAAGCGAACAGCGTCAGCGTGTTTATAGTAAAACCAAAAATGATAAAAAAGGTGAACGTGCCAATCAATGAGACAGGAATCGCCAGTAATGGAATGATGGTAGCGCGCCAGTTTTGAAGGAATAAAAATACAACCAGCACCACCAGCGTTAATGCTTCTAATAAGGTGAATATAACTTCCCGGATAGACGTCTTTACTACCGATACGGTTTCCAGTGGGATAAGATAATCTATGTCTGGCGGAAATGTTTTCTTTAATTCTGCAAGGGTTTTTGTGATGCCCTCATATGTTTGCAATGCATTGGCATCAGGCGCCTGGTAGATCAATAAAAATGTTGCCGGCTTGCCATTAACCAGCGCGTTGTTGCCGTAATTAAATTTTCCCAGTTCCACCCTGGCAATGTCTTTCAGATAAACAATATTGCCCGTGGCAGGGTCCGAGCGCACAATAATATTTTTGAATTGATCGGGCGTATTGATGCGGCTGTTGGTGAGCACCGAGTATTCAAACGTTTGTGAAGAAGGCTGTGGTGTGCCGCCGATGGTGCCGGGCGCTATTTCCAGGTTTTGTTCATTAATGGCAGTCGAAACGTCCGCGGGGCTTAGGTTTAAGGTTGCCAGCTTATCCGGGTTCAGCCAGATCCTCATTCCGAAATCATCGCCGCGCGAAATAATATCACCCACTCCTTTTACGCGCTTAATGGCATCCTGCATGTAGATATTTACATAGTTGCCTATAAATTTGGAATCATGTGTTCCTTTAGGAGAATAAAAGGCGAGGGCCACCATAATGCTGGGGTTTCGCTTTATAACGGTTACGCCTAAACGCTTTACGGCATCCGGTAAAACCGGCAGCGCTACACTCACGCGGTTTTGAACATCCAGCGCCGCAATATTTACATCCGTGCCTACGTCAAAAGTAACGCCCACGGAGCTTTGTCCGCTGGAAGTGCTGCTGCTGGAAATGTACGTCATGCCGGGAGATCCGTTGATCTGCGTTTCGAGTGGTGTGGTGGTCGTTTGCTCCACCGTTTGTGCATCTGCTCCAATAAAATTGGAAGAAACGGCAACGCTTGGCGGTGAGATATTGGGGTATTGTGCGATGGGTAAATTGCTGAGTGAGATAATACCCACCAGTACGATTACCACAGAGATCACTATCGCTGTTACGGGACGCTTTATAAAGGTTTCTGCGATCATGGTTTATTTCTTTTAAGTTACCACTGCCCGATACGCTTACATCCACCCGTTCCTTATTTTTTTCCGGTGGTGATTACCGAGCCCTGGTGCACGTTTTGAATGCCCTGCACTACAATTTTCTCTCCCGGGTTCAAGCCACTTTTAATGATGATGTTGCTGTCGATCTGCCGCCCCGGCACCACTTTTCGCTGCATTACTTTTGAGCTGTCGCCTTCCACATACACATAAAATTCTCCCAGTTGCTCTGTAACCGCTTTATACGGAATAGTAATGGCATTGGCCGGCGCATTGTTTTTTACCCTCACGGTGGTATTCATTCCGGGCCGCAACAATTTCTTATCATTTGGAAAGATCAATCTTACTTTGATGGTACCCGTTTGAGGATCCACGGCGCGGTCAATCAAACCAATCTTTCCTGTATAGGGATACACTTCATCACCAAAGGCGATCGTAAAAACAGAATCTGATGCGGCGGCTGGTTTTTGCTCCAGCTCATTAAACCGGTAGATATTATTTTGATCTACCGTAAAATCAACTGCCACCGGGTTGTCGGTTGAAATGGTATTTAAAACACTTTGTCCTGCTACAACAGCGGTTCCTTTCTTAACCTGAGATATGCCGATCGTTCCGCTAAAAGGAGCGTAAATGCTTGCAAAATTAACATTGGAGCGAACGCTTGCCACATTGGCTTTTGCCGCCGCTACCTGTTTTTGCGTGGCATCAAGAGCCGCATCTGCATAATCTACCTGTTGTTTGGCGATGGCATCATGCTTGTCTAACTCATGATAGCGGTCGGCATCTTTTTGTGCTTTTAATAAATTGGATTCCTGCACCTGTAAGTTGGCAATTGCCTGCTGATAGTTTGCCTGGTACACCTGCGCATCTATCGAATACAATTTCTGTCCTTTGCGAACTTTCTGCCCATCTTTAAAATAAATCCCGGTGACATACCCGGAAACCTGCGACGTTAGCTTTATTTCATTGAGCGCGGTTACTGTGCCGGGGTATTCATCAACATATACAGCATCAGAGGAGCTTACGGTGGCCAGCGTTACGGGAATGGCAGGAGTAGTCGTGCTTTGCTGCTTGTCGGTTTTTTTTGCAGCACAAGACAATAATAAACAGACCAGCGCTGTAGCAAAAAATATAGGATTCAATTTCATGTTCATCATTTTAATAAACAATATTTCCTAACGCCTGGTTCACATCTATCTTGCTTGAAAGTAGCTGGTACAGGGCATTATAATAATTGATCTGAGCGGTTCGCAAATCAGTTTCCGCAGTGATCACATCGAGATATGTCTTTACTCCGGAACGGTATTGAAGACGTATTACATCATACACTTCATTTGCCAGCGAAAGGTTTTCTTTTAGCCGGAAATAATCATACAGGTTACTTTTATAGTTTGACATGGCCTGCTGATATTGCGTATTGACCTGGTTTTGAAAACTAAGAATAGAATTATCAGCCTGGCTTATCTGGTACTGCGCCTGTTTTATTTGCTGTATGCGCCGGCCACCCTGGAAGATTGGAACCGAAAGCAACAATCCAATATAGGAATTGGGATAAGCCGAATTGTAGATTTTTGATATTTTTTCATTAAGGAAATTCAGATTATAATTTCCATACGCAGATACATCCGGCAAAAAACTCCACCGGTAATATTGAAGATTGTATTGCTGCAATTTTTTTTGACTCTGTAATTGTTGTACTTCTATCCGTTTATTGTAATCAACGGTTTGCAACGTATCAATCCATATTTCTTTTTCCATTTGCAGGGTATCATATGCCAAACTGATATCGTTAATTGCAGGATAGCCCATTAGCTCTTTGAGGTGAGCGTATTTTGCCTTTAGCGATTCCTCACCGGACTTTTTTTGAGCTTTGGCATTATTTAATGCGATGGTGGCTCTTTTATAATCTGTCTTATCAGCAATGCCACTTTGGTATTGATAGAATGCATCTTTAAGGCTTTGGCCGGTACGCACTATGTCTTCTTCCGTAACTTTTATTTGTTGTGTTGTAAGTATCAGATCGTAAAATGCTTTGCTTACTGAAGCAGCGAGATTAATTTTTTGCGCGCTCAGATTTTCGGCAGACAATTGCCTTACATCCTTTGCTGTTCTTGAAGCAAGTAAAACATCTCGGTTGAAAATATTTTGCGTGGCGCCGAACTGTACACCGGAGGTATTTACTGCTCCGTTCCTAACGAAATTTCCATTGAAATAAGATGTTGGTAATTGAAAATTATGTTGAATGCCGTAATTAAAATTCACCTGCGGATACCAGTCGGCCAGTTTGCTTTTGATCGTAGTTTCTGTAATCGCTTCGTCGAGCTTTGCATTATTGATATCGGGGTTGTGGTTAAGGGCATATGCAACGCAATCCTGGAGGGTGGCCTGTTGCAGCGTAGAATCGGTTTTATTTTGTTGCGCGCGGGCTGCCGGTAATACAACGCTCATCCAGATTATGATTAACAGCGCCTGTTTTATTTTAGGGTGGGGTTCTTTCTGCGATAACTGACAATACTTTTTCTTAACAGCGGGACTGGAAGCTTTTTTCAATTCCTTAAAAGTAATAACATGTTTTGGCATTCTCAGCCCGGATTTTTTCAAATAGTAAAGTAGATATCGTTTATGAAGGTAAATATTAATCGGAATTGAATAGCGAAGAATTGATTAGTGGCTATTTCATAAAAAGAAATGAAAGTTTAATGACAATCCCTTTGGAAAAAACGCATCGGCCACGTTTTATTTTTTCTATATTTGATATGCCTGTTTCGACATTATTTACGACCCTTTCCTTCCACAAAAATCTTATCAAACTCTAACTGCGGCGGTCATTTTTAATAATAAGCCTGATTAATTTTTGTTGCCATCTGTCCATTTGGAAAATAAAATTATCACGATGTTGAGGCGCCCTTGCTATCCTTATTTTCGACACCAGGTTTACGGTAAATTTCATTGCCGCAACGATCCTCCCTTCAATTTATAGTGGTGTTATTGTCATTTAAGGCGAGCGCTTTTCGGGAAAATAAGAGAATCAAAATTTTATTATTAAACAAAATAAATTGACAATTGTATGAAAGCAAAAATATTTTTTCAACTCGGGGGACTCATTTTGAGCACTTTATTTTTTACATCTTGCAGGAAAGATCATCAACACTTTTGCAACGGAGATGATACTATAGTAAGCACAACAAAAGTATTTGCTACCGGGCTTAATAATCCCAGGGGACTAAAATTTGGGCCCGACGGATATCTGTATGTTGCCGAGGGCGGTATAGGCGGAACAGATTCATCTACCGGTTGTGCACAGGTGATACCTCCGGTTGGCCCCTATAAAGGAAGCGTAAATGGTAGCCGTATTTCCAGGATAGATAGATCCGGCACCCGCACTACCTGGGTTGACAATCTGCCTTCCTCTGTTAATGCGATGGGTGATGTAAGCGGTGTCGGCGATGTTGCCTTTATTGGTAATACGCTCTATGCAGCCATTACCGGAGCGGGGTGTTCGCACGGCGTTCCTTCTATACCTAACAGTATTATAAAAATAAATTCCAACAGAACATGGTCGAGGGTTGCCAACCTCAGTGAATTTATTATGGCGCATCCCACCTTGCATGAGGAGCCGGATGATTTTGAGCCCGATGGAGATTGGTATAGTTTGATTAATGTGGACGGAGTTCTTTATTCCATAGAAGCAAACCATGGCGAGCTGGACAGGATAACTACCGGCGGTATGGTTAGCCGCGTGGTTGATGTATCAGCAACTTATGGACACGTTGTTCCAACTGTATCTGCATTCCATAACGGAAATTTTTATATTGGTAACTTAGATACATTTCCTGCTCCGCATGGTGGTTCGCGTATCTTTAAAGTAACTCCTGGCGGACAAATCAGCGTTTTTGCTGATGGGTTTAACATGATCCTCGGAGTTGCATTTGATCAGTTAGGCGGCCTGTATGTGCTTGAAACTACTACCAATAATCCATTTCCTACACCAGGCACCGGGGATATTGTAAGAATTGATCCCTCCGGTTCACGGCAGGTTATTACTTCCGGACTCACCTTCCCTACCGGAATGACTTTTGGTCCTGATGGAAAATTGTATGTATCCACCAATGGTTTTGGTTTTCCTGAAGGAGCCGGCAACGTTGTACAGGTAAGCTTTAAGTGTGATGAAATAAAAGGCGAGAATGGGCAGAAATAAACACTACACTCATTGTTGATGGTTAATTTAGAAACCCCGCTGCAGCGGGGTTTCTGTTTATAGTGGTTTAACAATTTTCGTTATAAAAATTGAAAAATCTACATTTTGGCTTTTCACATGAAGCAGTTTGAATAATAATTTTCAAATACCTTAAAACTATATTTTGACTTTTCAGAGAATCAACTTAGAGAAACTAAATTTTGTAACGGAAAAAATCGCATAACAAATTCAATTTTTTTACAGCGTATACTTCATTAGTAATTCTTCTTTTTCCATCAATCTCTGAAGCAACACCACCTGGTTGCCGGCCCTTACAAAATTTTGTCCATCGTATTTTGCGCCGTAATAAGCATCATCATTTAAATGGTCTGTAATGAAGCGAATGGCCTGCATGTAAATCATAAACTTTCCGGCATAAATAAAGTGTTTCTTTTCTTCGCCAGTTAACTCCTGGTTCATCTCGCCCATATATCCATCCCAGATGGCTTTAAAATATTCTTCGCGTATTTCAATTTTTGAAAAATCTTTTTCTTCTTCGTTTACCGGCGACACATAAGTTCTTATCATATCGCCCACATCACTTATAAAATAGCCGGGCATTACGGTATCCAGGTCAATTACACAAAGCCCTTTATCAAGGGCATCAAAAAGCACGTTGCTTATTTTAGTATCATGATGAGTAACCCGTAATTTAAAAGAATTATTGTGCAGGATATTTTCATAAGTATCCACAATATTTTTATTGTCTTTTATAAATTGAATCAGATGGAAGGATTGTTGCAGGCGTTGTCGCATTTCCGTTTTCGATGGCTTCTAAAAATTGTTGAAATCTTAAAGTGAGGTTATGAAAATCCGGCAGCGTAATCTGTAAATTTTGTACCGGGAAATGAGACAGCAACCTGGTAAACTGCCCGAATTGTTTGGCGGCTTCATAAGCCTGCTGCGGCCTTTTAACGGCGTTAATGGTATGAGAACTTTCAACAAAAGGAGTGAGCCGGAAATAGCCCTGGCCTGCAATGTGCACCATCTCTTTATTACCTTTTGTTTTTATCGGAGCTACAAATAAGTACTGCGGAACGTGTTGCAATAAATAGCTTGCGATGAGCCTGATGTTAGAGGCAATCGCCTCCGGATTTTTAAAAACATTGTGATTTACCTTCTGTAAAATATAGGAATGGTGCGAATTTTTTATGAGCCAGGTAGAGTTGATAAGGCCGTTATGTATGCGTTCGATCTCTAAATTATTGGTAGCTAAGCCATAGGCCGAAAGTGCTTCATCCTTTGCTGTCATTTTATAATATTGTCGGGCAAACTTAGGGTACGGAAATTAATTATTGAAGCGCAAACGGTTGTTTTAATTTTGAGTATAGATATGGTGCATGACAAACAACAACGGAATCGGAACGCAGACATTCGGTTTAAAATCACGCTTTTTTGTTCTCTATCAACTGGCCATCTATCACGATATTCTGGTAAACCACTTCTTTTGATTCGCCCAACTTTCTTTTTTCAAAATTGTCGAATAATATTTCAGTGGCTTTCTTTGCCTGTAAATACGGAAACTGCTCTACAGAAGCCAATGGTGGAAATTCCAGGTAGTTGGTAATCGGAAGGTTGGCATAGCTTACAAAGCAGATGTCTTTATTTATTTTAAGTTTGGCTTTTCTCGCAAATTGTATTGCATCGAGCGCAACATAGTCATTGATTGTAACAATGGCTGTAGGAGGTTGTTTCAATGTCAGCAAGGTTTCCATTGCTTCATAAGTTTTTTCCTGTGTTAGGTCGGTGGTTACAACCAGCGACAGATCAATTTTAATTTTTTTCTTTTTAAGCACTTCTATGTAGGCATTGGTTCTTTGCTGGCAGGAATTCATTTCGGGTGGACCGTTAATAACGCCGATTCTTTTATGCCCTTTTTTTATTAAAAATTCAATGGCCTGTTTGGTGCCGGAAAATATATCTGACGAAACTTTATGAACCGTGGGAAGATCCGGAACCCGATCAAAAAAAACGATCGGAATATTATACTTTTCCATATCGTTTAGATGATCATAAGTGTTGGTATATTTTGAGATAGAAATGATCAGCCCATCCACGCGCTGATTTTTCATTGCAGTGATGATTTGTTTTTCCTGTTCTACATCATCATGCGATTGGCCGATAAGCACACTGTATTTATTTTGCTTTGCCACATCTTCAATTCCATTAATTGCCTGCGAAAAAAATTCTTCTTTAAGATTAGGAAGAATAACTCCGATGGTATGGGTTTTCTGTTGTTTAAAAAGAAGTGCGGTTTGGTTGGGCTCATAGTTTAATTCCTTGGCGAGCTTATGTACCTGCGCTGTAGTTCTTAACCCAATGCTTGGATGATTATGCAATGCTCTTGAAACTGTTGAAACAGAAAAATTCAATCGCCTGGCAATTTCTTTGAGAGTGGTTATTTTATTTTCCATAAAAGCAGTCTTTCCGCAAAATACAAAAAATGTTTTCAATGACGGAAAACGGTTATTTCGATTTTTGAATAAAAAATCAAAAAATAGAGCAAACGGTTGCGTAGAATTTACAACCGATTGCGTAAAAATAATTTTAATCCTCTGCGAATTGAAGGCAGCGAATTAAGAAAAATAATGTCATCTTAGTATAATTAACGACGCATATTCATTCCTTATCAAAACATCCTCTTAATCGTTTAAGACTATCATTTTATAAATAAAAAATAAAAAATGAAAAACAAAAAGCTACTGCACTTCTGTTTGGGAGTTATTACATTTCTTCTTTTATCAGTAAGTGGGCTTGCTCAAAGAAAAATTACCGGTATAGTAGAAGATGCTAAAAGTACTAATGCTCTCTCCGGCGCAACAGTTGCTGTGCAAAACACTAACATCAGCACGGTCACAAATGCAGATGGCCGGTTTGAAATTTTGGTGCCTTCATCAAAGAAAATACTGGAGGTTTCATTTGTCAGTTATCAAACGCAGGAAGTAGAATTATCCGGAGAATCGGCAATCACCATTTCTTTGCAGCCCGCTTCTACAGGGCTAAACGAAGTGGTAGTGATAGGATATGGAACTCAAAAAAAGAAAGATCTTACTGGAGCCATTTCCTCGGTTAAAACAAAAGATCTCACCATTTCTTCTTCAGCCGATATAGGCCATCTGTTAAAAGGAAAGGCTGCCGGATTAATGATCAGGGAAAACAGTGCACAACCGGGCGGCGGGCTTGATATTTTGATCAGGGGCGCGGGGTCTATTAATGCCAGCAATAGCCCTTTGATAGTGGTAGACGGATTTCCAATAACTGAATTACAACAGCCCGAAAGCGGAAACAGATACCAGGCAGGCACACAAAGTATTTTAAACACCTTCAATCCGAACGATATTGAATCAATTGATGTATTAAAAGATGCGAGCGCTACTTCGATTTACGGATCAAGGGCTGCGCACGGTGTTATTTTGATTACCACAAAAAGAGGTATTGCGGGAAAACCGGTTATACAATATTCAAACTCATTTGCGGTGCAAAAGTATAATCATGCTTTCGACATTCTTCCATTAAATGAATGGATGCAGGTTAGAAATGAAGCCGCGTGGGAACAATGGATCTTTGAAAATAATGTTGCTCCGTGGGGAAGCAGAACGCTCGCAGAAGCACAGGCAAATCCCGTGGGTGCCGATTTTCATAAGCTGTATACGCAAAATGCCATTAACAATGTGGGCGCAGGAACCGATTGGCTGGGACTGGTAACGCGCGACGGCGCCATTCAGCAACACAATATTTCAGTGGCAGGTGGTAATAAATCTACAAGGTTTCTTTTGTCGGGCAACTTCTATGATAACACCGGGATCATCAAAAATTCTGAGTTTAAAAGATATACCGTAAGAGGCAATGTAGACCAGGAATTAAATAAGTTTATGAAACTTGGATTTAATTTTTCGGCCAGCCGTATTGATAATAACAACAGTTCTCTTGGCGGCGATCAATATGAAAACTCAGGTATTATAAGGGCTGCTCTTCAGCAGGGGCCACATATCAGGGCGATAGATGAAGACGGAAATTATCCCTTAAATCCTCAATTGTCGCTTCAGCCCAATCCTTATTCTTTACTTACGATCACTGATAAAGGGCGGATTGAAAGAACGATGGTCAATTCCTTTTTAGATATTACGCCTGTTAGCGGCCTTTTGATAAAATTAAAAGCAGGATTAGACCGTGGCATTACCAACAGGTGGACTTATCTTCCAAAAACCACCCTTCATGGTGCACTGGAAAATGGAAAAGCATCTATTTCAGAAATTGACAAAGATGCCTACCTGGTGGAAGCTACCGCGAGTTATTCGAAAACGTTAGGAGAGTCGCACAGTTTCAATGTTTTAGCCGGTGTATCAGAAGAAAAATTCAATGATAAATACAACAGCAGCGGAAATACTGGTTTTATTTCTGATGCTTTTCTCTGGAATAATCTCAATTCCGGGAGCGGAACTAAAATGGTCAATTCTTCCGGGCAGGAAAATTTGATCGCCTCTTATTTCGGAAGACTCAATTATAATTTTAAAGAAAAATATTTGCTGACTTTTACGCTGCGTACAGATGGCGCGAGTGTTTTTGCAAGGAATAATAAATGGGCTACATTCCCGTCAGTAGCCGTTGGCTGGAATCTTGCCGATGAATCATTTTTTACAAGCCTGAAACCGGTAGTCTCCCAATTAAAAGTGAGAATGAGTTATGGCAAAACCGGAAACGCATCCATTGGGAGCAATGCCTTTGCAGCTTATAGTGCTTATCCAGCCTACCTTTCAGGAGATGATGTTAGAAATATTGGTGTTTCCTTATCCCGTTTAGAAAATCCTGATCTTAAATGGGAAACCACCACTGAAGCCAATCTTGGTTTAGATTACAGCCTTCTCAACGGCCGTATCAGCGGCTCCTTTGAGCTTTATCAAAGGGTTATTTCAGATCTTTTAGCATGGAAGCCAATTAATTCCTACAATGAGATCAATGGCGTTATGGCCAATATTGGAGAAACAGAAAGTAAAGGTTTTGAATTTACTCTCATAACCCAAAATGTACAAAAACGCGATTTTCAATGGAAAACGATGTTGTCTGTTTCTAAGTTTAAAGACAACTGGCGGAAACGAGCCGGCGACTGGAAACCTTCTGTCTATGAAAATGCAGGTGATCCGATCCGTGCTATTTATTCAAGACAATCGGCAGGGATCATGCAGGCCGGTGATGTAATTCCTTCGCAGCCTGAACTATTGCCGGGAATGATTATTATCGCTGATATTAACGGCTATCAACGTGATGGAAACGGAAATCCGATGGTAGATGATAAAGGAAGATTTTTAAGAACAGGAAAGCCTGATGGTATAATTGATGATGCCGATACAAGATTGATTGGAACATCAGATCCTTCCTTAGTAGGCGGTATCACCAACATTATAACTTATAAAAATTTTAACCTGAGTTTTGATTTTAACGGCATGTTTGGCCGCCAGCTTGCCGATCCTAATTTTACCACTTATGGCCTTAGCGCTGAAAGCATTTATACTTATGGATACAATGCTTTGCGAACTGTGAAGAATCGCTGGACACCTGATCATCCTTCAACTACACAACCAAGTTCTTACTATGGATGGTCACCCTATGGCGTTGGAGATTTCTTTCTTCAAAAAGCGTGGTTTGTACGTTTACAAACGGTTTCATTAGGCTATAAATTACCTCAGAAATTATTCGGCGGCGTATTTCGTGAAGCACGCTTTCACGTAGATGGTAATAATCTTTTGGTGATTACTCCCTATAAAGGAATCGATCCGGAAACTGATTCCTATACAGCAGCTTATCCTAACGTGAAAACTTATACGGTGGGCTTAAACATCACTTTTTAATTAACAGTTAATATAAAAGTAATTAACATGAAAAATATATTTATAAGTATAGCAACCCTATTTCTTATCGGAGGGTGTACCAAAGACCTCGTGCCGGTCGATTATTCAGAAATTAATCCAAGCATCTTTCCTCAATCAGAAGCCGATGTGCAGGCGATGGTAAATGCCTGTTATTATCCTTTAAGGGGAGCCTGGTCGGATGGCATTAATTCTACTTCAGAACGGGGATTAATGTTTGTTTGCGATGCTACAACCGAAATTCTTTCTGGGAAATACAGCGTGCAGCAATTTGGTCACTTGCTAAACTATAACCCCACCAGTTCAGAGGTTACGTATTTCTATGATAATTTTTATAACAAGATCAGTCGCATGACGATGACCATTAATCTCATTACAGAATCGAAAGTGAGCGATGAGATAAAAAAGAAAGCAATTGCTGAAGTGCGGTGTGCAAGAGGATTACTTGCTTATAACCTGTTTGATTTGTATGGGCCGATAGTTGTGGCGCCAATTGAAGTACTTAAAAAGCCAATGGAAGAAAAACCACTGGCAAGGCTTTCCAATGATGAGATGGTTAAATTTATTGAAGATGACCTCGTTGCTGCTGCAGCAGATTTACCGGCCGCAGGCGAAGCACAATACGGAAGATTTAGTAAAGGCCTTGCAAAAATGATTCAGATACGGCTAAACCTTCATGAAAAAAAATGGGATAAGGTGCTGGAGCTTTGTAATGAGATCATTGGCTACAATTATTATTCGCTTGATGCTGATTATGTTGGCATGTGGGGATTAAACGGCGCCAAAAACAGTAAAGAAGTTATTTGGGCTGTGCCATGTGATTATGATGGCACCAGTGAAAACCAGTGGCAACTGATGGTGCTGCCTTCTAATTATGTTCCTTTGGGCGGTTGGGGCACTGTACAAAGTACCTGGTGGTTCTATGATACTTTTGAGCCCCAGGATATTCGTAAAACGATGTTGATCTCGCAATATACTGCAAGCGATGGCACAGTTTACAACAGGAGCAATCCCGGTACCAACATGGATCTTGGCCCCATTCCATTAAAAATAAATCCGGATGCGCTCAGAACTACTTCATTGTCTACCGTTGATATCATCGAATACAGATATGCAGATGTGCTCTTATCCAAAGCAGAAGCAATAGCCAACAACTCGGCGCCCAACCAGGATGCGATTGACCTGGTAAATATAGTACGCAAAAGAGCGGGCCTTGATGATATAAGCTTATCCAATTATGCTTCGAAGGACGCTTTTAATGATATGATATTAAAAGAAAGAAGCCATGAATTTTGGTGTGAAAACGGTCAGTATCGCGCGGATCTTATCAGGCATGGAAAATTGGTATCGCGCTGTATTCAGCTTACGGGCTCAACCTATGCAAAAGATTTCAAAGTAGTTTTTCCTTTCTCTTTAAAAACCGTAAGTGAAGGCAAGGGATTATTTCTTCAAAATCCGGGATATAATTAAAATGAAAAAAAAGATAAAACGTAAAAACTACAAAATGGCTTATACGAACTAGGTTGTAGCATTTTACCGACAAGTAATTTTTAATCCAGGCCATTGAATCTAAATTCACTTTATGTGAACATCGCCTGTAAAATGATAAGAATGAAAATAACTAGTGGCTTTTTTTTATTGTTCGTTGCAGGGCTTTTGCTTAGTATGAGTTGTGATAAAAAAGTAAGCCCTGCAGGAAATTCTATTACGCCGATAATCTACCAGGAATCCACTGAAATTTTTCCGAATCCAGAAAGAGGGTTTATTCACAATCTTCCCGTTTTTTCAGAAGGTGCCGGGTTAAATCCTGCATTGCTTGCAGGATTGAGGAATGAAAATGTTAGTATGATTCTCCGGCTTTTTTATTTGGAAAAATTCAAAGATCAACCATTGAGTGATGCCGAACTTTCATTGATCAGAACCGATTTTCAAAAGTTACGGGATGCGGGCCTCAAATGTGTTTTGAGATTTGCTTATACAGATAATATGAGTGTTACAGATGCTCCGCTTGCTATTATTAACACGCACCTGGATCAGCTAAAACCATTGTTTGAAGAAAATAAAGATGTAATTGCATTTATGCAGGCCGGGTTTATTGGCGCGTGGGGCGAATGGCATAGTTCCGGCAATGGGTTGGCAACTGTTGAAAATGAAACTAAAGTGCTGAATAAATTGCTCAGTGTTTTGCCGGTAGAAATTATGGTACAGGTACGCACACCCGCTGCAAAGCAGCAAATTTTTAACTCTACTGTGCCTGTTGATTCTACTATCGCATATACCAGTGAAAGCCGCGCAAGGGTTGGCCATCATAACGATTGCTTCCTCGCTGGCGGAACTGATTACGGAACTTACAACAATATTCAGGCTGATAAAGAATACATCAGCAAGGAAGCATTGTATGTGCCAACAGGTGGAGAAACATGTCCGCCCGAAGGCGCATTTCCTGACTGCGCTTCAAGCATATCTTCCATGAAATTGCTTAAGTGGACTTTTCTGAACCTCGACTGGTATCAGCCGGTAATAGATGCGTGGAGAAATGCCGGGTGCTTCAATGAATTTCAGCGAAACCTGGGCTATCGTTTGGTTTTAGTGAATGCTAAACTTCCCGACCAGGTTCCATTAAATGGAAATTACAAGATTGAAATAGCGCTCACTAATAAAGGTTATGCTCCTCTTTATAATTATAAAATATGCAACCTCGTATTTAAGAATAGCGCATCAGGAGAGGTGTATTCAATGCCGCTGTCGGTAGATCTGCGTAATTGCAAACCAAATGGATTATTGGCAATCAACAAAAGTATTAGCGTGGCCGGAATTCCTAAAGGCGATTACGATCTGTATTTAAATATAACCGACCAGGCCGAAAGCCTGAAGAAGAAAACGGAATATTCCGTACGCCTGGCAAATAATAATTTATGGGATAAAAATACAGGTATGAACAGCCTGCTAAAAAAAGTGTCGGTAACAGCACAGTAAGTGAATTCTATTAAAAATAATTTTTAATGTCAAATTATTAATATTGAAAAACATGAAAACAAATCAAAATATTTTTTTGTGTATGGTAGCAGCCATGTTTACAATTATGTCGTGTAAAAAAGAGAATGCCGGCAGTGGCACCAAGGCTGTTTTTAGTTACATAGCCGATGGCTTTAAAGTAAATTTCACCAATTTCTCTTCCAATGCTACTGAATACAAATGGGATTTTGGCGATCAAAGTGACACTTCATCACTTTCAAATCCTACGCACATATTTACAAGCAAGGGAACGTTTTTAGTTTCACTCACGGCTAAAAACCGGGGCGAAACCAGCACTTTTATTGATACTGTTTTGATCACCGGCCCCAATATTAAAATTGATGGAGATTTTACGGACTGGGCTTATGTGGAGTACAACCATATCAATGAAGGAGCCGCCGGCGGAACTTTGCGCGCCATAAAAACTTTTGCCTCAGCCGGGTATTTAAATTTTTATCTTGAAGGAACATCAGATTTTAACCTGGCGGTTATAGATATATATCTTGACACAGATAATAATCCTGAAACCGGCTTAAAAAGCTGGATGTATCCTGTTGCTTCAGGGGCTGATTTTTTATGTGAAGGAAATTTTAATCCTGCAAGCCCAGCGGCATCTACAGGTGATGTTTTCAAACATGTAGGTCCAGGAAATGATTGGGCCTGGGACGCATTTTCTTCGTTTGGAACCATGATTAAATTTTCAAAAATTGCCAATAATAATGGCAAACGGGCCATTGAATTTTCTATAAAACGAGAAGGATTAGGAACCATGAAAAAGAAGGTAAACTTTGCCATTATAGAAAGCAATAGTGGATGGACAGAAGTGGGTGCTATTCCTGAAGATCAAACTCCTGCCTCGAAATTTGGCTCCATTGATTTATAAGTTCCGTTATTAAAATAAAAACCCGAAATTCTATAAAATGGCTTTCCTGGATTAGAAACCGGTTATATTTTTTTATTAATTGTCGGGTGTTTCTGCCCAAAACATCATTATTAGATAATTGCCTAAAACAGTTGCATGCATTATAAAAAGGTATTTTATTTCGTAATCACAGTCTTGCTTTTTTATTGCAAACAACTTTCAGCTGCAAATTTACCAGGCACTCTTAGAACGATTGATGTTGAATATTTACAACCCGGTAATGACAAACAGGAGTTTGTAAACATTCCCATAGTTCAAACCATCGCTAATGCAAATGGAAAGATAACTGTTTACAGAGATGCTTTATACCAGGTGGTAATTCATGAAATTAACCGCGGCAATTTTACAGAAATCAATGGAGACGTAGAATATCTTGGTAATGGAAATTCTTGTTTGACGCTTCGGATTACCGTGCTTCAAAATGGAAAAAGCTGGAAGTGGTATAGCGGATTGGAAAAATCCGAAATGATGAAAACCCGTTCAGTTTATACAGATACAGTTTCTGTTTCTACTGTTCTTCCTCCTGATGGCGCATTTAACGGGAAGACATTGGCTGATGGCGGTTATGGCGATCCGGTAGGAAATGGAAGTATGTCGTTTTATCCTTTATGCGCAGTAGGAATTGATGATAAAGGTGAGGCATTAGGAATTGACCTTGCGCTTCCATTGGTGTATCGATTGGGAGCTTCTGTTAATAAGGGATTAATTGCCGAATTTGATTTGGCTACCAGTCCGTTAACTGAAAAATTTCCGAATCGCGCCTTTTTTAAATTAGCCCATTTTGCTTTTGACAATAGTTGGGGAATGAGAGCCGCTTTAAAACAATTTTATACTATTTTTCCTGAGGCATTTAAGAAAAGAGCAACCAATGAAGGGATATGGCTTCCTTTTACACCACTTCGTTCGATTCCCAATTGGGAAGATTTTGGCTTTGCCTTTCATGAAACTTCCTGGAATACTTCTGACGAAAAAGATGGGAAAAAATTGTCAAATATTCTGTCCGATAAAGGAACAGGAGTTCTCAGCTTTCAATACACCGAGCCCTGGGATGTTCAATTGCCTATTCTGAAAAAGGATTTAAGCTATGACACCCTCATTTCGATGATTCCGCAGGCGCATCAGAAATATATTGGCAATAGTGCAACCGAAGATAAAAACGGAAAATGGCAGATCCGTCGGCTTGAAACGCCCTGGTTTAAATCGGGATGGGCGATGAGTATTACCACTAATTGTGATCCGGGGCTGCCGGGTAATAATCGCGCGCAACATGTTGTTCAGGATGAAATTAACCCGGCAATTAAAATGAATGTGGATGGAATCTATTTTGATTCAATGGAATGGAACTGGCATCATGATTTAAATTATCGCAGTGAACATTTCAGTTATACAAATTACCCGCTAACGTTTTCAAAAAGTGTGGCAAAGCCTGCAATCTGGAATTTTGCATCTGAGTTTTCTTTTATGAAAAGCATAGCCGATCAGGTACATTCGCAGGGGAAACTGGTGATGGGAAACGGGCATGGATGGAATCCGTTTGCGGCAGCAAACCTCGATCTGTTTGGCGCTGAATTAAGCTGGTATTCATCGGGCGATCATAATTCAGAAGCACTGGATTTCAAACGAGCGATTGCATTTCAGAAACCGATTGTTTTTCTCCTGAATGAAGGATTGAATGATGAGGCGTTTACTCAATTTCCCTACAAAGGCTACCAGGTTTATTTTGAAAAGCTTATGGCTTATGGATTTTTCCCTTCCTTTTTCAGTGTTGATGCTTCATCAGATCCATATTGGCAGGACAAGAAAAAGATTGAAAATGGCCGGCCGTTTTTTAAGAAATATATTCCGATCATAAAAAAGATCGCAGCGGCAGGATGGGAGCCGGTCACACGCGCGAATTCCAGTTCTGCAATGCTACGAATTGAACGTTTTGGTGACGCAGGGAAATTATTTTTTACTGCTCACAATAATGGAACAGAAACGGTAAATAGCGTTGTATCTCTCGATCTTGCCCAACTAGGCATTTCCGGTAAATTTTCAGCATCGGAAATGGTAAGCGGCCAAACTGTAAAAACAAAAGAGAATAAGCTGTATTTAAATGTTCCCGCCGGCCGTACACAGGTCATTGAAGTGATGAAAAAATAAAAATTAAAAGTCTTGCTTGCTATGCTTTGCTTTTTTATTTTTCGGGGATAGACAAGATGCGTTCTTTATTAGAATATTTTCAATCCTTAAAATTTGATAAATGCTACCTGCAGGCATCCAACACTCGGCTGATGAATCTAACGATGAAACCGTCCTGTCCGGGCGCATCGCTTCTTCTGATAAAAACCAGCCTTGCACAGGTTGCTGCGAAAGGCTTCCGGCTTACTTCTCTCGATTTTTATCGTGGCCTTATCATGGTCTTGTTAATGATCGAAAGTACAGGCATGTACGAGCATTTGAATGAGGTAACAGAAGGCAATGTGTTTAATGGGCCAGTAACCCAGTTTTTTCATCATCCCTGGCATGGATTGCATTTTTGGGATCTGATACAACCGGGGTTTATGTTTATTGCAGGGGTGGCTATGGCATTCTCATTGTTCAAGCAAACTGCTCATGGCGTGCCGTGGAAAAAGCAAGCCACCAAAGCTTTCAGGCGAAGCGGCTGGTTGTTTTTCTGGGGAGTGTTAGATTATGCGGTTAAGGGTGATCATCTTTCTTTTGAGCTTTGGGATGTGTTAACGCAGTTGTCATTTACTTTATTAGTTGCATTTCTTATTTTCAGATGGAAAACCAGTTACCAGCTACTTTTTAGCTTCGGGCTTTTGATACTGACTGCATGTCTTTATCGGTTTACCAATGTGCCCGGCTTTGATCAGCCATTTACAGACCAGCATAATTTTGGAAATTATATGGACCTGGTTTTGATGAATAAAATAAATTCCGGTGGATGGGTGGCCATTAATTGCATTCCAACGGCTGCACATACTATTTGGGGCGCCGTGGCCGGCAAATGGCTTTTAACTTTGCCTGATAATAAAAGTAAGATTACCCGAATTTTTATCTTTGGATTGATAACGTTAGTTCTTGGATACAGCCTCGATTGGGCCGGTATTACACCCATTATTAAGCGTATTGCCACTACATC
Source organism: uncultured Chitinophagaceae bacterium (assembly GCA_963720405.1). Classification (GTDB taxonomy): domain Bacteria; phylum Bacteroidota; class Bacteroidia; order Chitinophagales; family Chitinophagaceae; genus Ginsengibacter. Next base: position 177,467 of record CAVRFP010000006.1, read on the forward strand.
ATTTACGCTCGCCTCTGGCGGCTGGTGCTTGCTGGGTTTGGCCTTTCTTTATTGGTGGATCGATGTGTTGCAACACAAGCGGTTTCTCAATTTTTTCCTGATCGTCGGAATGAATTCTATTTTCATTTATATCTTTTTTGAGATAGTGGTAAGCCGCTGGCTTGGAGAATATATTGCGGTTATCGTAAACGGGTTGGTGTCACCAATGGGCTTGTCTCATTCGCTGATTAACATCATTGGCTCGCTGGTAATATTTTCTGTTGAATGGGGATTGTGTTTCTGGCTTTACAGGAAAAAAATATTTTTTAAGCTATAGAATTTATTTGAAGCAATTATTGCAACGCTGATCTTTTTAGCTGTTGATTTAATTTCAACCCAGTTGACTCTTCTATACTTTATCGTGCATATTTAGTTTGTGAAGCTCCAGAATGGTGGTTTGGCCATCTTCACTTTCCCTGTACATGGGAACAAATTTCCGGTTAAAAAAAATCTCATTAAATGTATACGAAGTGCGTTGTTGCACATAGTTTGAAAACACTTCATCAAAGCCGCGCAACATCACATACAATTCCACATCAGCGCTTTTCATGTCGGTTTCTGTAAAGCCATAAAACGGGCTGGTTTCATCTATCGGGTGAACAACCGTCCAGCTCATAGGCATAGATTCAACACGGCTTCTTTCAAGGTTTAAAGTAAAATATTTATACTCAGGTTTTTCATTCTCGTATACCTGCAATCCAACGTTCACCTGAACTCGTAGTTCTGTTATGGTATGCTTGTCTTTAAATGCCGCAAAACGAAACATCAGCCCCTGGATATCTCTGTAAGGACTTACCAGTGCGTGGTCGCTGAAGATAAGGTAACTCTTAGGTTTTGAGAATCTTCCATAAATTAAACCGGTAGCAATAGCGAGCGACAAAAAGCCGGTTAATGCCTCTATGCTTGAAATAATATTAGCACCATCTCCTTCGGGATAAACATGGCCGTAACCAACCGTAGTAAGTGTTTGCGTGCTGAAATAAAATATCTGCCTGAGCATTTTCCAGTTGTTATTAACGGGCAACCCGTTCAGCTGATCCGGGCCAATCCAAAAATAGACTAATGTAAAAACAACATTAATACTTAAATAAAAAAGTAAAATAACCGTAATAAATTTCCAAAGCGGCAGGTTAAGCATGTCATAAAAAATGCTAAACCTTTTAAAGAAAGGCAGCCCTTCTTTTACCAGGTTATAACTGCCGTCTTTATTAATAAAGCGCCCGCCCGGCTCCGTGCTTTTATTACCAAACCCTGTATCATTATTTGGCTTTGAAAAGGGATTTATTTTTTTGTGAATTGCCATACTCTTTATGAGTTGAAAAGCAATTGAAATTTAATGTGTAAAGGTAAATACAAGCCGCAAACAATTTCAATCCGATGCATTATTTTATTAAGACTTTCATGCATTAAAACATTTTTAATAAGTTGATTTATTTTAAACAATCGTTTGCACGTGGATACTTCCAACTATTGATTTAATTTTCAACCCAATTGAAGCACTTTACTATTCTTTACAAAATCAATCATTATGAACAGAAAAGATTTTATTAAAAATACAGCTCTTGCCGGCGTTGGATTTTCTTTCTTTCCTACAACAAATATTTTCGCGGGTAAAGGCGATGGACCCAAAGTAAAATTGGCCATCATTGGCGTAGGTGCAAGAGGTAAGGGGCATCTCGATCTTGTTTTAAGAAGAGACGATGTAGACCTGGTTGCTATCTGTGATGTGGACGACCGCGTTATAAAAGAATCGAAAGACATCATTTTAAAAAGTGGTAAAAAGATGCCTAAGGTTTATACCGGTGATAATTACAGCTGGCAGAAATTGTTGCAAACAGAAAAGCTGGATGGCGTAATCATTGTAACGCCGTGGGAATGGCACAAGCCGATGATTTTGGGATCGTTGGATGCAGGAATAAAATATGTGGCCACGGAAGTTATTCTCGGTATTACGTTGCAGGATCATTGGGATGTGGTAAAGGCTGCGGAAAAAAATAATGCCCACGTGATGATGCTTGAAAATGTTTGTTACCGCAGGGACGTAATGGCCGCGTTAAATATGGTAAGACAAGGATTGTTTGGAGAGCTGATTCATTTGCAGGGCGGCTACCAGCACGATTTGCGGGAGGTTTTATTTAACGATGGCGTAAACATGTATGGCCATGGCGTTGAGTTTGGCGAAAAGGCGTTTTCTGAAGCGCGCTGGCGTACAGAGCATTCTATACATCGCAACGGCGATTTGTACCCTACACATGGCATCGGGCCGATAGCTCATTATATTAATATCAACCGGGGAAACCGCTTTGTATCGCTTTGCACCTTTTCTTCCAAAGCAAGGGGCTTACATAATCATATTGTAAAAAATGGTGGTGAAAATCACCCGAATGCAAAAGTGAAATTTCGCGCCGGCGATGTAATAACCACTTCCATTAATTGTGCAAATGGTGAAACTATTTTACTGCAGCACGATACCAATTTGCCGCGTCCTTATTCACTCGGTTTTCGCGTACAGGGAACTGAAGGGTTGTGGATGGATGTAAACAACAGTATTTATATACAGGATAAATCTAAAAACCACGATCAATGGGATAGCGAGAAGGAATGGTTTGATAAATATGATCATCCATTATGGGCACGGTGGAGCAAAGAAACTGCCGGCGCGGGCCATGGCGGAATGGACTTTTTTGTGATCCACGCTTTTGTAGAATCGATAAAGAGAAAAACACCTACACCTATGGACGTCTACGACGCGGCCGCCTGGAGCGCAATTACACCGCTGAGCGAGCAGTCTGTTGAGTTGGGAAATCAAACTGTTGAATTTCCTGATTTTACCGGCGGACAATGGATGTACCGCAAACCGGTGTTTGCACTCAATAATGAATATTAATTTGTAAAAGCAGGAAATCTATAAAAAGAGTTATATGGCGCTAACTTCTTTTGCTGTGAGTGCGGGGAAAGCCATTTTATAGAAAAATAGGTTTTAATTTTTGATCTCGTTTCAACATAATAATATTTTAAAAGCCGTGCGCTGGTAATTTCGTCTAATCATTACTGTTATATAGTGAGGAATTGAAGGATCGTTTAATAAAAAATGAATCCTTGCGAACTATTGGGTTGAGATAAGTCAAAAAAGTAGTTTTTCCGCTTTTAATGATGCGTGTTTGTCAATAATGGATAAAATGAAATAAATTTCCATTCAAAAAAGGCAACAAATGAAAATGAATAAAATTGTATCGCTGGCCATTTTTCTTTTTGTAATTACTATAAACTTTTCTTTCGCGCAGCAAAAAACAGAAAACATTATTGTAATTACCACTGATGGATTTCGTTGGCAGGAAGTGTTCGGTGGGATGGATTCGGCGATCGCCAGTCAAAAGAAATTCAATCATGGCGATAGTGATTACATCTTTAAAAAATACTGGGCGAATGATGCCATCGAAAGACGAAAAAAATTGTTGCCATTTGTTTGGAACACGATAGGAAATAAAAGGGCAAATTTATGGGAACAGAAATTTTGGAAATAAAGTTGATAACGCAAACCCTTACTGGTTCTCGTATCCGGGCTATAGCGAAATATTTTGTGGCTATGTGGATACGCTTGTAAATTCTAACAGTTATAAAAATAATCCGAATATTAATGTACTTGAATTCATTAACAGGCAATCAAAATTTAAAAACAAAGTTGCCGCGTTTGGCGCCTGGGATGCATTTGACAGAATTTTAAATAAGCCCCGCTGTGGCTTTCCTATTGTTACAGCGTTTGAATCTTTTGGCGGCAATCAGCCCAATCGCAATGAGCAGCTCATCAATGCCATGCTGAAAGATTCTTATAAGCCGTTTGGGGCGGAAGAATGCCTCGATGTATTTACTCATTACGGAGCCATGGAATATTTAAAAACGAAGCAGCCGAAAGTATTGTATATTTCTTATGGCGAAACCGACGAGTGGGCTCATGCGGGCCAGTACAAATCTTATCTCGATGCAGCTCACCAGTTTGATGCATGGCTAAACGACATCTGGAATTATATTCAAAATGATCCACAGTATAAAAATAAAACCTCGTTGTTCATTACGGTTGATCATGGGCGCGGTGATTTAAACAAAGATCAATGGACCGATCATGGCAGTGATATTCCCGACGCACATGAAATATGGTTTGCAGTATTGGGGCCTGATACGCCCGCCAGTGGTGAAATGAAACAACAAATGCAATTGTATCAAAAACAATTTGCACAAACAATTGCGTCCTTATTAGGTTTAAAATTTGTTACAGATCATCCGGTTGCAGATGCTGTTAAAGAGGTAAAATAAAAGAACAACTTTCTTGTCCGGTTTCAATCCGCTTTTATTTTTTAACTAACAATGGACTTATAAAATAAGCTTCTATTTCAGCGATTTGAGTTGCATTTTTTTGTTGAAGAATGGCGAGCGATACAATGCTTGCTTCAGTCTCAGGAAATGTTATGATCCTTTTGTGGCCGATGGTAGTGCCGTCAATTTCTCTTACCAGTTTGCCATCTTTTGCCCTCATTGAAATTCTAAATTTTATACAATTTTGTCCATTCATCAGGGATTCCTGTAAAACAAGGCAATTGATTTTTTGCTTATTTTGGAATTCTATCCGCATTGATTGTAACGCAGGGACAGTAACGGTTTCAAAGGATTGGTTATTGACATCATTTAATTTTTGTGTTGCCTTTTTCTCATGATGATCCGCAAAATAAACGGAAGCTTTTTTTGAAAGATCATTTGAAAAACTTTCTTCTCTTAATTTTTTGAAGTCCACCAATGAAGCAGAATCATATTTAGTGATCAAACCTCTTCCATCCGGCGGTACATTTAAAATTAAATTGGCACCGCGGCCAACGCTTTTTAAATAGATCTCAAAAAGTTGTTGTGGTGTTTTTACCAAAGAGTCTTCATTGCGATGATAAAACCATCCGGGCCGAATGCTAACATCGCATTCAGCCGGTATCCAGTTTTTACCATAAATATTCCCCTGGTTCAAGGTGTCTGTAGGCGGTGCACCGGCGCCTCTTTTAAACCCTGCGGTGTCGAGCGTATTCCAATTAGTAAAGCCTGCATATCCCTTTTCATTGCCGCACCATCTTGCATCGGGACCAATGTCACTGAATATAATTGTGTTGGGTGAAAGCTTTCTTACCACTTTTTCAAAGCGGTTAAAATCATACACTTGCTTTTTACCATTGGGGCCTTCGCCATTGGCTCCGTCCCACCAGAGTTCCCAAATGGGTCCATAGCTGGTGAAGATTTCCGTGAGCATATTCACAAACACATCATTGTATTTTGAAGTTCCGTAGTCTGGATGGTTTCTATCCCACGGAGAAAGATATACTCCGAATTTTAAACCATACTTTTTACAGGCGGCTGATAAGTCTTTCAGCACATCGCCGTTGCCGTTGCGCCAGCCACTTTCCCTGATGGTGTGCGTAGAATATTTGCTTGGCCACAAGCAAAAGCCATCATGATGTTTTGCGGTGATGATGATCGCTTTGGCGCCTGCTTCCTTTGCAATGCGGCACCACTGTTCGCAATCCAAATCTTTAGGATTAAAAACCTCTGCATTTTCGGTGCCCTTGCCCCATTCGAGATCGGTAAATGTGTTTGGCCCAAAATGAATGAAAAAATAATATTCCGCATCCTGCCATGCCGCCTGGGACGGCGTTGGTACAGGGTTTTGGCGTGTGGATTGTGTGAACCCAACCTGTAACAGCAACAAGAAAAACAGGAAGAGAACATTTTTTTTCAGCATAAAAACTTTTTTCTTTGTTCGTAAAAAAAAGTAAAAGCTACTTTTTAGCTTATATCACACTCAGGCAATTGCGTTCCTGATGATCTTTTCTATCTGGTCGAACTCAAGCAAAAATCCATCATGGCCATATAAGGAATCGATCTGCATAAATTTTGCGCCCGGAATATTTTCAGCAATAAACTTTTGCTCGCCAACCGGGAAAAGAATATCGGAAGTAATCCCGATCGAGGTGGTTTTTGCTGTTACCTGTTGCAAAGCGTTTTCAATACTTACTCTACCCCGGCCTACGTTATGCGAATCCATTCCCTTGCTTAAAAAATAATAGCTAAATGCATTGAATCTTTTTCCCAATTTTTCTCCCTGGTATTTTTGATAAGATTCGCTTTTATAATTTTCGATCTTATCGATATGTTGCTCGCTTTGGCTTGCATGGTAAGTTTCGTAATGCCTGTAAGAGATTAAAGCAATGCTTCGCGCCGCTTTCATTCCTTCCATGCCTGCATTGGCGTTTTTTTCTTTCCATGTACTATCTGCTTCAATGCTCATTCTTTGCGATGCGTTGAAAGCAATGCCCCACGCGGAATGACGCGCATTAGTGGCAATAGGAAAAATGGAATTAAATAATTCCGGTTCTTCAATAGCCCATTCTAATAATTGCTGTCCGCCCATTGAGCCGCCGATGCCAATGCTGATCTTTTCAATGCCTAAAAATTTTCTTAGCGGCTGATACGAACGTATCATATCGCGCGGAGTAAAAAACGGAAAATCGTGGTAGTATTTTTTACCGGTCTCAGGGTTTTCATCAAGCGGGCCAATACTTCCATAGCAGCTTCCCGGCATGTTTACGCAAACAATAAAATATTTTTCAGGATCAAATAATTTTTTTTCTCCAACAAGTCCGGGCCACCATTCGGCGGCATTGCTATTGGCTGTAAGGGCGTGAAAGATCCACACTACATTATCTTTCTCTTTATTGATTTTGCCATATGTGGTATAAGCTAAGTGATATTTCGGCAACGTATAGCCGGATTCAAGTGTGAGTGGTTTATCTGAGTGAAAAATATCGTACGTCAAACTATTTTGATTGTATAACTTTTAAAATATGATAACCACACCGATATTGATGTGGTTATCATTTAAGAATGCAAAATTAAAATTTTCTGCCTGGTTATTTAGAAAAAACCTTTTCAAATGCCTGCTGAAAATCTGCTTTTATATCATCAATGTGTTCAATTCCTACCGAAACTCTAAGCTGGGCTGGAGTTACACCGGCAGATAATTGTTCGTTATCGGTTAATTGCTGATGGGTGGTGGCAGCCGGTTGTATGATCAGTGTTTTTGTGTCGCCCACATTGGCAAGGTGGCTGGTTAATTGTAAACTGTCAACAAATTGTGTAGCGTTTTCCTTGCCGCCTTTTATTTCGAATGAAAGCACCGAGCCCGCTCCTTTTTTAAGATACTTTTGCGCCATTGCATAATGCGGACTGCTTTCCAATCCCGGATAATTTACCTTCTCAACATTCGGATGTTTTTCGAGCCATTGGGCCAGGGCCAGCGAATTTTGAACATGGCGCTCAACACGCAGCGATAAGGTTTCCAAACCTTGTATTAACAGGAATGAATTGAAAGGAGAAAGGGCAGGGCCAAAATCTCTTAGTCCTTCCACGCGGGCCCGAATAATAAATTGAATATTTCCAAAAGGCCCATTGCTGCCAAATACATCATTAAATACCAGGCCGTGATATCCTTCTGATGGCTCTGAAAATGCGCGGTATTTTCCATTACCCCAATTATAATTTCCACCGTCAACAATTACACCGCCAATGCTGTTGCCATGTCCGCCAATCCATTTTGTTGCAGCCTGAACCACCACGTGGGCGCCATTTTCAAGCGGGCGAAACAAAAAGCCGGCTGCTGCAAATGTATTGTCTACAATAAGCGGCAGATCGTGTTTTTTTGCAAGCGCTGCAAGCTTTTCAAAATCAGGAATATTAAAATCGGGATTGCCAATGGTTTCTGTATAAAGCGCTTTGGTTTTATCGTCTATTAAGCTTTCAAAGCTTTCTACATTATTATCTTTCGCAAAGCGTGCCTCAATACCTAAGCGTTTAAAAGATACTTTAAATTGATTGTAGGAGCCTCCGTATAGGAACGGGCTTGTTACAAAATTTTCACCCGCTTCTAAAATATTATTTAGCGCGAGAAACTGTGCCGCCTGTCCTGATGCTGTTGCGAGCGCTGCCACACCACCTTCCAAAGCCGCCACTCTTTTCTCGAAAACATCTGTTGTTGGATTCATAATCCGGGTATAGATATTCCCAAATTCTTTTAGCGCAAACAAATTAGCACCATGTTCAGAGTTCTTAAAAGTGAAGGAAGTAGTTTGGTAAATAGGAACGGCACGTGCGCCGGTTGTAGGATCTGGCTCTTGTCCTGCGTGCTGCTGTAAGGTTTCGAAATGTTGAGTGCTCATAACTGATTTGAAGTTTAAAATTTAATGATAAATATGAAGATAAAAGGAAAAGCCTTAACTGGGGAACGGTATGGTTAAATGATGCCTTACGGCATACAACAACTTACAACAATAAAATCGGCTGCAATGCGGAAACTGTATATAGTGGTAAAATGTTTCATTCTTATTATCCTACAAATATAATAGGGAAATATTTATATAAGAAAATTTTTTTCAGGGTTCATTGTATGAAAAATTGAAAAAGGTTTATTCAAAAAATAACTTCGTGTCTTTTAATTATTTTTGACGACAATTAAAATAATTATGGACCCATTTTCACAACACAATTTCAGGAATGAGAAAGCCCTTGTACGGGTTGATTTTAATGTGCCTCTTGACGACCAGTTTCATATTACCGATGATACGAGAATGCGCGCTGCGATCCCAACGATAAAAAAAATTTTAGATGATGGCGGAAGCGTAATCCTGATGTCGCATTTTGGAAGGCCAAAGAATGGCCCCGAGGATAAGTACTCTTTAAAACATGTGTTGCCGCATTTAAAAGAATTATTGCCCGGGGTAAATGTTGAATTTGCTGACGATTGCATCGGCGAACAGGCCCATCAAAAAGCAAAGGATTTAAAACCTGGCGAAGTATTGCTTTTGGAAAACCTTCGTTTTTATAAAGAAGAAGAAAAAGGGGATGAAGCATTCGCCAAAAAATTGAGTGAGCTGGGCGATGTTTATGTAAACGATGCGTTTGGTACGGCACATCGCGCGCACGCATCCACAGCCATCATTGCCCAATTTTTTCCCGGCGATAAAAAAATGTTTGGCTTATTAATGAATGCAGAAATTACCAATGCGGACAAGGTTTTAAACAGTGCGGAGAAGCCATTCACTGCTATTTTGGGTGGCGCAAAAGTTTCTGATAAAATAGAGATCATCGAAAATTTACTGAAAAAGGCAGATAACATCATCATTGGTGGTGGAATGGCTTATACTTTTTTAAAGGCGCAGGGAAAGGAGATTGGAAACAGTCTTTGTGAAGAAGATAAATTGGATCTTGCCAATGAAATTTTAGCAAAAGCAAAAGGCCAAAATGTACATTTCCACTTACCTGAAGACAGCGTTGTTGCTAATAAATTTGCCGAAGACGCAGACACAAAAATGGTGAGTAATGATCACATAGAAAGTGGCTGGATGGGATTAGATATCGGTAGTAAATCTATTCAGCAATTTTCCAAAGTAATTAAGGAAAGCAAAATCATTTTGTGGAACGGCCCGATGGGCGTTTTTGAAATGAAAAAATTTCAGGCCGGCACCAAAGCGATCGCCGAAGCCATAGCCGAAGCAACTGAAAACGGCGCCTACAGTTTGGTTGGCGGCGGAGACAGTGTGGCTGCCGTTAATGAATTTAATTTAGTCGATAAAGTAAGCTATGTATCTACCGGTGGCGGCGCATTGCTCGAATATTTTGAAGGAAAAGAATTGCCCGGAATAAAAGCTATTCGGGATAATAAATAAAGAATAAAGAATAATAAATAAGGAAGGTTGTAATGAAAATTGAAAACATTATCTTTAATTTTTTAAAAATAAAATAAAAAACATGAAATCAAGAACCGGCCTGTTCGTAATTCTCGGAATTGTAGTTATCCTTCTTTTCTGGGGTTGCGGCGCTTATAATAATTTAATCGGAGTTGATCAGCAGGTAAAAACCAAATGGGGAAACGTGGAGACCAACTACCAGCGCAGAACCGATCTTTATAATAGTGTAATCAAAACAATTGAAGGATCTGCCAATTTCGAAAAAAGTACTTTAACCGAAGTGGTTCAGGCCCGAGCGAAAGCAACCAGCATTAACGTAGATATTAACGATCCAGCTTCGTTGCAGGCTTATCAAAATGCACAGGCAGGCTTACAAAGTTCCTTCAGCAAATTATTGGCGGTAGTTGAAAACTATCCTGATCTGAAGACCACTGCGGCTTTCCAGGGATTTCAAACACAAATTGAAGGAACTGAAAACAGGATCAACGTTGCCCGCCAGGATTTTAACGCTGCTGTACAGGATTATAATCTTAGGGTAAAAAGGTTTCCTAATAACATATTTGCCGGCATATTCGGCTATCATGAAAAGCCTTTCTACAAAGCAGATCCGGGAAGTGAAAAAGCACCTGATGTGAAATTTGACATCAAATAAAGTAACAGCAATGTGGCCATTTCACAGCAAAAAGGCTTTTTTTTCGATTGAAGAAAATCAGCAAATAGTACAATCTATTCAAAATGCCGAAAAACAAACCAGCGGCGAAATAAGGGTATTTGTAGAAAGCCATTGCAAGTATGTAGATCCGTTAGACAGGGCCGTTGAGATTTTTTCAAAACTGCAAATGGAAAAAACAGCACTCCGAAACGGCGTGCTTTTTTACATCGCCATAAAAGATAAGCAACTGGCTATTTTCGCGGATAGCGGTATTCACCAGGCAGCAGGCGAAAAGTATTGGAAAGAGTCTGTTCAGCAAATACTTTCTGTATTTAGCAAAGACACTCTTACTGCGGGCATTATTTCCAGCATTGAAAAAATTGGCGCCGCGCTTAAAACTCATTTTCCTTACGATGGGAATGTTGACAAAAATGAACTTCCTGATGAGATCGTTTTTGGCAATTAACCTCATGTAATATTTCTTTAATGAAAAACTTTTTTTTACTGCTGTTGTTTTTTGGATTTCAACCGGTTTTTGCACAAAAGATCGAAAGCAAACCGCAACCACCACAGGCAGTAAATGATTTCGGAAATTTTTTAGAGCCTTTTCAGAAGCAGGCTTTGGAGCAAAAGCTGAGAAATTATAACGACTCCACTTCTTCGGCAATTGTAATTGTAACCGTGCCCGACCTGCAGGGATACGATATTGCCGAAGTAGCGCTAAAATATTTGCGCGATTGGGGCATTGGTACAAAAGAAAAAAATAACGGGGTATTAATTCTTGTTTCAAAAGCGGAAAGAAAAGCGCGGATAGAAACCGGCTTCGGCATGGAAGGTGTTTTGCCCGACATACTTGCCAGGCAGATCATCGATCAGCGGATGGTTCCTTTTTTTAAACAAAACGATTACTATCGCGGCTTCGATAATACCGTAGACGCCATTATCCAGGCGGCGGCCGGAGAATACAAAGCAAACCCGGCTGCAGAAAAAAGTGGCCGTCCTTCTGTGGGCACCATTATCCTGCTGGCGATCATTTTCTTTGTAATACTTTCTGTTTTTTCCGGACGCGGTGGTGGTGGTGGCGGTTCTTACATGAGCCGCAAAGGCTCCAGGGATTTTCTTGGAGGCTTGCCATGGTTTCTGTTAGGAAATATGCTCGGAAGCGGTGGCAGAGGCAGTGGTGGGGGATTTGGCGGCGGTGGCTTCGGTGGCGGCGGAGGAGGAGGATTTGGAGGCTTCGGCGGCGGTGGCGGCGGTGGCGGCGGCGCAAGTGGTGGCTGGTAAATTTTTAAAAGTCAATTATCTATAAAATGACTTATCTGGCTTAAATATAATATAAAACGCAGATTATGATTGATCTGCGTTTTACGTTTAGTTTTGGAAGTGAAAGACTGTCAATGGCTGATCTAAAGCACAATTGCCAGTACCTGATACGTTTCTCAGCTTGAAAATGAACATTATGTTTTGTTATATAAAGTTGTATTTTTAAAGTAAAATATGCTCCTATGAGCGCTCCCTCCAAAAGAGCTTCTTCTGCGGGGTTATTAATCGCATTGGGTATCATTTATGGTGATATCGGAACATCTCCACTTTATACTTTTCAAACCATTCTGACTGAAGGTGGTGGAGTAAATAAAAGTTTAGTGTTCGGGGCAATTTCGTGCATCTTCTGGACGTTGACATTACAAACCACTTTCAAATATGTTATCATTACACTCCAGGCCGATAACCATGGTGAAGGAGGCGTTTTCTCGCTGTATGCCCTTGTGCGGCGATATGGCAAAAACCTGGTTTATCCGGCCATCATAGGAGCAGGCACGTTACTCGCCGACGGCATCATTACTCCGCCTATCACCATTACTTCTGCCATTGAAGGATTGAATATGGCAAAAGGGCTGAATCAGGTGATTGTTCCGGGCAATAATCTGGTCTTAGAGATTGTATTAGTTATTCTTTTCCTGCTTTTTCTTTTTCAGCGATTTGGCACTAAAATCATTGGCGGTTGGTTTGGCCCCATCATGTTTCTTTGGTTTAGTATGATTGGATTATTGGGCATTGTACAGATCGTTAATTACCCGCAGATTTTTGCCGCTTTAAATCCTGTTTATGGTTTACAATTGTTGACTCTACATCCGCATGGCTTTTGGTTACTGGGGGCGGTTTTCCTATGCACAACAGGGGCCGAGGCTCTTTATTCCGATTTGGGGCATTGCGGAAGAAAGAACATTCAAATAAGCTGGATTTTTGTAAAGAGCACTTTAGTACTGAATTATTTAGGACAAGGAGCATGGGCACTGATGCAGCATAAGCAAAATTTAACTGGCATCAATCCATTCTTTGCTATTGTGCCTGCTTCGTTTTTATTGGGAAGCGTTGCGTTGGCTACGGTTGCATCGATCATTGCCAGCCAGGCCCTTATCAGTGGATCTTTTACTCTAATTAGTGAAGCGATAAGCTTAGGTTTTTGGCCAAGGATTAAAACAAAATTTCCTACTAATATCAGGGGGCAAATCTATATACCAAGTATTAACTGGATATTATTTACCGGATGCGTTTTGGTGGTATTGTATTTCAGAACCAGTGATGGCATGACGGCAGCTTATGGTTTTTCCATTACAATTGCTATGTTGATGACGACGGTGTTGATGTATTATTTTTTACGTTACGTAAAACATTATCCTTTTTGGATTGTTGGTGCTATCATTACTGTTTTTGTTTTGGTAGAAAGTAGTTTTTTTGTTGCCAATGCGGCTAAATTGCTGAAAAGATTGTTCTTCCTTGTATTTGAAATTGGGCTCATTAGCACTATGTATGTGTGGTACAACGCCCGAAAAATCACGCTCCGCCTGTTGAAATATGTGAATTTAAACGACTACCTGCCAATGCTGGAAAAGTTAAGCAATAACACCGAAATCCCTAAATATGCCACAAACGTAGTGTATCTAACCAAGATGCAGAGTAGGCGGGAGATTGAGAAACGGATTTTGGATTCTATTTTCTGCAATTCGCCCAAGCGAGCCGATGTTTATTGGTTTGTCAATTTTGAACGTGCAGATGATCCTTACACAATGGAATACGGAATAGATGAAATTGTGGAAAACAAAGTGCTCCGGGTAAATTTTCGTTTAGGGTTTCGCATACAGCCCAGAATCGGAATCATGCTAAAGAAGGTGATAGCTGAAATGCTGGAAAATAATGAAATAAATATCACCAGTCGGATTACGGACATACAGAATGACGGCATTAATGATTTCAAGTTTGTTATTTTAGAACGGTTTCTTTCATACGATAATGAGTTTTCCGGTAAAGAAAAGTTTATTTTAAACAGCTACTTCAATATGCTAAGGTGGGCCCGTTCTGATAGTGAAGCTTATGGAATAGATGTTAACCAGGCGGTATTTGAAAAGGTACCGCTGGTAGTTGCGCCGGTTACAAACATTAAGCTAATGAGGGCTTATTATAAAATTGATTCCAGGGAAAACAGGCCGGATTAAATTCTTTCAGTAGATTCGGTTTTAGTGATGACGGCGGTTTTGGGTACAGAGGATGATTTGTTTAAAAAGCCGGATATCTGTGCCTTGTTTCGTTGCACATGAAACAATTCTCCATCCATCTCTGAGGATCGCCGATAAAAAACTTAAAAATCTATAAAATAGCTTCTTTGGAAAATTTTTACTGGTTAAAGATTTGAGCAAATCTTCAGTATTCCATTAGAGCATAACCACCAACAATTAAATATTCAGCGTTGTTTTTGATTAATAATTCTACAAACTCTCTGAAGTCTTGGCTGAACATCTTTTTCAAAATTTATATATTGTTGTCTTAAAGTTTCTATGGCCTGAAGTTTTTGGAAATCACTTTGAGTCTGCCAAAATTTAAAGTCAGTATTCCCGTCTTTAAGTTGTACTATTTTTAGCATTTTTTCCATTTTCAAATATACAAAATTCCTAAGTGTTATAAGGCTGCCGCCATCATCGCCCTCCACGGATAAAATACTTTCATCAGCATCTACTGTTCTTCTAATAATCTATTCGTTTGGATTATCAAACCAACTTACTGTATTCGAATATTTCTTACAGCAATAAATCGCAAAAATCTATATTAAGGCTTATCCCGCTTACTAATATTTGTCATTATTGATCTCAAGCCAATATCCATCCGGGTCCTGGAAATAGATCTGTTGAACGCCGTCGGGCCGGCGGGTGATCTTTCCTGTTTCGCCCGCCCAGTTGCCGAAGACAACAGCATTTTTTTGCAAAACGGAAATAAAATCTTCAATAGAAGCCACGCTAAAACATAAATGGGAATCCTTGTCGTGTGTAGTTATGGCCGCAGCTCCGGCAATGAGGTGCAACTGGCTGTGTTCCCCAATTTTAAACCAGGTATGTTTGCCGTCATGAAAGGGTTCCGGAATTTCGGTGAGGCCAATAATATTCTTATAAAAATCCGTGCTTTTTTTCAAATCATGAATATATACAGCTACATGATTTAAGGTTACCGGTTTGTTTGACTGTGCCATAGAAGGTATAAAAGCCACCGCCAAAAAACAGGCCAGCAGCAATTTTCGCAAGATTAAATAAAATTTCATTTTTCCAGGTTTTAATTTTTTTGAGCGCCAACGTCTCAACCAAATTTACGTCGCCCTCTTTTTTTGAGGATATTTATTTTACGCCATATAAGCGAAAATATAGTTTTTTCCATTTTTCCTTCGTTTCAAAGAAAAGGCACGTTTTCCCCATTCGTGTTAATAAAATTTTTTCTTAAATAAATGTTAACACTTCTTTTTTATTTAATTTCCCATTACGTTGCTTCTTAACCTGATCACAACGTAACCCTCTTTGAATCAAATTTATCACAAACGAGTTCGTTCTGAACTGTTTAAACAATTTAAAATTGTTATGAGAAAATCAATCTTTTTAGTATGGATGCTCATTTTAATTTCCATTCCGTTTGCCGCTTTGGCACAAACCAGAACCATCACCGGTAAAATTGTGAATGAAAATGGCGATCCGGTTCCGCTGGCTACCGTTCAGCAAAAGGGAACTAAAAATGCCGTCACCGCCGATGATAACGGAAATTTTAGTATTTCTGTTTCCGGTAAAAGTCCCACGCTTGTGTTTTCATCGGTTAACTATGATCATTATGAAGTAAATGTTGGCAGCCAGTCGTCTTACAGTATTGTATTAAAAAGCAGCGGGCAGCTTTCTGAAGTGGTCGTAACTGCCTTGGGCATTAAACGTGAAAAGCGTTCGTTGGGATATGCTTCACAAAGTGTGAGCTCGGAGCAATTGGTAGAATCTCATCAAAGTAATTTATTAAATGCTTTGCAGGGAAAAATTGCCGGGGTAACGATAACCAGTTCGGGCGGCGGGCCGGGCCAGGGAGCCAATATTCTCATTCGCGGCGTTAACTCGTTGAACCTCGGTACACAGCCGCTTTTTGTAATAGATGGAATTCCGATGGACAATACTTCTTCCAGCCAGGGCGCCGGTGGTGGCTTGCCGGCTTCCATGGGCAACAGGGCCGGAGATATAAACCCGGATGATATTGAAAGCGTGAGCGTACTTCGAGGTGGCGCAGCCACCGCACTTTATGGCTTGCGCGGCGCAAATGGTGTGGTGGTGATCACCACAAAATCTGCCAAAAGCGGATCGCTGAAAGTGAATTACAGCGCCACCTACGGAATAGACCAGGTAGATAAATTTCCTGCGGTTCAAAGCAAATTTTCACAGGGATATAAAGGTGAATACGATCCTGCTTCTTTTTGGCCGGAGTGGGGACCCACAGTAGCCGCTGCAAAAGCGCTGGATCCAACTCATCCTGATAAATTATACAACCAGTATGCAAGGGCGTACATCAACGGAAACCAATTCAGGAATACATTGAATTTATCCGGCGGAACTGAGAAAGCTTCCCTTTCGTCTTCCCTGTCTTATTTTAAACAAAATGGCACCATACCTTTTACATGGTACCAGGATATTTCTGCAAGAGTAAACGGCAAATTGAAATTCAGTGATAAATTTTCTATGGGAACTTCTCTATATTATATTAATACGGACGGTAATTTTTATGATGCCAACCGCTTTAATGAAAATTTATCTTACTGGTCGCCGCGCTGGGACGTAAGAGATTATGTAAAACCAGACGGAACTCAAAAAACTTACGGCAATAATAACGCGTGGTATTCTGCTTCTACGAGCAAGTTCAGGTCAAATGTAAACCGGCTTATCGGAAGCACTGATTTCACTTATTCACCCTTTAAATGGATGACTGCTACTTACCGCCTGGGAATGGATTATTATTCCGATGCGCGTACTGCCACTGCTCCCGGCCCAAGAGGAGTGCCTGGTGAAATTACCGGCGCAGATGATAACGGGCTGGGTTTTGTTGGCGAATACAGAAGAGAGTTCCGCCAGGTAAATTCCAACCTGATGGTAACCTTCAATCATGACTGGACCAGTAAATTTAAAACCACCCTGCGCCTGGGCCACGACCTGTTGGATAGAACGATCAATGAAATAGGCGCTGAGGGCAGTGAATTAGCCGTCTGGAATTTATTCAATCTTAGCAATGCGAAAGTGCAGACCATCGGGCAAAACAAACAGCAATACAGGATTATAGGGGCTTATGGCGAATTCACGGCTTCTTATGATAATTATCTTTTTCTTACTTTAACCGGAAGGAACGACTGGACTTCCTCGCTCGAACAACAAAATCGTTCTTTTTTCTATCCGTCTGCCAGCCTGAGCTATATTTTCAGCGATCAGTTTAAACTGCCCACCTGGTTCAATAATGGAAAGCTGAGGGTTTCATTAGCGCAGATAGGAAAGGATGCGGCGCCCTACAGCACCAGTATTGTGTATGTACCGGCGGGTGCCCCCATTAATAATGTAAGCCTTTGGAGCAGAAACAGTGCCTCCGGAGTAAGGGATCTGAGACCTGAAATGACTACCGCTTTTGAAGTGGGCACTGATCTGAATTTTTTTGAAAACAGGTTGGGACTTAATTTCACCTGGTATAAGTCCAATAGTAAGGATTTGATCATGGGTGTTGCAACAGCAGCGCCAACGGGTTTTACTCAAATCACATTGAATTCCGGTGAAATTCAAAATAAAGGCGTTGAATTAACACTTACCGGAACTCCTGTAAAAACAAAAGATTTTTCCTGGAACATTTTGCTGAATTATTCCGCTAATCGTAATAAAGTGGTTTCCATATATCCGGGGCTGACTCAATTGGTAGCAGGCTCATCGTTCGGATATGGAGGAGCTGGTCCTAGCTTTATTTTTACTCCGGGAGAATCTATCGGAGATATTTATGGAACACATTGGGCACGGTATTATGGCAGTAAAACACCTGATGCCCTTCACATTGATAAAAGTCTTCCCATTATTATTGGCGCTGACGGATTCCCGGTACGTTCGCCTGGTTCAGATCAAAAGGTTGTGGGAAATTCCATGCCTAAGTGGATTGGTAGTATTTCAAATACCGTTTCTTATAAAAACTGGAGCTTGTCTTTTATGTTTGATACCCAGCAGGGACTGAGTAAGTACAACCAGCTCGACAATTTTATGGCTGCTTTTGGAATTTCAAAATACACAGAAAACCGGGATCAGACCATTGTATTTCCAGGGGTTCTTGGCTGATGGCACGCCCAACACAAAACCGGTGTATTTAGGACAAGGCATTGGGCCGGATGGAGTCGATTACGGAGATGGATATTACAGAAGGAGTCTATCGTGGCGTAACGGAACAGTTTGTGCAGGATGCATCGTGGATCAGGCTGCGGACGCTAAGCGCCTCTTATAATCTGCCGCAACGCTGGATCAAAGGCACCTTTATTTCCAGGGCAAGCGTGAGCTTTACCGGTAATAATTTATGGCTGTCCACAAAATACAATGGCTTTGATCCTGAAGCCAGCGATGCAATTTCCGGCGACCTTACTGCAAGTTCCCAGGCAGGATTCACTTATCCGCAGCTGCGCAGCTATTTGTTTACTATAAATGTAACCTTCTAAACAAAAAATTATTATGAAAAAATATTTGAAGATTTCAGGTTCATTACTGCTGCTGGCCATTTTAGCGGCAGGTTGTAAAAAATACCTGGATATAAATGAAAACCCGAATGCAGCCGCTGAGCCACCGATTGCAGGTTTGCTGGCCAACACAACGAACCTCACTGCATATAATGTTTTTAATATCAGCAACTGGACTTCGTATTATGTTCAGTATCTCGCCTCTCCGAGTGTCAGTGGCACGTCCGACACCTATCAGCAGGCAGATCCCAGTGGCGCCTGGGGTGGCATTTATAATGTGCTCACTGATTTGCATGATATGAGAAATTTTGCCGGAGAAAAAAACCTTGCCGCTTATGAGGGTGTAGCCGATATTTTGATAGCTGCCAATTTAGGAATGGGAACCAACTTATGGGGAGACATGCCTTATACCGAAGCTTTTGTTGGTGTAAAAAACCTGGCGCCGAAATATGACGATCAAAAGGTTATTTATGATACCTGCCTGATGTTGCTGGATAAAGGAATTGCGATTTTGCAGGATACTTTGCTGAAAGGACAGTTGGATGCACCGAGCGATTTTATACATGCAGGCTCAAATGCTGCCTGGATTAAAACTGCTAATGCGTTAAAAGCGCGCCTGCTAAACCAGGTTTCTAAAACCAGCCAATATGATCCTGTGAAGGTTTTGGCAGCTATCGATAATGCTTATACTTCCAACAGTGATGATGCCCAAATGAGCCAGTTTGCGAACCGGAATCCATGGGCGCAGGCTGCTATAAACAATAAAAACCTGGTGCTGGATGTATGGCTTTCATCCTATTTTGTAAATGCAACAAATGGAGTTACCTATGGTGTGTTTGATCCGCGCCTGCCACAGATTACGGACACCACCATGTTTCATGATTATCGCGGAACACCAAACGGCGCCGGATACCAGGGCACAAGAAATACAGATCATGCTCAATGCTACCTCGATGTGAACAAATGGTATTCAAGCGACAATTCACCATTGCTGATTATTACCAATGCTGAATGTCGTTTTATTGAAGCTGAGGCGGCGTTCCGTGCGGATAATAAGCCGCGGGCGTATGCAGCTTACGTGGCTGGAATTACGGCGAGCATGCAGAAATTGAACGTGCCTGCAGATTCAATAACAAAATACCTGGCCAATCCTGCCGTATCGGTTGGGGAGTCCGGGCTTACGTTAAATCTGATCATGAAAGAAAAATATGTGGCCTGCTTCCTTATGCCGGTTACCTGGGATGATATGAGGCGTTTTAATTATTCCTACAAAGATTTTGCTTTACCTGTAAACGTTACGTTACCAACTTTTATCCGGAGGATGGATTATCCAAGTACTGAAATCAGCAGGAATGGTAAAAATGTTCCGAATGTTTCCAGGACGGATCATCTCTGGTGGGATCAATAGAGGTCTATAAAAAATTAGAAATAAAAAAGGTTGTCCGGGAAGACAACCTTTTTTAGTGTAAAAATCTACAAAATCACTTATATCATTTTGCCAAAAAATCAAATGCCACATTCATAACAGGTAATTGTTTTTGACAAAACCTTTCTGTTTAATAATTACTTCGGTTTGTTCCGGATGAGATTTTAAGTTGGATGCATCATTCTCAAAAAAATACAAAAATCTACAAAATCACTTATCTCGATTTATTAAAAGCACACTGTGGTTTGTTTTATTGCTGTTTTTCAAAAAACATTTTAGAGCAAGGCACTATTTCAATAAGCCGTCGATATAATTGGCCATTTCTTTATTTCCGCCGGCTTGTTGTGCTGCACTGATATCGCTGAACGAATGTTTAAATGCAGGATCGATAAAGCCGCGGTATTGCGCTGGTATCAGGTTTCTGAATTTCATAATTTCATCAACGCCTTTTTTAACGTTACCGGCATTTTTAACCTTCGCCAAAAACTTTGCAAAGCCAATGGTGGCGGTTACTTTTTCATCGTTTGGAGGCATGTTTTTGTAATTATTTAATAGAAAATCAAAATCTTCTTCTTTGCCATTTTTTACAATGATCGCTGATACAACACTTCCTAATTTTCCTTTTGCATCTGCGCTGTATTTTTTTGCAAGTGAATACGCATTTTCAGGATGCAATTTTACTATTCCATCAAGCGCAGCGCCGGAAACAGAATAAGATGAGTCGTTCACAAATTTTGTAAACAGGGGCTCATACTTTGCGGAATTTTGCTGAGCCAATATCTCAATTGCCTTGGCTTGTACTTTTTTGTTAGGATCTTTTTGCGCAATTTCCTCAATCGTTGTAAGCACGGAAGGTATTGTATACGCTTTCGACTGGTCTAACTTTTCTAAAGTAAATAAACGAATGCCCGAATACTTGTCGCTTAAGCCGTTTGCAAGCGGACTTAATTTATTATCTGCAAAATATTCAAGCGCTTCCCTGCGGTCAAGAAAATTAGGCGCATATTTTAATTGCTGCTCAAATTCCTCGGCAGTTTTATTGTCTTTTTTAGTACATAATAAAACTTTATCCGCATCCACATTGATGAATGATGGCCTGGTTGCGCTGGCAAAGTAAAAAGTATCCACTTTATTTTCTAGCCAAACCTTGTAGCGTTTTTTGTTGTCTCCATCGCTGTAAACATCGATAGCTGTTGGCACCTTAAATATTTTACCTGATTGTTGATTTTGCTGAACAATTACCCGTGCCTTTCCGTTGCTGTAATCGTAACTGATATCAATGTCGGGCTGTCCGCTTCCAAAATACCACTGGTTCCAGAACCAGTTGAGATCCTGTCCGGTTACATCTTCAAAAGCCAATCTTAATTGATGTGCTTCGGCAGATTTGAATTTGTTAGTGGTAAGATATTTATTCAGCGATTTAAAAAATGCTGAATCGCCCACATAATTTCTGAGCATATTTAAAATTCGTCCGCCTTTATTATAGCTTACGGCATCAAAAACATCTTCTTTGTTTTTGTAATGAAACCTGACTAAATTTTTATTGTTGCTGTTGCTCAATAAATAACCCTGCATATCATCAAAAGCATGATCATCGGCGGCATCTTTACCATGGCGGAATTCATCCCACAGGTATTCACTATAATTTGCGAAAGATTCATTTAGCGTGATATTGCTCCAGCTTTCGGCAGTTACCAGATCGCCAAACCAATGATGAAATAACTCGTGGGCAATTACACTTTCCCAACCGTTTCCATCTACCAGTTGCCGGGCATTTTGATAAGCGCCATCCTGGTGTAATGTTGCCGTAGTATTTTCCATTGCGCCGCTTACATATTCGCGGCCAACTATCTGATCGTACTTGGGCCATGCGTAGGGAACACCGGTTATTTTCTCATAAAAGCCAATCATGGCGGGCGTTTCTCCAAATATCTTTTTGGCAACAGGCGCATATTCTTTTTCTACATAATAATTAACATCCATCTTTTTGTACTTGTCCTTTACAATGGTGTAATCTCCTACGCCCATAAAAAATAGATACGGCGAATGGGGCAAATCCATTTTCCAGTAATCAGTTCTTGTACCATCGGTATTCTTTTTCTGGCTGATAAGAAGCCCGTTGCTGAGCGTTACATATTTTGATGGCACCGTCATCAAAATTTCCTGGGTTGTTTTCTGATCGGGCTTATCTATTGTAGGAAACCACGCGCTGTTAGATTCTGTTTCGCCCTGTGTCCAAATCTCCGTATGCTCATCGGTTTCGCCTTTTGGATTGATGAAGTAAAGTCCTTTTGCATCTGTGATAGCAGCGCTTCCTTCAAGCTTTAAGTCGTTGGGCTTTGAGATATAATTGATGTATACCGTGTATTTTTCTCCGCCCTTGTAAGTTTTATCAAGCGTAATTCTTAGCAACATACCGTCGTAGCTATATTTCAAGGGAGTTTTAGAGGTACCTTTTATCATCGAGATTTCCTTTATTTCCATTCCCTTTGCATCGAGCGTTAAGGAGTCGGTATTATAAAAGTGAGGTTGAAGTGTTACCCATTCTTTACCATACATCCATGATTTGTTATAATCAAAGCTTACTTCAAGCTTTGTATGAACAAGGTCATTAATCTTTGGATAAGTTCCGCGGTAGACATGCACCCACGATGTGTCGGATGAAGTCTCATTCTCATCCTGGGCTTTAGCGGTTAAGATGGATCCAAATAATATAAATGCCAAAAAGATTTTTTTCATAACTGTTTTTTAGTGCCGGCAAAAATAATCGCCTTAATTATAAGATGAATATAATTTTTAGACGGCCGCTGATATTTATTATTATATTAAATAGATTTGCTACTATGTTTATTTTCCATTTAAAAAGGGTTGTGGTTGTTTCGTTGATAATTGCTTTTGCGTTGCCGTTGCAAGCGCAGCAATTGCGGTTTGTTTATTTACAAACAGAAAGTGGCCAGCCTTTCTATGTACGGATGAATGATAAACTGTTAAGTTCATCACCTGCGGGCTACATAATTCTTCCCAATCTGCAGGACGGAAATTACCAGGTGATTGTTGGTTTTCCCAAAAATGAATTCCCGGAAGAGAAGTTCAGTATTTCAGTTGATAAAAATAATGCGGGATATCTATTGAAGAATCTCGGCGATAAGGGGTGGAATCTTTTTAATCTTCAAACGCTTGAATTAATTCCTGGCAATAATTTGAAACCCGTTGCGGTTAATAACCGGGATACTGCCAAAGTTCAAAACGATCCTTTTGCGTCGATGCTTGCCACTGTGGTAAAAGATTCATCCATTCTTCAAAAGAATGAGCCGCTTGCAACGACAAATGATTCTGCAGAAGCCAATAAAGAAACTGTTCAAAATCCAAATCCCGAAGTAAAAAATGCGGATACAAATATCGCGGCTACTGTTATCACACCGCGCCATTGTAAAACTTTTAAATGAAAAGGATACCGATGGAACGCAAATGGTGTATATAGATAAAAGCAGTAACGATACGGTAAGAGTTTTTATTCCCGCAGAAAAAATGCAGCAGGCACAGAATGAAGCTGTGGTTCCCGTTTTGCCTTCGAAAGATTCCAATACAGCCTCTGTTGCTGATTCGCTTCATCTTACAATTACACCAACGATTGTTAAGCCGGCGGAAGACACTGTGACACTAACAAATGATACAATAAAAGTTTATAAGGAGCCTGATAAAAAGCAAGATATCGGCGCAAGCAAGGATTCTTCAAATAAAAGAGAACAATCTGCAGCAACACCGACGCAGGCCGGCGATATGCCAAAAGATAAGGATGCGAGAAAAAATAGTGCTCCGGCTAAATCAGCTGAAATCATCGTTTTGCCCAAGGCGGTTACCCATTCAAACGTTAATTCGGATTGCAGAGCTTTTGCCAACAGCGAAGATTTTTTGAGGCTTCGTAAGAAAATGGCGGCTCAAACCAATAATGAAGACATGATACAAACTGCAAAGAAGGTATTTCGGTCAAAATGTTTTAGCACTGAGCAAATCAGGAATCTTTCCTATTTATTCTTAACTGACGAAGGAAAGTACATGTTTTTTGATGCTGCTTATGCTTTCACCGCAGATTCCGACCAATACTATTTGTTACAATCGCAATTAAAAGACGAGTATTACATCAACCGGTTTAAAGCGATGATCCACAATTAATTCCCAGGCCGAAAAAACACAATGCCACGATATTTTATAGAAGTTAGTTATAAGGGCACAGCCTATTCTGGCTTTCAGGTGCAGCGGAATGCGGTTACAATCCAGTCGGAAGTTGAAAAGGCATTACAGGTGTTTTTTAGAAAGGCAATATCTCTTACCGGTTCATCTCGCACCGACGCCGGCGTTCATGCATTGCAGAATTTTTTCCATTTCGATATAGAAGAAGCCATCTTTCAGCCCCAGGTTCAGATTTATAATTTAAATGCGATTCTTGCGAAGGATATAGTTATCAAGAGAATTTTTCAGGTGGAGGAAAATGTCCATTCGCGGTTTGATGCAGTGTCGCGTGAGTATAAATACTTCATTTACAGGGATAAAAATCCGTTTCTGCAAGACCGGGCCTACTTTTATCCTTACCAGTTAGATATAGAAGTGCTCAATGCGGCGGCGGCCATTCTCCTGAAGTATCAGAATTTCATGTCATTTTCCAAACGCAATACGCAGGTACATAATTTTCTGTGCACCATCGAAAGAAGCGAATGGAAGATAGAAAAAGACCTGCTGGTTTATAATGTAAAAGCCAACCGCTTTTTGAGAGGAATGGTGAAGGGGCTGGTGGGAACGATGTTGCGTGTTGGAACCAATAAAATTTCGCTATCCCGGTTTGAAGAAATTATTGATGCGCGCGACTGCTCCTATGCTGATTTTTCGGTGCCTCCTCATGGTTTGTTTTTAATAGCCGTTAGCTATAAAAATGATGGGTAAGGCATTATTTGCGCTGAGCGATACAAGTTTGCAAAAGAAATAGACTTCAAAAATATTTGAATGCTGAAGTCCTCTGCCAGCAAGGGTTTTAAGATTTATTTAAAATATTTTTTAAAATAGTTTTGAATAGCAAAATAACTCCCCTTATCTTTGCAATCCGCTCGAAAAAAA
>CAVRFP010000006.1:207500-674642 GCA_963720405.1 uncultured Chitinophagaceae bacterium
GGGCCATCGCTCAAAGGATAAAAGGTACTCTGGGGATAACAGGCTGATCTCACCCAAGAGCTCATATCGACGGTGAGGTTTGGCACCTCGATGTCGGTTCGTCACATCCTGGGGCTGGAGAAGGTCCCAAGGGTTCGGCTGTTCGCCGATTAAAGTGGCACGTGAACTGGGTTCAGAACGTCGCAAGACAGTTCGGTCCCTATCTGTGATGGGCGTTAGAAAATTGAGAGGACATGACCTTAGTACGAGAGGACCGGGTCGTACGTACCGCTGGTGTATCTGTTGTGCCGCCAGGTGCAGTGCAGAGTAGCTATGTACGGACAGGATAAACGCTGAAAGCATCTAAGCGTGAAACCAACCTCAAGATGAGTTTTCTTTTAAGGGTCGTCAAAGACTATGACGTTGATAGGCTACAGGTATAAAGGCAGTAATGTCAAAGCCGAGTAGTACTAATTGCCCGTAAGCTTTATCTTTTTTTTATTAGTATTACAACTTTCCCTTTATGTTAATTTATTCCAGAAGCAAGTAGTGGGTAGCAAGAAGCAAGAAAGTCATTTGTTGCTTTCCTGATACTTGATACAACTATCCTGATACTTGTATTTTCTTGGCAACCTCTTTATGGTGGTTTTGCCGAGGGTGTTCACCTCTTCCCATACCGAACAGAGAAGTTAAGCCCCTCATGGCCGATGGTACTACACAACAATGTGGGAGAGTAGGTAGCTGCCATATTTATTTAAACCCTTTCAGTTAATTCTGAGAGGGTTTTTTGTTTTATACTGGATATCTTATTTTTTTTTAAGAAGCTAAGCTTGCTCTGTTTGCGATAGAAGCGGGAAAATTTAGAAGAGATTAGTATAGTGATTCGGCTGATTTAGTAAAAAAATAAATCCTCATTCCATTTGTTTTCAAAGAATAATAACCCAATGTTTTCCATACTTAGAATTTGCACACGCCAGGAAAATTCTAAAAATCTACATTTAAACTTGTCTCAATACCTGAAGGCATAAGTTTTAAGCAAAAATATTGTGAGAAAATAATTAATGACACTGATATGGTTGAAAATGAATCGCTATGGCTCATCAAGCATAGATAAAAGTTCCTCTAAAAAAGTTGTTTACAAGATTTTTAAGATAATAAGCCAAAGCAAAAGATAGTTTATATTTTTAGGAGGTCAATATCAAGGCCTCTGGCTAGTGAGCCAACATCCCGATTTGGTTTTTTCTGTTCAATTTCCGGTATAGTTTATTGATCACATCTGTATTCGGGATAAAAATTCAGTATCCAACCGAGACAAGCCAAAAAGTAGTTTTTTCAAATTTTTTCGGCGAGGTTAATATTTGCATTTAATGCCGCCAGGGGCCCGGATTGACCATATTGATTTGGCTTTATTCTTGTTCAGGCCCTTACTGGTACAATGATATTTGATCTCTAAAGTGTCAGCTTATTTCATGGAAGTAAAGGGAAATCAGGAAAAGAAAATAGCTCAAAAGACAAACAGTATTAAAAAGAAATCTTCTTTTATCTGGCTGGGTGGCTATATCGTTATGGCTGTAATTGCCGTTACTTTCTATATTCTTTTCCGGCTGCATATATTTGATCTGCTCGGCAAATACCAGGTTTTATTGCAAAAACTTTCACTCGCCATATTTTTTGCGGTAGTCATTTTATCTGCCACTAAAATCATCGAGCTGGTTATTCATAAAAGATCGAAGGGACGCTATGAACGCTATAATCTTATTCAACTGACCAACCTGGTAAGCGTCATTGCTGTAGCCATTCTCATTGTTTCTTTTTTATTCGCCAACTGGTATGCAGCGGCGGTTTCGCTGGGATTGATTTCCCTCATTCTGGGCTTTGCGCTCCAGACACCTATTTCTTCTTTTATTGGCTGGATTTATATCATTATCCGCAGTCCTTACCGCATTGGCGACCGGATTCAAATTAACACCTTCAAAGGCGATGTAATTGAGATCGGCTATGTGGATACTACTTTGTGGGAATTTGCCGGCGATTATCTTACCAACGATCTGCCCAGCGGAAGACTGATTCGTTTTCCAAACAGCCTGATCCTGCAATCCGCTGTCTTCAATTATTCTTGGGAAAATTTCAGATTTATCTGGAACGAAATTCCTTTTCACGTGGCCTATGAAAGCGATCTGAATTTTGTTGAAAACATCATCAAGCAGGTGACCACCGCGGAGTTAGGGCCTGAAATGGCCAAAAACATTACCAACCTGAGAGAAATGGTGAAGCATTCGCCGATTGATGAGATTGAGATCAAAGAATATCCTTATGTCAGTTTCCGTATCAATGCCAACACTTGGGTGGAGGTTTCAGTAACTTACCTGGTGCCACCAAAAAAAGCTGCCACTATTCGCACCAATATTATCCGAAACATCCTCGCTGAATTTAATAAGGCGCCCAATAAAGTAATGTTTCCAAACAGTAACTCAAGATGATTTATGAGCCGGCAACGAATCAATACCAATCCGCATATTGACCACTTTATTTTAAAACGGAATAAAAATTTTCCCAATAGCGCGTTGCCGGTTTTAATTTATAAAAGCGCTTTGCAGTTGCCCCGGCAGAAAAATAAGGCGGCGGAAATTGCCCGACAGATTTTTTTAAGAAACGATTGGGGAAATACCTGGCGCAACGGCATTTATGATTTTCATCACTACCACAGTAATACGCACGAGGCGCTCGCCATTTCCTCGGGAAATGTTCGCGTGATGCTTGGCGGCCCAAACGGTAAAGCGGTTGAACTGGAAGCGGGAGATGTGATCATTATTCCCGCAGGCGTGGGTCATAAATGTTTATCTGCCGGCGCAGATTTTGAATGTGTAGGCGCTTATCCGCAGGCAAAAGATTATGACATCAACCATGGCACGGCAGCGGAACTGGAAAAGGCTATTCCCAACATCAAGGCGGTTCCTTTGCCTTCGGCTGATCCGGTATTTGGAAAAGAAGGTTTCATTGATGCCTGGTGGAAATAAAAACTTCCCCTGAAAACATAATTCTTCAATTTTTTGATCTTGTGAGTTTCTGATTTTCCGGATATTGATGCAGGTAATAAGCCGTCTGGCATTTCTTTGGGTTAATCTTTTTAATTAAATAAAGATTAAGTAACGCTTATGGGAAAAGCCATAATGTAGTTTTTTCAGATTCGGAAAATGCCTTGTCGTTTCGCTTAAACAATAAACTGATTTCCGCGATCAAATAATTAATCGTACTCCGCCAAGATCGGCAAGCCGGTGCGGGAAACGATCACTCGGAGAACCAATGAACATAAAGTTATGTGGGATATTCCATTCTCTGCTTAAGCGATTGATCAATTCAGGCCCAAATTCTCCCTTCATTTGTATGTATTCAATTCTGAAATCAGGATAAGCGCGGTCGAGCGCTTCCAGGTCGCGCACAAAAGTTGGGTTTAATTGCTCTTCTTTTTGTAACACGGTAACGATTTTTAATTTTTGGGTTATCTCGTTTTCCAGTACATAAATAATTACTTTATTAAGTATCGCAATGTTATCTCCCTTTGTAAAATAAACAAAAGGCTGCTTGTTTAATTTTCGCATCTCTTTGGTAAGATGAAATCTGCTAAACACTGATGCCTTTTGAATTTTATCGAACATTGCGTTAGCATACAACAGTAAATAATGGAGCACTACCTTTCGTTTCAGAAAGAGATAGATGATAAGAATGGCGGGAATAAAATATTGAAGAAAAACAACCAGGTAATCGGGATGTAGTTTTACATTTCCATAAAGTGCAACAAGAATTCCCAATATGCCAAGCCCAACAATAATCGGAGGAGCATATTCAGGCCGGGGCAAACTGGCACGCTTCAATTTCAATAATAAATTTCCAAATCCGAAAAATGCCATAACCGATAGAAAAGAAATGGTATAAACCCCGGCCAATGGCGCCAGTTCACCTTCAGTAATAAAAAGTATTGAGAAGCATAAGAGGTAAAATACAATCAGGATCCTCGGCGAGCTGCCCCTGGAATTTTGTTTAAGCAATGCCTGTGGAAATATACGGTCGAGCGTCATGCGTTTCATCAACCCACTTACGCCGATAAAGGCCGTTAAAACCGCACCGCTTAGCACCAATGCTGCATCCAAAGAAACTATCAGCGCCAGCCAGGAACCGGCAGTTTGATTTCCCATATAGGAAAGAAACGCATCTTCATGCGCACCAACAACATCGAGTGGCATAATTGAAACTGCTATCAATGCTATCAACGGGTTTATTATCATTACAAGCATCCACATGTTTCTTAACGTTTTTGGAAAAACGCCTGGTTTTTGTTCCTCGATAAAATTGGCAGAAGTTTCAAAGCCGGTAATACCCAGCATGGCAGTGCTAAAACCAAGGAATAATGCGTTTGACAAACTTCCTTTTAGCGGACTATGAAAATTAATTTTTGCAAGATCAAGGCCATTGGTCATCACATAGTAAATGCCACTGCAAATCAACAAAAGCAGCACTGCCAGATGAATAATAAAGATAACTGCTGATACCGTAGCCGATTCGCTGATGCCACCAATGGTAAGCAGTAAAAAAATAGTAAGGATCACCAGCGTTGCAATAATCACCGGAAAAACAGGGAAGACGCTGTGCAGGTATTTCATTGCTTCGGAAGCTGATATTACTGCGGTTGCCATGTAAGAAAGTATGGTGAGGCAGGCGGCCAAAGAGGCGTTTCCTTTGCTGGTGGTATTCAAAAGAATATTATAAGCGCCACCATTTAATGGCAGTGCGCCCACCGCTTCTCCATATATTTTTCGGAAGAAAAATAATACCAATCCCACAAGCAATAGTGCAATAAAGGCATATTGTCCCGCATATACAATGCATAGTGCCGAAACATAAAGGCATGATGATGTGATGTCATTTCCGCAAATTGCGGTAGCTACAAGTTCGTTTAATTTTCTGTTGTGCTTTGCGGGTTGATCGCTCATGTTTTATTCACATTGAAACAGAGAAACAGGAGTACTTTTTAAACCCAGCCAATTGAAATTAAGATAAAAAAAATGGTTTTATTAAATATGTTCAATTGACGTTATCAGCATTGTATCAAAATTTCAATTCCATACTTCCCTTTATTCCAAACCTGGAAATGCCGGGATTGTTTAAATAATTCAATCTCCAAACTGCATCAATTCTCAACAAATGAAAAATGTTATCTATCCCAACGCCGGTTTCCATGTAAGGAGTTTTATCAGGAATAAAAAAATGATAATTGATAGAAGTATCATAATAGCCATTGGCAATTTTATTTGCTTCAGACATGCCGCCTAATACTCCTTTAAAAGTTACCAGCGAGCGCCATTTTAATTTTTTTAGTAATGGAAAGTATTTAAAGGGAAAGCTGCCGAACCCTTGCTGTACCGATAAGCTAACATATTTATCCGACGCAAATTCGTACCGGTTCATGTTATTAAAGGCATACTTGTTGAAATAATAAGTATCGTTTCCTTTTTGAACATTTAAAAGAATTACCGGCAGCACGCCATTGGTTATTCCGGCGTCAATTGTATAAGACAACTGGCCTATTCGCCCATCGGTAAAATCGTGTTGAATGTTGAGATCCCATTTACTGTAATTGAAATCGCTTTTTAAAAAGCCGCTGTTTACTTTAATGCCCTTTGTATAATTGATGGTAACGATTGGGTAGTTACTGCCCAGGCTTCCGCGCCTGTAATTTTGCGTGATGTATTTTTCGCGGTGTGCCAGGCGCAATGAGAAAGTGGCTTCATTTACCGTATAGTCACTGTTTACGCCGGGTTTGCTTATAATATAAGGTAGAAAATTGTCGTAGGTATAATATACGTTGAAGAATGGCGTAAGCGCGCTGTGTTTCAACTCCGCACCTATGCCTATTCCATTATTAAAATATTTTTTATAAGCAATACCATCATCTTTTCGGTTGATCAATCTTATTTCTGATGCATTTACTCTTCTTAAAAAAGCAGCAAAAATAGAATTCTGATCCAACTCATCCTCGTGTTCATAAGTTCCGGAAATATCGCTTGTATGAGTCAGCATAAGCGTGCTCCATTGCTTTCTGCTTAATACAAATAACGAGCTGAGTAAATAGCGGAATTGTTTATCCAGCGTAGATATGCCTGCGTACCCGCGAAGCTGAATATTGTGGTTGAAATTTGTATTGGTTTTTAATCCAAACGTAAAGCGGTTGCCTTCAACTCTATTGTTAGTATAGATGGAATAAAGATTTCCAATGTCTACGTGGCCCACGGTATAATACCCTGTGCTTATTGCTGAAATTATTTTTCCGTAGGTAACCACTACAGGTATTTTATTCAACGTGTCCATCAATAAATACACCGAATTTTCTGATTTACTTAAAGGCTCAAATCTCCGGTGAGCCCAGCCAGATGTGTCCGATGATACAGAAGTAATATCAACTATTTTTTTATTGAAGGCTGTATCAATCAGGTTATTATTGACAATCGCATCTTTATACAACGTTGTTTTTTTTACGATGGCTCCTGTTTTTTTTAGTTCCGGAACCGAAATATCCAGGTATAAATTATTACGCTCGGGAAAAAATTTATTATCCGGCGCTGCCTTAAAATTTTGTGATATTTCAAAAGAATTGACAAAGTTCACGTTTGCATTTTTGTCCATGTGCATCACAACAGATTTAATGGCAAAAGAGGTGTCTGCTATCCACATGTATCCCTTAAAAGTATTGCTGCCAAATTGTATCGGTTCAAATTGAACCTGTATGCACCGGTGATTGTCAAAAAACACCGTATCAAGAATGTGATAATTGTAAAAATTTAAGGCGTTATCAGCTATCGGGCTTATGAAATTAATGTCTACCAATTTTACGTTGTTGTCATAAACATTAATTTTTTTATAAAGGCCATCCACATAAGCCAACACTGTTTTATTGGCGATGCCCGAACTTTTTAAAGCGGTATAATCATATCTGTCTTTTTCCGGATTTTTTTTATAATAATAGTTGGAGTTGCTTTCTGCCAGGTATACCGGCAGGGCTTTTTGATTGTCTTTTGTAGTTACCATATTGTCCAGGGCAAATGACATTGATTTCAAAAGCCGGCTGTTTTCCAACTTTTTTGGAATGTTTTTAACCTCAACTTCAATTTTGTCGTACACCTGGCACTGATAAGATTTGTTATAGAAAACATTATTACGGTCCTTGTTTTTGATTACTTTTTTTATAAGCCTTTGCGCCTTTGAATATTTTTGTTTTACTTCCACAACCACTTCCTGCATCATCGAAGAAAGTGGCTTTGCTTCAAAATCAATTTCCTGGCTGGCAGCGTTGGTTACCGCTTTGACAACAGTTTTATAACCGATCATGGAGATGGCTATAGAATCCGTTTTATCGTTTATCGAAAAAGTATATTTGCCATTTTCATCGGTAATAACTCCATTACCGGAATTGAGCGAATAAATGCTGCAGGAAACTAATGGAAGTTTGGTTTGTGCATCAATAATTCTTCCGCTGATGATCCGGTCTTGCCCATATGTAGTACAGTTCCATGCCAACAAAAGCAGTATGAGTATTTCATATGGTAGAAAGCGTTTTATAGGGAAAAGATATTTTCTTTAATGCAAAAGTAAATCACAAAATTGCATTTGAACCGGCAAGGTGTTTATGTTCGCTAGTTATGGCTGCACAGAAAAGACCTCGTTGGCGTTTTGGGTAGTTTGAAGCGCTACCTCTTCTGCGCTAATGTTTTTAATTTCCGCAAGTTTATCCGCAATATATTTCAAATAGCTGCTCTCATTGCGTTTGCCGCGAAACGGAACAGGGGTAAGGTACGGTGCATCGGTCTCCAGCACCAAATGTTTGAGGTCAATTTCTTTGATCACTTCTGCCAGCCCGGAATTTTTATAAGTAAGAACGCCGCCAATTCCTAACAGAAATCCAAGGTCAATAATGTCTTTGGCATTTTGCAGGCTTCCGCTAAAACAATGAAAAATGCCAAACAGATTCTTGCCTGAATAAGATTTTACCACATCAATTGTTTCCTGCATGGCATTCCTGGTATGGAGCACCAGTGGCCTTTTGTATTGCAAAGCCCATTCGGCATGCCTGTGCAGGCTTTCATATTGTTGTTTGGTGAAAGTGGTGTCCCAATAAAAATCCAGGCCCGTTTCTCCGATTGCAGCAAAACTGCGTTGCGATAATTGTTGCGAGACCAGCTCCAACTCTTCTTTAAAATTTTCTTTTACTGAACATGGATGCAATCCCGTCATAGCGAAAACTTTGCCCGGAAATCTTTTTTCCAATGCAAGCAACGCATCCGATTCGCTACTGTCGATTGCAGGCAGATATAATTTTTCTACATTTTCATCGTTAGCCCTCTGTATCACATTATCAATGTCGTGCTCAAAGTCTTTAAGGTATAGATGTGTATGGGTGTCGATTAATGTCATAGAAATAACAAAAATAAATTTTTTTTAACTGCTTGTTAAACTTCTTTATGCAACCCCTGTCCATATCTCACTTTTAAATTATTTACTAATACTTCAATCTTTATTAATTTATGAAACAGATTTTTTCGTTACCCAAATGGTATATGGTTTTAACCTTAGCCGGAATTGTTACTTTCAGTTCTTGTAAAAAAGATAGTTCCAGTAACAACAATGCCACCGATTCTGACCTGGTAACAGATGCGGTAGAAAGCGATGCCGTAAGTGAAGACCAGTTCAACAATGTCTTCAATATTACTATGGGCGTTCAGTCGTCTGATGCCGGCGAAGATGTTGGCATAGGAACCGGTGCCGGAATTATTTATAAGCCATCTTCACCTGAAGGCACTTTGTCGCCCGATTCTGCCCGTTGTTTTACCGTAACTGTAACTCCAAAAACAGCGCATGTTTTTCCTAAAACAGTAACTGTAGATTTTGGAACAGGATGCCTTGGCAAAGACGGTAAGCTTAGAAAGGGAAAGATCATCAGCGTTTATACCGGACCGATGTTTGTGGCCGGAAACTCTGTTACAACAACGTTTGACAACTATAATGTAGATAGTTTTAAGATTGAAGGAACACATAAGATTGAAAATAAAAGCACCTCTAACAACCTGGCCTGGTCAGTAACAGTTACAGACGGAAAAATCACCAATACGCTTAACAACAATTGGAGAAAATGGAGTGGCACAAGAGAACACAAGCAAACAGAAGGAAACGGCACACCTCTTAATTTATTAGACGATGTATTTGAAATTACAGGTAGTGCATCCGGCTCCAATTCGCGTGGCAACTCATGGACATCGGACATTATTACTCCGGTAGTGAGAAAATTAAACTGCCGCTGGCTCGAAAGTGGTAAAGTTCAAATCACCAGGAATTCAAATCCTAACGCAGCAATTCTTGATTTTGGAGATGGCACTTGCGATGCAAAAGCCACTATCACTTATAAAGGAGTTGTTTACAATATTTCCCTGCGGTAATGCATGATAGATTGCCGTTGCGTGGCCATGCTGATGTGATGGTGAGATCGGCAATTTGAAGAAGCACCGTAAAAAATTGTTGTTGATTTGTTAAAAAGTATTTGTTAACTTCACAACAGTTTTCATAGGGTACGGATTAAAAACGGGCTTGGGTATCTACTCAGGCCCAATTTTTAGATCGCTTATGAAGGGATGACTTCAAACCTGTATCCCTTTTCAGAAAAATATTGTAACACTTTGGGAAGTGTGTAACTCAACGCCGGCAGCGCTTTCAGGCTGTCATGAAATACAACAAGCGATCCGGGCTTTGCATTATTGATCACATTAAGATAACAATTCTCCGGCTTGATGGAAGTATCAAAATCGCCGCTCAATACATCCCACATGATCGGTTTTAATTTTAATTTTTCGCCCTGAAGCGCCTTCAATTGAAATTTGGTAATTCTGCCGTACGGCGGCCTGAATAAATTGCTGTCGATTATTTTAGCAGCTTCCAATACATTTTCCAGATACAATTTATCAGGCGTTTTCCAGCCATTTAAATGATCGAAAGTATGGTTGCCCGGTTTATGTCCGGCCAAAAGAATTTGTTTGTAAACCTCAAAATGTTCTTTTACATTTTTGCCAATGCAAAAAAAAGTTGCTTTCGCATTGTATCTTTTTAATTGCTCTACAACAAATGGAGTAGCGTCGGGGGTTGGCCCATCATCGAAGGTGAGGTATAAAATTTTTTCATCCGTTTCAATATTCCATACACATTCAGGATATGCTTTTTTGAGAAGCCACGGAGCTTTTACCAGGTAGAACATAAAGTAAAATAAATCTTTTTTTTTAAAAACCGGTGAAGGCGATAATTACCAAATCATCAAAATCTACTTTTTGACTTGTCTCATTGTTCGCTCTGCGTCGGTGTAAACGCATTTTATTTATAATTTTTTTATTCCTTATTACATGAGTTTATCTTTGTGTGATGAGTAAAGTAAGAGTAAGATTTGCACCGAGCCCCACCGGAGGGCTGCATTTGGGCGGCGTTCGCACGGCTTTGTACAATTATTTATTTGCAAAGAAACACAACGGAACGTTTGTTTTAAGAGTAGAAGATACCGATCAAACGCGTTATGTAGAAGGTGCTGAGCAATATATTATTGATTGCCTCAACTGGTGTAACATACCGCCTGATGAAGGACCGCAAAGCGGAGGCGACTTCGGGCCATATCGACAAAGCGAAAGAAAAAGCATTTACCGGGAATATGCCGACAAACTTGTAAAAGCAGGCCACGCCTATTATGCATTTGATACGCCTGAAGAAATAGAAGCGATGCGGGAAACCTTAAAGGCCCGCGGCAGCGATAACCTTCAATATGGGTATTCTGTGCGACTGAATATGAAGAACTCCATCGCCCTTTCTGCAGACGAAACGGATGCTTTATTGATAGCAAATACTCCGCACGTGATCCGGCTGAAGATAGAACCCAATGAAGTAGTACAATTCAGCGACATGATAAGAGGCGAGATAGAGATGAGCACCAACGGGGTAGATGACAAGGTTTTATTGAAAGCAGATGGCATGCCCACCTATCATCTTGCAGTGGTGGTGGATGATTATTTGATGAAGATCACTCACGCTTTTCGTGGCGAAGAATGGTTGCCAAGCGCACCGGTTCATGTGTTGCTTTGGAAATATTTTGGCTGGAAACATCATATGCCGCAGTGGGCACATTTTCCTTTGATTTTAAAGCCTGATGGAAATGGAAAACTGAGCAAGAGAGATGGTGAGCGGCTTGGATTTCCTGTATTTGCCATGCAATGGAATGATCCGCAAAAGGGCGCCATACCTGGTTTTAAAGAGCTGGGTTTTCTACCCGAAGCTTTTTTAAACATGCTTGCTTTACTTGGATGGAATGATGGCACAGAGCAGGAAATTTTTTCACTCGATGAAATGATCGACCAATTTTCGATCGAACGCATACATTCACACGGCGCGAAATTTGATTTCGAAAAAGCCAAATGGTTCAATCATGAATGGATAAAAAAATCTACGGTCGACCGCTTAATGCCGGATGTTAAAAAAATATTCGAAGACAAAGGCGTTTCAATAAATGATGAAGCCAGGCTTGGAAAAATTATTGAGCTGATAAAAGAAAGGTGCCCATTGTTAACTGATTTTTGGGAGCAGGGAAATTTCTTTTTTAATGCGCCATCACAAATTGATACAGCTTCTATTGTTTCAAAATGGAACGATCATAAAACGCAATTTTTTGCTGAATTGATACGCAGTTATTTGCTATCAAACACTTGGGAAGCAACAGAACTGGAATCTACTTTTAAGGAAATTGCTGCAGCAAGCCAACTAAAGCCCGGCGAATTGATGTTGCCGCTGCGCATTATGCTGGTGGGAGGAAAATTTGGGCCAGGCGTGTTTGAGATCGCTTCGCTGATAGGCAAAGAAGAGACGGTAAAAAGAATTGAACATACTTTATCTTTATTGAAATAACCCGCCATAATTACCGGGTTGAAACAAGTGAAAATATAGATTTTCGTATTTTAATATTTACGTGAAGCAAATCAATGACAGATCAAAAAATTGAACCAGTAAACAGCGCAATGCAAAGGCCGATAAGAGTTTTGGTGGCAAAAGTTGGGTTAGACGGACACGATCGCGGCGCCAAAGTTATTGCTACTTCGCTTCGCGATGCAGGCATGGAAGTAATTTATACCGGCTTGCGGCAAACGCCTGAAATGGTGGTGAATGCGGCGCTTCAGGAAGATGTGGATGCAATCGGCGTAAGCATATTGTCGGGCTCACATAATACGGTTTTCCCAAAAATACTTGCTTTGCTTAAAGAAAAAGGAATGAACGATGTTCTGTTAACGGGTGGGGGAATCATTCCTGCAGATGATATGAAAGTATTAAATGAAATGGGCGTTGGAAAATTATTCCCGCCGGGAACGCCCACCAGCGAGATCGCGGATTATATTAAAAAGTGGGTTCGGGAAAACAGAAGCTTTTAAGATTCATGAAGTAAAAATGCAGTTTGCTTTGCGATAAAATCTCACTTTGCCTTATTAAGATGTAAAAGAGATCAATCACTAATTTATCAACTTTCTATTAAATCATTCAACATGTATTCCACGTTAATCACCGATTTGCAAAATGGGATTCTTACTATCACGATCAACCGGCCCGATAAAATGAACGCCTTAAATAAAACCGTTTTAGACGAGCTTGACAACGTTATCGATTCAGTCTATAGCGATGATAATATTAAAGCGGCAATCATAACAGGTACGGGCGAAAAGGCGTTTGTCGCGGGTGCTGATATCGCCGAATTTGTTGAAGTAGGTGATGAGTTCGGTGCTACACTTTCAAAAAAAGGACAGGATATTTTTTTTAAAATTGAAAATTGTCCCAAGCCTGTAATAGCTGCTGTTAATGGCTTTGCGCTCGGTGGAGGTTGTGAGTTGGCGATGGCTTGCCATTTCAGGCTGGCTGGCACCAATGCAAAATTCGGGCAGCCGGAAGTAAATCTTGGATTAATTCCGGGCTATGGCGGCACACAGCGTTTAACCATGCTTGTTGGTAAGGGAAAAGCATTGGAACTAATGCTAACCGGGAAACATGATTAATGCTGATGAAGCGAAAACGTTGGGACTGGTAAATTATGTTGAGCCGTTAGAAAATCTTCTTCCAAAAACAAAAGAAATTTTAACGGTTATTTTATCCAAATCCCCGCTTGCTGTTGCAAAAGTAATTGCAGCTGTTAATGCGTTTTATGATTATGATAAAGATGGATTTGATGAAGAAGCGTTTTTGTTCGGCCAGGTTTTTACAAGCGATGACAAGAAAGAAGGAACTGCGGCGTTTCTTGAAAAAAGAAAGCCGGCTTTCAGAGGCACTTCTTCTTAGGTGAAAACAATCTTTGTCAGCATAATATATTTTCTGCTTTTGATTATGAAGCCGCCACAGCGCTAATGGTGCAGCCGGTTACATTCACTCATTCATAATTTCTTTTTTATCCCTCACCCGCATTGAGTTAAATTTGCATCGTCACATTTAAGAAATTAAATAGTATTATTATGGATTATAGAATTGAAAAAGACACCATGGGCGAAGTGAAAGTGCCTGCCAACAGTTATTACGGCGCACAAACTCAACGCAGCGTTGAAAATTTTAAAATTGCACAAGACATCAATAAAATGCCAAAGAGATTATCAGCGCATTTGCTTATTTAAAAAAGGCTGCCGCAATTACCAACTTCGATGCGGGTGTTTTATCAAAAGAAAAGATGGAGTTGATCGGTAAAGTATGTGACGAAATTTTGGCCGGCAAATTAGACAAAGAGTTTCCGCTGGTTGTATGGCAAACCGGCAGCGGCACACAAAGCAACATGAACGTTAACGAAGTGATCGCCTATCGTGGACATGTGCTAAATGGCGGCAAGCTTACTGATAAAGAAAAATTCCTTCATCCCAATGATGATGTAAATAAATCACAATCCAGCAACGATACATTTCCTACTGCAATGCACATTGCTGCATATAAAATGTTGCATGATCTGACTTTGCCGGCTCTTGAAAATCTTAAAAATACCCTTGAACAGAAATCGGCCGCGTTTATGCATGTAGTAAAGATTGGCCGAACCCATTTTATGGATGCCACACCGCTAACACTGGGCCAGGAATTCAGCGGCTATGCATCACAGTTAGATCATGGAATAAAAGCGATAAAAAATACATTTCCTCATTTGAGCGAACTGGCACTTGGCGGAACAGCAGTTGGAACCGGCATCAATACGCCGCCGGGTTATGCGGTGAATGTGGCGGAAACAATTGCAGAACTTACCGGCCTTCCATTCATCACCGCAAAAAATAAATTTGAATCTCTTGCGGCTCATGATGCTATTGTGGAAACACATGGTGCATTAAAAACCGTTGCAGTAAGCCTCATGAAAATTGCCAACGACATCAGGATGTTATCGTCCGGGCCACGAAGCGGTATTGGTGAAATTCATATTCCCGATAATGAGCCGGGATCTTCTATTATGCCGGGAAAAGTAAATCCTACTCAATGCGAAGCACTAACAATGATTGCTGCGCAGGTGATGGGCAATGATGTGGCGATAAGTATTGGCGGCGCCACCGGCCATTTTGAACTGAATGTTTTTAAACCCGTGATGATCTATAATTTTTTACATAGCGCCAGGCTGATCGGCGATGGCTGCAATAGTTTTAATGAAAAATGCGCAAAAGGAATTGAACCGATCGAAAGCAACATTAAAAAGCATGTAGATAATTCGTTAATGCTCGTTACTGCGCTCAATACAAAAATCGGGTATTATAAAGCTGCTGAAATAGCCCAAAAAGCCCATAGGGAAAATACTACATTAAAAGAAATGGCCGTAAAATTAGGCTATGTTACCAGTGACGAATACGACAAATGGGTGGTTCCGGCCGATATGGTGGGCAAAATAGAATAGTCTTATCTTTTAAATCTCCAAACTATTTTATAAACTATGCCGCCGGCACTGAAAAGTGCCGGTTTTCTGCTTAATAGTCCTATAGCTGCAGCAATGAAATCAGATATTGTTGGAAAGATAAAAATTTCGGGCCAAAATAAAAGATCTGATAAACCGTTATCTCAGTTGGATGAAGAAATCATTTTCTTACATAAACAGATAACATGGAAAAATTTTACTCTCAAAAATTCATTGCGTCTTTTTTATGTGTTTTGCAACCAGCTAAAATTGATTTCGCCCGCAAGAAATTTATTGCTCTATTTCTACTTTTTGGCTTGTTTGGATTTCCGGCGAGCGTATTTTCTCAAAAACTAAATTTTAGCTACAGCTATCTCAATATTACCCGCGGCAATGGCGGAGGCACGCTTGAACAATCTGATATTATTGAAGTTCGTGCGTTAGTAAAAGTGAATGCAACTACCAGTAATTTTTACTATATCGATACGATGCGCCCAGGTACGCAATACGTAACTAATTCAATGAAAATTATAACCAACGAAGGGCTTTTATTTCAAGGCCCGTACACCAATGCTGCCCTCGATGATAATGGCGTTTATGCAACCACAGGCGGTTTGGGAAGAATTCGTGTTAACCTTGGAACGGGGCTGCAAAGCCGGATAATGGGCTTGCAACGTTTGGTGTTAATACCGGTGGCGGAAAAGTGACGCCGCCAAATGATAAGCCAAAGTTTTATGGAACTACATTATTTATAGTTGCCTACAGGCTGTTGATAACCGCCAACAATGGCGACACAGTGCATCTTACCGGCGATTTTTATTTTGATACCTCGGGTGTAAAAAGAAATTACCGGTTTCAATATCCCGGGATAAAAATTATAGGCAACCAGGCACTTTGTAACAACTTTTCCAGTTCAAGTTTTACGGGGGACAGTTCTTTCAAAAGTGGCAGTGTGCAAAACAGGGCTTTACCTGCAACCGTACCGGGCTATCAAAAGGTAAATCTCGATGCCAACGGTCCCCAGGATAATTATTATGCCATCGTTAATAATACCAGCGCAAACGCAACAACTAATAATGCCGGCCCTTATAATCCCAACCCCGCAAGAGTTTTTGGTTTGTGGGACATTATTGGTGACCATACCGGTGCAGCAGATCCTGCGGCCGGAAACTTGCCCACCCCCGCCGGCAAAAATGGCGGATACATGCTTGTGGTAAATGCGGCCTATCCCGCAGGGGAAGCCTATCGCGATACCATCAGAGATGTTTGCCCCAATACTTACTACGAATTTTCTGCGTGGATAAGAAATATTTGCGGCAAATGCGGCATTGATCAAAACAGTGTTCAAACATTTACGCCCGGAGTATTGCCCAATCTTGCCTATGCAATAAACGATATTGATTATTATACAACCGGTAATATTTCATACGATCAAAAATGGCAGAAGCGGGGATTTATTTATAAAACGGGCCCCACGGAAACTCAATTCAGAATTACGATAAAAAACAATGCACCGGGTGGGGGAGGAAATGATTGGGTACTGGATGATATTAAACTGGCAACCTGTTATCCCAACCTGATAATGAATCCAAGCGATACTTCCACAGCGTGCGCCGGGTGGCCACTTCACCTGAGCGATACCGTAAAAAGCTATTTCAATAACTATACAAATTATTGCTGGGAAAAAAGCACTAATGGAACC
This sequence comes from uncultured Chitinophagaceae bacterium, assembly GCA_963720405.1. Lineage (GTDB taxonomy): Bacteria > Bacteroidota > Bacteroidia > Chitinophagales > Chitinophagaceae > Ginsengibacter. The sequence goes on from CAVRFP010000006.1 coordinate 224,138, forward strand.
AATTGGGTAAGCACGGGCGTGTGCGGCACTAAAGTTCCCTATCTCCAAAACGGACTCTGGGTGTATGTGGTTGATACGGTTTTTAATACGGTAGCGGCCGACAGCGCCACATTTTTCCGTTTGAAAGTGGCAACTTCTTTCCCTAACCTTAGCGATGCAAAATGCGCAGTGGATAATAGCCAGAAAATATTTTTAAAAGTTTATAAAAAAGGTTGCATAACCCTTGACCCAAAGCTTTTGAACTTTAGCGGCGCCATTGTGAATAACCGCTCACTGCTAAAATGGCTATCAGCCAGTGAGGAAAATCTGAAAGAATATGAAGTAGAGAAAAGTATGGACGGTATTACTTTTTCGCGGGTAGGATCGGTGCCGGCCACTAATAATATCAATGGCGCCAATTATGCGTTTAATGATCCGGAAACTATAGCCGACAGAGTTTATTACCGGTTGAAACTGGTAAGCCAAAATGCAAACGAAAAACAATATTCTAAAACAATTGTACTGTTCAACAAAAATGCTCCTTTTAAAATTTCAATGAACAATCCGTTTTCAGACAATTTAAAAATCGATGTATTTATTCCTGAAAATGGCAATGTGGAATTGAATCTTTGCGATATGTATGGAAAAGTAGTAAGCAAAAAAACATTGCAATTAACCAGGGGAAATTCTAAAGCCTTTCTTGAAGATGTGAACCGACTGCCTGCTGGAATGTATGTTTTAAGGGCCAAATACAATGGCACTGTGCTTCAAAATAAATTGTTTAAGGCTAATTGATTGCTGATGCCTGGTGAGTATAAATAACAGTTGGCAAAGAACTGATTTTGCACACCGAAGCAGCAAATTAAACAACCAAAAGCTACATTTTCGCTTACCTGAGCATTGTAAAACGCGTAAGTTTACCCAAATAAAAAACCACCCGATTACAGGTGGTTTTCTTTTATGTCGTTGCAGTTTTAAAAGATCTGGTACGAACCCACTACAAATGTAGTTGAGTTACCATTTGCATCGGAAACATTGGTACGTATTTCTCCTACATTCTTTGCAAACCAGCGTTCCTGCGTTTGTAAAGGAAGACTGATTCCGCTTAGGAAAAACTCATATTTAACCTTAATAACATCCGGAAAAGGGAAGTTTCCTAAATTCACAGGCACTGCTTTTTCAAGTAGCGTCATCTTTACGTAGCCCGAAAATGGTGCTCCGCCGATGGTTCCGCTTACGGTGGCTGATTGCCAGGTGGCATTAGCGGCTACATTATCTTTCAAAAAAAGAAATTCTCCCAGGACCGGGTTATCAAAACTAAATATTTTTGAAAAATCAACGTATTGGTAGTAGTTTCCCGGGGATTTACGAAAGTACAATGAATCGTTTGCTTGCGCTCCGCGGATGCTGGCCTCAGTAATCGTGCTATAAGTATTTCCATTGAATGCAGGTGAATAACTAATTACTTTCGTGTAAATGGAATCGGCGGAAGGATTTGCTTCCTGTCCGAAAGTCCAGTTAGAGTTTACCTTCAGCGGAAAATAATCGTCGGAAGGACCTACGCCCGGCAAAAAGGTTACTTTAAAAGAGCACTGGCTGTTTCCATACGTCATTGTAAAAGTTTGGTCGCCGGCCTGTAATGGGGTTCCCGTTGCGTTTAAAACCACTGTCTGAGATCCGGTGTTGTTGAAAGTGCCGGCACTTGAAAAGGTAACTCCGTTAACCGTGTTGGTTGAGATGGAATAACTTCCGGCAGTTGCAACCACTACCTGTGCCTGAACTGAGTTGGAAGTACTCATTGCAATGCCTTGTGTAAAGGTTCCATTGAGCAATACAGGCTTGCAATTTCCGGAGCTGTCGCCCAGCACGCCGGAGGAAACAGCAGTTGCTATTCCGTCTCCGAGGGTTGCCTTAAATTTTCCCAGTGTAAGCTGTATTAATTTATTGGCAGTGTCTTTGGCAGTGCCGGCAAAGGTTCCTATAACCAGGTTGCTGCTGAATGTGGTGAGTGTTACAATAAATTCGCCCACCAGTTGGTCCGCCTGGTAAATTGTTTTTGCAGTGGTGGTATAATTAAATGTTGATTGAAATAAAGACGCTTTATAAGTTCCCGCTTTAAAGTCGGTTGCATAGAGTACCATACGAAAATTTTGTCCGGCAGGAGTGGAGGTTCCCTCAAGATGAAGTTCTTTCGATGTAGCGGTAGATACAATGTAGGCCGTATCCATGTTACCGGTATATTGCGTAGTGCCATTCGAAAATTCCCAGTTGCCTGCAGGAAGTTTGAGGCCGTTGTTTTCTACACTGTATTCTTTTGAGCAGGCATTCATTAGAAATGCAGGCACCAGAAAAGCTAAAACAATTTTAACGAGTTTCATTGTACGAAATTTAAGTTATTTATTTCACTTGTTACTAAGAAACCTGCATTTCATCATTTACGATTGCTTCCGTTTCAACACTATGCCGATTTGTTTTTTTTACATTATGACCAAAAAAACGTTTTTGAAAGAAAAGTATTGCAATAATGCCGCCTGAAATTGAGGCGTCTGCAAGATTAAAAATTGGCCTGAAGAATTCAAAATCCTGTCCGCCCCAAATTGGAACCCAAAGTGGGAAAGTAGCATCTCTGATTAAAGGAAAATAAAGCATGTCCACCACGTTGCCGTGCAGAAAACCTGCATAACCTTTAGCTGGAAATATTTTTGCCACATTATATGTTTCCATACTGCTGTTTTCGAAGATCATCCCGTAAAACATACTGTCTATTAGGTTTCCGAGAGCACCGGCAAATATTAAAGCCACGCAAAAAATAAAACCCCAGTGAGATTTTTTTTCGATGATTTTTTTTATATAAAATACACCGAAGATTACCGCACACAACCGGAATAAGGTAAGCGCCATCTTGCCCCAGTCCCCACCAAACTTCCAGCCATAGGCCATGCCTTCGTTTTCGATAAAATACAACTTGAACCAATCGCCAAAAATTGCATGCGATTCTCCGACATGGTAATGTGTTTTAATGTATATTTTAAGAGCCTGATCTGCCAGAACGATAAGACCAATAAGTAATGCAACGTTTCTTCCTTTCACTTAATAAAATTGAAGGGACAAAGATAATAAAATAGACGTACGAGTTAAGAAGGGTTAATTATGGGGAACCGTCAATGTGTCTACGTTTTGTAAAATTGCTTTTTGCGGAGCCGGCCTGAAAAAATATTTTCTGAAAAGAAGAATCGTTATAATACCAAGAGAGATAGACGCATCTGCCACATTAAAAATGTAGTTAAAGAAATTGAATTCTTTGCCGCCCAAAAAAGGAATCCAGCCAGGCATTCTATCCACATGAATCAAGGGAAAGTAAAGCATGTCTACCACTCTTCCGTGAAGCAATTGCCCATATCCACCGGCTGCAGGAAACAAAGCGGCAACGTTAGAGGTAAGTGAGCTGCTTTTGTCGAAAATTAATCCGTAAAACATGCTGTCTATCAAATTGCCAAGTGCGCCGGCAAAGATCAATCCTACGCAAATGATAAACCCCGGATGGAATTTCTTTTTAATGATTTCTTTGATGTAAAAGCCGCCAAAGATTACGGCGCCAAGCCTGAACAAGGTCAGCAATATTTTGCCCCATTCTCCGCCAAACGACCATCCATAAGCCATTCCCTCGTTTTCTATAAAATATAGTTGAAACCATTTGCCAAATACGTTGTGGCTTTCACCAATGTAAAAATGCGTCTTAACGTAAATTTTGAGCGCCTGATCTGCCAGGACAACCAGGCAAATAATTAAAAAAATGGTTCTTCCTTTCACATCAAAAATTTAAGGGCAAATATAGAAAATTGTGTTGCGGCCTTGCCCGCTTCATTGTTAACATTGACAAATAATTGGCTAAACGCAAATGAAAGTTATTCTTCAAAATAAATTTCTTTTTCCGGTTCTTGTAATTTTCCCTTTTAATAAGCTGAAATTCTTACATAAAATCGGAAGTTGTATATTGTAATCTATAAAACTTTTGTTTGATCCTTACCGACGAAATAAAATCACTCGCGCAACAACTCTGGGATTATCATCATGTCTGTCATTCAATAGAAAAATCCGACTGTATTCTGGCTCTTGGAAGTCACGATCTTCGGGTGGCAGAGCGTGCGGCAGAACTGTATTTGCAAGGCTTTGCGCCGCTCGTAGTTATGTCGGGCGGCTTAGGAAATTTTACCAAAGAAATGTGGACTGAAAAAGAAGCGGATAAATTTGCCGCAGTTGCCATAGAAATGGGAGTGCCTGCAAATGCAATTCTCATCGAAAATAAATCGACCAATACCGGCGAAAATATTTTATTCACGCGGCAATTATTGAATGATAAAGGGCTGAATCCACAGCGATTTATTGTTGTACAAAAGCCTTATATGGAAAGAAGGTCGTACGCAACTTTTAAAAAGCATTGGCCCGATAAAGAGCTTACTGTTACTTCGCCGCAAATATCTTTTGAGAAATATCCAACCAGCGAAATACCGATGGAAAAGGTAATTAATATTATGGCAGGCGATTTACAAAGGATAAAGATTTACCCGGAGATGGGTTTCCAGGTCTACCAAAAAATTCCGGACGAGGTTTGGAATGCTTATAAAAAACTGATCGTAATGGGATTCGATCAACATTTAATTAAGAATCTATAATAATTCCATCTTTCAAAAAAGCAAAAAACTACTTTTTAGCTTATGCCAGTTTCATAAATAAAAAACTTCCGCGGGATGAGCGGAAGTTTTTAGTAATTTATTCTTGTAGTTTTGGTTTGCTCAAGGATAAATTCATAGGCTGAGTTAGCGCCTGGTTTTCATAAGGATTAATATTTTAATAACCGCACTCATTAACTAATGAGTCTTTGGTTTTCCGGATCAAGGATTTTTTTTTCAAATGGATTTGGACCAGATCGTAAATCAATAAATAGTATCGATTAACTTTCTGATACAAAGCTAAACATCGCTCACTCTATTTACAACCGTATTACCGCTCAATTTTTTCGTTACTATATTTACCATTATATCGAGTACTAGTACTTATCCAAATAAGAAAAATCTACATTTTCGCTTATATGGATACTGATTTCAGCAAACGCGGAACAATTAATAATTTAGATCTTGTAACGATAATAATATGAGAAAAAATTACCGTTGGGGAATTATGGGCGCGGGCCGTATCGCTGAAAAATTTTGCACTGCGCTTAACTTTGTTGAAGGCGCCGAAGTATATGCCATTGCCTCGCGTGATGGAGACAAGGCAAAAGCCTACGCCGCCAAATATAACGCTGCATTCGCTTTCAGCAATTATGATGATTTGTTGAAAGATGAGAATATCGACATCATCTATGTTGCCACGCCGCATGCTTTTCACTTTGAACAAACCATGAAATGCCTTCGAGCATAAAAAACATGTATTGTGTGAAAAGCCAATGTCTACCGGTTATGCACAAACGAAAATAATGATTGAGATGGCGGCTGAAAATAATGTTTTTTTGATGGAGGGAATGTGGACCTCGTGCATGCCTTTTATCAAAAAGATTATATCAATAATTGAGGAAGGTATTATCGGAAAGCCTCAATATGTTGCTGCGGATTTTGGTTTTAGCGCGCCGGTTGATAAAGAAGGTCGGCTGTTTAATAAATCGCTCGGAGGCGGTTCGTTACTGGATGTGGGAGTTTACCCGGTTTTTTTAGCAACATTAATCTTCGGTGATCCATCACTTATTAAGTCGGTTTCAAAAATTGGCGACACCGGCGTGGATGATTATGCGAATGTAATACTTCAATATCCCGGCGGACAAACTGCTCATCTGTTATCTTCCATCTCTTTTAATACAGCGATAGAAGCGGAAATAACGGGTACCAAAGGAAGAATTAAAATCAAAAATCCATGGTTTAAGGCAACTGATATTTCTGTTTATTTAAATGATGGAACGGGCCGGGATTTTAGCTTTCCGCACGCATGCAATGGCTTTGAGTACGAAATAATGGAAGTGATGCGATGCCTGGATAACGGCTTGTTGCAAAGTGATCAAGTGCCGCATCGTTTAACCTTAACCGTTAGTAAGATATTGGAAGAAGCTTTGCTGCAAGCTGGTTTAATTTATTAGGAAAAATAAGGTTACATCACAACTCTGCATTCGTAGTTGTAGCCGCATGATGAAAAACTACTTTTTGGCTTTTATGAGAGGATTATTGGCGATATATTTTAAGATTTCGCTGAAGAAGCTGTTCCATAAAAAAAGCTGCCTTGTGCAGGCAGCTTTTTAAAAATATTTTAGATCAGATTAGTAACTCCACAAATTTTGCTCGTAGTCGAAGACCTTATTTTTGATCTTTTCTCCCTGCAGCAATTGCAACACCTTGTTGTCTTTAAGTCCCATCTGCTGGTTTAAGAATTGATCGTATGGGTTATCCAGCGTGCTTTTTATAATGCGGCCATAAAACATGCGGCTTTCGAAAAGCTCTTCCCAGCTCATACGCGCGCCGTAATTTTTTCCATTGTACACTTCATATTTTGCAAATATCGGGCGCATATCAGGATAATAAACCCAGAAAAGCTCGGTTTCACCAAGGTTGATTCCCTGTGAAGTAATTACATTTTTAACCGGTGCTATTCCTAATATTCTCCAAAACAACCTTGAGCTTTCTTTATCAAAAATCACTTCTTCTTTAATTCTGAATTTATAGAAAGAATCAAGATTTACCTCAGCAACGGTTTCTTTGTAACCCGTAACTACGCCAAGTGAATCATAAATAGGAACAGAAACGCTGCCGCCTGAAATTACTTTGGCTACCTCAGAAACGGTCATTGGTGTAGTAAAACGGTCGTCAACTGCGTTAAATACCGTAACACCGCCATTGTCGGGGCCATCTTGTATCGCTTTGAAAAGAATCGAGATAAAGCGCTGGTTGCCATTATCTTCATTTGCTGAATAGCGGAAAGGCAGGTTCAGCTTTTCGCGGGTATCAATTTCGCGCCAGATCTTTTGACGATAAACAGCATCATCTTCACGAAGATCTTCATAGGCAAGCGGGGTTCTTTCCGTTACCAGGTTGCGCACAATTGCATCGTCGTTGCGCAAAGATTTTTTAACCGTCTGAATTGGAAGGCTGTCGATCTTTGGAGGCGCAATTACAATAGCAGTATCCACTGTAGCACTCGGGCTTACGTTAGCCGTTGTTTTAGAGTTGGTGGTCTTTTTTGCAGTAGTACGCTTTTGAACCGTGCGCTTTGGTGCAGGTTTCTTTTTTGCCTGAGCATTTGCCACACTTCCCAATAAACCCAAAGACAGGGTAAGCGCCAGACATCTTATAACAATTGTTTTCATAGCCATTTATGTTTAAATTCTTTAGTATAATATGAATCCCGGACCAGGAATATTTCTTACAACACCATCCGGGCCTTGCACTTTTACGTTGTCAAAGGTAACCGAAGTTCCGGGAATGCATTTTGATAGCTGCCCTTGAATTCCTGCAAGGCTTCCACCGGAAATAGTTGCAGATTGAACACTTGGGAAGTTAGCACCGGAGAAATAGATAGTAGCGCTAACAATATTGAACCGCGCATCAAAATCGAAATTCTCCAGGTCGGCACGTGCAAAACTTTGGTTTTTAAATACTACCGATTGGACCCTTCCGCCACTGTTTGGGCCTACTTTTATTACGGGATCTGGAATTCTTTTAATTCTAAACTCATAAGTGCTTGGCTTTCCATCAGCATTTACGGTAATAGATGCCTTACCAGGGGTGCTTACACGAACATTGTATTTTCCAGGTCCGCCGGCGCTGTTTAAATTACCACCAGCCATGGTAACTTTTGTCTTATCCCAACCAGTTCCTGAAGAAACCGTAACCGGATTATCTACGCCAATGTAAAATACGTTCATCTTATCAAGCATTACAGCCGCACCGCCCGGAGTACCAACTACATACTTAACAGGGGTAGATTTTGTAACTATCTTATTGTTTTCATCTCTGAAAGTTACGTTTACGTTTACTGTATGCTCACCGGCGCCGCTAACAGTAGTTGTATAAATACCTTGCCCGTTTGAAACCGGAACGCTGCTGCCGTTAATGGAGATTGAAGGAGCTGCTGCGGAGCTATAAGCGCCCACGCCGGCAGTGATTTGTAATTGCTGACCCGGCATCAGGTAGGTTGAATTTTGTTCCTACCAATACACCTACCTGGTCCATATGAACTTCTACAGCGCCAATTTGGTTATGGCAATAAGTAACGATCATATTTTCAGCATTCTTGATATTATTTTGAAACTTACTAAGCATAGTTAATGCAGCGATAGTAGGCGTCATATGAAAGAACGCTTGTGTAAAATCTTTTTTCTTTCCGTCCTGGGTAACCGGGGGCGTAGTGTTAACCGGAAAAGTATTTTCAAACTGGGCTTTAATGGAAGGATCCAGGTTAAGCATTTGTTGTTTATATTGATCCAGCCTGTTTTTTAATACATCTCCTTCCTTTTTTGTTTCAAATAGCCTGGTAGATGCATCCAGGTTGTCCATTCTGTAATCTTCTACACTATCTTTTGTGTTTTTATCGAATCTCATCCGCAGATCAGCAGCTTTTTTTAAAGCAAGTTTTAAGCTATCAATGTAGGTATCCATATTTGCTGAAAGCCGTTTTGCTTCCATTGCCTTAGGCTCCCAAATTTTTGCTTTCTCCATTGATTGGGGCTCTTTCAGTTTATCTTCTAATGATTTGTATAATGTATTGTTTGATGCATTTATATTAGCATTAGAAGTAACCAGGCTGTTATTTACGACTTGAAATGCGCTGATTACCTCGTTGGATACGTTCAAGGCCAGAATTGCTGTAAGTACCAGGTACATGACGTTAATCATCTTTTGCCGTGGTTCTTTAGGTAATGCCATATATTTTTAATTTTTCTGTTAGTTTTTGAAATCTGGTTATCCTTAATTATTGTCTTCCCTGCATTGCACTTAGCATGTTACCGTAAACCTGGTTTAATTTACCGAGATTGTTGGCCAACGCGTTTATTTGCTCTTTGGTTGCCTGGGCGTCCTCTACTGTAGAAACCATTACTTCGCTTGCCTTGGCCATTTTGCCATAGAAATTGTTTAAGGTTTTCAGGTGATTATTGCTTTCGGTTAGTTCCAGTTCATAAATTGTATTGAGTGAGCCTAAGTTTTTTGTAAGAACCTGAACCTGCTCGTGGAAGCCTTTGGCGCTGTCTGCAGCGTTATTAAAGTTGCTCATGGTATTTGCAGAATTCTGATACGCGTCTTTCATTAAGCCAAGCGCATTGGTTGCTTCTTTTGTTTTGGCTGAGAAATCACCGGTAGATTTTACCACATCGCCAACTTCGCCGATCTGAGAAACGGTGGTTCCTAATTTCTGGAAATTGTCGCCAAGCCTTTTAAGGTTTGCTGGTGTAATATCAGCTTCCATCAGCATTTTATCCATTGATTGAAGTGCAGGGTTTCCTTTAACAACCGGCTCTGCAGCAACAGGATGCGCGCTTGCATGTGGTTGCGGCTTTACCCATTCGATACAGGCATAAACCAGGAATATACCGGTTTCTGTCCACATACCGATTGTTAGCATCGTATCTGCATAAGATTGGTGAGTCAATTTTGCCCAGGCTGCAAATATTACCACTGCCGCGCCGGCGCTTACTAAAACGTCTACTAAGGTTAAAAAACTTCTTTTGGGTTGTTGAGCCATGATAATTGAGATTTAATTGGTTGATTTATTTTTTTAGTTTGATGTTTCGGGCTCTACAATAAAATGCCCATATTAATTACTATTAATACAGGCAGTAAAATGTTGAGCTAAAAATGTATTCTATGCGGGTATTATTTATTTTTTACCTTTTTTTGTTGTTGCCGGTGGTAAATCAATTACGCAACGGAAGCCGATATATGACTTAGCGGTATCCTGGTATTCGTAAGCGCGGGTACTTGTTTGTAAAAAGTAACCAACGTCTTTCCAGCTTCCTCCGCGGATCACTTTACGTTTCATACGGGGAGGATCCTGGTCTTTCGCATTCCAGCGGATATCCGGGTTCATATCATGTTGAAAATTATAGCCACCTTCATAATATAATGATGATGTCCACTCTGATACATTTCCGGCCATGTTATACAAACCAAAATCATTAGGCCAGTAAGCATCTGCACGCACGGTATAGAAACCACCATCTTCAGGATAATTTCCACGGCCCGGTTTAAAGTTGGCTAAAAGACAACCTTTCCGGTTTCTCAGGTAAGGACCACCCCAGGGATATGGCGCCTGAGACCTTCCGCCTCTTGCCGCATATTCCCATTGTGCTTCTGTAGGCAAGCGGAAAGGAGATTCTGTAGATCTCTTTTTATTGATGAGGTAAGAATTCAGATAATGAGTTCTCCACTCACAAAACGCTGTTGCCTGTTTCCAGTTAACGCCTACCACCGGATAATTTCCAAATGCAGGATGGCTAAAATACTGTTTGGCCATCGGCTCGTTATAAGAATATGAAAAATCTCTAACCCAAACTAATGAATCAGGATATACAGGGATATCGTATTTTATAATGAATTTGCTGCGTGGAACATTAGCATTTTCGCGCTTTGCGGCTTCTTTAAAATCGAATATTTCTGAATGGTAAACTACTTTCAGGGGATCCAATTCTTTTTTACCGAAAATCCTATTATCCGGAGTAACAACCATAGCATCGATTTTTTCCATCGTTGCTTTATCGTCCCATTTAATAGTCGAAATTTTCTTCCAGTCGAGATATTCATTACCATCATTTCCTTGCTTTACATAGCCAAGCAGCTTTCCGGCGATAGAATCTTCCACCCATTTGGTAAATTGGCGGTATTCATTGTTGGTAATTTCTGTAGCATCCATCCAAAATCCGCTAATAGATACTTGCTTGTTTCTGGCGGTGAACGAATAATTCACATCTTCGTCGCTTGGACCCATGTGAAAAGTTCCCGGCGGAATATAAACCATGCCTGGAGGTTTTGGCAGTACATATCGGTTAGAAGGTGCGATACCATGGACCTGGCCATCATTGGGCAAGCCTTTGGATTTACCGAACTTTCCGCAACCTGATAAGATTATAGCTAATACAGCTACAGTAGCGAACAGCTTGTTCTTCATTGTTTAAACTTTGAGGGTAAGGGCAAAAGTAATTGATTTTAAAAAATTATTCTGATTTTCCCGGCATTTTTCCAATCAACTGGTGCCAATATTATCAAAACGAGCAAACATTTTAATTATTGTAAATAGGTGTCAAATATTTAAAAAATTAGCTTTTACAAAGAATAGATAAATTGTAGGATTTTAGAAAAATAAAACTACACTAAAAACTCTTTATAAAGATGTATTAAATTAATGGAAAAGCCAAAAAACCCGTTAAAAAAAATTTATTATTTTTTTTAGAATCTATTAACTGTGCAAAAGCAATACCTAAAACTCATCGGCTTTATTTTTCAAAAACGTTAAAATCTACATTTTAGTTTGCCTGAAGTTAAAAAGTTTTGGAAAGGCTTTAAGTTCAATTATAAATTACATTAATCTGAAATTGCTGCATTCAATTTCTGAAGATGCAAAAAATCTACATTTTGGGTTATATGATGCACTTCGCCTGCCTGAAATTTAAACGCGGTGAATACATCTAATAATATGCTAACATTTTTATGGGAAGTTGATTAATTGCTAAATTTGCAACCCTTAATATGGCTAAAGCAAAGCAGCAGGTTTCAACAGAAGTTTTTACTGACAACGAATTTATTGAAGTGTTTGGCGCAAGCGAGCACAATCTTAAGAATATCGATATTGCTATTCCTAAAAATAAACTGGTAGTAATTACAGGAATCAGTGGAAGCGGAAAATCTTCGCTTGCCTTTGATACTATTTATGCGGAAGGCCAGCGCCGTTATATGGAAAGCTTTTCTGCTTATGCCCGCCAGTTTATGGGCGATATGGAGCGTCCTGATGTAGATAAGATCACCGGGCTTTCTCCCGTAATTTCAATCGAGCAAAAAACCACCAATAAAAATCCCAGAAGTACCGTTGGCACCGTAACGGAAGTTTATGACTTTTTGCGCCTGCTTTATGCGCGCATCGGAGAGGCATATAGTTACAATACCGGAAAAAAAATGGTGAAATGGAGCGAGGAAGAAATTGTAGAAAATATACTTTTTCGCTTTCCAGATAAGAAGATCACGCTTCTTGCGCCTCTTGTTCGCGGCCGAAAAGGCCATTACAGAGAATTGTTTGAAGACGTTAGAAAAAAAGGATTTTTAAAAGTGAGCATTGATGGTGAAATAAAAGACCTCATTGCAAAAATGCAGGTAGATCGTTACAAAATTCACGATATCGAGTTGGTGATTGACAGGCTGGCCGCAGAGAAACCTCAGCGTGTAAGGCTAAGCCAAAGTGTTCAAAAAGGGTTACAGCTCGGAAATGGATTATTGTTTTTAGTAGTGAGCGACAACAATCAGCAGGTCCAATACAGCCGCCAGCTTATGTGTGAAGATACAGGCATCAGTTATGAAGAACCTTCGCCAAATGCTTTTTCTTTTAATTCACCCTACGGAGCGTGCCCATTTGTAAGGGTTTGGGAAGTGTGTACCAGGTAAATCCGGAGGCCATAATTCCGGATAAAAGTTTAAGCATTAATGAAGGTGCCATCGCGCCGCTCGGAGAAGAACGGGAGGCATATGCCTTTAAACAGGTGCAGCAAATTGCGAAGAAAAATAAATTCAGTCTTGATAAGCCAGTTGCCGAATTACCGGAGCGTGCATTAAACATTCTGCTGTATGGAAAAGAAACGCCGGATGGCATTAGTAACGGTGATGCCTATACGCAGGTTTTGGATGTAGAGATGGATGTAGAAGAAGAAATTAATAATGCCTCCAACGAATATGAGGGCGTGGTAAATATGATCAGGCGCTGGTTCAGTTCTTCAACCACAAGCGATGGGCTCAGGGCATGGGTTGAAAAATTTATGTTGTTGAAAACCTGCCCGTCATGCAATGGCAAGCGTTTGAAAAAAGAAAGTCTTTGGTTTAAAGTTGATGGCAAAGATATTAGTGAGTTAAGCGATCTTGATCTTGATAAACTATTAGCCTGGTTTAAGCGGTATTGAGAACCGCCTTGATAAAAGACAAAATATTATTGCAAAAGATATTTTAAAAGAGATAAAAGAGCGCATTCAGTTTTTGCTGGATGTCGGGTTGACCTATCTTACATTAAGCCGACCTTCTAAAAGCCTTAGTGGTGGCGAATCTCAGCGGATAAGACTGGCTACGCAGATAGGTTCGCAATTACAGGGGATTACTTACATTTTGGATGAGCCAAGCATTGGCCTGCACCAAAGGGACAATCATCAGTTGATAAAAGCACTAAAGAATTTACGTGATATTGGAAACAGTGTTCTGGTTGTTGAGCATGATAAAGATATTATGCTGGCAGCAGATTACCTGATCGATATCGGGCCAAAAGCAGGTAAGCATGGGGGAGAAGTAGTAGCCAGTGGTGTACCGTCGGAACTTTTAAAACTGGATACGCTTACATCCTCTTATTTAAACGGAAAAATTCAGATTGAAGTTCCTTCTGAAAGAAGAAAGGGTAATGGCCATTTTTTAAAGTTAACAGGCGCATCGGGAAATAATTTAAAGAATGTAAATGCAAAATTTCCGTTGGGAAAATTTATTTGTATTACGGGCGTAAGTGGAAGCGGCAAATCTACATTAATCAATGAAACGCTTTACCCAATCTTAAGCATTCACGCTTATAAAAGTAAAATGATTCCGCTGCCTTATAAAAAAATTGAAGGGCTCGAAAACATCGATAAGGTGATTGAAATTGATCAATCGCCTATTGGGCGCACGCCGCGAAGTAATCCGGCAACGTATTGTGGATTTTTTACCGATATAAGAACTCTTGTTTGCAGAAGTTCCCGAAGCTAAGATCAGGGGATATAAAGCAGGAAGATTTTCGTTTAATGTAAAAAGTGGCCGATGCGATGTATGTGAAGGCGGTGGAATGCGCGTAATAGAAATGAATTTTTTGCCGGATGTGTATGTTCATTGCGAAAAGTGCAATGGCAAAAGATACAACCGGGAAACGCTGGAGATAAGGTACAAGGGAAAATCGATTAGTGATGTTTTGGAAATGACTGTTGATGAGGCGGTGGAATTTTTCAAGAATGTACCTTACTTATACCGTAAAATAAAAGTGTTGCAGGAAGTGGGTCTCGGATATATCACGCTGGGACAAAGTGCTGTAACCCTTAGTGGTGGCGAGGCTCAGCGTGTAAAGCTTTCTACAGAACTTAGCAAAAGAGACACAGGAAAAACTTTTTATATACTTGATGAGCCAACCACGGGGCTGCATTTCCAGGATATTCAGCATTTGATTGATGTGCTGAATAAATTAGTTGACCGCGGAAATACGGTTCTGGTGATTGAGCATAATTTAGACATCATTAAAATTGCGGATCACATCATTGATCTTGGGCCGGAAGGTGGTCAGGGCGGCGGAAGAATACTTTTTGAAGGTACGCCTGAAGAACTTGCTAAAAACAAAACCAGTTTTACGGCTTCATTTTTAAGAGAAGAATTAAAGGCCGCTAAAAAAGGCAAAGCATAGTAACAAAGTTAGATTTTGTGGTTTCAGGGGTTTCCATTACACAGGAATGTGTAGTGTTTCCATGGTTAACTTTTATTATATACTTTGCCCGTTATTTTGACAAAAAATCCAAAAATAATTTTTAAAATCTCGCCGGGCATCGCATACGACTCATTGCGTTTCTGTCGAAGCTGCTTTCATACACGGGACCAAGCCTTATTCCAAACTTTAAAAATGTTGTAAAATAAGAATCGTTTTGTTTTGGATTTCCTCTTTGAGTGCCAGGTGAGTTTCTTGAAAGTCCCGGGTTTACAATTGCGAAAACCTTATCCGAAATTCTTCTTGCTATAACAGCATCCGCTGGCTTTAAATACTTGTCAAACAAGTTTGGATCAATGTATTCAGTACTTACATCATCAATATAATCTGTAAACGACTTGCGAAGCAAAATTTCAAAACTTACGTTTACCTTTTCTGAAATAAAATATTTAAAACCCACGCCCATCGGAATATTTATTTGATTGAGCGAATATTCTTTTCTGTCGGGATATTCCGGAAAGCCTTGTCCTTCGGTATGAAGCGGCCTCAGATAATGCCATGTTTTATTTCCATTTGCATCGGTTAATGAGCCTTGCGGATTAAAATGAAAATAGCCTATTCCGAGTACGCCATAAGGTCTCAGTCGTGGTTTAAAATCCGGATTGTCTTTATTTAATAACATCAAAGGAAAAACCTCTGCTGCCACATAGGCTTCGGAAATCCTGGATCTGAAATCAAGGTTTCGTTGCTTCCTGTATAATTCATCCTCACCTTTTGTTTTAATAATACGGTCTTCTGCTTCAATTTTTCCAATCTGTGCAGCGGCGCGTATCCCAAGCCATTCATTTGGATAAACAGTAAGAAACAAGCCAGTCATAACCTGCGTATATGAAAAGTTTAAATCTTTCACAAAGCGTGTTCCTTTACCCCTGTTGCCACCAAGATCGCCTAAAAAGAATGATGGTCCTATGTTGATACCTGCTTCAACTTTTGTTTTTTCATTCCCGAAAATGATAGATTGAGAGTAACCTTTTGCAGACGGTAATATGCTTAGTGTTGGTAGTATGAAACACGCAAGGTAGAAACAGCGTAAACGTTTTTTCATAAGGGACGTCAGATTTTGGTGTACCGATAATTAGTTTATCCTATCGTAATATTTCGAGGATGAATCAATAACGGTACCCAACCTGATTTTATTGTATATGAAGCAAAGCAGCTATTTTTTTTCCATGGTAATATGCGGAATTCCGTCTTCAAGGTATCCATCATCTACCTGAATAAAACCGAAAGATTCGTAAAATTTTTTGAGGTAAAGCTGTGCCCCAATGATGATAGTAGTTTTTCCAAATAAGTGGTAAATATTTTCAATAGAATTTAGCATGAGTTGCTTTCCCAGGTTTTGCTTACGCGCAGAAGGCGATGTGACAACGCGCCCGATTGAGGCGGCATCAGGGTATGAAATTCCTTGTGGCAGTAAACGGGTATACGCAACTAAAGTATTTTCTTTCCAGGCTGTAAGATGATAGGCTTTTAAATCTTTGCCATCGCAATCCTGGTAAGGGCAGTTTTGTTCCACTACAAAAACCTCATTTCTTAATTGAAGTATTTTATATAGTTCTTCATTACTCAATTCTGAAAAAGTTTTGCATTGCCAGGTGATCATATAAAATTACAAATTACTAAAATTTACGAATTACTGAAGAAATTGCGAATTACGCAGTTCGTTCTGAAGCTTCCAAATTTTCTCAACTCTCAACTTCTCAACCTTCTCTAATATCCATATTTCTCCTTCCATCTTTCTTTTAAAAATCTTCTTAGTTCTTCTTCCCTTGCATTTTTGCCTGGATCATACAAAAGTGAATTTTTTATTTCTTCCGGAAGGAATTCCATTTTGGCAAAATTATTTTCATAACTGTGTGCGTACTGATAATTTTTGCCATAATCCAGTTTCTTCATCAGCTTTGTGGGAGCATTCCTGATGGCGAGAGGAACGGGCAAATCGCCATATTGTTTTACCAAAGCCTGTGCTTTGCCAATCGCTTCATAACTCGCGTTGCTTTTTGGTGAAGATGCGAGATAAGTAACGCATTGTGATAAAATAATTCTTGCTTCAGGATAACCGATCACATTTACCGCCTGGAAAGTATTGGTGGCTAAAACCAAAGCTGTTGGATTTGCATTTCCAATGTCTTCACTTGCGAGAATTACCATTCTTCTGGCAATAAATTTTACATCCTCTCCTCCTTCGATCATGCGCGCAAGCCAGTACACGGCTGCATTTGGATCGCTACCGCGAATGGATTTTATAAACGCTGAAATAATATCATAATGCTGTTCGCCTTTTTTATCGTAGAGCGCCACTTTTTGCTGGGCTGCATTGATCACACTTTCATCAGTGATAATTATTTCTTCATTTGGATTATTTTTTTGAGGAAGTTGTTGATTAATTGCCAGCTCAAGCAGGTTTAATAACCTTCTTGCATCGCCACCTGATAAATTAATTAAAGCTTCTGTTTCTTTTATCTGAATATTTAATTTTGAAAGAATAGCATCATCTTTAATCGCGTGGTTCATCAATGCTACCAATCCTTCTTTTTCGAGTGGTTTTAAAATATAAACCTGGCACCTGCTAAGCAATGCGCTGTTTACTTCAAAAGAAGGGTTTTCTGTAGTGGCGCCAATTAATGTAATAATTCCTTTTTCTACCGCGCCAAGCAAAGCGTCTTGCTGGCCTTTATTGAAACGGTGAATTTCATCAATAAAAAGAATCGCATTTTGTTCATGTTTTGCTTTTTCAATCACTTCACGCACTTCTTTCACACCGGAAGAAATAGCGCTTAAAGTATAAAATGGAACATTTAATGTATGAGCAATAATATTTGCGATGGTTGTTTTACCCACTCCCGGCGGTCCCCATAAAATCATTGAAGGAATTTTTTGATTTTCGAGAGAATTGCGCAAAATACTTCCTTTGCCGGTGAGATGTTCCTGGCCTATGAGATCATTTAAAGTTTTTGGCCTAAGCCTTTCTGCTAAAGGGATCGATGTCAATTATTAATTATGTTGAAATATAAATTTTAAATGTTGAATAAAGGCTTCATTTCAATAAAGCTCTACAAATTTAAAAATATAAGTGCAATCATTTTGGTAAATAAGGAAGAAGGCTGTTAATAGTCACGGGCGCATCTGTATCATCAAGCTCAATAACCACGCAATAACCATTGGCCCCACCTGCTTTCAGCAATCCGTTTACTAATTTCTGCTGATCGCTTTCCAATCTTTTTCCGTTCCAGATCTCCTTGGTACAAAGGCAGCCTTGTGTAGGCGTTAACGGAAAATACGGTTTGCCGCTATAGTATTTAGGATCAATAGTAGTGCCATGCGCTATGATTTCACTTCTGCCGGCAAGCCCGGAATAATAGGAATGATACAACGGCAAATAATCTTTTAGTTTTTGAGGAATCAATTTTTGATAACGATCCAGCGACCATACGGAATCTAAAATAGTGCTGTCGTCAAAGAATTTTTTCATGCTTATTTCAACAGGCATTCCCATTTGCACGTTTGCCGTTGGGCCAATAAAATCGCTCATTGATACACTAAAGCCATACATTTTAAAAATGCCTTGCGGTGTATTTCCATTGGTTAAATATCCGGGCAGGTTTGAAATTCCGCGGGCAAGCTGAGGAAGGCTAAAAATATTTCCTGAAGAATCAGTAATGAAATTCCCATTGGCATTTCTTATCAAAACCAATCCCGGGTAGTCGCGGTTCTTTCTCTGAAAGCTATACATCACAATTTGATTAGGAAGGAAGTTTTTATTGAGAATCTCTTGCAAAACCTGCTTTGAAGAAAAAGTATTTATGTGACTGGTTGCAAGCCTTGTCCGCAACATGAAAAGAATAGGATTCCGGTTAGCACTATCAGTGAATTTTTGTAAAAGTTTTTTTGAAAGAAAATTTTTTGTGCTATCGTTTTTTGTATGTTCCATTAAATATTCCGCACACATCGCGAATATTTTCGGATCAAAAGTTTGGCTTAATAAAGACTTAGCCTGTGAAATAAATTCGCCAGGATAGAGTGTGTAAGTCACTTCCAGTAAAGCTCTTTGAAAAGTAATGCTTCTTATCTCAATACTATCAAACGCAACGTGTATTTTACTTTCGGTGAATGGTGTTTTATAATCCATTACTTCCATCGCATTAAATGCATCCTGCCAGTTTTCTTCTGTATCCTCTGTGAGCGGCAATGAAAGGTTTTTGTTGATCGTATTTTTTATAAGCCTTTCGTTCATTTTGGCTCTTGCGCCATCAGTAGTGTAAGAAGTATAAAGCGGCGCATCGTATTGCGCTAATAATTGTAGAAAAGAAAACAGGCAAATAAATAATAGCGGTAAATATCTTTTGTACACCAGAATATTTTTTATGTTGAAAAGTTAGACAAAGAAATATGTTGTGAAAAGCGAAAATGTAGAAATTGGTGATTCTTCTTAAAAGTAATTGGAAGATGGTATATTAAAATACAGCCTGACATCAGTCAGGCCTTTTAAAGCATACAATAAAAGATTAGTAATCGCTTTAGAATTTTTAAGTCATCTTTTAAATTGCTTTTTGATAACCAACCGGCATCAATTTATCAAGATTCACATGTTTTGATGCATCCATGATTTCTATTCCAACGATTTTATCATTTTCTCCAATATCTAAAACCATCTCATCAGAAACCCTTTTATTGATGACTTCTCCCTCAATTGCAGGCTCAATCATCAAATATAAAAGGTCAGTTTTGCTATCGTATTGTATAATCATTGTTTAAAATTTTCCGTAAAAAACATAAACTGTTACAGTTATTAATGTTTGTTGCTCAACCTGGTAATATACTTCCAGTTTTTTTTCTTCATAATATTTTCCGCTTCTAAAATTATTAAAAGAAAATACTTTTGATTTACCTAACCTCCCATATTTGCCAAAAATATTTGTACCTTCTTTTAATACTTCTATTATTTCTTCTTCTGAAGCACCCCGCTCTTTTGCTCTTTGTAAAGTGTGAGGTGCTATCTGAATCTTCATCTAATTAAAGTTAACAATTTTATTTCAAATCCAGCTTAATCTGCAACTCTTCCAATTGCTTTTCATCAATGGTAGATGGCGCATCTATCATCACGTCCCTGCCGCTGTTATTTTTTGGAAAGGCGATAAAATCACGAATAGATTCGCTTCCGCCTAGAATAGCGCAAAGCCTGTCAAAGCCAAATGCAATACCGCCATGCGGTGGCGCGCCATATTCAAATGCGCCCAATAAAAATCCAAATTTATGTTGTGCTTCTTCTTTGCTCATTCCCAATGCGGCAAACATTTTTTCCTGCAAATCTCTTTGAAAAATCCTGATAGATCCGCCGCCGATTTCATTGCCGTTCAAAACCATATCATACGCATTGGCTTTAATTTTTGAATAAGGATGTTCTAAATATTTTTCTGCGTTTTCAATCAGGGGATTATTGTTGATCATCACTTCAATATCTTCTGGTTTTGGTGAAGTAAAAGGATGATGGCGCGCTACCCAGCGATTGCCTTCTTCATCATATTCAAACAACGGGAAATCAGTAACCCACAACAATTTAAATTCTTCGGGCTTGCGCATGCCCAATCTATCAGCCATGTATAAACGCAAATCACTGGTGGCTTTTCTTGTGCGTTCTTCTTTACCAGCAAGAATTAAAATAAGATCGCCGGGTTTTGAATCACAAAATGATGCAAATTCCTTTAACTGATCTTCATTAAAAAATTTATCAAAACTGCTTTTTAATGTACCGTCAGTATTATTTTTTATAAACGCCAACCCCTTCATTCCTATCTGCGGGCGTTTTACCCATTCTACTAATTCATCAGTTTGTTTTCTTGAATAATCACTGCATCCTGGAACGGAAATAGCGAGAAGAGTTTCGGCTTCATTGAACACTGCAAATTCGCTATTAGTAAGCGCATTGAGAAAAACTACATTTTCGCTTTTCAGGTTCCTCACTTTCATCTCAAACCTGATATCAGGTTTATCATTTCCATAATTCCACATCGCATCTTCCCAACTCATTCTTTCAACAGCTTCGGTATAGTCGATGTTTTTTACTTCTTTAAAAATAAATTTTATCAATCCTTCAAACATTTGCAAAATATCTTCCTGTTCTACAAACGACATTTCGCAATCTATTTGAGTAAATTCCGGTTGCCTGTCTGCCCTCAGATCTTCATCGCGAAAACATTTTACAATTTGATAATAACGGTCGTAGCCACTTACCATCAGCAATTGCTTAAAAGTTTGGGGCGATTGTGGCAATGCATAAAATTCTCCTGCATTCATGCGGCTTGGTACCACAAAATCCCTGGCGCCTTCGGGAGTAGATTTAATTAAAAACGGAGTTTCAATATCCATGAAATTTTGCTGGTGCAGATAATTTCTTGTCGCACGGTTTACGGCATATCTCAATTCCATGTTTTTCTTTACCGCATTTCTTCTCAAATCCAGAAAACGGTATTTCATCCTGATATCATCTCCGCCATCCGTGTCATCCTGAATGGTAAATGGCGGCACTGCGGATTTATTCAGCACTTTATATTCAGCAACATTTATTTCAATTTCACCTGTTGGAATATGCGCATTTTTATTGCTTCTTTCGCTAACCCTGCCATTTACTTGTATCACGAATTCGCGGCCCAACGGATTTGCATCCAACTGTTCAGTCAATTTTTCATTGAATAATAATTGGGTAATGCCATACCTATCTCTTAAATCTATAAAGGTGATGCTTCCAAATTTGCGAATGGTTTGCACCCATCCGGCAAGGTTCACTTCTTTATTAATATCTTAATTCTTAATTCACCGCAGGTATGTGTTCTGTACATTTTATTATGTTTATTTCTCCTGATAAAAACCTTAAATACTACAAAATCGCTTATTTAAAGATAGGGGCAGCAAAGATAAAGGCTTCGAAAGTGATTTGAAATATTTGGAAAATTTTTTCTTCTCGTTAAACTATTCTGCTACATTTAGCGTTTAAAATTCATTGCCAAAACTAACTCAAATGAAAATTTTTTTTATCGCCATTCTATTGGCTTGCAACTATGCGTCTTTTTCCCAGGGTAGCTTTTATGAAAAAGCCTGGGATGCGTTAAATGAAAATAAACGATCAGAAGCCGAGAAATTTCTACAGCAGGCAATGGTCGATCCGGCTACTGCACAAGATGCGTTTATAACTCATCTCTATTTAAAGACCTACAACGGGAGGGAGAATGAAGTAACAGATTTCAGCAAGTCGTTTTACGAAAAGGCAACCAATCCATATCCATATGTATATGCGCTGTGGTTTAATAAGGCAGTGCTTGGATCGTATGGAAAGAAAACTGCAGCAAATCAATTGAGCCTGATGGATCGGTTAATCAACGACCCAAATGCGCCAGGTTCTTTAGTGGCCGGCGCTAATTATCAAAAGGAAATGCATTTTCTTTTTTCGGGTGATTTTGACAAAGCGAGATCTTTTTTTACTTCGATTGGTAATATCAGGAACTGGCAATTTGCCGGGCCCTTTGAGAATTTATCTGAAAGTGGATTTTATAAAAATTATGGCCCTCCGGATCACCCGGAGGCTGATGCGGTTTTTAAGTCTGTTAGCAATGCCGACGTAAAATGGTTTGTGCCGGCAGATGAAATAAAAGATGGCTGGACACCTGTCAGGTACCAGTTTAATAGGAATTCTGCCGTGGTATATGCTCAGAATTTTGTTTCATCACCTACCGATCAAACGGTGTATTGCAATGTTGGCTTTACAGGAGCAGTTAAACTTTGGATAAATGATGAACTGGTGATCTCTGAAGCCAAGGAACTGGCTACAGAATTCGATACTTACACCGTTAAATATGACTTGAAAAAAGGTACAAACAGGGTGTTGGTTCAACTGAGTTATTCCAATTTGTCGTATCCATGTTTTTCAGTAAGGTTTACTGACGAAAAATTTAAACCGGTTTCAAATATTGTCGGTTCATCTGCTTATTCTTCTTATCCGAAAAATGCGAACAGCAATAAAAAATATACACTTATTCCACATTTTGCAGAAAAATATTTTATCGATAAACTTGAACAACAAGCTAATAACCCGGTTAATTATTTATTGCTTGCAGATGTGTATATGAGAAGCAATAAACTTTTAGAAGCACGAAATACAATCAGCCAGGCAATCACCAAATCGCCCGAAAATTCATTGTTACGAATGAAGTTGTTGGAAATATTAACGAAGGAAAATAACGGAACATTGTTACAGGAAGAATTGGAAAAAATAAAACGTGCCGACCCGGAAAGCCTGCTGGTATTCGACCTTAATATTAAAGACCTGTACAACAGTGAAAAATACGAGGATTGCGGGATTGAGTTGGCTAAAAGAATAAAATTTCATGGTGAAGACGAAACTACTTTAGGATACCAGATAATGCTTTTAGTGCAGGATAAAAAATATGATGATTTGGTGAAGCTTGTTGAAAAAGGTTATGAAAAGTATCCCGGCAATGCCAAGCTGTTGCCTCTAATGTATAATGTAAAGAAGGAAGTGTATAAAGACAAAAAAGCCGGATTGAAAGTCTATGAAAATTTCATGAAAAGTTATTATAATTATGATGCTTACATTAATTATGCAGACTTGCTTATTGAGCAGGGAGATTCAAAAAAAGGATTAAGTATTAAAGAGAAACTGGTACAAACATTTTCTTATGATCCTAACGGTCCATATAATTTATCCAATTATTATTTTGCTGCAAAGCAATATGAAAAGGCGGAAGAATATTTAAGTAGATCAATGGCTTTGTCTCCCTACAATGAAAAATTTTGGGGCCTTGCCGGTGATATCAAAAGTGAAAAAAATAATACCGCCCAGGCGCTCAATGCTTATAATCAATCATTGAAATTTGATCCAAATCAATACGATATCCTCAGTAAGATCAGGAAGCTGAATAAAAAAACTGAAATCTCTAAATTGTTTCCTGAAATAGATATTGCTAAAGTGATCAAAGAAGATAATCCTGCGGAAGCAAAAAATACGGATTATGGTTATTACTATGTTCTTGATCAAAAAGATGTAGTAGTTTATCCTGATGGAGCCAATGAAGAATATGTAACTATCGTATTGAAAATAACAAATGACAAAGGAGTTGAAAGGTATAAAGAGTCGTCGATCGGGTATGATAATTCTCAAACATTACTTATTGAAAAAGCCGAGATCATAAAAAAGAACCAGGCAAAAATTGAGGGCGAAAGAAATGACAATGAAATAGTCTTTACCAATCTTGAAGTGGGCGATAATATTGTGTTTAAGTATCGTTTACAAAGTTATTCCTATGGGCGGTTTGGAAAGGAATATTGGGATAAGTATTATTTTGGCGGTCAAATTTATTCCAAGTTAACAAAGTACAATTTGCTTGTGCCGGCCAACCAAAAAATAAGTTATGTTTTTACGAATCATAACCTTCAGCCGGTGATTAAAGATGTTGAAGATTTCAAGCAATATAGTTGGATATTGGAAAAGCCACAGCCAATAAAGAGTGAGCCTCTAATGCCGTTATTAGTAGATGCAGGAAATATTCTGCACATTTCTACCATTCCTTCCTGGAAAGAGATTGCAGATTGGTATAGCGATGTAGTTAACAATAAATCTGAAGAAGATTTTGAAATATTGGCTTTATATAAAAAATTATTTCCGGAACCGAATAAGCCAATGACCCAGTTTCAGAAAGCGAAAATAATTTATGAATATATAGAGTCAAATATCAGGTACAGCTCTGTCTCATTCAGGCAGGGAGCATTTGTTCCGCAAAGGGCATCGGCTACATTAACAACAAGGCTTGGAGATTGCAAAGATCTTTCTAACCTGTTTGTAACACTCGCGCACATGGCGGGCATCAATGCGCAAATGGTATTGGTAGATACAAGAAACAACGGGCAAAAAGATATCCTGTTGCCGTCTGTTGATTTTAATCATTGCATAGTGAAAACACAATTGGATCATAAAAGCTATTATATAGAATTAACAGATAATTATTTACCGTTTACGAGTCTGCCTAATAATCTGAATGGAGCCATAGCATTGGAAATACCTTCCAAATCTGTGAATGAAAAGGCAGAGCTAATACAATTAAAAACCGTCAACAGAACAAGGGATATTATCAAAAGAACGATAGACATAAAGCCATCTGACGGAGATTTGAATGTGGCTGTGAAAGCAGTAAAGTACGGTGCGTTTTCTTCGGATACAAGAAGTGATTTTCGCAATTTGGATAATGAAAAACAAATGCAGGAAATGGAGAAAATCATTGCAGGTTCCTATAAAAATAATGTGCGTTTAGAAAAGGTCAGCTTTATTGATCTTGATAAACTTAATGACTCTGTAATGTTTTCATATAGTTATAAAGTGAAAAATGAAGTTGCTGAAATTGGAAGTATGAACACATTTAAAATAATTTATCCGGATATAGTAGCAACATTAGATAACTTTTCGGCTGATAAGAGAGAATATCCTATTGAATATTGGAAGTATGAAAATGCAGATGCTTATGAAACTACAGTGAATATTACAGCGCCTGCCGGGAAAAAATTTATAGAATTGCCAAAAGGGGAATTGCTGTCATTTAAAGGCATGAAATATTCTATTGAATATACTTTGAAAGCGCCTGATAAGCTAACTATTACCAGGAAATTTTCGAATGGAAGGGAACAACAAATTGCTCCGGAAGATTATGTTTCATTTAAAACATTTTTTGAGAAAATAGTAAAGGCAGAACAAAAGTTTATTGCCTATAAATAACGTTGACAGAAAATAGTATTAATTAAAAAAGGTTGCCAAATTTTCTAAAAATTGGCAACCTTTTTCATTTGTTTCTCTTTAAGGATTAAGGCGCTTCCACATTCACCCTCACCCCTTCGCTATGCGCAGTAAATTCTGGCGCATACATACATTGAATCGTGGTAATTCCATTGCTGAAATTTCCGGCATGTGTTACAAACATCGGGTATTCAAAAACATAAGTTCCTTTGTTTAAATAACTGAAAAAGAAATTGGTGCTTACATCTTTGGTTGTTTCATAATAGCCCAAACCGCCCTGGTATTTATATTGGCTGATCACATTGGTTGGTTCCATGCATGAGGCGCGCATATCTTTCATGTGTACATATTCCATGTCACGGTCTACGCGAAGCTCAATCCGGACTTTTATTTTGTCACCTACTTTTATTTTGTCGCCATCATTTACAGGAATCAGAACAAGCCCTTTATCAGATTTTTTTTCAATGAATAATTTTTTAGAAAGCTTCAATGGCGTTTCTGAAAAACTTATTTTATCCAGGTTTTCAAAATATTGCCAATAGACGGAACCCCATGAAGGCGAAGTGTTAATTGGTTTATTGGTTAATTGGTTAATTGGTGAAGAAACCGTTACGTTTATATTTCCCATTTCCGGGTTTACTTTATCGCCATCAATTTTTCTTTTAAAATATCCTGTTCCGGCTTCCTGTTTTTCATCTTTGCTATTGATAGTTGTATTGCCCAATTTTATAACCACACTTTTCTCTTCAGAAAGCAAGTCAGTTCCTTGCAGTAATAATGCGTAACATGCATCCGCTGTGGCTTTGGTGGTTTTCCAATTGTTGGTTTGTTTGTTCTTCAGCAGCCATGTTTTTAAATCGCCAATGGTTTTTGCATCCTTATCAATTTCAGAAAAAGCTTCTATCATCAATGCCTGTGATTCTATCGGTGCCTGGTACCACCAATATCCGCCACGGTTCCAATCTTTCCAATACATTCCGAGTTCTTCGTTGTTGATGGAATTTTCTTTTAATGATTTGATAATGGCTTTTGCAGTTGTGGTTTCGTTGGCTTCTGTTAAGCGCTAAGGCAATCATTCCCTGCATGTATTTACTTTGGCTCAGCCAATATTTTTTTGCTTGCTCACGGTAATAGTTATACGCAGTTTGTGTTTCTTTTGCAATCGTATATTCCGGGAAGAAACTGCGCATGTATAAATATTGGATAGCGATGGTAGAAAGATTGTTTTCCTTCAGGTTGGTTTTGTATTTGATGAGGTTATTATAATCTTCCTTCAACCTGGCATCTAAATATGAAATGGCTTTATCCAGAATACCTTTTAAAATATTTTGTTGGGCTGCCGGAATTGCATTCAGCTTTTTCAAATGCCCTATTCCTGTTACAATATATTGGGTGATGTAACGATTGTCAGGCCCGCCTTTGAACCATACAAATCCTCCGTTTGGCAATTGCATGTCTTTCAATTTCGCAATGGAAGATTCCAGTTGGCTGCTCATTTTTACCATGTCGAAAAGCAACGCGATATTTTTCTTTTGCTGTGCTTCATTTTGCGCATGCAATACCCACGGAGTTTCTTCCAGTAAAACAGATTTTAATTCTTCATTTTTTTGAAGATTGCTCATGAGCGCAGCGGTATCTGCCTCCTCCCGATCTCCTCCAAGGGAGGAGGAGTGAAGCCATTTTTCAAAAATGGCTTTTATTTTAGGTGAAGAATTCGCAATTTTTTGCGCCAATGCATTGGCATAATACCGGTTGAAATTTTGTTCGGCGCATTCGTAAGGATACTCAATCAAATAAGGTAAAGCCTGAACGGCATACCATGCCGGGTTGGTAGTGTATTCCACTGTCAGCCCATAATTGGTAAGGGTTTCACTTTTGTTTGAGTTAATTAATTTCTCAAATTTGAAATCTTTTGTTCCATCGCCGCGCATGGGCAAAGGCATGGTTTCTGTAACCAGCATTCTGTTGGTAACCACCGGAATGGCTGCTTCTTCACCATCACTTACATTGCCAGCTTTGGCTACGATTCTGTAAACCACCGCGTTATTAAAATTGTTCGGGATTTCGATCTGAAAATTCACAACAGTGCTTTGTCCGGCAGCAGCCGTAAAATGTTGTACCGGGAAAATATTTTTAAACCATCCATCAACAGGATTCAAAGTGGATGCATTTAATAATTGCAATTCCGCTTGCCCACTCACTTCTTTGTCTCCAAGGTTTACAATTTTAGCGCTGAATTCTATCTTGTCTCCTTCCCGCAAAAAACGTGGCGCATTGGGCTGCACCATTAAATCTTTTTGTGTGATGACTGTCTTCTCTGCATAGCCGCTTGCCAAATCTTTTGTGTGCGCCAATGTCATCAATTTCCATTTGGTAAGCGCTTCGGGCATGGTAAAACTGAATTCTATATTGCCCTCTTTATCTGTCCTTAATTCTGGAAAAAAGAAAGCAGTTTCGTTGAAGTTTTTGCGGATTTGAATTTGAGATTGGTCGATCTGATCCTGTATATTGTTTTCGTGTCACAGCAGTGCTTTAGTATGTTGAATCCATTACTTCTGTACTCTAGCTACTTTTCCTGAAAGTGGCAGTCACTACAACTTCACTTAAATTTTCTTTTTTCATCATCGCAGGTGCCGCCATATCATTTGAAATTGTAGTTGCACCTCTCAAAACAATTCGATTTCCATAAAGGTAGAATACATCGGCAAATAATTCAACACATCATAACTCTTTTCTTTCGGCTCAATATATTTTTCCTGCCAATATTTTTCAAAAGAGTTTACGGTTGTAAAATTTTGCCTTGCCTGCCAGGTATTGTATCGGGAATAATTGGGCCAGATGCTGCTCAAATTATCCCACGAATGTGGTTTGAACTGATCAAGTGATGCGTCATACATGCTTGCCAGCATTTCTGCTGCAACTTTCTCGCCCTTATTTCCGGTAATTTTTACTTTCCATTTTTCTTCACTTCCAGGCAAAGTTTTATCGCGATAAGTATCAAAAGAAATGTTTAATTCTTTATTGCTCCATGGCACATAAATAATATTGGAAACAACATAAAAACGATTGTCTTTTACAAAAAATTGATTCACGCCAAAACCACCACGGTCATTTTCTGTAATATTAAAATCGAAAGTTTTTTTATTGTTGTTTAAGGAAAAATAATTCAATTCTGAAGTTGGCTCTGCCGGTTGTCAGCTCGTCCGTTGTCTGGTCGTCTTTTCTTTATTCACTTCCTGAATTAAAAACAAATCCTTCGCAGAAGTTCCTGTCACTAGATGCGCAGTTTCTCCCGGCTCTAAAGAATTTTTTTCTAAATGATTCCATACATACGCGGGCGCAGGCAATGACGAAGATTTAGTATCATATACCTGGAAATATTTTACATCTTTTACTTCCTGGCCGAATTGATCTTTTGCAGTTGCTTCTGCTACATACCATCCTTGCTCAAATTTAGAATTCCGAATTACGAATTGAAAATTAAGAGAGGTGCTGTCCGATTTTTCATAAATCAAATCACCTTTTGCCCACGATTCTTTTTTGCTTTCATCTTTATATTCATCATTGGGAAAGTATTTTATGAATTCATTTTTAGCATAAAATAAACTGATCAGGTTCTGCCCACAATCTTTCGCGGATCAATCTTTCAGGCGTTTGTAATTTGTAAATCTTTACATCCGCTTTTACAGATTCAAATTCGCCACTTAAATTTTTACTGCTGATGGAAATGTTTTTAAGACTGTCTTTATTGATAACGTCGCCTTGTGGAAAGCCAATTTGTAGATTTAATGCTTTATATCCAACAGGAACGGTAATATCTCCGCTTCTTGTTTCCCCATTGATGTCAGTAACATCGGCTTCTATTTTATAATCAAAAACAGGATCGGTATTTTTATCCAAACTCAAATCAGGAATGGCGGCAAATTTTATAATAAACTTGCCATCTGCATCAGTGGTTATTTCTCCATGAGCGATTTCCATCGGCCTGGTTTGTGGAAATCCTTTTCGCCAGAACATCCACGGATAAAGGAACCTGGCTACTCTTGTAACTCTGTAAGAAACTTTGGCGCCATCAATATTATTACCTGCATATGCTTTTGCAAAACCAGTGATACTAACAGTGTCGCCTATACGATAACTTCCTTTTACTTTTTCAAATTCGGTGTAAAATTTCGGGCGTTTGTATTCTTCTACTGAAAAAGAAACGGATGAATTTTCATAATCCTCTACATTAATTTCAAATTCTCCATTCAATTTATTTTCAGGTATTTTAAATTTCCCATTGAATGAACCAAATTCATTCAGCAGCACTTTTAGCGAATCTGTTTTTTGCCCGTTGGCATCAGAAAGAATTACAGTTATTGAATCTTTGGATTGAAGAAGGATTGATTTTTTTGTGTTGAAATCTTTAGTCACTCCGATTCCTTTGAAATAAACTATTTGCCCAGGGCGGTAAATACTCCGGTCGGTAAATAAAAATACTTTTGCATTATCTTCATCGTACTTCTTTTGATCTATCGTATTTTTCCTCTGCATTATTGTAATTATTGTAATAGATATATTGATAATCGTCTAAAAATAAATAGTCGTTTTTATAAGCAATCTCTAACCTGATATTTCTGCTGTCATTATCCTTTTTTTGTTCGGGTAATTTGAAATAACCATTTTTATCAGTTGTAAAATTTTCTTTTCTTACTAAAGTATAATCGCGGCTTTTGCTATCATATTGCTGATTCCAAACCTGCACTTTTGCTCCGCTCAAAGGCTGGCCTGTAGTGCGGTTCAAAACAAAATATTGCTGCCCGCTGTTGATAAAACTGATGTCTGAAACATAAAAATATTGTGCGGCTAAAGGGTTTTTATCCAGGCTGAAATTTTCGTCTGCGCTGCCAAGTAATGCATATTCGCCAACAGGCAGCGCATCAATTTTTACTTCTACAGAATGAGAAAGATAATCATCCATTTTTGGTAAATCCTGTTTCCAGTTTCTGATGTTTTTTTGGGAAGTTAACTTTTTAAATACCGCGTCATTATCAGAATTCTTCGTCACGCTTTTTTTCAATTCAGGTGTCAATGCGATAAGCCTGAAATAAACGGTATTAAAATTTTGATAAGTTACTAATGTGCGGAATGGTTGCGCCGGAACATTTATTTTTTCTGTGGTTAAATTTATGGTTGGATGTAATATTTGGCTCAAAAGATTTTGCGCATTGATGCCACCTTCACTATGTGGGATATTTTTTTATAAGCCCATCAAGAATTTCTTTTGCTTTTTTTACTGAATAGTTTGAACTGGAATCTTTAGTGCGATTGGCTTCAACGGCCTTGTTATAAATTAATTGAGCTATTAAAAAACCTGCTTGTGCAGACAATGGGTTGTTGCTGTATTTTTCACTTAAATGCTTTAATGCATTGAGGTATAGCTCATCCTTGTTTTGCATTACACCATACTGATATGCAAAACTGATCCGTTCAATGATCCGCGTCAATCAAGGCGTCGGGCTTTTCATCTTTTGCATGAAAGGATAATAATTTTTGAAAAATCAATCAATGCTTTTTGATGAAGGGAAGCAGAATCTTTAGTGGGAAATTTTTCATTGATAAAAATGCTGGCATCTGCAAAAACTACATTTTGGCTTATCTCGAAAGCATAAGCAGGACGCGTAATATCGCGCTCATCATTTTTAAAATAATCCAATGCCCGATGTGCCAACAAATCAAAAAGAGTAGGGCGCAGGTTGCGCGCATTTCCTTTTAAAATGATTGCATCAAAAGGTTCCAGTTTTGTTTGCTGTAAAAGTTTTTCATCTTTTAAAGAGGCTAAATATAATTCCCCAATTCTTTTATGCAGATCATCAATGGTCCATGTAGCAATATCCTTTTTATCAAAATTTATTGTGTTGGTTCTTTGATAAAATTTATAGCGATTCTGCTGAAAATAGTTCCAGTACATCTGCGCTGTAATGCTTTGCAATATTGACTTTGCAGGTTCTTTTGCAATGATAATTTCTTTTTCGAGTGAATCAATACTTTTTACAGAAGCATCTTCTTCAAGATTTTGTCTCAGGTTTATTTTGAATAACAGCGACTTGATGATCTGCGGGTCATTACTCGTTTTTTTTGCATTGCTATAAATTTTTTCAACTTCACCCAGGGCAGATTTTGTCAATCCCTTTTTTTGAAATTCATCTACTTTTTTCCATTGAGTTGTATAATCATCTGTTTTATTCTGAGCGGTTACAATTGAAAGATTGAACAGGAAAGCAAGTAAAAAAAAGATTGTGGGCAGAAAGTAATGTTTAAGGCGCATATAATGAATTCAATTTTAGTGAGAAAAACAGTCCAACCGGTTTTATGGTCAACTTTTACAGGTAGATGCAAAGAAAGATTTATTTCATATGTTATTTATGAAATAAACTTTTATTTAAGATTATTTTAAAGTAAAAAGCAGATGCGAAACACCTGGCTACCGCATTAGTTAATTTTTTTGTTGTAAAGATTCGAAGGTTTAAAAACTGTAAGCTTGTTAAATACAATCAGCAGTTTAAAATTGAATTTAATTTTTTACCGGCAGCGTCACATAAAACACAGAACCCCGGTTTTTTTCACTGTTTACGCTTATTGTGCCTCTATGCCGTTTTACTATTTCTGAAGCGATATAAAGCCCTAATCCCAGGCCAGGATAGCTTTCCATATTTTTGTCGTTTATCCTGAAAAACCGGTCAAAGATTTTTTCCTGCATTTCTTTTGAAATGCCTAATCCGAAATCCTGAACGCATATTGAAACATTTTCGTCGCTGGAAGTGGATGTTAGTACAATTTTATCTGCTTTGGGCGAATATTTTATTGCATTGGAGATCAGGTTGGTTAGTACTTCATCAATTTTTTGCCTGTCGGCAGTGATAATTTTTTTTGCCTGCAGGTTCAATTCTATTTTATGATTGGCAGACGTGGCCTTCATTTCCTCACTTACTTCACGAACCAGATTATCTATGTCAAACTCGCTTTGATCTAGTTGCATCAGGCCTTGTTTGATCTTTGTTATATCCAGCAGCGTATTTATCAGGCTTATAAGTTTGTTGGTTTGTTTACTTACCTTATCAAGCAATTGAATGGAGGCCTGATTTTTTGACGAAGCAAACATTTCCTTCAAAACATAAATGTATCCATTAAGGCTGGTAATCGGGGTTTTCAATTCGTGGCTGGCAATGCTGATAAAATCGTCCTTTTGCTTTTCTTTCGCCTTCTGATCTTCGATTTCGGTCTTCGTTCCTACCCAGCCGGTAATTTTTCCGGCACTGTTTTTTTGTGCAGTGGCCTGGCTCAAAAACCAGCAATAATCGCCATCATAGCGGCGAATCCTGATTTCTATTTTAAAATCTTTGCCTTCATTTACAGATTGATGCCATTGCTTTACCGTTCTTTCCAGGTCGGCAGGAAAAATATATTCATGCCAGCCATCGCCTTCGAGCTTATCAAATGTAAGACCTGTATAATCGAATAAATATTTATTGAAATAATTTTTCTTTCCGTCAGGCGTGGCTGTCCATATCATTACACGAACATTATCAGCAAGCTCCCTGAATTTAATTTCCTGGTCTTGTATCAGTTTTTCTTTTTCCTTTCTGTCCGTTACGTCTTCTATCGCCAGCAGAATGAGCTGGCCGCCATTTTTTTCGTTTACGATTTGCTTTGCATTCAACAGCATATTGCGTTGGCCAAGCGATTTGAAATGGAGCGTGACTTCAAAATCAGTTACTGATTTTTTTTCAGGAAGAATTTGAGAGAGCAGCTTGCGTAATTCTTTATCATCCCATTGGCTATTTTGTAATTCATAAAAAAGCTTGCCTTCGGTTTCATGCGCAGTAAGATTAAAATTTTTATAAAAAGAAGCGCTGGCACTTTTTACGCGCAGGTTTTTATCCAGAATAATAAGCGGTTCGCGAATGATAGTTACAATGCTGTCAGCGTACAGGCGGGCATCGTATAATTGTCCTGTCATCGCGCAATGCCTGGCTGATAACCATTAATTCCTTATTACGTGTTTGTAATTCGTCTTTGGGTGTTTCTGATTCTTCCCCGGGCGAAAGATGATTTCTTTGCGGCATGCATAAAAATTAAGGATACTTTTTAAAGTTATAGAATACTTTAAAGGTATTTAATAAAAAATATCTATAGGCGGCCCGCATTTTTTATTTAAAATTAGAGAGTTGCCGAAAAGCGGGCTTTTTGTTTTTTCATTTTCTACAGATAAATCCTGGCAATTAAACCAATGCAGCCTGAAATTTTATCTTAAATTATGATACACTTTCTGAACGTCATCATCCTGCTCAAGGTTATCAACCAATTTTAAAACTTCGTTGGCATATTCTTCAGAAAGCTCCACAGTATTGGTCGGAATCCTGGTAAGCTCGGCGGTGATAACCTCAATCTTTTTTTCTTCTAATGCCTTACTCATATTTCCAAATTCGTTATACGCAGTGCGGATAATAATATTGCCTTCTTCATCTTCTCCTATTTCTTCTAACCCAAAATCTATCAATTCCAATTCAAGCTCTTCGGTATTAAGGCCGCTATTTTTTACTTTAAATTCTCCCATCCTGTTAAACATGAAAGCCACGCTGCCACTGGTTCCGAGAGATCCTCCATTTTTATTGAAATGCATGCGCACATTAGCAACGGTTCTCGT
The DNA here is from genome assembly GCA_963720405.1 of uncultured Chitinophagaceae bacterium. Classification (GTDB taxonomy): domain Bacteria; phylum Bacteroidota; class Bacteroidia; order Chitinophagales; family Chitinophagaceae; genus Ginsengibacter. The sequence goes on from CAVRFP010000006.1 coordinate 258,319, forward strand.
TGGATTGTCTGTAGCGGTTTCTACCAAAACCGCAATTCCGTGCGGTGCATAGCCTTCATACACTTCTTCATGATAGTCTGTTTTGTCTTTACCCATGGCGCGCTTGATCGCCGCTTCCACACGGTCTTTGGGCATATTAACGGCCTTTGCATTGATAATACAGCGGCGCAATGCCGAGTTGTTGTCCGGATCAGGTCCGCCCGCCTTTACGGCGATGTCTATTTCCTTTCCGATGCGCGTAAATTGTTTGGCCATTTTATCCCACCGCGCAAACATGGTCGATTTTCTTACTTCAAATATTCTTCCCATAAATAAATTTTTATCATTGCCGAAGCGTTGCCTTCAATGGCGCAGGCCTGCGGGACTGATGCCCGCAAATCTAAAATGTAAAATTCAAAATCTAAAATTGAATTGGCGGCGATTATTCTTTTTGGAAAGTGTTTCTCATTCAAATAATTTTGCTGGCTTTTTTTATCGTTAATTTAAAATGCCCGTATCGGGTTGTGCTTATGAAAATAATGAAGTTTGGAGGCACCAGTGTTGGAAAGCCTGAACGTATGGCGGAAATCAAAAAGCTGATTACCAAAGACGACGAGCCCAAGATTGTAGTGCTAAGCGCTTTAAGCGGCACTACTAATTCGCTTTCAGAAATAAGCGATTTGCTGGCAAAGGGCGATCGTGTTTCTGCGAAGCAGCGTATCGATACGCTGGAACTTCATTACCAAAGTTTTATTATTCAATTAGTAAAAACAGAAGAGCATTTCTCAAAAGCCAGGGCGGTTCTTGCGGAGCATTTTGAATTTCTGAATATTATTTTAAAAATTTCTTACAGCGAGGCATTAAATAAAGATATTCTGGCCCAGGGCGAATTATTAAGCACCAAATTGTTTAGTATTTTTCTTAACGAGCAAAATGTTCCTCACGCATGGCTTGCTGCGCTCGACTTTATGACGATCGATCCATCCGGAGAGCCGCAGGTTGGCAGTATAAAAGTGAAGCTGTCGCAAATTTTGCAAAGCCATAAAGGCGATACAATTTTTATTACACAAGGATATATCTGCCGTAATGCAAGAGGCGAAGTTGATAATTTAAAACGCGGCGGAAGCGATTACACTGCCTCATTAATTGCAGCAGCGGTTAACGCATCTGTATGCGAGATCTGGACCGACATCGATGGAATGCACAACAACGATCCGCGGGTGGTAAGCAATACAAAGCCGGTAAAGCATTTAAGCTTTGATGAAGCTGCTGAGCTTGCTTATTTTGGCGCAAAAATTTTGCATCCGGCAAGCATCTGGCCGGCACAATATTTTAAATTTCCGGTAAGATTGTTGAACACACTTGAGCCCCAAGCGCCCGGAACTTTGATAGACAGCGAGCCAGGAACAGAAGGCGTGAAAGCGATCGCAGCAAAAGATTTTATTACGGCAATAAAAATCAAGAGCACAAGAATGCTGCTCGCTTACGGCTTCTTAAGAAAAGTATTTGAAGTTTTTGAAAAGTATAAAACTTCTATCGATATGGTTACTACTTCCGAAGTGGGCGTTTCACTTACTATCGACAACGATAGTTACTTAAGCGAAATCATAAAAGAACTTGAGATGTATGGAGGAATTACGGTGGATCCTGATCAAACGATCGTTTCAATTGTTGGTAATCAAATCAGCCAAACACCCAACGTTTTATCAACTATCTTTTCAAGCCTTACCGATGTGCCGGTTCGCATGGTAAGTTTTGGCGGCAGCCGTCACAATATTTCTATTCTTGTTGCACGCGAGCATAAAGAGCAAACATTAAAGCTGTTGAATAAAGGGCTGTTTGAATAAATTTGACCAGACAGATGTTTTGCGCAAAATGGCTCAATGAGTTTTATTGTGTAATGAGAAAAGCCAAAATGTAGTTTTTTTGGTTTTTAGGTGGATGACATTCCGATTATTATCAAAGCCATATAAGCGAGAATGTAGTTTTTTAGGTTTTGCCTGAAATAAAGGAATCGGGCATATTCTCAATATTTGATTCCAGCCCCCTGGTAAATAAAGCTCAGCAGCCACATTGGCCCAATCAGCAAAAACTGGATGTCTTTTAGAAAAGAGGGCTTTTTACCTTCTACACTGTGCCCGTAAAACTGTCCGATCCAGGCCAATACAAAAATAATTACACAAGCCAGCCACAGAGAAATTGGTGCATATTTTTCAATGAGGTGGCATAAAAACAGGCAAACGATACCAAACACAAACATGCCTACGCCAAGCGAAACTGAAAGCCGCAAATAATATAAAGTAATCAGCAAAATCACCAGCATTGCAACATTTACGGTGTGTGTGTCAACCATCCACGGAAGCTTAATACTATATAACAGGCCGGTAATGGAAAAAAAGATGGCCGGAACACAAATCCAATGTATGGCTTTATTGGTCTCATTTTTATGACTTTCGCCATATTCGCTAAGCCATTGATTTACGGTTCTCATATCAAATTGTTTTATTTTATAAAATGAAGAAAAGCCTGCAAGGTTCGCGATTGTATTACTTTTTGTTCGCCGACAAAATATACTCAACCGTAATATAACAAAACTCTAAAACGTATCACAAAAAATATAAAAAAGACCACAATTTTGTAACTTCGCAACCCTGTCATTTTGGCTACGGTTATTTTTCTGCATCAAATTTGACACGGTAGTTTTTTCTCTATATTAATTCATTTAATCAAGAACAATATATGGCCGGGATTCTCTCGATGTTATTTGGCGGTAATAAAAGTGAAAAAGACGTAAAGGTAATAAGGCCGTACGTTGGTAAGATAAACGCATTTTTCGATCAATATCAATCAATTTCTAACGATGAATTACGTGGTAAAACACAAATTTTTCGTGATCGTATTAAGGAATATTTAAAAGATATTGATAATGAAATTGAATCCGAAAAAGGAGAAGCAGATAAGCTCGATTCCGCCGATATTTCCGGCCGTGATGCCATTTACCAGCACATTGATGCTTTAAAAAAGGATCGCGATAAAAAGCTTGAGGTAATTCTTTTAGAGCTTTTGCCCGAGGCTTTTGCCGTAGTTAAAGAAACCGCGCGCCGGTTCAAAGAAAATGCTGAACTCGTTTCTACTGCCACAGAACTGGACCGCACATTCAGCGTTACCAAAAAATACATTCGCATTGAAGGCGATAAGGCCATTTATAAAAACACATGGACTGCCGGTGGAAATGAAATTACCTGGAACATGGTTCATTATGATGTGCAGCTAATTGGCGGTATTGTTTTGCACCAGGGAAAAATTGCCGAAATGGCAACGGGTGAAGGTAAAACGCTGGTTTCTACTTTGCCCGCTTATCTCAATGCGCTTGCAGGTCATGGCGTTCACATCGTAACCGTGAATGATTACCTCGCCCGTCGTGATAGCGAATGGAACGGAACTTTATTTGAATGGCTCGGCCTCACTGTAGATTGTATTGATAAGCATGAGCCTAATAGCGAAGCCCGCAGAAAAGCCTACAGCAGCGATATTATTTACGGAACCAATAACGAATTTGGCTTTGATTACCTGCGCGATAATATGGTGCACAATCCCGACGAAATGGTACAGGGAAAACATCATTTCGCAATGGTGGATGAGGTGGATAGTGTATTGATTGATGATGCCAGAACGCCATTGATTATTTCCGGTCCTATTCCACGTGGCGATCAGCAGGAGTTTGATCAGCTAAAGCCCCGTGTTGAAAAGATAGTTGAGGCTCAAAAAAAAGTGACGAATAACTTTTTGATTGAAGCAAAAAAGAAAATCAGCGAAGGCAATGATGATCCTAAAGATGGAGGACTTTCTTTATTTCGCGCTCATCGCGGGCTTCCCAAAAACAGCGCGCTCATAAAATATTTAAGTGAGCCGGGAATGCGGGTAAAACTTCAGAAGAGTGAAAACTATTACCTCGCCGATCAGCAAAAAAACATGCATATTGTTGATGAAGAATTATATTTTGTAATTGACGAAAAAAACAACCAGGTTCAGCTGACTGATAAAGGTATTGCGCTGATCACCAAATCGGGAGAAGATCCTGAATTCTTTATCATGCCCGATATCGGCGTAAAGCTTTCTGAAATTGAAAAAAGCAATATTTCTCCTGAAGAAAAACTACAGCAGAAAGAAGTTTTATTAAATGAATATTCCATAAAAGCAGAGAGAATTCATACCATTCAGCAATTATTAAAAGCCTATACATTGTTTGAAAATGATGTAGAATATGTGGTAATTGATGGACAGGTAAAAATTGTGGATGAGCAAACCGGGCGTATCATGGAAGGCCGTCGTTATTCCGACGGGTTGCACCAGGCAATTGAAGCAAAGGAAAATGTGAAGATTGAAAGTGCCACTCAAACCTACGCCACGATTACGTTACAGAATTATTTCAGAATGTATCATAAGCTGGCCGGTATGACGGGTACTGCAGAAACTGAGGCAGCAGAATTCTGGGATATTTATAAATTAGATGTGGTTTCTATTCCTACCAACGTACAGGTTATCAGAAACGATGTGCAGGACCTGGTGTTTAAAACCAAGCGCGAAAAGTTTAAAGCGGTAATAGATGAAGTAGAGCAAATGCGCGAGCAGGGAAGACCAATCCTGGTAGGTACTACTTCTGTGGAAGTGAGTGAATTGCTTAGCAGAATGATGAAGCAAAAGGGCGTTCCCCATAATGTATTAAATGCCAAACAGCATGCTAAAGAAGCACAGGTAGTTGCAGAAGCGGGCCTGGCCGGGGCAGTTACTATTGCTACCAACATGGCTGGCCGTGGTACAGATATTAAACTCGGGCCCGGCGTAAAAGAAGCAGGCGGTTTGGCAATTCTTGGAACCGAAAGGCATGAAAGCCGTCGTGTAGACAGGCAGTTGCGCGGACGTGCAGGAAGGCAGGGTGATCCGGGATCTTCCAAGTTTTTTGTTTCGTTGGAAGATGATCTGATGCGCATGTTTGGCAGCGAAAGAATTGCGTCGCTGATGGACAGAATGGGTTATAAAGAAGGTGAGGTAATTCAGCATAAGATGATTTCCAGCAGCATTGAGCGCGCTCAAAAGAAAGTGGAGGAAAACAACTTTGGTATCAGAAAAAGGTTGCTTGAATATGATGATGTGATGAATAAACAGCGTACCGTTATTTACGGAAAACGCAACCACGCTTTGTTTGGAGAAAGGCTTGCGCTCGACCTTGACAATGCATTTTATTCTGTTGCCGAAGGTATTATCAATTCATTTAAAGAAATTGACAACCACGACGAATTCAAGCTTGCGGTGATCATGAATTTTGGCGTAGATACTACGATCACAAAAGATGAATTAAACAAAGAAGACATCAGTGTTCTGGCAAATCGATTGTATTACGAAGCCAAAGATCGCTATAATCATAAGAATGAATTGATGAACCAGCAAACATTGCCGGTTATTAAAAATATTCGCAAAGAACAAGGATCTCATATCGTTAACGTGGCGGTTCCGTTTACCGACGGAAAGAAAGCCATGCAGGCAATTGCCAATTTGGATAAAACGATTGAGACCAATGGCGCCGAGCTTACCAATGCGCTGGAACGCAGTATTACACTTGCTTTGATTGATGATGCATGGAAAGAGCATTTGCGTGCGATGGACGATTTGCGCCACAGTGTACAAACTGCAGGATATGAACAAAAAGATCCGCTGGTGATTTATAAGATCGAAGCATTTGGTGCATTTAAGCAAATGGACGACCAGGTTAATAAAGACATTGTAAGCTTTCTTTCGCATTGCAATATTCCGGTAGAAGAAAACCAGGGAAACAGAATTACAGAAGACCGGGCAAGGAAAACAGACATGAGTAAAATGCGCCAGCGCCGCGAGGAATTTGTAGGAGCAGGCTCTGGCCCGGAATATCTTTCGCAGGAAAATGATTATATCGATCCTTCAGAAAATATAAAACAAGAGCCAATAAGAGTTGGTCCAAAAGTGGGGCGCAACGATCCTTGTCCTTGTGGCAGCGGCAAAAAATATAAGAATTGCCATGGAAGAGGAGAGGTATAAGCTATTGGATCATACTGTGCCTTTGTTAGATAAATTGCCGAATTGTTGTATTGTTAATAGTTGAAGCGTTTGCCTTTTGAGCAGGGTTTTCATGCGCTGTGGGCGGTGACTCGCCTCCACATAAACAAGAGTGTCAGTCTTAGTTTTATATAAATCAATTAGACGAATAAGTTCTATCAAATTTTTATTTACTAAAGACAAACTATTTCCAAGTGACATAATTCATTTTATAGAAATCTTCTTTTTTTGTTGATTGATTAGCGACGTGGACGCGATCGTTGCCGGCCTATGAAGGTGTGAGTCTTGTTTTTATACACATGAATTACCTGAAATAAAGTCCTGTCAGATTTTTACTTTACTAAAGAGAAATTATTCCTAAAGTGATATAAGTCATTTTATAGAAAATCGCTGTTTTAATTTACGGGATAATAAAAGCCGCTGCTTCTTATTTTGCACAATTCAGGTTGCAAAAAACCGTTCTATACTGATCTGAGATCGCCAATCAACATAAAGAACGCTTGGTAATTGGCCATTTATTTTCAAAGAAAAAGAAAACATTGTACCTTACCGCGTTCTTCAACCAAAACTATGCTGCGACCAAACTCTGTAAAGTATTCGCTTTTTAGCTTTATTTATATCTTTTGCCTTCAAATTCCCTGCGGCGCACAATTGAAGGCCGATTTTATAATGGATAGATCGGGCGGTTGTGCTCCCCTAACTGTCTTTTTCACTAACACTTCTTCGGGAACTTCTCCATCTGCTGTTTACGAATGGGATTTCGGCAATGCCAACGGCTCATCGTTAAAAAATGCCGGCGCAGTTTTTCTTGATCAAAAAGATTATACGGTTACTCTTACCGTGAGGGATGGCAATCAAACGGCTTCCAAAACTCAAACCGTTACCGTATATCAAAAGCCGGTTGTGGACTTTTCAGTTTCATCCGCAAAAGTTTGCACGCCCGATCCCGTTACGTTTACAAGTAAAGCAAAAGCCGATAAAGGAAATATAGTAGATTATATGTGGGATTTTGGAGATGGTTTTACAGGAAGAAGTTATGGCTCAGAGATCACTCACACTTATTTAATAAAGCAAAAGTCTTCAGTAACTTTATCGGTCACAGATAATCATGGATGCTCCAACAGCAAAACGATCGATAATATTGTAGAAGTTATTCCCGGAGTATCCGCATCCTTTTCTGCAGATAAAACATTTATATGCTTTGCGCCGGATCCTGTAACAATGATCAATAGCAGCACATCCGGAGAAGGAGCACTAAGTTATACGTGGGATTTCGGCGATGGCATTACCTCTTCTGCAAAAGATCCAACGCATTCTTTTAATAAAAAAGGGATTTACTCTGTTAAGCTTTCTATTCAGAGTACAACCGGGTGCAAATCTGAATTAACTAAAACAGCCTATCTAAACGTTGGTGAATTCAAGTCTCAAATGAATGTGCCCGATGTTGCTTGTCAGAATTCGGCAGTAACATTACAAAATACAAGCATGCCGGCGCCAACTTCTTATTCATGGCTGATAGATGGCGCATCTTATCCCTATTATTATAATAGTTATACTTTTTCCACCGCAGGGGAACATACCATACAGTTAACCAATAATTTTGGAACCTGCGTAGAAACGATCTCCAAAAAAATCAGGGTGAATGAGCTTCCTCAGCCAAAAGGTTTTGTTACCCAAATTCCTGATTATTGTTTTCCCCCGGTTACCGTTAGTTTTAAAGATACTACCACCGGCGCTGTTAAGTCGGAGTGGAATTTTGAGAATTACTATTATCCGCTTCCTATCCAAGCCACAGGAAAATCTGTTTCATTCCGCTTTGATCAGGCATATACCAGGAATGTAACTCTTTTTGTAACAGATGCCAATGGCTGTAAAAATAGTGTGCAGCAACCGGTTGCCATTACGCAGCCTTATGTATATATACAGACAATAGATTTTAATGGAATGTACGGATGTGAGAAACTGACCAAAAAATTTTCGTTTGTAGCAAACGAACCGCTCGCATCTTTTAAGTGGGATTTTGGTGATGGATCCACATCTGTGGAAGCTGAACCAGAGCACACTTTTACCAAAAGCAGCCTGGTTAAATTAACCTATACTACTGCAAAAGGTTGTAGCAGCGAATCTTCTTATATAAATATCAATATTTCACAAAAGCCCAAAGCTGATTTTGTATCTCTTTCGGGAACCACAATTTGCGGCAATTCGTTTATACAATTCGAAAAAAAAACAAATACTTCGGTATGGGATTATTTTCTGGTTAACGGAGAATACACCGGAATTGGCAGCTATTCAAATTTTACTTATCAATTCAAAGATACAGGCAAACATACCATTACTCATATCGCATATAATGAAGGCTGCAGCGATACAATGACCCGTGTAGATTATATTACAGTGTTGCCCTCGTTTCCGAAAATAAGCGGATTTAAAAATACCTGTGACGGCGACAGGGGAACCGTAACTTTTACACAGAATTCACGCTACGCAAAAAAATGGATGTGGGATTTTGGCGACGGTACTACAGCCAGCTATAATACTGACGAACCGGAAATTACTCATCATTATACAAAGTCGGGAGAATACAAAGTTGTATTAACTACTAACAACGGTCAATGTTCAAATAGAGATTCCATGGCAATCAGGGTGCTTTTAAAACAACAGCCAATTTTGTCATCTTCAAAAACAAGTATTTGTGCAGATGAAACATTAAAATATACGATTACTAATCTTGATATACGGACCTTTTCTTCTTACTATTTTAGCCATCAGCTTGAAAGTTATCAATATAATGACGGAACTACTTTTCCACTTGACTATTATTACAACTATTGGATTAACCTAATGCCATTTAATAGTACAATAGGAAACGTGCAAAAAGGGAAAGATTCTATAAGAATTGTTACCCGCGAAGGATACTTTGGTTGCCTTGATACCACCAATTATATTCCTATAAAAGTCACGGGCGCTGCGGCAGGTTTTGAAATAGTTACCAATAATGTTTGCTTTAAATCTCCCGTTAGTTTCAAAGATACTTCCAAAGCACAAAATACTACCATCGTAAGCCGGCAATGGGATTTTGGTGATGGCCAAACACAAGCCGTTACACAAGGCGGCGTGATAACTCATCTTTATGCGAATCCCGGAACTTATTATGTTACTTTAAGAATAACGGATGCCAGCGGCTGTACGTCTACAACTTCGTCTTATACCCAAATGGTTTCTGTAAACGGGCCGAAAGCCAATTTTTCTCCTTCTGAAACAAATGCCCATTTAAATTCCACCATTTATTTTTATAACAATACCAACAATTATAACAGCTATAATACGAAGTACGAGTGGCAATTTGGAGATGGAACTACATCCGGCGAATATTATCCTTCTTACACGTATACCCAGCCGGGAAATTATAAAATAAGGCTGATCGCAAAAAATCCTGATACCGGCTGTAGTGATACCGCCTATAGTGAAATTACCGTAAAGAATTTCAACGCTAATTTTTCTTTCACAAGCTCTTTTGTAAACAGCGCAGAATGTGGGCCTACGCTTGTTCGGTTTAGTAATACTTCTTACGATTATACTCACGTAAAATGGGATTTTGGCGATGGATTTACATCAGATAATATCAATTACCCCAGTCATATTTATACTGCTCCGGGAAAATATATAATTAAGCTTTTCGTCACAGGCAATAACGGCCTTTCAAAAACTTATGTTGATTCGGTGGTTATTAAAAGTAACAAGGTAAATATATCGGCAAATAAACTGTATGCCTGCACTTCACAGTCTGTAACGCTTAGTGCAGTATCAGAGAATGTTTCTTCCTATTTATGGGATTTTGGGGATGGCACTATTGTGCAGGCTTCAGATACTTTTTCGGTGCATTATTATCAAAGACCGGGTATTTATATTCCTAAACTTATTTCGAAAGATGGCGATGGCTGCGCTGCTTCAATAACGCTCAGCGAAAAAATTACCATTGATTCATTATATCTCTCTTTAAATAATCTTGAACCAAAAATCTGCACACCCAAAGAAATTCTTTTTAATCCCACCATGGTAAATACTTTCGCCAACCAGGCATTTACTTATCATTGGGATTTTGGCACCGGTAACAAAGCAGACACATCTAACATAAAAACACCGGCTTTTGTTTATCAGCAACCAGGTAATTATTCTGTGAGTCTGAAAGTTCAATCAGAATACGGTTGCGCAAAAGAAGTGAAAGCCAATATTGCCGCGCTACAGGGATTGGGTGGACGGATAAATGGTCCCGTGGAAATTTGCCAGGAATCAACTGCCCAGTTTACCGGCTCCACGCAATTGCCTGGTCAACCAAAATGGCGTTGGATATTTGATGACGGAACTATTGTTGATCAACAAAATCCTCCTGCAAAAAAATATAATAATGCCGGTAGTTTCCTGGTTAAATTAATAGTTGATAATAGTGGTTGTATTGATACGGTATCAAGAGTGTTAGAAGTACATGCAAAACCAGTTGTAAACTTATCCTCCAGGCAGGAAACAATTTGTGAAGGTGCTTCGGTTTCAATAACCGCCGGTGGTGGCACTTCTTATGCATGGTCGCCGTCAGCAGGATTGAGTAATACTACCGGCGCTTCTATCATTGCTAATCCTGCAAGTAATACAACCTATGTTGTAACTGCCACGAATGCTTTTAAATGTGTTAATTCAGATTCGGTAAAAATATCCGTCATCCATCCTTTTAAGCTGCAATTACCTGCAGAGGCATTTGTTTGCCGCGGCGAAAGTATTCGCTTAAATGCTGCCGGAGCAAATGCTTATCACTGGATATTAAACACAGAAGGATTGAGTAATACATCTGTTTCAAATCCTGTTGCTTCGCCAAATAATACTACTATTTATACAGTAACCGGTACCGGTGAAAAAGGTTGTTTTTCGGATACTGCTGAAATAAAGATTGTAGTGCATGAGCGACCTTCTGTAAATGCGGGCGCCGGTGCGGAAATATTAGTAGGTTCTCCTTATCAGCTTCAGTCTTCTGCAAGCAATGATGTAATAAGCTGGAGCTGGTCTCCTTCCGATTTTTTGAGTTGCATTAATTGCGCTGCACCATTGGCTACACCTTTAAAACCGATGGATTACATAATCACCGTTAAAAATTCGCACGGATGTGCTGCGACGGATACGGTTACTATAAAATTAATTTGCAGCGAAAGCCAGGTTTTTATACCTACGGGTTTTACACCTAACAATGATGGATTGAATGACCAATTTTCCATACTTGGACAAGGCATTAGTAAAGTAAATAATTTACGTATCTATGACCGCTGGGGCACGTTGATGTTTGAGCGATCAAATTTTTCAATTGGTGATAAGAGCGCCGCGTGGGATGGAAGATACAAAGGTGTACAGGTTCCCTTGGGACTGTACACCTACTTTGTTGAAATGTCTTGCAGCGGAAACACATTCACCCGAAAAGGCACGGTAACAGTGATTTACTAAAAAATCATATTAACCGTTGCAGTTGCTGATGGGGCACTTGCTGCATAAGCGATTTTATAGATTTCTTCATTTTTATTTCATTGATTAATGAAGAATATGTTTTTATCGTGCCTAATTTATTTACTAAAAATAATTTCCATTATGGCGGTAATCGACACCCGCCATAATGGAAATGAATTCAGGTAAGCTATTTTGTAGATTTTATGATTTCTTCTTCTTATTCTCCTACCATAAACACTGCATTACACAACATCAATTTACCATTCTCCCAAAAGTTCCTGAAAATAACATCGTCAGCCAGGTAGGTAATGGTTCCTTTACCCAAATCCTGAACGCCAATCAACAAACCATCTTTTAATTTAGGATTTAACTTATATCCTACATAACCGGCCATTTGATTTTCTTTTTTTACAACGCCTACGTTCCATCCGTCTTTTTTAATAAATTCATAAACCACGCTATCCATTTTTAATGTGTAATAATAATTGGGATAGCCAAACATCAGCGGATGTGTATTGTCGATATCAACCTTATAAATTGCTCCCGGAGTGTTATTAGAAAGCTCATCTCTTTCCCTGTTGGCAAAAACTTTTAATGCAGAATAGGGGTCTTTCTTTTTAGTGGTATCAGCCTTTGATAAAGAATCATTTTTAGCATGGATCACACTCCAGCTTTGTTTTGAAATCTGTGCTACAGCGTTTTCTAAGGCAATTACTTTCCCCCCTTTTTCTATCCAGTTTTTAAACTCGCCGGCAGATTGCTTATCATCCAGAAAGCGATATTTTCCGTCGGGTAATATCAACACGTCAATTTCATTCAGGTTGATGCGGCCAAAATCTGTTGCGTTCAACAGCGAAAGCTTATAATTTATTTCATTGTCGAAAAAGCTCCATATTTCGCCCGCAGCATAAGCGTTTACGCCTTCGCCTGTTAGCATGGCTACTTTCTGTGCTTTCATTTGATGTACTTGCCTGCTTCCAAAATCAGCCCCCTTGTCAACCATTCCTGTAGTTATAGAGTTCATTTTTATTTTGTTGGCGTTACAAATATCACTCACCGTTTTCCAAAGCTCATTGCCCAGGTCAGCATTTCCTTTTTTTGTGATGATTACGGAGCCTCTGTCGAATGTTTGTCCGTTATATTCAAAAGGTATTTCCGAAAAACGCATTCTTATTCCTTTCTTAAGCAATTGCGCAATCGTTTTTGCTGAGGAAATTCCCTGCCAGCGGATGATGTAGCCATAAGAATCTTCCGGGCTGTTGTTCACAAAATCAGGCCTTGCATTAGCATAGCTGACGTTGATGTTTTGCCTTGAAGCATAAGCCTGCAAGCCATATGCATAAGGAAGGGACCACGCAGTGATATCATAGGTAGCTGAATCCGCCAGGTTTGTTTGAGGTTCAAACAACACTGTCACCATATTGGATCTTGGCTGTGTAGCGCTTATAACCAGGTCGCCGTTATTAATGCTAAATGATTCTTCTTTTTTATTCTGATAATTGTATCCTTTGCCATTTGCGGTTGCTGTACCATATTGAATACCGTTTTGATCCAGCAGCTTCATCAATGCATTGATTCTTTCAACATCATTAGGATTGTTTTTGATGACATAAGTTTTATACTCGCCTACCTTTCCGCTCATTGCGTCATTAAAATAGCTATGGAAATTTTTTATGAGTTTTGCAGCGTTCATTGAAGCGATCTCAATAGTACTCATTCCGCTGGTAAAATGATGAAGCGCTCTTTCGGTTAGCGTTAGCGTGTCTTTTTCATCAGTAAGAATGCCCAAGCCTGCAGAAATACCGCCTTGCTCATAAGTCATTCCGACGGATCCATTATACGTTGGATAGGTGTCTCCGTAAGAAGGATAAAGAAGGTCAAATCGTTCATTGGTAAAGTAAAGCCAGCCGTTTTTATCAAAATATTTCGCGTGATTTTTTCCAATAGTTTTTTGGAAATCCCTTTGCCATTTGGTAAGCACTTCATGATACGGCTCTGCGGCGGGCGCAAAGTAATAGGGTGAATTTACACTTTGCTCATGAAAATCCACATGCACCTGCGGAAGCCATTGATTATACTGCGCTATTCTTTGCACGCTTTCGATTTGAGTTTGCCATACCCAGTCGCGGTTGAGATCAAAATTGTAATGATTGCTCCTTCCTCCCGGCCACGGCTCCCGATGCTCGCGCGCCATTACCTCCGGATTATATTGAGTTCCGATCATAGTGTTATACCAGTTAACATATCTGTCCCTTCCATCAGGATTCAGGCAGGGATCAATAATTACGACTGTGTTTTTCAGCCATTCTTTACTTTGAGTATTTGCAGGATCTGCCAATGCAAATAAAGTAAGCATGGCCGCTTCTGATGAAGAAGTTTCATTGCCATGCACATTGTAGCTTAGCCAAACGATTGCAGGCGTTTCTTCTGTCGGCATCATTTTATCTTTGGATAAATGAGCAAGCCTAAGATTGTTCAACCGGATATTTTCCAGGTTGGCGGTGTTTTCCTTTGAAGAAACAAAGGAAAGATATAAAGGGCGGTGCTCGTTGGTTTCTCCATACTGCTGAAGCTTCACCATCTCGGGAGCCTTTTGTGCCACATACTGAAAATAATCTACTATCCTGTGATGAGGAGTATATCGGGTACCGATCTTATATCCAAGAAATTCTTCCGGAGATTTGATCTGTGCATAACCAAAAGAAAAGACAAAAACAGAAGCAAACAATAAAATGTAATTTTTCACACGAAACGGTTTAAATATAAATAATGAAGTATAGAAAAAGCTGATTAATAACCAGGATTTTGGACAAGCACTCCCGCGCCTGCATTCACTTCTCTCGCGGGAATCGGGAATACCAGTTTGTTATCATCATAACCCAAACCGTCCACAGATAACTTTAATCTTTTTATATCGTGAATGCGTTGCCCTTCATGAGCCAGTTCCAGCCTTCTTTCCAATAATATATTGGCGAGGGTAACATTTTCCGGTGCAAGTCCTGCCCGCTTTCTAATCACGTTGTTCAGGTCGTCATCCGGAGTGGCGCCGATGGCGATTCCCAATCTAAAATTGCATTCGGCTCTTGTCAAATACATTTCCGCAAGGCGGATAACCGAAAGATACCGGTATTGAAATTTCCATTTACCGCTGCGGTAAATATCACTTTCATCCTGGTAAAACAATGCCAGTCTTGTGTCAGTTGGTTCGTACAGATTCAGATGTGCCTGCCTGATTTCAACATCACCATCGCGCGCACCGTAATCCGAAATGGACCAGTATAACTGCATGTCATTGGCTCCGTCCTGGGCGGTAACCGGTAACACATAAATATCTTCTGTCGACGGTGAAGTGTTATTAAATGCTTTTGCATAAACAGCTTCGAGCGTTGCACCGGAGTTTTCAATTACGTCATTGGATTCTCCGAGTGCATCTCCATACCTACCCATCTGAAGATACACCCTGCTTAAAACGGCGGCCGCAGTGTACTTGCCAACATACACCCCATACGTATCATCTAAAAGAGATTTGGCGGCTTTCAGATCAGTTATTACCTGGTCATAAGTGGCTGCCACACTGCTTCTGGGCACTTTGTTCGCTTCCGTTACCTGGCCGTCAAGAGTGGGAGTCGTTACAATCTGCAAGCCCATGTTTGCAGTGGCACTTCCGTCGCTATAGGGTTTTGCGAATAATTTTACGAGTTCAAAATACATCATGCCGCGGATCAAGAGGGCCTGTCCTTTTACCTTGTCTCTGTCCTTTTCGTTTACTTTATCAATTGCGGCAATGATATTGTTGCAAATATTGATGGCCCTGTAGCCTTCGGTATATGTATCGCGGATAAAAGCGTTATTCGTTAACATGGCCTTATTATAAATTTCCCGTGGCTGCTGATAGGTGCCCACCCAACGGATTTCACCACCGGCGCCGAGCAACTCAGCATAAAGTTGGAGGTCGCCACCCAACAACGCAGCGCCGCTGATCACATCGTAAGCCCCGTTCAAAGCAGCTTTGATATTCGCATCATTGCTAAAAACCAATTGCTCATCCACACTTTGTGTGGGTTGTATGTCGAGCTTTTTAGAACAGCCTGCTAGTAGAAAAATGATGGCTGATAAAAATATGGATAGTCTTTTCATGTCATTTTTTTAAAAATTGATCAATTAGAACCCAAGGTTTAATCCAACAGAAATATTTCTGATTTGCGGAGCTGCATAGAAATCTCCGCCCTGGTTTCTGTTTCCCGCCCTGTAATCCGTATTTACTTCAGGATCCCAGCCGGTATATTTTGTAAAGGTTAATACATTCACGCCGGTCACATAAACGCGTGCGTTGTGCAAGCCGGTCCTTTTCAGGAACTGAGAAGAAAGATTATAGCCGAGGGTAATATTTTTCAAACGGATATAACTTGCGTCCTGCACATACCTGCTGGAAGCGCTTACTCCATTGTCGTAACCCAAACGCAACTCGGGCACCTGGGTAATATCGCCTTTTTTCTGCCACCTGTTCAACTGGTCACTGGTTTGGTTGTCAAACCAGGCAAAACTTGAGCTCATAAATCCTCCGGCGCCATTAATAATATCGTTACCAAAAACTCCCTGGAATAAAAAGGAAAGTTCAAAACCTTTGTAAGAAAAAGTATTGCTGAAACCACTGGTTAGTCTTGGGTTCGGATTTCCTACGATGAAATTGCCTGCATCTTCGTACACATTTGTTTTGGTACCATCCTGTTTGTAATATAAGGCATCTCCATTTTCGGGGTCAGCACCCGCAAATTTTGGCCCGTAAAAAATGCCGATTGACTGGCCTACAATAAGTGAATTCAGATAGCGTCCATCGTTGCCGGCAATCAGCGTTTGTTCACCATCAAGCCGGGTTATTTTATTCTGGTTAAAGGCCATGTTTAAACTGGAAGACCATTTGAAATTTTTTGAAATCACATTATCTGTATTGAGTACTATCTCAAGACCTTTATTTTGCATGGCACCGATATTTACCGTTTTAGTGGTAAAGCCGGTATTTCCGGGCACCGGCACATTATAGATAAGGTCATCAGTACGGCGGTTATATATATCAATTTCCCCACTAATACGGTTATTTAAAAACCCAAAATCAAGCCCTATATCTGTCTGGTTGGATTTCTCCCATTTTAAATCAGGGTTGGCCAGTTGTGTAGGCACCAAGCCTCCTGTGCCGTTGTAGGAAGAACCACCCCACAAACCGCGGGATGCAAAATCACCGAAGCCATCTGCATTTCCTGTAAGCCCCCAACTGGCTCTTAATTTCAAAAAGCTTAATGTGCTTTGATCTTTCAAAAAGTTTTCTTCAGTCAGGATCCATCCTGCAGACACAGCCGGGAAAAAACCATACCTTCTGTCATTTCCAAAGACTGATGAACCATCAACGCGGCCACTGACTGACAAGAGATATTTGTTGTCGAATTTATAATTCGCTCTTGCAAAATAAGAAAGGAAGGCAGACTTGGTTGCTACAGATGTACCTCCTTTTATTAATCCGGCACTTGCCAGTTTCTGCAACGCATCTACCGGAAATTGTTCGCCATAAACATTGGCATATTCAGAACCATATTCCTGGTAGGACATGCCTAAAACCGCGTCCACATCATGTTTTTGTGCCAGTGTTTTTTTGAAATTAAAGAAGTTATTGATATTGTAGGTCATAGAACGAAACCAGTCGGATTCTCCATATCCGTTTGTGCCCAAACCATACGAAGTGCGGGCGCCGTAAAACATATCATCGTTCTGGTTCTGGATATCTACACCAAATTCTGAACGGAAAAACAAGGACTTATTGAAATTGTACTGCCCATATACATTGCCAATATTCCTATAGATCAAGGCCTGGTATTTCCCTTCGGCGTAATCAACATAGGGATTAGCATAGGTGGTGGTTGGTTTGGTGTATATTTTTCCTTCCAAATCGCGGAAAGGCGTTACAGGAGTCAAAGCCACAGATTGCATCGGGGTGTTGAACTCATTGTCTTCGGTAACCCGCCCGGTAGTGGTTTGGCTCAGACTTAAATTAAATCCTATTTTAAATTTGTCGGAAACTGCCTGCTCCAGATTGATTCTTGAAGAGATTCTTTTTAAGGAGTTGCCAATTAAAATTCCATTCTGATTAATGTAGGAAAGGCTCATGTAATATTTGGTTTTATCGGTGCCTCCGGATGCAGAAATATCAATACCACCGGTTTTCGCATTTTCATTAAATGCTTTTTTCTGCCAATTCGTATTGGTTTCCCCTTTCCTCCAGTCCGACCAGCCAGCATAGCGGTTCAGGCGCCCTTCTGCAAATTCAAGCCATGAGTCTTCATATTGATCCGGGTCAGTCGGATCTACTCCTTCTATATGATCGCTGTTGATGGCAGCTTCCCGAAGCAACGCAACATATTCCTTTGCATTCAGAAACGCCCTCAGGTGAGTAGGATTATTCATTCCATATTGCATGTTAACCTGGAAATTTGTTTTGCCCGATTTTCCTTTTTTGGTAGTGATCAGTACTACGCCATTGGCAGCCCTCGATCCGTAGATCGCAGCAGCGGATGCATCTTTCAAAATGTCGAAAGATTCTACGTCGTTGAAATTAATATCTGCGATCGGGCTTCCGGAATAAGAATTGGTACTAATAGGAACGCCGTCTATAACATACAGGGGTGAATTAGATGCTGATATGGAGCCTGAACCACGGATGCGCACTTTCACCGGATCACCGAGCTTGCCGTTACCAGCTTCCACGAATACGCCCGCTGCACGACCTTGTAACGCCTGGTCAAGGTTGGTGACGGGCATGTTCTGCACATCGCTTCCTTTCACTTTGGCGATATTTCCTGTGAGGTCTTTTTTAATTTTTGTACCAAAACCGACTACGACAATTTCATCAAGGTTCTTTGTTCCTGTAGATTGAAGGGAAATATTCATGACCGGGCCGCGAGCCGAAACTTCTTTATCAACATAGCCAATCGATGTTACCCTAAAGACTGAAGCCTCTTTCGGCACTTGCAGCTTGTAAGTTCCATCCGCTTCGGTGGCAGTTCCTAATGTGGTTCCTTTAATGACTATGGAAGCGTTGGCAATAGGCTCTTTCGTTTCCTGGTCTGTTATTTTTCCGGTTATGACGCTCTGTGCACAAAGCAAAGTCCCGGATAGGAGGGCTATAACCAGCATGAGTAGCTTTGGTCTTCTCATAAAACATGTTTTAATTTAAAAATTATTGGTAAGAAGCAATTTAATCCAAATAAATTAGAAACATCCACCGTTTTTTATACAAAGAAAAAATTCATTACAGTGGATGCTAACACCGGTGTAGGCATGCACATGTAATGAACATATTGAAAATTGCAAAAAACGATGTTATGGCTTTCCTCGCTTTGAATGACATTAAAATGTTGGATCAACCTGCAGGGTGATCTTTCCAAAACAACTTACTTCAAACCATACTTATACTTATATCTTTCTGCAAGCTGCGTTTGCCTGTTGTCTAAATTTATTTTTCGTCCCTGGATAAAAGCAAGGTCCACAATGCTGTGTTCCATATCTAAAATATCGCCTTCGCTTACAATGATGTTGGCATCTTTTCCTTCTTCCAACGTTCCGGTAATATGATCGATCCCTAAAATTTTTGCGGCGTTAAAAGTGATTGCGCTCAGGGCTTCTTCGTTCGTTAACCCGTAAGAAGCGGCGGTGCCGGCGTTGTACATCAGGTTTCTTCCGCGGGTAGTGCCGTCGTTGTCACCGATGGCAAATAATACCCCGGCCTTTTGTAAAAGATAAGGCGTTTTAAAAGGTTGGTCTACATCATCATCATTAGCAACAGGCAACGCATGGCACTGCCCAAGTATTACCGGTATATTATTTTGTTTCAGAAGCGGCGCTATTTGCCAGCTGTCGGCGCCGCCAACAATCACTACGTCAAACCCAAATTCTTTTATAAAATCTATTGCCAGCAACATTTCTTTTACTGCATTGCAATGCACAAAAAATTTCTGTTTTCTGTCGAATAAATTTCTCGTGGCCTCATAATTTAAATTGGTTTCTTTATGAACCGGCTCGGCTAAATAAGCTTTCGCCTGCAAAAAAAATGATTTTACACGGGCAATTTGTTCCTGCGCTTTTTTCACCGGGTCTTCGGGTGGTGTGGTGCCGGAAAATGGATTACGTCTCGATACCAGTGATGGCATATTGAAATGCATCTGGCCGTCCATTTTATACGCCGCGTCTTCATAATTCCAGGCATCTAATTGTACTACACTTGAGGTGCCCGATATCAATTGATTAGATCCTTCTTCATCCTGCGGAATAACATTCGCGAGCAAAATTCCCATACTACGAAGAACATTTACCACTTTGGAATCGGTATTGTAGGCAACAACAGACCGTATGGACGGATTTATTTCGCCGAGTTCATCATAATCATTGGTTCCTCTTACGCCTCCCGCTACTTCTTTTAAACCGAGGTTGGTTATAGAGCTTATCAGCCCTGGATATACCTGCTTTCCTTTTACATCAAAAACTTTTGCTTCTGCAGGCGCGGGAATGTTCGATCCTATCTTTTCTATTTTTCCTTTATTGATCTGGATGGTAGCATCCTGTAAAATTTGCCCGTTGCCCACATGAACAGTGGCATGGGTTATAAGAATAATGCCGTCGTTTTCCGGTGCAGGATATACATTTGGTTGTGCCATTGCTGCTGCGCCAAAAATTAAGATGCCACAAAAGAGATTAAGTAGTTTTTTCATTTTATTTATATTGATCAATCAATAGTGTTGGTTTAATTGGACGTTTCGTTGTTTTCATCGTCGGCTTCACAATGCAGAACAACCTGTGGGTTTGCTTGTGCGGCGATCATCGGCGCTCCGGATTTTTTTTCTGCAGAAAGTTTTTGAACAAGCCTGTTGCGTTCTGCTGTTATTTTTCTGCGCAGCATCACGTCCCTGTCACGGTCAAAATAAATAATGCCGTCAACAATAGTTTTATTGGCAACCGCATAAATACTTAAAGGATTGTTAGTCCATAAAACAAGGTCCGCGTCTTTGCCAACTTTTATACTACCCGTTTGGTTTTGAATATGAAGCATGGTTGCCGGGTTGATGGTTACCATTTTTAACGCTTCTTCTTCGGAGAGGCCATATTTTATGCTTTTGGCGGCTTCCTGGTTAAGCCTTCGCGCCATTTCTGCATCATCAGAATTGATGGCAACATTTAATCCTGCTTTATGCATGATGCTGGCATTTTGTGGAATGGCATCAATTACTTCCATTTTATAGTTCCACCAATCGCTAAAAGTAGAAGCATTGGCACCGTGAAGTTTCATCTTATCGGCCACTTTATATCCTTCTAAAATATGGGTGAATGTATTAAACCGGAAGCCAAATTTTTCACCAATCCGCATAGCTGATGTGATTTCACTTTGCACATAAGAATGGCAGGTAATGAATCTTTTTTTATTCATGATCTCTACCAGCGCATCAAGCTCCAGATCCCGCTTTACCGGGGTTAGCTTACTGTTTTTAGCGCGGCCTTCATACGCCTTCATTGCTTTTTCATAATCACGGGCGCGGGTAAACGCATCGTTCAACACTTCTTCCACACCCATCCTGGTATCAGGAAAACGATTGTTAACAAGCGATCTTGAATTTTTTACATTTTCTCCCAAAGCAAATTTTATAAAAGGATCGGCACCCACAAATTTTAGCGCCGTATCGTTTACACCCCAGCGAAGCTTGATCAATTGTGTTTGACCGCCGATAGTATTGGCGCTTCCGTGCAGAATATGCGAAGTGGTAACGCCGCCGCTTAGTTGCCTGTAAATATTGATATCATCCGGATTTAAATTGTCCGCAATCCTCACTTCAGAAGTTACCGACTGTCCGCCTTCGTTAATGGATGCCACGGCAATGTGCGAATGCTCATCAATAATTCCCGGTGTAAGATGCTTGCCGGTACCATCGATAGTTATTGCGGCAGATGCATTTAAATTTTTTCCAATTGCGGCGATCTTTCCTTTCTTTACCAATACGTCTGTGTTTTGCAAAACGCCTTCTTTTTCGCTGGTCCAAACCGTGGCATTTTTAATAAGAATGTCTTGTTGCGTTGGCAATGTTTCCCAGCCATACGCGCCAAAAGGATAAGTTACCTCACCTTCAATAGAAGATGGTTTCTTTTTTACCGTATCAGGTTTTGGCTGCGTTTCTTTTATTAAAGTGGCAGTCCAGTAAAGCATGTTTCCGGCAGTGTCTACTCCATTTCCCTGCCATACATTTCCATTGCTTACGCCGCTCAGGCGAATAGCAGGACCAATGTCGCCGCCAGGTAGCGGCTTGCCTCCGGCTATGCTTTTAATGCCTTGCTGGCGCTGATTTTCAGGCAATTTGTCATCAGTTGGCTTTTGACTTTTTGAGATTGAATCCGCCTGGTTTTGTACAGGATTTTGTTTTGCTATTGCCTGCTCTTTAATGATCAAAGTATCTGTTTTCTTTTCCGCAATTTTCTTTGGCGGCACAGGCGAAAATGTAGCTTTTACCAATTTGCCATCAAACGAAAATTTGGTACTCAATGTGTCTTTTGCAATAACCGATGCTGAAGTTAGAGACTTTACATCCAATGTATAATTGCTTACACTTCCATCATGAGAAGTAATTACCAGGTTGTAAGTAGCTGCAACATTGTTCCAGCTATCTTCTTTTACCGCATATTTTTCTCCCTGTATCCAGTTTTGAAGTATAACGGTTTTGTCATCAAATACAGGGCCGTTGGTAATTATAAAATTGGCGAGTTTACCAGCTTCAATACTTCCTACTTCGTCATAAATATTTAAGCTAACGGCAGGGTTCTTTGTAAGTGCATCTAACGCAGCTTTCTCTGAAAGGCCCGCGTCTATTGCTTTACGTAAGTTGGTAAAAAATGTTTTAGCGTCTTTCAATCCATCGGCTGTGAGGCAAAAAGAAATATTTTCTTTTTCGAACGCGGCCGGATTTGTTGGCGCAAGTTCCCAGTTTTCCATATCTGCAAGCGAAACAAATCTTGCATCATTAGGATCTTCAACATCCATTCCTTGTGGAAAATTTAACGGCACAATAAAAGTTGATTTGGTGGCGGCCATTTCTTTAATGCGCTGGTATTCGTTTCCTCCCGCTTTTAAAATATATTTTACGCCAAATTCATTACCGATCCTGCTCGCGCGAAGACAATTCCATTTATCATTTGCCTCAAATATTTGAGGAAGGTTTTGTGTATTGTTCCATGCAGCAAGGCTGATGTTTTTCCCTTCTTCCACGGGATTGCTTTTATACCAGGCCGCATCAAGGTAAGTTTGTCTTAACAAAGCAATTACACCCATCAATGAAGTGGGATAACTTTGTGTGGAAGTTCCTTTGCTGAATGAATATTGCGCAGATGCCTTTTCTTTAAGCATCACCAGATTATCAGATTGGTTGGCCAGTGTTACCAGTGTTCCGGTGCCCCGTGCAATACCATCTTTCTGATGAGTGAGCACCGTTCCAAAACCAGCTTCACGCAAGGGTTTGGCGGCTTTGTCGTCTGCATCAAAAAGCGCGGACGCATCTGTTTCAGGCTTGATGGCCTGGTTCCATCCGACAGCGCCCTTTGTGTTGGAGTTAAGTTGTGCACCGGCGAAACGGTTAAACCCTGACGCGCTTCTTTGCGGTGTCGTAATTCCATAACCTGAATACAAATCAATAAAGGAAGGATAAATAAATTTTCCTTTGCAATCAATTATTACCGCATCCTTTGGGATGGTGATATTATTTCCAACTGCAACAATTTTTTTGTTACGGATCAGCAAGGTTGCGTTGGAAATTTGACCCGATGCATCTTTAACAATGGTGGCATTGGTAAAAGCATAAGCTCCTTCGCCGGGGTTGGCAATGCCGTTTACAGGAAACGTCGTTTGTGCATTACTGTTATTTACGCAAAATATACACGTAAATAAAAAAAATAATGTACCGCTCAGAAATTGGATTTTTCTCATCAGTTAAATTTTTAGAAGGGATGAAGATATAAATAACTTAAATCCCTACCTTCATTTTTTTATAAAGAAAACAAAAATGAATATTGCAAAATATATAGATCATACCTTATTGAAGGCCACCGCTACCTGGCCGGAAATTGAGAATTTATGTAAAGAAGCAATGGAATATGGCTTTGCGGCGGTTTGTGTTCCGCCATTATATGTAAAGAAGGCAAAGGAACTGCTGACCAATTCCGGCGTAAAAACTGCAACGGTAATAGGTTTTCCTTTCGGTTACAGCGCCATAGAATCCAAAGTGGCTGAAATCGTTTTGGCAATTGTTGATGGGGCAGATGAATTAGATATGGTAATAAATATATCTGCGATAAAAAATAACGACTGGAATTTTATTGCTAATGAAATAAACACTGTCATGCCTATCATTAAAAATAAAAATAAGATTATTAAGGTAATCATTGAAAGCGGTGTTTTAACCGATGATGAGATTATAAAATGCTGCGATATCTATGGCGCTGCAGGCGTTGATTATGTAAAAACTTCAACCGGCTATGCAGAAAAGGGCGCATCGGTGCATTCGGTAAAATTGATAAGAGCACATCTTTCTGATGCTGTAAAAATTAAGGCAAGCGGCGGTATAAAATCCTATTCATTTGCAAAAGAATTGATTGACGCGGGAGCAGACAGGCTCGGTTGCAGCAGCAGCATTCAGATAGTTAATGAAAGCGCCGGATAATTTCCTAAATTATTTTTAAATAAATTTTTCATACAACTTTTAAGTGACGAACGGGGTCTTTGGAGCATTATCTATCTTACAAAAATGATGGTATTATTTTTGACCTAATGCAGAAGTGTAAATTTATGAGACAACTATTAGTTTTATCTTTTCTATGTTTTGGCTTTTCTGCGTTTTCGCAGAATGCAGATTCGTTGAATGAAAACAAAGCGGTGGTTTTTAAAGACTACCGGCTCGATATTTTAGCGAAAAAAGAGGCTGTAATTAATACGGCTATTTTAAAGACCGAAGCGCGCATAGCAAAGGGTTACAGGCTAATGGTGCTGAATACGAGCGATAAGGATTACGCGTTTAAAGTGCGCGCAGAATTATTGCAAAAATTCCCCGAGCAAAAACCTTACATGTGGTTTGCCAATCCATACATCCGCATTAAATTCGGCAACTTCAGAACTAAAGAAGAAGCAGATGTTTATAAAAAGCAGATCAGCAAAATGCTGAACGGCGCCAACATTTATTATCTGCAGGAAAATATTGAAGTTGATCCGGGAAAAGATTTTGATCCGGACAGCATGAGGCAACAATAAAATTTATATACAACCTGGTTAAATTTTAAATCATTTCCAGTTCATCTTTGGCTTTTTAAAAAGCGCAGACGCGAAAAAGAGATAATAAAAAAACATCCAAATATCAAAGAATAAAAACCATGGAAACAGATCTTTTTCATCCAGCTTTTTAGTCGTTTTAAATATAACAATTGCCTGTAAAATAAAACGTAATCCAAAAACTCCTAGCGTCCATCTCCAGTCAAAAATAAATAGAGAAGTGATGAAGTAACGGATAAAAAAGAAAGAATGAAAAGGCATATAAGCCTAATAAAAATTTATGAATTCCCTTGTAATATTTGCTCGTCGTATAATGCCTTGTTTTCTGCCGAACCCATTGTTTCCAGGTGGTTGCGGGCTCGGATAAAGTGAATGCATCTTTATCAATTACAATTGCCGTATTCTTTTTTGTGGTGGCTTTGTTGATAAAAAGATCATCATCGCCGCCGGGTACATGATTGTGCGCAGAAAATCCTTTATGCCTGAAAAAAACACTTTTCCGGTAACTTAAATTTCTTCCAACACCCATATAAGCCATGCCGCGTTCCGCATAAGAAAGATATTGTAATGCAGTATGAAAAGTTTCCCATCGAACCATTTTATTAAAGAACCCTTTCTTTTTATGTAACGGTCCATAGCCTAAAACAATTTCAATTCCATCATCAAAACCTTCCTGCATTTTTTCAATCCAGAATTCTGAAGCCGGTACACAATCTGCATCTGTAAGTAAAACAATTTCATGTTTTGCTGTTTTAATACCTATGCTTAACGGAAATTTTTTACCCGGGATAAACCTTGCTTCCTGTTTTAATTCTACTAATTGTAACTGCCTGAATTTGCGCTGGTATTCTTCCAAAATATATTTGCTTTCATCCAGTGAATTGTCGTTTACCACAATTACTTCGTGCGTGGTTTTATAATTTTGAACCAATGCGCCCGGAAGATTTTTTACAAGGTTTGCCGCTTCATCTCTTGAACAAATAATTACAGAAACAGGATGGGTTTGTGAAACCTGCTTCGTTTTTGTTTGATAAAATGCCAGTCGTAAAAAGAAAAAAAGATAATAAAATATTTGTATAAAAGTGATTATACAAAATCCAAGGAAAAAAATATTTCCAGGATCAGTCAGAAATTCAGTCAGTCTCATGTAAATGCAAACATACTTTCCTTAAAGATAGCCGCAAAATCTGTGATAAAAACATCTTAATGGGCAAATCGTTTGAAACAAACCATTGACATAAGCCAAAATGTAGTTTTTTCAAATGCCGCGTTTTTAGTTTAGGCTATCTTTGCAGCCTTTTTAATTAAATTTTCGATGGCCGCATTACAATTTCAACTTCAGCATACTGACGAATCTACTAAAGCACAGAACAGGAAAGATCACCACCGACCATGGCGAAATTCTAACGCCCATTTTTATGCCGGTAGGTACAGCAGGAAGTGTAAAAGCCGTTACACAGCAACAACTAAAGCAGGATGTAAAAGCGCAAATTATTCTCGGTAATACTTATCATTTATACCTGCGGCCCGGCCTCGAAGTTTTGGAAGCCGCCGGTGGTTTGCATCAGTTTATGAACTGGAATAAACCCATACTTACCGACAGCGGAGGTTTCCAGGTCTTTTCTTTAAGCGGTGTGAGAAAACTAACTGAAGAAGGTGCCATATTTCAAAGTCATATTGATGGAAGCAAGCATTTATTTTCGCCCGAAAAGGTAATGGATATTCAAAGAATTATTGGCGGCGATATCATCATGGCGTTTGATGAATGCCCGCCTGGAGCAAGTGAACATAAATATGCAAAAACTTCTTTGGAATTAACGAACCGATGGTTAGACCGATGCTTTGAACGTTTCAATTCTACTGAAGATAAATATGGATACACTCAAAATTTGTTTCCCATTGTGCAGGGCGGTGTTCACCACGATCTTAGAAAATTTTCCTGCGAATATGTTTCTTCAAAAGAAGCAACGGGCAACGCAATTGGAGGTTTGAGTGTAGGAGAGCCCACCGAAAAAATGTATGAGATTTGTGAGCTTTGTTGCGATCATCTTCCTGTAAACAAGCCGCGTTATTTAATGGGTGTAGGCACTCCGTGGAATATTTTAGAATGTATTTCTTTAGGAATAGATATGTTTGATTGTGTAATGCCAACGCGCAATGGGCGCAACGCCATGCTATTTACAAGTAACGGAATAATTAACATCGACAATAAAAAATGGGAGAAAGATTTTTCTGTAATTGATGACGGCATCGATTGTGAAGTAAGTAATTTTTACAGCAAAGCCTATTTACGCCATTTGATAAAGTCTAAAGAAATTCTTGGCCTGCAGATAGCCAGTATTCACAACCTCGCTTTTTATCTTGATATCGTTACTAAAGCGCGGCAACATATTATTGAAGGCACATTTTTAGCCTGGAAAAATGAAATGACTGTCAAATGGCAGCAGCGCTTATAAATACAAAATCATTATCTTGCTATGTAAACACTAACGTAGGCTTATTGAGATGACTGAATGCAATTCGATTGCAAAAAATTTAACTTCATTTATAAAATACCTTATTTCAAAATAATTATTTTTACCCGTCTAATATTTGATCGGATCGTTATCACATAAAAGAAAATATTCTTAAGCACTTGTAAATTTTTTATTATGACAAAATGGTTTGTGTTTGTTTTTTTTACAATTATTACAAGTAACTGTTTGTTTGCACAAAACAACCTCGAAATAAAAGGAACCGGATCGAATTTATTTTTAGAACATACGGTTGCACCAAAGGAAAGTTTTTATAGTATTGGCAGGCTTTATAACGTGTCGCCAAAGGAACTTGCCTCTTATAATCGTCTTCAGTTTGAGAGTGGCTTAAGTGTAGGGCAGGCTTTAAAAATTCCATTAGATAAAAATAATTTTTCACAGAGCGACGCAGCAACCGCCTCAGAAGCCTTGGTTCCCTTATATCATACAGTGCAGCCGAAAGAAACCTTGTACCGGCTGGGAGTAAATTATAATAAGGTGCCGCTTGCTTCTTTAAAAAAGTGGAATCATCTCCAGTCAGATGCGTTAAGTGAAGGCTCTCCCATGATTGTTGGTTATCTTAAAGTTGATAAGAACCAGTCTTCCTTAGCATCGCAAACAGTAAAACAAACCGTGGCGCCGGCAACTGTTGCGGCGAAGGCTGAAGAAAAAACAGTTGACAAGCAGCCCGAGCCGGTTGTTGATAAAAAGTTCTGTAATAAAACAACCTGAACCAACACCCGCAAATAATAGCAACGAGCAAAAAGTTACCGTTACAACCGTAAACACAAAAAGCAATATCAATTTTTCCGGAGGATATTTTAAGAAATTATACGACCAGCAACTTGAAACCAAATCGCCTGTAAATAACAATGGCAGTGCGGGTATTTTTAAATCTACCAGTGGCTGGCAGGATGGAAAATATTATTGTTTCAACAACGACGCAGCGCCGGGAACAGTTTTGAAAGTTACCGACAATGCCTCGGGCAAAAGCGTTTATGCCAAGGTGTTAGATGCGATTCCTGATATTAAACAAAACTCCGGGTTATCCGTTGTGTTGAGCAACGCGGCCGCGGAAGAACTTGGCGCCGGCGATAGTAAATTTGATTGTGTGGTTAGTTATGTAAAATAATGAAACGCGGCACTGGTAAAGCTCTTGCATAAGCCAAAAAGTAGATTTAATGCTTTTTCGGGTTAGGCATCGCTTCGCCAACCTCTTAAAAAATCTTCTATTTTCATTTTCTTTTTTCCCTCAAGTTGAATTTCTTTTAAAGAAATATAACCATCCGTAGTTGCAAATTTTAGAAACGATTTATGATCGGTAATAATTTTTCCCGGAGGCTCGTGTTCCTCACTCAATTGTTTTTCAGCAGAGAAAATTTTCAATTTTTTACCATTTAAGAAAGTAAATGCGGCAGGGTAAGGCGATAAGCCACGTATTAAATTATCAATTTCCTGTGTGGATTTATTCCAGTTGATCTCACAGGTTTCTGTAAAAATTTTTGGTGCATGTTTTAATTCAGCACATCAATCCCTGATGAGGATTGATTGATTTCCTGAAGTTTTCCTTTTTCTAAATTATTGATAGTTGTCAAAAGCAAGTCTGCACCGGTTTCCTTCATTTTATCGTGCAACGATCCGGCAGTTTCTCTATCGCTTATTTCAATTGGTTGCTGCAACAAAATATTGCCCGTATCAATTTCGTGTTGCAGTTTAAATGTGGTTACGCCGGTTTCCTTTTCGCCATTAATGATCGCCCAGTTAATGGGCGCTGCGCCGCGGTATTGAGGTAACAAAGAAGCATGCAAATTAATAGTGCCCAGCGGCGGCATATTCCAAACAATTTCAGGCAGCATACGAAACGCAACTACCACTTGTACATCGGCTTTTAATGATCTCAATTCTTCAATAAATGCGGGATCTTTTAATTTTTCAGGCTGAAGAATTTTTAAGTTTTTTTCAAGTGCAAATTTCTTTACAGCGCTCTGGGTCAGTTGCATTCCGCGCCCTGCCGGCTTATCAGACGCTGTTACCACCGCAACAATATCATAGCCCGCTTCATATAATTTATTTAATGAGGGCACAGCAAATTCAGGGGTTCCCATAAAAATAACGCGAAGAGAATTCATATAAGCTAAAACGTAGTTTTTAGTTTTTTTTCAAAAAAAAGTTTTCCTTCCAGATCAATTTTATTTTTTAATTCGATGTTTGAAATTTGATCATAATTGAGCACATCAAACATAAACGGTAATGGCAGATCATCCAGGTGTGAGGCCAACCTGGTTATAATATTACTTTTAAGGTTTTTTCCGGCAACAGCTAAATCAATATCAGAGCCCGGCCTGAATTTATGGGTTGCCCTCGAGCCAAAAATTATAACTTTTTCGATATCATTGAATGATATAAGTGCATCTCTGATAAGATTATATTGGCTGTTAGTTAAGCCGAAATTTATGGTAGAGTCGTCAATCATTTTTTTGTAAAGCCATTTGTTTTCTATTCAAAATCGGTATACAGTAAATATTTCTTTCTTGTCTTTTTAAATTCATCCAGCTTCGGTTGCCAGCTCGCGCGAATTTCCTTTTCTGTTTTGCCTTCTTTTATTTGCTGCCATAATTCATTGTTACCCGCTAATTTATTGAAGAATGAATTTTCCATATTGCCCGATTTTGGCAGCAGGAAAAAACTGTCCTTTTGCGGAAACAACCGATAGGCTTCCATCAACCATTTTAATTGAATTTTATTATCTACTTTTTTTAATACTTCTTGTGTAGTGCCCGACAAATCCCATCCGTAACAAATTTCTCCGTAATGCTTGCTGCTCTTGGCTCCTTCAGTAGGTTGGGGCGTAAACGAATAGAGCGTTTTTGGCAAAGAAGGCGCGCCAAAAACCTGGAACGGCTTATTGGTTCCCCGTCCTTCGCTTAATGTGGTTCCTTCAAAAAAGCAGGTGGAAGGATAAAGATAAATCGATTGAATGTTTGGTAAATTGGGTGAAGGTTTTACCGGCAACACATATTTGCTGCGGTGGGTATAGTTTAGATTTTTAATTATTAAAAAATGAAAAGGAGTATCGGAACTTTTTTTAGCCTGCTGATAATATTCATATTTTTTATTGGCTTCGTTTGTTAGCCATTTTTCTCCAGCAATCATCAATGCATATTCGCCGATCGTCATTCCATAAACAATTGGCACGGGCTGCAATCCCACACCAGACTTATATTTTAAATCGAGCACAGGCCCATCAACATAAAATCCATTCGGGTTAGGCCGGTCAAGAATAATCAGTGGTTTATTATTTTCAAACGCAGCTTCCATATAATGCTGCATCGAATTAATGTAAGTGTAAAATCTTGTACCTACATCTTGTAAGTCAAAAAGTAGAATATCCACATTTTTTAAATCTTCTGCAGAAGGCCGTTCTTTGCTGCCATAAAGTGATACCACCGGAATTCCTGTTTCCTTATCAATGTAGTTTCCTACTTTTTCTCCGGCATCTGCAGTTCCTCTGAAACCGTGTTCAGGACCGAAGATTACCGTAATATTTACACCAGATTTTTTTAAAGTATCAACTAAAAATGTGTTACCAACCATAGAAGTTTGATTGGCAAACAGGCCAACTTTTTTTCCTTTTAACAGGGGAATATATTGTTCCATTCTTTCTGCTCCCGGCACAATTCTTTTCTGGGAAAACAGGGAAAATGCCAATGTAATGGCACAAACCATCAAGAGTACTTTTCTGGATCATTCTTTAAAGTTTTTTTTAACAGTCAAATCAATAAAAATTTACGTTCAATCATGGTAAAATTATTGTAAAAATTGTTCGATCCAAGTTTTCATATTTCTAAACAAAATTTAATTTGTTACTTTACTTAAGGCATATTTGTCAAGAATAATATTTTTCAACAAAAAAATTACAACTATGAGTAAAGCAAAAAAAGGTGACAATGTGAAAGTGCATTATAAAGGAACATTAACTTCCGGCGAACAATTTGATTCAAGCGAAGGAAGAGAGCCGCTTGCTTTCACGGTTGGTGCAGGCCAGATGATTAAAGGATTTGACGAAGCGATTCCCGGTATGGCTGTAGGCGAAAAAAAGACAATCAATATTGCTCCGGCAGACGCCTACGGAGAATCGAATAAAGATGCAATAATTGAATTCCCTAAATCCAATATTCCGCCGGATATGAAGTTGGAGCCAGGAATGAAACTACAATTGCAGAACGAAGCAGGCCATCCGATACCGGTTGTTGTTGCCGAAGTAAAAGATGATGTGGTAATCCTTGATGCCAACCATGAACTTGCCGGGAAAGAACTTGTTTTTGACATAGAGCTAGTGGAAATTAAGCCTGCATAATATTAATGAACCAATAAGCCTGTTTTAGCTTCTTATAAAATGAAGTTGAAACAGGCTTTTGTATTTTTATTGAAGCAAAGAAAGGAGCGGATATAAAGTCCCGCGCCGGTTTTATGGCAGTATCAAAAAATTTTGCTCGTTATCATAGTCCTTATCTAATGCTTCCAGCACAGCATTCAGATGTGCTTCGTTATCCAAAAAATCGGCCCGCGAAGCATCAATAAACAATGTTTTGATTTTGTGTTGCTTTATGTATTGAGTATAAGTTTCCTGCAGTGAAAACAGGTATTCAGATTCTATTGACTGCTCATAACTCCTGTTTCTCTTTTTAATATTTTCTTTCAATTTAGTTACCGGCGCGTGTAAATAAATCAAAAGATCTGGTTGCACTAATTGTGGATTAATGATATCGAACAATTTTTGATACAATAAAAATTCTTCTTCCGGCAAATTAACTTTTGCGAATAAAAGGCATTTTGTAAAAAGATAATCGGAGATCGTTGTCTTTTGAAACATATCTTTTGTCTGTAACAATTCTTTTAGCTGCTTATATCTTTCTGCCATAAAAAACAGTTCGAGCGGAAAAGCATACTGCTTTTTATTTTCGTAAAATTTAGGAAGAAACGGATTGTCTGCAAACTCTTCAAGAATTAATCTTGCATTAAAATGCTTGCTCAACAAATGCGCGAGTGTGGTTTTGCCTGCTCCTATATTTCCCTCAATGGTGATGAAGTTGTGTTTCATTCTTTTCTGCTGCAAATATTGCCCTCTTGTTAAGTGATGATTTTTGAAAGAGGCCCAAAAATAAACCCGAATTTTCAATTTAAATAAATTGAAACGGGCACACTCAAAATACCAGGATTTTATCCATCGGCCAATAGTGTTGCGCGCAACGGATCATTACAAATGGTTAATAATTCACGGATACTTTTTTTCAAAACAGGATGAATCAATTCCGGCGATAGTTCGTTTAAGGGCATTAAAACAAATCTTCTGTTGGCGATTTCTTTATGAGGAATAACAAGGCTCGGCTCATTGATTACCTCATTATTAAAAAATAAAATATCGATATCGATAATTCGCGCAGCATTTTTTATCGTTCTTATTCTTCCCATTTTTTTTTCGATCACTAAAATTTTTTTCATGATTTCAGTAGCAGAAAATGGACTTTCAACAAGAAGCACCTGGTTGTAGAATGACGCCTGATCAATGTTGCCCCATGGCTCTGTTTCATAAATGGACGAGCGCTTTACGATGTTTCCGGTTTCTTTTTCGATGGCGTTGGCAGCTATCTTAAGATTTTTTTTTCTGTCTCCAATGTTGCTGCCTGTAATTAAATATAGAGCGTTCATCGTTGCGGCTTGTTAGTCTTTAAATAATCTTTTATCCAGTTCCAGCAATTCGGTTGCTACAATTTTTACTTTTTTAAAATCAGCGTGGGCCGGGTTTAATAAAAAATTGTTTTCCTGCGGAACAATTGCAGATGGCACCTTTAAGGCAAAGCGATTGATTGGCTTTTAAAAAATCCTCACCGATGCCCTGCGTATAATCCAGGTCATGTTGCCAATTTTTTTTTAGTTTGTTAACCTGGATTTTGGCAATGTCAATATCCGGAATTTGAATGGATATAAGAGTATAACTGTCGGGTGCCGTAGTTTTGGATGCCCTCACTAAAATTTCAAGAATACAAAGGGAGATGTTTTCTGAAGTATATAAGGCTGCCAGTCCAACCGGGTTGAAGCGGCCGCCATAAATTCGGGAGCCGTCGCCGGAAATATCATAAGCGTATTTGCCGGTAGTTAATCTGTATAATATCATGCTAAGATTCCATGTTCAATTCTTCCCAACTGGGTAAGTATATTATTAATACCTTCAAAACTTGCCAGCGAAAGTAACGACAAACGACCTTCCAGCATAGAAGGCTCATCGCGCAGCCACTCATTAAATTTCTTATAGCTGCCGAAAACTTCCTGGCCACGCTCAAACACTTTATTTATTTGAAGTATCCTATCGGTAACGCTAAAGCTAAATTCGGCGTTATCTTTGGCATATCGCTGTATGGTGCGTTCAGAAATGTGAAGAATATCAGCCCATTCTTTTTGAGTGAAATCTGTTTTGGCGGCGATCTTTTTAAAATCGTTGTAGGTAAGATCTTTGGTGATTTTTACCTGGCGCAATTGGCGATAATTGGTTTCCGGTTCTGATAATTTGCCGGCTTCTATATTGGGTTTTTTATAATTTCTGTTTTTCATAACCTGTCATTTGTCATCCAAATATACGTCATTTGTCTTTTATTTTCAAATTATTTCAAAATTTTATTTTTTCTCGAATAGTTTTGCCTGTTTAAAATCATGATCTCTTAATGAAACCATACAGTCAGATTAGCGCTATGTTGGCGGTTACGAAGGCGAGCCTGCGCGCAATTTTCCGAAGTCCTTCTGCGGTGGTTTTTGGTTTTGCATTTCCATTTGTTTTTATTTTAGTGTTTGGTTTTATGGGCAACAATGGCGGCTTGAAAAGTTACAGGATCGCGATCGATAATAACGCAGATACTACCAACGAACTCTACCAGGCATTAAAGAATACAAAAGGTATTACCATAAAAAAATATAGCGATAAAAAAGCGCTTGAAGAAGACCTTCAACATGGAAAGTTAGCCGGGATTATCAATATTCAAAAAAATGCCGCCGGAAACCCGCCTTATATTTTCAGTTTAAAAAGTACTACTTCCAGCAATGATCAATGGCCTCAATTTAAGGCACTGGCCGAAAGCATTATTAACAGCGTAAGCAATGAACAATATCCCGGAAGGCCTGCCTACGCGAGCTTTGATTTCGATTTTACGAAAGACATCACGGTAATCCGTCAATATAAGACGATTGATTTTATTCTTCCCGGACAGCTTGGGTTTTCTTTATTGGCATCCGGTGTTTTTGGTGTGGCATTTATGTTTTTTAATTTAAGAAATACACTCGTTTTAAAAAGATTTTTTGCTACACCTATCAGCCGCACTTATATTATTATGGGCGAAATGTTGAGCCGGGTGTTGTTTCAGATGCTTACCGCGATCGTTATCATTCTCGCCGGCAAATATTTATTCGGATTTACGTTAATTAATGGATTGGTAACTTTTACAGAATTACTCGTGTTAAGTTTTATCGGACTGGTAGTATTTATGGGCTTTGGTTTTATTGTAAGCGGACTTGCAAAGAACGACAGCACCATACCACCGTTTGCAAACCTCATCACGCTTCCGCAATTTTTAATAGGTGGTACATTTTTTCTCAATAGACGTATTTCCAAATTGGCTGCGATGGATAGCGCAGGCAATGCCACTAACGCATCTCAACAATGCCTTGCGGGCTGTGGCTTTTGAAGGAAATAATTTGTGGGATGAACGATGGGAAATTGGCATCTTAATTTTGTGGGGAATCGTAGTGTATGCAGTTGCCATCAAAGTTTTTAAATGGGAATAAAAAATTAGCTATGCGCGTTTTAAAATTTGTTTTGGGCGTTTCTGTCATATTTGTTTTGATACTGTTAATGAGCCTGCTGTTGCCCTCTAAAGTTTCTGTTTCAAAATCTACATTAATTAATGCTTCGCCGGTGCGCATCGACAGTATGATTCAGGATTTTGACAATTGGAAGAAATGGTATCCTGCGTTTCAAAATGATGCGGTAACGGTTGTAACTGATCCTCCAAAGCCGGGCATTATCAGTTCCGTGTCTTTAAAGGCGGCTGATGAAAAGAAAATGACTTTGAACCTGGTTGAATCAAAGCGGGAGACCACGGTTGTTGCATTAGAGTCAAATGCTTCCACCAAAGTAAATTACCAGTTTATTGTAACGTCTCACGGTAATGCGCAAACGAAATTGACCTGGAACATAAATACCACATTGCGATGGTTTCCGTGGGAAAAAATAAAAGGCATATTCCTGGATAAGATAAGCGGGCCGCAGTATGAGTCGGCATTGGCTCAACTGAAAGCCGCTGCAGAAAAATAGCCTTTTCTATATTTTGGCTTGTCTCGCGTTTAGAAATTCAAGAAGCACGTGATGTACTTTCTTCAATTCTTTAGCCGTAATACAATAAGGAGGCATGATGTAAATCGTGTTGCCCATAGAGCGCAGGTATACGCCCACGCGCCATACAAAAGCTGGTAAAATCGCTGCTGATGCTGTTTAAATAATTATCATTTTCCGGCGTACAAAGTTCAAATGCGATGATGGTTCCGCAACAACGCAGATTTTTAAGGATATTTTTATCCGCCAGTACAGAGAGTTTTTTCGCAAATTTTTCGTGAGATGAAATAATTTTTTCAATGCCTTTTACGCAAGTTTTCGTTTGTATAAGCTCCAGGCTTGCAAGCGCTGCCGTGCATGCCAATGGATTTGCGGTAAAAGAATGGCCATGAAATAAAGTTTTTGATTTATCATCGCTCACAAAAGCATCGTAGATTTTTTCCGTGCATGCAGTAACACCTAAAGCCATGGTGCCGCCGGTTAGCGCTTTGCTTAAGCAAATAATGTCTGCCTTTTCGTTCATGTAATCGCCAGCAAAAAATTTGCCGGTGCGGTAAAAGCCGGTTAGCACTTCATCAGCAATACAAATAACATTTTGATGTTTTAGAAAACTTAGCAATGCATTTAAATCTTCAGGTTGATACATTAACATTCCGCCCGCGCCCTGCAATAATGGCTCGTATATAAAGCAGGCGATTTCGTCTTTATAGATGGCCACTTCTTCTATTAAGCGATCAATATTATCTGCCGTTGGTGTATCAATGAAAATCACTTCAAACAACATATCGTGGAAGGCGAGTGTGTATATTCCGCGCTCGCTGATGCTCATTGCGCCAAACGTATCGCCATGATAAGAATTATGAAATGCAAGAATTTTATTTCGTTTTAAATCACCAGCATTCACCCAATATTGTATCCCAATTTTAATGGCAACTTCAGTGGCCGTAGAGCCATTATCACTATAAAATATTTTTGAAAACTTACCCGGCAGCAGATTAATTAATTGCTCCGCAAGATCTACTGCAGGCTGATGTGTAAAGCCCGTAAAAATTACCTGTTGCAATTTTTTGGCTTGCTCATAAATTTTTTTGGCAATAAATTTATTACCATGTCCATGAATATTTACCCACCAGCTGCTTATAGCATCTATGTAATGATTTCCGTTTTCATCATAAAGCAATGCTCCTTTTCCCCGTACAATAGGAATAGCCGGCGTTCTGTTTTTTTGGTGCGTGTACGGATGCCAAATGTATTTTTCGTCTTTTTTTTGAAGATCCATTTAGAACGGTTGAATTTTGTTCCGGCCAAAGGTAGCTGAATTAAAAAAATTGTTTCATGCAACGTTCCTGGCAAAACGATTGTCAACCTCTTGCAACTTGCCACATGGATTATAATGAACTGCTAAAAGATTGTCTTAAACTAAAGCCCGAGGCCCAGCGCAAGCTGTATGAGCATTTTGCGCCCCGGATGTTAGGGGTGTGTTTCAGATATACCAAAAGCATGAGCGATGCCGAAGATGTTTTGCAAAACGGCTTTGTAAAAGTTTTTAAGCATCTGAAGCAATATAAATCGGAAGGCGAACTGGGTGCATGGATAAGAAAAATTATGGTAAATACCGCATTGAATTATCTTAAAAGCAATCGCAGATACCAATATGATCTTTCGTTTGACGACATGCCTCTGCACCTGGTTTCTACAGACAACCCTGAAGTAAAACTTCAGACAAAAGAGTTAGCAGAATTGATAAGACAATTGCCTACAGGTTTTCAAACAATATTTAATCTTTATGCGGTGGAAGGATATACGCATGTGGAAATCGCTTCTATGCTGGGAATCAGCGATGGTACATCCAGGTCGCAATATGCAAGAGCAAGGAACCTGCTGATTGAATGGATTGAAAAATTTTCTTTAAAAGAACAAGATGGCCAATATGGAACAAAATAAATTTGAAAAAGAAATACAACAAAAGCTGGATGAGTTAGCATTCCGTCCATCTGAGTCTGTTTGGCAACAGGTTGAAAAGGGAATTGAAAATAAAGATGGCAAAAGAAGAAGAGCACTTATCATATTTTTTCTTTTCCTGGTTATTGTTATCTGCGGACTATGGCTATTCAATTCTGAAACAAAGAATGCGCGACAATCGCAGCCAGGCAAGGCTCACGATATGGTTATATTATCAACATCAACAGATTCTGTTGCAAATAATTCTTTGGGTTCAGAAAAAAAGGATTCAAATAAGATCGCGTTTGAAAAGGTTGAGGGAGCGGTTGCTTCAACTGGGTCTCTTAATAAAAATGAACAGCCATATAAACGAAAAAGTAGAAAAACCGGTTTTTTAAAGAAAGGGAATTTTAAAGTGGGGTTACAAAATGTAACTGCTGTGGAAAATGAAAATGAGATTGGGCCGGCTGAAAAATCTCAAAAACTACAAAATGACTTATCTCATGAAAAGTTGAATTTAATAACAAGCAAAGAAGAAGTTAATACAGATATTCATCAACAACAACTAAACGAAACTGGCCGTGATAGCGTGATGCAGCTTGCCCGCATAATAGATCAACCTCAAAAAAAGGATACTGATTTGGCAGTTAGTGCGAAGAAATTGCCCGTTGCAAATCACCATAAGAAGTGGGCGTTTGGTGTAACCATTTCCGGAGGAATGTCGCTGGTTGGCAATGAATTTTTAGCAATAAATAATAGTAGCTACGGCGATTATATGTCGTCACCTGGTACAGGATCGGGGTCAGGGTATCCTTCATCTCACTTGCCATCGGCAACAAGAAATTCCATTGCATTTATCACAGGAGTTTTCGCCGAAAAAAATATTTCTGTAAGGAACAAGATTTCTGTTGGGATCAATTATAAATATTATTCAACGTTAAACGCAGTTGGGAATAAAATCGATTCAGCACAAATCGCCTACTATCTTTCTGCAACAACGAACGCTGTCAATAATCACCGCAATAATTTTAATTATTTGGAGTTGCCTGTCAATTTAAAATTTCGTTTGGGAAACAATAGCTCTTTGCCTTTTTATTGGCAAGCAGGAATCAATATTTCTCAATTGATTAGCAGCAATGCGTTACAATTTCAATCCACTCCCGGGTTATATTACAACGATAATTCAGTGTTTAATAAAATGCAACTGGGTTTTAGTACAGCTATTTCGGCGACCTTGTTTTCAAAACAAAAAATTCCTGTAACCGTTGCTCCTTATATTAATTACAGCGCGTCAAGGCTTGCTGGCGAAGGGTTGTATAAGAACAAGCATTTTAGTTTCGTAGGAATAAGAACTGAAATTTTGTTTGAAAAAAAATAATGATTTAAATGCAACGGTTCTTATAGTTCAATTGTCAAGCTGCTAAACTAAACACAATGAAAAAAAATATTGACACACTTCGGGCAACTTTTATTTTAGTTTTTTTTACTTTTTTAATAAGTGGTTGCATTAAAGATAATTGCAACCATATCTATACTTATACTTTGTATCAACCGGTTTATAAAACCACTGCGCAGGTAAAGGCTGATATCAAAAGCAATGCGCCTAAAGAAGTAGTAAATCCCGGGAAAATTGTTATTCTTGGAAAATATATTTTCCTCAATGAAGTTGATAAGGGCATTCATGTAATTGACAACAACAATCCTTCCTCACCAAAAAATGTAGCGTTTATTGATATTCCCGGCAATATGGACCTTGCTGTAAAAGGAAATAGTTTATATGCGGATCTGTATACTGATTTAGTTACTCTGGATATAACCGATCCGCTAAATGTAGTTGTGAAAAAGTATAATGAAGGTGTGTTTCCTTATCGTGTATATGGGAATGGTTTCTATAATGACACTTCAAAAATTATTACTGACTGGGTGAAAAGAGATACAACGGTTTCTGAAAATTGTGCCGGAAACCGGATGGTATTTAATGACTATTATATGGCTCCATCGTCTTCCAGCCAATCTTCATCTGGCACTAAAGCAAATTCTCCCGTTGGCAAAGGCGGATCCATGGCGCGTTTCACGATAGTTGTCAATACACTTTACACCGTTTCCAATACTGATTTGAATGTCTTTAATATTTCCGTCCCAACTGATCCGGTTTATAAAAATAAAGTGAACATCAGCAATTGGAATATAGAAACGATTTTTCCTTTTAAGGATAAATTATTTATTGGCTCACAAAACGGAATGTATGTTTACAATATCAATAATCCAAACAACCCCGCACTTGTTGGCCAGTTTTCTCATGTGCAAAGCTGCGATCCTGTTATAGCTGATGACAACTATGCTTATGTAACCCTTCGTACAGGTTCTGCTTGTTTTGGAAATGCCAATCAATTGGAGATTTTACAATTGAACAGCTTCACCAATCCTACACTTGTAAAAGCCTATCCATTTACCAATCCGCATGGCTTGTCGAAAGATGGAGATATTCTTTTCATATGTGATGGCGTTGATGGCCTTAAAATTTTTAACAGCAGTAACGTTTCCGATCTTCAGTTATTAAAGCAAATTTCAAACCTGGAAACCTATGATGTAATTGCATTTGATAACATCGCGCTGGTGGTTGCTAAAGATGGATTGTATCAGTACGATTATTCTGATTTAAACAATATTCATCTTCTCAGTAAGATAGGCATTGTAAATAATTGAGTTATGCTACATAAGTCATTTTATAGTTTTTTGATTTTTTTATTGATGTCAATTTCCGCTGTGGCGCAAAAAAAAGCCATAAAATTTCAATCAATAAATGAAGCCGGAATTGTTGAAGGCGAAAGCAAAGCCGATTGGATATTCCAGACGGTAAACGGGATCAGGTTTTCAGATTGGTTCGCGGGAGCCGGCATTGGGATTGATTATTATCACTACAAAACATTGCCGCTTTTTTTTGATGGCAGATGGTATTTTGGAGATGAAAAACGGGCATTTATTTATGGAGATATAGGATACAATTTTCCAATGGCAAATAAACCGGGAAAAGAAATTTATAATTATAGTTCGTATCATTTCACCGGCGGTGTTTATACGGATATAGGCATTGGCTTTGGGGCCACGTTATACAAAAAATCTTCTATGTTATTTAGTCTGGGATATAGTTACAAAGAATTGCAAACTAAGATTGGTGTAAATAACTGTGGAATCATCGGGCCTTGTTGGGTGGATTATAGTAAATATGAATTTAATTATGGGAGAATAGCAGTGAAAGCA
Organism: uncultured Chitinophagaceae bacterium; assembly: GCA_963720405.1. GTDB lineage: Bacteria > Bacteroidota > Bacteroidia > Chitinophagales > Chitinophagaceae > Ginsengibacter. Next base: position 299,309 of record CAVRFP010000006.1, read on the forward strand.
GGATTGGAGTTTTAAATGATGAAGTCTGACGTTCCCGTTTGACTTTTTTTCAATCCAAAAATTTTAAATTCCTTTTAATGCCTTCAAATTTTGCTCTCTTTAAAGGCGACTTTCCAAAAATGATTTTGAAAGATTCTTCAGTTAATTCTTCCCAATCATTTTTAGAGAAGTTTAAAATTTCATTCAGTGGACTGAATTCAATTTCATTCGTTGGTTTTGAAAACCGGTTCCACGGACAAACATCCTGGCAAATATCGCAACCAAACATTTTGTTTTTAAATTGGCCTTTCATTTCTTCCGGAATCAACAAATCTTTTAACTCAATGGTAAAATAAGAAATACATTTACTTCCATCAATTACTTTGTCCGGGAGGATGGCATCTGTCGGGCAATTATCGATGCATTTTGTACAGGTTCCGCAATAATCTTTTGCAAAGGGATCATCAGGTTCCAATTCCAAATCGGTTATTAATGTCGCAATAAAAAAAAATGATCCGCTATTTTTTGTAATGAGATTTCCATTTTTCCCCACCCAACCCAAGCCAGATTTTTGTGCCCAGCTTCTTTCCAAAACCGGCGCACTATCTGTAAATCCACGTCCGTGAATATCGCCTATATTGTCTTTCAGTAATTGCAAAAAAACTTTCAGTTTTCTCTTGATCACTTCATGATAGTCATTGCCATAAGCATACTTAGATATTTGTGGTGCAAAAGAATTTTGTTCTGCCGTTGGAAAATAATTAAGTAGCAAAGTAATGACTGATTTTGCGCCCGGAACCAATTTCGTGGGATCTATCCGTAAATCGAAATAATTTTCCATGTAAGACATCTTACCATTGAAACCCTTATTTAACCACGATTCCAGTTTTTTTTCATCCTCTTCCAGCTTCGCTGCTTTAGCAATGCCGCAAAAGTCGAAACCTAAAGATTGCGCAGTGGTTTTTATAAATGAGGTATAGTGCGCTTTTTGAATCATATATTCTGACAGCAAAAATAGATTACTATTTTGAATAGTGCAGAACTGAAAAAATTGCAGAAAACTTTGTGCAGCCTGCATTTGCGTCAGTTTTTGAGAAACACATACGACAAAGTAACAATACTATTAGTTGGATTAATATTTGTGCTCTTATCAAAATAAAGTTTAAAGCTTAATCGAAAATTAAATTACAGCAATATATGAATCCAGGTAATCTAACTATAAAATCGCAGGAAATTTTTCAAAAGGCCCAACAAATTGCATTCAATGAAAAGAATCCAAATATAGAAGTAGAGCATCTTTTAAAAGCCTTACTTACGGATGAGGACAGCCCAGTGGATTTTCTTTTGAAGAAAAATAATGTGAACGTAAATTTTGTGGAAAGCAAGGTTGATGAAAGCATCAAAAAACTTCCCATTATGGAATCGGGAGAGCCGGCACAGGTGATAAGCCGCGATATGAATAATGTGTTGTTGAGGGCTGCAGGAACGTTAAAGACCTTTGGCGATGAATTTGTAAGTGTGGAACATTTGCTTTTGGCGATCATCCAGGGAAACGACAATGCATCCAAAATTTTAAAAGATGCGGGCTTAACCGAAAAAGGATTGATCGCGGCCATTAAGGATCTTAAGAAAGGATCAACTGTTTCTTCTCAAACTTCAGAAACGCAATTCAATGCTCTAAATAAATACGCTAAAAATTTGAATGAATTAGCGAGAAGCAACAAGCTCGATCCTGTTATTGGGCGTGATGAAGAAATCAGGAGAACGCTTCATATTTTATCAAGAAGAACAAAGAACAATCCTATTTTAGTTGGCGAACCCGGTGTGGGTAAAACCGCTATAGTAGAAGGTTTGGCCAACAGGATCATCAGTGGAGATGTGCCTGAAAATTTAAAATCGAAAATAATTTACGCGCTCGATATGGGTCTTTTAATTGCCGGCGCAAAATACAAAGGTGAATTTGAAGAAAGATTAAAGGCGGTGATTAAAGAAGTGGGCGACAGCGATGGCGAGATCATCATGTTTATAGATGAGATACACACATTGGTAGGCGCCGGCGGAGGTGAAGGAGCGATGGATGCAGCAAATATTTTGAAACCTGCGTTAGCGCGTGGAGAGCTAAGAGCTATTGGTGCAACTACTTTAAATGAATATCAGAAATTTTTTGAAAAAGATAAAGCGCTGGAAAGAAGATTTCAAAAAGTGATGGTTGACGAGCCAAGCGTGGAAGATGCCATTTCAATTTTAAGAGGTTTAAAGGATCGGTATGAAACACATCATCATGTTCGCATAAAAGATGAGGCAATCATCGCCGCGGTGGAATTATCACACCGTTATATTACAGACCGTTTTTTACCTGATAAAGCCATTGACCTGATTGACGAAAGTGCCGCCAAGCTTAGGCTGGAGATGAATTCAATGCCGGAAGATTTGGATAAGCTGGAAAGAGCGATCAGGCAATTGGAAATAGAACGTGAAGCGATCAAGAGAGAAAAAGATGAATCTAAACTCAAAGAATTAAATACAGAGATTTCTAATCTTGCTGTTCAACGCGATACATTTAAGGCAAAGTGGCAACAGGAAAAAGAGCTGGTTGAAAAGGTTCAAAACGCAAAAGCCGAGATGGAAAACCTTAAAATGGCTGCTGAAAAAGCAGAGCGTGAAGGCGATTACGGAAAGGTTGCAGAAATACGTTACGGTAAATTACAAAGCCAGGAAAAGTTGATTAAGGAATACAGCGCCGAGTTGGATGAAATAAGTGAAAAAAGGTTATTAAAGGAAGAAGTGGATGCCGAAGACATTGCGGAAAGTGTTGCCAAGGCAACCGGTATACCGGTAAATAAAATGCTGCAAAGTGAAAAAGATAAATTACTCAATCTTGAAGATGAATTGCACAAGCGCGTAGTTGGCCAGGATGAGGCAATTGAGGCCGTGGCCGATGCGGTTCGCAGAAGCAGCGCAGGTTTGCACGATCCGAAAAAACCTTTGGGTTCTTTTATTTTTCTTGGAACCACAGGCGTTGGTAAAACTGAACTGGCAAAAGCACTGGCAGAATATTTATTTGATGACGACAGCATGATGACCAGGATTGATATGAGTGAATACCAGGAAAAACATTCAGTGAGCCGGTTGGTAGGAGCGCCTCCGGGATATGTAGGATATGAAGAAGGTGGCCAGCTAACGGAGGCGGTTAGACGAAAACCATACAGCGTGATCTTACTGGATGAAATTGAAAAAGCGCATCCGGATGTTTTTAATATTTTGTTGCAGGTTTTAGACGATGGAAGACTAACGGATAATAAGGGCCGGGTGGTCAATTTTAAAAATACCATCATCATTATGACGAGCAATATGGGCAGCCAGATCATACAGGCAAATTTTGAAAATGTAACAGAAAAGAATAAAGAGGAAGTTGTAGAAAATACAAAACGCGAAGTACTTGATCTTCTTAGACAAACTATTCGGCCGGAATTTTTAAACAGGATCGATGAGGTAATTATGTTTCAGCCATTGCTGAAGAATGATATAAGGGAAATCATAAAAATACAGCTGAATGATTTGAAAGAGCAATTGGCTAAAAGTGGCGTTACTCTTGAGTTTACGGACTATGCGCTTGACTATCTCGCTGAAAATGGTTTTGATCCTCAATTTGGCGCAAGGCCGTTGAAGAGATTGATTCAAAAGCAAATTGTAAATCAATTAAGCAAGAAATTATTGGCAGGAAGCATCGATAAAACCAAACCTGTATTGGTGGATGTATTTGATGGAATGGTAGTTTTTAGAAACGAGATTACGTCTGATCAGGCAGCATCAGTCTAGAAAGTTCGCACAAAAAAATCCGGGTAATTGCCCGGATTTTTTTGTGCTTTTTCTTTAGATACTTTAGGATTTTTGTGTATTGGTTTCGGTGCTGTCATTTTTTTTGCCGTTCCATTTTTTGTTCTTATGATCTTTTTTATACGCTTCGATTTTTGCTTTTTGCTCGGCAGTTAAAACTGAACTCATTTTATCTTTCTGGCTTTTGTGCAGCGCTTCAAGCTTAGCCTTTTTTTGATCCTGGGAAAGGCTTGCGTCGTTTTTAATGGCGTCGCTTTGTTGTTTCATACTTTCCTTGTTGGCTTTCATTTGAGCTTTTTGAGCATCAGAAAGATTTAAGTCTTTCATCATTTTGCCGCCGTCTCTTTTACCTGTCATTCCTTTTTCACCTTTCCAGTCTTTATGGTCAGCTTGCATTTTTGCTTTCTGATCGGGAGTTAAGAATGGAATTCATTTTGTCCATTTGAGTTTTGCGGAGTTCCTGCAATTTTGTTTTCTTTTGATCCTGGGAAAGGCTTGCGTCGTTTTTAATGGCGTCGCTTTGTTGTTTCATTGCTTTCCCTGTTGGCTTTCATTTGTGCTTTCTGATCGGCGGTAAGATTGAGATCTTGCATCATTTTTCCGCCGCGGTGAGTGGAATCTCTTTGAACTTTTTGGGACGGATCAACGTTCCTGTTAACCTGGGCATTTGCGCTAAAAGCAAACAAACCAAATGATAATGCGATTGCAAATATTTTTTTCATGTTTTTAATTTTTAGTTACATCATAGATGCTTAAGCGATAGTAAAGTTTAAGGAGGCATTGTTAAATAAAACCATCGCTTTTTAACAGCAGTTTGTTCAAATGCGGAAAACTATATTTTGGCTTATATGAACAGCTTTTCTCAATGTGTTGATCGCTGCAAAAAAAAATGCCGGAACAATAAGCCCGGCATTTTAAGATATCATTTTTGCATTATCTTAAGAATAGTAACTCCCTGTATTTTGGTAATTCCCAATACTCATCGTCAACTAAAAGCTCAAGCTTGTCAACGTGGTAGCGGATCTCATCAAAATACTTTTTTACATTATCGCAATAAGCCACCGCTTTTTCCCTTGTATCTTCAATTTCGTTGGCAACTTTTCTTGCTTCAATCATTTCCTTTACGCGCGCGCTGATCACACCAATGTGTTCGGAAATTTTTTGAGCAATTTGCAATTGTGAGGTATAGCTGCTATCATCAAACCCAAGCTCTTTTAATCCTTTAATGTTTTTAATTAAAACATTCTGGTATTTGATCGCCGCAGGCAAAACATAAGTGCTTGCCAAATCTCCGATCACGCGCGCTTCGATCTGGATTTTTTTGGTATAGTTTTCCAACAAGATCTCGTGTCTTGCTTCGAGTTCTTTGGTGGTGTAAATGTGGTGCTTTTCAAAAACCTTTTCCGATTTTTTTGTTACAAATGCATCCAAGCGCAAGCGGCGTGGTTTTTACATTGGGAAGACCTCTTTTTTCGGCCTCTTTTTCCCACGCTTCGCTGTATCCGTCGCCTTCAAAAAGAATGCTTTTGCTTTCAACAATATAGCGCTGAATTGTTTGCATGAGAGCGATCTCTTTCTTTTCTCCTTTTTCAATCAGGCCATCTACATCGGTTTTAAACTGGGTAAGAGTTTCGGCCATGATGGTATTTAAAACCGTCATCGAGCCGGCGCAATTTGCTGATGAGCCAACCGCTCTGAATTCAAACTTATTTCCGGTAAAGGCAAATGGCGAAGTGCGGTTTCTGTCGGTGTTATCAAGCATTAATTCAGGAATGCTTTTGTGGATATCGAGTTTCAACATCGCTTCGTCCTGCTCATCAAATTTATCGCCAACACGTTTTTCAACTTCATTTAAAACATCGGTTAAATACTTACCAATAAAAATCGAGATGATGGCCGGAGGAGCTTCGTTTGCGCCAAGCCTGTGATCGTTGCCTGCAGAGGCGATCGATGCTCTTAAAAGATCTGCATAATCATGCACCGCTTTAATTGCATTTACAAAAAATGCGAGAAACATGAAATTGGTCTTCGGCGTTTTGCCCGGCGCTAACAGGTTTACGCCGGTATTGGAAGCCAGGCTCCAGTTATTATGTTTACCACTACCATTAATTTTGGCGAATGGTTTTTCATGAAGCAACACAATCAGGTTATGCCTTTTTGCAACCCGTGTCATTACGTCCATTAATAAAATGTTGTGGTCAACCGCAAGATTAACTTCTTCATAAATGGGTGCACATTCAAACTGTGACGGCGCCACTTCATTGTGCCTGGTGCGCAGCGGAATTCCAAGCCTGTAAGCTTCTTCTTCATAATCTCTCATAAAAGAATATACTCTTTCAGGAATAGCGCCAAAATAATGATCTTCTAATTGCTGCCCCTTTGCGGGTGCGTGTCCAAATACCGTGCGACCAGTCATCATAAGGTCGGGGCGACCGCTGGCAATGCCGGAATCTATTACGAAATATTCCTGCTCCCAACCCAGGGTTGAAGTAACAGAAGTAATGTTTTTATCAAAATACTGGCAAACGTCTACGGCTGCTTTTTCCAGCGCCACAGATGCCTTTAGCAACGGCGTTTTAGCATCTAGCGATTCGCCTGTATAAGAAACAAAAATCGTTGGAATGCAAAGGGTTTTTCCGTTCCCCATTTCCATAATAAACGGAGGTGAGGATGGATCCCAGGCTGTATAGCCGCGTGCTTCAAAAGTAGCCCGAATACCACCGCTTGGAAAAGAAGAAGCATCTGGTTCTTGCTGAATCAGCGAAGCGCCATCAAATTCTTCCAATGCCGTTCCGTCGCCTTTTAAAGTAAAAAATGAATCGTGTTTTTCGGCAGTTGCGCCGGTTAATGGCTGAAACCAGTGAGTAAAATGAGTGACATTTCTCGACTCTGCCCAGCCTTTTAAAGCTGCAGCAATCTGGTCGCCCATTTTTCTATCAATCTTTGTTTGATTTTTAATGGAAGAAAGAAGGCTTTTATAAGCTTCATCGCTCATAAACTCCCTCGCTTTTTTTAAATCGAATACATTTTCTCCAAAAAAACTGGTTATTTTTTTTGAAGATGGAACCTCCTGAATTTTTGAATTTGAAAAAAGTTCATGAAGTGCATTAAGTCGTAAAGATTGCATTTTTTTGAGTTTAGATCACAAAAAAACAACTTATTTATTTAAAAACGCAATTTTATTCCGGGCAAAAGCTTATTTTTTAATAAATTAACTTAAAAAACAGTATATATTTTTAATTTTAATTTTAAAGAAAGCCGCTAATTTTCTCCAATCGGTATAACATACAACCGGTAGCATTAAAAATATGAGATAAATACTGCGGTATCTTACCACGGCACCAATAATAGGAACAGTATATCCTGTAATAAGGAAGATGGTGATACAGAAAAAAATGCAGCAATAAATTAACGGATCAATCCGAACAGCTTTTTTTCTGAAAAAAATAAATAAAACTATCAGTGCGCCATATATGATGTTTTCTAACGCAAATGGCAGGTAGGCAATGCTTTTAATTTCGGTGAGATAAGGACGCAACAAAGAATGGTCTAACGCTTCAGGGGCGTTAGCAACGAAACTCGTAAAATTGGGATGCAGTGGCGTAATGTTTATGGTTGAGTTGCCCAATTTTGAAACTTCAATAAATGCTGATTGTCTTTCCACAACATACTGCGGCAAATTAGTTTTGGTTGAAAAATATCCGGAACAAAAAAACAGTACGGCGCCCGCAGTATAGATTCCGGCAAAAATTAAAAAACTATATTTTGGCTTGTTTCGGGCAATGATCCACGCGAGCAACGCCGGCACAAGCGCGATGAAAACATAATTCCGGACAATAACTATTAGCGCCATGAAAAGAAGAATGGCTATTACCCTTTTCCACGAAAATTTTTGGTCAATCATCCAAAAATACAGGTAGTAAATAATCATTGAAATTGATAATAATATAAGGCCATCCCGGTGAATTGCTGAAGTGTAAAAAAGCGCTGAAGGCAACAGGAAAATAACTATTATCAACGGGTAAAATAAACCGGGAAAGATCCTGGAAAAAACCCTGTAAAGAGCCACAGGTGCAAAGAAAACTAAAAAATTATATAGCAACGTATTGATATAAAAATTTTTCCCGCTGAATATATCGAAGATGGAAAGCATCTTATAAATAAGCGTACTCCGGGTATCGTTCCAGTATGAATTGGTGACTTCTAAAAAGCCGGCATACCCATTTTGGTGCGAGTCCTGAAAAATACTTATTACCCAGGTGGCCGGATCGCTGAAAAGTAAGTGGTATTCATCGATTCCTCCATTATGAAATGCCACGGAATCTGAGACGGGCAAATAATATAAATTGATATAGCATGTGAGAAGAGACATGCTGATTCTTATCAGAAACAAAGAAACAAGCACTTTGCTGCTTAACCCCGAATTGGTAAAAAACTTAACGCGGGTAATCAGCCAGCAAAAGAATGCGAGGTATACAATGAAAAGTAAATAAAGCAAGCAGGAAATTTTTGAATGCGGAAGTTAGTTAAATATCTACAAGGTGCATTTCAAAGTCTTTATCAATTTATTTAAATGCGGGAAATGCAATTTGTTAAAGCAAATCATTAAAAACTACTTTTTGAGTTATATGAATACTATATTCCGTGCTTTTTGAAGATCGTTGCTTAACGCGAAAATATTATTCCATGCTTTTATTAAAATCAAGGATAAAAGTAGTGCCACGATCAGGTGTACTTTCTACCTGCATGGTCGCTTTATGAGATTGAAAAATTCCGTAGGCTGCCGAGAGTCCCAGGCCCATGCCGTTTTTTTTCATGGTAAAAAAAGGTTCAAAAATCTTGTTCAAATGTTCCTTGGATATTCCCTTTCCATTATCCTGGATTGATACGCGATAGGTATTGTCTGCATCTTTAATACTAACCGACAATTCTCCGTTTTCATTTTCTATTGATTCGATAGCATTTATGAGAATGTTTGAAAAGGCAATTTGTAATTTTGATTTATCGGCCATAACATATAACGGCGATGGAAGAAACGCTGTTTTAAGTGTTATCTGCTGCAATTTAATTCTGTCGTTGGCAACTAAAAGGCTTTCTTCCAGCACTTCCTGCAAAGAATGTTTTTCAAATACCAATTCGAGGCTTTTTGTAGCCTGAAGCAATTCTGTGATCATTTGATTGATCCTTATCGTATTTCTTTGAATGATGCCGGTTAGCATTTTTTGGTTTTCTTGGTTTCCATTGGTCATTTCCAAATTATCTGCTGAAAGCTGGATATTGTTCAACGGATTTCTTATTTCATGTGCGAGTATTCTTACCAGTCTTTCATTGGCGGCAAGTCGTGCTGATTGAAGATTGATTTGCTCTGTTCTTTTAAGATTAGTGATATCATGAAGAATGCCATGATAGAGTTCCTTTCCCATCGATTTGGATTCGTGTAAAATGGAAAGAGTGCACACTCTCTTTTCTTTATTATGAGTTTCAATTTCTATTTCAAGCTCAAACAAATTATCATCTTGTTCTAAGGAAGATTTTATTTTTTTCTTTAATAACGGATCGGAAATATAATCGAATAAACTGCGGTTTTCGGCAATGCAATTGTCGCCAAAAAACTGGGCGGCAGTTTTGTTTACTTCTATTAGCACCAGTTGTTTGTCTGCAATAAACAAAGAATCTTTAGATCCGGTAAAAAGATTGCGATATTTATTTTCACTTTCCCGGATGGCTTTTAAAGAAGCCGCTCTGTCCAGCGAATAACGGATGCATCGCTCGAGTTTTTCGCTGTTTAATTCGGATTTAATTACATAATCTGTAGCCCCGCTTTTCATCGCTTCGATATCAATCTTTTTATCTCCCTTTCCTGTAAGAAAAATAATCGGCCTGTCCGTTTGGATTTGCATTGCCTCACGCAACAAATCGAGCCCGGTTTTATTACCCAGCCGGTAATCAACAAAATAAATATGATGAACGCCGTTATTAATTTCGCTCAGAGCGGATGCATAATTATTACACCAGTCAATTTGGAATGTAGTTCCATCAATTTCATACAAATACCCGGAAATAATAAAGTAATCATCTTCATCGTCATCAATGATGAGAACTTTTACGTGGCTTTGATTCAGCATAAAATTATTAGCGTGTTTGAGGTAAAATTAATACAAAAACGCATCCATTTTTTTCATATCCGTTAGCATACAAAAGACCGCGGTGCGCGTCGGTAATTTTTTTACAAATTGCCAATCCTATGCCATTTCCCGGATATTCGGATCTTCCATTAAGTCGTTGGAATGGTTTGAAAATTTTGAGAGCATCCTTATTTTCGAATCCAATTCCATTATCCGAAACGGAAATCTTATAATAAATGGGCTTAACGGGTAAATTCAGTTCATTTTTTTCGCCGGCGCTCAACAAATTCAATTCTATTTGTATTTGAGGCTCCTGGTTTTTGGGTTGAAACTTTAAGGAATTATCCAGCAGGTTTTTAAACACTTCTTTCATTTGTTTGAAATTACATTCTAAAGAAGGTAAAGCCGGCAAATGTATCGTTGCATTTTTTGCTTTAATCTTCAGGGTAAGTTCCTGTAACACTTCTTTTAAAATCAAATTAAGATTAAATTTTGCAAAATTAGCACCAGATTCTATTTTAGAGAGTTCCGACAGATCGTCAACCAAAGATTGCATTGCTTTTATATTATTCTCAATTCTTTGCAGGTATGGGAGCGCTTGTTCGTTTAGACTTTCGCTGCTTTTTTTTACGAGCTGTTCTGAGAAGGTGGTAATTTTTCTTAAAGGCGCTTTTAATTCATGAGCCGCCATAGAGATAAAGTCCTCTTTTTCTTTTAAACAATCGTTTACATCTTCCTGGCATTGCTGCAATTTTTTTTCTAATGTGATAAGTTTTTCATCCTTTATCCCTTTTTCTGTCTTCATTTTTCTATATTTGACCAATTCACGATTGAGCTGATGATAAAAATAAAGATTTTAATTGTTGATGACGAAGAAGATTTTTGCATGGTAATGAAAAGTTATTTTGTGAGCAAAGGTTATGAAGTGCTTCTCGCTTTTAACTTAAACAGCGGATTGCAGATATTAAAAGATAAAAAGCCGGATGTATTATTTCTCGATAATAATTTGCCGGATGGTGAAGGTTGGTTACAGGCAGAATCAATTTTAAAAAGAGATCCTTCTTTACAATTAAACCTCATTAGCGCATATAAAGAAAAAGCTTCCGAATTGGACTTGTTTCCGAATATCAACATTTGGGAAAAACCTTTATCCTTCCGCAGGCTTGAAGAAGTGTTTTAATCTCGATGGCAACTCCATCAAAGTAGCTACTATTCTCCCTTAACAAACGACAAAATATATTGTAACATAACTTCCAGCTCTTTAACCTTAGAGGGTTTAACAAGATAGCCGGCGGCGCCTAACTCCAGGCATTTACTTTTATAAGTAGGTGAGTCTGATGTGCTCCAAATTACTTTGGGTATATTTATCAGCCGTTCATTTTTTTGAAGACTCATTAAAATTTCCGCACCGTTTAAGCGGGGCATGTTATAATCCAGAAGAATTAAACAGGGCAAATCTGTAGGCTTTGCAACTTCTAAAGAATAAACCAGTTGTTCGCCGTTGGTTAAAAATTGAAGTTTTATAGAAGTGTCAATTGACGAAAATAGTTCTTCAAGTATGTCCTGGTCGTCAATATCATCTTCACCAACTAAGATTAGTTTGTCTTGCAGATTGTTTTTGTTTCCCATGGTTTGGTACGATTATCTTCCAAAATAAGTACTTTTTAATAATTTATTGCAAACTGTAACCAATAAGTTTTTACATAGCTGGCTGTATCATTTATTAAAAGATAGATGTTACATTTGATAGTAAACCATTTCTTAAAATAGTATGAGTAAGAAAACATCCGGTGGTGTGTCAAAATCGGGGCTTAAGCCCGTTTCTCCCGTTGAAAAATCTCCTGTTGCTGAAATTCTGGAACCTACAAATGGTAAAACCAGAATACAGTCTACACGAAAATCTGCTGCTCCCATCAAAGAAAAAGCCAGGCCAAAAGCAAAGGGCAATAACGGGCAGGCCGTTTATTCTGATGAAGATAAACTACAGGTTAACGAGCTTTTGCATGTTTTATACCAGGTAAGAAATGGGGATTTCAGTGTGCGTATGCCGGTTAACGGAGTGGGTATTAATGGAAAAGTATGTGATACATTAAATGAAATAATCTCGTTGAATGACATCCTGGTGCAAGAACTCAATCATGCAAGAAATTCAATTGGCATACAGGGCCGTTTGAATCACCGCGTAGAGTTGCCACGCTCAGTGCGTGGTTCATGGAACGAAAGTGTTGAATCAATCAATAGTTTAATTTCTGACCTGGTACACCCGACTATTGAAATTGCCCATGTGATCAGTTCAGTAGCGAAAGGAAACCTTTCGCAGGAAATGCCGCTTAAAATGGGCGATCGCCTGTTACAGGGGGAGTTTGGAAGAATTGCGAAGGAAGTAAATGATATGGTAAAACAGTTAAACCTGTTTTCGATGGAAGTAACACGGGTAGCGCGTGAAGTAGGTTCGGAAGGTATATTAGGCGGCCAGGCAAAGGTTAAGGGTGTTGCGGGTGTATGGAAAGATCTTACAGACTCGGTGAACCAGATGGCCGGTAATCTTACAGGCCAGATGCGCAACATTGCCGAAGTAACCACTGCTGTAGCTAAAGGTGATCTTTCTAAAAAGATTACTGTAGATGTTCAGGGAGAAATTCTGGAATTGAAAAACACGATCAACACGATGGTTGACCAGTTAAACTCTTTTTCATCAGAAGTAACCCGTGTAGCCCTGGAAGTAGGTACAGAAGGTAAACTTGGCGGGCAGGCAGAGGTAAAAGGAGTTGCAGGTACCTGGAAAGATCTTACAGATTCTGTAAATCAGATGGCCTCTAATCTTACCGGGCAGGTAAGAAATATTGCAGAAGTAACTACCGCTGTGGCACGTGGCGATCTTTCAAGAAAAATTACGGTGGATGTTAAGGGAGAAATTTTAGAACTGAAGAATACAATCAATACAATGGTAGACCAGTTGAATTCATTTTCTGCTGAGGTAACACGTGTGGCGAGAGAAGTGGGTTCTGAAGGAAAACTGGGCGGCCAGGCAACAGTAAAAGGAGTGGGCGGGGTTTGGAAAGATCTTACAGAATCTGTAAACCAGATGGGATCTAATTTAACGGCGCAGGTGAGGAACATCGCCGAAGTAACTACGGCAGTTGCAAAGGGAGATCTTTCTAAGAAGATCACCGTAGATGTTCAGGGAGAAATTCTTGAATTGAAAAATACGATCAACACGATGGTGGATCAGTTGAACTCTTTTGCTTCGGAGGTAACCCGTGTTGCACTGGAAGTTGGAACCGAAGGAAAACTCGGCGGCCAGGCTAAAGTACAAGGTGTGGGTGGCACCTGGAAAGATCTTACCGATTCGGTAAATCAAATGGGCTCTAATCTTACTGCCCAGGTGAGAAATATTGCCGAAGTAACCACTGCAGTTGCAAATGGAGATCTGTCAAAAAAAATAACGGTTGATGTTTCAGGAGAAATATTTGAATTGAAAAAAACCATTAATACAATGGTGGATCAATTGAATTCGTTTGCCTCGGAAGTTACCCGCGTAGCATTGGAGGTTGGTACCGAAGGTAAACTTGGCGGCCAGGCAAAAGTGCGCGGTGTGGGCGGCACATGGAAAGACCTGACTGAATCCGTAAATCTTATGGGTTCTAACCTTACGGCACAGGTAAGAAATATTGCAGAGGTAACCACGGCAGTGGCAAAGGGAGATCTTTCAAGAAAGATTACCGTTAATGTAAAAGGAGAAATACTCGAACTGAAAAATACCATTAACACGATGGTAGATCAGTTGAATTCTTTTGGCTCTGAAGTATTTCGTGTGGCACGGGAAGTAGGGTCGGAAGGAAAACTGGGCGGGCAGGCTGATGTACCGGGAGTGGAAGGACTTTGGAAATACCTTACCGACTCTGTAAATAAAATGGCGTCCAACCTCACTTCACAGGTAAGAAATATTGCCGAAGTAACAACGGCCGTTGCCAATGGGGATCTTTCACGAAAAATCCAGGTAGATGTAAAAGGTGAAATTCTTGAATTAAAAAATACCATCAATACCATGGTGGAACAGCTTCGTGCCTTTGCATCAGAAGTAACCAGGGTGGCAAAAGAAGTGGGTACAGAAGGGAAATTGGGTGGCCAGGCCAATGTGCCGGGAGTAGCAGGAACCTGGAAAGATCTTGACAGATTCTGTTAACCAAATGGCTGGTAACCTTACCGCCCAGGTAAGAAATATTGCGGACGTTGCGATTGCCGTGGCAAATGGTGATATGTCCAGAAAAATTACGGTAGATGTGCATGGTGAAATTTTGCAGTTAAAAGAAACGCTTAACACGATGGTGGATCAGTTGCGGGCGTTTGCTTCTGAGGTAACCCGTGTTGCCCGTGAAGTGGGTACTGATGGGAAACTCGGCGGTCAGGCATTTGTGCCGGGTGTTGCAGGCACCTGGAAAGACCTTACGGATTCAGTAAACCAGATGACAGGGAACCTTACCTCGCAGGTGCGAAATATCGCCGAAGTAACCAAAGCCGTGGCTTCGGGTGACCTTTCTAAAAAAGTAACCATTGACGTAAAAGGCGAGATACTGGATCTTAAAAATACCATAAATACAATGGTAGACCAGCTAAACTCTTTTGCCTATGAGGTAACGCGGGTAGCAAGGGAAGTGGGTACAGAGGGTAAACTCGGTGGCCAATCAGAAGTAAAAGGAGTAGCGGGAACCTGGAAAGATTTAACTGATTCGGTAAATATGATGGCAACCAACCTTACCAACCAGGTTCGGGGAATTGCAAAAGTGGTTACCGCTGTAGCAACAGGAAACCTGAAACAAAAATTATCCATTGTTTCGCAAGGAGAGGTAGCGCAATTGACCGATACCATCAATGAAATGATTGACACACTGGCTTTATTCGCCGACCAGGTAACCACCGTAGCCCGGGAAGTTGGCGTTGAAGGCAGGTTGGGCGGCCAGGCAAGTGTTCCGGGCGCTTCAGGAATTTGGAAAAATCTTACAGAAAATGTAAACCAGCTCGCAGAAAATTTAACTACGCAGGTTCGGGCCATTTCTGATGTGGCTTCTTCGGTAACGAAAGGAGATTTAACGCAGATGATTTCTGTAGAAGCAAAAGGAGAGGTAGAAGAATTGAAGGATACCATTAACCAGATGATCGTTAATCTGAAAAAAACAACCTTAAGAAACCAGGAGCAGGATTGGTTAAAATCAAACCTGGCTAAGTTTACCCAAATGTTACAGGGACAAAAAGACCTTAACACAGTAACTCAAAGAATCCTTTTTGAACTGGCGCAGGTGGTAAATGCTCAAAAGGGACTGTTTTATATTTTAAAACAGCATGAAAATCCTACAGATCAAAAACTACAATTATTTGCCTCATATGCTTATGGCAAGAATAGCAAAATGAATCAGGAGTTTGCATTGGGAGAGGGATTGGTTGGTCAGTGTGCTGTGAACAAAGAAAGGATTTTACTTACCAATGTGCCTAAAGATTATATTAAAATCAGTTCCGGCCTGGGAAAGGCAAACCCTATCAACCTGGTTATTCTTCCC
Organism: uncultured Chitinophagaceae bacterium; assembly: GCA_963720405.1. GTDB lineage: Bacteria > Bacteroidota > Bacteroidia > Chitinophagales > Chitinophagaceae > Ginsengibacter. Next base: position 314,805 of record CAVRFP010000006.1, read on the forward strand.
GTGTTATTTGAAAAAGAAATCAAAGCGGTTATAGAACTTGCTTCTTTTGATAGCTTCAGTGAAACGCATCTCGACTTCTTAAGCCAGTTAACGGAAAGTATTGGAATTGTATTGAACACGATTGAAGCAAATTCCCGCACGGAGGGCTTGTTGGAGCAATCTCAGTCCCTGGCAGATGAGCTGAGAAGAACCAATGAGGAATTACAGGAAAAGGCGCAATTAATGGTAAAGCAAAAAGAAGAAGTAGAAGACAAAAACAAAGAAGTGGAAGAAGCAAGAAGGTCACTCGAAGAAAAAGCCGGGCAATTGCAACTGACCTCTAAATACAAGTCGGAGTTTTTGGCAAATATGTCGCATGAGTTACGTACTCCATTGAATTCATTGCTCATTTTAGCGCAACAATTGTATGAGAATCATGAAGGGAACCTGAATGAAAAGCAGGTTCGTTATGCAAAAACAATTCATAGTTGTGGCGATGACCTTATTCAGTTAATCAACGATATTCTTGACCTGTCGAAAATTGAATCCGGGTATATTTCCACTGATTTTGTAAATCTTAAATTCAGTGCCATAACCGCCTTTGTCGAAACAACTTTTAAGCATATTTCTGAAAATAAAAATCTGCGTTTCAATATAGAACTGGATGAAAACCTGCCAGCCAGCCTTGAAACAGATGCCCAGCGGCTTAACCAGATTCTGAAAAATCTGCTCTCCAATGCATTTAAGTTTACAGAAAAAGGTGAAGTAAGTTTAACGATATATGAGGCGCACCACAACTGGAAACAAGCCTATCCGCGCTTAGATAATGCGGAGCGGGTGGTGGCATTTGAAATTAAAGATACCGGTATCGGCATTTCGAGAGATAAGCAGAATATTATTTTTGAAGCATTCCAGCAGGCCGAAGGTTCCACCAGCCGGAAGTATGGCGGCACCGGGCTTGGACTGTCAATTAGCCGCGGCCTGGCAGATTTGCTGGGTGGAACAATAGACCTGGAAAGTGAAGTTGGTGCCGGCAGTAAGTTTACCTTATTCCTTCCGGTTGATTATCACCCAGGCGCCACAACAACAGATAAATATGAAAACCTTGCTGCAAACGAATACCAGCCGGGATTACTTGGGCAGGACACCATCAAACAATCTTTTATTTCGAATAAAAATATCGATACAAAAAACCTGGGGGTTTTAAATGAGATCATCAATGAAATTGGCGACGACAGAAATAACATACTTGCCGGCGACAAGGTGGTGCTTGTAATAGAAGATGATGTAAGGTTTGGAAAAATAATGATGGAAAAAGCGCATGAAAATGGCCTGAAGGTAATTGTTGCCACTAACTTCGGTGAAGTATTTGAACTCGCCAATAAATATCCGCCTGTTGCAATAACTCTTGATGTGAAACTGCCAAATGCAAGCGGATGGCGCATCCTTGATTTGTTTAAAAATGATATTAACTTCCGGCATATTCCGGTGCATCTTATTTCCGGTGAAGAAAACCGTTTACTGGCTTTGCATCGCGGAGCAAAAAGCTTTCACTTAAAACCGTTAAAAGCGGAAGCCCTTACCATATTATTTACCGAGATTATTAAATTCAGCAATAAAAAAACAAAGCAGTTGTTAATTGTAGAAGACAACGGATTGAGTGCTTCCCAAATAGCTAAAATTTTAGAAAACGGAGATCTCATAAAAATTGAAATTGCTGATTCTGGTAAACAGGCGCTTCAATTGGTTAAAGCCAATTCGTACGATTGTATTATTATTGATTATATGCTGCCTGATATTACCGGACAGGAATTGCTTAATGAAATTAGCCCGATAGTTAAAAAGCAAATGATACCGGTATTAATATATTCGGCTAAAGAATTTTCACCTGTCGAAAATTCAAAACTTAAACAATATGCCAACAAGATTATATTGAAAGGCATAGATTCACTGGATTTTTTACTGGAAGAAACAATCATGTTTCTGCATATCGATCACAATCAATTATTGCCTGAGAAGAGAAAGCTTATTGAGGGCCTTCGTTCCAAGACCGATATTCTAATGAATAAAACCGTATTGGTGGTAGATGACGATGTTCGCAACCTGTTTGCATTAACCACGGTATTCGAAAAATTTAATATTAACACGATTACTGCGGAAAGTGGCACCGAAGCCATGAAGATATTGACGGAAAACAACAAAGTTGATATTGTTCTAATGGACATTATGATGCCGGAAATGGATGGCTATGAAACCACTCAAAAAATAAGAAGGGAACATAAAAATAATGCCCTTCCTATAATAGCCGTTACAGCGAAAGCAATGAAGGGAGATCGGGAAAAATGTATTGAGGCGGGTGCTTCTGATTATATCACCAAGCCATTAAACATGGGGCAACTGATGTCATTGATGAGAGTGTGGCTCTATAAAAAATAGAAAATGGATATTGTAAAATCAAAAAAAAGTAAACTAAAAACGGATATAAATATCCTCGTAGTCGATGACAGGGAAGACAATCTGCTTTCAATAGAGGCAATACTTGAACAAGACAATTACAATATTATCAAAGCCAATTCGGGGCGTGCTGCCCTCAAAGTATTGTTACACCGGCACGACTTCTCACTAATACTGATGGATGTGCAAATGCCTGAAATGAATGGCCTTGAAACTGCTACCATCATTTATGAAAGGGACAAGCTGAAGGCGATTCCTATTATTTTTATTACCGCCTATAGCAATGAAGATGAATATATTTTTAAAGGGTATCAAATGGGAGGTGTTGATTATATCTATAAACCCGTTAATCCTCAATTGCTTAGGGCCAAGGTGTCTGTTTTTGTTGACCTGTACCGTAAAAACCAACAATTGGTGGCGCATGAAAAAAAATTAATTGCTGCTAACAAATTATTGCAAAAAGAAATTCAGGTGCGAAAAATTTCAGAAGAAAGAATAACATCCCTCAATAAACAATTGTTGGAAAACAACCGGCATCTTAAAGCGGTGAATGAAGAATTGGACAGATTTGCTTATGTGGCATCACACGATTTGCAAGAACCCTTAAGAAAGATAATGGTATTCAGCGATATAATCATTTCCGGAAAAAACGATCATAATGAAGTAGAAAAATACCTGAATAAGATCAGCAGTTCGTCAAAAAGAATGCAACTGCTTATCAACAACCTTTTGCAATTTTCGCGGGAAGCAGTAAATACTGCCGATTTTGTAAAGCTCGATCTCAACGAAGTAATTAAAGAAGCCGTTACCGAACTTGAATTGGAGATAGATAGAAACCAGGCCAGTATCAATATTGGTGCACTGCCGGTATTGCCTGCAGTACCGGTTTTAATGCGACAGCTATTTTATAATTTAATCAGTAATGCTATTAAATTTAAAAGAAAAGATAGTTTCCCTGTTATTCATATTCGTTCAGAGAAACTACCGGCTTCTGAATTAAAAAATTCTGATAAATACAAGGAAGACGTTAACTACTATAAGATATCAGTTTCTGATAATGGAATTGGTTTTGATGAAAAGTATGCCGAAGATATTTTTCTTCTTTTTAAAAGATTGCACGGGTATCATGAATTTGAAGGTACAGGAGTAGGATTATCCATCTGCAAAAAGATTGTTGATAAGCACGAGGGTTTTATCAATGCGTACAACAACATTAATGGAGGCGCTAATTTTGTAATAGAATTACCGGAACACCGGCTTTTGGATAGCCTCTAAGCACTATCCAATTTCAGCACACAAATAATTTATTATTTCAGAAAGGTAGTTGTGATGTAATTCTTTCTACCAGAATTTGACATACAACGCCGCAATAATAAGCACCATAATCACAATTAATCCAAGTGTGGATGGCTTAAGTCTGAACATGCTTTTATCAAGTTCAAATGCTTTAGGATTGACCTTTGGCCCTCTCAGACTTATCACAATCATAACCAGCATGGTAAACATAAATGATAAGGCCATGCAAATATGAAAGGGTATTTCAAAGCCGCCTTTTCCATTAGGAAAGGCAGTGTAAAAAAGAGTTTCATTTCCCAACAACTGTGGTGCAAATTCATTGAAGAAAACTGACAATACAAACCCTGTTATTACACCGGCAATGGCTGCTGTTCCTGTAGTTCTTTTCCAAAACATTCCCAGTATAAACATGGCAAATACACCAGGGCTTATAAAGCCAGTATATTTTTGAATGTAAGTAAATCCTCCAACACCGCCAATACCCAGCAAGTCATTCCAGGTAAAAAGAACAGCAAGTATCATGGCAACAAAAACGGTTATTCTTCCGATTTTTACCTGTCTTCTCTCATCAACCTCTTTGTTTATATATTTTTTGTGTACGTCAAGTGTATAAATTGTAGAAATACTGTTTACTTTTCCAGCCAGTGACGCAACAATGGCGGCTGTTAGTGCAGCAACTGACAACCCTTTTAAACCGGTTGGTAAAAATGTAAGAATGGCTGAATAAGCACCGTCTTTTCCTCCAACTAATTGTGGTAAGTGTCCTTTAGAATACAGCACAAATGCTGCAATACCCGGCAACATAACAATAACAGGCATTAATAATTTTAAAAAGCCAGCAAATAAAATTCCGGTCCGGGCAGTTTGCAAGTCCGCGCCCAATGCACGTTGTGTAATATATTGATTACATCCCCAGTAGTTGAGATTGATGATCCAGATTCCCGCCAGGTAAGATGCCAGTCCGGGAAATGTCAGGTATTTATTTATTTCGTTCTGCGAGGAATCAGCCGACGGCCTGGGAATAATCATATTAAAATGGTCCGGTGCATTATGAAGAAGCACTTTAAAACCAGCAATGGCACTACTTCCTACGCCAAATTTTTCTGATACCACGGTTAACGCAATGTATGTGGTTACAAGGCCTCCGATTATTAATACTGCTACCTGTATCACATCTGTATAGCCTATCACTTTCATTCCACCAAGTGATATTAGTAATGCAAAAATTGCCAGGCCGATCATGATAACATGAAGATATTCGCCGCCTGCAATTCCGTTGATTGCTACGGCTCCTAAATATAAAATTGAAGTAAGGTTAACAAATACATATAGAAACAACCAAAAAATTGCCATGATCAAAGCCACTGATTCATTATACCTGGTTTTCAAAAATTGCGGCATTGTATAAATCTTATTCTTCAGATATACAGGTATAAACCATACGGCCACAATAATAAGGGCAATAGCAGCAATCCACTCATAAGCCGCAACGGCGATGCCGAGAAAAAAACCCTCTCCACTCATGCCAATAAATTGCTCCGCAGAAATATTTGATGCAATTAATGATGCGCCTATTGCCCACCAAGTTAAAGTTCCCTGCGCAAGGAAAAATGCCTTGGCATCGTGTTCATTTCTTTTTCGTTTATGATAGATGCTATAGCCATAGCCGGCTACGACAATGAAATAGATAATAAAAACCACGTAATCCGTAAAAACAAAATTCTGGTTCATAAGCAATCGTATCGTTTATAGTTGATCTAATTTGGTTAAGCAATTTACTATTGCAAATAGGAAAAGAAATCAAAACAGGAAAGATATTTTTTATTTTTTATTTATTTAAAGTCTTATTGCAAAATCCTGCAAGTATTATTCCTGAAAGGTTTTGACTAATAGAGGGCTTCGCTATAGTGTCGCTTTGTTATTCATATAAGCCAATTTATAGTTTTTTACATTCTTTCTTAAATAGGAATCTAAGCGGGCATATAATTTGAAACAAATGCCAGCTCGGTTTTGGGCAGATGTAAAGGAACTCCAGGGCTTCTATAATGTAGGAGATTTGTATATTTACTTAAAGGCTAGCGGCGGAAAATTGTGATAGTCGAAAATCGAATCACCCAATGTGAACACCAGTAATAAAAATATTGTCCGCAATTTGTTTACGTCGTTGTTTGAATTGAAGCAAACCGAAAGGCTATGGCATATTCCCGCTTTTAGCTTCTTTATGTTCCGGCATTCCGTTATTAATTGGATTGTACTTTAAAAACCTTAGCTACGGCGTCCTGTCGTGTACTGCAGGCCTGGTAATTTTGTATTTGCCACAGAGCACACTCGCACAGCGGATGATAACGATGCTCGCCTGTTCGTTTGGTTTTATGATTTCATTTGCCATTGGAATTATTTTCAGTTTCAATCCGGTTACATCGGCTGTGGTGTTAGGATTGTTAAGCTTCGGCGTACAATGGACAGCAACTTATTTCCGCATGAGACCTCCCGGCAGTTTCTTTTTTATCATGATTGCGTCTATCGCCAGTTGTATGCCCTTCGATTTGGGTACTATTCCTCTTAAAATTGGTTTAGTGGGTATGGGCTCCATGCTTGCCTGTGTGCTGGCATTTCTATACAGCTTGTACATTGTAAAAATTTATCCTGCCGGCAGAGAACGTATCCAAATTAAAACAAAACGCTACCACAATGCCATTGCATCTGCCATTACAGGTTTTTTTGTGGGGCTTTCTTTATTCATTGGCAACCTTCTTCATTTAAGCAATCCTTATTGGGTGCCAATTTCCTGCCTGGCGGTAATGCAGGGGATTACCCTGGAGCATATCTGGCAGCGCAGCTTTCAACGGATCTTAGGAACGCTGGCAGGGCTTGCTTTTTCCTGGTTGTTATTGTTGCAGCACCTTACTCCGCTAACAGTCTGCATTATTATTTTTGTAATGCAATTTATCATTGAGATGCTGGTGGTGCGGCATTATGGTCTTGCCGTTATTTTTATTACGCCACTCACCATTTTATTGGCAGAAGCAGGAAGTGTTATAAGCGCCAACCCAAACGTTTTAATACCCATACGTTTTTTTGATATTGCCCTCGGTAGTGTAATTGGAGCTATTGCCGGTTGGTTCATACATCACGAGCAATTAAGAGAGAAAGCAGCAAGACAGCTTCGGCTAACGAAAATTGCATTAAGGAAAAATAATTTAGGTATCTGATCTGCCTCGAAAAAATATTCAAACAATACAAGCGTTTGCACTTAAAGCGAACAAGATTGCACAAAATCTATAAAATGGCTTTCCTGAAAACTGCAGTTATTTAACTCATTCTGAAATACGCGTTTAGTACCGGATTGTAGCTGCCTTATTAAGGCTGATAAGTACTTTCAAATAAAATTGAAAGATTTTCGTTTATTTCATTTTCTTTGTTGTACCAGAACCAACCGCTATTGCTATGAAATTTTTTTTGGCATCTTTTATTTTCATTAGTTTTTATTCAGTTTCCGCGCAACAAAAAATCTTTACACCCTCTGTTCAGAATGATGGAAAGCTGAAATCAATTTCAAGTTCCTTAGAAAAGGTCTATCAAAAGAATATTGCGAGTCTCCCGTCTTTAAATAAAAAAGATCTGGTCAGGATATATAAACAACGCTGGGATAACATACAGGAGAAGTTTGACAAACAGGAAATTTATACTGATACCCACACACAGGAATATCTTGATGCAATGGTTAATGCGATTGTAAAAGCAAATCCCGTTTTACAACAAAAAGAATTTAAATGCTTTTTCTCAAGGTCAGGGATTCCTAATGCGGCGTATCTGGGCGAAGGGATGATTGTTTTTAATATGGGATTATTCAGCAGGCTTGATAATGAAAGCCAGGCAGCGTTTGTTTTGTGCCATGAGCTGGCTCACTTCTATCTTGATCATAGTGAAAATAGTATCAACCAATATGTGGCTACGCTTAATTCTGATGAAGTGCAAAAGCAACTTCGCAATATTAAAAAAACGGAATATGGAAAGCGCGCGGAATTGGAAAAATTACTTAAAGGATTAACATTTAACAGCCGGCGCCATGGTCGTGATCATGAGAGTAGCGCCGATTCGATGGCAATAGAATTTTTGCGTAATACCCGTTTTGATGTTGCAGAAGCACTTACTACCCTTTCTCTGCTTGATTCTATTGATACAGATACTTTGAAAACCGACGTAGTATTGCAAGCCCTGTTTAATGCAGAAGAATATCCTTTTAAAAAAAGATGGATCGCTAAAGAGGAAGGATTATTAGGTGGCCACGCCCAATTGAAGAAAGATGAAAGTCTTGCTGATTCATTAAAAACCCATCCGGATTGTAAGCTAAGAATTAAGGTTTTGGAGCCGATGGTATCAAAATATCATGCTACCTCTTCTTTAAAAAACAATATAGATAAAGCAAAGTTTGATGAGCTGAGAAATGTTTTCAGGTATGAAATTATAGAGTACGATTTTACTTCGGACAATTATACAAAAAGCCTGCAACATGCTATAGAACTTTTACAGGCATATCCCGCAGACCCATACCTGGTAACTCAAATTGGAAAAATATTCAATGGTTTTTACGATGCGCAAAAAAATCATACGCTTGGTAAAATAGCGGAATTGCCGGCGCCGTACTTCGAATCCAATTACAATCTTTTATTACAATTTGTTCAAAACCTTTTCATGGAAGATTATGCGGGTATCAGCTATTATTTTTTAAAAAAATATGCTCCGCAAATGCAAAATTATGCGGCATTTAAAACTACCTACAACAAAAGTATTCAAATATCAAAGCAACATTTTAATTAAAAATTTATAAAAAATCAAATGTATAAAATGAAAAAAAATCTTCTGATCACGTTTTGCTGCCTGTTTGCTATAACCTTTGTGGTACGGGCTCAAAATAAATTAAGTGTTGATAAAGTATACGCTACTTATCTCCGCAATAGCGGCACTATCATGGAAAATAATCAAATAAAAGGATATTTTTTTCTGTATCAAAGCGATAAGATCGATAAAAATACTAATGAATATACCCTGCAGGTGCTGGATCAAAATCTGAATAAGGTTAAGGAAATAAAATTTGAAGATTCCAAAAAGATAAACTTGCTGGAAGCGTCTTATAACAATAACAGCCTTGCATTTCTTTTTAAAAATGCAGACCAGAAGACACTTGATATGAAAATTTATGACATGGATGGTAAATTGAAATTTTCGTACAGCCGGGAATATGATAAAAAAACAGATGAATTAATGAAACGGTATGAAACTATGCATACCGATGAGGGAACCAACCAAAACGTTTTTGATTTGAGCGGCCAGGGCTATGTATCAGTTCTTCCGTTGCGGGATGGAAAACAGCGCACTTACGAAGTGGATTACTATTCCTCCGAACAAAAGAAACAATGGACTTATAAACCCGAGGATGACGAAGAACGGTTTGCCAATGCTGAATTCATGGGTAATACCGACAGCCTGATCATACTTGAAGTACTGAAAAAAAATAGGGCAATGAGCGGCAAAATGACTGCACACATTGTAGGAATTAATTTTGTTACTAAGAAAAAAGTTTTTGACATAGATGATTCCAATGATGAATATACATTTGTTCCATCCAGTATAATACCCTTAAAAGGAAAAAATGAATTAGTGATTATGGGAAGTTATTTTGCTAAAGGAGATAATATCATAAAAGATTTCAGTAAGGGTATGGCAGTATATACAATAGATAGTAAAGGAAAAATACTTACTAAAACTTATAATTCCTGGGCTGATGATTTTGGGAAATACTTATCGCTAAACAATAAAGGCAAAATTGATAAGATCGGCTTTTTGTACATTCACAAACTGATCCAAACGCCCGATGGAAAAATATTCGTTGTAAGCGAAGGCTATAAACGGCAGGCAAGCGCCGGTGGTATTGCCGCCACTGTTTTACTCGCTGCAGCGGGGGCGCACAGCAGTGCTGTTGGCGTTACAAAAATAGTGGTAACCAATATGGTAGTTATGGAATTTAACGAAAAATTCAAAATAAAGAATGCTACCATTTATGATAAATCGAACAATACTGTTGAATCTTCCGGAATGAGTGATTTCGGAAGCCAGCATGAGATTGCCCTGCTGGTTAAAATGAAAGGAGGTTTTGATTATGAATTCACTACCGGTGATGTTGACAACGGTAATTTTACAATTTGTTACAGTGATTGGGTAAAAAGTTCAGAATACAAAGGGAAAACTTTTAATTCAATAAGGTATAACGGTTCTAAATTTTCAACCGATAAAATAGAGTTAAAATCCAAAGCAAGCACTATGAAAGTGTTTCCTGCAAAATCAGGCTCAGTGATGATCATGGAATATTTTAAAAAAGATAAGCGATTGGATTTCAGGTTAGAGAAACTTGGATAATATTGATCCATGCAAACGCGAACCATGGTTGAGGTTTTGAAAACTTAATAATAACAAAAATTAGCCCCGGTGCGAAAATCGCCGGGGTTTTTATATAAAATGGATTTTCGATAACCTGAGGTATACGATGAAAAGCAAAAGAAAAGGCACAAAATTATCTTAACGGAAGCTTGAGAAAATATTTAGATACAATTGTCAATATAAAGTGCAAGAGATTGTAAGTTTGCTTTTTTTAAAATAATTATGGAAATAACATTTGAAACGGCAGAAAAATTAGGCCTTAAGAAAGATGAGTTTGAAAAAATTGTTGAAATTCTCGGGCGTACGCCCAATTTTACGGAGCTAAGCGCCTATTCAGTGATGTGGAGCGAGCATTGCAGTTACAAAAATTCAATTAAATGGCTTAAAACCTTGCCCCGCGAAGGTTCTAAGCTTTTAGTAAAAGCCGGTGATGAAAATGCCGGGCTTATGGATATTGGCGATGGAATGGGCGTGGTATTTAAAATTGAAAGCCACAATCATCCTTCAGCTATTGAACCTTTCCAGGGAGCTGCAACCGGCGTCGGTGGTATTCACCGCGACATATTTACAATGGGCGCGCGGCCGATCGCTACTTTAAATTCTTTACGGTTTGGAAATATTGAGAATGAAAAAACACAACATTTACTGAGTGGTGTGGTGCAGGGCATTGGCCATTATGGAAATTGCTTTGGCGTTCCTACCGTTGGCGGAGAAATTTATTTTGAAGATTGTTATCATACCAATCCTTTGGTAAATGCTATGAGCGCCGGTGTAGTGCGTTTAGGCGAGACCGTTAGTGCCACGGCTGTTGGTGAAGGCAACCCGGTTTTTATCGCTGGAAGTGCCACCGGAAAAGATGGTATGGGCGGAGCCGCATTTGCTTCAGCAGATATTACTGAAAACAGCGCAGAAGATTTACCTGCCGTTCAGGTAGGTGATCCGTTCCAGGAAAAAAAATTATTGGAAGCTTGTCTGGAAGTGATTCAAACCGGCGCAGTGGTTGGCATGCAGGATATGGGCGCAGCGGGCATCATTTGCTCAACTGCGGAAACCAGCGCCAAAGGCGGCGTTGGAATGAATATCTATCTCGAGAAAGTGCCCACACGCCAGAAAAACATGAAAGCCTGGGAATTGCTTTTGAGTGAGAGCCAGGAAAGAATGTTGCTAACGGTTACGAAAGGAAGAGAAAAAGAAGTAATAAATATTTTTGAAAAATGGGATTTGCCTTGTCAGCAAATTGGGGAAGTTACCAATGGCGAAATGCTGCGTTTTTACATGAATGGCGCATTGGAAGCGGAAATGCCGGCGGAAAGTTTAGTGCTTGGCGGCGGCGCCCCTGTGTATGAAAGAGAATATAAAGAACCAAAATATTTCGAAAAAATAAAGGCATTCGATCCGGCAACAATCCCGGTTCCGGCTGATTTGAAAGCCCTTGCCGAAAAATTAATTGCCCTTCCATCTATTGCTTCAAAAAAATGGATTTATGAGCAATACGACAGCATGGTAGGCGCTGCCAATCTCAATACCAGTGCGCCCTCAGATGCTTCGGTGGTTGCTATCAGGCCAACTCAAAAAGCGTTGGTGCTTACCACCGATTGTAACAGCCGGTATGTTTTTTCTGATCCTTTTGTGGGTTGTATGATTGCGGTGAGTGAAGCAGCAAGGAATATTGTTTGCAGCGGTGGCGCGCCTTTAGGCATTACCAATTGCCTGAACTTTGGTAATCCTTATGATCCGGAAGTTTATTACCAGTTTGTGGAAAGTATAAAAGGAATGACAGAAGCAGGTAAAAAGTTTGATACTCCCGTAACGGGCGGGAATGTTAGCTTTTACAATCAATCTCCATCCGGGCCGGTTTATCCTACACCTACCATCGGAATGGTTGGGCTACTGGAAAATTTCGAAAATAAAATGACGCTCGATTTTAAAAAGACTGGAGATGTTATCTATTTATTGGGAAAAAATCAGGAAGATTTTAATTGTTCAGAATATCTGCACAAGCTTTGAAAATGTAGAATTTTCTCCAGCTCCATATTTTGACCTGGAAGAAGAATTTCGTTTACACGAAACTGTTAGTTCGCTTATCAAGAACAAAATAATTCTTTCAGCGCATGATATTTCTGAAGGCGGTCTTTTTGTAACCCTTGCTGAAAGCGGATTTTTCAGAGATCTTGGATTCAGTGTAAAACAGCAATCTGCAGAAATTCGCAAAGATGCTTATTGGTTTGGCGAAGCACAGGGCAGGGTAGTGGTGACGGTAAATGCGGATAAAATAAATGAATTTGAAAGTTCAGTAAAAGTTCCTTTTGAAAAATTAGGAACGGTTACTTCGGGAGAAATAATTATTGATAATGAAAACTGGGGAAATATCCGTAGCTGGAAAGACCGCTACGACAACGCTATTGGCGATTATTTAAAATTACCGGAATAGAATGACTACCAATTCAAACATAGTAATAACGGGCGCCGCGGGCTTTATAGGAAGTTGTCTCGTTGGCTTTTTGAATAACGCAGGTTATAAAAATTTGATTTTGGTTGATGATTTTTCTTCTGAAAAAAAAGCTCCAAATCTTAGTGGAAAAACTTTTAAAGTAAAAGTTGAACGGGAGGATTTTTTTGATTGGCTAAAAAGCGAAAATGTAGAAATTGGCTTTTTTTATCATATTGGTGCAAGAACAGATACCACAGAATTTGACTATTCTGTTCACGAGCATTTGAATGTGGACTATTCAAAAAAGGTTTGGAATTATTGTACTGAAAATAACGTGCCGCTTGTGTATGCATCTTCGGCTGCAACGTATGGCGCAGGAGAATCAGGCTATAATGATGACGAATCGATTATCGAAAATTTAAAGCCGTTAAATCCTTACGGCGTTTCCAAAAACGAATTTGATAAATGGGCGCTGAAGCAACAAAGTGCTCCGCCTGCATGGGCTGGTCTAAAATTCTTTAATGTTTATGGTCCGAACGAATATCATAAAGCAAGAATGGCGAGTGTAATATTTCATTCCTACAATCAAATTAAGGAAAAAGGGTTTGTAAAACTTTTTAAATCGCACAAAAAAGAATTTAAGGACGGCGAGCAATTGAGTGATTTTATTTATGTGAAAGATGTGCTTAAAATTTGCTTTTGGTTTTTGGAATGCTGGCAAAAAGATCCTGAAACTTTTGTTACAGGAATCTATAATGTGGGTACCGGAAAAGCAAGAAGTTTCGATGATTTGGTAAAAGCTACTTTTGCCGGACTTGATCAATCTCCCCAAATAGAATACATAGATATGCCTGAAGATATTCGCGAAACGTATCAATATTTTACACAAGCCACCATGGATAAGATCCGTGCTGCAGGCTATTCACAGCCTTTTTATTCTTTGGAAGAAGGCGTTGATGATTATGTAAGAAATTATCTTTCTGTGGGAAAATATCGTTAAATCTTTTTGCAATCTTTTAAAGAGAAAAGCCAAAAAGTAGTTTTTATGTTTTTCCTTAGTAAAAGTAATTAATAGTAACAGATCACTAGGCCTGCGCCTGGTGATTTTCATAATCGCTCTTCATTTTTCTTTCAGAAACTTTAAGACCTCTTTACAGAATTTCCTCATTTCGCTACAGGATTAACCCTTGAAGTAGGCTAACTTTGCAACCGCAAAAACAAATCATATCATCACCATAAATAAATAAGAATCATGAGTTTAGTTGGTAAAAAAGCACCAAAGATTTCCGCCGGTGCAGTTATAAATGGAGAGGAAATAGTAGAAAATTTTAATTTGGATCAATACCTTGGAAAGAAAAATGTGATCCTTTTCTTTTATCCAAAAGATTTCACGTTTGTATGCCCAACAGAAATACACGCGTTCCAGGAAAAGCTGGCAGAATTTGAACAAAGAGATACTATCGTAATCGGTTGCTCAACTGATACTGAAGAAACGCATTTGGCATGGCTTAGCACTCCAAAAGATAACGGCGGAATTGAAGGCGTTACTTATCCTTTGATTGGAGATGCTTCCAAAATAATTTCAATGAATTATGGCGTTTTGGGTGGAACTTATCAATTCAACAACGAAAATAATACATGGTCTTTCAATGGAATTCCTGTTGCTTACCGCGGTACATTTTTAATAGACAAAGAAGGAATTGTAAGGCATGCTTCCGTAAACGATTTGCCATTGGGAAGAAATATTGATGAATATTTACGTCTCGTAGATGCACAAATTCATGTTGAAAAATATGGTGAAGTTTGTCCTGCCAACTGGGAAGATGGTGAAGAAGCGATGGTGGCAACTAAAGAAGGTGTTTCCAATTACCTGAGCCAGGCAGGAGTTAATAATTAATTCAATTTTAAACAAAATAGTATGCTGATAGAATTACAGGAAGACAACCTTCAGCAGGTTGTGGAGGATAATAATGAAGTTGTGGTACAATATTCAGCCGGCTGGTGCGGCAATTGCCGGTTGATGAAGCCTAAATTCAAAAGACTTTCAACAGAAAATGAAAAAATAACTTTTGTGATCGCCGATGCAGAAAAATTTCCGGGCAGCCGCAAACTGGCCAGCGTAAAAAATCTGCCAACGTTTGCAATTTTTAAAAATGGAGCGTTGATCAACCAGGTACAGACTACTAAAGAAGAACAACTTAAAAAATCTGATCAATGAAATTACCGGTAATTAAACAAATTCAAAGAACTTCTTCTGTTGAGGAGATTGAAACGACCATCAAAGTGCTGGAAGCTACTTCGGAAGCGGCTTCTCTTAACGATGAAGATCTCAATGTGATAGGTGAGCTGATCTCCAATTTGTGTGGCGCTTTGGAAGTGCACCAGTTGGTTAACGATGGATTTTCCGAGAAAGATGCGTTAAATACATTTATGAAGAAAGTAATGGGTTCTATCGATCGATAGATTTCATAAAATTTAATTTACTACGGGATGTTGAATGAAATCGGCATCCCGTATTTTTTATCGTGTTGTTTGGCAAACCGGGCATACTTTTTTCTGCAGAAAAATTAAATCTTTAATTATGAGCAGTGCATTTGTAAGAGAAAGCGAAGAACAATGGCTTCATGATATTCCACCAACATTAAACGCATTAATTGTTTATTTAACAAGAGAAAATAATGGAGTTCGGGTGTACGAACAGGAACGTTATGTGGACCCGAAAACATCTAAAGAAATTTATGTAATGAGCAACGGATTGTCTTATACAACAAAAAATGATCAGTGGATAGTTATCTGATTGATGGCCTGAAAGCCCTTCGCGTGCCTTTGTCAACATTTTTTTTCTGTAATTTTCCTATAAAATGATTCAATAAATTTTTAGGCTAAAATATTAGGCGTAAGTTTGCACGACCTCCGGGATTTTTCTTCACGTTCCCTTCATTTGGTCAATATTTTTAAAGTCGTTCGATCAACCTATAAAATTTATGTTGGTTTGAAGGACATTTTATTTTTAAATCAAATGCCTAAAAAAATGGCCAAATATATTTTTGTAACCGGTGGTGTTACATCGTCCCTGGGTAAAGGAATTATTGCCGCTTCGCTGGCAAAGCTTTTGCAATCGCGCGGCTTAAAAGTTACCATTCAAAAATTTGATCCATATATTAATGTGGATCCCGGTACCTTAAATCCTTATGAGCACGGAGAATGTTTTGTAACAGAAGATGGCGCGGAAACCGATTTGGATCTTGGCCATTATGAGCGTTTTTTAAATATCAATACAAGCCAGGCTAACAATGTTACCACCGGGCGTATTTATCAAACCGTAATTAATCGGGAAAGAGAAGGAGATTATTTGGGCAAAACCGTACAGGTAGTTCCTCATATTACCGATGAGATCAAGCGAAGAATGATGCTGCTCGGAGAAAAGAACGAATACGATGTAATTCTTACTGAAATAGGTGGCACCGTTGGCGATATTGAAAGTCTTCCGTTTATAGAAGCAGTGCGACAGATACAATGGGAATTACCTACAGAAGATTGTTTGGTGGTGCATCTTACATTAATTCCCTATTTGCGCGCAGCAAAAGAATTAAAGACCAAGCCTACACAACAAAGTGTAAAATTAATGAGC
Organism: uncultured Chitinophagaceae bacterium; assembly: GCA_963720405.1. Lineage (GTDB taxonomy): Bacteria > Bacteroidota > Bacteroidia > Chitinophagales > Chitinophagaceae > Ginsengibacter. The sequence continues at coordinate 331,034 of CAVRFP010000006.1, forward strand.
GCTAATGGCGTGCATCCGGATATATTGGTTTGCAGAACAGAGCACCCGCTGAGTGATGAATTAAAAAGAAAAATTGCGCTTTTTTGCAATGTAAAAGTAGATTCAGTTATTGAATCGGCAGATGCCTCCACCATTTATGAAGTGCCTGTTTTTATGCTTCGCGAAAAATTGGATCTGATCGTTTTAAAAAAATTAAATATTCCAAATTATAAAGATCCGGAACTTACCAAATGGAAAGAGTTTCTTGAAAAAGTAAAACATCCGGGAAACAAAGTAAACATTGGTCTCATCGGAAAATACATTGAATTACAGGATGCCTATAAATCCATTTTGGAATCTTTTATACATGCGGGAGCAATGAACGATTGTAAGGTTCAGGTAATTAATGTGCATAGTGAATACATCAATGAAGATAATGTTGCAGAAAAATTAATCGGGTTGGATGGATTGCTTGTAGCGCCAGGCTTTGGCTTTAGAGGAGTTGATGGAAAAATTATAGCGGTTAAATACGCAAGGGAAAACAATCTTCCCTTTTTTGGAATTTGCCTTGGTATGCAAATGTCTGCCATTGAATTTGCCAGAAATGTAATCGGAATTAAAGATGCAGATTCAACAGAGATGAACCCGGAAACGCCGGATCCTGTAATTGATATGATGGAAGAACAGAAGAAAATTACCAATAAGGGCGGCACCATGCGGCTCGGTTCTTTTCCATGCACCATCAAAGAAAATACATTGGCCTATTCAATTTACGGCACCCAACATATTACGGAACGGCATCGCCACCGCTGGGAATTTAATAATAAATATCTCGCTCAGTTTGAGGAAGCGGGAATGATCGCAAGCGGCATTAATACTGAAACCGGCCTCGTAGAAATTATGGAAATCCGGGAGCATCCTTTTTTCATTGGAGTTCAGTATCATCCCGAATTAAAAAGCACTGTAGAAAATCCTCATCCGCTGTTTGTTCACTTTATCAAAGCAGCAAAACATTTTAAAGAAACCGAAAAATTAAAAGCCGAAGCAGCTAAAGGAGTAAAGGAAATGAGTAATTAATTAAACGGGTGCATGACTTGAATCCGTTTCTGTTAACGTTAATTAATGTGACTGCCTTAAACTCACCGGATAAAACAAAGTCTATATTGCTATCTTTGGCGCCAAAAAATTAATATTTAAAATCTTTAAAATGACGAAATTATTACTCTTCGGGTTGGTATTGTTTTCAGGTTTAAATGTGTTTTCTCAGAATAATAGTCTTGGTAAAAGCGATCCTGATGCGAAGAAAATCTTAGATAATGTAAGCGCAAAGTTTAAAACCTATAAAACCGTTTCTGCAAATTTTATTCTTAAAATTGAAAATGCTGATGGTAAATCACAGGGAACAAAATCCGGAGTGGTTAGCATGAAAGGTTCTAAATATAGAGTTTCCGTATCGGGCCAGGAAATTTACAGCGATGGAAGTAATATCTGGACTTACGATAAATCATCCAACGAGGTTCAACTCACTAAATTTGATCCCGCTTCCAATACAATCACTCCTCAAAAAATGTTTACCAATTTTTATGATAAGGATTTTTTGTACAAGCTAAATAAAGAAACCAAACAGGGAAATAAAATCATCCAGGAAATTGAGTTAACGCCGGTTGATAAAACCAAAACGTTTTTTAAAGTATTGGTTAATATTGATAAAGTCTCAAAGAACATTATCTCCACAAAAGTTTTTGAGAAAAACGGCAACCGTTATATTTACACCATTAACAGTATGAAAACAAATACAAATCTTCCGGATGCAATGTTTGTTTTTGATGCGAAGAATTATCCAAACGTAGAAGTGGTAGACCTCCGGTAAACATTTTCCAAAAAAGCAATTACCTATATTTTGGCTTGTCTCGATCTTGCAGCGCCAGGAAGTTATAACGTAATATCCTGTTCTGCCAGTTTTATATTAGTGGATGTTTGGTCGAAGTAGGTTACGTGAAGTTTCCCATTTTTATAATCGACGCCCGATTTTTTATCAAGCGGTAACGAGAAAATTCTTTTTGAATTGGGCGAATAAACGGCAATTCCTTTTACCAATCCCACGCGGGTTATCTTGCCATCGGCTGAAATATGATCAACAGAAAGATCGCCATAAGAAGAAACATTTCCGGTGCGGTTGAAGGTAATTTTCAGTTCGGGAATAGTATCTTTTTCCATCGAAAATGAGGCATCTGAAAAATTGATTTTAAAAGAAGTTTCGCCATTATGAATAATAACAGGAATGGAGATACCAAAAACCGGCGTCATTCGAATGGCAATGGATGAATCTTTTTTTGAAGGTCCATCTTCGCCCAATGGCTTTTGATCGAGTGCCCTGAAAAATAAATGAGATCGGTATTCGCCTTCACCAAGCTCATTCTTTTTAATAACCTGAAGCTTTATCGATTGTGCTTCATTTGGCCCCAGCGTTACTTTTCGGGGAAAGAGGCGGACGTTTTTATCGGCGAATTTTTGGGTAGAATCCAGATCGGTGATTTGCTCAAACTTGCCGTGGTCGTCCATTTTAAACTGAATCCACGAAACCAAATAAGTGGCAGTGTCTTTTCCAATATTTGCAAGATTTATTTCGGCCGATCTTTTTGCGCCTTCGAAGACAATTCGTTTTGGCGTAATCAGCAGGTTGCCCTGCGCTGAGACATTTAAAGAACTTACAGCGAAAAAAATAACAATAAAGAAGCAGAGAATGTTGCGATTGTTTCTGAATCCCTTTTTCATTTAAAAAAAATTTTCCTGCAAATTTTGGAAGAATGTGTCAATGTTGTGAAAATAAAAAAGCGAATGCTGTACAATACAGCATTCGCTTTTTAAAATTTAGTTGTAGCTAACTAAAACCATAAATGGCGATCCGGTAACGTATACACCGGGCGCCTGACCTGCATTTAAAGTTAAATCAGCACCAACATAAAAGGTTTCTGTACCAACGGTATCCAATGTTCCACCTGAGGCAGGAAGGCTGCTTGTAAAGTTATCAGCAACAATGTCGTTTCCCGAGTTGCTAAGCGTAGCGCTTACAGGCAATGTAAGATCATACGAAAAGTTGGGCTGGCCTGTAACAGTAAACTTTGCTGCAGTAACGGTTCCGGTAAAAGCCGGTAATGATACGCCTCCGCCCGAGCTTGGTGTACGTGTGGCCGCTAATGATGCTTCGAGGGTTACAATTCCACCCGCAGACGATTGTACCGCGAGGTTACCAAAGTCCATGTCAACATCTTTTACAAGACTGATTGGACTAATGATGGTAGCTGTGGCAGTTGCAGTGGCTACCGGTGCCTGGGCATTTACGTTGGTTGATACGACAACAACTGCAATGACCACGGCAAAAATTCTTTTCATTTTTTTCATTTTTGTTTTGGTTATAAATTTTTCAGATAATTTATTAAAAACGCTATCTGCAACAAGTTATTGTGAATATTATTTTTTTGAATTAACAAAAGACTGATCTGGCTGATTAACGGCTTCTTGTGTTGACGCAAAGCCTTTCATAAACTATTCTATAATCTTTGCTTTTGATGAAAGTATCAACTCTGCATTGTCGAAAATATCGCCTTCTCTTTTTGATTGAATGGTAAATGGCAGATTGGGATTTTGTATTTCTAAATTAGTTTTTGTTAACTGCTCTTCATCTATTGAAACAAAATAATTGCCTGGTGGCAATCCTAAATAACTGAAGTATCCATCAGGCTCAGTAAGGGTTTTGGCTACAAGATGCTTTGCTTCACTATAAATATTTACAATCATTCTTGCCTGTCCCTTTTTCAAAGTGCCTTCTTTTAAATACACGGTTCCTGAAACTTCGCCTTCAACAAAAACCGGTACTTCAATCAGCTTAAAAGTGTTGGGCTCGGCCACAACGCTTATTACTTTGTTGTGTATTTTCCATGCGGGATTATCAAAACTATTTCCATCCAGATCGATGGTGTATTTATTATAAGCCTCAAGTCCCGAAACCCTGATTGCAGCAACCTTACTGTTTCGGTCAATTCGGCCGGATGGCACTCTCGCAATAAGTCCGCAAACTTCGGGTTCATCTGCATCGCGTATTCCATTACAATTGAAATCAAGAAATGGAATGATCATTAAGCCTGCTCTGCCGACGTTTGTAAAATTATTGGCCGCAAAATAATGACCCTTATCATTATAAACCAGGCCGCCACTTGCAGTTTGCGTAAAAAAGGTAGTTTGATTGGTTTGCCTTGCAGAAAAAGAAGTTTGGGCAAACGAAAAATTAAATCTCAATCCAACAAGAAAGGTATTTGTTTTAGAGCGCGTATTTCTTTCATAAGAAACATTGAGAAAACCATTTTTCACAATCTGCTTTTCCATTTCTGTTCTGTACATGCTAAAAGTTTTTTCCCTGTATTCGTACTGCGCCTGTGGTGTAAGCCTTATTCCCTTTGGCAAACGATAGGTCATGGATAGTTTACTATAAATTACCGGTTGTGCACTGGCGAGTACAGCATAGGTGGTAATGTTGGAGCTAACACCGGCCACAATTCCTCCAAATAAAAATTCTGCGCTGGTAAATTTACTTTTAGGTAAAGTGATTTGATCAAGAACGAGCCGTGAAAAGCCATTGAAGCGTTTGCTTCGTATCGGCATGGTGATGGTTGCTTTTTTTTCCTCGAGGTAGCTGAGCCTTATCGCCGTTTGTCCCGGCTCATACTTCATATAATTAATATCGAATTGTAAATTGCCCGGAAGCCGGTAATTGATGGTTGCTTTTGATAAAACGCCATAAGTGTGCTCGCCGGAAAAAATCATTTTAGAGCCTATTCGCACTGATGCATTTACAAATGGCATTGATTTTCCTGATTGAGCAGAAGAAAGATATTCTACGCCTGCCCCAATTGTAACGCGCTTCGTTAGCCCATAATTTAAATTACCTCTTGAAAATTTGCTGCGCTGATCATCTGATAAAATGCCGGCAGTTATCGAATATTCTAATTGATTTTCGGGCAAAAAAGTAAAGGGAATATTGATATTTTGCTCGCTGGATCTTTCTTCGCCCCATGGACCATAATAGCGGAATTTTAAGATGGAGGTGCCATAAATTATCGGCACTTCAAAACTGAAAAAGCCGGAGGCATCTGCTTTGGTATAATTTACCAGCACGCTGTTGACATATAATTCTACAATCCAGTTGGGCTCGGTAGTATTACTATAGGTATATGTAGCAAACGATTTCTTGTAATAAGTTGGCGTGTTGCTAATTTGAATACCGTTCAACGGAGCGATAAGTGACGAGGTTGATTGAGAAAACACTCGTCCAAGGCTCACTTGTTTGAACGCAGCCCGATCATTATCTACATAACGCCAATTGTAAAACTGGTTGCTCCATTTAAAAGGAGTGCCGCTATTGTAGTTAAAATAAATGTTGGCTTCGCCGCCTGCGATAAGTCCGCCGAAATTAATGCTGGCTCTTGTGTTGGTACGTCCGTTATTATCCTGCAAAGCAGTAACCTGCCAATCGGCCATGCCCAAATGAAACAGGGAAAAATTTTTACCAATTAACGTATCAGGTTTTCGCTCCGACTTTAACCTGCTTAAATTTTGACGCATTTGTTCCTGCCGTTTTTCGCGAACAGCAGGTAGCTCAACTTTTGAATTTAAATTAACCGAAAGACTCCTGAAATTGAAATTGCAATCCAATCCGAAAATTTTTCCAAAGAGATCTGATTTAAGAAATAAAGTATTGTCTGTAAATATCAAATCGCTGTCGCTAACGGCTACCAGGCTATTGTTGTAATTAATGGAATTTTTTAAGCTGCTTATTTGATAGGCTGCGTTCGGGTTAATAAAAAATCCATTTATTTCATCGCCGGCCGATGACGAAGAATTTTTTATTTGTAGAAAATCAAATAGATTTTTTACCGGCAGATAGGATCGCTTGCCCGAAATAAGCGACTGCATTTCTACACTGCCCATGTTGGGTTCTGAAACGGTGATCATCACTTCTTCAAAATCCGTATTGTTCTGGCTGTAGCAAAAAGCGGGCATTAACATCATCGCGATGATGAAAACTGCGAAAGTTTTGCTTTTTAAAAAAAGCCTTCTCCGTCTAAATCTCAATTTTGAGAAGACATCCCGGTTAATCAATGTTTTGGATTTATAGAATGACTTTGGAATTTTTAGATTGATTATTCAACAATAATTGAAATATAGAATTCGCCGCTATAATTTCCCGGGGGCGATGATGATCCGTCGCCAACAGTTAGTGTTCCGCCAACGCTTACTTTTGTTCGGGTACCTGATTCCGGTGCACTTATAAAAGGACTTACAGGGTTTGATTGATCGATCTTTAGCCTGATTGATCCGCCATTGCTTCCTCTCAAAATAGCTTCTTCTCCGTTTAAGATTGAAACCATCGAATTTGGCGGCGCTTCTATTTCAAAAATTGCAGCAAAGAAATTTGAGCCAAAATTCAGCAGTGTAATATTACCTGTTGAAGTACGGATACCATTTGCAGAAACGGTGATTGTTCCGCCACCGGTTCCTGAAGCAAAGGCACCAAACTCCAGGTTTTGGCTATTTAGAACATTAACCGAAGAGCGCGTTTTTTAACAGGCCGCCTTCTGCAATTTGGGAAATAGAAAAAAATGGAAACGAAATGAAAAGAAACATAACTATCAGTTCCTTTATGTGTTGCGATCTTTTCATTGTTACATACTTATTATTCCGCCATTCTTCTTGTAATTAATGGTTTAAGAAATTGAGCAGCGGAATAAAGCAGTTAGTTATTTTTAATCGGGATAATCAATCCGAAATTGCTTAATAGAACGGTAACAGCTACTTTCTATTGTATTGGTTTGGATGTATATTTTATTTTACGGCGAATAAAAAAATCACAATAAAAACACCGACCAGGGATTTCATATAAGCCGAAATGTAGTTTTCTGCAATTAAAATTGTGTCGCCTGACTTTACAGGTGATATTTTATGGTTCCTGAAGGAGCCAGTATCGGTGCTCCAACGAAAGCTAAGCCCTGAAGGGGCGTAATATAGTAACATAGGGCGAAGCCCTATGCCGTCTGTGAAAAGATTATTTGCTTCCCCAACGGAAAGTTTCGTTTTGAAGGCCGCATAAATCGATCACTCTGTCTACTACCGTATTAACTGCGTCCTCAATTGTTTGAGGCCGACTGTAGAAAGATGGGGTGGCCGGACAAATAATTCCACCCGCCCGTGTAATTGTTTCCATATTTTGGAGATGGATCAAACTATAAGGCGTTTCGCGAACCACACAAATTAATTTTCTTCTTTCCTTTAAAATTACATCTGCGGCCCTGGAAATAAGATCGTTGGAAATTCCCGAAGCAATGCGTCCGATGGTGCCCATGCTGCATGGGACGATAATCATGGTATTGTAAGCGCCCGATCCGGAAGCGAACGGAGCCATAAAATCGCTCTTGTCAAAATAAGAAACATCATATGAGTTGAAAGTGTTTTCTCCCAATTCTGTTTTCCACACAAGTTTGGCATTATCTGTGATAACAACTGATAGATCAATCCATTGTGATTTTAAAATCAAAAGTTTGTCCAGCAATAATTTAGCATAAATGGAACCACTGGCCCCTGTTATTGCGACAACAATTTTATTCATAACGGCGATTAAAAAATAATAAATGTTTTTTCGTGCAAACCCAATAAAAAGGATAAACGTACGTTATAATCATGATGGAAAAAAAATTGGTTGTTGTTTTATTTGCTTGCTGGATGGTTTTTAGTTCTGCCAAAGTTAGTACAACAGAAAAACAATCTATTCAATGGTTAAGTATTGAAGAGGTAAATGCAAAATTAACCGCTAATCCAAAACCCGTATTAATAGATCTTTATACGAATTGGTGTTACTGGTGCAAAGTGATGGATCAAAAGACTTATAGCAATGCAAAAGTGATAGCTTACATTAACGATCATTTTTACGCTGTAAAGCTAAATGCAGAAACAAAAGACAGTTTGATTTGGAATAAAAAACTTTATCAGTACCGTGCGGCAAATAATTTGAATGATTTTACGTTCTATGTTACCGAAGGGCAGATAGGATTTCCAACGACAGTTATTTTTCCGGACATAAAAGACAAGCCTGCTTCCGTTCCAGGATTTATGAAGCCCGCAGAACTGGAGCCGGTTTTGAAATTTTTTGGAGAAGGCAATTACAAAACTCAGAGTTATAGTGAGTTTTTAAAGAGTTTTAAAAAAACATGGTGAAAACCATTTTAAGATATAAGAAACTAGAATTTAGTTTCAAACTCGGTTTTTCATAGGATATTGGATTATAACAGGGGTGGATTTCCATTCGGCCCCTTTTTTCTTTTTCTTTGAAAAAAAATTATTTTAAATGCAACCTTTTGGTGATACAGGTGGTCTGATAGGTGGATTGGTTGTTAAAATAATGCAAAAACAAACTTACAATTGGCGAAGGCCAAAATAAAATAATAAGAAACCTAATTGGTTTCAAACTCGGTTTTTCATAGGATATTGGATTATAACAGGGGTGGATTTCAATCCGGCCCCTTTTTTATTTTATTTCATCACAAACAGGGAAGCAACCATTTTATACAAACGACCGACTATATAGTAGATTTTTAGTATTAAGATTTAATGGTTAAGATTTTTTGATTATTCCGGGCTTTTTTTCAAAAGCCCGGTTTTTTATAATTCACCTTTTAATCCAACTTCCTGTACCTCAGCCATGTCAGGAATGTCTTCAGCTTTATATGCCCCACTGTCGAGTTTCTTTTTACATTCTTCAAATGCGTTTAGCGTAATGTCTGTATCCTCATCTGAGTGGGCCGCAGTAGGGATAAGCCTGAAAATAATCTGGCCTTTCGGGATTACAGGATAAACAACAACCGAGCAGAATATGTGGTAATTTTCGCGCATGTCCATCACCATTCCGGTGGCTTCGGGCAAATCGCCTTTCATGTAAACCGGCGTTACCGGGCTATTGGTATCGCCTATATCAAAACCTCTTTCGCGTAATCCTTTTTGTAGCCTGTTTACATTGTGCCATAATTTTTCTCTCAATTCAGGCATCGTCTTCAGCATTTCCATTCTTTTCATCATTCCTTCAACAACCAATAGGGGCAGACTTTTTGCAAATATCTGCGAGCGAACATTGTATCGTAAGTAGGTAATAATTTGTTTGGGTCCACTGATGAAAGCACCAATACTTCCCATGCTTTTTACAAAAGTGCTAAAATAAAGGTCAACATCGCTTTGGCAGCCTTGTTCTTCATCTGCTCCGGCTCCTGTTGCACCCATTGAGCCAAATCCATGGGCGTCATCTATCAATATTCTAAACTTATATTTTTCTTTTAAAGCGGTGATCTCCTTAATTTTCCCCTGGTTGCCATTCATTCCAAAAACCCCTTCTGTTATCAGGAGTATTCCGCCGCCATTTTTTTCAGCAATTTTTACAGCGCGTTGCAACTGTTTTTCGCAATCTGCAACATCATTGTGCTTGTATTTATAAGTATATCCCAAATGTAACCTGATTCCATCCATCAGGCAGGCGTGTGCTTCCCCGTCATAAACGATCACGTCATGCCTGTTCACCAAAGCGTCTATGCAACTCATTACGCCCTGATAGCCGAAGTTGAGCAGCATTGCATCTTCGCGGCTAACAAAATCTGCCAGCACGGCTTCCAGTTCTTCATGCATTGTGGTATTGCCGCTCATCATCCTGGCGCCCATTGGGTTTCCCATACCCCATTTTTCCGCAGCAATCGTATCAACTTTTCTTGTTTCCGGGTGATTTACCAATCCCAGGTAATTATTAAGACTCCAAACTATTTTTTCCTTTCCTCTAAACATCATTCTGCTACCCAATTCCCCTTCTAATTTTGGGAAGGCAAAGTAACCATGTGCTCTTTCCTGGTGATTGCCTAATGGACCGGCATCTTTCGTCATTTTTTCAAAAAGATCTATCATTTATTGTGATTTATATGTTATTAATTGTGCGCAAAAGTACAATATCGCAGGTAGAAAATAATCCTTTGTGCTTAAATTGACTATGGAAACCCGCCAGTAATTACCATTTGTTAATGTATTTCGTTAAGAGATAAACTTATCTTTAACGGCAAAAAAAGTATGGCAAAAAAATGGCTTATCCTCGTTGGTTTAGTTTTTTCATGTAATTTTTTATTTGCTCAATCTGCCCAAAAAGAGCAGAAACCAAAATTGGTGGTAGGAATTGTAGTAGACCAAATGCGCTGGGATTATTTGTATCGCTTTTCCAACCGGTATGGAAGCGGTGGGTTTAAGCGCCTCCTGAGTGATGGTTTTTCATGCGAGAACACGTTCATCAATTATCTGCCTTCTTATACTGCGGTTGGGCATACCGTTATTTTTAGCGGCTCAATTCCTGCAATTTCAGGTATTGTAGGAAACGATTGGGTAGATCAGCAAACGGGTAAACAATGGTATTGCACCGACGATTCTACTGTGCAAACTGTTGGCGCTTCCGGAAACGCCGGTAAAATGTCTCCCAATAATATGCTGGTTTCCACCATATCCGACGAGCTTCGGATCGCAACCAATTTTCAATCACGTGTAGTGGGCGTGTCGTTAAAAGATCGCGCTGCTATTTTACCCGCCGGGCACACCGCAAATGGCGCCTTTTGGTTTGATGACGCTTCGGGCAGTTTTATCACCAGCACTTATTACATGAAAGACTTACCGGATTGGGCGAAGAAATTTAATGCCGCAAATGAGCCTGCAAGGTTGTTGGATAAAGGATGGAATACACTGTATCCTCTAAATACTTATATCCAAAGCACCGCCGATGATGTGCCCTGGGAAGGAAAATTTCGCGGAGAAAGCGCTCCTGTATTTCCGCATAATATGAAAAGCATTTATCAAACCGATCGCGGCAGTATCCGTACCACGCCTTTTGGAAATACGCTCACGCTCGATTTCGCAAAGGCAGCGATTAACGGATATGACCTTGGTAACGGCAAGGCAACCGATTTTTTGGCCATTAATTGCGCTTCTACAGACTATGTCGGTCATAAATACGGCCCCAATTCTATTGAAGTAGAAGATACTTATTTAAGGCTTGATAAAGATTTTGAAGCCTTTTTTCAGTTTTTGGATAAAAAGGTAGGCAAGGGTAACTACCTCGTATTTTTGACCGCTGATCATGGCGCGGCGCATTCTATTGGTTATATGAAGGAGCAAAAAATTCCTGCCGACTTCCTGGTATCATCAAAAATCAGTGCATCGCTGAATACTTTTTTGACAAACGAATTTGGCGCCGATGGCTTAATATCATCGTCTTCCAATTCTCATTTCAGTTTTGATTTAAAAAAGATAGCGGCCCAAAAGCTCGACTATGAAGCGATCAAAAAAGCGGCCGTTTCGTTTTTACAAAAGCAGCCCGGTATTCAATTTGCGGTGGACATAGATCATATTGGTGATGCGCCCCTGCCGGAGCCAATAAAATCGATGATCATAAATGGATATAACACCAAACGCTGCGGTCCGGTAATGATCATTCCTGAACCGGGTTGGTTTGGTGGCGCACCGGGAGGAACCGGTACCACGCATGGAAGCTGGAATCCTTACGACACTCATATTCCGCTGGTATTTATGGGATGGGGAATTAAACAGGGCACTTCAAATCGCAATGTGAAAATGTCGGATATTGCCCCAACGCTGGCTGCGATGTTACACATTCAAATGCCCAACGGAAATGTGGGTGAAGTAATAGACGAGGTTATAAAATAATTTTTTCAGATTAATGATGCAGGCTTTTCCGAAAGGGGAAGCCTTTTTTTGCCCTCCTAATCAAAATCGAAAATGGTGAAAAACTACTTTTTGGCTTTTGCAGATCGATCTAAAAAAAACTTCCACCGGATTGGGGTGGAAGCTTTAATTTTTTAACCTGTGGGTTTTTGGTTTTCCGTGGATAAATCGGATGGCTTTTGGCCTGGTTTTCAATCGGGATAAATTATTTTCTAAGGTATTGAATTCAAAAAAAATAGAAGTTGACTGATATCGGATTATTGGTTTTTCCTGGATCGGGAAACGGTTCTTTTCAATGGATTTGGATTTCTGATTAATGTTTGTTGAACATCAATCAACTTCTGGAACAAAGATACATTGGTTGCCTACGGCCGACAAGAGCGATACTGCCTAATTTTTCTTGTATTGAAATTACTGTTGCAATCGTATTTGTACGAATGAAAAATGCGGGAAAACTACTTTTTGGCTTTTATGGGATTAATCAAAAAAAAAACTTCCACCGGATTGGGATGGAAGCTTTAATTTTTTAACTTGTGGGTCTTTGGTTTTCCGCGGATAAATCGGATGGCTTTTGGCCAGGTTTTCAATCGGGATAAATTATTTTCTAAGGTATTGAATTCAAAAAAAATAGAAGTTGACTGATATCGGATTATTGGTTTTTCCTGGATTGGGAAATGGTTCTTTTCAATGGATTTGGATTTCTGATTAATGTTTGTTGAACATCAATCAACTTCTGGAACAAAGATACATTGGCTGCCTATGCACGCACAAGAGCGATACTGCCTAATTTTTCTTGTATTGAAATTACTGTTGCAATCGTATTTGTACGAATGGAAAATTAGAGAAAACTACTTTTTGGCTTTTATGGGATCGATCTAAAAAAAAACTTCCACCGGATTGGGGTGGAAGCTTTAATTTTTTAACCTGTGGGTTTTTGGTTTTCCGTGGATAAATCGGATGGCTTTTGGCCAGGTTTTCAATCGGGATAAATTATTTTTCTAAGGTATTGAATTCAAAAAAAAAATAGAAGTTGACTGATATCGGATTATTGGTTTTTCCTGGATTGGGAAATGGTTCTTTTCAATGGATTTGGATTTCTGATTAATGTTTGTTGAACATCAATCAACTTCTGGAACAAAGATACATTGGCCGCCTATGCAGCACAAGAGCGATACTGCTTAATTTTTCTTGTATTGAAATTACTGTTGCAATCGTATTTGTACGATCATTAATGATGAAAAACTACTTTTTGGCTTGTCTCAATGCATGTGTGAATTCAATAGTGACGCCACTTTCAAAGAATTTGAAAATTCAAAATAAAATAATTGCTTTAAAGATGAAAGCATATTTTTTTGTAATTGGCTTTACTAAACTTCTTTTATAGATTTGTTGAATCATCTTTTATTCATAAATGATTCTGAAATGAAAAAAATTATCCTGGCTTTTTCGTTTTGCTGTTTGGTTTTTAGCACCGCAGTTTATTCTCAAAAAAATACTTCAGGCTGGCAAAGTTTGTTCGATGGAAAAACACTTTCGGGCTGGAAAAAACTTGCCGGCACCGCCGATTATAAGGTTGAAAACGGTGCAATCGTTGGCACCACCGTGATTAACTCGGGAAATACTTTTTTAGTTACTGAAAAAGAATTTGGAGATTTTATTTTGGAGATGGATGTAAAGATTGATGATACAACCAGTAATTCCGGTGTGCAAATGAGAAGCCATTATGATGCTTCCGGCCATGAAGGCAAAGGTCTTGTTTACGGATACCAGTTTGAAATTGATCCTTCTTCGCGAAAATGGTCAGGCGGTATTTATGACGAAGGCCGCAGAGATTGGCTTTATCCATTATCACTTCATCCGCAAGCGCAAAATGTTTTTAAAGTTGGCGTTTTTAATCACATTAAAATGGAATGTATTGGCCGCGAAATAAAAACGTGGATCAACAATGTTCCCGTGGCTTACCTGATCGATTCTTTAGATCGTTCCGGTTTTATTGCGCTGCAGGTGCATGGCATTACCAAACCGGAGTTTGCGGGTGAAAAAGTTTATTGGAAAAATTTAAAAATAAAAACAGGCAATCTTACGCCAACGCCATTCCCTAAAGGAATTTTTGTAGTAAATAATATTCCCAATTCTCTTTCCGCTTATGAAAAAAGTAGTGGATGGAAATTATTATTCAATGGAAAAGATGCTACCGGATGGAAAGGCGCTTACAGACCGGATTTTCCTGAAAAAGGCTGGCAAATAAAAGATGGAATTATCACGGTTCTTTCTTCTGAGGGAAAGGAAGCTGCCAACGGTGGCGATATTGTAACGAAACAGGAATTTTCTTCGTTTGATCTTTCATTCGAATTTAAATTAACTCCCGGCGCCAATAGCGGTGTAAAATATTTTGTAACGCTTGATGAACACAATACGGGCTCCGCAATCGGACTGGAATACCAGGTGCTTGACGACGCGCTTCATCCGGATGCAAAACTTGGCCGTGATGGCGATAGAACTCTTGCTTCGCTGTATGATTTAATTCCTGCTAATAAACAACCACGCTTTATTCACAAAATAGGAGCGTGGAATACGGGAAGAATTGTCGTGTACCCGGATAATCGTGTTGAACATTATTTAAATGGCATTAAGGTGTTGGAATATGTAAGAGGATCGCAATCTTTTCGCGATCTTGTTGCTATAAGCAAATACAAAGTGTGGCCCAATTTCGGCGAAGCAAAACAAGGGCATATTTTATTGCAGGATCACGGCAATGAAGTGAGCTTTAGAAGCATTAAGATTAGAAACTTATAAAATTACGCAGATAGAGCGGGCTGGCGTTATGATATTATACTCGCCTGATAAAAGCTATTTTATAGATTTTGCTGTTTTTTTAGAAGTAGACATATTGGGTTTTTAAGATCCTTTTGGACAAAAAAAATCCTTTTCATAATTAAATGAAAAGGATTTGAAGTCCGGTATGGAAAAAAATTAATAATCTTTATTGTATCCACCGCCGCCGCCGCTTCTGCTGCCGCCGCCGTATCCACCGCCGCCACTTTTCTTGTAGCCGCCACCGCCGCCATATCCACCGCCGCTGCTTCTGCCGCCGCCGCCATATCCGCCGCCGCTGCTTCTGCCGCCGCCGTATCCACCACCGCCACTTTTCTTGTAGCCGCCGCCTTCAGGACGTGGTTGAGATTCGTTTACGATTAATTTACGGCCCTGCACTTCGCTTTCGTTTAATGTAGCGATAGCAGTTTTCGCTGCTTCTTCGTCTTCCATTTCAACAAAACCAAAACCTTTGCTGCGGCCCGTGTTTTTTTCTTTAAGAATTTTTGCACTTGAAACAGTACCGTACTGGCTGAATAAGTTGCTTAAATCGTCATCAGTCATCGACCAACTAAGATTGCCTACATAGATGTTCATTGTAAAACTTTTTTTTTAATAAATTTTGTAACAATTAATGAATTAGTAGTTACAATGAACTGAAGAAACCTGAATAAAGTGAAACATCAGCCAAAAGAAAAACAGACTAAACCCATTAATAAACAATAAAGGTAATCTTTTCTTTGAAATTGCATAAAATATTTGAAGATAAGTTTAATTTTTCTTAGTAAAATTTCCAGAGCCGGTTTTTGTACATCTTCCAAAGTTGATAGTTCGATTAGTACAACTATAGCCAGCAATTAAAAAACCCCGCTTAAAAGCAGGGTTTTAAATAAAATGATTTTATTAATTTATTCGGCAACTACTTCAAAGTCTACTTCAATTTCATGGCCTTTACCGAAATCAATTTTTGCTTTATAAGTGCCTAATTCTTTTACTTCATCAATTATCGCAATCTTGCGGCGGTCAATTTCATAACCTTTTTGTTCGCGAATTGCTCTGGCGATCTGAACAGAAGTAACACTACCAAAGATCTTTCCACTGGTACCGGTTTTTGCACCGATTTTTAATGGAGATTCCTGTAAAACACTAATTACACTGTTGATTTCTGCCAGAAGTTTTTCTTCTTTTTTAGCCAGCTGTTTTTTACGTTCTTCCAATTGTTTTAAATTAGAAGGGCTGGCTTCTACAGCCAGTTTGTGAGGAATCAGGTAGTTGCGTCCGTAGCCGTCTTTTACAGTTACCAGTTCATGCGCTCCGCCTAAATTATTTACGTCTTGTATTAATATTACCTGCATCTTGTTTGCATTTTTACCCAATCCTGGTTATAATCAGGACTTTCTCCGCTATTAACGGATTAGGGTGGTGAAAAATTTTATTTTAAAAGATCTGTTACGTAAGGCAAAATAGCCATTTGGCGTGCTTTTTTAATTGCTTCACTTACTTTACGCTGGTACTTTAATGAATTGCCGGTAATGCGGCGTGGCAATAATTTACCTTGCTCATTCAGAAATTTTTTAAGGAAATCGCCATCTTTATAGTCGATGTATTTGATTCCTAATTTCTTAAAACGGCAATATTTTTTTGGCCGCTTTTCAGCTTTTATCGCTGTGAGATATTTAATTTCATTTGCTTTAGCCATTGGATACCTCCGCTTTTTCGTGACCAGTTGTACGCCTTTTCTCTTTTTAGCATTGTACTCGACGGCGTATTTGTCGAGTGCAGTGTACATGTGTCGAAGTACTGATTCGTCACGAAGAAGCTGTATTTTCAGCTTCTCATTGAAGTCGGATGGCGCTTGATATTCCAAAACCCAGTATAAACCAGTGGTTTTTTTCTGGATGGGATACGCCAGTGATTTTAGTCCCCAGGCATTTTCGTGCACTGCTTCTCCTCCGTTTTCAGTAAGAAACGTAGTAAATTTTTTCTGAGCGGCTTTATATTCCTCTTCAGAAAGCACAGGGGTAAAAATCACCATCAATTCGTAATTCTGCATGAATCGTGTTTTTAGTTGTTTTTCAACAACTGGTGAATAAAAATATTAATTTGGGCTGCAAAATTAAGGTATTTTATGTTCATGGAAAAAGAAAATGCGTATGTTATTCGGATTCAATCCTGTAGACCGGGTATCTTAAGTGTGCCGGCTCATACCACGGCGAGCTTTTGTATATAAAATCAAATTGCGCCGAAGCATTTTTTGCAAAAGCGGTATCCGATTTTCTTTTTGCCTCCAGCTGGTCTTTTACCGCAGGATTCTTTTCTAAGAAATCTTCTGCAAGCTCATTCCAGCGATAGCATCGAAATATTCCTTTTGCTGCAAAATAGCATCAAAAAAATTCCATGAAAAGAAACTGTCATCGCCAACAGGTTCCAGCATTTCAATGATATACCGGTTAGCTGTTTGATTAAGGTAAACCAAATAATCTCCCTTTAAAAAGAGTAGTTTTTCTTTTTTAGCAGACACATCAACTGCATAATTTTTATGATGTTTTTCATAAGCAGTCGGTAAAGATTTTAGACTGTTGATATGATACGAATTCACTTCTATACCGGAGTCTTTCTTCAATCGTTCCATTTTTACACCATTCAATTTTAGCAGGTCAATCACCGCCCACCAGCCTTGCGGAATGATATACGCTTTTGGTTTCGACACAATTTTTTCCGGCAAATAAGTATCAAAATATTTTACCTGTTTTGAATAGGGCCTGTTTTTATCATAAAATAAAACAGGAAGATTAGTTGCTTCACTTTTCTTAAAACCTGACTCGTAGCCTTTAAATGGAATCATGGTATAATTCACAGAATCCTTTTTCCATCCTAACGGAAATGTTTTTTGCGTTACAGAGTTTTCAACAGCTTTCTTTCTTTCAGCCAATAAGTTCTTTTGCGTTTATGCCTGCCTGTTGTATCATGGTTTTTAAAAGATCGTAAGTTGCCTGAACTCTTTGTTTGTAAGGCTTTAGCATATGAGTTTCAGGCATAAAGCTTATCGTATTAAACAATGCTGCATAACCTGACGAATATCTTGGCGGATCGTAAAACATGGTAAATCCGTTTGCCGGATCGGTTTCAAAAACGTTTACATAATGCACCATATCCTGTCCTTTGTCTTTCATGCCTTTGAACAGTGCTGGTTCAAAAGTATCTTTCAACCAGGCGCCAAGTGTATTGCCTAACTTATTGTATTGTGTGCTAATCAAGGTCATTACGTGCTGGTAATCGGCTCCATCACTTACATGGTTATCTACTAAAATATCCGGGTTGAGATAATGAAATATTTCCGCGAAAGTGCGGGCATTTTTGGAATCGCATTTGGTAAAGTCACGATTCAGATCCAGGTTTTGCGCATTGCCTCGAAAGCCATATTGTGCAGGCCCATCCTGGTTTGCACGGCTAAAGCCTGTTCTGTTTAAAGAGCCGCCGATATTGTATAACGGAATAATTCCAATGGCCACATTATCAGGCAAAACAAATTTTTTAAGGATGATGTCCCTGGCCAGCATCATGCTTGCGTCAATACCATCCGGCTCGCCGGGATGGATGCCGTTATTGATCAACAAAACCACTTTTTGCTTTTTATGCCACGCCGCAGGATCAAAATTTTTATCGTTGCTTATTAAAACCAAATTAAGCGGATAGCCGGCATCAGTTTGACCTTTCGTTTCAAATTTTATCATTGAAGAACGGGCTGATAGTTCTTTGTAATATTGAATGGTTTCAAAATAAGTGGCGGTTTCTTTTCCGTCAGTTTTTTCAAAAACAGTTTGCTGCGCAAAGGCCGCTGTAGAAAATAGAATTATTGAAAGAGAAAAGATTCTTTTCATACATAAAAATTGATAAGCAATAAAACCCATACAAGCGAAAATGTAGAAAATAGGTATTTAATAAAAAAACCCGTCAATTAAAAAGACGGGTTTCAAAGATATATTTTAAAAAAATACGAATCAGTTATTTTGCAAGAACTTGTATGCCTCTTGTAAGTTTGCTCTTTAAATTAGCTGCTTTATTTTTATGAATAATGCCGCGTTTAGCAAGTTTATCAATTTTAGAAGCAAGGGAAGGCATTTTTTCTGTAGCAGCTGCTTTATTATCAATAACTTTAAAGTCACGTATAGCATTACGCGTGGTTTTTCCCTGGTAGCGGTTACGCTCGTTACGTGTAGTACTCTGACGTACACTTTTTCTGGTTGCTGAATGATTTGCCATTAAATAATTTTTTTGGGCTGCAAAGATAAGGATCTTCCTGAAAAAAACCGCAATTTTTTTATTTATTTCCTGGTTGACGATTTTTAGGCCGGTACGCAATTTTTTCCGCTGTTTTCAGTTGAAGAGTTAAATGATTTACCAATTAAAAGTTATTGATTTTTCTGTCAATTTATCTTGATAAAACTCACGATATTTGCAATGAATTGCACCATTTATTCTATTATTCATTATGAAAGATTTGTCATTTGTTACCAGTTCGCACCCTGCTTACATCGAAAATTTATATACTGATTTTAAAAAAGATCCGGAAAGTGTAGATGTTGACCTAAGGAAATTTTTTGAAGGATTTGATTTTGCCATTTCAAGCCAAAACGGCCATGCAAAAGCCGGAGGTGAAATTAGTACAGTTGGGCTGGATAAAGAATTTGCTGTTTTCCAATTAATTAATGCTTATCGCAAAAAAGGGCATCTTGTTGCAAAAACAAATCCTATTCGCGAAAGAAAAGACCGGCATGCCAATCTTGACCTTTCTTATTTTGGGCTCGACGATAATGATCTGCAGACCCAATTTGTAGCTGGTAAATTTGCCGGTCTTGGAAAAGCCACCCTTCAGGATATATTGGCTAAGCTGAAAAAATGTTACACATCATCTGTGGGGATAGAATTCGATTCGTTAAATGACAAGAAAAAAATTGACTGGATTATTGATGCAGTTGAAAATACGATGCTGGAACCCGTTCCCCTGGATCAAAAAAGAAGAATTCTACAAAAATTAAATGAAGGAGTAATGTTTGAAAAATTCCTTCAAACAAAATATGTGGGACAAAAAAGATTTTCTTTAGAAGGCGGCGAAAGTACTGTTGCGGCTTTAGATGCCATTATAAATGTAGCGGCTGAAAACGAGGTACAGGAAGTGGTAATTGGAATGGCGCATCGCGGACGGTTAAATATTCTGGCCAATATTTTGGGCAAAACATACGAACAAATCTTTACCGAATTTGAAGGAAGCGCACCCTTGATTCTACTATGGGTAGTGGTGATGTAAAGTACCATAAAGGGTTTAGCAGCGATATTGAAACCTTTGGTAAAAAACTAATTCATGTAAAACTTACACCGAATCCATCTCATCTCGAAGCGGTAGATCCCGTGGTTATTGGCTTTGCCAGAAGTAAAGCCGATGTAATTTATAATAGCGATTACGATAAAATTCTGCCAATTCTTATTCATGGCGATTCTTCGCTGGCAGGGCAGGGAATTGTTTACGAGGTTTTGCAGATGAGCGGATTGCAAGGGTTTTCCACCGGCGGAACTTTGCATTTTGTAATTAATAATCAAATTGGTTTTACTACTGATTTTGACGATGCACGCACTTCCAATTATTGCACTTCTGTTGCATCAATGATTCAGGCACCCGTGTTTCATGTAAATGGCGATGATGTGGAAGCGGTAGTGAAAGCTTCGCAGATTGCTATAAAATACCGGCAGGAGTTTAACGCCGATATTTTTGTTGATATGGTTTGCTATCGCCGTCATGGGCATAATGAAGGTGATGATCCAAAATTTACCCAACCAGGTTTATACGCCTTAATTGACCAGCAACCTAATCCGAGGGAAGTTTATGTGAAATGGCTGGAATTGCATGGTGATGAAGCTACAGCGGCACTTGCCAAAGAAATGGAGCAAAAATACTGGAGCGATTTACAGGAACGCCTTGATGAAATAAAACAAAACCCTTTACCTTATACTTATCAAAAACCAGAACTTTGGTGGCAGAGTCTGCGCAAAGCCGTACCCGAAGATTTTAATTCTTCGCCGGTAACAGCTGTTTCTAAAGAAGAAATTGAAAAATTATTTCAGGCAATAATGAAATGGCCTGATGGATTTACTCCATTAAAAAAAATAAAGAAAATTTTACAGGATAAAATTACGCTGTTTGATAAAGAAGCAAAATTTGATTGGGCAACCGGCGAATTGCTGGCTTATGCAACTATTCTCGAGGAGGGAAAAGACGTGCGCATGAGCGGACAAGATGTTCGAAGAGGTACTTTTAGTCACCGGCATGCTGTAATCAGAGACGAAAAAACGGATGAATTTTATAATCGGCTTAGCAATATTTCGGCAAAACAAGGCAAAATGCGAATTTGGAATTCATTGCTTAGCGAATATGGCGTACTAGGTTTTGAATATGGATATGCAATGGCAAATCCGAACGCATTGGTTCTCTGGGAAGCTCAATTCGGAGATTTTGTAAACGGTGCACAAACCATTACCGATCAGTTTATCAGTTGCTCAGAACAGAAATGGGGCAGAATGAATGGACTGGTTGTTTTGCTTCCTCACGGTTACGAAGGCCAGGGCCCGGAACATAGCAGCGCACGCATTGAACGGTTTTTACAAATGTGTGCAGAATTGAATATTGTAATAACCAACATCACTACAGCCGCTAATTTTTTCCATGGTTTAAGAAGGCAATTGGCATGGCCATTCAGAAAGCCTTTGATCAATTTTTCGCCAAAGGCGAATTTGCGTCATCCGGGCAGCTATAGTAAAATTGAAGAGTTTACCTCCGGCGGCTTTAAAGAAGTAATCGATGATGCGTCCGTAACAGATGCAGCATTGGTAACAAAAGTGCTCTTCTGTTCCGGCAAAATATATTTTGATTTGAATGAAAAAAGAGAGAAAGACAATAGAAAAGATGTGGCAATTATCAGGCTTGAACAGTTATATCCATTGCCTGTTAATCAGTTGGATAATCTCTATAAAAAATACAGTAAAGCCATCTGGTATTGGATACAGGAAGAACCATTGAATATGGGAGCAGCATCATTTTTACGGATGAATCTTACAACTATCAACTTTGGAATCATCAGCAGACCTGCAAGCGCGGCAACTGCAACCGGCTTTGCAAAAGTACACGCTGCAGAACAGCAAGAGATTTTAAACATGGCCTTTACTATTTAATTGGGTTGCTACACGGTTGAATTCTATTCCTCCGAATATTTGTTCACTTTGCGTATTTCTCAATTTATCTTAGGTTTGTAATCTTAAAAAAAATCATGGCGATAGAAATAAAAGTACCTACTGTTGGCGAAAGCATTAATGAAGTAACACTTACCAAATGGTTGAAAAAAGATGGTGAATGGGTAGAGCGGGATGAAGTGGTGGCGGAGCTCGAGAGCGAAAAAGCTACTTTTGAAATTAATGCAGAACAGGCGGGTATTTTACATACAATCGCCAAAGAAGATGCGGATCTGCAAATTGGCGATGTGGTGGCAACGATTGATGAAAAGGCCCAAAAGCCGGCCGGCAAAACGGCGCCTGCCGATGTAAAAAAAGAAGAAGTGCCAAAAAATGAATCAAAGCCGGCGGAAAAGCCTGCACAAAAAATTCCGGAAAAGGCAGAAGAAAAACATACCGATGTAAAAGCTACACCTGTTGCGGCCGCAATCTTAGCTGATAAAAAAGTTGATGTATCAAAAGTTACACCCACCGGTTCGGGTGGAAGGATAACAAAGAATGATGTTCTGGATGCTTTGTCAAACCCGGGAAGAGCGATTGGCAAAGAACTTTTTAGCAGGAGTGAAAAGCCGCAAAAAATGTCCAACCTGCGCAGAACCATCAGTCGCAGATTAGTAGAAGCAAAAAACAGCACCGCGATGCTCACTACTTTTAACGAAGTAGACATGAGCCCTATCATGGAATTAAGAGCAAAATATAAAGAGGTGTTTAAAAAAACTCACGAAGTAAATCTTGGTTTCATGAGTTTCTTTACCAAAGCCTGTTGCTTTGCACTGCAGGAATGGCCGTCTGTTAATTCACGGATTGATGGCGACAACCTTATTTATCACGACTTTGTTGATATTTCCATTGCAGTTTCGTCTCCAAAAGGCTTGGTAGTTCCCGTAATTAGAAATGCCGAAAGCCTCAGCATGGCCGAAATTGAAAAGGAAGTCGCGCAATTGGCCGTTAAAGCCAGGGAAAGCAAGCTTACCATTGAAGAGATGACCGGCGGAACATTTACTATTACCAATGGCGGAGTTTTTGGCTCATTAATGAGCACGCCAATTCTTAATATTCCACAAAGCGCCATTCTTGGAATGCACAATATTGTAGAACGGCCGGTGGCAATAAAAGGCCAGGTTGTAATACGGCCAATGATGTATGTAGCTCTTAGCTATGATCACCGCGTTATTGATGGCCGCGAATCAGTAAGCTTCCTTGTTCGTGTAAAAGAAATGCTCGAAAAGCCCGAGCAGCTTTTGTTTGGCAAAGATCCTGTTAAAGCGCTTCTTCAGCTTTAGCAGACAAAACATACGATGATAGCTTCCACTAAAAATGCAAATCGCTTTAGCAGGTATTTGGAGTATGCAATCGCCATTCTTACAAAATATAATGGAACAGAGCCTTTTCATCTATATATCAAAAAATATTTTGCTGCCAATAAAAAGCATGGTTCCGGCGATCGCAAACAAATTACTTCTCTCTGCTATAATTATTTTCGTGTAGGCTTTGGTGTTAGTAGCCATATTGATATAAGCCAAAAAATAGTTTTGTCGGTTTTTCTAATTGAAAAGCAGCCGTCGCTTTTTTTGGAAACATTAAAGCCGGAATGGAATAACAAAGTGCAGCTTCCGCTTCTGGAAAAGCTTGAAATGGTTAAAGATATTTTTGACATTGATAAAATATTTCCTTTTGAAAAAAGCCTTGGACAGGAAATCGACTTTCACCAATTCAATCTATCATTTTTAATTCAGCCAAAATTATTTATTAGAATCAGGCCCGGATATAAACAATCAGTTACCGATAAATTAAAAACTGCAAATATTTTATTTGACCGGTTAAAAGAAGACTGTTTTTCTTTTAACAACAATCAAAAAATAGGTGAGGTAATTCATATCGACAGAGAAGCGGTAATCCAGGATTACAACTCCCAAAGAGTCAGCGAATTTTTTAATTTGGTAAAGACCGGTTCTGAATCTAAAATAAAAATATGGGATTGTTGCGCTGCCAGTGGTGGCAAATCAATTCTTGCTTATGATTTTTTTAAAAATGTTGAACTAACGGTAAGCGATACCCGAAAAAATATTCTTGAAAATCTACATTTTCGCTTTTCTAAAGCGCGCATAAAAAATTATCAATCTTTTGTTGCAGACCTTTCAGTTTCGCCTCCCACCGAAGGGATTAATGGAAAGTATGATCTTATTATTGCCGATGTGCCGTGCACGGGTTCGGGTACCTGGTCCAGAACGCCCGAACAGCTTAATTTTTTCCCGGAACACCGCATTGATGAATATGCTTTACTTCAACAGCAGATCGTTAAAAACGCCTGCGCTCATTTGGCGGAAGGTGGTTATCTTTTATACATTACCTGTTCCGTTTTTAAAAAGGAGAATGAAGACAATGTGGCATTTATCCAACAAGCGCTGCAGCTCAAATTATTAAAGTGGGAATATTTGAAGGGCTATGCAATGCAGGCTGATACACTGTTTGCTGCAATATTCAAAAAGTAGTTTTTTTAAATGTCGGAATAATCGGTGGCGTGCATCAGCGTTACATCAATATGCGATACGTTATTTTGATACATCGGCATCGCGCTTAATTTTTTCCATTCAGGGTCATTGCTAAACGTTTTCCAATGCGCTTCCCTGGCCGGCAAGTTTTCAAAACTTGTCATATACATCAGGTTGGGCATGTGGCTTCCGGAAATTACCTTTGCATAAAACACGGCGTTAAACTCAAGTCGTTTGAACAATGATATCTCACCACCATCAATGAACATTTTTACTTTATTGTTATAAAAATTTTCGGTCGGTCCTTCATAGCTGCGTAGTTCATAAATTTTTTCTGATGCAGGCGATTTCAGGTTTGGCGTTTCAAACTTTGAAATAAATGAAGAAAGCAAGATGGTTTCCAAACGGATATATGGAGGATTGTTGTATGCGGCATCCAGGTAATCTGTACCTGCGGTTTTATATTTTTCATCTTTTTCTAATTTTTCCGGAAGGCTGCTAACCTGCTCCAAAGACGACATCGGTATAAAAACATAAATCAATTTTACCGCAGAGGTATCGTTGGCGAGCGGCTTAAAAACACCAATGCTGCGGATACCCACCCGATGCAATGCCGGCAAATAGGCTTCTTTTAAAAAACGGTCTACTCGGTCAACCTGGTTACTGTCTTTTAGATGATAAACTTTTAATTGGTAAAATTCCTTAACCGGCTTTTGGCTGTAGGACTTACTTACAAAAAACAGAAAAGAGAGCAGCGCAATAGGAATGGCCTTTAGGTTTATTCGCATGTTATATTTGTTGAAGTTAATATCAACATAAAGATATTCGGTTTCAGCAATGTAAAATGTAAGAAGTAAAATGAAATCGAAAATAAAATATATCAGCCGCAGCGATCAGCATAAATTATCGTGCCATTATTTTGATGCTTTCCTTATTTTTTCCATCGCTGAATTTTAATAAGTACATTCCCTTTTGCAGCGGCTGCAAATGATCGAATGTAATTATCTGCGGTTGGTTGGCTTCTAACGCAAACTGTCTTTCAAAATATAGTTTTCCGGCCAGGTCGTAAAGTTTGAAACTTGCAGTAGCACTGTTTTTAGGTTTGATGATCACTTTAAAATTATCCCTGAAAGGGTTTGGATATGCCTTAATAAAACTGTTACCTAAAATAGCTCCGATGTTTTTTAAAGTTCTTTGTTTACCCAGGTCTTCAAAGGCAATACGAAAGTTTGGAATGCCATATCCGATGCGATTATCAGGTGCGCTATAAATGCTGCTGCTTTTTTTTACTGCCTCTATTATTTGCATGTTGGTAAATTCAGGAAATGCCTGCCATAAACAGGTAACCAATCCCGCTAAATTGGGTGTGGCAAATGATGTTCCGTTGCCCGTAACAATGGTACCATTTGTTGAAGAAATGGCCGTTGCCACGCCTACTGATGCCACCGTTGGATCTACTCTTCCGTCGCTGGAAGGCCCGTAACTGCTGAAATTGCCCGGCGTGCCCAAAACATTAACGGCAGCAACAGATAATATACTATCGGCATCCGCAGGCGTTGCAATATAATGCCACGCATCGTCGCCATCATTTCCTGCGGCTACTAAAAGGATCATTCCCTTTTTTGCTGCCAGCGTTGCTGCTCTTGCAATCATACTGGTACGTCCGTTCATATCAGCGTATGTATAATTAAAAGAAGGATTATCAAATAAGTTATAGCCGAGCGATGTGCTGATAACATCAACACCAATGCTGTCGGCCCGTTCCGCTGCCGCGATCCAGTATTGTTCTTCCACCGGCGCTTCAGAATTTACATCTTCGCTGCGGTATAAATAAAAACTGGCTTTCGGGCTGCTGCCCACCAATTGTCCCGGAATGTTTCCGGCAATTATAGAAAAACATTGCATGCCATGCTCAAAATCTTCGTTTACGCTCGTTTCGTTATTTACAAAATCATACGTTTCCACAATTTGGTTGTTCAACCGCACGCTATCGAAGGCCGGCAATGTTTGGTAATGATAAAAGCCCGCATCAACAATTGCCATCAACATGCCTTCTCCACGAAAACCCTTATTATGCAAATATTCACCCTCGTGTATATGAATTTGCTGATAAGAATTTCCGTAAGAATAAAAATCGGTTGGACTCATTGGTGATTGCGGGGAAGCGATGCCCTTTATTTCCTTTACAAATTTAGTTTTTGAAACGGGTCCCTTGTTTGCGATTCTTTTTACGGGATGTGTATTTATCACGAAAGAAAGGCGGCTGATCTTTTCCAGCACCACCGCATCGGTGGTTTCGATGCAAACCTGGTTAAGCCATTTTGATTGATTGAGGATGGTTACATTGCCCGAAAGCCTCACACTATCGACATAACGTTGTAATACAGGCAAATCACTTTCATCAATTGCGATGTTTTGCTTTATCCTTCGGGCTATTGATTTTTCGGATAAAAACTTCGAAGGATTGCTGATAGAAAAAGGGCTGTTTGCTTTGTCTTTAAACTGAACGATATACCTGGTAAACTGAGCAGAAAGCGATGTTGAAAAAAGAGATACCGATAAAAGAAGAACACAAAACTTTTTCATAAAATGAATTGAGGGCTTACAGGTTTTCCTGAAAAAGAAAAAATTAATTGTGATCGATGATGCTCATTTTTATTCCATAGCCGGTGTAACTGTTGTTGTTAACGCTTTGAAATTCCCAATGCAAAAATTCGCGGTAAATTAAGCCAATTCCTTTACCATATTTTTCTACTGAATAAGTTTTTTCGGCATATTCGGTGTTCGGCAATGACGGATCCTGACCTAAAAATTCGTCTCTTTCGGCAACTTTTATGGTACTATCAATGGTAATGGAATTAATCGTTAAAGGGACTCCAACACTGTCGTAAGTATAATCCCAATCGTCTAAATATTTTATTTCGGAATACTGGGAATAGGTATCTAAAAAAGAATTTCCTTTCCAGGAATAATCCTGTTTTATGGGGGCGGTCAATTTTATAAAACGCAGATTATTTTCAAGATACTCTATTGTTTTTCCGGTAGGAATAACCATGAAAGTATTGTTGGCAACCCAATCCTGCGAAGCATCTTTGCGAAGATACCTTATGACGCGAAACGCTTTGCGGCCAAGGTTGTCAGTGATTTCAGCATCCACCCGGTCCTGAGCCTCATAATGCATGATGGAATCTTTTTTTCCGAATGATAAAAAGATGGTTGAATCGAGATTGTAAGTAATGTATTTGCCAACCTGCAAAGGGTAATAATCACTTAAGGGCTCAACGGAAAAATTACTGTCTGTTTCCTTTTTACAAGACACTAATAAAGCAGCAATCAGCAAAGTTCCGATAACATATTTAGCCATACAAAAAAATTAAGATGTTTTGCAAAGGATCATCAATATAAGAGTTGAGAACTTGCCGGAATGCTGCGCAGCAATTTAATTTCGCTGGATAATGCCACCACCAATTACATCATCGCCTTCATAGAAAACTGCGCTTTGTCCCGGAGCAATTCCTTTTACATTTTCATAGAAACGGACTTTTACTCCATTTTCGTATGCAAAAAGGTTTGACAGTGCACCTTTATCTTTATACCTGATTTTGGTGATCGATTCCATGCCATCCGATACGCCATCGTATTTGATCCAGTTGATTCCTTTAACCGTCATTTCAGAGCCTTTCAGGTCTTCTTCATCGCCAAGTACAATGGTGTTGGTTTCCGGATTAATTTGAGTTACAAAAGCAGGCTTTCCGAGCGCAATATCGAGCCCTTTTCTTTGGCCGATCGTGTAAAAAGGATATCCTTTATGTGGTCCTAAAATTTTTCCTGTTTTATCTACAAAAAATCCCCCGGAAACTTTTTCTTCAAGCCCTTCCACTTTTCTTTTTAAGAAGCCGCGGTAATCGTTATCCGGCACAAAGCAAATTTCATAGCTTTCGTTTTTCTTCGCCAGTTCGGGATAGCCAAAATCGATGGCCATCTGGCGAATGTCAGATTTGCGATAAGTGCCCAGCGGCAGTAGTGTACGGGCCAGCAAATCTTGCTGCAGGCCCCACAGAACATAACTCTGGTCTTTGGTTTCATCCAGGCCCTTTCTGATAAAATATCTTCCGTTTGTATGCTGATGAATTTGTGCATAATGGCCGGTAGCGATAAAATCGCAGCCAAGGGCGTCCGCTCTTTTCGACAAAGCGCGCCATTTAATATGTGTATTGCATAAAACGCATGGATTTGGTGTGCGGCCTGCAATATATTCTTCAACAAAATTGTCTATAACAAAATCACCGAATTCTTCGCGGATATCCAGGATAAAATGCGGAAATCCGTGCTGAACGGCAGCCATGCGCGCATCGTTAAAACTGTCGATATTGCAGCATCCGGTTTCTTTATTAGACTTGCCGCCGCTGGATGCATAATCCCATGTTTTCATAGTAATTCCCACTACTTCATAGCCTTCGTTATGAAGCATCAAAGCGGCAACTGTACTGTCTATACCGCCGCTCATCGCCATTAAAACCTTTCCTTTAGTACTCATTTTATTATAATAGTCGGCAAAGATACTATTTTAGTCGTTGGCCATCGGCACAGCGGGCCGTTGGCTAAACTGCCAAAATCTATAAAATGGCTTTTATGAACATTAAAATATAATAAAAATTACAAATCTGACAGGAGGATCAATTATCATTCGGAGAGCTGATCAACTTAAAATCGTCGCCATCGAATAAGCCTTTATCGCTTAGTTTCAGATGAGGAATTACCAGCAATGCCATAAAAGATAATGTCATAAAGGGGGCAGACAAAGTAGAACCGAGGGTTTTTGCAGCAGCATCGATTTCTGTATACAATCCGGCAACTTTGTACCCATCGTCATTGCTCATTAATCCACCAACCGGCAGTGGTAAAATTTTATTAAAATTCGGATTGCCGGCATCGGCAGCGCTTATTCCGCCATTTGCATCGATAACGAGGTTTACTGCATCTCGCATACTTTCATCGTCTACGCCAACAGCGATAATATTGTGACTGTCGTGCGCAACCGACGAAGCGATAGCGCCCTTTTTCAAACCAAAATTTTTAATAAATGCTTTTGCAACGGGCGCATTATGATAACGATTGATTACCACTATTTTCAATACATCATTTTCAACATCGCTTATGTAAAATCCATCTTCTTCTTTTGGTTTGATTGAAAGCTTTTCAGTGATCAGCTGACCGTCTAAAGCGCCAATAGTTTTATGAGGTTCACCAGTTATTTTCATTGCAAAATCATCAGCTGATTTTTTGGTACAATTAAAATTGTTGATGATGGATGCAGTATTGGTTTTGATAATTGATTTTCCATCCTCAGCCACTTTCTCTCCATTGATGAAAGTTTCTCTTACCTTAAAATTTTTCAGATCTTCAACAATAATAAAATCCGCCGGGTCGCCAATTTTTAACAAACCCACATTCATTTTATAATGTTTTACCGGGTTGATACAAGCAGCTTTTAAAACCTTAAACACATCAATTCCCTTTGCTACGGCTCGTTTGCACAAATGGTTGATGTGGCCGTTTACCAGGCTGTCGGGATGTTTATCATCGCTGCAAAACATCATTTCGTTTTCGTAATCGTTCAACAAGCCGATCAGCGCTTCAAAATTTTTAGCGGCACTTCCTTCGCGGATAAGAATCTTCATGCCAAATTTTAATTTATCCAAAGCCTCTTCTTCAGTAAAACATTCGTGATCGGTAGTGATACCTGCTTCGATGTATTTTTGAGCATCTTCCCCGCGCAATCCGGGTGCGTGGCCATCAACAGGTTTGTTGTATTTTTTTGCTGAATTAATTTTTTTAAATACCTCTTCATCGTGGTGAAGCACACCAGGAAAATTCATCATTTCACTCAAATAGAAAATATCTTCATTAGCTAAAAGCCGGTCCACATCGTTTGAATTAAGTGCGGCGCCTGCAGTTTCAAAAGTGGTTGCAGGCACACAGCTCGGTGCGCCAAAATGAAATTTAAACGGAACTGTTTTTCCATTGGCGATCATATACTCAACACCTCGGCAATCCGCATACATTGGCAATTTCATGCGGATCGCTGATGGTGGCAACTGTTCCGTGAACCACCGCAAGCTTTGCAAACTCAGATGGAACCAGCATGGAACTTTCGATGTGAACATGAGCATCAATAAAGCCGGGAGTTATATAGGAAAAATTATTGTTTTCTGCGCCGAGTGTTTCGATAGATTTTATTATTCCATCAGTGATGTGTAATTCTCCGAAGAAGATTTTTCCTGCTTCAGCATCAACGATATTTCCTTTTACAACCAGCATCTTTTTTATCTTTTTTCAAAAGTAACAAAACCTTGCCACAGCCATCAGAACTACATAGCTGTTTGCCCGGAAATGAAGAAATGTATAAAATGGCTTGTATGACTTTGCATTTAAAAAAGCGCAGCAATAGTTTGGTTCAAAATATCAGTTCAATAATAAACTTACCTTGCAATTCAATTATTTTTTAATGAAAAATCTATTCATCGTCATCTTTTTTATTGTGGCATTTGTTCTCATATTTATACAATCGGCACGTGCCCAAACCGTCGATGATGTAATCAATCAATACATCAATTCTCGTGGCGGAATAGATAAATTGCGTTTCATAAAATCCATTGTGCTTGAAGGAAGGAGGCAAATGATGGGCAATGACATGCGATTAAGAATTACAAAAATTCAGGATAAGCTCGCGCGTACAGATTTTGAATTTGGTGGAAATGTGGGCTATGGTATTATTACACCAAATAAAGGATGGTGGCTTATTCCAACGCGTTCTGATAAGCCGGAAGAGATGACGGCATACGAATTAAAAGCAGCACAGCGGGAGCTTGATATTGCCGGCCCGCTCGTAGATTACCAGTTGAAAGGTTATAAAGCATCCTTGCTTGAAAAGGAAATCATTAACGGCAAAGAATGTTATCAGATTCAGTTGATTGCTGCTGATGGATCAGCCGCATTTTATTTCATTGATACTAAAACCAAACTTCTTTTACAATCGCGCGTTGCAATTGCAGTAAGAAAAGAAAATGAGATTCATGAGGAAATTGTTATAACCAACTTTGAGAACTACCAGGATTTTGGCGGCATAGTATTCCCGCAAACGATTATAACGGAAGGTAACGGATTGAATGCCGGCTCAATCACTTTTGATAAGATTGAAGTGAATGCTGCGGTTGATGAAAAATTGTATAAACCAGGGAATTAAAAATGATTTTATGGGCTTGAAAACATTCTTTTCTTACCTTGACAACAAATTTATTTTCTTAAAAAATCATTTGGAAACAACCCATTGCCATTGTTGGATTAGGCGCAGACAATCATTCAGCAACAAAAGCGAAAATGATTTATTTTATTATAATTGCTGAACCGCCGGAATCAGGTAAGGGTACACTGTTAATTTTTTGCTCCAAACAAAATTGCTCTACTGCCTTTCGCGAACCTTTATAGTTATCATTATTAAAATCATGGATAAAAATATAGCCGCCAGGGGTTAATTTTGGATAGAAAAAAACCAGGCCATTATAAATTGGCTCATATAAATCTGCATCAATGCTAACAAACGCAAAAGTTGTTTTTATGTCTTTTGCAGATTCAGGAAAGAATCCTTTTACAGGAATACATGTTTTAGGGTATGGCATTAATTTCATGACAGATTCCACAGAAGTCTCAGTAAAGTCTTGATCTCCTGTAGAAAGTTTATTTTCTTTTTCAGTAGCAATATCCCTATCATCAAAACCCTCAAATGTGTCAAATAGATATAGTGAACGTTCCGGGAAATATTGATTAATGAATCTAGCAAACTT
This sequence comes from uncultured Chitinophagaceae bacterium, assembly GCA_963720405.1. Lineage (GTDB taxonomy): Bacteria > Bacteroidota > Bacteroidia > Chitinophagales > Chitinophagaceae > Ginsengibacter. The sequence goes on from CAVRFP010000006.1 coordinate 363,249, forward strand.
GCCTTTATATACTCCCAATTCGGCTACACTTCCATCGAGATTTTTCCGGTCTATCTCATGGCTTACCAATTCAAGTGTCGCAAGACGTATGTAATCGAAATAATTTCTGTCTATTTTTCTCTTTCGATGGAGAAAGCTCAGAGAATTCCCGATAAAAATATTTTTTTTATGAAAAGCATTTCCAAAGAGGAAATTCATTCCTTTACTAAGTACTTCTAACATAAATGCAATATCTTGATAAGATTGAAGACAAAGGTTTGGTCGGTACTCCTGATATTGTAATTGAAACTTTATCTCCTTCTACTTCTCAGCTTGATTATGAAGAAAAGAAACTTGATTCAATCCAGCAAATCCGGTCTTTTTTCTTTGGTTATCTCGATTGATTTTTCATACCGCCATTCTTCAATTTTTGCATGATTGCCGCTCATTAAAATTTCGGGCACTTTCCATCCTCTAAATTCTTCCGGCCGCGTGTACACCGGCGGCGCCAGTAAATTATCCTGGAATGAATCCGTCAGTGCAGAAGTTTCGTCATTTAATACTCCGGGAATCAATCTGCCAATAGCATCCACCAATACAGCGGCGCCCAGTTCGCCGCCGCTTAAAACATAATCTCCGATAGAAATTTCTTTGGTAATAAAATGATCGCGTACTCGTTGATCAATTCCTTTATAATGACCACATATAAGCAATAATGTAGTTTTTAACGATAAAGCGTTGGCTGTTTTCTGGTTAAATTTTTCACCGTCGGGCGTAAGAAAAATTATTTCATCATAATGGTTTTGTTGTTGCAAAGTTTCTATCGCGTTTACCAACGGCTCGACCATCATCACCAGGCCTGCGCCGCCGCCAAACTGGTAATCATCTACCTGGCCATGTTTATAATTGGTAAAATCTCTCAAATTAAAAATATTCACTTCAAGCAATCCTTTTTCTTTTGCTCTTTTTAAAATGGAATGAGCAAAAAAACTTTCGATTAATTGCGGAACTACAGAGATGATGTCGATTTTCATGAGTGCAAACTTACGCCAATGAATGAGAGAAACTGACCGGCCAATTTCAATAAAAGCAATCGCTAATGCTGAAATAGATCATCCAAATCTCTCTTTTGTTTTTTCGTAGGGCCGTCCTTGCTTGCTTTGCCTTTTGCCGGTATTGAAAACAAAAGCGCTCGATTGTGTTTTATCAATATTTTCTTCAGGAGTAAGATCAATATAATGTTTGATGGCTTCCTCATAATTTGTTCTGGTATGCAATAAAGAAACCACTTCAATCACCCACTTTTTATGCTCTGTTTTTATCTCGTATTGTTCTCCCACCGATACCGTTTTTGAAGGCTTTACATTAACGCCTTTGCATTTTACTTTGGCACTGTTGCAGGCTTCAGCGGCAATGCTTCGCGTTTTAAAAATTCTTATCGCCCATAAATATTTGTCAATCCTTAATTTTTCTTTTTCAGCCATTGCACAAAATTATTCTATTTATGTAAAAGCGGGCGCAGCTATGCGGTGTTTGCTTATATTTACTGCCTAAAATTAATTTCTATGACCTTTAAACCAGTGAGAATTATTTTTCTTATCCTCTTTACAATTTATAGTTTTAGTTCTTTCTCACAATTCAGGCCTGGCGAAATCAACTGGGCGCCCGATGGCACTTCAACGTATGTAATTCAAGACGGAAATATTGTACAAACAGACTTGAAAACTTCCATACAAAAAGTGTTGGTTAAACGCGAACAGCTAACTCCGGCTGGCTCAACGTCGCCTTTATCGTTTAACATTTTTAGCTTTTCGCCAGACTATAAATATTTGCTGGTCTTTACCAATACCGCCAAAGTGTGGCGCTACCATACACGCGGCGATTATTGGATATTGAATTTAACTACCAACCAATTAACACAACTCGGAAAAGGCCTGCCTTCCCAATCGCTGATGTTTGCCAAAATTATCTCCGGATGGCAAAAAAGCGGCTTATGTCAGCGATCACAATCTGTACACTGAAGACCTTGCCACCCACCAGGTAACCGCACTTACGAGCGACGGAACGCGCAAATTTATTAACGGCACTTTTGATTGGGTTTATGAAGAAGAGTTTGGATGCCGCGATGGTTTTCGCTGGAGTCCCGATAGCAAAAAGATCGCTTTCTGGCAGGTGGATGCCACCAACGTACGGGATTATTACATGCTGAATACAACAGATTCAGTTTATTCAAGAATTATTCCGGTGGAATACCCAAAAGTGGGTGAGCCGCCTTCTCCGGTACGTATTGGAGTAGTTACTGTTGATAACAATCCTGGCGCGGCGACCGGCAATATAAAGTGGATGGAAGTGCCGGGAGATCCGCAACAGCATTATATTCCAAGAATGGAATGGGCGGATAATTCTGATCAGATTGTTTTGCAGCAATTAAACAGAAAGCAAAACGAAAGCAAGCTTTTTTATTGCGATGCAAATACCGGCGTGGCTAATAATTTTTATACCGAAAATGACAAAGCTTTTATTGACATTAAATCAAGATGGAACGATGATGATCCCACAGGATGGGACTGGCTCAACAACGGAAAAGATTTTTTATGGGTTAGTGAAAAAGATGGCTGGCGACATATTTTTGTGATGAGCCGCGACGGTAAAAAACAAACATTGGTTACCAAAGGCGATTACGATATTGATAACATCAAAGGCATTGACGTTAAAAATAATTACGCCTATTTTATGGCCTCGCCCAACAATGCTACACAATTATATTTATACAGAATTAAGCTGGATGGAAAGGGGAAATTAGAATTGCTTTCGCCGGCTGATCAGAAAGGCGTGCACGATTATAATATTTCCCCCGGCGCTAAATATGCCATGCATTCTTTTTCTAATCACAAAACGTTTCCTGCTTCTGAGTGGATTACTTTGCCCAATCACAAACCTTTAGACGAATCAAAAAGCATTGCAAAAAACCAGGAGAGAAAATGAAAACAGCAATGTGGAATATTTTAAAGTAACCACAGAAGATAATATTACGCTCGACGGATGGATGGTAAAGCCTGCCAATTTTGATTCTACAAAAAAATACCCGGTTGTGTTTTATGTTTATGGAGAACCGGGCTCATCCACTGTGATGGATCAGTTTGGCTCGCAGAACAATTTTTTATTTAATGGCAACATGAGCATTGAAGGATATTTTCAAATCTCCGTTGATAACCGCGGTACACCATCGCTCAGAGGATCTGCATGGCGCAAATCTATTTACGGACAGTTAGGAAGAATAAATATTCACGACCAGGCAATGGCCGCAAAAAAAATATTGGAAAAGCCTTATTATGATAAAGATCGCGTGGCCGTTTGGGGATGGAGCGGGGGAGGGTCTTCTACATTGAATTTAATGTTTCAGCATCCGGAAATTTACAAAACCGGCATTTCGATTGCGCCGGTTACCAATCTTTTATTTTATGATAATATTTATGAAGAAAGATACATGGGATTGCCTCAGGAAAATAATGAGAATTATGTGCTGGGATCGGCGCTTCATTATGCAAAAAACCTCCAGGGAAAATTGCTGCTGATACATGGAACGGGCGATGATAATGTGCATTATGATAATGCAGAAGCGTTAATAAATGAGTTGATAAAGTATAATAAAGATTTTCAGTTTATGCCTTATCCAAACCGTACCCACGGCATCTCTGAAGGGCAGGGAACGAGGAAGCATTTGTCTACTTTATATTCTAATTTCCTCAGGCAAAACTGTCCTCCGGGCGCAAAATAATTCTGCCTAGCTCTAAATAAAAAACGAGGAAAGCTATATTTTGGCTTTCCTCGTTTTATTTAGAACGGCTGTTTTTAGTGATACATATCTTTTAAAACAGTTTTCATTTTAGTAACCGATGCGGAAGTATTTTCAGTATCGTTAGAAAATAAATCTTTGGCATCTTCTTCTTTTCCGTAAAACGCTTCATTTCCTTTGGCATCTACAGAAATTGCAGAGCCTGCCAGGCTGATGCCGGCAAACAATCCTTTACTTCGTGAATAAGAATAAACTTCTGCTTCTAATTTATAATCGGTGCTGGCAGTGGAGTTGCGGCCAACGGGGCCGGCAGTAACCGAGATATCGCCTCCCAAAGTAAAGCTTCCTTTTCCCATATTTTCCAGTGTTTCATGGCTTTTAAAAATTAATACCAGGTCTACCGACTGCACGCCTGCCTGCAAACCTAAGCTTCCGCCGGTGATAGTTACAAAAACCGGGTTGCTCCAGTTTCCATTGGCGAGTTTTACCATCGCGATTCCTTTGCCTCTTTTTCCGGCTAATACAAATCCGGCGTTAATTAATTTTGGCACCACAATAATTCCTTCGGTTACTTTCAAAAGTTCCGCGGGAATGCTTTCTTTCATCTTGCTAAAATCCTGCAAAACGGTGGTGGCTGCGGTTATTTTGTCTTCTTGTTTATCCTGGCTTTTTGCGGGTAAAGCCATCGCTAAAAAAAAGGCAAATAATAAAATGAGCGGGGTTGATGGATGCGTTTTCATAATGCTTTAAAATGTTTTATCTATAATTTAGATTGATTTATACAACATTAATGCCACTGTGAATGTTGGAGCTATAGAATTAGGTAGAAATGAGAACAAAAAACATCTAAAACACATTTGTGCGGGTTTGTGTGATTGATTTGGGACTATTCTATAAAATTGTCAGTCCTTCGGACTTTGTCTTATTGTTTAAATACCGAAGGATGTTTATTACTATGATAGAACTATGATGGTGTAGTCGTTCAGACTTTGTGTTATGCCTAAATCCAGAAGGGATGTAATGGTATAGAACAAAAATTATCAGTCCTTCGGACTTTTTATTATTGCTTAAATCCCAAAGGGATGTTATTATTATAGAACAATAAGGAAAAGTTTAGAAACCCTGAAAGGGTGATATTACAGTGGGTTTATATTCATTCTACCGAATCCTGTTTGGCTCACACAAAAAGCAAACCTTCACAAAAGCGAAAATGTAGTACTTGCCATTCCCCCAAAACAAAAAAAGCTGCCACAAATAAATGCGACAGCTTTTTAAAGCTATTTGATAAAATAAATTTATTCAGTTGCGGGGTTCTCTGTGCCTTCAGCAGTTGCTGTTTCAGCGGGCGCAGCAGCTTCCGGAGCGGGCTTTGCAGGTTCAGCTTTTTTCACAAAAACGGGACGGCTTGCAGCCTTTGTTTTTTTGTGAGTTTCCTGGCGTTTTGCAAACTCAGTATCGTGCTCGCTGCTCCATTTGGTAAATTTTTCCATTGCGGTAGCCTCATCAAACAATCCAAGTGTAACACCGCGAAGCAAATGCTTTAAATAAAGTACACCTTTAAAGCTAAGAATACGGCGAACAGTATCAGTTGGTTGTGCACCTTTGTGCAGCCATTCTAATGCTTTTTGACGATCTACCTGGATGCTTGCAGGAACAGTTAACGGATTGTAAGAGCCTAATTTCTGAATGAACTTACCATCTCTGGGGCTACGGGAATCTGCAACTACTATAAAGTAGAATGGCCTTTTTTTGGAGCCATGTCTTTGCAATCTCATTTTTACAGCCATAAAAAATAGAAATTTTTTTGGGTCGTGATTAAATTTGGTTTCTAAAAGGACAGCGAAGATAAGACCTGCAACTGAAAATTACAAATGAATATTTATTTTTTTACAGGCGGCTTAGATGATTGGTGGCCTTTTTATTTATTTGTTGAATTTTATTAAAGGAAAATCACCTTTTACCCATTCCGGCCATTTTTCCCATCGGCATTTTGTTCATCATTTTCATCATATTCTTCATTTGCTCAAACTGTTTGATGAACTGATTTAACTCGGCAATATCTTTTCCGCTTCCTTTAGCAATGCGCTGTTTGCGGCTTGCATTAATTAAATCCGGATTGCGTCGTTCTTCCAAAGTCATAGAATTGATCATCGCTTCAATTCCTTTAAATGCATCGTCATTAATATCGATGTCTTTTATTTGTTTGCCTACGCCGGGAATCATTGCCATCAGGTCTTTTAAATTTCCCATCTTTTTAATTTGCTGAAGCTGGGTTTTAAAATCTTCAAAATCAAATTGATTTTTCCTGATTTTCTTTTCCAGCCTGGCGGCTTGTGCTTCATCAAATTGTTCCTGTGCTTTTTCTACCAGGCTCACAATATCTCCCATTCCCAAAATACGCTGTGCCATCCTCTCAGGATAAAATACATCAAGCGTTTCCATTTTTTCGCCGCTGCTTACAAATTTAATGGGCTTGTTTACGGTATATTTAATGGAAATAGCTGCTCCACCGCGTGTATCGCCATCAAGCTTGGTTAGAACAACACCGGTATAATTTAAGCGCTGGTTAAATGCAGCGGCGGTATTCACCGCATCCTGGCCAGTCATGCTGTCTACTACAAATAAAATCTCTTTAGGGTTTAGCGCATTTTTTATATTGGCCACCTCCGTCATCATTACCTCATCAATAGCAAGGCGGCCGGCAGTATCTATAATTACTACATTTTTATTTTTCGATTTTGCTTCTTTTATGGCGTTTTGAGCAATGGCCACCACATCTTTATTTTCTGGCTCGCTATAAACTTCTACATTGATCTGGCTGCCCAAAACCTTTAATTGTTCGATTGCCGCAGGCCTGTAAACGTCGCCGGCAACAAGCAAAGGCGATTTTCCTTTTTTTGTTTTGAGGTAATTGGCCAGCTTTCCACTGAAGGTGGTTTTTCCACTTCCCTGCAGACCCGCGATCAAAATCACCGCGGGATTGCCGCTGAGATCAAGGTCTGTTTCCACACCGCCCATTAAATCGGTTAACTCATCCTTTACGATCTTCACCATTAATTGCCCGGGGCTTACAGCGTTGATCACTTTTTCTCCGGTGGCTTTTTCTTTGATGGTATCGGTAAACTCTTTGGCAATTTTATAGTTTACGTCGGCATCCACCAGCGCCCGCCGTATATCTTTGAGTGTAGAGGCAATATTCAATTCTGTAATTCTTCCCTGGCCTTTTAAATTTTTAAAGGCGGTTTCCAACCGGTCGCTTAACGATTCAAACATATAAGTTCAATTATTTTTTTAGAATTCAGGAAAAATGAACATCAGTAATTCATTTAACAGGCTGCAAATTTAATAAAAGTTGTATGGATTTTTAAAATTAGCGAAGCGTACACATGTTATTGTATTTCCTGCTTTTCCAGCCCTTGCAAATATTTTTTTCCGAGATCTGAAACATAAATACACAATTGTTTTTTGTTGTTGACAATCTGCATTTTTGTACCAATTAATCCCCGTTTATATAATCCGGCCAGCGAAGATTTCATTTCTTCCGGAAGGCAGGGAATTTGGCCGTTGCTAGATTCTTTTTCAAGGCACTCCTTCAATTTTTCGATCATTCGTAGTGTTGGTCTGCGATTAGAAGTTTCCATATTCAGCGTTTTTGATTTGCAGTTAAAAATTTGAATTGGGATTATTAAAACTGTATGCAAAACAAAAGCCACATTTGCAGAAAAATGTGGCTTAGTGGTTGTCCCACGAGGATTCGAACCTCGACAGACAGAATCAAAATCTGTTGTACTACCTTTATACTATGGGACAAAGGTTTGCAAAAGTAAGGTTATGAAAGTAAATTTTCAAAAACTGTTAGGAATAATTTTGTTAAGTGCAGCGAAAAGTAGCAGCAGCGCCGTTTTCAAAGCTTAAAGCGTAAAAAATTTCTTCAATCTTTTTAAATGCGCTCCCCCAAATGCGCCATAAAAGCCAAAATGTAGAAAAGCCCAATTTTTAATTTGAACCGATGAGGTTAAATCACTATATCTAATTCCTTCTCTTCATCTTCTTTTAATTTTTTGATGAATTCGAGCGCATCGGGCACCACATCACACATGATGGTAATCAGCGCACCCGGGCGTACATGTTTATATGCATACATAATGGCTTCTTTTTCTTTGTGAATGATCGTCAATGGTATTTCCTGGCCCTTCTCTTCATGAATTCCTTCTACCAGCAGATCTACGATCTCCTCTGGCGTGCGGCCCCGCATATTTTTATCTTGCCTGATTATGATCTCATCAAAATTGCGGGCGCTTATTCTTCCTATCTCCCTGATGTCATCATCGCGGCGGTCGCCTGTGCCGCTGATAATGCCCACTTTATAGGTGCTGTCGAGCTTGTTCACAAAATCGCATAGAAGATTTAGTCCGGCCGGGTTATGAGCAAAATCAACTAAAAATTTAAAATTCTTAAACTCAAATAAGTTAAGCCTGCCCGGCGTTTGTACCGGCGATGGAATAAAAGTTTGCAGGCCAAGCTTTATATCTTCCAGCCCGATATCGCTTAAATAGCAGGCGAGTATGGATGGCAACGTGTTCATGATATTATGAATTGCTTTTCCGCTAAATGTAATAGGAATATCTGCAACCCTTTCCACGCGTATCTTCCAGGTTCCCTTCATGATGGTAACATAATCATTTTCAAAAACTGCGGCTATACCTCCGCGGCTGCAATGCTGCTTGATCCGCTTGCTGTTTTCGTCCATGCTAAAAAGGGCCACGCGGCATTCAAGGTTTTTTTTCATTGCAAACACGAGGTCGTCATCTGCATTTAAAATCGCAAATCCGCTGCGTTTCAACGGTTTCCGGCACTACCGCTTTTACTTTCGCCATTTGTTCTACGGAATCAATTCCCGACAGGCCAATATGGTCTGCGCTTATATTGGTAACAATGGCGATATCGCATTTTTGAAAAGCCAGGCCGTTTTTAAGAATTCCGCCACGGGCACATTCCAATACCGCAAAATCAACCGTAGGATCTTTTAATACAAATTCTGCGCTTTTGGGTCCGGTGCAATCGCCTCTCATCATTATCTGGTTCTGAATATACACGCCATCCGAAGTGGTAAAGCCAACTTTGTAGCCGGCCGTTTTGCAAATGTGCGCCGTAAGCCTGCTGGTAGTGGTTTTTCCATTGGTGCCGGTAATGGCGATGATGGGAATGCGCCCATTATGCCCGCGGGGAAATAGCATGTCAATAACCGGCTCCGCTACATTTCTGGGCGATTCCCTCGGCAGGCGCCACATGCATTCTGAAGCCCGGGGCTGCATTTACTTCCAGCACAGCTCCGCCGTTTTCAAATAAAGGCGTTTTAAGGTCTGAAGCCATCACATCAATGCCGCAAATATCCAGTCCGATAATTTTGGCAATTCTTTCAGCTAAAAAAATATTTACGGGGTGCACTTCTTCCGTAACATCGGTGGAAGTGCCGCCGGTAGAAAGATTGGCTGTTGGCTTTAATAGTACCAGTTCACCTTTCGGAGGTATGGTGTTTAAGTTATATCCTTTATCATCCAGCATTTTTTGGGTGAATGCATCTGCTTTAATTTGTGTAAGCACTTTTTCGTGCCCATAGCCGCGCCGCGGATCTTTATTAGCCTCATCGATCAGCCATTCTATAGTATGTTCGCCATCACCTGTTACAGAGGCCGGCGTGCGCAAGGCTGCGCAAACAAATTTGTAATTGATCACCAAAATCCTGAAATCAAATCCTGTTATAAAACGTTCGCAAATTACGTAGCGGCCATATTCGCGTGCGGCCTGTAATGCAACCTCAGCCTGTTCTCTGTTGGTAATATTGGTAGTAGCGCCTTTTCCATGGTTGCCATTCAGCGGTTTAAAAACCATCGGAAACCCAACCGACCGGATGGCATCGTCTACCGTTTCATTGCTATTGATGATGACACCTTTGGGAACAGGTATCTCAGCCGCGGCCAGCAAATTTTTGGTTTCTTCTTTATCACCTGCAATATCCACCGCAATGCACGAGGTAGTGCTGGCTATAGTGGCTCTTATCCTTTTTTGATGAACGCCATAACCCAGTTGAACCAGGCTTTGTTTATTAAGCCGGATATAAGGAATGCCTCTTTTTACCGCTTCTTCCACAATGCTTCCGGTTGATGGTCCGAGCCTCGTTTCTTCGCGTATTTCGCGCATCTTTTGCATGTCTTCATCTAAATTATAAGGAGATCCGTCTATGAGATGCTTTACAAGATTGAAAGCGGATTTTGCGGCAAATACTCCGGCCTCTTCTTCCATATAATCAAATACCACATGGTATTCGCCAGGCTTTCCGGTGCTTCTTGTGCGGCCGAAACCCATGTCCATTCCGGCAAGAGTTTGCAATTCCAGCGCTACATGTTCAATTACATGGCCCATCCAGGTACCTTCTTCAATCCTTATAAAAAAACCTCCCGCAACGCCTTCACTGCAACGGTGCTCATATAAGCCAGGAAGTAGATTTTGCAGTTTTTCTTTAAAACCATTGACTTTATTGGTGGGCAACTGTTCCATTTCTTCCAGGTCGATCCGCATTTGTATGAGTTTGGACCGACGGATGCTCCAGTAATTAGGTCCACGTAATATCTTAATATCTAAAATCTTCATACAAGAATGTGTTTGTCTTAATTATAGTGATCAAAAAATTAGAATAAACAAAAGGTAAGTTAGAAAAAACGACGCGCAAAAAAAATAGGAAGATTTTTGAACAATTCGTTTATGCATATTCCGTTATTTTTGTAAACAGTATTTATTTTGACAGTTGACTCGCGAATGAATTGTTCATTTTGTGTATTGTTGAAAATGAGTGCACTGTTTTATCAAAATCGAATGCATGCAAGTACCTCAGGGAAAACTTTTTGCCATTGGCGGCGCGGAAGATAAAGGCGTTGACCTGGAAAAAGGTGAAATGATCAGGAACAATCTTAATTTTTTTGAGTTGGGCATCCTTCGCCGCATAGTGGATGAAGCCGGCGGTCCCTCAATTAGAATGGAAGTAATCACTACTGCTTCGATGATTCCGAATGAAGTGGGCGAAAATTATCTCAATGCTTTTGGAAAGATTGGCTGCACCAATATAGGGCTGATGCCAATAAGAAACCGGGCCGATGCGATGGAGCCTGAATACATTAGCCGCATTAAAAATTGCAATGCGATTATGTTCAGCGGCGGCAACCAGTTGCGTCTGTCTGCAACTTTTGGCGGCACCCAATTTTTGGAGATAGCGCTCAGCCGTTATACGAACGAAAAAGACTTTGTTGTTGCCGGAACCTCTGCGGGCGCTATGGCAATGAGCAATACAATGATCTATGAGGGAAGCGCCACCACAGCGCATTTAAAAAGCGAGGTAAAAATAACTACCGGCCTCGGGTTTATGGACGATGTGATCTTTGACAGCCATTTTGAAAAGCGGGGAAGATTCGGCAGGCTGGCACAGGCAATTGCCAGCAATCCTGCGGCAATAGGCATTGGCCTTGGAGAAGATACCGGCATGTTTATTAAAGAAGGCAATATTATGGAAGCCATTGGTAGCGGACTTGTAATGATCATTGACGGACACGATATCAGGCATAACAATATTGCCGACATACCCGATGGAAACCCGATCAGCGTTGAAAATATTAAAGTGCATTTCTGCGAAAAAGGAAATGGATACCTGCTTAAAGAAAGAAAATTCATTCCGGATATTTCCAAATTTTGGGAAGAAAAGGCCTCGCTTCCTCAGAAAGGCCTGAAGGTGGCAACCGGATAATTCCTGGAGTAATTACCTCTGCAGAAAATGAAAAATCTACATTTTCGCTTTCATGACTATACGTATAAACATTCATGCCTCGTCGACAAATGTTCTAACGAATGATTCGGATATGCCCAAAACCTATATCATAGCAATGTCAAATAGTTGCAAAAGATTGTTTTTTAAAATAAAAGTGTTCTATCTTACTCACCGTAAATTTTTATCCGTCCTATTCTAAGCTCGTGCTTTCTTATACAGCTGCCTCCTCACAAACCGGAAAATGATTTCTTTTAAATAAATAAATTTTAATAAAATGAAAAAGTATATCCGTTTGGCTTTGGCTGCATGTGTTTTCCTTGTTGCCTGTACTTCAAAAAATCATACAGATATGGCCAATAATTCGTCGGGCAATCTTACCATGCCGTATACGGCTTCTTATGCAACAGAATTTAATAACCATGTTTCCGATTCAGTTTTACTTAATGTTTTAAACTCTTATAAATATTGGGAAACGGGCGATATCAATGCTTTAAGATCTACGATGAGCGATTCTGCTTATGTGGAGGGAGCAGATGGTTTTAGATTTAAAGGCCTTACCGATTCCCTGATGAATATTTGGCGTAAAATGCGCGACAGCCTTAGTTCTGTAAAAATTACCATGGATGTTTGGCTGAAAAATCATTCAGTTAAAGACAGTGCTGACTACATCAATGTTTGGTATAAGGAAATCGATACTTATAAAAACGGAAAAGTAGATTCTGCCAATTTTGAAGATGATAATGGGATCAAAAACGGAAAAATTATCTGGTTTTCATCTCACCGGCAAGCGCTTAACAAAATGAAATGATTTCAATTGGTAACTCGCTCAATGGTTGAAGGTGATGACTTATTGTATAAAAGTAAAAAAGTGGAAAAACTACTTTTTGGCTTTTGAGGCATATAATTCAATCCTGGTTGTATCTGCACGAACAGCATCTTAAATTGCGTTTAATCATAGTCGTTATATCGATTTCTGCCTTGCTGACCGTACCTTTCCGCTGTGTTGACACATGAATGAGTCGTAGAGAAAGCGCGTAGACTTCTTGTGCCATGTAAAGAAAGTTAACAATCGTTGCTTTTCAAAAATAAAATGGCCTGAATTTAATTTTATTTTTTTCGAGTTCAAATACAGGCGTTGGAATTCTAAAAATATTTACCCATGAAGGATAGGAGATTGTTCCGGGTTTTGTAAATGCACCATCTATTCCTAAAAATATTTTTCTGTTTCTTTCAAATGAAGGAATGGGCTTTCCATTATTTTCTTTTGGATTGGAAACGGCACCTATCATTCCATCGGCGCCATAACCAATATCAGCATTCATCCACCTCGGAAAATTATTTCCTTTATTTAAAAAAGAATGGATATTGAATGAAAGCCAATAACTCTGTCCGTTGTAATCTTTTATAACTCTTTGGGGAAAATTAGCGCCCAGAATATTGGGATTATATTTCGCGAAAATACTTTTGTGAAATGAAAACCGCATCTGAATCCTTTGTTCATTCCACAAAGATTGTTGCCCTGTAAATAAGGCCGCTCCAAATATATTAGCCGCCATGTCGCCTTTAGAAAATCCCCATTCCGTTGAAAACCCATCCATTATTTCAATCATGGTTAAATAGGCAAGCCCTGTTAATCCTCCCACCCATTGTGCGGTTCCCGGTTTTACGCCGCTCCATCGCATCAGGTTGTATTGTATCGCGGAAATGTTGTAGGCTGTAGTTGCATGCCCTATCTTATCCATTTGAAGCCATTCATTATTATCATTAAAAAAATGAAACTTGCTTTTTGGATATTTCTTATACCACAAATATTGCAAGCCTATGGTCGCAATAGTTGCCAACACTGATTCGCTTATTACTACTGTAGTAAAGCGATTGTTATTAAAATCCTGTGATGCATTTAAAAAAGCCGGTTCATTTTTTATTTGTGCATTTAAATTTAATGAACATCCTAATGCGAGGGAAATTAAAATGACATAACATCTTCTGACTAATTTTTTTATCATAGTCCATTCTTGTTTCAAAAACGAAGTTTAATTATCCTGCAACATTTTTTGTTTCTTTCCCATTATCATCCTTATGTTGTGGATCAAATTTTCTGTAAGCTCTTGCAAAAAATAGCGGAAATACCCAGATAGAAAAAAACATTGCGCATATAATTCCTCCTATCACTACACGGGCCAAAGGCCTTGAACTTTCTGAACCTATTCCATGAGAAATTGCTGCGGGTAATAAACCAATGGCAGCCATTAAAGCAGTCATCATCACCGGGCGTACTCTTGAGTGCACGCCCGCCCTGATGGCGCTATGTAGCGAAGAATGATGCCCTTTTTTCGACATTTCAAGATTGTGCTTGATTTCTGTAATTATTAATACGCCAAACAGAATGCAAATACCAAATAAAGCAATAAATCCAATACCAGCCGAAATGCTGAAATTGGTACCGCTTATAAATAATGCGGCAATCCCTCCCACAATAGCAAAGGGTACATTCAAAAATACGAGACCCGCATCTTTAAAGTTTCCAAACATGGTAAACAGTAAAATAAAGATCAATAACAGGCTAATTGGAACCACCTCCTTTAGCCTTTTAGATGCGCGTTGTTCATTTTCAAAATCCCCTTGCCAAACCATCGAGTATCCATTCTTTAATTTTACATTTTGTTTCATTTTATGCTGTGCTTCTTGTATTGCGCTTCCCATATCGCGTCCGCGCACAGAAAATTTTACTGCTGAATATCTTTCATTATCATCACGGAAAATGAGACAGGGGCCGGTTTTGGTGGTGATAGTCGCAATCTCTTTTACAGGCACTTTTGAGCCGCTTTGTGTAGGAATCATCAGGTTACCTATATCTGCTTCAGACTTTCTGAATTCTTCGGGTATGCGTAACCGTATATCGAACTTTCGAATACCTTCATAGAGTTGTGTCGCCGCCTTGCCACCAATAGCCATTTCTATCACGGCATTTGCATCTGCAGTTGCCACACCATACATGGCCATCTTTTGCTGATCCAGATCAATATCTAATTCCGGCTGACCGATATTCTTAATTATCCCGAGATCTGATATTCCTTTTACACTGCGTAAAACATTAAAGACTTCACCAGACTTGTCTTCCATGTAGTCTAAAGAATCACCGAATATTTTTACAACAATAGAACCTTTGACACCGGAAACCGCTTCTTCAATATTATCCGAAATAGGTTGCGAAAAATTGAGGTCCGCACCAGGAATTACCGACAATTTTTTGTTCATGCTGTCTATAAGTTCATCCTTTGTAATATGAGGTTTCCAGCTATCTTCAGGATAAAGTATTACATCAAATTCATTGTTGTAAAAACCCGTAACATCTGTACCGTCATCAGGTCTGCCGGTTTGGGAAACAATAGTTTTTACCTGCGGAAATGCAATCATTTTTTCCCGTACCTGGTTGGCGACATCAACTGACTTGTCAAGTGAAATGCTGTAAGGTAATTGCACTCTTAACCAAATAGAACCTTCATCAAGTTCCGGTAAAAATTCAGTTCCCAGGAATTTGAAAGAAAATAATCCGATGGCGATTATTATTATTGAAGTAATGATAGCCGTATGTCTGTGCCTGAAAGACAAATCAAATCCTCTCAACATGAATTTGTTCAGATTGTGAACAACCGGGTTGTGTTTTTCTTTGATGTTTTTTCGCAGAAGCATACCAATAAGAACCGGTACCAAAGTCAATGTGATGATCAATCCGCCTAACAATGCAAAACCCAGCGTATATGCAAGGGGTGAAAATAATTTCCCTTCTACTTTTTGAAAAGAAAAAATAGGAACCAATGCAGCGATGATGATCAATTTCGCGAAAAAAATTGCTTTACCTAATTCCGCTCCTTTATTTTTTATAATACCTAATTTGCTCAACTTGTTGAAACGTTCCATTCCAACCTCTTTTGCTTTTTTATCCAGAACCACAAAAATTCCTTCCACCATTACAACAGAGCCATCTATGATAATTCCAAAATCAATTGCGCCTAATGATAAAAGATTTGCAGACATTCCCATTAACCTTAAACAAATAAACGCGAATAATAATGAAAGAGGAATTACAATGGAAACGATCAGCGTTGTTCGCCAGTTGAACATAAAAAGAGAAACCATTAAAGTAACCAACAAAATACCTTCCACGAGATTATGCAATACCGTTCCTGTAGCATAGTGAATAAGATCTTCCCTGTTATAATATGGAACAATTTTAGTGTCTTGTGGCAACACCTGTTTATTTACTTTATCAACCTTTGCTTTTAAAGCATCAATTACTTTACTGGGATTCTCACCTTTGCGCATTAAAACGATGGCTTCTACTGCATCAGGCTCATCAGAAGAGGTGCGGTTTCCTGCCGAATCAATGGCATTCATTCTTCCAACATGGCCCAGGCGGGGAAGGTTTGATATTTTTACATCAGCAATATCTTTTACCAGCACAGGGATGCCATTTACATTTTGTACAATGATGTTTTTTATTTCGTTGATATCATTTAACAAACCAATACCACGAACTACATAAGCCTGGTTGTTGACATTGATCACATCGCCTCCAATATTAATATTGCTTTTGGTAACGGCATTGTAAACATCCAGGGAAGTAATTCCGAGGTTGCTTAATTTCCCCGGATCAACTTGTATCTCATAAGCCTTTGTTTCGCCACCAAAGCTTACTACATCAGCTACACCTGGAACCGATCTCAGTTGACGGTCAACTACCCAATCCTGCATTGTTTTTAATTCCCTTACATCTCTTGAATTGCTTTTTAATGAATACCTGTAAATCTCACCGGTAGGCCCTGTCGGCGGTTGCACAGAAGGTGTTATGCCAGGGGGAAGATCCGCATTGGCCAATAAATTATTTACCTGTATTCTGGCCTGATCATCTGTTACTTTATCTTCAAAAATGAGTTTTATAAAGGATAATCCAAACACGCTGGTTGAGCGTAGGCTTGTCTTTTTCTGTACAGGATTCATTGCAATCTCAATAGGTATCGTAATGAATTTTTCTATTTCCTCAGCGCTTCTTCCGGGCCATTGTGTAATAATGGTTATCTCTGTATTGGTTACATCCGGAAATGCTTCAATGGGCATGTTTCTGAACGTAATTATGCCACCAATCAATAAAACAAAAGTGGCAAACAAGATGAAATATTTTCGCTTTAATGAGAAGGCTATAATTGATTTGAGAATCTTTAACATGAATAAGTTTTTACTTTTTAAGAATTCAACGCCTCATAAATTAATACCACATTTGACCCGATAATTTTATCTCCAACCTGCACGCCCCCTGATATGTAGCTCTTGTTGGCATTGGTGTTGATAAGTTGTACTGGTGTTATCCTGATATCTGACTGGCTTTTATATACCAATACAAAATATTGGCTATGATCAAAAATTAAAGCATCGGCAGGAACGCAAAGTGCTTCGCTATTGCTCTTGTTAACAACGGTGACACTCGCAAACATTTCAGGCTTTAATGCATAATCGGGATTGGGTAGTACCACTCTTATTTTCATTACTTTATTGGTTGGGTCAAGTACATTCAGAATTTTATCAACCTTGCCATGAAATACTTTTCCCGGATAGGAGAGGGTGGTTACCTCAACTTCATCTCCCAAGTGCACCTGGTTAATATTCGATTCGTAAACATTTGCCAAAACCCAAACATTTTTTAAGTCAGAAATTGTAAATAAATTGTTAGTATTATCAGCTCGAATAGCCATGTTATTATTGATCTGCTTTTCAACTATGAATCCGCTTATCGGAGCTCTTACAATAAATTCGCCTTGTGTATTTCCTCCATTTATTTGTAATACCTGACTTGATCTTCTTAATTGTGATTCGGATTGTTTATACAATTCCTGTGCGGTTATAAAATCTTTTTGAGAAAGTAATCCGCTTTTGTACATGTCTTCAGAAGCATCAAGATTTTTCTTTGCTATCAGCAAATTTGTTTTGGAAGTAACGAGGTCATTTCCATAGCCGGCCATTTCGCTGCTTCTTATTATTCCCAGACTTTGGCCACTATTTACATGATCACCTAACTGCACAGTTACTTTCGTAATATTTCCGCTTACCATCGGAAATATTCTTGCTACTTTATCTTCATTAAAAGCTACTTTGCCGGTAAGCGTTATCGCATTTACAAGAGGGCATTTAAGTACACTATCAATTTTTAAAGTTGTTAATAACGAATCAGAAATTTCAAATTTTTTCTTTTTGTCAGTTTGATCCGGATCATGCCTGCAACTGGAAAATATTATTATTACCATTACAAGAAGTTTTAAAATGGGATGAATGCCCACTGCATCAACCGGACGAATTGAAATTGTTTTTGAGAAAGTTTTTTTTATCATTTTTTTGAAGATTTGAGAGTTGGAATCAGATAGCTGTAATTGAAAATTTGCATCAGCCACTAACTATTGCATTAAGGATTAAAAAATATTTTTCCAATAGAAAAATTAATTTGTTCCAGGGCACTCATTTTATTAAATCGAAGTTTATTCAATTGAAGAACATTTTGTTTATATGATTCGTAAAAATCCAGGAACTCAAGCATCGTTATATTCTTTTTTTGGAAATTGATGAAGACTTCTTCTATCAGATGCCTGAGGTCTGAATCAAAGTTTGGATCAAAGCTTTGCAACAATTTTTCAGATCTTAATGCGATTATATAATTCGTGGTAACGTCATTTTTTACCCTTTCTAATCCATTTTCATACAGCACTTTAGTTACATCAATTTGTATTTTAGCATTTCTTATATTCCCCTGGTTACGGTTAAATAATGGAATGGGAAAGCCAATGCCGATGCTATTATAATCCTGTACATAACTACCCAACCGGTCGTAGTTGGCGCTAATAGTTATATCAGGTTTTCCAAGCGCCCGCTGCAGCTTTAAATTGTTATTGCTGAAAACGATCCCTGCATTTAAAACTTTCAGATCAGGGCGGTTTTCAATTGCAGAATCAATCAAAGTCTGATAACCTGTTTGTGCAACAACTTCTTTATTCAGATCGGATATATTCGGAATGGTAACAATAAAAACATCTGGCGCAGATCTTATTAAAAGCTTTAATTCGCTTTGTACATTTTCAATATTCGTTTGAAGATCATTATACTCGGCCTGCAAAGTATAAAGTTGAGATTGTATTCTTAGTAAATCTTTCGGCGCCATAAAACCTTTCTGCACCTGGTCTTCAAATGCAGGAACAATTTTTTGCAGAGAAGAAATTTCGAGTTGATACAATTTTGAAGATTGTTCTAAAAAATAAATGTTATAAAAATCACTTCTTAATACAAACCGAAGTGTTCTCAGCAGATCATAAAATTGAAATTCGGCTATATTAATTCCTGACTTTGCCAGTGTAACTGATTTATTTCTTTTGCCTGCAAGTATCACCAGTTGTGATACCTGGAAACTTCTTTCAGGATCCAAAAAATGATGTGTTGCTGTATTGTAAAATGCATTAGAATAAGAAAAGTCAGGGTTGGTATATAATCTAGCGGTTATAACAGTTGCTTTTGCAGAATCAATACTATATCTCTGTGCAATTAAATCAAGGTTTTTATTGAGAAATAGAGTTTCTGCCTGCGACATGGTTAACGATAAAGTATCCTGGATGCTTAATTTTAATGAATCTTGTCCGTGAGAAAAATATGCACATAATAAGAAAACATATGAAAGTAAAGCCCTTCTCATCTGAATTGTTTTTAGTGAATGAACAATTAGAAAAATGACAGAAATAAAGTTTTCGAAATGATAACTTTCATTTTTGAAATAAGTTCTAAACAGAAAATCTAATAAAGTAAAGGCTGAATAGCCTGGGTAAATTTTACTTATACTTTAGGCGGAGGAACGATAATATCGTAAGAGATAGAAGGGATCTTTGATTGAGAATATTCTCCAAATATATTTGCTTTAGTTTCAGGATATTCTTTGATTATTTCTGAGAAAAAAGGTTCAAATGTATATTGAAAACCTGTGACCATGTGAAGATTCTGGCCGTTGTCATCGTCTTCATCATCCGCATGGTGATCAAGCCCGATTTTGACCATTATATATTCAACGATACTATTAATATCGTCAACCTGGTTTCCATTGACATCAAATACGTCCACTTCCGGCACTTGTGGAAGAAGCATGGATGTGTTCATGTGTGATATCAATAAGATAAATGCCAGAATTCGTCTCATGTCAGGACAAAGATATTGCGCTAATTAAATCATTGCATATTAAATATTTCATAAATGTTGCGTGGGGTTTTAGTCTTATGAATGCTTCTGTAGCAGCCTGTTTTGTAAATTGTTGCTATGCGTATTAAACACTCCCTGGAACAGGGTGGCTTTTTCAAATCGTTTTTTAGGGGGTCAATTTGAAATGGCGGAGGCGGGTCGGTTTGGCCGGAATTTATAGGTGATTGACTTATTACATAAAAGTAAAAAAGTAGAAAAACTACTTTTTGGCTTTCAAGACATATAGTCGAATCCGGGTCTGTGTCTGCACGAACCGTAATCTTAAATTTCGTTTACTCATATCTGTTATAAAGATTAAGTTTGGAGAAAGAATTACATTCGCTTACAGATGCCTGAGGAACTCGAAGCCTTGCACCTGCAACCATTGTTTGGTAGACTGCGTTTATTGCTTCCCGTATTTTTTCTTAGCTCCTGTTTCTTCTTTCCCTTGAAAGTCTGTAAACTTTCGATAATTTGCCCTTGGAAATTGCCTGATAAGTGGTGGGGTTCGTCGCTCCAACACCAAAGTCAAATTTTATTTTTAGCGGTATGAGTTTCCAACTTATCTGCACATACATTTGAATTAATTAACCAAAATGCTTGCTTCTTAATTTTCCATTTTTATATTTTTAAATTTCATGAAAAAAACTTGTACCCTTCTGATCCTCCTGTTGTATGCCTGCTCATTATCTGCCCGTGAAAATCCACAGTGGATGCGATATCCTGCAATCAGCCCCGATGGTAAAACAATCGTATTTACCTACCAGGGAAGTTTATATTCGGTGCCTTCAAAAGGTGGCGAGGCAAAGCCACTGGTGAAAAACGAATGGTATAATTTTAAGGCAGTGTGGAGTCGTGATGGCAAGCACATCGCATTTGCCAGTAACCAGTTTGGCAATTTTGATATTTTTATCATACCTGCAACAGGCGGAGAAGCCAGGCGACTTACCTGGCATTCTACTGATGAATATCCTTATGATTTTTCAGAAGATAACCAGCAGGTAATTTTTGGCGCAGCAAAACTGGATGCTGTCAGCAACCGGCAATTTCCTTCTGAATCATTGTTGGAATTATATAAAGTGCCTGCTGCCGGAGGAAGGGTTCACCAGGTATTAACCACGCCGGCCGAGGATGCCAAAGTAAGTAACAGACGGCCGTTACATTATATATCATGACAGGAAAGGCAGGGAAAATCCATGGCGCAAGCACCAGGTTTCATCGATCGCCCGCGATATTTGGCTGTATGATATCCAAAAAGAAACGCATAAAAAACTGAGCTCTTTTGTTGGGGAAGACCGTAGCCCTGTGTTTGCTTCCAACAATAAGGATATTTATTACCTCAGCGAAAAGAGCGGTGATTTTAATATTTATGAAATGTCATTATCTGATACCTCATCTCAGCAGGTTACATTTTTTAAAGGATCTCCTGTTCGTTTTTTAAGTGTTGCTTCCGATAATACACTGTGTTTTGGATATGATGGGCAGATTTATATTAAAAAGAAAAATGCCAATCCGGTTAAAATAAATATTGCCATAAGTGAAGACCGGTTGGCGACGCAATGAAAAAACAATTAAGGTAGATAAAGCACAGGAAATGGCGGTATCTCCTTCCGGCAAAGAGGTTGCTTTTGTTTTCAGGGGAGATGTATTCGTAAGCAGTGTGCAGGAACACCGGGTAAAACAAATTACCCATACACCGGAAACGGAAGCAAGCGTTAGCTTTTCTCCCGACGGGAAAAAATTATTATATGCAAGCGAGCGCGGCAACAAGTGGAAAGTATATGAAGCAGAGATTGTTTCTTCAAATGAGCCTTATTTCTTTTCGCCAACATTGATAAAGGAAACTCCGTTAATTGCTAATGATCAGGAAAATTACCAACCCGCCTATTCTCCCGACGGGAAAGAAATTGCGTTTATTGAAAACCGTAATTCTCTAAAAATTTACAATCTTGCTTCCGGACAATCGCGTAAACTCCTGGACAATAAGCAGCTATTAAGCAGGCGCGATCATGACCAATATTTTCAATGGAGCCCTGATAGCAAATGGTTGCTGGTTCAATATAATGAACAGGGCCAGGGCAATTTTGAGGTGGGTTTGATCAATGCTTCAGGTAATCAAAAACTGGTGAATCTTACTCAAAATGGGTATGTGGACGAAATGCCCAAATGGGCTATGGGCGGAAAGATGATGATATGGAGTACAGAAAGAAAAGGCCTGCGCAATGAAAACAGCAATACGGTTCAGAATGATATTTATGGAATGTATTTCGATGAACTGGCATGGGCGGATGTTAAACTTAACAGGTGGGATTCGGGCAAGCAAAAAGATTTGGAAAATGCGAAAGAATTTGCTTTGGATCCTACATTCTATAACGCCGATAATTTGCGCAACAGGGAAGCGCGGCTGACCAACCGCTCTTCTTTTGTTATGGATGCCTTAGTAAGCAGAAACGGAAAGTATTTATATTACCTGGATAAATTTGAAAAAAATTATGATCTGTGGGTAACTGATCTTCAAACGAAAGAAACCCGTAAACTAATCAACCTCGATATAAAAAACGGGGAGATGAAATGGGATAAAGAAGAGCAAAATATTTTCATTTTAGCAGATGGCCAGGTAATAAAAATAGATCCTTTAAACTCAAAAAAGGAATCCATCGCCATTGAAACTGAAATGAAGATGGATGTTGCCAGAGAACGCGAAGCCATGTTTGACCACGTTTGGCGCAGGACTGCCGAAACCTTTTATACATCAGGAATGCATGGTGCAAACTGGAGCCAGATGAAACCTTATTACAGAAAATATCTTAAAGGAATCAATAACAATTTCGATTTTGCGGAAATGCTCAATGAGCTTCTTGGGGAATTGAATGTAAGCCACACGGGCGCTAATTTTAAGGATGAACGCAAAGATGGGGACGTTACCGCTTCGCTGGGTGTTTTCTACGACCAGGATTATAATGGAACAGGCGTAAAAATTAAAGAAATCATCCAAAATGGCCCGCTTGATATTCCTTCATTTAATATAAAAGCCGGAGATATCATAGAAGCAGTTGATGGAAAAATAATTGAAAGAAATTCAGATATTGATCCTTACCTCAATTTAAAATCGGATAAAAATGTTTCTTTAAAAATAAATGATGGCCTGCATTCAAAAGAAATAATAGTACGCCCTGTTTCACCTTCCGACGAAGAAGATCTGTTGTATCAGCGCTGGGTAAAAAGAAACCAGCTGCAAACCCAAATGCAGAGTAACGGCGAAATAGGATATGTTCATTTATACCGGATGAACGACCAGGTATATAGAAGTACTTATGAGGATGTAATGGGAAAATTCGCTAATTGCAAAGCCATTATAGTGGATACCCGGTTTAACCGCGGCGGAGATCTGGCGCCGGAGCTCGTTACCTTTCTGAGCGGGATAAAGATCAGGGCCAACACTACTGATAATTTTCTTAAAAATAATGAACCTTCTTCGCGGTGGACAAAGCCTTCTATCGTTTTGGCCAACGAAGCCAATTATAGCGATGGACATTGTTTTGCTTACGATTATCAATTGCTTCACATGGGGAAATTGATCGGGATGCCGATTCCCGGAAGCTGTACGTGGATGACCGGACAAGGATTGCAGGATAAATCTTTAAGCTATAGTGTTCCAACTTTAGGCGTTAAAACAATGGATGGAAGTTATTTGGAAAACTACCAAACGTATCCCGACATTCTTATCATGAATGAGTACGGCCCTGTAAGCAAGGGCTACGATCAGCAATTGGAAGCAGCGATCAGGGAGCTAAAAAAAGAATTAAAATAATAATTAGTTGATCATAAGAGACTGTCTAAAAATGATTTTATAAATTTCTTATGACCGCTAAAAGTGGCCGGTGGGACACCGGCCACGGCGGAGTGCCGCGGTTGGTGTCTCCACCAACCGCAATATGGTGAACGAAAATTTCATTTTTAGACAGTTTCTAAGTAAAGCAAAGATTGGGTCAGATGAATGATGACGAACTAAATAAAGTTTACTGGCAACAGATCAGAGAGGGTAATAAACAAGCGCTTTTTGAACTATACAATAATACGTATTTCCATTTGGTGCGCTTTGGTTTAAAAATAATTGCCGATGAGGAACTGGTGAAGGATTGCGTGATGGAGCTTTTTTTAAAACTCTGGGATAAGCACGCACGGCTAAATTCTGTAGAGCAGGTGCGCGCTTACCTTTTCACGTCCATCAGGAGGATGTTGCTGGACAGGCAAAATTATGAAACCAAAACCGGTACTGCCATCGACAAATTTTATGGGAAGAACGAGCTGAAAGAATTGTCGTATGAAGAAATAATTATTCAGGTTCAACATGACAAAGAATTAAAACATAAATTATCCAGGGCGATGGAACAATTAACTCCGAGACAAAAGGAACTCATCCGCCTGAAATTTTTTGATGGGCTTAGTTATGAAGAAGTAGCGGCACACACTTCGCAAAATATAAAGACCACATATAATACCATTTACAATGCGATCCAGGTTTTGAGAAAAATTTTAAAGTAGTGTTTAAAACGGCTTCAGATAAGCCAAAATGTAGATTTTGAAACTTTTTTACATAACTTATTAAATGCAACTCTGTTTTGAAAAGAAATTTAAAGTAACGTTTAAATAGATCTTCACATAAGCCAAAAAGTAGATTTTTGAAATTTTAGTTTATAATCTTGATCCAAAAAAGCTTACTTCTGATGTACTGGTGGAGTTTTTAGAAGTCCTTTAAATCCTTCCATTTCCCGAATTTGAGAAATAAATTAAAATTCTTTGGGATAAATTAAACGTTTCGCCGTCTGTACACCAAAGCACAGATTTGATGGAGATAAAAAATTACGAAGTTGAGGATTTTATCTGCGATGAATCATTTCAACATTTTTGTCTTGGTAACAACCAGGAACACGTGCTATTTTGGGAAGACTGGATTCGTAACAACCCGCATCAATCAGAAATAATTAATGAAGCCATCCGCATTATATCTATATTAAATGCAAGGCAGGGCAATCTTTTGGCGCAATCGGACTATTTAAAAGATAGTATTAACCGGGCCGATCGTTTGAAAGAAATTTTACAAGACACAACGTCGGGTTCAGAAACAAAAGAAATAAAACCCGTTCACCGAACATTGAAACGGGTAAAATACATTTCCGCAATTGCGGCTTCTTTATTGGCATTCACTTTTATCGGGTACTTATTTTTGAAACCGGTTCATTCTGTGAAACCCACAGAGGTTGCATCAGCAAAAAACACCCAGCATTAATTCAGGCGATCAAAATCGCAAAACGGTTGTTTTATCAGATGGCTCCGTTATTATTTTACACCGCAACAGCACCATTACGTTAGCGGCCGATTTTAGTTCCGTGAAGAGAGAGCTCACTTTATCCGGTGAAGCTTTTTTTGATATTACACACAACCAATCGCATCCGTTTACGGTGCATACTGCCGAGTTAGACATCCAGGTATTGGGTACTGAATTTAATGTAAAGGCCTATCCGGGCGACGTTCAGACAGAAACTTCCCTGTTCCGTGGAAAAGTGGCCATTTCTAAAAAAGGCTTTCCTCATGAGAAGACGATATTAAGACCGAATGAAAAAATGATATTTACTAATGGCTTTGCTTTAACGCCAACTTCCATTTCAAAAAAATTATTCAATGTAATTCCGATTGTGCATGATACGGCAACTAACAAGGCCAAAGAAATTGAATGGATTCATAGCAGGTTAATAATAGATGATGAGCCTCTTGAAACCATTGCCGCAAGACTGCAAAAGTGGTATGGAATCAATATTGTTTTTTCGGATGAGGAAACAAAAAATTACCGCTATTCCGGAACATTCGAAAGTGAAACAGTAGTACAGGCGCTGGAGGCGTTGCAATTGTCTTACCCATTCCGGTTTAAGGTTGAAGGAGAAAAAATAACCATTAGCAAACAATAACAAAAGCGATTTCAAAATGAACCAAAACGTTTTATTCGGATAA
The DNA here is from genome assembly GCA_963720405.1 of uncultured Chitinophagaceae bacterium. Lineage (GTDB taxonomy): Bacteria > Bacteroidota > Bacteroidia > Chitinophagales > Chitinophagaceae > Ginsengibacter. Next base: position 389,111 of record CAVRFP010000006.1, read on the forward strand.
AATAAACTGACATGACCAAAAATACAATTATGAAGAGAATCACTGTTTCTGTGAGAAAAACAAACTATTTCACCCGGCAACATTTTAAGCTTATGAAACTTACCATGCTTTTGCTCCTGTTTGCAGGTATCCAGGTGCATGCAAAAAGCTTTGGACAGGAAAAAATCAATCTGCAATTGCGCGAATCAACCATTAAGCATTTGCTGCATGAAGTTGAAAAACAAACTTTTTACCGGTTTGTTTACCATACAGGAACATTGCCGGATAGCAAGAAAATAAACATCAAAGTATCCAACGCCGAACTGGGCCAGGTTCTTTCAGAAGCATTTCAGGGGCTTGCTCTCGATTATGCTATTAAAGAAACCAATTTGGTGGTGATCTTTTCAACGGCTTCAGACGAGAAGTCAGTGGTTGACAGAGTTGTAAGAGGTAAAGTTACAGGAGCAAATGATGCGCCGTTATCAGGTGTGTCAGTTATATTATCCGGCACTTCAAAAGGAACCACTACCAATGCAGACGGAACTTATAGTTTGCAGGTACCTGATGATGCAAAAACCCTTGAATTTTCATTGATAGGTTATTTGGATCAAAAAGTAACTATCGGCAACAGGCAAACTATCAATGTAACGTTGCAGCTTTCTGCTACCAGCCTTGGAGAAGTGGTCGTAACAGGCTATACGAATTATTCAAGAAATAAATCGGTTTCTGCGGCTACTACTGTTGGAGGAGATAAGATCAATGATGTACCGGTAGCCACTTTCGACCAGGCTTTACAAGGTCGCGTTCCGGGGTTATCAGTATCCTCTATGTCCGGACAGCCGGGAACAAGTGCCAATGTAGTATTGCGGGGTGTTGGATCTATTGGGGGTAACAATTCAGTGTTGTATGTGATGGATGGAGTGCCTATTGAATCAGGCTATTTCCAATCTATTAATCCGGGCGATATTGAATCAATCACTGTTTTAAAAGATGCGTCTGGTAAAGCTATATATGGTTCACGTGGCTCCAATGGGGTTATTGTGATCACTACTAAAAAAGGAAAAGCAGGAAAATTATTGGTTGAATACAAATCACAATATGGTTTATCAACGCTTACCTCTCCCAAATTCAGGATGATGAATACTGCGGAAAGAAAAGTTTTTGAAGAAGAATTGGGTGTAGAAACCGGATCTGATGAGGGACCATTCTGGACTTACTCCAAGCTGAACCCGGACTATGCAACCAAAACGGCTGATGAAAAAAGAGAAGCAGATCATATCGTAGATAGCTTGCTGGGTGTAAACACCGATTGGAGAAGTTTGTTCATGCGCGATGGAAGTTTTATAGAGCAACAGGTAAATGCCAGCGGCGGAAATGAAAATATCCGTTTTTATTCGTCTCTTAATTATTTTGATCAGCAAGGTTTGGTAAGGGTATCCAATCTTCGCAGGTACACTTTGAAGAACAATGTTGACCTTTCCTTCGGAAGATTATCTGCTACTGTGAATATGAATATTGGTTATTCCAATTCTTCTCTTATTCAGAATGAAGGAAAAACCGGAGGTTCCAATCCTTTGTCGGCAGTATATTATGCACTCCCTTATGAATATCCTTATGCTTCTGACGGCAAACTGGTTACTACAGGCGATGGTGCCAAATACCCGGTACTCGATCTTCGTGAAGGAAGCGACTCGTATGAGCGCATGCTGAACACCACCAGTAAGCAAGACCAGTTAAAAAGCATCATTGGTTTATCAGTAAATTATAAAATTGCCAAAGGATTGGTTGCTAAAACCAGGCTGGGTATCGATTACCGTGATCAAACAGATGAGCAATGGATCAATCCTGATTCATATGCAGGAAGAAAAGTCTCCAACGGAAGGTTAGGAAGTTTTGGCCAGCAATTGATCAGGCGCACTTCTTTGGTTTCTACCTCAGGTTTAACGTATAATAATACTTTTGCTACAGATCATGATCTGGAAGTTTCAGGATTGTTTGAATTTTTAAGAAACAAGTATAGATCTTTTGGGTTTACTGCCTATGGTCTTGATCCGAGATTACCACAAACACCTGCCGGGATTGGCTCCCGGGCACTTTCACCCCTGATTTGATGGGTAGAAGAACAGAAAGTGCAATGGCTTCTTATATTGGATTATTGAGGTACACATTCAAAAATAAATATACTTTAAACGCCAGTTACAGGTATGATGGATCCTCAACAGTGCCTGAAATAAACCGCTGGCATGGATTCTATTCTACAGGTGTAAGCTGGGAAGCAAAGAAAGAAGAATTTTTGAAAAATATAGATGCGTTATCTAATCTTCGTTTCAGGGCAAGTTATGGTACAACAGCAAGTCCTTTTCCAAGTGACTTCGCTTATTTACCTACCTACGGACGTTCATCTTATGGTGGCAACGCTGCATTAATCCCTCTTCAACCAGGAAATCCAAATTATGATTGGGAATATGCCAAAGAATTGAACGTAGGTTTTGACCTGGGACTTCTGAGCAACCGCGTGCGTATTACAACAGAATTGTACAATAGAATCACCTATAATCTTTTTATAGATAAACCTCTATCAGCCACCTCAGGATTTCCTGAACTTAATATCAGTTCTGGTAAAATGAGAAATCGTGGAATTGAAGTAGATGTTCAGGGAGATGTTATCAGAACCAAGAAACTTTTATGGACCGTGGGAACCAATATGGCCTATAATAAAAATGTGGTACTCGATCTTGGAGGAAGTGAAGAATTTGAATATCAATATACGGGTATCATAAAAGTAGGACTTCCTTATGGTGCGCATTATGCTGTGAAATGGGCTGGCGTAAATCCTGCCAACGGAGATCCTCAATATTATGACGCCAGTGGTAAAATCACTACTGATTATAATGCGGCAACCATGAGTGTGGCTGATTTTGGAACTTATATTCCTTTGATCACCGGGGGATTCAATACCTCAGTAAACTGGAACGACTTTTATTTCAATGCATTGTTTACGTTTACTGCAAAAGTGATGCGGTATAATAATGAAGATTATTTTAATGAAAATCCTAGTTTCACTTCCAGTAACCAATCTACCCGCTTATTATACGACCGGTGGAAAAAACCAGGTGACAATGCCATACTTCCAAGAATTACCGCACGCAGAAGTTTTACCTCAAGAGATATTCAGGATGCTTCTTACCTCAGAATGAGGAATGTGAACTTAGGCTACAATTTGCCTAAATCATTACTTACAAAATGGAAAATAATTGATGCCGTTCAAATAAATCTCCAGGCACAAAATCTGTTGACCTTCACCAAATGGAGAGGTTTTGATCCGGAGAACGGAAATGAATATGCGCGGTTTAGTTATCCTTCTCCACGCACATTCGTATTGGGTTTAAACGTTAAATTTTAATTTTATCAATTATGAAAATGACTAGATTTTTCTATAAAAATATTTCACTCGCTACCTTGGTTATTTCTTTATTTACCATGTCGTGTAGCAAACAAATTGCTCTTGTTCCAACAGATTCCATAGATCCTTCAAAGGCATTCAGGAGTGTGGCAGATATTAATGCCGGTCTATTGGGCGCTTATAATAAATTGAATTATTACTCCAGCATATATTATACTTCAAGGATTACCGATGAAGTAATGCTGCCCTCTGAAAACAGCACAGGATCCGGTGTTGCCACTTATCGCTGGCAATACGACGGAAGTTTTGTTCATGATGCGTGGCCTGATAATTACAGCGCTATAGATCGTGCCAACAGGGTATTGTCTGTAATTGACAAGATCGAAGCAAAACCGGATGAAAAAGTATTGAAAGACCAATACAAAGGTGAGTTGCTCGCCTTACGTGCCTACTGCCATTTTGAGCTGATCAGAAATTTCGCTGAAAAATATGAGCCCAATGCAATGGGAGTTCCCTACATGGAGGTATCAGAAATCGGCAGCCCGGCAAGACTTAAGTTTTGCAGAAACCATGGCTAAAATAAATGCTGATCTTGTTGCTGCAAAAGCATTAATCCCTGCATCATTTGGCGATAATAGCAGGATCACCAGAGCAGCGGTATCTGCCATCCAGGCCCGCTGCGCTTTGTACGAAAAAAACTGGGATAATGCGATTACTTACTCAACCGAAGCCATCAATGCAGTAGCCATTGCTTCCCGTACGGATTTTCCTCAAATATGGAAAGACAAATCCAATAAGGAAGTAATCTGGAAACTGAAAAGAGTGGTTTCTGATGCTGAAACACCTTTGGGCAATCTTTATACCCAGGCAGGTTTTTTAACGAACCCCGCAGGAAGCCGTGTATATTTTGCTGCATCTCATGAATTAACTGATTTATTTGACCAGGCAGATGACATTCGTTTTTCTTCTTACATAAAAATTGATTCAGCAAGAAAAGCCGCAGGCAAAATGCCCAATGTAGTGGTTAAATATATGAACGATGCCGTAAGCAATCCTAACCTGGTGGATATAAAGCTTTACCGTACCGGCGAGATGTACCTGATCAGATCAGAAGCCTATGCCGAAAAAACCAATCTTACTTTGGCAGAAGATGATTTAAATGCACTTCGCGCTGCAAGAATCAATGGATATGTTTCAGAAACTTTCGGCTCAAAAGACGCCATTAAAACAGCGCTTCTTACAGAAAGATTCAAAGAGCTTGCTTTTGAAGGCCATCGCCATTTCGACTTAAGAAGATACAATCTGCCTATAACAAGGCTTCCTGAAGACGCGGTGAATGCTTTGGGTGCCGTATTATTAACTCCCCAGGATGCCCGGTATGTTTTTCCGATTCCCAACAGTGAGTTGAAGGCCAACAAGAAGATGATACAAAATCCCGGGTACTAATTCCAGGATAGAAAACCGTGAAAATGTAAGTGGGATGTTGAAACAAGCCAAAATGTAGATTTCTACAAGTTTCATTAAGAGACTGTCTAAAAATGATTTTATAAATTTCTTATGATCGCTAAAAGTGGCCGGTGGGACACCGGCCACGGCGGAGTGCCGCGGTTGGTGTCTCCACCAACCGCAATATGGTGAACTAAAATTTCATTTTTAGACAGCTTCTAAGTGGTTTTATTTCGAAAATTGGTTTTTCGATAATTAATCCGCGATATTTAAAGAAAGAATTTTTAATACTAAAAGATTTTCAATGTTATTTTTCAAAAAATCATTATTCGTATTTGTTATTAGTTTGATGGGCACGCTTTCTTTGCAGGCCCAAAAGTACAATGCCGCTTCTGCATCATTAGGTATTGTCGGAGATACTGCAGATGTGAAAACCACTACCAGTGGTGGCATTGCACTGGTAGGTGGCGGCGGAAGTGTGAACGCTGCATTTAAATGGATGATTCAGAAAAGCGGTGGTGGAGATGTGGTAGTAATTACTGCATCTGGCTCTGCCGGTTATAATGAAGACATTTATAATTTGGGTGGCGTTAACTCTGTACAAACGTTGAACATCATTTCGCGTGAGCAGGCAGATAATGATACTGTAGCGAACATCATCCGCAATGCAGAAATGCTATTTATTGGAGGAGGCGACCAGTCGAATTATATGAAATTCTGGCGGGGCACCAAAACGCAGGATGCGATTAATTACCTGATGAATGTAAAGAAAGTTCCGGTTGGTGGCACCAGCGCAGGCTGTGCTATTTTAAGCGGAATTTATTACAGCGGTGAAGATGGAAGTGTGGTTTCCGATAAAGCGCTCAACAATCCGTACATGGCAGATGTGACATTATATAATAACGATCTTTTACATGCACCTTACCTGGAACATGTAATAACCGATCAGCATTACCTGGCCCGCAAACGTGAAGGCCGCCATGTAACTTTCCTGGCGCGCATCATCAGGGATTGGGGCATCTATGCAAAAGGAATAGCACCCGATGAAAGAACGGCGGTATGTATAGACGAAGAAGGAAACGCCAAAGTATTTGGCGTAAGCAAAGCTTACTTTCTTATCACAGATCCAACATTACCTCCGGAAAGAATTTCCGCTAATCAAGCCGCTGCAATGGGTTTCCGGCAAAAAAGCATTATTGGTTTATGAAATTCAGGGATCCGAATCCGGAGCAGGTAATTTCTCTGTTGCAGATTTCAACAAAGAGAAAGCAAGTGGCGGACAATGGTACAACTGGTATGTTGAAAATGGTAAATTGATCAAAACTGCCGCTCTTAAAAATAGTGTAAAATATGCTATGGTCATTCACGGAGGTGCGGGAACTATTTTGAAGAAAAACATGACTCCTCAAAAAGAAAAGGATTATACCGCTGCACTGACCCAGGCGCTGAAAGCTGGTTATGAAAAAATAAAAGCGGGTAAAAGCAGTCTGGATGCAGTGGAAGCAGCAATACATGTATTGGAAGACAGTCCATTGTTCAATGCGGGCAAAGGTGCCGTATTTACCCATGATGGTAAAAATGAAATGGATGCTTCCATTATGGATGGTAAAACCATGTCGGCCGGCGCGGTAGCGGGCGTTACCAACATACGCAATCCGATCAGCGCGGCAAGAGCGGTAATGGAGAAATCTGAGCATGTGATGATGGCCGGGGCCGGAGCTGAAAAATTTGCAAAAGAAGCCGGATTAACCATCGTGGATCCCAGCTATTTTTTTACAGAACAAAGATGGCGTGATCTTAAGAAAGCAATTAGGGAAGATTCTATGAAAAGCAAATTGGATCATAGTTTCAATCCTTCCAAATTAGGCACGATCAATCGTGATTATAAGTTTGGAACCGTTGGCGCTGTGGCGTTAGACCACAATGGAAATTTAGCTGCAGGTACTTCTACGGGAGGAATGACCAATAAAAGGTTTGGCCGTATTGGCGACGCTCCAATTATTGGTGCCGGCACTTATGCCAATAACAATACCGCCGGCATTTCATGCACCGGGTGGGGCGAATTTTACATTCGCAACGTTGTCGCGCACAACATTTCTGCACTAATGGAATATAAAGGCTTAACCCTTGAGGAAGCCGGGAAAACCGTAATTAAAAAGGTAGGTGATATGGGCGGAGATGGTGGCTTAATTGCTTTGGATAAATATGGAAATGTGACCATGCCTTTTAATACAGAAGGTATGTATCGCGGTACGGTAACTGAAGATGGAAAAATAGAAATCCATATTTACAAAGACTAATTACTTTTTTTGCCTCGCTCAAAATTTGAACTGTTTGAAAGCGAGATAAGTCAAAATATAGATTTTTAATTTTTTTTTTGAAAAACCAATAGGCTGTTTGGATTGTTAATTTGCCACGGATTACACGGATTAACACAGACAATATCTGTTACTTCACTTTGGGATCAAGTAATCTGTGTACTTCGCTTTGCGAAGTATTTGCGTAATCCGTGGCTAAATATTTTTTTACTTACCACTGGCTGATTTTTATACCGCCTTCAGTAAATAGTAATTCTTTTTTCCTTTTTGAATTAATAAATATTTATTGTTTAGAAGCTGGCTGCTGTTGATGGTTAATTCTGCATCGGTAATTTTTTCCTTGTTGATGAAAACGCCGCCTTGCGATAGCATTTTCTTAGCTTCCCCTTTACTGGCAAATACTTTGGTTTGGGCCAGCAACGTAATAATATCGATGTCTTTCAATTGATCTTTTTCCATTTCAATTGCCGGAACACCTTCCATTACCTGCAGCAATTGCGCTTCGTTTAATTCGCGTAAAATTTGCGCAGTGTCGTTACTAAATAAAATGGAAGAAGCTTTTACCGCAAATTCATAATCGTGCCTGGAATGCACAAAACAGGTAAGTTCTTCGGCCAGTTTTTTCTGTAAAATTCTCAGGTGTTCATTTCCGGTATGCTGCTTCACTAAATCGTTGATTTCTTTTTCGCTTAAGAAAGTAAAAATCTTTAAAAACCTTTCTGCATCAGCATCGGCAGTATTCAGCCAAAATTGATAAAAAGTGTAGGGAGAGGTTTTCTCCGCATCTAACCAAATATTTCCTTTTTCACTTTTACCAAATTTACTTCCGTCTGATTTGGTTAAAAGCGGGCAGGTAAATGCAAATGCTTCACCACCGCTCTTTCTGCGGATCAATTCTGTGCCGGTTACAATATTGCCCCATTGATCGCTGCCGCCGAATTGCAGTTTGCAGTTTTTATTTTTATTAAGCCAATAGAAATCATATCCCTGCACCAGCTGATAACTAAATTCGGTAAAGCTCATTCCGTTTTCACCTTCCAGGCGCTTTCTTACACTTTCTTTGGCCATCATGTAATTAACGGTAATGTGTTTCCCGGTATCGCGAATAAAATCGAGGAACGATATATTTTTAAACCAATCAAAATTATTGACCATTTCAGCGGCATTGGCCTTCTCCGAATTAAAATCAATGAATTTCTTCAATTGCTTCTTAATTGCCTCCACATTATGATTCAGAACATCTGTACTCAATAAATTTCTTTCTTCGCTTTTTCCGGAAGGATCGCCAACCATGCCTGTGGCGCCGCCCACTAATGCAAACGGCTTATGCCCGAATTTTTGCAAATGAACGAGGATAATGATCGGTATCAGTCCGCCAATATGAAGACTGTCTGCTGTAGGATCAAAACCAACATAAGCGGCAGTTGGCTCTTTTAAAAGTTGTTCTTCGGTTCCCGGCATTATATCCTGGATAAGGCCGCGCCACTTTAATTCTGTTATTAAGTTTTCCATAAAAGTGGCTCAAAAATACTGTACAAAAACAAATAACAGTCAATCCTTTTGATTAATTTACGCTGCCAAATTGTTTCCGACGTTTTATGAAAGCTAAAATGCCAAAATCTACTTTTTCGCTTATGTGAAGAATGAATTGTTTTTATTGAAGCATAAAACTTACTGAAAAACTGCAGCGATGCAAAAAGAAATGAAGCCGGTGGGGCCATTTTATCGAAAATCGAATAAGAAAATACAATATAACTAACAAGGCTCCGTTTTATTTTGCCATAAAAACACACAGAATCAATCTAATAACTGATTATTCCCCCATATGAGAATTTCTCAACTTGCCAACCTTATTTTTCTGTTGCTTTTGCCGTGCATTGGCTTTTCGCAGTTTCGCAAATACTCCAACGAATTTTTAAATATCGGTGCGGGAGCCCGCGGGCTTGGGAATGGGGGCAGCCCAGGCAGCATCTGTTACCGACGGAACAGCAGGCTACTGGAATCCGGCCGCGCTTACCTCTGTGCAGGACAATCCATCCATCAGCTTAATGCATGCCAGCTATTTCGATAACATTGGAAAATATGATTATGCCAGTGTGGCCATTCCGGTTAGTGATAACAGGAGAACCCTGGGTTTATCGGTTTTGCGGTTTGCGGTGGATGATATTCCGAATACGCTTTACCTGGTTGAACCGGATGGAAGTATCAATTATGGCAACATCACGTCTTTTTCTTCTGCAGATTATGCGTTTCTTTTTTCCTTTGCCCAAAAAATAAAAGATGAGGAAGATTTTAAAACAAGCTTTGGGGTAAATGCGAAAGTAATTTACAGAAAGGTTGGCCATTTTGCTTCGGCCTGGGGTTTTGGAATTGATGCCGGTTTTAAAATGCAAAAAGACCGGTTTGCACTGGGCATTGTAGCAAAAGATGTTACCACCACTTTTAATGCATGGTCTTTTCATTTCACTGATAAAGAAAAGGAAGCGCTTTATTTAACCAAGAATGACATTCCCGTAAAATCAACCGAATTAACTGCGCCGCGCCTTACATTGGGCGCTTCTTACAATTTCAGGCTTGGTGAAACTGTAAATCTTTTAACCGAAGTAGATGCCGATCTTACTTTTGATGGAAGAAGAAATACTGTACTCAGCGGAAATACGATCAGCGCTGATCCTCACGCAGGCATGGAACTGGATATTAAAAACGTATTTTTTGTAAGGGCCGGCATTTATAATTTTCAAAAGGCACTTGCCGATGGCGATACTACCAATCAAAAAAGAGTCTGGATTTATCAACCCAGTTTGGGCGCCGGATTTAAAATTAATAATGTAAGTATTGATTATGCCTTTTCAAACCTGGCCAATCAATCAAACCCATTATATACCCATATTTTTTCTTTAAAATTTGATTTGGGCAAGAAAGAACATAATTAGTTTACAAATACTGCTATGAAAAAATTAATACTCCTGTTTTTTATTTTCTTTACAGCTTCGGCTTATGCTCAAACATACTCCAACAGCTGGATTGATTATAACAAGACCTACTATAAATTTAAGGTTGGTAAAAACGGCCTCTGCCGCATTAACCAACCGGCCCTAAATGCCGCCGGGCTTGGAAATATTCCGGCCGAGCAATTTCAGCTTTGGCGAAACGGCGCAGAAGTTACATTATATACCAGCGTTGCCTCCGGCTCATTGTCAGCTACTGATTTTATTGAGTTTTGGGGCATGATGAACGATGGAAAAACAGATACCAAGCTTTACAGAACTGCAGATTTTCAACTGTCAGATCAATATAGTTTACAAACGGATACTGCGGCCTATTTTTTAACGGTAAATCCATCAGGAAACAATTTACGATATACCGATGCTGCAAATAATGTAGCCGGAAACAGTTTGCCTGCAGAGCCTTATTTTATGGATGTGAAAGGTCTCTATTACAGAACGGTAATTAATCCGGGCTATGCAGTACCTGCCGGAAGCTATGTATATTCTTCATCTTACGATGTGGGCGAAGGCTGGATGAGTGCTGATATATATCCCAACCGGCCCTTGCCTGCGCAAATCAACGACTTAAATGTATACACCGGCGGTCCGAATGCCTCACTTAAGTTTGCCGTTGCCGGCAATGCGCTTAATGAAAGAAATATCAGGGTAAAATTCAACAATATTTTTATTGATGATGAGCCGATGCCCTGGTTTACTTATATAAAAAAGCAGATAAACGATATTCCGCTTAGCGCATTTGTTAGTCCGAACTGGGCATTAATCTCATTTCAAAATACCTCCACAGAATCTACTGACAGATATGCGGTATCTTTTGTAGAACTCACGTATCCGAGCAAATTTAATTTTAATAACCGCACCGATTATTCTTTTGAATTACCCGCCACCGCCACCGGAAATTATTTAGTGATTGATAATTTTAATTTCGGTACCAAAGCGCCGGTACTATTTGATATCACTTCCAACAAAAGATATCTTGGTGACATAAGTACGCCGGGAAAAGTAAAATTCGTTTTGCCTCCTTCGGCCGTTGCCAAAAGAACATTTCAAATGGCCAGCGAAGAGCCTGCAACCGTCAACAATATTTCATCGTTTCAACAAAGAAATTTTATTAATTATGCGGTTTCGGCAAACCAGGGAAATTACCTCATCATCAGCAATCCAATTCTTTATACAAGCGCTAATGGTGCCAACAATGTAGACTTATACCGGCAATACAGAAGCTCATCTGCAGGAGGTGGATACAATGCAAAAGTGATCGAAATTGACGAATTGGTAGATCAGTTTGCTTATGGAATTAAAAAGCATCCATCTGCTATCAAAGATTTTATTCAATATGCAAAATCTACATTTTCGCTTTCGCCGCAATATATTTTTCTGATAGGAAAGGGTATCACTTACGATGATTATGTGAAGAACCAAAAAAGCCAGTATGCCGACAGATTAAATCTGGTTCCCACTTTCGGCAGCCCGGCATCGGATGTGTTATTATCATCGCCGTATGGAAGTGGGGTGCCCAGCGTTCCCATAGGACAGGCTTTCAGCAGTATCTGGAGATGAAGTTGCCAACTATCTGCAAAAAATAAAAGACTATGAGCAGCTACAGGCTTCCAAGCACGCAAACGCTGGCAAATAAATTATGGATGAAAAATGTAGTTCATGTAATCGGTGGAAGAGAGGTAGGGGAGAATGATTTGTTTACATTTTATATGAACCAATACCGCGATGTAATCCAGGATACTTTTTACGGGGCCAAGGTAGAAACCTTCTCCAAATCGTCTACGGCCGCGGTGCAGCTGATTGCCGGTCAGCGGCTGGGCGAGTTATTTAAAGAAGGAATAAGCCTGCTTTCTTATTTCGGCCATTCTTCGGCTACTTTAATGGAATTTAATCTCGGCGATCCGGCATCGTACGATAACCAGGGAAGATATCCTTTCTTTTTAGTGAGCGGCTGCACAGCCGGCAATAATTACATTTATGATACGCTGCGCATCCTTCAGAACGCGATGTCTATTTCAGAAAATTTTGTATTGTCGAAAGAGCGGGGAACTATTGGGTTCCTGGCAAGCTCGCATCTGGGCATTCCTCCGTATCTGAATACCTATAACGACACCATTTATCACCAGATCGGCCAGTTTAATTATGGCGGTTCCATTGGGGTGGATATGAAAAATACCATTTTGAAATTGGGTGGTAACAATCCCACGCTCGATCCGTTTTCAAGAATGAACCTGGAAGAGTTGAACCTGCACGGCGATCCGGCGATAAAGATTAACACTCATCCAAAGCCCGATTATGTGATAGAAGACCAGGCAATAAAAATCAGTCCCCAATTTATTTCTGTGGCGGCTAATAATTTTGTGATGGACGTAAAAATGTTCAATATTGGCAGAGCAGTTAATGATTCTATTAATATAGAAGTGAAAAGAACGTATCCAAACGGCACTACCGAATTGCTGCTGCGAAAAAGAATTAAAGGAATTAATTATGCCGATTCTCTGAAATTAGTGGTGCCCATTATTGCCACACGCGATAAAGGTCTCAATAAAGTTACGGTGACGGTTGATTCAAAAAATGAGGTGGCGGAAATGTCTGAAACCAATAATACGGTTACCAAAGAATTCTTTATTTATGAAGATGAAGCCACACCTTCGTATCCATACAATTATGCGATTGTTAATGTAGCCAATCAAAAATTATATGCATCCACGGCAAACCCGGTAAGTGAAGCAAAAGATTATGTAATGGAAATTGACACCACCCAGTTGTTTAATTCTCCGGCAAAAATATCGCGCAGCATTCACCAGCCGGGCGGTATATTAGAATTTGATCCCGGTTTCAGTTATTTGGACAGTACGGTTTATTATTGGAGAGTTGCGCTTAAGCCGGCATCGAATATTCCGGCAGATTATCGTTGGAACAGCGCCTCTTTTATTTATATCGCTAATAGTTCTGCCGGATCTAACCAGTCGCATTATTATCAGCACCTGGCGTCAGATACACAAAATATTAAATTAGACAGCGCCAGGAAATGGACGTTTGCAACCGTGCTCAATTTTATTGAGGCAAAAAATGCCGTTTATCCAACTGGCTCAAGAGAGGGTTCCGATTTTTCTGCGGGTGTTAATGGAGTAGATTTTGCCATCGCCATTTGCGGAACGTCTAATCTCATTATGTTTAACGTGATTGACCCTGTAACTCTAAAGCCTTGGCGAAACGTAATGGGCGGCCCCGGATTAAGTGGTAGTTTGTCAATTTGTTCGCCCGACAGAATTACCAATTTCGCTTATAACCTGGCCAGCCAGGCATCAAGAAAAGCAGCCATGAGGTTCCTGGATTCCATACCGGATAATTTTATTGTGCTGGCAAGAAACGTTGCCGCACCCGATTCTGCTTCCGGCGTTTTTGCTGATAAATGGGCCGCAGATACCACAGCTTTTGGCTCCGGCAATTCGTTGTATCACAAATTAAAATCTGCCGGTTTTGTATTGATAGATTCTTTCTACCGGCCGCGCGCCTTTATTTTTTCTTATCAGAAAAATAATCCAGACTACGGCCCGGATTTTATTTTCTCCAAAGGAATATCTGATAAGATCAGTTATAGAAAAGATCATATTTCGCCGGACACTTTAGGATACATCACTTCGCCTAAGTTTGGTCCCGCTAAATCGTGGAAAGCCATGCACTGGCGCGGAACCAGCCTTGAGGCCAATTCGCCCGATGATCCATCAGTGCAAATCATTGGCTATGATCTCGCCGGAAATGGCACCACCATTTTCGATGTAAATAAAACGCAGCAGGATGTAGACATTTCTTCAATTAATGCTGCGCAATATCCATACATTCAATTAAAAATGCGCAATGCCGACAGCATAAAAATTACGCCGTACCAATTATCTTACTGGCGGGTAAATTATGAGCCGGCACCGGAAGGAGCCATTGCACCCAACTTGTATTTTACTTCAAAAGACACGCTGGTACAAGGTGAAGTATTGCATTTTGGTATTTCGTTTAAGAACATCAGCCCGCAAAAGTTTGACAGTGTTCGCATAAAGCTGGCCATAATCGACAATAATAATGTAACGCATCTGTTGAATGTGCCGCGGCAAAAGCCACTGGTGAGCGGAGATACCATCACCCTGAAATACGATATTGACACTAAAGCTTACTCTGGCGCCAATACGCTCCTCGTCGATTTTAATCCAGATAACGACCAGCCCGAGCAATATCATTTTAATAATTTCCTGTATCGTAATTTTTATGTGAATGCCGATAAATACAATCCGTTGCTGGATGTAACTTTTGACGGCGTACACATTTTGAACCGCGATATAGTTTCTGCAAGGCCGCATATAACCATCAAGCTTAAAGATGAAAGTGCTTTCCTTGCGCTTAACGATACATCGTTGTTAAAAGTTCAGATTCGCCTGCCGGATGGTTCTTTAAGAACGTATCATTTTGACAACGACACCATGCGGTTTACGCCCGCTAATTTAGCCTCCGGCCAAAACACCGCAACAATAGATCTTTCGCCGTCCTTGAGTGGCGATGACCAGGAATACGAATTAATTGTTACCGGAAAAGATGCCGCCGGAAACACAGCCGGCGAGCTGGATTATCACATCAGGTTTAGAGTGATCAGCAAGCCGATGATCTCTAATTTGCTTAATTATCCCAATCCGTTTACTACCTCAACCGCGTTCGTATTTACCGTAACAGGATCGGTAGTTCCGCAAAACATCCGGATTCAAATTTTAACCGTCACCGGAAAAATTATCAGGGAAATAACCAAAGATGAATTAGGCCCGTTGCACATTGGCAGAAACATCACTGAATTTAAATGGGATGGTTCGGATATGTACGGACAAAAAGTGGCCAATGGTGTTTACCTGTATCGTGTGCTTACCAACTTAAATGGAAAATCGCTGGAGAAATTTAAAGACGATGGCGATAAAACCGATACAGTATTTTACTAAAGGCTATGGAAAGATGTATTTCATGAGATAAGCCAAAATATAGAAAAGCCGGTTTTTTAAAAGCGTTTTTATTCAAACTAAAAAAAGAAAAAATCTACAAAATGGCTTTCCACAAGGGTTTGGGAAGAAGAATAAAACAAGGCTCATAAAAGATACTCATTCATCTCAACATGGTTAATCATTTAACGTGTTGAGATTTTTTTGTATTAAAATATCGGGCAACATTTAATAATTTGCTTTTTATATCTTCATTCAATCAATCAAAAGTTTCCATTGAAGAGCACAACTGCTTTGCCTAAAAACAGGCTTTATTTTCCCCAGTTAGATTCGATAAGGGGAATGTCGTTTATTGCTATCTTTTTATTCCATACGGTAAGCATTACGGAAGCGCCATTTTTTTTGTCGGATTTTATTCAGTATCTCTTTAAAAATCTCCCACTGGCGATTGATGTTTTTTTTATTTTATCGTCGTTTTTATTAACCTGGCTTGGCCTGAATGAATATGAAAAGCGCCATAATTTTTCGTTTAAAAATTATTTTACAAGACGGATTTTAAGAATATGGCCACTCTATTTTTTTATTCTCTTTCTTGCTTTTGTGGTGTTTTCGGTCTTGGCAAAAATGTTTCATTTCAACATGTCGTTGCCAAATGCGTGGTACTACATTTTTTTTGTCGCGAATTTTTACCCATATGAGCATGTGTTCTTTTTAAAATTTTTATGGACCATTTCTGTTGAAGAGCAATTCTATCTTTTATGGGGATTGTGCCTGCGTTTTTTTTATAAAAAATTGGTTTTGGCTGTTGCTATATTAATGATTACCAGCATCGCGTTTTCGGTGTATGCCATCAGCGCGCAGGTAGAAAGTTATTTTAATACGCTTACTTATTTTTTTGACTTTTGCTGCGGTGCTTTGGCTGCTATATGGGTTTTCAGAAGAAGCGTTTTGCTCAATTGGCTAAGAGATTTATCGGGATTGGGTAAAATTATTTTCTATAGTTACCTGGTTTTTCACTTCATCATCTTTTATTTTTTAAGCCGACATTTCTCCGGAATCAGCAATGATTTTGCGG
This sequence comes from uncultured Chitinophagaceae bacterium, assembly GCA_963720405.1. Classification (GTDB taxonomy): domain Bacteria; phylum Bacteroidota; class Bacteroidia; order Chitinophagales; family Chitinophagaceae; genus Ginsengibacter. The sequence continues at coordinate 405,310 of CAVRFP010000006.1, forward strand.
CGTTAATAAGCCGGTATTTTTTCATCATCTACATCGCGCTGTTTATCGCCGAGCAAATGATCAATCAAAGGCGCACTAAAATTTTTGAGACAAACCAATTCTTAATATTTACCGGAAAACTATCTTATGGCTTATATTGTTTTCATGGAATCACCATCACCTTCATCAATCTTTTGCTGGCGAAGTTCGCCATCAGCAATTGGATAATGGTCATCATTTATTTCTCAATAAATTATTTGATTGCTTCAATTAGTTACTTTTATCTTGAAACTCCGTTTTTAAAATTGAAATCAAAATGGCGTCGCGTGTAAACTTTGCGTTGAAGTTGAACTGAGATTTTTTCAATTTAAAGAAAATAAATGTGATGGGTATGGAAAGCAAACTATATGATGTAATAATAATTGGCGGCGGTCCGATTGGGCTTGCATGCGCCATTGAAGCCAAAAAAGCAGGATTGGATTATGTTATTTTAGAGAAGGGCGCATTGGTAAATTCTTTGTACAATTATCCTGTAAACATGACCTTTTTTAGCACCAGCGAGCGGCTGGAAATTGGCGACGTGCCATTTGTGAGCAATAACAACAAGCCAACACGAAGCGAGGCGCTGGAATATTACAGAAGGATCGTTACTTCATTTCACCTGAATATTCATTTGTTTGAAAAAGTGGAATCTGTAAAAAAGTTACAAAATCGTTTTGAAGTAATTACGTCTAAAATCAAAATACCAAAGCTTAAATATTATTGTGGCTACAGGCTTTTATGATATTCCGTACCTGCTAAATGTAAAAGGCGAAGAGTTGCCAAAAGTGAAACATTATTATGATGATCCGCATTATTATGCATTTCAAAAAGTACTGGTGGTGGGTGCGGCCAACTCAGCCATTGATGCCGCTTTGGAAACATGGCGTAAGGGTGCCGAAGTAACGATGGTAATTCGCGGAAGCGAAATAAGCAATCGTGTAAAATATTGGGTAAAGCCGGATATAGAAAACCGGATAAAAGAAGGCTCCATCAAAGCGTATTTCAATTCTTCGCTTGCAGAAATAAGAGAACATGAAGTGGATATTAATACGCCCGATGGCATTGTAACGGTGCCAAACGACTGGGTTTTAGCAATGACCGGCTATCAGCCCGATATTCAATTTTTGCAGAAACTGGGAATTGATATTTCTGAAGATGAAGTATGCAAGCCCACTTACAACGAAGAAGATTATGAAACCAATGTACCCGGGATTTATCTCGCAGGAGTTATTTGTGGCGGCATGAATACGCATTTACTTTTTATAGAAAATTCGCGCGTGCATGCAGAAAAAATTATCAGTCATATTGTGCAACATAAAGAAGCCTGATTTAATTCTTCTTTTCCCGCTGTAATATTTTATTGAGGCGCCGCTCATTGGAAACATAGGTTAAATGCGTGGACACAATGCCAACAATTATTGAAATGCCCACCAAAATATAGATCAGGTTTCGGCCGCCGGTTTCCCAAAGATTGGTAAATAATTTTGTTAGAAAAAAGATTACTAGGAAAGAAACCACTGCCCAGGCCATGGAAAACAGCAGGTAATATTTCCATTTAGGACCACTTTTCTGTTCCTGCCAATAGTTAATAAAATGTCGTTCTGTATTAGTGATCATAAATAATTGAAAATTGAAAAAATGATAAATACTACATTTTGGCTTTTCACAAAACCGTACAGTAAAGCTTGCGCCTGGTAAATTATTCTGCCATCATTTGTTTGGCAGCTTCTATGATGTCTTCGGTGTTGGGCTTACTAAAATAATCGCCATCACTGCCGTAAGAAGGGCGATGGTCTTTTCCGCTAAGAGTGCGTGGCGCCACATCAAGCCAGCGATAACCGCCTTGCTCTTCCATCACTTTATTAAACATAAAAGCAGAGGCGCCGCCCGGAACGTCTTCATCAATAAAAATAATGCGGTTGGTTTTCTTTAAAGAATCAAGAATAGAATGGTTCACATCAAAGGGCAATAAAGTTTGTACATCGATGATCTCGCAACTGATGTTTAGCTGTTCCAATGTTTCTGCCGCTTCCTGCACAATGCGCAATGTAGAACCATAAGTTACCATCGTGATGTCTTTTCCTTCTTTAATAATTTCAGGAATACCCAAAGCCACGCGGTAGGATAATAAATTAGAAGGCAGTTTTTCTTTAAGCCGGTAACCATTGAGGCTTTCGATCATCAGCGCCGGGTCGTTGCTTTCCAGGAGTGTATTGTACATGCCCACCGCCTGGGTCATGTTTCTTGGTACACATATATACATTCCGCGAAGCGCGTTAATGATCATTCCCATAGGTGAGCCACTGTGCCAGATTCCTTCCAGCCGGTGACCTCGCGTACGCACAATAACGGGAACACTTTGCTGCCCGTTGGTACGAAAATGAGTGGTACAAACATCGTCGCTTAAAGGTTGTAAGCCAAAAAGCAAATAATCGAGGTATTGAATTTCGGCAATTGGCCGCAAGCCTCTGAGTGCAAGTCCTATGCCCTGGCCCATAATTGAAAGCTCGCGAATGCCGGTGTCGAAGATTCTTTCTTTGCCATACTTTTCCTGTAAACCGCTAAAGCCCTGGTTTACGTCGCCGATGCTGCCAAGATCTTCGCCAAAGGCCACCACTTTTTTGTTGTGTGCAAACAACTCGTCAAAATACCTGTTAAGAATTTCAAAGCCATTTACGTTTGCTGCATCCGGACTAAATTCCAGTGCGGTGCCCGTAACTTTTAAGGCAGATTTAGGGCCTTCATTATAAAGGAAAGAATCAAATAAAATTTCATTTTCCTTTTTGAGCTCGTGATAATAATTTTCTATTTCGTGCAGCCCGGCAGAAGGAGTGGACAGGTTTATTATTGAAGCCAGTGTCTTCATCACATCTCTTCTCAACGGCTCCCGCGTTGATGTAAGATCATTAACAAGCTTATCTATTGCCGGCTTGTTTTTCTGCTGATCAGAAAAGCCATTTAGTAGATTTTTTACTTTTGCAACCTGTTCTTTTATCGGGCTATAAAATTTTTCCCAGGCATTAATTTTACTTTGCTTTACAAATTTCTTCGCTTCTGTTTCAATATCATCCAGCTCGTTTTCGTTTGCCAGCGCATTTTCAATGATCCACTGCCTCATTTGTTTTTTGGCATCCCATTCTCTTTCCCAGGCCAATCTCGCCGGCGTTTTATACCGCTCGTGGCTGCCTGATGTAGAATGCCCTTGCGGCTGGGTTAGCTCTTCCACATGAAACAAAGCCGGCACATGCGTTTCCCTGATATTTTTAATGGCCGATTCCAGTATTTCGCACATTCCTGCATAATCCCATCCTTTAAGCCTGTAAATATTTATTCCATTGGTATCGTCTTCTTTTTGCAACCCGCTTAAAGCTTTTGAAATAGAAGATTTGGTAGTTTGATATTTTTTGGGAACAGAAATACCATATCCATCGTCCCACACAAACACCGCAAGCGGAATTTGCTGTACGCCGGCCGCATTGATCGCTTCCCAAAAATGCCCTTCGGAAGTGGACGCATCGCCAATAGTACAAAAGCAGATTTCGTTACCGTTATTGCTTAGATCAGTGAGATCGTGTAACTGTTTCACATCCCTGAAAACTTTTGAGGCGAAAGCCAAACCAAGCGCCCGCGGCATTTGCGAGGCTGTTGGCGCCATATCAGCAGATACATTTTTTCTTTGAGCCAGTGGAAGCCAGTTTCCGTTTTCATCAACAAACCTTGTGGCAAAGTGCGAGTTCATTTGGCGGCCAGCGCTAAATGGATCATTATTCAAATCCGGATCTGCATATAACTGGGAGAAAAATTGCTCTACTGTTGCCAGTCCGCTGGCAAACATAAACGTTTGATCGCGGTAGTAACCGGCTCTGAAATCGCCGGGCATAAAGAACTTCGACATGGCTACCTGCGCTACTTCTTTTCCGTCGCCGAAAATGCCAAATTTCGCTTTCCCGGTAAGTACCTCTTTTCTCCCAAGCAAACTTGCCTCCCTGCTTTCGCAAACCACTTTATAATCTTTTAAAACCTCTTGTCTGAATTTTTCAAACGAGAGATTTTCCAAAAGATCTTTTTCATTGATTTGATTGGTATCCATAATGGCAAAAATATTAATTCTGGTTGATGAATGTTAAAAATCTAAAAACGGCATTACAATTTGCAACCATATCCTGCGTTTTACTATCTTTGAAATCGCTTAAACAGCTACAATGAAAAGAATATCTATCGCGATATGGTTCCTGGTTTTTTCAATTGCAGTAAATGCGCAAAGTAATTCTTCTAAAGTAACAAAAATTGCTTCACCGAACGCTGAAAAAGTTACGCAGCCGGCCATTGCTGAAGAAAGCCTTACTTTAAAGGAAACTGAATTTGATTTTGGAAAAATTCCGCAGGGGAAACCAGTTACTCACGTTTTTGAATTCACCAATACAGGAAAAACCCCTTTCGCCCTCGATAAAGTGCAGGCAAGTTGCGGTTGCACTACGCCGGAATGGAGTAAGGAAGTAGTGGCTCCGGGCAAAACGGCAAAAATTACGGTTGGCTACAATGCCGCCAATGAGGGCGCATTTGCCAAACCGGTTACGATTACCTATAATGGCAATTTGGTTAAGGAAATTATCATCAAGGGCGAAGTTTGGAAAACACCTGTAACTTCGGCTCCTGAAAATTCTGCTGTAAACTCTTTAAAAAACGAATAATAAATTTAAACAACCATTATGAAAACGTTACTCTTAGGAATTCTGGCTTTATCGTCTGCCTCGTTATTTGCGCAAACGGCCCCGGCTTCAAAAAAAGCTGATGACATTGCGAAGTTCAATGTTGAAACTGTTGATTTCGGTAAAATCAAACAAAATGTTCCGGCAACTGCTACTGTTACCGTAACTAATATTGGCACTGAGCCCCTGATCATTGAGCAGGCTTCTCCATCATGCGGCTGCACTGTTTCCGATTACACAAAAGCGCCTATTGCGCCTGGCAAAACCGGTACTATTGCGGCAACTTTTAATGCAGCAGCAGTTGGCCCGATCAACAAATCAATCACTGTGAAATTTGCTGGCGCTGATGATGTGAAATTCATTAAGCTTACCGGCGAAGTTTTGGCAGCTGATGCGGCATCCACTCCTGCAAAACAAGCAACAAATGCTGCGGTAAAAAATGATAAAAAGGCTAAAAAGGTAGTTAGCGCCGCTAAATCATAATCATTTTAAATTAAGATATAAACACCCTGCACATAAATGCGGGGTGTTTTGGTTATAATCTCTTAAAGGCTTTTTAACTCAATTAATATATTCTGCAGCACCGCTTTTGCATCGCCGAAAAGCATTGATGTTTTAGGCTGATAAAAAAGCTCATTTTCAATTCCGGCGTATCCCGGCTTCATACTCCGCTTGTTTACGATTACTGTTTTTGCCAATTCCACTTCCAGGATCGGCATTCCGTAAATAGGAGAGGCGGTGTCATTTTTTGCGGCAGGATTTACCACATCATTTGCACCTAAAACTAAAACTACATCGGTGGACTTGAATTCTTCATTGGCATCCTCCATTTCTAAAAGCTTTTCATAATTCACGTCGGCTTCAGCCAGCAAAACGTTCATGTGGCCCGGCATGCGTCCTGCTACAGGATGAATGGCATACTGTACTTCCACTCCTCTCTCTTCGAGCGCCTTTTCAAGTTCATGGCAGGTATGCTGTGCCTGTGCAACCGCTAAACCGTATCCGGGAACGATCATTACTTTTTTTGCATAAGCCATCAGCATTGCAGCATCGCTTAATGAGATCTCTTTAATAGCTCCATGAGTGCCCGTGGAAGTCGCAGCGGCTTTGGCTCCGTTACCAAAAGAACCGATAAGCACATTTTTCAGGCTTCTGTTCATGGCGCGGCACATTAATATTGTCAATAAAGTTCCGGCTGCGCCAACTAAAATTCCACCGGTAAGCATGGCTTTATTATTATATAAAAATCCTCCGCAGGCCGCTGCTACTCCTGTAAAAGAATTCAATAAAGAAATAACCACCGGCATATCTGCGCCGCCAATCGGAAGCACAAAAAATACTCCGTATAAAACCGCCAATGCTACTGTGATAAAGAAAGGAATGTTGGAAACCTGTACATTGGAAAAATAAGTATATACTGCCATCACAATAACAAAAAACAACACGATCAGGTTAAAAAGATGTTGTCCTTTAAACGAATAATCTTTTACTTTTCCGCTTAGCTTTCCCCAGGCAATCATACTTCCAACAAACGATACGCTACCAATGATGGTTCCGACAATGATTGCGAGATAATGCCCGCCCGGAACGGCGTCAGAAAACAATGCTGAATCCATCAAGCGGTGTGCACGATATAAATAATCGAATTCAACTATTGAAATCAACGCGGCGCATGCACCGCCCATTCCGTTGAAAAAGCTTACCAGCTCGGGCATTGCCGTCATCTTTACTTTTTTGGCAACAAGCGTTCCTACAATGCTTCCGATGATAATTGCAGAAAATATCCATCCATAATTTCCTAATTTTTTACCATCATCTTCATATAAAAAAATAGTTCCCGCAATGGCGATGATCATTCCCGCGGCGGCTATTAAATTTCCTCTGCGGGCGGTGGCGGGGTTTGATAACATTTTTAATCCGAGGATAAATGTTACAGATGCAATGAGGTAACAAATTGAAAGAATACTGAAGCTCATTTATTGGTGAATTCGTTAATTGGTATATTGGTTAATTGGGTTAATTGGGTTAATTGGTTAATTTGATTAATTGGTTAATTGGTTAATTTGGGAAAATCTACATTTACGCTTATCTCGTGTTGCCCGCTTTGGAAGCCGGAGCTTTTTTCTTCTTAAACATTTCCAGCATTCTATCGGTTACAACAAACCCGCCCACAACATTTAATGTTCCTAAAACAACTGCTAAAAAACCCAGGATCAATGCCGCATAATTATTGCTTTCGGCTTTTCCCATAACGATGATGGCGCCAATTATTACCACTCCATGTATTGCATTGGCGCCGCTCATTAGCGGTGTATGCAGTACAGAAGGCACTCTTCCGATTATTTCTATTCCTAAAAATATCATCAGTATCACAATGTAAACCATCTCGATATTTTGCTGAAGGAAACTGATTGTGTTTTGCATAAGATGAATTTTAAATTATAACGGTTGGTTGCATGTTATTAATTACGCAGGCAGCTTTTACAATGTCATCCTGCAAATCGGCATTCAATTTTCCTTCTTTATCAATAATTAGTTGTAAAAAGTTAGTAATGTTCTTTCCATACATTTTGCTGGCATCAAAAGGCATAGACGCAGCCAGGTTTGAATTACCAACGATCGTTACGCCATTATAAATAACCGTTTCATTGTTTTTGGTAAGGTCTGTATTACCGCCGGTTGCTGCTGCAAGATCAATGATAATGGATCCGTTTTTCATGGTGGCAATCATCTCTTCTGAAATTAATATGGGCGCTTTTTTACCAAAGATTTGCGCCGTGGTAATTATTACATCAGCTTTGGCCACACTTGATGCAATTTTTTCTTTCTGCTTTTGCAAAAATTCGGTTGATTGCTCAACAGCATATCCACCGGCATTGCTTGCATCAGCCGCGCCTTCTACTTCTATAAATTTAGCGCCGAGGCTCATTACTTCTTCTTTAACAGCAGGCCTGGTATCAAAAACTTCTACCACGCCACCGAGTCTTCTTGCTGTGGCTATTGCCTGTAAGCCTGCAACGCCGGCGCCTAAGATCAATACTTTGCAGGGAGGAATGCTTCCTGCGGCGGTCATAAACATGGGAAAATATCTCGGAAATAAATTGGCTGCTAACAGAACCGCTTTATAGCCTGCAATATTTGCCTGGCTGCTTAATGCGTCCATGCTTTGCGCACGCGTAGATCTCGGAATCATGTCAATGCTGAAAACCGTAACGTTCTTTTCAGCAAATATTTTGATAACATCCGGATGATATAAAGGCTGATAAAAACCTAAGATTATTTTAGATTGCAAGCGGTCGATCTCATCTGATGAAGGAAAATGAATTGATAAAATGAGCTCTGCTTTGTTGAGCACCTCATCTCTTGAAACAACCTGTGCGCCTGCTTCTACATATTGTTCATCCGGAGCAAATGCTTTTTCTCCGGCGTTGTGTTCTATTAAAATTTCGTTGTTAAGTTTTTGTAAAATGGATAAATGCTCGGGTAAGAGGGAAACTCTTGTTTCGGCATTCGGTTCTTTTAAAACGCCAATGATCATAGTTTAGAAATATGGTTCTAAGGTATTGAAAATTTAAAACCTTATGGCGAAATGTTGCTTTACTTTAAAATCAGGACTAAAAAAAACAAGGCCGATAAAAAAAAGATCTATCGTTAATGTTACTGAATCGTGCTGCTGTATTAGCTTCCAGGCTTCTTCCATTTCTTTGCTCCAATGGATATCATCAAAAATAAAAATAGATTGCGGAACTGCTTTCTTTAAAAAAATATCAAAGTATTGCAATGTGGCGTTTTTGCGATGGTTGCCATCAACAAATAGAAAATCTATATTTTGGCTTTTATCAATTACCGAAGGCAGCGTTTTTTCAAAGTTGCCTTCTATCAATTCAATATTGGTTAAACCTGATTTGCTGAAAATTATTCAACGCGATGCTGGCAATATTGTGTGCGACCTTCCAATGTGGTTAATTGAGAAGATGGATTGGCTGCGGCAAGATAGCAGGAGCTTATTCCAAACGACGTTCCAAGCTCCACCATGTTTTCAGGCTGATAATATTTAGCAATCCTGAAAAGTAGCTGCGCATATTTTTTCTTTTTTAAAGATGAGCGGGCAATGTCTTTTATCTTCCGGTTTTTAAAAGGAATTACGGCAGAGCCGGCGCCAAAATCTTCTACTTCAATTGTTGTATTATTTTTTAAAAGTTGCCTTCGCAGCGCCTCGATAGTGTCATAACATTCATATTTTTTTTTATCGTTTAAAACATGAATGATGAAATCGAAAACGAACGGCGAATGAACTCCGTGGCCTTTGCCATTGTTCGCGTTGAAGGTAATACCGGAAATATTTTTTGGCTAACTGAAAAGCTGAATACATCAGGCGAATTTACGGCATATCAATTTTTTCCCACACTTCAAAAGTATAAGGATAATTGTTTTTTTCGTCGGCATCATGAGGGTCGGAACTTACTAATTTCCATTTAGATTGCGGAAGCTCAGGATATGAAGTGTCGCCTTCAACCGTGGTATGCACACGGGTTAGATAGATCCTGTCTGTAATGTCGAGCGTTTGTTTGAAAATTTCGCCACCGCCAACGATAAAAATTTCGTGGGCATCACTTTCTTTCGCTTTCTTAATAGCATCTTCGATGTTGTGTGTAACAAATACGTTTTCCGGATGCCAGTCTGTTTTTGTAGTAACTACTATATTTATTCTTCCGGGAAGATCTTTCTTAAGTGATTCAAACGTATTTCTTCCCATAATAACCGGCATGCTCCAGGTTTTGTTTTTGAAATACCTGAAATCATTGGGAAGCCGCCATGGCAGGCCGTTTTTTATTCCGATAATGTTATTTTCCGAAGCGGCAACTATGTGGGAGAGCATATGAAATTGGTTTATTAGTTAATTGGTTAAATGGTGCGTTTCCCAATTGTTATAATTACTTTTCTTTTTGAGAATTTCTAACAAATTTTATAAAAGCATTCAGCATCAAAAGTAGTTTTTTACAAAGTTCGATTAAAGGTTCACAAATTTCTGGCACAATAAGTTTTCTTCTTAAGCATTTCGATAACCAGGATTTTGTTTCCTGAACGGAGCCACGTGAATAAAAGTAAAACTGTTTACTTTCTTTATAAAAATAGCGACCATACCCTTCCGCAATATTTGATGAAATTGAATCTGCGGCCCTTACTAATTGCTTTCCAATTGTGTCTTTTTTGAAGAAATCCCATGTGTCGACTATTTTCCAAATATCATCAGAGAATTTTTCTGCAATATTATAGACGTCCAGCTTTTCCAGGGTAAACTCCATAATTAGTTAATTAAAGTAATGAATTTTTGACTAACCCTAATATAAACTAACCAAACGAATCGTCCAATAACTAACCTGGATGAACCTTTCACTTATAAACCAATTAACTAATAAACGAATTAACCAATTATACCGCCACAACCGCCTTTATACCCGGATGGCTTTCATAATTAATCAATTCAAAATCTTCAAACTTAAAATCAAAAATATTTTTTACATCCGGATTTAATTTCATTTGTGGTAAGTGAAAAGGTTTTCGTGTAAGCTGAAGTTGCTGCCTGTTCAAAATGATTTTTATATAAATGCACATCGCCAAACGAATGCACAAATTCTCCTAAATCCATATCACAAACTTGTGCGATCATCATGGTCAGCAGCGCGTAAGATGCAATATTAAAAGGCACTCCAAGAAAAACATCGGCGCTTCTTTGATATAGCTGGCAGGAAAGTTTTCTTCTTCCCGTCTTGTCGGAAGCGACTGGTGGTGAGGTATAAAACTGAAACAAACAGTGGCAGGGCATTAATTTCATTTCCGGCAAATCTGCCACATTCCATGCGCTTACTATTAACCGGCGGCTATCGGGATTGTGTTTTTAATTGCTCAATTAATTCGGAGATCTGGTCAACGGTTTTTCCGTTGGCACCTTCCCAGCTGCGCCATTGTTTGCCATAAACGGGACCGAGGTTTCCATTTTCATCAGCCCATTCGTCCCAAATCCGAACTCCATGTTGTTGTAAATATTCAACATTGGTATCGCCTTTTAAGAACCATAATAATTCGTAAATGATGCTTTTTAAATGAAGTTTTTTTGTGGTAACTAATGGAAAACCTTCATTAAGGTTGAACCTCATTTGATGGCCGAATAAACTGCGTGTTCCCGTGCCTGTACGGTCATTTTTATCGGCTCCATCGTTAATTATTTTTTGTAAAAGCTGCAGGTATTGCTCCATGTGCGCAAGTTAAGAAGAATGTGCTAATTAGCTAAATGGCCGATTAGCTATTTGTCTAATTAACTATATTTGCGAAAATTTAAATCAATAGCTGATGTCAGTTTTAGTTAATAAGAATTCAAAAATATTAGTACAGGGTTTTACCGGCACAGAGGGTACATTCCATGCTACACAAATGATCGAATACGGAACCAATGTAGTTGGCGGTGTTACACCAAACAAAGGCGGCACAACGCATTTGGACAGACCGGTTTTTAATACCGTTGATGAGGCGGTGAAGGCAACCGGAGCAGATGTTAGTATCATTTTTGTTCCGCCGGCTTTTGCTGCTGATGCAATTATGGAAGCGGCAGATTCCGGAATTAGTCTCATCGTTTGTATTACTGAAGGTATTCCTGTTCAGGATATGGTAAAAGTGAAAAACTATTTGCTGGATACAAAATCAAGATTGATAGGCCCCAATTGCCCGGGAATTATTACTGCAGATGAATGTAAAGTAGGCATTATGCCCGGCTTTATTTTTAAGAAAGGAAGAATAGGAATTGTATCAAAATCCGGTACGCTTACTTATGAGGCCGCAGACCAGGTTGCAAAAGCCGGGTTAGGAATTTCAACAGCAATAGGGATTGGCGGCGATCCGATTATCGGAACAACCACCAAAGAAGCAGTTGAGTTCTTTATGAATGATAAAGATACCGATGGCATCGTAATGATTGGAGAAATTGGCGGAAGCATGGAAGCCGATGCTGCTTATTGGATCAAAGAAAATTCTACCAAGCCTGTTGTAGGTTTTATAGCAGGGCAAACTGCGCCGGCAGGAAGAAGAATGGGCCACGCGGGAGCCATTGTTGGCGGAGCAGAAGATACTGCCGCCGCCAAAATGAAAATTCTTGCTGATTGCGGTGTTCATGTAGTTGCCAGCCCTGCAGATATTGGTAAGATTATGGCTGAAGCGATGAAAAAATAATTGGAAGCCGGTTAAGGCTATACCTTAACTGCTCTGAATAAATTGATGGTTTTTTCCCAATACGATGCTTTTTTACACAAGCGCATCAACTTTTTAAAATCGTCTCTTAATTCATTATAAACCGGAAATACAATTTCCGGTTTATTTTTTTGTCTGAACGTTAGCTGTAAAGAAATAGCAGTAATATGGCCGGTATGCGCACTTTTATTTTTAATTAACCTGCACCCCGCCAGGTCGGTCCAGGTTGATGACATGCCTTTGTTGTGACGGTTTTGAATTATCAACCGCAACAAGTTTCATATGTTGCTTATCAATTCCAATGATGTTTTTATTCAGCGTTTGTTTTTTATCGATGGTTAAATTGTTTTTTGAAACCAAATCATCAAACTCAGTTAATAGCTTTTGATGGTTTTTATTTTTTCGGTAATCAGCATACCACGAAAGCAACGCTAAAAATGCAATCAATCCCGCGATGGTAAAAAGCGGCAAATACAAGGCAATCATACTATTTGAATTTAAAAATTAATTTATTTTTCTGGCAAAAGATTGTTCTCTACATCCATTATCATAAAATCTTTTTTGCCTGCAGGAACTTCCCAGCTAACGGTTTGGCCTTTTCTAAAGCCAATGAGGGCAGTGCCAATAGGCGCCAGTACAGAAACTTTTCTTTGTTTTATGTCTGCATTTTGCGGCATTACGATCGTTATGGTCATATCCCGTTTGGTTTGCAGATCTTTAATTACTACTACAGAATCGAGTCGCACCACGTCTTTTGGAAATTCTTCAATGGTTACTTTTTCTGCTTTATTTAATTCGATGCATAGTTTTCTATAATTTTCTTTTTCGTTTACCTGCATTCCGTGGAGGTTATTTACGTAATCGTGCAAAAGCTCATAATCATTTTTTAAAAGGATTACCTGGTTTTCTGTTGTTAATGTAGTTGTTGACATGTTGTTCGTTTTAATGATGAAATTTTTATTTTAAAGTGATTATTCTTCGGTTGTTAAAAAATGCTGAAAATGTTATTTGACAGCTATTGAGAAAAGGGATTTTGTAGTTTTTAAACATTTTTGGGCTGCTTTTTTCAAGCAATTGTTGCTAACCGCTGTTTATCTGGTAAAGAAATTTTAAAGAAAGCCGGCAGGCAATTTTGAAACCCAATAAATAAAAAATGTTAGAAAAATCCCCCGTAACCTGGTGTAATTAGGACGGGGACAGCGTTTTGAAGACTTTGTATCTTGAAAAGAAACGATTGTCTGTATATAAATGGTTGAATTTTGCAACCTGGCACAACAATACCACCTCAGAGCCGGATGCCCTGTTGTAAGTATGATCACATATATGGTGTATTGTTTGCATTTTGATGAAATTACGAATTATGTTGTAAATAACAAAATTCAGCTTGTTGGTTCCGTGCTAAAGTTTACAGGCATTTGTAAAAAAAGGCACACGCAAAATGCATGTGCCTTTAATAAGCACAAAAAGAATCTGGTACTGCAATCAGTAAAACCGTTTATTCAGATGAGCGTTTATATAATTATTGGGCCAGGAATTTCAGCGTCCATGGGCAAGCGGTTCATCACCGCATTATTCTGATCTTTTAATTTTTGAAGTTCCATTTTTATTTGCTCGCGATTCTTTTCCAATTCGATCTTTGCTTTTTTCATCTCTTCCCTCATTTTTTCCATATCTATTTTCTGAATATCTTTTAAAGACTGCTTAAACTCTTTGCTGTTAAGTTGTTCTTGTGCCTGCTGCAAACTCTTTCTTATTTCTTCGTTCATTTTTTTTGAGTCGATTGTTTTCATTGCGCTATCAATGGATAGGTTTATTTTTTTCCAATCGATGTCTTTTAGCGAAGCATTTACTTGCTGCTGGATTTTTGCGAAATCGATCTGTTTAAGAGATTGCTGTATTTGCAATGCGATTTTGTCAAAATCAATTTTTGCAAGGCTTCGGTCTACCTCGGATAAAATTTTCTCAATGTCGATGTTGGTATCGATCTTGTTTTGTGGAACCGTATCTTTTAATGAAGCATACGTGTTTTCAATCGTATAAACGCGGGGCTTGCTAAATGCGGTTAATGCAATAAGAACTGTGGCAACTATCACCATTTTTGTGTGCACCCAACGGCAAAAAATTATTTGTTTTCATGTTTCTTATTTTTAATTACGAATTATCTCGTAATCAAATATACGATAGAGTTCGTATTTAGTTACATTTTTTAAAATAATTTTTTTTGTCACACAAAACTTAGTAACGGTTATAATTTACCTGCGTTGGGTGAAGCGGGTAGGTTAACCGTAAATGGATATTAACTAAACATTTGCGATGCTACCATTAATTTCGTTTATTAAATTTTGTTGCTTAAGAAGTTACTCTACCAACTAAAAACAAGTAAGATGAAAAAAGCGATCGTAGTTTTGTTGCTGCCCATTTATTTTCATGTAAGCGCACAATCAAACGAAAACGAAAAAAAAGAAGAAAAACACGGGTTTAAAAAAGAAAATTTATTTACCGGCGGAAGCGCTAACATTGGCTTTTCAAATTATTATACCAGCCTTGGTATTGCGCCGCAATTCGGCTACAGCCTTACCAATTGGGCCGATGCGGGAATTACGTTAAACGTTAATTATACTTCGCAAAGGGATTACCAGTTTTACGGCGATAAACTCAGGCAAACGGTATATGGGCCGGGAGCGTTTGTAAGATTATTTCCGGTTAGATTTTTATTTGCAACAGCTCAATACGAGTATAATATAATCCATCTTAAATATATTCCTGCGGCCAATAGTGGCTATAGTTTGACAAAAAATTCAGTGAACTCGAACAGCCTTTTATTGGGTGGCGGTTATGCCGGTGGCCGCGAAAGAGGAAATAATACTTATTATTTTATTTCGGTAACCTGGGATATTCTCGGCGATAAAAATTCACCTTATATCGATGGACTTGGCCGTTCAATTCCGGTTATACGCGCCGGTTATAATATTGGTTTATTCCAGGGAAGAAATCGCAAGTTTTAAGAAAACAACCCACTCATTTTATTTCATGCCGAAGGCAGCACCTGACATTTTTGTATTAGCGAGATAAGCCAAAATGTAGAAAAACGTTGAGTTCTGCTCAGGAATGTACTATTCTGCAAAAGCCAAAACGTAGAAAAAGCAATTTATGCTGACGGTTATCAATTAGTATTTTGCAGCCTCTCCCGGTTTAGGCATCGAATTTTTTATAAATTCCCTGATATGCTGGGTGCTGCTTTTTAAATCGTCGCGCCTTAAATACATCATGTGCCCGCTGCGATAACCTTCCCATGTAAAGCGATCTTTAAATTTGCCGGACGGATCCATTTGCCACATGCTGTATTTCGCATCAAAATAATCGCATGCGCCATCATAATATCCGGATTGTACCAACACATGCAGGTAAGGATTTTGCGCCATGGCCTGCCTCAGGTTTTCACCGGTATTATTATCCTTATCATCCCAGGGAGAAACAGAGCCAAACATATTATACTTTGCATCGGTCTTGTATTTAAGTTCTTCACGCAGGTAATAATTAATTGCCGGTGTAAAAGAATGAAGCCACGAAACCAGTTCTGCATTATAATCTACCCGGCTGCCGGCATCCTGTTTGTCTATACCAAGATAGCGCGAATCCAGGCGGCCGATTGTATAACCTTTATCACGCAGCAACTCTTTCCAAAAAGCATCAGGAGAAACGCTCAGGTTATTTTGCAAAATAAAAGTCTCCGATAGCCCCGAATAAGCAGCCATTTTTTTTGCGATCTCTTTTTTCCTTGCTTCGTCAAGAGAACCACCTTTTGAAAGCGCAGGAATTAGTTCGTTAACTGTAAAATCTTCTACTTCGGGCAGCATGGCTGTAAGATCTTTTTTCATAAATTCCGCCGATAAAACCTTATGATACCAGGCGGTTGCTGCATAATAAGGTAAACGCAACGCGGAGGCTACGGGCCCGTTTCGTTTAATTCCGAGGTCGGTGGGGGAAACAAGAATTACACCGTTCAAATACATCCATTGCTCGTTTTCCAATTCCAGCGCAAGCCCTGAAACGCGCGTTGTTCCATAACTTTCGCCAATAATATATTTGGGTGAAAGCCAGCGGTTATTGCGGGAAACAAAAGTATTAAGCCATTCGGCGAGGTATTTAATATCAGCGTTTACGCCAAAAAATTTCATCTTGGTATTCGGATCTAAAATCCTTGAAAAGCCCGTGTTTACCGGATCTATAAAAACAATATCAGCAACATCCAGTATTGAGTAAGGGTTATCCTTTATTCCGTAAGGCTGCACCGGGTTTCCTTCATCATCAATATTCAACAGCTTCGGTCCGGTATACGCAATATGCATCCACACCGAAGCCGAGCCCGGACCGCCATTGAAGGAAAAAATAATTGGTCTCTTCGATTTATCTCCGGCATCAGTTCTTTCATAATAAGTATAAAAAAGGCTGGCTGCTACTTTATTTTCTTCATCCCAAACCGGTAACGTTCCGGCGGTGGCCTTGTAAGAAACGCGGGTACCGTTAATGGTTACCTGCCCGTTGGTTACAACAGATGATTCTGCTTTTATAGTACGCTGCCCGGCTTTAAGTACTTCGGTTTTGGCGGCTGCTGAATCAGTTGGGGTATTTGCGGCTTTTTGAGAAGATGCCTGCAAAGTGTAGAAAATAAAAATGACAGCAAGTAGATTTTTACCCATGATGGCTTTTTTATGAAATACAAATGTAAATGCAAAACGTCGTATAACGGAAATGCATAAACGCTTTAATAAAATTATCGTATTAAGGTAACACTTCCTTTTTCAACAATTGTTTCGCCGAGATAATTTACTCCTTCCACCATCCATACAAATACATCCGGATCCTGCGCCGCGCCTTTAAAAGTGCCATCCCAGCCTTTATTTTGAATGTTGGTTGAAAATATTAGTTGCCCGGCTCGATTGTATACCCTGAAGTATTTCAATGATTTCATTCCGATTAAGATGGGCCTGAAAACATCGTTGAGTCCATCTCCATTTGGCGTAAATGAATTAGGTACAAAAATGCCAGGCTTTACTTTATAAACAATCACATTAATCGTATCAGAAGCCGTGCAGCCTGCAGCGCTATTCACTCTTAAGATGTACTGTTGATTTTCTGTTAAAGTAGCAATCGGGTTCGGACTGTTAGGATCACTTAAGCCAACGGAAGGCGTCCACGTAAAAAATTCGGCGCCGGTTCCGGTTAGTTGCAAAGGCTGGCCAACAACAATAATCGTATCTCTGGGGCCGGCATCTGCAATGAGCTTTTCAACATTAATGATTACGGTATCAAACACCGGTTTAGGACATCCTAATACATCATTTACTTTCACTATATACCGGATAGATTGTGGCGGAGTTGTAACGGGATTAGGAATATTCGGATTGTTCAAAAATGTGGAAGGCGACCACAGATAAATACTTCCGCCGCTGGCAACTAACTGATAGCTTCGCGGGAAGCAGATCGCTGTATCTTTTCCTGCGTTGGCCTTTGGATATGGAACGGTGCGCACGGTTATATTGCCGCCGGTACTACATTTGCCGATGCTGGCTACTACGTGGTAGGTGGTAGTTGCAGCAGGTGTCGCAATTGGATTTTTGGCCGAATCACTGTCTAAGGTATTGCCCGGCGTCCATGCATAATGAAGGCCATCGCTAACTGTATTAAGCTTAATGCATCAGTTAAACAAATAGTAGTATCATTTCCCGCATGTAAAGAAACCTTGCTCACTACATTTACACGAACAGAATCCGTTGCAACACAACCCGGGCTCTCAAAAAGGGTAGCATAATACGTGGTGCTAACATCAGGACTAACCAACGGGTTAAAACTGGTGGTGTTGCTGATATTGTAGTTGGGTGCCCACGAAACAGTTCCTTTTCCAATAGCATTTAATTGCAGCGTATCTATGGTACAAATAAGCGTATCGTTTGTAACAGAAAAGTCTGGCTTATCCAAAATTGCAATAGTGTCTTTTATTGTTTTAACGCATCCTTTGGTGCTGGTAATCGTTAATTGAACCGGGTAATTTCCGGAATTGGTATAAGTGTAGGAAGGATTTTTTAAACGGGATGTATCATTCGTTACAGTTGGGTCGGCAAAATTCCAGGACCATGAATTGATAAGTCCGTAGTTGGTTGTAGAATTATCTGTAAAAGAAATGGGCGAATTCTTGCATTTTCCATCAATAGTAAAACGCGGGAAAAAACCGGGATAAACCTTTACCGTTTGTGTAGCAGAATCGGAACATTGTTCGCCGCGGTTTACCACCAACTTATAAACGTAAACTCCGGTATCAGAATAAATATGTGTTGGCGACTGCAAGGTAGAAGTATCTGCCTTGCCGCTTTTGGGATCTCCAAAAACCCAGTAAAACGTTTTATTTAAAGGAGAAAAATCATCATTGGCAAACGATACATTAAAGCCATCGCAGTTTACAGGCTTTGGGTTCAGTTTGGCGCCGGCAAAATCACAATCTGTCACGTTTACGATAAAATCTTTTCTATGCTCATTGATGAGCACTCCGTTGCGGTAGGAAAAAACAGAAACCCCCACCACATATCTTCCTACCTCCGGCGCAATACCGCTGATAATTCCTGTGCGATGATCTATTTTTGCGTCAGGGCCCAAAGGTGTAGTATAACTATCGCCGGCAAAATAAGGAACCGAATAATAAGGCGGTGGCGCGGGATTGGCATTGCCCGAATTTCTAAAGCCACCTCCATCATAAGCCTCAGAAAAAGCATAGCTCAAAGAATCTTTATCATCGTCAACGGCGCTAAACTTTAATTGAAAAGGTTTGCCACCACAAATGGCATCAATACTTGTGGAAAACTGGGGCGAATTATCAATAATGGGCGGTATTACGCATGCATAAGTAGATCCCGTTTGGCTACCGTTATCGTTGGCCACATTTGCTAAAGGAGAAATGCGGCAACAGGTTTGATAAGCCGCGGTATAACCCTTGCTGTTGTTAGGCAATTCAACGGTAAGCAGATATATTCCTACATGATAATCCAGCGTAGGAGGATTGTTAATACACGGAGGAAAAGGATTTACAGTAACCGAACTTTCGGTATTCTTAGGTACGTCGTACCAGGGAAACGGCCCGGCATATTGAGTGCCGTTATCGTTGTTGAAGATCCCGATGAATACATTATCCGGCATTTTTGCCACATCCGGAGCCACTGCCTGGTTGCGAAACAATTTAAGCGTGATCAAATATTTGCTGGAATTGGGCGCTGCTCCCGGCCCAAGGTAAGTGTACAGCATTTCGCCGCCAACAATATGTTTTGCCGCACACGGAAAAGCGGTTAACAAAACCAGGCTTATGAGCAGAGTTTTTTTCATTAAAAATAATAATGCAAAATACTTTTTATCCACGATATTTAGTAAATCGTGATTTTAACCCGATGGGAAGCCTCAGCCTAAATTATTTAAAAAATTTTCCAGGTAGGTGGAAGCTGATTCTTCTTCTTCCCACATGCCTATATGGCCGGAGTTTTTTAAAATGCAAACCGAAGAAATGGCTGGAATGTGGCATTGTAATAGCGATGTCTGCAACGGAACCGCCGGATCATGTTCACCAATAATAAATAAAACGGGCTTTGAAAAAGACTTTAGAACTGAAGTACGATCCGGCCGTATAATCATGGCTTCGTAATATTGTATAAGCGCTTCGCCGGAAATTGTGCTTGCGATGCTAACAAGTTTTTCAATCAGTTCGGGCTTTTGCTCTTTTGTTTTTTCTGAAAATAAATTGGGGATGGATGTTTTTAAAAAAGCGATTGCTCCATTTTTTTTGATAAACTCAATTCCTTTTTTCCGCGTTTCAATTTTTTGCTGGTCATCGGCAAATGCAGACGAGTGAAACAGCCCGAACGAATTTAAACGATCTGCATATTTTTCTGCAAATGCCAGCGTAATATATCCGCCCATGCTGTGCCCTATAAGCGAAAAAGTAGTTTTTTCAGTTTTGCTGATTTCTTTATCAGCGATGGCTTTTACTACTTCGGCATAATCGTCGAGGGTGCATTTTCCGTCAAGCATTTGCGATTGGCCGCTGCCGGGTAAATCAGGAATGATCACAAAATAATTAGGCTTTAATTTCTCCGCCTGAAAATTCCAGATGTTACCATCTTCACCAAATCCATGCAGCAGCATTACTGCCTTGCCATTTCCCTCGGTTCTGTAAAATATTTTTTTATCCTGAAAAATAATGTAAGGCATATCTTATATTTTTTTCGCTGATACCGAAATAAAGCTCCTGAAAATTAAGATTAAAATAATAGGTATCAGCGCCGGGTTCATGTGCTGCGGAAGAAAGAACCATGCCACAAGAAGCAGCAGGTTAAAAACTGCATAAGCGATAAAGTAGTTTTTTGCAATTTTCTTTTTAGAATGAATATAAAAAGCCGCGACAACATTAGTTGGCCATGCCCACAAAAGGTTGAAGTTGTTCTTGCACATTACATGATCTGTTCCAAACCACATAAAAATTAATAACACACCCAGCAGGCCGCAAATAAAAAATAAAAAACCATCAAAGGCAATAAGTAATTTTTGGATAAAGGGATTTTTTGAAAAGCTTAAAAAAGCAATCAACACCAACAGGCACATGAAAATAAAAAACGGGTGAGTGAGGTTGTTTTTATTATCGCCTGCGTATACGGTTCTGAATAAAGTTTGCTTTTCGGCTACAAGAGATTTGCCTTGCAAGGAGGCACTGTCAACGGCTTTCAAAAGATAATCCGGTAAAAACATTACCTGGCGCGGCGTCATAATCGCATCGGTTTTACTGCCGAGTAAAATATCGATCCCTAATTTACTCCATTGCTTGTCGTTGTAATTTAAGTATTCATAAATAAGATCGCGAAAACTTGCCTTGGATTTCAAAACCTCATTAAAATGAACCGTGGAGTCGGTGGCTTTTTCAATAAGATCGCGGAGGCGGGTAGTGCAATTATCAAAGGTAAAATCATATTTATAAACCCTGTTATGCCCCATCATATTGGCCTGCAGCAGCATCACCATATTTTGCTTTTGCTGGCACGATAAATTTAAAACCTGCTCTGTTATGCCCCGGTTTTGCTGCTGATATTCAGCAATAAAGTTGTCGAAATTATCCGTTGATAAATAAAAGGAAAGTTTGCCCCTGACAAACTTCATGTAAAAATTAGGCTCATCAAAATTGAATGTTCCATAATTGTAAACAATATCAGTATTACTAACGGTATCGCTTACACGCAAAGCGCTGTGGCCAAAAGTGGAATATAATTCTTCGCCCGGTGCTGCGGTTAAAATGCTTATTCGTACGTGGCACGAATCGGTTTGAGCAAATAGTTGGGAAGAAAATAAAAGCAGCAGGCTGAATAAATATTTCAAGCGATTTTTAAATTAAAAATTAAGAATCAAACAATCTCACGGTTTGTGAGGAGCAACAAAAATTACCGGCTGTAATTAGGCGCTTCCTTTGTGATTTCCACATCATGCGCATGGCTTTCTCTCATGCCCGCATTGGTTATTTTTATAAATGTAGCCTGTTGTAAGGCTATAATATCTTTTGCCCCGCAATAGCCCATTCCTGCGCGCAGGCCACCGGTAAACTGATGTACTACCTCATACAAATTTCCTTTATAAGCAATGCGCCCTTCAATGCCTTCCGGTACATATTTCTTTTGCTCGCTTTCACCATCCTGGAAATAACGATCGCTGCTTCCCTGCGCCATTGCGCCTAAAGAGCCCATGCCGCGGTATTGTTTAAATTTTCGTCCTTCATAAATAATAGTTTCACCGGGGCTTTCTTCTGTACCTGCAAACACGCCGCCCATCATTACGCAACTGGCGCCGGCTGCAATTGCTTTTACCATGTCGCCGGTATACCTGATTCCGCCATCTGCAATAATTCCGATGTTGCTATTTTTTAATGCTGCAGACACTTCTATCAATGCAGTAATCTGCGGAACACCAGCACCGGCTACAATCCGGGTGGTACAAATAGAACCTGGCCCTATGCCTACTTTTACCGCATCTGCTCCGGCATCAGCTAAGGCTTTTGCGCCATCTGCCGTTGCTATATTTCCCGCAATAACCTGGAGGTTTTTAAAATCTTTCTTTATTTTTTTCAATGCGTCGATTACGCCTTTAGTATGTCCATGCGCACTATCAAGCGCAACTACGTCTACGCCTACCTGTTGTAAAGCATAAACGCTGTCGCCAATATCTTTTGTAATACCAACACCTGCGCCAACAAGTAATCTCCCAAACTCATCTTTGGTAGAATGAGGATGATTATGCACCTGCAAAATATCGCGGTAAGTTATCAGCCCCTTTAATATTCCCTTTCTTGTTTACAACCGGTAATTTTTCAATTTTATGTTCTCGTAAAATGGATTGTGCTTTTTTCAAGTCAGTGCCTTCGGGTGCAGTTATCAGGTTTTCCTTTGTCATTAATTCACTCACCTTGCGTTTCATATTGTCTTCAAATCTCAGATCGCGGTTGGTTAAAATGCCAACCAGCTTTCCGTCTTTGTCAACAATCGGAATTCCACCGATCCTGTTTTCTCTCATCAGTTTTAAAGCGTCGCCGATGGTAGCGCCTACTCTTAATGTTACCGGATCCAAAATAAGCCCGCTTTCGCTTCGTTTTACTTTTCTTACCTGTGCGGCCTGTTGCTCAATACTCATATTTTTGTGCAATACACCAAGGCCGCCTTCTCGTGCCAAAGCGATGGCCAGATCTGCTTCTGTAACGGTATCCATTGCCGCACTCAGCATGGGAATATTAAGCGTTATTGTTTTGGTTAATTGAGTGGTGGTAGTTACATCCGGGGCAATACATCGCTGTAAGCCGGAACCAGTAATACGTCATCGAAGGTTAATCCTTCACCGAAAAATTTTTTTGAAGTTGTGGAGGGGTTGTTTATTGTAGCCATGTGCAAAGATAAGGAGGAGAAATTAAATTGGAAGATTGTAAAATTGTTAAATGGTTGATTGGTTGAAATAGTTGATTGGATTATTGGTTAATTGGTTAATTGGTTAAGGAGCTATTCCGAACAATTCGAAACCTTCTCTAAGTGCTTCCTTCAACTCTCAACCCTCAACTCTAAGCCATTCCAAACCATTCTAAACGCTTCACTCAACCCTCAACTCTCAACCCTCCGCTCATCACGCTATTTTATAAATTTTCCCTGGCAAAGAAGAAACAACTCCCTGCATTTCCAGCATAAGAAGCGCCTGGGCAATTGCGCTGCTGCTGAGTTTGCTTTTAAAATACAATTCATCAATATGCACCTGGTCCTGAAGTTGCAAAATATCAATTACCATTTTTTCATCAGCGGTAAGTTCAATAAAAAATTCCCTTTGTTTTTTTGCTGAAGGCTTTTTAACTTTCTTTCCAGCCCATATTTTCCAGGAGATCATCTGCAGAAGAAATCAAAGCGGCTTTATTACTTTTAATAAGATAATTGCATCCTTCGCTTTTGGTGTCATTTATTCTTCCCGGGAATGGCAAATACATCTTTGTTATAGCCGTTGCCTAATTCGGCGGTTATTAATGAGCCGCCTTTTAATCCGCTTTCAATCACTACTATTGCATCGCTAATTCCTGCAACGATCCGGTTTCTGCCGGGAAAATTTTGCCTGTCGGGTTTGGTGTTGCTTTTAAATTCTGTAAGTAATCCACCATTGGAAATCATTTGTTTGGCAAGGGCTGTATTTTGCGACAGGATAAACCCTGTCGAGCCCATGTGCCAAAACGCCGATGGTTTTCAGATTATTTTTTAGCGACACTTTGTGAGCAATCTATCAATGCCAAAAGCAAGTCCGCTTACAATAATCACATCTTCATTTTCTAATTCTTCAATCAATTTTTCGCAAATATTTTTACCATATTCATTATTGATTCCTGGTGCCAACGATGGCAATTATTTTGGAGGAATTTAAATTGGCATTTCCTTTGTAATATAGCAATGGCGGGCTATCATAACAATTTAATAATCTTTGAGGATAGTCTTTATCTGTTAAAAACAGCGGGTTGATTTTATATTTTTTTATGAAAGCGATTTCTTCTTCTGCCCGTTTGAAATCCTTAAATTTTTTATTGAATTGGCGCGCTTACCGGTCCAATACCTTCTATGGCATCAAGTTCTTTTTTTGGTGCATTGAAAAATTGCTTCGGCATTTCCAAAATGATTGACCAATGCTTTGGCATGTACATCGCCAATATTGGGAATAAGTGTAAGCGCTATTTGGTAAAGCAGATCGTTTTGCATGATGAAGATTTATGATTGTAAAATAGGCAAATAAATGTTTTATGATTTTTGAAACAGTGTTTTAAAATAAGCAATAAAGCGCATGCTTTATCTAGAAACAATTTTGGAGAAATATGCCGGAAAAGTGACTAAGATTTTTATCAGATTCATGTAATGCTGTAATCACACTAAGTTCTGTTCTGCTGATTACTCACCACGCTAGTCGGTCCTCGTTTAAAGCCGCCCTTGTTCAGTTTTGTTGTCGGCAACCGGATTGTTTTCGCCCAATCCTTTAAAAGATAGCCGTTTCGTTATTAACTCCTTTGCTCAATAAATAATTTACTACAGCCACAGCGCGGCCTTTGGAAAGTATTAAATTATCAGCAGGCTTTCCAACATTATCGGTGTAGCCGCTAATCAAAATTTTCATGTTTGGATTTTCATTCATCAGCCTTACCACGATTGTCTAATTCTGTTATTGATTCTGGTTTCAATTCCGTTTTCTTTGTATCGAAAAAAACATTTTTTAAAATAATATGTGCATTGGCTTCAATGGGCTGCAAAGCAATATCGGCAGTATAAGTTGAATCAGAAGAAATGTTGACTCATGTTATAATTTTCTGAATAAAATAGATATCCTTTGCGATGAACATTAAATGCATAATCTTTTCCAACAGGAAGGGTTACCAGATAATTTCCGTCTTCATCAGTTTGCAATTTGCTGATCAATTGCCGGGTACTTACATCAGTAAGTTCAACGGTAGAAGGCAGACCCGCCTTTGGTTTTTTTATCATAAACTCTTCCCTTTTACCCACAATGTTTTTAAGGGGCGAATGATCTGCCGCAGTTCGAAAGTATAAATATCCAGGCCGCCTTTTGTATCGCTTCTGTCACTGGAAAAATAAGCCGTTTTTCCATCAGCAGCCACTACCATGGAGCCTTCGTCGTCAATGGTATTTATCGGGTATCCTAGATTCTCGGGCTTGCTCCATTTTCCATCGGGCAATTTTCGGGTAACAAAAATATCTGGCTTTTCACTGTATCCCGGATAGTCCGTTAGAATTAAAAAATAAGGTTTGGTTATCTGCATGAATGAAAGGAGTGCTTTCATCGCCGGCAGTATTTATTTCTGGCACCAAGATTGTAAGGCTCGCTCCATTTTCCGTTTTCATCGCGATGGCAAACCCAGATGTCTTTTCCGCCAAAACCACCAGGCATGTTTCCGCTAAAATATAAGTCTCTCTTATCGGGAGAAAGCGAAGGCGTTGATTCCCAAAATTCTGAATTTACATTGCGTCCCAGGTTTTGCGGTTCACTCCATCCGTTTTGTTGAGGTAAGAAATATAAAGATCGCAACTTCCCAATCCTTCAGGGAAATTACAGCCTGTAAAAATCATCCATTTTCCATCCTGCGAAATGTTTTGTGCGCCTTCATTAAAAGTGGATGAATTTATTTTTCCGGGCAATGGATATGCTTTGCTCCATTTTCCGTTAACAAGGTCACTTTCATAGATGTCTTCATTGCCTTTGATGCGCCTTGTAAAAATTAATTTTTTTCCATCAATCGTTATCGAAGGAAAATATTCAAGGTCTGCCGTGTTTATGCTATCGCCTAAATTTTGCGGTGCGAAAACATAATTTTTTTACAGGATGTGTTTGGTCATAATCAATGGCAAATTGGTATGTTTTCTTTCTGAATTCACCGGCTTTTATGCTTCTGTCATTAAGTTTAGGATTGAAAAGAAATTTATTCACTGCTGCTAATGCATCGTCAAAACGGCCACTGCCTGCAAGCGAAATGGAGTAGGGAAGAAGATAATAATTGGAATAAACCGAATCAAGAGAAAATGCTTTTTCAAAATTGGAATTACCGAACCGGAATAATTTTTCATATCTGCGTCTATGCCTGCCAGTGAGAGATAGGCATCAACAAATTTTGGCTCAATCTTTAATGCCTCATTGATCATTTTTATGGCTGTGGCATAATCTTCGTTTTGTGCTTTATTTATTGCCAGCGAGTAAATAGTATTCGCTTTATGATCTACTTTTTCGGGATCGTACCATTGGCATGTTGCTTGTAAAAAACAGCCTGACATAAAAAGGAATAAAATAATCTTTTGCATGGTCCGGTTTCTTTAAAGGTACGCTGCACTCGCTTTTGCTATGGAACATTAATATATTTATGTATCTGCAACGATAATTGCCATTTCGGATTTTCTTTAATATAGTCAATAATTAACGGTGTTACAATTTCGGCCTTATCCCATTCCGGCTGTAAGATAAAGCTTGCATGAAGGCGAAACTTCTGCCGCATACTTTTCTGCCCACGCAAAATCAGATTTATTGAAAACGATTATTTTTAATTCATTTGCTTTTTTGAGAATTTCGGGTAAAGGTGGTTTAAATTTTTTTGGAGAAAGGCAGATCCAGTCCCAGGTGCCCGTAAGCGGCGATGAGCCGGATGTTTCTATATTTGTATCAAAGCCTTCCTGCTTTTAAGGTATTGGTTAATTCTTTCCAGATTGTGAAGTGTAGGTTCGCCACCTGTTATCACAATCAATTTCCCCGGATATTTTTTTGCTTCCGTAACAATTTCCTCTACATTTTGCAGCGGATAAAGATCTCTGTCCCAGCTTTCTTTTACATCGCACCAAACACAACCCACATCGCAGCCCGCAAGCCTGATAAAATAGGCTGCTTTTCCCTGGTGAAATCCTTCGCCCTGCAATGTGTAAAATGCTTCCATTACCGGAAGCGCGGTTGTTATATTTAATAAAGTTTCCAAATAGTTCTTAATTTTTTTTGACAATGAAATTTAAATCGGCAGGCTAAAAAATGCCTCCTGCCCGATGTTTCTTATCAATCATTTAATAAATCCTTGTCAACACACGCTTTGTAGGTGTTCGTGAGCAATGCCGCAATGGTCATTAAACCCACTCCGCCCGGAACCGGTGTAATGTAGGCGGTTTTAGGTGCCACATCTTCAAAATCAACATCGCCTTTTAATGCAAAACCACTTTTTTTAGTATCATCTTTTATCCGGTTTATGCCCACATCAATTACTACTGCGTTTTCTTTCACCATATCTGCTGTTACAAATTTTGGTTTTCCGATAGCGGCAATCAGAATATCAGCCTGCCTGCAAATAGCTGCCAGATCTTTTGTACGCGAATGACACAGCGTTACCGTGGCATTACCATGTTTATTATTTCTGCTTAACAAAACACTTATCGGCGTTCCCACATTATTGCTTCGGCCAACAATCACTACATGTTTGCCTTCAGTTGCTATTTTATAATGCTCCAGCATTAAAATAATTCCGTACGGCGTAGCAGAAATAAATGAAGGAAAGCCAAGCACCATATTGCCCACATTAACCGGATGAAATCCATCCACATCTTTTGCCGGCGAAATAGCCATCGTAACTTTTTTCTCGGAAATATGTTTTGGTAACGGTACCTGAACTAATATGCCATCCACATCCTGGTCGTTATTTAATTCGCTTATTCTTGCTAAAAGTTCGTCTTCAGAAATAGAGTCATCATACCTGTAGAGAGAGGAAATAATTCCTACTTCATTACAATTTTTAACTTTGGAATTTACATAAGTTTCGCTTGCCGGATCATTACCAACAAGGATTGCGGCCAGATGCGGAATTTTTTTACCGAGAGAAGCCAAATTGTAGATTTTTCGCTTTAAATCTTCTTTAATGGCTGAGGAAGCCACTTTTCCTTCTAATAATTGCATGGCGCAAAATTAAAAAGGCCTGTTCACTTTCTTGCCTTTTAATTTCCTGATTTGAAAATTTATGGTTAATTTTTATTTTTATACGTAAAAACTTTTGCTTTGAGGAAATTAATCCTGCTTAACTGCTCCCTGGCATCGTAAACCTGGCCGTCGCACAATCGCTGAGAAGGCCTGTGGCTGCATCTTACATCGGAATGGGCGCATACAGTATTCACCACAAGGATGTGTTTTCTTTTTCATCTAACCAGGCAGCGCTTGCACAAATTAAAACTCCGGCTTTTGGTGTTTATGGAGAAAACAGATTTTTACTGGCCGAAACAAATATGTATTCGGCTGTGGTTGCATTACCTACTGAACATGGAAATTTTGGATTCCAGGCAGATTATTTTGGCTATAAAAATTTTAATGAATCGCAGTTAGGCATTGCTTATGCACGAAATCTCGGAACGGGAATGGACGTTGGAATAAAGTTTAACTATTATTCTTTTACCATTCCCGGCTATCAAAACTCCTCAGCCGTAAATTTTGAGATCGGTGTCATTGCGCATCTTTCGGAAAAGCTTCATGCCGGTGTTCATTTTTATAATCCGGTTGGAGGAAATTTATCTAAAACGGATCATGAGAAATTAGGAGCTGTTTATAAATTCGGAATAGGTTATGAGGCATCTGATAATTTTTTTATAACAACAGAAATTATCAAGCAAGAAGATTTACCGGTGAATGTAAATGCAGGCATTCAATATAATTTTGAAAAGCAATTTTTTGCAAGGGCAGGCATTTCTTCTGAAACCGAATCTCCTTACGCAGGTGCCGGACTGCAATGGAACGAATTGCGTTTGGACATGGCTGTTAGTTATCATCCTCAATTGGGTATAAGTCCCGGGCTAATGATCATTGTAAATCTTAAACTCAAGCGTACCGATGATCTGTAAATACATAAAGCCATTATGTTTTTTAATAGTTCTTGTTTCGGCCGTTGGGTCTGACAGCTTGTGGGCTCAAATGCCCGAACAGGAGCCTGCTGAAGTGCCACTTGAAATAGAACAGCAATTGGAGAACCTTACCGAAAATGAGGATGATATGGAAACCGAAGACGACAGCTATTTTCAATTGCTCCACCAATTTATTAAAGAGCCGGTTAATTTAAATTATGCTGATAAAGGGCTTTTGCAACAGCTTAATTTGTTGTCGCCAATCCAGATTGATAATCTTATTGCTTACAGGAAGCTGCTCGGAAATTTCTTAAGCATTTATGAATTGCAGGCGGTGCCTGCATGGGATGTGCAAGTGATCAAAAAACTTCGGCCCTACATAACGGTAGAGGAGAATGTTGCTTTGCTCAATTCTATAAACAGCCGTTTAAAGAATGGTGATCATACCGTATTAATAAGAACATCTCAAATTTTAGAAAAATCAAAAGGTTATTGGCTGGACAGCAGCACGGCAAAAAATTTTTATCCCGGAAGCCCCAATAAATTATTGGTTCGTTATAAATATACTTTTAAAAATTCAGCTGCAATATGGCGTTACAGCCGAAAAAGATGCCGGTGAGCAATTCTTTAAAGGTGCTCAAAAAAACGGGTTTGATTTTTATTCGGCCCATTTGTTTGTAAGGAATTTGGGATTAATTAAATCGATGGCAATCGGTGATTTTGCAGTTAATCTTGGCCAGGGACTCATCCAATGGCAAAGCCTCGCTTTTAATAAAGGAGCGGATATTGTAAATGTGAAAAGACAATCGGATATTTTGCGGCCTTATAATTCAGCAGGCGAAATTGTTTTTAACCGCGGAGCAGGCATCACTTTAAAAAAAAATAATTGGGAGGCAACTGCGTTTGTCAGCAACAGAAAGTTGGATGCGGGTTTTGATGTAGATACGCTGGCGTTTGAAGAGGTGGTTTCGTCTTTACGCACGTCTGGCTACCACCGAACGGTAAACGAAGTGGCCGGAAAAAATGCGCAGCGCCAATTAAGTTTTGGCGGAAACATAAATTTTTCAGACGACAGATTTCATCTTGGCGTGAATGCAGTTCATTATGATTTTGATCATGCAATTTCAAAAGCTGATTATCTGTATAACAAATATGCAATTGCCGGGAAGCACGCCGGAAATTACAGCGTTGATTATAGTTATACCTTTAAAAACATACACTTTTTTGGAGAAGCCGCGGCTGATGAAGGGTTGGATAAGGCTTTTGTAAATGGGTTATTGATCAGCACCGATTCGCGGGTGGATATGAGTTTTCTTTATAGGAATATTTCCAAAGGTTACCAGTCACTTTATGCGAATGCATTTACTGAAAGTACCTTACCCACTAATGAAAGCGGCTTTTATTCAGGCATTACCATTAAGCCTGCTGATTTCTTACGCATAGACGCGTACGCGGATTTTTATCATTTTCCCTGGGTAAAATACAGAAGGGATGCTCCCACTTCGGGAAATGATTATATGGTTCAGGTAACCTATAAGCCTAATCGCCAGGTAGAAGTTACGGCAAGGTACAAAGCTGAAAATAAGCCAATCAACTTCAATCCGGATTTGCTTACGCTTAACCCGGTTGTTGCAAAAGTGAAGCAGGCTTTACGAACCCAGTTTAGTTTTAAGCCTGGCGCTTCGTTTGTGTTTCGCTCAAGAGCGGAACTATGTTGGTTCGATAAAAAAGGTGATGATCCGCAAAACGGTTTTCTTATTTATACCGATTTAATTTATAAGCCTTTGATGAAACCATTTTCAGGAAATATCAGGTTTTTATACTTTGAGACAGACGGGTACAACAGCAGGATCTATACGTATGAGAATGATGTGTTGTTCAGCTATTCCACTCCTGTATTTTTTGATAAAGGATATCGTTACTATTTAAATGCAAATTATGACATCACTAAAAAAATCGCGGTGTGGGCAAAGGTTTCGCAAACCATCTATCCCGGTAAAAAAGCGATGGGCAGTGGGCTTGACTTAATAAATGGTAACAAAAAAACCGAATTAAAATTTCAAATGCTATACACTCTATAAGAATAGAGATTTCTATATTTTGGCTTTCCTCTCTTTTACTCAACATTCTTATAACGAAGCTCCTCCGAATAAAAATAAGAAAATCTATATTTTGGCTTATCAGAATGATTTTATGGTGTTAAAACAGGAGAAGCTCAATTTGATAAAAGAGATTTTTGCCCTGTTGAAGATGTCATCATAAAGTAAATTATCATCATTTTCTGGTAGGCCACTAAGCAATTATTTTGACAGGAACAAATGCCTTTAACAAATTGAAAATGTGCAATTTGGCTTTTCTGGGCCTCTATCGGCAATTAATTATAATAAAAAAAATGTTTTTTTATTTTTAACAAATGCTTTCAAAAAGCAGCGAATTGACCGCAAAGCTTGTCTAGCACCCGGGTCTACGTCATTTTATTGTAAAATCCAATTCATCCTTAAGTAAAAAAATTCTTAAAATGATTTTTTGGCATTGTCAATAAGATGCTTATTTTAGTCAAAATTTAACATAAATCAAAACACATGAGAAAATTTCTTTCGCTTTTCACTGTGTTAATGCTAAGTGGAGTACTGGCATTTTCACAAAATCGAACCATCTCGGGGATGGTTAGGGATGATCAGGGTGGACCGGTTCCGTTCGCAACAGTAACGGAAACGGGCACAAGAAACGCTACCACCGCAGATGCGAATGGTAACTTTGTTATTACGCAAAAAGGCACCGGAAGCCTAACCTTTACGGCTGCTGGCTTTACACCTTCCGTAGTAACACCCACCGGTAATTATGTAACTCCCAGTTTAAGCAGAAACACAGCAGAATTGTCTACTGTTGTAGTTACGACCGCTTTGGGAATTAAAAGAGACAAAAACACTTTGCCTTATGCAGCGCAGCAAATTTCTGGCGATCAGGTGAGCAACACCCGATCTGCTAATGCCGGTGCGGCACTTTCAGGGAAAGTATCAGGGTTGCAAATTACCCAGGGAAATGGCCTTGGATCTTCTACTAACATTGTAATCCGCGGTAACAAATCCTTAACCGGAAGCAACCAGGCCTTATTTGTGGTGGATGGAGTTCCTGTTGATAACTCAAACACGAATTCTGCCAACCAAAGAACGGGACGTGGCGGTTATGATTATGGAAACGCTGCTGCTGACATTAATCCGGATGATATCGAATCTCTAACTGTGCTTAAAGGAGCTGCGGCCAGTGCACTTTACGGTTCAAGAGCTACCAACGGTGTGATAATGATCACCACCAAAAAAGCAAGAAGGGGCCTTGGAGTTACCATCAACTCCGGGGTGATCGTAGGGAAAATTGATAAGACCACTTTCCCAACTTATCAGAAAGAATACGGAGCAGGATATTCTGATCCTTATGCAAAAGACGGATTCAGGTATTTTGACGTTGACGGCGATGGCGTAAAAGACCTTGTAGTACCAACATCGGAAGATGCTTCTTTCGGTGCTAAATTCGATCCGAATTTGATGGTGTTTCATTGGGACGCATTTGATCCCGCTTCGCCATATTATCACAAAGCAAAGCCATGGGTTGCTGCAAAAAATGACCCATCTACATTTTATGAAACTTCTATTACCAATAATAACAGTATCATGATGGACGGCGCTTCCGATAAAGGATCTTTTAAGATTGGCTATACCAGGGATGACGAAAAAGGTGTTTTACCTAATAGTCATCTTCTGAAAAACACGGTAAATTTTGGTTCAACTTATAAATTAACCGACAGGTTAACTATACTCGCCACAGGTAGTTACTCAAATGTTACCGGTAAGGGCAGATATGGAACCGGGTACAATGGGCGCAATGTAAACCAGAATTTCCGCCAATGGTATCAAACCAACGTGGACATCCAGGAACAGAAAGAAGCTTATTTCAGAAACAAACAGAACATAAGCTGGAATTGGGCAGATCCTTCTACAGCTGCCGGAACAGTTCCTGCTTATACCGATAACTATTATTGGACTGTATATCAAAATTATGAAAATGATAACCGCGCAAGAATATTTGGAAACGCATCTCTTGATTACAAAGCCACTGATTGGTTAAGTTTCCTTGGCCGCGTGTCAGTAGATCATTATAACGAATTCCAGGAAGAAAGAATTGCGGTGGGAAGTAATGGAGTTCCGATGTATCAACGTTACGACAGGGTTTTTAACGCAACCAACTACGACCTGATGGCAAATGTGGACAAGCAACTGACTTCTGATCTCAACCTAAAAGGTTTATTAGGTTTGAGCATGAATAGAACGCTTGTAACATCTGTATTCTCTGCTACTTCAGGCGGTTTGGTGGTTCCCGGATTGTATTCAATCAGTAACTCAAAAGGTACAGTTCCTGCACCAACGGAGGCTTATCAGCCTATAGCAACTGACGGATATTACGCGGGTGCTACACTTACTTTTAGAGAATTTCTTACCTTGGATGGAACTTACCGTGTTGACAGATCTTCCACATTGCCGGTAAACTCTACTGACTATGGTTATTATGCAATTTCCGGTAGTTGGTTATTTTCCAAAAATCTGAAGAATTCACCCTGGTTAAGCTACGGTAAATTAAGGCTCAATTATGCAACTGTTGGTAGTGGTACCAGTTTCAGCAATATTAAAGATGTTTATGACAAGCCTAATCCGTTTGGAAGTGCCATCTTGTTTTCTTTGCCAAATACAAAAAACAACAGTAACTTAAAACCTGAGCGTACCAATAGTAAAGAAATCGGGCTTGAAATGGCGTTCTTCAAAAACCGTTTAGGCTTTGATGTCTCTTACTATAATACAAATACCATAGACCAAATCTTTAATGTGGCTACTTCTACTGCCACAGGTTATTCCAGCAAGTTCGTAAACGCTGGTGAAGTTAATAACAAGGGTATTGAGTTGACCATTAATGGTACACCGGTTAAAACTTCCAATTTTTCATGGAATGTAACGGTTAACTTCACTAAAAACACGAGCAATGTAGTTTCATTATATGAAGAGAGTAAGAACCTTCAGCTTGGATCATTCCAGGGCGGTGTTAGTGTAAACGCGTCGTTAGGTAAAGCTTACGGAACAATACAGGGTAAATCATTTATGATGATCGGCCCTGACGGAACTGCAGTTCCATGGGACGGCAAAAGCGCTAAGTTGATTTCCTCTAACGGTTATTATGCAGTTTCATCATCCACTTCAAATGTGATTGGAAACATCAATGCAGATTGGATCGGTGGTGTTTATAACACGTTACGTTATAAAGATTTCAGCTTTGGATTCTTAGTAGACGTTCGCCAGGGCGGAGATCTGTTTTCTCTTGATCAGTTTTATGCATCTTATACTGGTGTTCTACCTCAGTATGCCGGGCTTAACGATCTTGGAAAACCGGTTAGAAACACCCTTGCAGATGGTGGTGGCCGTATATTACAGGGTGTAACTCTGGATGGCAAACCAAACACAAAACGAGTGGTAATCGATGCCAACTCTCCAACACCTCCACAGCAGAATTATATATTTGATGCCAGTTATGTAAAATTGAGGGAAGCAAACATTTCTTATTCTTTGCCTGCTAAATTATTCAATAAGGGCAAAGTATTTAAAGGAATTGATTTATCTCTTATCGGCCGCAACCTGTGGATCATTCATAAAAACCTTCCTTATGCTGATCCGGAAGAAAATCTTTCAGCAGGAAATATACAGGGATACCAGAGTGGAGCATATCCAACTACACGGTCAATTGGTTTTAATGTTAGAATAAAATTTTAAATAGTATAATATGAAAAAAATATTTTATGTTGTTATAGCCGGGATGCTTTTAGGAGCTTGTACCAAGGATATAACGCGATTTAATGAACAAACCAAGGCCGCCTCAGTTGTGCCTGCAGGCACCCTGGTGGCGAATGGAATTAAAACACTTTCTGATAACCTTGCCAGTGGAAGTGTTAATACCAACGTATGGAGATTCACTGTTAAACATTGGGCTATGGGAACCTACCAAGACGAGGCTCAATATGATTTTTCAACCCGGAACATTCCTCAGGCATGGTGGACATCTATGTACCGTGATGTGTTAAATGACTTCAAAGATGCGGCGAGAATAGTTTCCGAAAATAAACTATTGGATGCTACTGTAAAAGACAATCAGTTGGCCATTATTGATATCTTACAGGTTTACACTTATCGTACGCTTGTAAATACCTTTGGTGACATTCCTTACACTGAAGCATTGGATCCAAATAAATTGTTTCCCAAATACGATGATGCTAAAACGGTATATGCTGATTTGTTGAAGAGACTGGCGGCAGACCTTGGCAAACTAAAAGCAACCAGCGGAAGCTTTACATCGGCAGAGGATATTATCTACGCCGGCAAAGTTGACAAATGGATCGCATTTGCCAGCTCATTGCAAATGCAAATGGGTATGATCGTCGCAGATGTGGATGATCCTACTGCAAAAGCCAGTGTTGAATCTGCTAATGCTACTGCCATGAATAGTGCAGCAACTGATGCAAAAGTTGCCTATTACCTGACGAGCCCGAGCCAAAACCCATTATATGTGGACATCGTTTTAGGGGGCCGCCCGGATTATGTAGCCGCTGAAGATCTGATGACTCCGTTGAAAGCCTTGAATGATCCAAGAAAAGGTTTGTTTTTTGGTACAAACAATGATGGCTTATATGCCGGCGGCGTAGTTGGGAAAGTGAATGATTTCCCTGCGATGTCTAAACCATCTTCAAAAGTATCTGCGGCAGATGCACCATTGGTATTGCTCGACTATGTACAAACAGAGTTTTTAAGAGCAGAAGCGATCGAGCGCGGTTACAATGTGCCCGGAACAGCAGCAGAGCATTATAATAATGCAATTAAAGCTTCTATAATTGCCTGGGGCGGAAGCGCAGCAGACGCTGATACATATCTTGCACAGCCTGAAGTTGCCTATGCTACCGCTGCGGGAACGTGGAAACAAAAAATAGGTTTCCAGAAATGGATTGCTTTATATAACAGACCTTTTGATGGTTGGACTGAGTTACGCAGATTAGATTTTCCTGTGCTGACTGCACCAGTTGCTGCCAAGTCTGGTTTTCCTAACAGATTTCCTTATCCAAATAACGAACAACAGCTTAATGGAACAAACTATAAGGCTGCTGCTGCAAAAATGGGCAATGATAAAGTAGAATTTAAACTTTTCTGGGATAAATTCTAATTAGGATTTATTAACTAATAGAAATGGCTGTCTCAAATTAACTTGAGGCAGCCTTTTTTTTATAACGAGACAAGCTAAAAAGTAGTTTTTATGAATGTTATGGGTGAATATTGTTTTTCATTAAAATGCCTTTCTCTGCAAAAAAGTTGAACAAACAACTAACAGGCGCCTCTTTTTTTAGCAAACTATTTTTGCATGCGCCAATTGGATTTATTGCCAATTAAACACAACAAAGCTTATTTTTGAAAAAAAATAATAATGGATATTCCAAAAGATCAGCCAGGCCAACTAAACATCGAGATATCTGAAGAAATCTCAGAAGGAAGTTATGCCAATCTTGCTATCATTACACACAGCCATGCAGAATTTGTAGTAGATTTTGTAAACGTAATGCCGGGCACGCCTAAAAGCAAAGTAAAAAGCAGGATCATACTTACGCCTACCCATGCAAAGCGTTTTATGAAAGCAATGATTGATAATGTGAAAAAATTTGAATCAGTAAACGGAACTATCCAGGATATTGAAGCAGTGGAATTGCCGTTGAATTTCGGCGGACCTACGGCGCAGGCGTAAATGTTACTTCGCAAGTCAGTATAGAAAAAACGAGGTCAGGAATTAGATCATTCCATCATCGGCAAAACTGTAATAGCCTTCATCACTTACTATCAGATGATCCACAACCTGAATGTCGAGTAACTTTCCCGCATTCTTTAATTTTAAAGTAAGTTCTTCATCCTGGCGGCTTGGCTTTAAATTTCCGGAGGGATGGTTATGGCACAGCACAATTGAAGTGGCTTTTACTTCAAGAGCGCGTTTAAAAATTATCCTCGGATCTACAATTGCATTTGAAATACCTCCCGAACTTAGTACCTGGAAGTGATTGATCTTATTAGCCCGGTTCATAAAAACCACGGCAAATACTTCATGCGCATAATCTTTTAATGAAGTTTTCAAAAATTCTGCAAGTTCTTTACTGGAGCGGGTTTGCACCTTATTGAGCGGGAAGGAAGATTGGCGTCGTCTACCAAGTTCCAGCGCGGCGATAAGTGTAACCGCCTTTGCTTCGCCAATTCCTTTAATGGAAGTCATTTCTTTTAAAGAAATTTTACCTAATTCATCAAGATTATTTCCTCCCAGACGTAATACCTCTTTTGCAAGATCTACGGCAGAGCTTTTGCCACTTCCCGTGTTAATCAAAATTGCCAGTAGTTCAGAATCACTTAAGCTCTCTCTTCCTTTTGCCACTAATTTCTCCCTGGGCCTGTCGTCAATAGCCCAATTTTTTATAGGCGTGGAAGACTTGTTAGAACTTTCCATGATTTTGTGTTTAATACCAAAAATATTAATTATAATTTCGCCAAACGAATTATTGCCTCTCTAATTATTTGTATATGCATCCAAACGTAAAAATCTTTTCGGGTACCGGATCTCAATACCTCGCCAAACAAATAGCGCTCAGGTTTGGTGAACCTTTGGGAAAAATCAACATCCAAAAATTTAGTGATGGAGAGATTGGCGTCGAATATTTAGAAAGCATCCGCGGGCAATTTGTTTTTTTAATTCAAAGCACTTTTTCACCCACAGATAACCTGATGGAATTACTTTTAATGATCGATGCCGCAAAACGTGCATCTGCTTATAAAGTAATTGCTGTAATTCCTTATTACGGTTATGCCAGGCAAGATAGAAAAGATAAGCCGCGTGTAGCGATTGGTTCCAAGCTGGTGGCCAATATGATTGTTGCTGCCGGTGCAGACAGGGTGATAACGATGGATCTTCATGCCCCGCAAATACAGGGCTATTTTGATATTCCGGTTGATCATTTGGATTCTTCAGCCATCTATATTCCCTACATCGAAGATTTAAATCTTGAAAATTTAACCTTTGCTGCTCCTGATGTTGGAAGCGCCAATCGCATAAGGGAAATAGCAAGTTATTTTGAAGTGGATATGGTTATTTGCGACAAGCATCGTAAGCGCGCTAATGAAATTGCCAGCATGGTAGTTATCGGTGATGTTACCAACAGGGATATTGTATTGATAGATGATATTTGCGATACCGGTGGCACACTTTGTAAAAGTGCCGGGTTACTTATGGAAAAGGGCGCAAGAAGTGTAAGGGCCTTTTGTACACATCCTGTGCTAAGTAACAATGCTTATGAAAATATTGAAAACAGCGTGTTGGAAGAACTGGTTGTTTGCGATACCATTCCCATAAAAAAATCGATCGATAAATTAAAGGTGGTTTCTGTAGCCGACCTGTTTGCCATTGCAATCCGAAATGCTTACGAAAACAGAAGCATTAACAGCCTTTTCATCAGGAGTAAAATACACAAGAAGAATCTCATCGGCTAAAAAACAATAAAAGCCATTTAAAATAACAGGTAAGCGAAAATGTAGAAATTCGTTTTTTTTAAGGTAAAAATCTATATTTTGGCTTGTTTCGTTGGATGTGGTTCATAAATCGAGAAATCAGTGCTGAAAATGGCTCATAAAACAAAACATTTCTTTACCTTCGCGCCTCAAAAAAATAATTATTTACAATGAAAACAATTACAATCGAAGGACAAATCAGGACCGATTTTGGCAAATCAGCCACCCGCCAACTTCGCTCTGAGGAAAAAGTGCCAGCTGTAATTTACGGAGGTGCAAAAGAAATTAATTTTTCTGCTCCGGCATCAGCATTTAAAAACGTAGTATACACTCCGGATTTTATGCTAACAGAAATTAATGTAGATGGCAATTCTTACAAATGCGTATTGAAAGATATTCAGTTTGATAAAGTAAGCGACAGCCTTATCCACGTCGATTTTCTGGAACTGGTATCAAGCAAAAAAGTGATCGTAAACATTCCGATTAAATTTACAGGAGTTCCTGCAGGTGTTAAGGAAGGCGGAAAATTAGTGGTAAAAATGAAAACACTAAAAGTAAAAACGCTTCCTGAACATTTGCGTGAAAATATTGAATTAGACCTTACGGAATTAAAGTTGAATGAAAATATTCGTGTTCAGGACGTAAAAGCGGCCAACATGGAAATTTTAAATTCACCACGTATTCCGGTTGCATCTGTTTCAATGACACGGCAGCTTAAACAGGAAGAAGCGAAAGGCGGCACTGCTGACGCCAAAGCCGGTGAAGCTAAACCAGCCGCTGCCGCAAAAAAATAAAGATCAATTTTCTGATAAAATGCCCTCGCTACCGGGGGCATTTGTATTATAAGCAACACCGCCAACGCAGAGGTCGATTTTCTTCTGACGCTGTTTATGGTGGCACATTTCATCATTACGTAAACGTGTAAACTATAAAGTTTGCGTACATTTGCCAACTAATTTTTAAATATGGGAATGGATAGGAATACGATTATAGGATTTGGTTTATTAGCAGTATTATTTTTTGGATATTTTTATTATACCAGCAAAGGACAGCAGGCGCTGGAAAAACAAAAGCAGCACATTCAGGATTCTTTAAACCGGTTGAAGCCAAAAGTAGACACAGCAAGGCTTACAGGTACAAGGTCTGATTCACTGTCTGCCAAAAGCAGTCGCTTTTTCCGGTATTAAACAAGATTCTACAGGAAAAGAGCAACTGATTACTTTAGAAAATAAAGTGCTTAAAATTACTTTCACCAATAAAGGCGGCCAACCTAAAACCATAGAGCTTAAAAATTTTAAAACTTTTGAAGGCAAGCCGCTTATTTTGCAGGACGGAAGCTTTAATGATATTTCATACGCCATTAATGTTGCCAACAACCAAACTTCGCAAACCGATCAGCTTCTTTTTACACCATCTGAAACGCAGACAACCGCCGACGGAAACCAAACTATCAGCTTTGGCTTGCAAACAGAAAACGGCGAAACCGTGGAGCATCAATATATTATCAGGCCTGATGATTATATGGTTGATTTCAACATAAAATTTAAGGGCGCTGATAAACTAATTACACAAAATAGCCTCAACCTGTTATGGCAAATTAAAGCTCAAAAACAGGAAAAAGATATTAGCTGG
This sequence comes from uncultured Chitinophagaceae bacterium, assembly GCA_963720405.1. Taxonomy (GTDB): domain Bacteria; phylum Bacteroidota; class Bacteroidia; order Chitinophagales; family Chitinophagaceae; genus Ginsengibacter. The sequence continues at coordinate 445,486 of CAVRFP010000006.1, forward strand.
GAAACCCAGCAATCGCATATTTCTTATGTAACTAATGGAGAGTACGATTTTGAACATCTTGTGGAAGGAAAAGCCGATGATAAAGCATTTTCAAAACCAGTGGAATGGGTTGCCTTAAATCAGCAATTTTTTGCATCCGCAATTGTTGCCAAAAACAAGTTTGCTTCGGGAGCCATTAAATGGGATTCGCCTAAAGACACCAGTTTGCGCGTGATTGCTCAATCAACCGCTAATTTAAGATTGGATGTTCCGGCCGGCGCAGATGCCGTTCTTCCGCTGCAGTTATTTTACGGCCCAAGTGATTACAAGATTTTAAAATCGTACAATAATCAAATGTACAATATGGTCCCGCTGGGAAGCGGCATATTTGCTTTCGTAAAATATGTGAACAGGGGTTTTATTATGCCGGTGTTTGATTTCCTTTCAAGCAAAATTGCCAGCTTCGGACTGGTTATCGCCTTGCTTACAATCATTATTCGCCTGCTAATTTCTCCTCTTACCTATCAAAGTTACCTCAGCGGCGCAAAAATGAAATTATTGAAGCCTGAAATAGAGGAATTAAAAACGAAATATGGCGATGATAAGCAGGCCTTTGGTATGGAGCAAATGAAACTTTTCAGAAGTGCGGGCGTAAATCCATTGGGAGGATGTATTCCGGCGCTCCTGCAAATCCCGATCTTCTTTGCGTTGTATAATTTTTTCAACTCTAATATTGCGCTGCGCGGACAAAAATTCTGGTGGGCAAGCGATCTTTCTTCTTACGATTCAATTTATAATCTTCCGTTTAATATACCGTTTTACGGGGCACACATCAGCTTGTTTACAATACTGGCAACGGTTACAAGCCTTTTAATTTCTTTATATGGTATGAGCAATATGCAGGATAACAGCAATCCTGTAATGAAATATTTGCCATTCATTTTTCCGGTGGTATTGCTGGGCGTGTTTAACAGGCTTCCTGCGGCGCTTACCTGGTATTACACCGTTTCAAACGTTATTACACTTCTCATTCAATTTGTAATTCAGAAATACATTATTGATCATGAGAAAATACTGGCAAAGCTCCAGGAAAATAAAAAGAAGCCGCCAGTACAAAACAAATGGCAGGAGCGCATATCGGCCATGCAGGAAAGTAATGAAAAGCTAAAAAGCATGAAGCAAAAAGTAGAGGCCAACAAGAAAAAGAAGTAATTAAAATTTAGTTGCAACTATTATAGGCTTATTTTTATCTTCTTGTTGAAATATTTTTAAGACTTATAACATAATATGAAACTTTATTTACCAATAGTGTTTTTAGCGTGCCTGCTGTCGGCGTTTTCTTCCCGGGCGCAAAAGAGTTTATCCGACGGAACGCTTACCTATAATATGTCTGTAGAAACAGGCAGCGGGGAACCTAAGATGGCCGATATGCTCGACGGAGCCACTACTACCATATTTATTAAGGGCAACCAAAGTAGATTGGAACTGGTAAGCGGGCTTGGCCGCGAAGCCACGATTTACAATTCGGGTACCGGCAACGGCGTAATCTTGAAGGATTACAGCGGGCAAAAGCTGATGATTACGCTTACGGCCCAGGATTGGGAAGCCAATAATAAAAAATATGAAGGGATTGAATTTGTAAACACGACCGAAACAAGTGTAATTGCTGGATTCAATTGCAGAAAAGCAATCGCAAAACTTAAAAATGGCACAAGCTTTACTGTATACTACACTACTGATGTAAATATTGCCAACAAATCTTACGATGCCCAATTTAAAACATTACCCGGGCTTCCCGTGCAGTATGAAATGCAATCAGGAAAGATGACTTTTAAATTTACATTGGCAAAAATTTCTTACGACCCGGTTCCCCTTGCAAAATTCGAAATTCCAAAAGCAGGATACAGGGTATTAACTTATGCAGAAACAAAGAAGTAAATTTGTTTCAAATACACGAAAAATTTCAACCCAGTTTTCTTTTCCGGACCCATTTTCAAACAACTTAAAAAGTAGTTTTTAAGGTTTTTAAAATGCTTTAAAAGCAGTTGAAATTGTTTCAATCTAACTGATATAAGCCAAAAAGTATTTTTTTAACTTATTAATCTGGGCTGATTTCTAAAATTTAAAACACAAAAAAACCTGCAATAAGCAGGTTCCTTTAAAACAATTCAAATTCCTATTTCCGGGGCCTGATGATTAGCTTGTACCCATCATTTTGGCTGTATTCAGGAATTAATATTTTTTGTTTGTAAGGCAAAATGTACACGGTATTTCCTTTTTTATAGGAAATTAACGCATCAGAAATAATACTGTTGCCGATCTGTTCTTTGTTTAAAATAGAACTTCCACGGTATACCAAGCCTGATTTTAAGTTAAAGGAGATGGCATTTTTGAGGTTGCCGTTAGTATCGATGTTTAATTGAGTTTTATTTTTTTTCACGAAACCGCCCCTGTCTGCTAAGGCAAACAGAGATACTCCGCAAACGAGCAACACCACCGACACTATTTTGGAATATTTGGTCATTTAAAAAAAACTTAATTAATTCTTAACAAAATTACGCAAAATTTATGAGAACATAAAGCCATTCATCATTTTTTTTACTCTTGAAAAGACAAAAATTTGTTGAGATAACGTTTGTTTTGAAATAATTAGTACATTGTAGCATAAGTTTGATCACTATGAAAGAAAACCCTTACAGGCAGGAAAGAAATGAGATGAAGGAATTGCTAAGGCAGTATCAGAATTTTAAATCTGGTCGGCAGTTTAATTTTATAGAAGAAGAATCATTTGAGCGGATAATTGATTATTTTGATGAAAACGATAATCTTCCGGCTGCATTGGAAGCCGCCAATTTTGCTGTTGAACAGTATCCTTATTCTTCCACGCTTTTTATCAAGAAAGCGGACATTTTAATTGCTTCTCAAAAATATCTTGATGCGCTCGACGTGCTTCAAAAAGCTGAAATACTCGACAGCAACGACATCAATCTTTATATTTTAAAGACGGACGCTTACCTGGCGCTCGACAATCATGAAAAGGCCGCTTCCTTGCTGGAAGAGGCCATTGTTGCTTTTGATGGGATGGAAAAAACTGAATTGCTTTTTGAGCTGGCCGATGTGTACGACGATTATGAAGAGTTTGATAAAGTTTTTAATTGCCTGAGATTAGTGCTGGAACAAGATCCCACAAATGAAGAAGCTTTGTATAAAATTTGCTTTTGGACTGATTATACCGGCAGAAATGAAGAAAGCATCAAACTTCACCAGCAAATTATTGATGAGCATCCTTACACACACCTGGCGTGGTTTAACCTTGGCGCCGCCTACCAGGGCTTAAAATTGTACGAGAAAGCAATCGATGCTTATTTATATGCCATCGCCATTGATGAAAAATTTGATTACGCTTACCGCAATTTGGGCGATGCCTATCTAAGGTTAAAAAAATATAAAGATGCCATTGAAGTATTACAAAAAGTATTGGAGCTTGCCATGCCGGAAGAGGTGATTTACGAAGCGATTGGGCACTGCTTTGAAAAACTGAAAAATCCTGCGCAGGCAAGATTTAATTATCGAAAGGCTGCGCATTTAAATGCTACCGACAGCCACTTATATTATAAGATTGCCGGTACTTATATGAAAGAAGGCTATTGGGAAAGCGCGATTAAAAATTTAAACAATGCAATGAGCATAGATAGATCGCAGCCGGATTTTCATTTGGCTCTTGCACAGTGCTATCTTCAATTGGATCGTATAAAAGATGCAGTGATTCACTTTACCAACTTTATAAAAGCGCGCCCTAAAAATGTAAAAGGCTGGAAAGAATTAATAAAATGCCTTTACGATGCCGGCTATTATGAAGAAGCGCTGGAACAGGTTTATAACGCCCAGAAAAACACCTACAACAAGCCATTATTTGATTTTTATAAAGCGGCGATTCTTTTAGAACTTGGCAAATCGAAAGAAGCGCTCCTGCATCTTCAGCAAGGAATGCAACAGGCCCCTGCATTGGTGAGGCAGTTTATCGAACTAAATCCCTCCTTGCTTCAAAATTCGTCGGTGGTTGAAATAATTGGCAGCCATAAAATTTCTCATAATAAACATAAAAACTAAAATTTTTTACTTTATCAGTTCTCAACAAGTTGATAGTTTTCAAAGCCCGGAAACAGGTAATTTATTGTCGGGCAAGAGATCGTAAAATGGTGCATCAACATTTTTTAATCATTTTTAATTGCACCCAACTATCTTTGCGCATCTCAAAATTTAACTAATGAATTTTAATCTAACTCAAATCCCCGACAGAGTTGCCAAACCCCGCAAAAGCGGCATCACCATGGTGATGGACAAAGGCCTCAGCCTCGAGGAAGGAAAAAATCTGATCAGCGCGGCGCATCCGCATATCGACATTATTAAACTTGGTTTTGGAACTGCGTTTGTAACTCCTAACCTTCGGGAAAAGATCGATCTTGTATCAATCTTATGATATTCCTGTTTATTTTGGCGGCACATTGTTTGAAGCATTTTTAATCAGAAATCAGTTCAACGACTATATTCAGCTTTGTAAAGATTTTAATATTGATTACATGGAAGTTAGTGATGGATCTATTACTATTCCGCACACTGAAAAATGTGGCTATATTGAAAAATTAACCAAATATGGAACAGTACTCAGTGAAGTAGGAAGTAAGGATGCTGCACATATTATTCCGCCTTACAAATGGATTGAACAAATGAAAGCTGAGCTGGAAGCGGGTTCCACCTATGTTATTGCTGAAGCGCGCGAAGCCGGCAATGTTGGTATTTACCGCGGCACCGGCGAAGTAAGAGAAGGTCTGGTTCAGGAAATACTTACCCAGATTCCGGGAGAAAAAATTCTTTGGGAAGCTCCTCAAAAAGCACAACAATTGTATTTTCTTGAATTAGTAGGCTGTAATGCCAATCTTGGTAATATTGCGCCTTCAGAAGTTATTCCTTTGGAAGCAATGCGAATTGGCCTTAGAGGCGATACATTTCATTTGTACCTCGATAAAGAAACAGCATGAAAATTTATGGATTGATTGGCAAAACTTTAGGCCATTCATTTTCCCGAAATTATTTTTCAGAAAAATTTTCAAAAGAGAACATCACTGATTGTATTTATCAAAACTTTGAAATAAAGGATTTGGATGAACAGTTGCCGCAGTTAAAAAAACTGCCGCAGCTTTGTGGACTTAATGTTACCATTCCATACAAAACATCTGTTATTCCTTTCCTGGATGAATTAACCGACAGATTGCAGGCAAATGAATGCCTGCAATTGTATAAAGGTTCAATCTGGCAAATGGATCGGATACAATACGGATGTAACGGGTTTTGAAAGATCGTTTATACCTCACTTAAAGCCTTTTCATAAAAAAGCGCTGGTACTTGGCACCGGCGGTGCTTCTAAAGCAGTAACCTTTGTTTTAAAAAAATTGGGAATTGATTTTTTGGAAGTTTCCCGAACGAAAGAAAACTCTTGTTCAGTAATTTCTTATGATGATATTTCCAAGGATATTCTTCAGGAATACCAGGTGGTGATTAATACCACACCAGTTGGAATGTTTCCTAACATTGATGCCTACCCGAATTTGCCATACCAGTTTGTGTCTGACCGGCATTATTTTTTTGATTTGATTTACAATCCTGCTAAAACCAGGTTTCTTGCCAAAGCAGAAGAAAAAGGAGCAGTAATTGAGAACGGGGAAAAGATGCTGGTAATCCAGGCGGAAGAAAGTTGGCTGATATGGAACGGCTAAATTATTTTATTGCCGAATTGTTTTGTGGATTTATTGATTGTGATAAGTGAAAAAGTAGATTATTGCCATTTTCTATAAAATCGCTTTTCTCATTCTAAAATTTGTGGGCCAAATTATCATAACAAAACACATCTTAATTTTTCAGGAAGCAGGCTTACCTTTTTCGCCTGGTAATCGTAACAAACCATGCCCGTTTTAGCATGTGCAATTACTACTTTTTGGCTTTTCTCAACCGTTATCATGTAAAAAAGCTCGAAGCTTTTTTTGGATATTTCCCCCGCTAAAACGGTTACTTCTAACTGATCTCCATAAAATGCTTCATTCTTAAATTCTACCAAAAGCTCACTCATAATTAATGCCGTGCCGCCGGCATCCAGTTCGGTAAAATTATTTTGTTGCAGCCATTGCACTCTTGCTTCATGAATAATTTCTACCATCGAATTATTGCCTACATGGTTTCCATAGTTAATGTCTGTAATGCGGACAGGTATAGCAAAAATCCCAAGAATTTTTTCAGGAAGCTCAATTTTTATTCTGCCCATTATTTATTCATAATTGTCGGAACTGGCCGCTATTTGTAATATATCTACAAGGCCGGCAGTTGGAGAAATGGTATTACTCAGCATAATTTGCTTCCATTTTTCTATTTTTTTATTCCAAATTGCCTTTGGGGGAAACTCGTCATCAGCAGAAAGAATAAGCGTAGCAGCCTTTGGAGAAATTTTTACAGGCTGTCCTTCAGGACCTGCAATGGTGATGTATTTTTTTGCCTGGCCGCTGTGTTTTGCAAAATTGGAGGCAAGCAATTTTTTATCATCTGGCGTATTAATGATCGTTTCTAAAATTTTATGATTTAATGCGATGGAGTCTTTTACCTGTTGAGGCACAAGATGCTTTGTTTGCAGCGACGGTGCGTCTGCAACCTGTTTTACTTTTTTATTTGTGTTGAAAAAAAAAGTGCTTGCAAAAATGATCACCAGCGAGGCGGCCGCAGTTAGTCCATAAAAAACAAACTTCGATTTTCGCCTGAATGCCGGCAACGGAACCACCTTTTTATCCCCGTCTAATTCTTGCACGATGTTACTCCAAACGCTATCCGGAGGCGGAGTTTCGTAATCGTAAAGTTTATTGTTGAATTTTTGCATTGTTACTGGTTTCCATAGATTTTATTGAATGCTACAAATATTTTTATTCCCGGCTTTCTGTTCCTGGTGTTTCTGTGGCTGTGTTAAACCGCGTTTCTACTAATTTTTTTAAAACGCCTTTTGCCCTTGCCAACTGCGATTTACTGGTTCCTTCTGTGATCCCGAGGAGGTCTGCAATTTCTTTGTGCGAATATCCTTCTATAACATGCATGTTAAAAACTGCCTTATAGCCCGGAGATAATTGATTTACAATACTCAGGATATCTTTTGTGGCCAACACATCTAAAGCATCCAGTTCCTTATCTTCAATGGTGTTTTCCTGAACTTCGGAAACGTTGTATAATTTTATCTTTTTTCTAAACTGTTCAATCGCTGTATTCACAAAAATGCGTCGTACCCATCCTTCAAAAGAGCCTTCTTTTCTGAATTTATCAAGGTTTTTAAAAACTTTAATGAAACCTTCCTGCAAAATATCATTGGCCTCTTCAGCATTTCCGGCATATCTAAGGCAAACACCATACATTTTTGCAGCAAATCTTTTATACAGCAACTCCTGCATTTGACGTTCTCCATCAATACATCCTTGTATCAAGTCGGTTTCAGAAGGAATATGGTTGCTTTGATCAGTCAAATTTAATCACTTATTTTCAGGGATATTGCAAACGAACTTATTGTAACGTACTTAAAAAATTGGTTAATTTTTCCACTGCTTTTTTTCTGTGGCTGAAAACATTCTTTTCGTTCATCGTCATCTCTGCAAATGTTTTGCTTGCGCCGTCTGGTACAAAAACCGGATCATACCCAAAGCCTAATGTACCCTTTTGAGTTGCAATAATAGTGCCTTTACATATACCTTCAAAGAGATTTTCCCTGCCATTTAAAATAAGGCAAATAACCGTTTTAAACTGAGCCTGTCGGTTGGCGCTGTTTTGCAGGTTGCTCAGAAGTTTATCAACATTTTTTCCAAAATCTCTTCCATTTCCTGCATAGCGCGCACTTTTTACGCCCGGTTCACCATTTAGTGCTTCCACTTCCAGGCCGGTGTCTTCAGAAAAGCAATCATTTCTTGTTAGCTCATTAATCACTCTTGCTTTTTCGCGGGCGTTTTCTTCCAATGTGTTGTAAGGCTCAGGAATATCAATCTCAATTCCCGCTTCGGATAGGGATTTAATATTGAATTTTTCGGCCAGTATACTTCTTACTTCAGCTACTTTATTATTGTTATTAGTAGCAAAAATCAATGTTTTCATATCTGTTTAGAGAAAGATTTTTTTTAAGCTGCCCCATAATTGCGTTTTCAAGGGCACATTATTTATTAGTTCGGACAATGCCGGCCCCAACAGATAGGTTTGTTCCTGAAATTGTTGAACCTGGAAAAAAGGAATAGTAAACGGAAGATCGAGCTCTTGGGCATTAACACCAAAAATCAATAATTTTTTCGATTGAAAATGATCGGTTAAATGCTTGTAATTTATTTTCTGGTGATGATGATAGTTTACCAAAGCGATATCCGCCATAGATATTTTGCAGGCGGTTAAAAGGCCGGATAGCATCTTCATTTCGTCATCGGCTAAGAATTTGTGTTCGCTATTGTTAACGAGAAATAATATTTGTGATTGATTTTCTCCTAAACTGGTAATTTCTTGTTTTTGCGGCAGTGGTTTTGAGATATTAGGTTTTTCTGCCAGCAACAACGATTTGGAAAACATCGTGTAGCATAAATAACCGTCTAATTGGATATTGTCGATACTCATTTAAGTATTTTACCTCCTTTTTTTTTCGTTCCTTTGTTGCAAAAATAGCGATATGATTGAAGCAGATAATTTTATTATTACCAGGACCACAAAAAGTAAGCTCAGTTCAACAGATCTTAATAATGTGCCGTTTGGCAAATATTTTACCGATCACATGCTGGAAGTAGATTATGCTGATGGCGAATGGAAAACAGTGGAAATAAAACCATATCAACCATTATCGCTGGCTCCGTCATGCGCGGCATTGCATTATGGACAGGCTATTTTTGAAGGAATAAAAGCTTATAAAAACCAGGAACAGGAGCCTTTTATCTTCCGTCCCTACGACAATTTCAAGCGTTTTAATATTTCCGCAGAAAGGATGGAAATGCCGCAGGTTCCCGAAGAAATTTTTATTGAAGGAATGAAGCAATTGGTAAAACTGGATGAAGACTGGATACCCAACAAGCCGGATCATTCTTTATATATCAGGCCATTTATGTTTAGCAGCGAAGAAGTGATAGGAGTAAAGCCCAGCGCCAAATACAAGTTTTTGATCATTTTAAGTCCAACTGGTCCGTATTACAGTTCACCGATGAAAATTTATGTAGAAGAGCATTATGTAAGAGCGGTGCCCGGCGGCGTTGGATATACTAAAAATGCAGGCAACTATGGCGCCGCAATGTATGCCACTGCCGAAGCCAAAAGAAAAGGGTACGACCAGGTACTTTGGATGGATGCCATCGAGCATAAATATGTTCAGGAATGTGGAACGATGAATGTATTTTTCATTATAGGAAATAAAGCAATTACGCCGGGGCTGGAAGATCAAACTATTCTCGCCGGCGTTACGAGAGACAGCGTTATCCAGCTATTAAAAGACCTGGGGCTCGAGGTAGAAGAAAGAAACTTAAGTATTGATGAAATTGTAGAAGCTTATAAAGCAGGCACATTGCGCGAGGCCTTTGGCACCGGAACTGCCGCAACGATTTCAAAGATCAAAGAACTTTGCTATAAGAATTTTGTAATGAAGTTTGACACGGATAAATGGGAAATTTCTCCAAAAATAATTTTAAGAATGAACGCAATTAAAGAGGGCCGGGCAGAAGATAAATACGGCTGGCTCGTGAAAGCTTAATTCTGACATAATCAACTTGCAAAAGCCAAAAATCTATATTTTGGCTTTTTTAGATTTGAAAAAGTTAGTGATGTTGAACTTGAGGAAAGCCAAAATATAGATTTTCCAGATTTTTTTAATGAAGAAATTAATTTTCTGCCCGAGCAAATATTTTTGGTATTTCACAAACCTACTCTTACCTTTGCCGTCCAAAAAAATAAGGTAAATAATGCCTACAATACAACAATTAGTAAGAAAAGGAAGAACAATTATAAGAGCAAAAAGTAAATCAAGAGCGCTTGATGCATGTCCGCAACGCCGTGGTGTATGTACAAGAGTATATACTACTACGCCCAAAAAACCAAATTCGGCTTTGCGCAAAGTAGCTAAAGTACGGCTTACTAATAAAATTGAAGTGATCGCTTATATTCCGGGTGAAGGCCACAACCTGCAGGAGCACTCAATAGTGTTGTTACGCGGTGGAAGGGTAAAAGATCTTCCGGGAGTACGTTATCATATCGTGCGCGGCAGCCTTGATACAGCAGGTGTAAAAGATCGTAAGCAAAGCCGTTCTAAATACGGAACAAAGAAAGAAAAAGCTAAAAAATAATTTCTCAAGATAAGGTTTCACGGTTGCGTCTGATTTATCAAAGAGAAACAAACTAAATAAATCTTCGTCAGACGGAAATCGTCGGGCAAAAAAAATAAAACAACAATGCGTAAAGCACAAGCAAAAAAACTTCCCCTCGCTCCTGATCCAAAATTTCAGGACAAATTGGTTACACGTTTTGTAAATAATTTAATGTGGCAGGGTAAAAAAAGTGGCGCTTTTAATATTTTTTACGACGCTTTAGATAAAGTATCAAAAATTTCAGGTGAAGACGGTTATGAAGTTTGGAAAAAAGCTTTGTCGAACGTAACGCCGGGTGTTGAAGTAAAAAGCCGCCGTATTGGTGGTGCTACTTTCCAGATTCCTTCTGAAGTTCGTGCCGACAGAAAAGTTTCTTTGAGCATTAAATGGCTCATTAAATATAGCCGCGACAGAAATGGTAGAAGCATGTCAGAAAAATTAGCCAATGAAATCGTAGCGGCAAGCAAAGGTGAGGGCGCAGCTTTCAAAAAGAAAGAAGATACTCATCGTATGGCTGATGCAAATAAAGCATTTGCTCATTTCAGGATCTGATCAAAAAATTAATTTAAAAATAGATTATCAGCCCTTCCCGTCCAGGAAGGGTTTTTTGTTTAACAGAATTGATTATTTTTCAGGATTAATAAAAAAATCTATTTGATGAAAAAATCAATGCTGAATTTGATCCCGGTTTTATTTCTCTTAATTTATTTTTCGGCAACCACCCATGCACAGGGCTTTTTAAGAGCAAATGGCAAGCGCATAGAAAATGATGCTGATAAAAATTTTATTTTGAGAGGAATGGGGTTGGGCGGATTTATGTTGCAGGAAGGATATATGTTTCATTTAGGATTTTTAGGCCAGCAATATAAAATCCGGGAAAAGATTGCCGGGTTTATTGGCAAGGAAAAGACTGATAGTTTTTATGACAACTGGCTAAAGTATCATACGCAAAAAGCAGATATTGATTCAATGGCCGCGTGGGGATTTAATTCAATTCGTTTGCCCATGCATTACAACCTCTTTACTTTAGCTGTAAAAGATGAGCCTGTGAAAGGCGAAAATACCTGGCTTCCCAAAGGCTTCGAAATGGTAGATTCATTATTAAACTGGTGCAAACAAAATAAAATATACCTGATACTGGATTTACATGCGGCGCCAGGCGGACAGGGAGATGACCTCGCTATTTCTGATAGAAATCCTGAAGAGCCTTCCCTCTGGCAATCTGAAGAAAATCAGTCGAAGACGGTTGCGCTTTGGAAAAAACTGGCAGAAAGATATGCCAACGAAACTTATATTGGCGGATACGATATTTTAAATGAAACCAATTGGGGTTTTGATGATAGCAGCAGATAAAAGGGGATTAGCCGAAAAAAGAAATATTCCTTTAAGAAATTTATTTATCAGTATTACAAAAGCAATCAGGTCGGTTGATAAAAACCATATTATTTTCCTCGAAGGCAATGGTTTTGCCAACAACTACAATGGTATGTTTCCCTTATGGGATGATAACCTGGTGATTAGTTTTCATAAATATGGAAATTTTTCAACCAAAGAAACCATTCAGAAATTTTTGGATTACCGTGATGAATACAACGTTCCCATATGGCTTGGAGAATCCGGCGAAAATTCCAACAACTGGTTTACTCATAATATTAAACTGATGGAAGACAATGATATCGGATGGTGCTGGTGGCAATTAAAAAAGATGGGCATCAACAATCCTCTGGAAATTAAAGAGCCGAAAAATTACCGTCTTTTTGTTGATTATTGCAATGGAAAAATTGAAAAACCCACAGCCCAAAAAGCGGAAGAAATTTTTGATGAGCTTCTTTCAAACATCAAAATAGAAAATAATATTTTTCATAAAGATGTGGTAGATGCGATGTTTCGCCAGGTTCGTTCTTCCTCAACATTGCCCTTTAAGACCAATACAATAACCCGTAATACTACCATCAATGCGGTTGATTTTGATTTGGGAAGAAACGGTTTCGCCTATAATGATAAAGATACAGCAAGCTATATGTATACACCCGGCGTACACACCCAGGGCAATCGCGGCCGGAAATATAGAAACGATGGCGTTGACATTGAAAACGACAGCAATAATGAACCTTATGTTTTTAGTATCGAAGATGGGGAATGGCTGCAATTTACTGTTGATGCCAAACAACCTGGTAAATATGAACTCGTCTGCAATACATTTGGCAACGGCTCGCGCGGCACTATTTCGATATATAATAACGATAAAATAATGATTAAAAACCTTGAGATTTTACCATCTAAGGATTCTAACACTGTAAATACTTCTTCGCCGGCCTGGATTACATTGTCCAAAGGAACAAATAGGATAAAAGTATACTTTGTAGCCGGTGGTTTCAACTTTAAAAGTTTTCAGCTAAAATTGAAAAATTAAATTTTCTACTTTTTGGCTTATGTCGATATTAACAGTACTAACTGAAGGCAAATTTCTAAGTTACTAATGAGCCCTGAAGGGGCGGAATATATCAACATTGGGTGAAGCCCATTGTTGTAAGTAATATGCGAGCCCTCAAAGGCCGCAATTATCAACATTCGATGACGCCCGTTGTCTCAGGTGAAGCCTAAATTAAAGTACGCTTAAAATGGATTCCTGTGTTGCATTTTCCATTGCATTTTTTTTGTTAAACCTAATCAAATTTGTAATAATTGCTCTTTGAAATAAAGGAATTTTTTCCGGATTCTTCGTACCTTTGCGCCCTCGAATTTTCATATTTATATCAATGGAAACAATAAGATATAAAAATCGAAATCGATTTGCAAAAAATTTGGCTTTTCTCAGAACAAACCAGATTGTAAAAGCAAGAATTATCAATTAATAATAAAAACAAAAACAAGGCAAATGGCCGACTTAAGATTTCAAAGAAACTTTGGTATTGCTGCTCACATTGATGCGGGCAAAACCACTACTACAGAACGCATTCTGTATTATACAGGTGTTAACCATAAAATAGGAGAAGTACATGATGGTGCGGCTACTATGGACTGGATGGCACAGGAGCAGGAAAGAGGTATCACCATTACATCTGCTGCTACCACATGCTTCTGGAATTTCCCAATGGTGCAGGGTAAAAAAACTCCTGATACTCATCAGTATAAATTTAATATTATTGATACCCCGGGCCACGTTGATTTTACAGTGGAAGTAGAGCGTTCTCTTCGTGTACTTGACGGTCTGTTATCTCTATTTTGCGCCGTAAGCGGTGTAGAGCCACAGAGCGAAACAGTTTGGCGCCAGGCAAATAAATATAAAGTTCCCCGCATAGGATTTGTAAATAAAATGGACCGTTCCGGTGCAGATTTTTTGAACGTGGTAAAACAGGTGAAAGAAATGCTGGGCGCAAAAGCGGTTCCTTTACAGTTGCCAATTGGCGCTGAAGAAGGCTTTAAGGGCGTGGTAGATCTTATCACCATGAAGGCAATGGTGTGGGATGATGCTACACAAGGAATGACTTTCCAGGAAGTACCTATTCCGGAAGATATGATTGATGATGTGAATGAATGGAGACAACATTTAGTTGAGGCAGTTGCAGAATACGATGAAAAATTATTGGAAAAATTCTTTGATGATCCTAATACGATCACTGAAAATGAAATGCACGAGGCGATCCGCAAAGCAACGATAGACATCTCAATTATACCAATGATGTGCGGTTCATCTTTCAAAAACAAAGGTGTTCAGGCGGCATTGGATGCGATTGTGCGTTACTTACCTGGTCCAATGGATATTGAAGCCGTAAAGGGAATCAATCCTGATACAGGCGAAGAAGTACTGCGTCATTGCGATCCAAAAGAACCGTTCAGCGCATTGGCTTTTAAAATTATGACCGATCCGTTCGTAGGACGTTTGGCGTTCTTCAGGGCTTACAGTGGCCGTTTGGATTCTGGTTCTTATGTACTGAATACACGCACAGGAAAAAATGAGAGGATATCAAGGATCATGCAGATGCATGCTAACAAACAAAATCCTGTAGATTTTATCCAGGCGGGAGATATTGGTGCAGCTGTTGGTTTTAAAGATATTAAAACCGGCGATACTTTGTGCGATGAAAATAACCCAATCGTTTTAGAAGCAATGACGTTTCCGGAACCGGTTATTGCCATTGCAATTGAGCCTAAAACACAGGCTGACGTTGATAAAATGGGTATGGCAATCGCTAAATTAGTTGAGGAAGATCCTACTTTGCGCGTGAACACAGATGAAGAAACAGGCCAAACCATTCTTCGTGGAATGGGCGAGCTTCACCTTGAAATTATTATTGATCGCTTAAAGCGCGAGTTTAAGGTAGAAATTAACCAGGGAGCTCCACAGGTAGCTTATAAAGAGGCGTTTAAAGCAAACGTTGAGCACAGGGAAGTGCTTAAAAAGCAAACCGGTGGTCGTGGTAAATTTGCTGATATTCAGTTTGAAATCGGGCCTGCCGATGAAGATTTCCTTAAAGAAGATAAAGGTAATTTCCAGTTTGTAAATGCTTTATTTGGTGGTTCAATTCCTAAGGAATTTGTGCCGGCAATTCAAAAAGGCTTCGAAAGCGCGATGACCACAGGCGTTTTGGCTGGTTACCCGATGGAAAGTATGAAAGTAAGGGTATTTGATGGTTCATTCCACCAGGTCGATTCTGATGCAATGTCTTTTGAGTTGTGTGCTAAGCAAGGATACCGTGAGGCTGGCCGCAAAGCAAAACCTGTATTGCTGGAACCAATCATGAAGGTTGAGGTTTTAACACCAGATCAATACATGGGTGATGTAACAGGCGATCTTAACCGCCGTCGTGGTATGCTGGAAGGTATGGATACCAGGCACGGTGTTCAGGTAATTAAGGCGAAAGTTCCATTAAGCGAAATGTTTGGATATGTAACGCAGCTTCGTTCATTAAGCAGTGGCCGCGCAACTTCCACCATGGAATTCAGCCATTATTCTCCGGCTCCTTCTAACATCGCAGAAGAAGTTATGGCAAAACAAAAAGGAAAAATGAAGATTGAAGAATAATCATCTTTCTTATTAATATTTATGATAAAGCCCGTTCAATTACCGAACGGGCTTTTTTATTATACATGTTCCATAATGGCTTCTTTTTATGGATTGGAACATTATGCCCTTGGACGACAATTTGAATCGTTAGACCATTGATTAATGTAAATGACTTTCGCCGGTTTGGCGTAAATTTGTAACGGATCAAACAAAAAACAGTCTTTTGAAAATCAATCAATCTTCACTAAACAAGTTAGAAAAACTACTCGGGGAGGCAGGATATGTTGTTCGGTATGAAAGAGGATCGTTCCAAAGCGGATATTGTATACTTGAGGATAAAAAAGTGGTAGTGCTTAATAAATTTTTAACTCCCGAAGGCCGGATCAATACTTTAATGGATCTTATCCCGTCTGTGAATATCAACTATGATGTACTTACGCACGAATCCCAAAAAATGTACGACGAACTGGTTGCGCTGATCGACAATCCCAAAAAATAGCGCATTTTTTTGCGGCCAATGCTGTTTGCATCGGCAATGCTCATTCTTATTTTTATTATTAGCTTTGAAAGGTGAGTTATCCTGAACTTTTAATTACTTTTCTTGGAACGGGCACCAGTGGCGGCGTGCCAATGATTGCTTGCGGATGTGAGGTGTGCACATCATCCGACGAAAAAGACAAACGATTTCGCAGCAGCATTTTAGTACAGAGCGCCACCACTACACTAATTGTTGATACCACGCCCGATTTCAGGTCGCAAATGTTGCGGGAAAATGTAAAAAAGCTTGATGCCGTTATTTTTACACATCCACACAAAGATCACATTGCAGGGCTTGATGATATAAAAGCCTTTAATTTCTTCCAACATAAACCGATAGACGTATACGCCAATACGCTTACCAAAAAAGAATTGTACCGCGAGTTTCCTTACATTTTTGCAGAAGACAAATACCCGGGAATTCCCAGCGTTAATTTGCATACCATATCTGATCAGCCTTTTATGGTAGGGGATATTCCGGTTATACCTATTCGTGTTTATCACCTGCATATGCCTGTCCTGGCTTTTAGGTTCGGAAATTTTACCTACATCACCGATGCCAACAGAATAGAAGATGATCAAAAAGAAAAAATAAAGGGCAGCGAAGTACTTGTTGTAAACGCACTTCGCAAAAACCAGCATATTTCGCATTTTAATTTACAACAGGCGGTTGACCTCGTACTAGAACTTCATATTCCAAAAGCTTATTTCACGCACATCAGCCACCAGCTTGGCCTTAACGACGTAATCAATAAAGAGCTTCCGCCGAATATACAATTGGCATACGATGGATTGAAAATAAAAGTGTAGTCGTTTTTATTGAATAAAAACTGGAATTGCCGCTTTCTAAAAAAGGTAAAAAACTACTTTTTGGCTTACATGGCACCAATAATATTTTGTATGTTTAAGCCGGGCTGCTATTTAACGATAGCAGCAATTATCAATCTTACGTTTATGTGGCGGCACTTTTTAAAAGACTATTTCAACTACACAAAGAAAGAAAGGTACGGCATCATCGCTCTTGTTTCTATCGTATTGATTGTGGTGACGGCGTCATTTTTGTTTCCATCTGTAGCCAATGATGAAATTGATCATTCCCAATTTGAAAATGAAATTGCCCGGTTAACAGTTGATTCGACGACCAGGAGTTTAAAAAACACATATGCCGATGACTACTACAACGATTATTCTCCCGGCAATACAACAAACAAAACGATTAAAGCCGAAGTGTTCTTCTTTGATCCGAATACCGCATCTATAGAAGATTGGGTGAGGCTCGGTATAAAAGAGAAAACTGCCGCAACTATTCAAAAATATATTTCCAAAGGTGGAAAATTTCGCCGGCCGGAAGATATAAAAAAGATATGGGGATTGCGGCCAGCCGATGCAGATCGCTTACTACCTTATGTCAAAATACAAAGCGTTTTAAAAGATGATTCGCAATATCCAAGACGGGAATATACTTCTGCCGCATTACCATATGTAAAAAAAGCTGTCCCGCACGTTGATATCAATGTCGCTGATACTTCGGCGCTTATTGCATTGCCCGGGATTGGCAGCAAACTAGCTCAAAGAATTATCGCATTCCGCGAAAAATTAGGAGGTTTTTATTCGACCGGTCAAGTTGCTGAAACCTATTTTTTGCCTGATTCTACCTTTCAGAAAATAAAACCTTATCTTATTTTAAACGAAAAATCAATTAAGCAAATCAATATAAATGTAGCATCCCTTGATGAAATGAAATCTCATCCATACATAAAATATAATCTGGCCAACGCCATCGTTCAATACCGCAAACAACATGGAAATTTCACTGCCGTTGAGGAGGTAAAAAAAATTATGATGGTTACCGACGAAATCTATGACAAGGTATTTCCTTATTTTTCGGTTCAATAAAAACTAAAAAAATCACATTTTTAATGGCTGCGGTTCGAATTTTTTTTCTAAATTGATGCATTAAGCATTATTGATTTAATTCTGGTTATATTGCAATTACAAAAGATTTCAACGTTTATGGACTTTTCGACAGATGAACTGACACAGCAAGTTGCTCAAACCGCCAAAGACTTCGCACTTCAACATATAAAGCCGCATGTGATGGAATGGGATGAAAGCCAGCAGTTTCCCGTAGCCATTTTTAAAGAGTTGGGCAAATTGGGTATGATGGGAGTTCTGATTCCGGAACAGTATGGAGGCAGCGGCCTTGGATATTTTCAATACAGCGCCATTATACAGGAAATTTCAAAAGTTTGCGGCTCCATCGGATTGTCCGTTGCTGCGCACAATTCGCTTTGTGTAGGCCATATTCTTTCATTTGGGAATGAAGAACAGAAGAAAGAATATCTGCCCAAATTAGCCACTGCAGAATTTATCGGCGCGTGGGGATTAACGGAGGCCAACACCGGAAGCGATGCAGGTAATATGCAATGTACAGCTGAAAAAGACGGCGATGAATGGGTAATTAATGGAACTAAAAACTGGATAACCCATGGAAAAAGTTGCGATGTAGCGGTAGTTATCTGCAGAACAGGCGAACCACGCTCGCGCGACAATTCAACTTCATTTATTGTGCCACGAGGAACCAAAGGTTTTTCTGGCGGAAAGAAGGAAAATAAACTCGGCATGCGTGCAAGTGAAACCGCAGAAATGATCTTCGACAATTGCCGCATTCCTGATTCTGCAAGAATGGGCAATGTTGGCGATGGATTTAAACAAGCGATGAAAGTGCTGGACGGCGGTCGTATTTCCATTGCTGCGCTTGGTTTGGGAATTGCAAAAGGCGCCTATGAAGCGTCTGTTCAATATGCAAAAGAGCGCCATCAATTCGGGCAGCCGATCGCTAATTTCCAGGGAATTTCTTTTAAGATTGCTGATATGGCAACCGAAATAATGGCTGCTGAATTATTGGTAAACCAGGCTTGTGATTTAAAAAACCGGGGTGAAAATGTTACCAAAGAAGCCGCAATGGCCAAGTATTATTCAAGCGAAGTTGCCGTGAAGGTAGCCACTGATGCGGTTCAGATATTTGGCGGATATGGCTATACCAAAGATTTTCCGGTGGAGAAATTTTACCGCGATAGTAAATTATGTACAATTGGAGAAGGAACCAGCGAAATACAAAAGATCGTAATAGCGCGAGAAGCCTTAAAGTAGTTTTTTGACTTTTTAGCGGACTAGGGTAGATGTTTTAAGTCATACTATTGAATATTTTCAGACAATATTATGACATTGGTTAAAAATACGGTATCATTACAAAAATTTTTAACCCATTAAAACAAAACCCCTTATGAAAAAAGTATTTTTATTTTCGTTCTTATTTATTCTCCTGGCATTTGTTTTCTCTTCCTGTAAAAAAGATAGTCCACAAACTACTGCTCAAAAATTGCAACACACATGGAGTATTATAACCGTTACTACCAACGAGCATGATGGTTCTGATGATATTATGACTTATAAAGGCGAAGCGGGTGATTTTATAACATTTAGCTCTGATGGAACTTTGACGTCTTTTTCTGATGGAACAAGCGAAAAAGTTCCGTATGTACTAACTGATGATACCCATATTTCTATTGCTGGTGATACATATACAATACAAACTCTTACCAACAGCATCTTAACCCTTTATTTCAAACAGGTGATTTCAAATACTCAGTTTTATGAGGAAACAATCAATCTTAAAAGATAAATAAATTATTCAATGCAAAATAAAAACCGTCCTTTTGGGGCGGTTTTTTTATGAGAATAATTTTAGTCAGGTCGTTTTATTTTCTCCAAATAAGCCTCCTAATTTGCTTTTGGCAAAATCTTCAATTTTTTGACCAGTTCCCCCGGGAATAAAATCCGAAATTTTGTCAAGCATATCACCATTTCCTTGCGCGGTAGCATTTACGTCCGCTGGTGTAGTGCCGGGCGCAGAAGGTGTAGTACCGGATTGAAAAAGATTATCAATCGCGCCAGCGACCATTGGAAATTTTTCCTTGATGTAACCGGTTATGGTGTTTAAAATTCCATGAGATTGCTCCGCTGTTAACCCGTGCGCGTTCTGTAGTTTTTGAATTAACTCCTCCATAATTGATTATTTTAAGATTAAAAAAAGCGATCGCACAATGTAAACATTTTGCGGAAGATCAAATATGAAATTAAAACTATTACAATGCTGTTACAATCTGTAAACCAGCACCGCAGACATTCGTTTGTTGTTAGATTTGTATTTTTATCACTTTAAATTGCTGGCTATGAAATTTGATTTATTGCCTAAAATTCTGTTATTAAATTTGATAATCAGTTTGTGCGCATGCAATGCTTTTGCGCAAGACCAGTCTGTAAAAAATATGCAGGCTGATGCGTCGAAAGAAATCAAGAAGCCTAAAACAGACAGCGGAAAAATTTGGAACACCGGCGGCATTTTTAATCTTAATCTCGGCCAGGGAAGTCAAAGTAATTGGGCCGCAGGCGGCGATGATTTTTCATTTTCTGTTGCTTCTTATTTTGGCCTGTATGCGTTTTATAAAAAGGATCGTTACAGTTGGGATAACACGCTCGATCTTAATTACGGATTGGTAAATACAACCAGCCTCGGAACGCGAAAAAATGATGATCGCATAGACCTTTTGTCCAAAGTCGGTTATGGCTTAACTCCGAAACTTAATCTGGCCGGGCTGTTTAATTTTCATTCGCAATTTTCCAAGGGTTATAATTATAACAGCGATGGAAGCAAGGAACTTTTGTCTAACTTTCTTGCGCCGGCCTATGTTCTACTTAGTCTTGGGTTAGACTACAAACCGGCAGAGGGTTTATCAATATTTATTTCCCCGATCACATCCAGATGGACCATCGTAACCGACGATACGTTATCTGCAAAAGGCGCCTACGGCGTAAGCCCCGGCAAGAAAAGCAGGAATGAGATCGGCGCATTTGTAAGCATCAATTATCTTCATAACCTGAATAACGCGATAACTTATAAAGGGCGCCTGGACCTGTTTTCAAATTATGAGCGCAATCCGCAAAACGTTGATGTAATGATGAACAATATATTTACGGCAAAGTTTTCAAAGGTGCTTTCTGCCAGCCTTGCGCTCGATCTTATTTACGATGACAATGTAAAGCTTTTTGGGCCCAACCACGATTCTCCGGCACTTCAACTAAAATCAATGATTGGAGTTGGGTTAAGTGTAAAACTGTAGACTAAACCATGTGATCGTTAAAAGTGATTGGCCTACTACGGTGGTCGTTTTACAAATTCTCAATAATACCCGCAATACCTTGTCCGCCGCCAACACACGCGGTAACAATTCCGTATTTTTTACCCAGTCTTTTCATGTCATTAATGATCTGAACGGTGAGTTTGGCTCCGGTACATCCAAGCGGATGGCCCAGCGCTATTGCGCCGCCATTAATATTTACTTTAGAAGGATCCATCTCGAGCGTCTTAATTACTGCCAGCGCTTGCGAGGCAAAAGCTTCATTCAATTCCACAAGGTCGATTTGCGAAAGATTCATATTGGCCTGTTTCAAAACTTTTGGAACTGCTTCCACCGGGCCAATGCCCATAACGCGCGGATGAACTCCGGCACTCACGCACGAAACCAAACGCGCGATAGGCTTCAATTTTAATTCATTCATCATTTTTTCACTCATCACAATTACGAAAGCGGCCCCATCACTGGTTTGCGAGGAGTTTCCGGCGGTAACCGTTCCTCCCATGGCAAATGCAGGCTTTAATTTAGCCAACGCTTCAAGTGAAGTGTCTGCGCGCACCCCTTCGTCGGTATCAACAATAAAATTTCGTTTTTGTTTTTTATTATTTTCATCAACATAAATTTCCTCAACGGGCATTGGTAAAATGCCGCTTTTAAAAAATCCGTTGTCGATAGCATTTTTTGCTTTTTGATGCGAATGCAAACTAAACTCGTCCTGCTGTTGGCGTGTTACCTCAAATTCTTTGGCAACGGCTTCGGCAGTTAAACCCATGCCTAAATAATAATCCGGGGTATCCGATGCTACTGAATAAGCCGGCACGGTTTTCCATCCGGAAGTTGGAACCATCGTCATGCTTTCTGTGCCGCCTGCAATAATGCAATCTGCCATTCCGCTTCTGATTTTTGCGGTGGCAATGGCAATTGTTTCCAGGCCGCTGGCACAATAACGATTTACTGTCATACCCGGAACCGATATTCCTAATGCCCTAACACTTATCATGCGGCCAACTTGCAAACCTTGCTCAGCCTCGGGTACGGCGTTTCCAACTATCAGGTCATCAACCCGTTTGGCATCAAGCTCCGGCACCGAAGCCAACAAACCTTTAATTACGTCAACTGCCAAATCATCGGGACGATAAAAACGGAATCCGCCACGTTTCGATTTTGTAACGGCTGTTCTGAAGCCCGCAATTATATATGCTTCCATAAAAATTTTATTATTGAGACAAGCAAATTAAGGCTTATATTTTAGAAAAAATGTTTAAAAATTTTATCAATATGATGAAAGCCAAAATGTAGATTTTTTACTTTTTTGCAGCGATTAATTTAAGTAGCTACCAACAATCGGCAATCGCCTTCCCACGCCAAAAGCCTTTGGAGAAACACGAATTATCGGGCAGAATTGATTTCGCTTATATTCGTTATTGTTTACCATTCTCAAAATTCTGTCAACGAGCGTAGCATCAAATCCCAATGCTTTTATTTCTGCCGGCCCCTGCACGCGTTCTATATATTGATATAAAATTTTATCAAGAATTTCATAAGGCGGAAGACTGTCAACATCCTTTTGATCGGGCCTTAATTCTGCCGAAGGCGCTTTGGTTATGATATTTTTCGGTATAATTTCTTTTTCTGAGTTGATGTATTTCGCCAGTTCATAAACCTGTAATTTATAGCAATCGCCAAGCACGCCAAGACCTCCGGCCATGTCACCATACAAAGTTCCGTAACCTACAGCCAACTCGCTTTTGTTGGAAGTATTCAATAAAATATATCCGAATTTATTGGCAATGGTCATTAATAAATTTCCTCTTGTTCTTGCCTGGATATTTTCTTCGGCAACGCCAAAAGGAAGGTTTTTAAAAAGAGGTTTCAACTCATTTAAAAATTCCTTGTATATTTTTTTTATGGGGATAATGTCATAAGGATTGCCGATGGTTTTACTTAGCTTTTCTGCATCCACGATTGAATGTAAGCTCGAAAATTCTGAGGGCATAATAATTGCCTTTACATTTTCTTTTCCGAGCGCGGCGCATGCAAGAGCAATAGTTACCGCGCTGTCAATTCCGCCACTGCTGCCAATGATAGCGTTTGTAAATCCCATCTTCGCGAAATAATCTTTTATACTTAAAATAATGGCCTCATAAACCTGTGCAACGTTTAGTTCCGGAAGAAAATGTAAAGGCTCCAAAAGCGTACCAGGCAAAGCAACAGCGGGTTCTATAACCGGTGCATCTACTGTTCCGTCATCATTAAGAACAATCTCTTTTACGGCCTCTTTAAACTGCGGAAGGCGGCAACATAAGTTAGCATCTTTATCAAAAACCAATGATGCGCCGTCAAAAATTATTTCTGTCTGGCTTCCCACAGCATTGCAATAGACAAGCGGAATTTTATATTTTAATACATTCGATTTTATGGTGGCCTTCCTGTCTTCATCGTGCGTATAATCAAATGGCGATGCAGAAATGTTGATCATGAAATCCGGTTGTTGCATCATTAAAATGTCCATTGGGCAGATGCGGTAAAGCGGGTTGTCGCCCAGGTTCCAGATGTCTTCGCAAATAGTGAGCGCAATTTTTTTTCCTTTAAATTCAACAATATTCCAATTGTAAGCCGGTTCAAAATACCGGTATTCATCAAACACATCATAGTTAGGTAAGCATGTTTTATGCGCAACACTTTTAACCTCTTTCTCATAAAGAAAGAAGGCTGCATTAAAAAGATCTTTGCCCTCTCTTTGTGGGTTTCTATCAGGCGCGCCAACAATTACTGCAATGGAATCAGCATGCTCTTTTATGGCGGCAATACTTTGATAACATTTGTTAATGAAATCAGGAAAGTCTAAAAAATCGCGGGCCGGATAGCCACAAATGCTCATTTCGCTAAAAACAATAATGTCTGCTTTTTGAGCTTTGGCTTCATTAATTGCTTCGACAATTTTATTTAAATTTTTTTCAAAATTTCCAATGTGGTAATTCTGTTGTGCGAGAACGATTTTCATTTGGTAAATTTAATTCAATAAAATACTCAACGAATTTTCATTTAACAGGGCACTCATAATTTTTTTGCTTTTATTTGGGGTATGAAGAAAATTTTATTCCCACTATTAATTGCTTTTGTTTTGATATCCTGTGGCGGAAAAAAAAATATTCCTGATGTTTCCAATGTAAAAGTTGATTTGGAAACCAAACGGTTTGAGCAGGATTTCTTTGCGATCGATACCGGAAAAGTGTCAGAATCTATAAAATCGCTTATGCAGAAATATCCCGCGTTCTTACCCGATTTTGTAGAAAATATTCTTGGGCTGGATATGGATAGTTTGGTGCTGCCTGGCAATCCGCAATCCAAAGCGGTTGCTTTATTCATCCACGATTATATGCCTATAAAAGATTCATCCGATCTTCAATATAAAAATTTTGATAAAGAAACTGCCGAAATAAAAAAAGGATTGCAGTTTGTAAAGTATTATTTCCCCCAGTATGAACTGCCAAAATCGGTAATTACTTTTATTGGCCCTATTAACGCAAATTTTGAAACTTCGTTTGGCATCCAGGGCGATATACTTACCAGCCATGCGCTGGGAATTGGCTTGCAGCTTCATCTCGGCGGTAATTTCTCATTTTATAAAAGCGCAGAAGGGCAGGAGCAATATCCTGAATATCTTGCCAATAATTTTGATGCACAACATATTGCTGTTAACTGTATGAGAAACATTGTTGATGATTTATATCCTGAGAAAAGTGAAGGGAAAGCGCTGGTAGAACAGATGGTTTCAAAAGGACGGCGGATTTATCTATTAACCCAATTTTTGCCCAACACTCCCGATTATGTTTGCATAGGCTATACGCAAAAGCAAATGAAGGATTCTTATAAAAATGAAGCAGTTGTCTGGGACTTTTTTTTAAATAACGATTTGCTGAATAATTCGGATCAGAACATCATCAAAAACTATATCGGTGAAAGCCCTAAAACACAGGAACTGGGAGAAGATGCGCCGGGAAATTTAGGAACGTTTTCAGGATTACAAATTGTGAAAAAATATATGGAAAAATATCCTGAAACTAAGTTAACGGATTTGATGACGATGGATCCGCGACAAATTTATGCAGCCACAAAATACAAGCCTCGCAGCTAATTCATTTTTGCGGGCACAATCATTTCAAAAGCAGGAATATTGATGATAAATGTTTGCTTGTTGTGGATGTTCTCCATAAAATACATTCCGTGCATTTTGCCGATTTCGCTTCTTAGATCGCAGCCGCTAACATATTGATATTTTTCGCCGGAATTTATTTTTGGCTGAACGCCGATTACCCCTTCACCTTCCACTTCGCGATGCTCTGCATTACTGTCGAAAATATACCAATGCCTTCTTAATAATTGCACCGGAAAAGGATTATTGTTTTCAAGCGTTATCCTGTAAGCAAACATAAACTCACTGTTCAGTGGATTACTATACTCCGGCTGGTAGAATGTTTCCACGCTTACCGTAACGCCTTCAGATATTTTTGATATCATGGTTCTAAAGTTAATGGTGAATTTATTTCTAAAACCAATGTAACTGCGACCAAAGGTATCCTATTTTTCAACTATAACCGCTTCATCAATGTGAAACAATATAACGAAAAAAACGTGAAACTTATCTTTTTGGCATTTACACTTTTTTAGATTTTATATAACCGTTTTTAATAAGCCATTGCAGGATTTTTTCCCTGTGATCGCCCTGTACAATGATTTCGTTGTCTTTAGCCGACCCCCCCGATCCGCAGAATGACTTCAATTGCTTTGCCAGACTCTCAATATCCTTTTCCGGCATTGAAAAGCCGGACACAATTGAAACCACTTTGCCGCCACGATGTTTTGTATCTAATTTAATTTTTAATAATTGCTGCGCCGGCGGTAAGGTTTCTCCAGTTTCTGCTTCTTTAGAAAATTCAAAATCGGAAGCTGTTGAATAAACAATTCCGCCATTATTATATAACTTCTTTTTCGCCATTTTATTGTTTTATTTCTGCTTTTAAACTTAGGTCTAAACTTTTCGCCTGGTGAATGATTGCCCCACTCGATATAAAGTCTACGCCGGTGGCAGCATAGGTTTCTATGTTATCGAGCGTTATTCCGCCGCTCGCTTCGGTTTCATATTTATGATCAATAATTGTAAGAGCTTCTGTTATCTGCGCCGGCGAAAAATTATCAAGCATGATCCTGTTTATTTTTCCTGTTTTTACGGCTTTTTTTACGTCGTCAATACCCCTTGTTTCTACTTCGATTTTTAAATCCGCATTATTTTTCTGAACATATTGCCACGCTTTTTCAATGGCGTTTTCGATTCCGCCGCTGTAGTCAATATGGTTGTCTTTTAGCATAATCATATCGTACAGGCCAAACCGGTGATTAAACCCACCCCCGATGCGAACGGCTTCTTTTTCCAGCAGGCGAAAATTGGGCGTGGTTTTTCTTGTGTCTAACAATTTTGTTGAATATCCTTTTAATTTATCAGTGTATTTCTTAGTAAGAGTGGCAATGCCACTCATTCGTTGCATGCAATTGAGTACAAGCCTTTCGCACGTGAGTATGGTGTAAACCGTAGCCTCCACTTCAAATGCAATGTCACCTATGTGCATTTCAGACCCATCAGTTTTAAATTTTTTTACGATCGAAGCAGGTTCTGCAAGTGCAAATATTTTTTCGGCAACATCTACGCCCGCTAAAATTCCATCATCTTTTATCTTTAAAATTGCTTTGCCTTTTACATCAGGGCTAATAATAGCAAGTGTTGAATGGTCGCCGTCACCAATATCTTCTTTAAGTGCATTTACAATTAATATATCCAATTGCTGCTGGTAATTTTGGTTTTTCGTCATGAAACAAAAGTATAAATGATCACAGACATCTGCCTGCCTTATCAAAAATATTTATCAACCACAAGGCCGTAGGTAATGAGTAAATTTTCCCGGTTGGTGCGGCTGATCTTATTGTAATCCGCCGAAGCATTAATGCCGAGCCATTTGTTAAGCTTAACGGTAAGGGCGGTATTTGACTTGATGATGTAATCTTTCAGCGATAGCATAGAAGGTTGTATAAAGCTTGCGCCCTCAAAAATCAACGTATTTTTTATTGACCAACGATATTTTACCCTGAACGAATTTCTTAAAGTTTGATAAATGTCTTTTCCTAAAGCCGGATCGTTAAGATCGCTGGTTTCGTATAAAAAGCCATCGCTTAATACAAGATTCAGATCGGGGCTTTTTACTACCGTATAACCAATTCCGGCGCCGGCCTGCAAACGGTAATTTATCTTTAAAGAATAGCTTTCATCATAGTTTACCAGCGCCCAATAATATAATTTTTGGATGTTTTTTAAATAATCAAAATCGGCATTCACAGAGAAATCGTTATTGGAAAGAATTTTCTGTTGTTGGCCATAAATCCAACCTGCGGCTATGTTTTGAGAAAAGCGTTTTTCATTAATGCTAAATCCAATAGAATTATTAAGCACATAAGACCTTGCGTCATTCGTTTTATTAAAAACACCTGTTGATGAAAAAGAAAACCGGTGACGTGTAGAATCGGTGAACTGAGCCAATGACAGGCGGTTAAAGCCTAATAATAACATCAAAAGGAATATAAATCGATTCATCGGCTCACAGGTTGCGGATAAAAATACGGAATTTACTTATTTTGACGTTGAGCGGATGTTAAATTACATAACGGCAAAAGCAGATTTTCATCATCGCCCAACGCATTTCATATAAGCCAAAAGATAGAAAATTGATTTTTTGCAAAAAAGTGAATTATGCTTTGGCTTACATGCTTTATCTCTCAAAGCGAAGTTCTTGTATCAGTAGCCTGTCGCCTTTTTGCTTCAAATAAATAGTGGTACGAAAAATTTCTTTGTTAGTGCTCAGGTTTCCTATGCAATATTGCGATCCGGAATTTTCACTTTGATGAATAATTTCAAATTTTCTAACTCCGTTTGTATTAAAAAAATCCTGCAGCGCAATTTCTGCCTGCGTCTTGTTGTAGGAATTACTTTTTTCGGGGAAAGAAATTTCCACCGTATTATCCAGGTATTTTGCCAATTCTTTGGCATCGCCTTTTTTAATTGCATTGATTACATCAGTAAGTGGTCCGGCTGTAAAAGAGGTAAGAAGTGCAAAAGTAACGAGGCATAAGACAAATTTTTTCATGTCAAAAAGATTTTGGCCGGTCTTAGAAAACTCACTTGTGGTATTGAACCGACGAATCATAAATTTTCATCAGAATATTAAAGCTAATAATTAGCTTTGAAAAATGGAAACAAAAAAAGTTATTTTGATTGTCATGGACGGCTGGGGCAAAGGCGCCGATAAAAATAGTGATGCGATTCAACATGCAAAAACGCCTTTTGTAAGCTCGCTCTATAGTAAGTATCCCAACACCACTTTGGTTACCTGTGGCCGCGCTGTCGGCCTTCCTGAGGGCCAAATGGGTAATAGCGAAGTCGGGCATTTAAATTTGGGCGCCGGTCGCGTTGTTTACCAGGAACTGGAAAGGATTAATGTAGCTGTAGAAAATGGTGAATTTGAAGACAATCCAACGCTTCTCGCAAGTCTTACCTATGCAAAACAAAATAATAAACCGTTGCACCTGATGGGTTTGGTAAGCGATGGCGGTGTTCATTCGCACATCAATCATTTAAAAGCGCTCACTACTATTTGCAAAAAGCATGGGCTTAACGAAGTGTACGTTCATGCGTTTACGGATGGCCGTGATACAGATCCAAAAAGCGGCATTCATTTCCTGGAAGATCTGCAGCAACATCTTAATACAACCACCGGAAAAATTGCAACTATTACCGGAAGATATTATGCAATGGACCGCGACAAACGATGGGAACGAGTAAAGTTTGCGTATGATGCATTGGTTAAACGCAGTGGCCAGGTTACCGACGACATTTTTTCTGCGGTTACAGCTTCCTATCAGCAGGATGTAACTGACGAATTCCTGAAACCGATCATTAATGCTGCAACGCCGGGCTCCGCCATAAAAGATGGCGATGCGGTAATTTGCTTTAATTTCCGCACAGACCGTTGCCGCGAAATCACCGAGGCGCTTACCCAAACTGCGTTCCCCGATCAGCAAATGAATCCGTTGCAGCTTGACTATACCACGATGACGCTGTACGATCATAAATTTAAAAATATCCACGTAATTTTTCAAAAAGACGATCTTAAAAATACACTCGGGGAAGTGCTGGCGGATAACCATAAAAAACAAATTCGCATCGCTGAAACCGAAAAATATCCGCATGTTACGTTTTTCTTCAGTGGCGGAAGAGAAGTACCTTTTGAAGGTGAAAAAAGAATTTTAATTCCT
Organism: uncultured Chitinophagaceae bacterium; assembly: GCA_963720405.1. GTDB lineage: Bacteria > Bacteroidota > Bacteroidia > Chitinophagales > Chitinophagaceae > Ginsengibacter. The sequence goes on from CAVRFP010000006.1 coordinate 474,969, forward strand.
TCACCAAAAGTTGCCACCTACGATCTTAAGCCCGAAATGAGCGCCTATGAGGTAACTGCGGCTTTGTTGCCCGAAATCAAAAGCCAATCTGCCGATTTTATTTGCTTAAATTTTGCAAATGCAGACATGGTAGGCCATACCGGTGTTTGGGAAGCCGTAATAAAGGCTGTAGAAACCGTTGATAAATGTGTGGAAGAAGTAGTAACAGCAGCGCTTGAAAACGGGTATACTACATTTTTAACAGCTGATCATGGCAATGCAGATTACATGAAAAATGAAGATGGAACTCCAAACACGGCTCATACAAAAAACCTTGTTCCGTTTTTTATAATTGATAAAGAATGGAAAGGAACAATAAAGCCTGGAAAACTTGGCGATCTTGCACCAACCATTTTAACCATGATGCATTTGCCAATTCCAAAAGAGATGACGGGAGAAGTGTTAATCAGTTAATACAAAAATAAAGGCCAATTTATTACCAAAACCGCATGCCATATGAAACGGATTTTAAAAATAGTGTTGATCATTTTGTTGATGGCTTTAATTGTAATTCAATTTATAAAGCCAACTAAGAATGCATCAGCCGAAATTGCGACACATCAAGTAACATCAGCTTTCAATGTGCCCGACACGGTACACCAGATTTTGAAAGTTTCATGCTACGATTGCCACAGCAACAATACCTATTATCCGTGGTATTCCCGGTTTCAGCCGGTAGCATGGTTTTTAGACAATCACATTGTAGAAGGTAAAAAGGAATTAAATTTTTCTGAGTTCGCCACCTATTCTCCGCGAAGGCAATATAAAAAATTGGAAGAAATTGCAAAGCAGGTTAAGTCGGGCGATATGCCTTTATCGTCTTACACACTCATCCACCGGGATGCATTTTTAGCTCCGGATCAAAAATCAGCCATTGAAAATTGGGTTGAAAACACAAGAAAACAAATGGAAATGAAATATCCGGCCGATAGTTTGAAAATTACTACGGAAATCTTAAAAAATCCTTAACAAAATTTGATAAAAACGCAATTTTTTTTGCATTTTTAACGGTAAAATTTTTTTTATACGCAGCGAATTTCGTAAAAATTTGTCCTATCTTAGTAGGGTTAAACCAAGCGAAATATGTCAGAAGAGTTAATGCTTCAAGGCTGTCTGGATAACCTTGCTACTGCCCAGGAAGCCTTGTACAATCGTTTTAGCCCACGTATGCTTGGCGTGTGCTATCGGTATGCACGCAACAGGGAAGACGCTGAGGACATGTTGCAGGAGGGGTTTATAAAAGTGTATTCCCAGATCCACCAGTTTCGTGGATCAGGAGCGCTGGAAGGATGGATAAGAAAGATAATTGTACATACTTGTATAAATAATATTAAGAAGAATAAAAAGTTCTCTGACAGTGTTGATCTTGTTCATGCATCCAGCTTGCCAATCAGCGACAATAGTATTCCGTCGATGATGCAGGCAAAAGAAGTAGTGGAATGTATCAGGCTACTGCCCATCGGGTATAAAACAGTATTGAACCTCTACGCAATTGAAGGCTTCTCTCATAAGGAAATTGGGGCCATTTTAGATATAGAGGAGAGTACAAGCCGGTCTCAATACACAAGGGCAAGGGCTTTACTGGAAGAGATACTTGTTAAAAAGAAGATTTTGCACAAGCGGCGTGAGAATGTCAGGATGATTTCAAGCACTAATTGACCCTGCTGATGAAAGGATTTTTATTCGATTACCAATAACTGAAATAGACGACTGATGGAAAGACGTTTTGATATGACAGATTTTGAACAATCTTTGAAAGAGCATGCCGATCAATTCGTGATGATTCCTTCGAAAAGAGTATGGCAGGGAATATACAACAACCTACATCCGGGAAGCAGATGGCCTTCAATTACAGTAGCTATCGCTTTTTTATTTACATTGATAGGAATTAATCAATTAAATACACCAACGCCGCCAATTAACAATTTTACTTCTGAAAATGCCAACGACATAAAAAGCTTTTAATCAAAGTGATGATTACAAGTTGCCCCTGACTAATTCAAATCCGGATAATAAATTAACCTTCTGGAAAAATGAAGCGTTAATCAATTTCGGCAAATATCCAGGCATCGGTGTGGAAAGCGATTTTGTAGGAAAACGTGTTTTTTCCATTGTTAGTGATCACGAAGTAATGAACACTTCAAAGGATATAAATCGCACATCAGGCGTAGAAAGTCCTTTATCCAAAGGTATTTCGATTGGTAAAGCTCGTTAATGACAATGTTTCAATTGGCAGCAAGTCAATTAGCGAAGCGAATCCGGGAAATAGGCAGCTAACGTCATTGCCGCTGGAAAATAATTTTGAAAATCTTGCCTTCAATCAGCAAAAAGCAATTTCAAATGCCGGTCTTCAACCTGTTCAAAATAATGAAACCCGGTTTTGAGTTCATGCATGCCAATTACCCCGGAATAATAAAGGATGGCGATTTTGAAAATGCAGAAAATAATACTCACATTCACAAACCGATGGCGGCATTAGATGCCCATCTTGATAAGCCTTCGTCTTTTCAATTACAGGATAACCAGGAGCAGATAACTACATTAGAAGAAGCGCTCGCGGCTAATGATAACCAAAGTAATTCGCAACAAAAAAGTGTGGTAAAGCCAGCTAGAAAACGAAATTCAAACGTTAGCTGGGTTTACTTTATCAATCCAACTATTGGTACTGCATTCTTTAATGGCACTGCGTTACGGCCAAATTCAATTCAAAACTTATCGCCAATAATGCAAACCAACCAGGCTAAAAATATGATTTATCATGCCAGGCTGGGATATGGCGCAGGAGCACAGATGGCTTACCTGTTTTCGAAAAAATGGCAGTTTATTACCGGCGCCAATGTGAGTTACTCGGGCTATAACGTTATATCCAACCAGGTGCATCCAACATTTGCTTATCTTATGCTAAATAAAGAAAAAGGAAGTGGTTCTTATGCTAAGAGTTATATCACGCACTTCGGAAACGGCCAGGGTCAAAATCAAATTAGATTATTAAACGTTAACGTGCAGGCCTCAATTCCTCTGGGGTTGCAATATGAGTTGTGGAAAAACAGCAGTATGAGGCTGACTGTTGCGTCTTCAATCGCTCCTTCTTTCGTATTGAAAAGCGATGCCTATATCTTATCTGCCGACGGAAGAAATTATGTAAGTGATCCAACCCTTTTACGCAAATTCAATTTAAATGGCGATTTGGGTTCTTATATTACTTTCAGCGCCAAAAAAATTAAATGGCAGATTGGGCCAAACATCCGGTACCAGGTATTATCAACTTATAAAAATGAATACCCGGTTAAAGAGCATCTTTTCGATTATGGCATGAGAATTGGAATTTCTAAATAGAATTAGACTGGATAAAATCAATTTATCTACGTCTTAATTTTTTCAAATATTTATTTTAGGCCGTTGCTTCGTACCCTGCAACGGCTTTTTTTATTCGTAAATTTGCTCCTATGCAAAAACTGTTCACCTTTCTTTTAATCGGAATTTTATTTTGTTTAAATGCCTGCCGCTCTCACGAAGAACCGGAAAGTACTGCTCCGAAAATTGACCAAAATGATCCCTCTATCTTTCCCGTAACGGACTTTCTAAAAGGCCAGTTAAAAGAGTTAGACAGCATGCCGGTAACGCCATTAAAAACCATTACTCAAAATGGTAAAGTGGATTCTGTATGGGTTAAAAGAGACAGTATCCGCCCGTTTGCTGCCGGCTTTCTTACGCCGGTTATCGACTCAGCTTCAATGTGGCGCTATTTTTCAGGAAAATCTTTTTTGGATCAATCTATAAATGCATTTACGTTTTCCTTCGATCCGAAATCGAAATTGCCCGACGATATGCATCTGAACCATTGGGACGTTTACGTCGATCCTCAGAAAGGGTCTGTAACACGTGTTTATCTGGTAAAGGAATTTAAGGAAGATAGCGCCAACACTACCACCCAGCTAACCTGGCAGACAAACCAATGGTGCAGCATAAGAACCATAATACAACATGCCGGGAAAGATCCCGAGGTGAAAGAAGAAAGAATGACGTGGAATTTTGAGAATTAAGATGATCAATGTTGAAGAATGAAAATATGTTACAATGACGCCTGATGTTTTTCAAACCATAATAAAAACGCTGCCTAACAATCCGGGTATTTATAAATACTTCGATGATAAGAACGAATTATTGTACGTTGGAAAGGCCAAAAATATAAGGAAGAGAGTAAGCTCTTATTTCACAAAAACATTTACCGGCTATAAAACGCATGAGCTGGTTCAAAGAATCCAAAAGATAGAATTTACGATTGTTGATAGCGAACAGGATGCTTTTCTTTTAGAAAATTCGCTCATCAAACAATTTCAGCCAAGGTTCAACATCAATTTAAAAGACGATAAAACGTATCCTTATATCGTTATAAAAAATGAGCCGTTTCCCCAGAATATTTTTAACGCGTAACAAGATTAACGATGGCTCGGAATATCTCGGCCCCTTCACATCGGTGGGAAAAGTAAGGGAACTGTTGAGCTTTATTAAAGAATTTATTCCGCTGCGAACCTGCAAATTAAATCTCACTGAACAAAATATTGAAAGGCAAAAATTTAAAGTTTGCCTGGAGTATCATTTGGGCAACTGCAAAGGCCCTTGTGAAGCCTTTCAATCTAAAATTGATTATGACGAAGGGCTTCAGCAGGTAAGGCAAATGATCAAAGGAAATTTAGGCCCTGTAATACAACGTTACAAAGAAGAAATGGGCTTTTACGTTGCCCAGTTGCAGTTTGAAAAAGCCGGGGTGATAAAAAAGAAACTGGACCATCTTGAAAATTACCAGGCAAGGTCGGTGATTGTGAGTAAGTCGTTTTCAAATTTGGATGTGTTTTCGATACTCAGGGAAAAGGACACGGCTTACATCAATTATCTGATGGTTCAAAACGGTACGATCGTACAAACCCACACCATCGTTTTAGAAATAAAATTAGACGAAACCAACGAAGAAATTCTGATGCTGGCTATCATCGATCTAAGAAAAAAATTTAATAGCCTTGCCGGCGAAGTAATTGTTCCGTTTTTGGTTGATTACGCCGGAAATGATTTTGCCATCACGGTGCCAAAGGCCGGTGATAAGAAAAAGCTGCTTGATCTTTCGGAGAAAAATGTGAACTATTTCATAGAAGAAATGAAGCGCAAAAAAATGCTTCAGTTAGAAGGAAAAACCGACCGCGAAAAACAACAGGTTTTATTACAACTGAAGCAAGATCTTCATTTGCCTGCATTGCCCGACCATATTGAATGTTTCGATAATTCCAACTTCCAGGGAAGTTATCCTGTGGCCGCAATGGTTTATTTTAAAAATGGTTTACCCGATAAAAGCCAATACAGAAAATTCAATATTAAAACGGTTTCAGGCATTAACGATTTTGCCAGCATGAAGGAAGTGGTTTGCAGGAGATATAAAAGGCTTTTAAAAGAAAATAGTCCTTTGCCCCAATTAATTATTATTGATGGCGGAAAAGGGCAGTTAAATGCGGCGGTGGAAGGTTTAAACGAAATAGGAATGCGCGGAAAAGCCACTGTAGTAGGACTTGCAAAAAATGAAGAGGAAATATTTTTCCCGGGCGACCAGGAATCGATAAAATTACCATGGAATAGCGAAAGCCTGAAGCTGATACGGCGCGTAAGAGATGAGGTGCACCGCTTCGGAATTAATTTTCATAGAAATCAACGCAGCCGCGGCACTTTTGTAAATGAGCTGGAATTAATTAAGGGCATCGGAAAAAATACCGCTGATACATTGCTAAAAAAATACCGGTCGGTTAAAAAAATAAAGGAGCTTTCAAAAGAAGAACTTGCCGCAACGGTGGGCAACTCCAGGGCTGAAATGGTGTATGAATATTTTAATGCGGACGGCCAAAATCCGGCCGAAGAAAATCCGGAGTAGATCATTCGCTGCCAAAACAGTATTTTCTACTTTTTGGCTTATATCAATTGTGCTGCATTTTCCTAAAAAGTCATAATCTGCCCACTCAAACAAACACTTTCATTTTTTTTAAAAGTGAAAAATCTACAAAATGGCTTCCGAGAAGTATTGGTGGAAATAGGGAATGGTTTCAATGCCTTTATAAAAATTGTCTATGCCATATTTTTCGTTTGGCGAATGAAGATTATCACTATCAAGCCCAAATCCCATAAAAATAATTTTAACACCCAGTTCTTTTTCAAGGATGGAACAAATAGGAATGCTTCCTCCGCCACGCACGGGAATGGGCGCTTTGCCAAATGTTTTTTCTACTGCTTTAGCAGCCGCTTTATAACCTTTACTATCAATGGGCGTCATATAAGGTTCGCCTCCATGATGTTCGAAAGCCTTCACCGTTACCGAAGCGGGAGCAATGGAAGTAAAATAATCAATGAGCATTTTGGTCATTTTTGCAGACGATTGATTAGGAACCAGCCGTGCAGAAATTTTGGCGGTTGCTTTTGAAGGCAATACGGTTTTGGCTCCTTCACCCAAATAACCGCCCCAGATTCCATTTACTTCTAAAGTGGGCCGAATGCCTGTGCGCTCATTGGTTGTATATCCTTTTTCGCCCCATAACTCTTTTACGCCCACTTCTTTTTTATAGTCATTTTCGTTGTAAGGTGCTTTGTTCAACAGTTCTCTTTCCTTTGCTGATATTTCCAATACATCATCATAAAAACCCGGAATAGTTATGTGGTTATTTTCATCGTGGCAACTGGCAATCATCTTGGCAAGAATGGTGATTGGATTGGCGACAGCGCCTCCGTATGTTCCGCTGTGAAGATCCCTGTCGGCGCCGGTTACTTCCACTTCTATATAAGACAATCCGCGAACGCCAATATCAAGCGATGGATTTTCCATGCTTAACATAGAGCTGTCGCTTATTAAGATTACGTCAGCCTTTAAAAGTTCTTTATTTTCTGATACAAATTTTCCAAGATTGGGCGAGCCAACTTCTTCTTCACCTTCAATAAGAAATTTAATGTTGGTACTCATGGTGTTGGTGTTTACCATTGTTTCCAGCGCTTTTACGTGCATAAAAAACTGGCCTTTATCATCAGCAGATCCGCGCGCATATACTTTTCCATCTCTTATAACCGGATCAAAAGGCTGGCTGTGCCATAATTCCAGCGGCTCAGCAGGCTGAACATCGTAATGACCATACACCAAAACGGTGGGTTTATTTTTATCAATTATCTTTTCTGCATACACTACCGGAAAACCATCTGTTTGCATGATAGATGCTTTGTCTGCGCCGGAAGCGAGCAAGCTTTTTTGAACGGCTTCTGCGCACCGGGTCATATCTTTTATGTGCTCGCTCTTGGCGCTTACAGAAGGAATGCGCAACAATTCCATCATTTCGTTTAAAAATCTCTCTTTATTTTTTTCCTGGTATTCTTTCCATTGTTCCATAAAAACGGTAATTTTTAGCCGGTAAATTCAACGAATATAGAACTTTTGGGCAGAATAAATTTTCACAAAAAACATTAACGTATCGGGTGCAAAGAGTGCTCATTTTTTTTGGTTATGATTCAAATGATTATTTACATTTGCATCAGATTGCTTTTCAATACATCAGCCTTTGCTTTAGTTGCATCTTTTACAATAATTAATGATGCTTCTACTGCAAAGGCTGAGTCTATTTAGGCCAGGCCGGGATGCGTAACTATAGCTCAAAATACGGCATAAACGCTTATTAAATGAAACGACGCAAATAATTATCTGCCGGAAGAAACAGCAGGACCATTGATGAAAAATCTTTTGATTTTTTTTATGGCACGGAAATAATATTCCTTATTAAACAACTGAGAATCGTGCATGGCTTTATAAGTAAGAAAGAAGCCCACCGGCGAAAGAACAATTACCGGAAGCCACATACCAACGATGGGATAAAGCAGGTGATCTTTTGTAAATTTTTCTCCAAAAATATTGAGCAAATAAAAGATCATAAAAAACAATAACGCCATAACCAAAGGCAATCCCAATCCACCTTTGCGGATGATTGAACCGAGAGGTGCACCGATAAAAAACAATACAAGGCAGGCTATTGAAAGCGATAATTTTTTATGCCATTCTATTTGATGTTGCGTAATGTCGTCTGTCCTCGTTTTATAATCGTTGCTGGCAATTTCCATCAGACTGCGTGCATTGCTTACAGTGGCAAGGGTTTGATCAAAAATTAATGATCTGAGACTGTCGGGAATAAGCGCCTGGAAAGAATCCACCTTCTTATTTTCGATGTGTGTTGCTGCCTGCGCCAGTTGTGTTTTTGTGGAAACGCTGTCTTTGTATTTTGTATATTGAACGTAAGGCGCAAGATCCGATTTTGTTTTTCTGAACAATGAATCAGGCACGTTTTTAAGCGAATCAAGATCCACGTTTAACTGGCGCATTGTTTTCATGCGCATGTTATTCATGAAAAGACTATCGGATGTTTTTTGAAGGTTGAGCTGGCTCAGATCGAACAGCTTATTATATTCATCAAATCCTAAATTAATGAATTCGGTTTTTGCGGAATTAACACCATAATTTTCTTCATAGCGATTGCCATTCTGTAGGCGGAATTCAAGAAATTTTTTATCATCACTCATCGTCATCTTTCCTTTTTCTGAAATGATGGTATTATCCTGCAAGCCGTTAGATTGCTCATAAATCAGCACATCGTGCAATGTGCTTTTGTCTTTTTCCTTTTTACCAACCTTTATAGAAAAGCCACGAAAGCCATTATAAAAAACACCGTCTTTTAAATCAAACGCGGGGCTTTTTTCATAAATATCGTGGTAGATAACTGCGAATTTCAGGTTGGCAACAGGTGCGATATAATTGGCAAACAGGAACGCAATTCCGGATAAAATGATCGACACAAAAAAAAGTGGTCGCATAAAACGTAACAACGAAATTCCGGAAGATTTAATGGCGACCAGTTCAAAATTTTCGCCCAGCTTTCCAAACGTCATAATAGACGATAGCAAGATTGCAATAGGCATAGCCAATGTAACCAGCGTGGCGCTTGCATAAATCAAAAACTCTGTAAGCGTTATAAAATCGAGACCTTTGCCAACAAGATCGTCGATGTACTTCCACAATATCTGCATCATAAATACAAACAGAGTAATGAAGAATGTGGCTATAAAAGGCCACACAAATGCTTTTAGAATAAGTTTGTCTAATTTTTTAAACATCTAAGATCTTCAGTCGGTTGGTTGCTTTGTTGTAAATTTCGAATATGAATAATCCCGCAAAAATACATCTTTCGCCCCTTGAAACAGAACTCGTGAATAATACTGAATGGATATTTACCAAACAGAAAATTATCGAAAAAGTATATTGTCTTTTTGGAGAACTGCATCATAATTTTAAAAAAATGATCGATCATGAAAATGATTTTTTGCCAGCGGTTTTACATAAGCCCGGCGGCAAAATATCAAGGGGAGAAAATTACAAGGGACTGCCTTTTGTTATTCTTGATTATCCCGCAGCGTTTAGTAAAGAAAATATTTTTGCGGTGAGAACCATGTTTTGGTGGGGAAATTTTTTCAGTATTTCATTACATCTTTCAGGAAAATATTTTAACCGGAATGAAATTCCTGGATGGCTCAATTATTTTCAGCCTGAAGGATTTTTTGTTTGTGTTAGTGAAAGCCAGTGGGAGCACGATTTTAGCGACCAAAACTTTATTAAGATTAACACGATGAATGAAAAACAAATAGCAACGCTAAGGGAAAAGCATTTTTTTAAAGTATCTAAAAAAATTGAACTGAACCAATGGAATAATGCTCCTGCGCAGTTAGAGCAAGGCTTTAAAGAAATTATCAGTTTTGTAAGAATTAATTTCCCAGCCGGTGAAATAACTCTTTAACCTGGGTTTCCCATAGCTGGCTTTGATCTTTAATATCTTTCTTTTCAGCAAAATCGTTAATAATCAAAATCGTGAGATTGGTAACTTCAGATTTTTCAATACTGAATTCAAAATATTCTTCCTTGGGAGAATCTACCCAATGAAATCGGATCGATTTATTCTCTTCTTTTTCCACCACTTCCGCCTCTTCTGCGGCGCCAGACCATGAAAAACTGAAAAGCCCGTCACTATCTTCCACTTTATCTGCAAACCATTCCTGAAGGCCCGACGAAGTGGACAGGAACTCATATAAGATGGACGGCGAACATCTTACAGGATACTCAACTGTGTATTGTATTTTCTTGCTCATCTTTTTATTTAAACTGTATGCTTTATGTGCAATAATAGAAAATAATTCTACTATCCAACATAATTTATTTTTTTTTTGCTGATTTATCGAAAATATTAAAAATCTACACGAAGCATACAAAAATCAAGTTTGCAATTTTTAACATTTTTTTTGGAAACATACTTAAATGTCCATAAATTACGTTAGTGTTTCTTTAAGAATTAATAAAGCCAAACTAACATCTGTAACCCAATTTAATTCACTCATTATGAGTATGCGACAACTCAAAATTTCAAAATCCATAACTAACCGTGAGAGCGAAAGTCTGGAGAAATACCTGCAGGAAATTGGAAAGGTTGAACTTATTAGCCCCGAGGAAGAAGTTAAACTGGCACAATTAATTAAACAGGGCGATCAAAAAGCGCTGGATAAATTAACGAAGGCCAATCTTCGTTTTGTGGTTTCTGTTGCCAAACAATATCAGAACCAGGGTCTTACATTGCCCGATCTTATCAACGAAGGAAATCTTGGGTTAATTAAAGCTGCTCAGCGATTTGATGAAACACGAGGATTTAAATTTATTTCTTACGGCGTTTGGTGGATCCGCCAAAGTATTATGCAGGCACTGGCCGAACAATCGCGCATTGTAAGGCTGCCATTAAATAAAGTTGGATTAACTAACAGAATAAGCCGGGCGTATTCGCATCTTGAACAGGAATTTGAACGCACACCAACTACGGAGGAATTAGCCACTTTATCTCGACGTGGATACAGAAGAAGTTTTTGCAACAATGAGCGTTGCGGCGAGGCATGTAAGTATGGATTCTCCTATAAGTGACGGCGAAGAAGGCACGCTGATAGATGTGCTGGTAAACGGAAATGCAGAAAGCGCCGATAAACAATTGATGTTTAATGATTCGCTGCGACAGGAAATTCAACGCTCATTAAGTGTGCTCACGCCACGCCAAAAGGAAGTGATATGCTACTTCTACGGGATCGGCGTTGAGCAGGCAATAAGCCTTGAAGATATTGGTCAGAAATATCATCTTACACGCGAAAGAGTACGCCAAATAAAAGACAAGGCGCTAACTAAATTACGCACCATTTCGCGCAGCAATCTTTTAAAAGAATATATGGGAGCATAACATCTCTGCACATTTATAAAACGAAGTGAATGTCTTAATTGGCGTTCACTTTTTTTTGTTCAATCAAAAAGCTAAAAATCTATATTTTGGCTTTTGTGGCAGCATCGTAAAGAACGATCGATCCTGATTTTTTCTCGATACTTTTGCAGGCAAATGAACAATTATTTTAAGATCGGAAAAATAGCTGCCACTTTTGGCGTACAGGGGCAACTGGTGCTTGAACACAGCCTGGGAAAAAAAACTTCATTGAAAGGTTTGGAAACAATTTTTATTGAAGAAAAAAAAGATGCACTTCTCCCTTATTTTATTACGGCTACGAAAATTAAAAATGATGCGGAAGTATATATTTCGCTGGAAGGAATTGCCTCCAAAGAAGCGGCCCATTTTCTGATAAAAAAAGAAGTTTGGCTTAGTGAAGATGATTTTAAAAAACATGCGGCGGGCGCTGCTCCAATTTCGCTTCTCGGATTTATGATCGTTGATAAAGGAAACGAAATCGGTGAAGTTGTAGAAGTAATTGAACAGCCACACCAAATTTTGTGCGCCGTTATTATCGACGGAAATGAAGCACTGATACCGGTTCACGAAGATTCACTGGAAAAAATAGACAAGAAAAAACGACGGGTTTATGTTGATCTTCCCGATGGTTTGCTGGAAATTTATAAAAACGGGTGATGAAGGATTTGTAAATTACAATCTCGTATATGGCAACTTCAGGAACGATAGCACATTTTGATCTCGACTCATTTTTTGCGTCGGTTGAATTTATAAAAGATCCTTCACTTAAAGGCAAAGCGGTAATTGTTGGCGGCCACCGTGAGAGAGGGATTGTAACCACGTGCAGTTATGAAGCGAGAAAATTTGGCGTTCACTCGGCAATGCCCATGAAAACCGCCATGCGCCTTTGTCCGCACGCAATCGTTGTTTCCGGAAACTATTCAGAATATACCCGGTATTCAAAATGGGTAACCCAAATCATCGCTTCAAAAGCGCCGCTTTTTGAGAAGGCCTCTATCGATGAATTTTATATTGATCTGGATGGAATGGATAAATTCTTTGAACCGTTACAATGGACAATTGAGCTGCGTGATTTGATCATAAAGGAAACAGGGCTTCCGATTTCTTTTGGAATTGCGAAAAATAAAATGGTGGCCAAGATGGCAACTAACGAAGCAAAACCAAATGGTTTTTTGCAGGTGCCATTAGGAAAAGAAAAGGAATTTTTAGGGCCGCTGGAAGTGGATAAAATACCCGGCGTGGGAGCTCAGACAAGCCAAATTTTAGTTTTTCATGGTTTAAAATTGATTAGGGACATTCACCAAACCACTCCTGAAAATTTGGAAAAAATATTGGGCAAGTGGGGTTACGAATTATGGAATAAAGCCCAGGGCGATCATACATCGGTGATATCGGAATACCGCGAACAAAAATCTATTTCTAAAGAAAATACTTTCAGCGAAAATGTAACCGACGTTAATTTTTTAATGAGTGAGATAGTGCGGATGACCGAAAAAATTTCTTTCGAATTGCGTAAAGAAGAAAAGGTTGCCGGGTGTGTTACCATCAAATTGCGCTATCCGGATTTTGAAACAACATCACGACAGGTAAGCATTCCATACACCTGCGCCGATGATGAAATCATTCCGGTTGCAAAAGCGCTTTTTCATCAATTGTATAAAAAAGGAAAGCCAATTCGTTTGTTGGGCGTACGTCTAAGCAATCTGAGTAACGATGCAGTTCAAACAAATTTATTTCAAAATTCAGCAAGGAAAAATGTGCTGTACAAAGCAATTGATGACGTTAAAAACAGGTTTGGAGGCACCTCAGTTTATCGTGCCTCAGGGAAGTAATATTAACCGTGAACTGAAATAATATCATGTAATGTTTTCTTCTCTAAAATTTTTAACGTAGCATCCCTGGTAATGATCATCATTTTTCTAATGCCGCAAACTTCCTCATCATAACAATCCACGCATTTTTCATAAAAATTGAGGCTGGCACATGGCATTAAAGCAATCGGACCGTTAACTACGCGGATAACATTTGCCAGCGTTATTTTTTTAGGAGACACCTTTAAAACGTAACCGCCGCCCTTGCCTTTTTTGCTTTCCAGCATATCGGCATTCTTTAATTCAACCAAAATATTCTCAAGAAATTTTAAAGGTATCCGCTGCTGCGTGGCAATCGTAGAAATCCTTACCGGATCTTCGCCATAATGCAAAGCAAGGTGGGTAAGCGCTCTTAAAGCATATTGCGTCTTTTTTGAAAGCATCGTTCTTAATTAATCGTAAAAAGCAGTATCATTTTTAGAAAGTGCAAAAATATAAAATAAACTCCTACTAATTTGGTAGGATTTATATATTTGCAATATCTTTTAAAAAATAAAATATAAAATTATGAGTTTACAATTAGGCGATACAGCTCCTGATTTCACTGCAGAAACAACAGAAGGTAAAATTAATTTTTATGATTTCCTGGGTGATAGCTGGGGAATACTTTTTTCGCACCCTGCAGATTATACACCGGTTTGCACTACTGAATTAGGAAAAACCGCTTTGCTGCAAAAGGAATTTGAAAAACGAAATACTAAAGTTCTGGCAGTTAGCGTAGACCCTCTTGATAAACACCTCGGTTGGAGAAACGATATTAATGAAACTCAGAATTGCACGGTTGGATTTCCGATCATCGCTGATGAAGATAAAACAGTAGCCAATCTTTATGGAATGCTTCATCCAAACGCATCTGCCACGGCTACTGTGAGATCATTATTTATTATCGGCCCTGATAAAAAAATAAAACTGATGATCGTTTATCCTGCTTCTACCGGTAGAAATTTTAATGAAGTATTAAGGGTTTTGGATTCCCTGCAACTCACCGCTAATCACAGCGTATCAACGCCTGCAGACTGGAATCAGGGTGAAGATGTAATCATCGCTCCGTCTATCAGCACGGAAGATGCCAAGGTAAAATTTCCAAAAGGTGTAAGAGAAGTAAAGCCTTATTTGCGGTACACGCCTCAGCCGAACCTGAACTGATCATTGAGGCTGATTGAGTTGCTGAGGAGATGGATTAAGATCGTTTTATTAAAATAATAATGATAACTTTTTTGAAGTGCTGCGGTAATAATGCAGCACTTTTTATTTTGCCGGGAGATAAAAGCTAAAATCTATAAAATGGCTTTTATGGTCATTATCTAAGCAGAGATTTTTCTGTTCTTCTTTAATTGTTGCAGCAATGCCTTCATATCTTTTGGCAACGGCGCTTCGATGGAGTGTTTTTTATGATGCTGATCTGTAAACGTTAGGCTGTGTGAATGCAGGCCCAGCCTGCTTATTATCGGCCTTTCTTCTAAATCATGCTGGCTGAGCTTGTATTTTTTTTTGAATGAAGAAAGAAGAACTGGCTTACTGTCGCCATAAACGGTATCACAAACAATCGGATGGCCAATAGATTTTGTATGTACTCTTATCTGGTGTGTTCTTCCGCTATGAATATCAAATTGAACTAAGGAATAAATTCCGTAATCTTCCAGCACCTCGTAGTCCGTTAATGAAGGCTTGCCTTTTTTATTGATGATCATTTCTCCTTTGTGATAAGGATGTTCCGCAATTGGCTCATTAACCGAGCCCTTTTTAGCAGGCATGCTTCCACGAACAATGCCAAGATATTTTTTTTCAATATTTCTTTGCTCAAACAATTGCGAAAGATATTTATGCGTTGCTTCGTTTTTTGCAAAAAGAATAAGGCCGCTTGTATCACGGTCTAGCCGGTGAACAGTAAATATTTTTCCATATTGCTGCGTTAATGACCTGGATAAAGACAACTGCGTCTCATCATGCCTGTCCGGTATGGTTAGCACACCCGAATCTTTATTCACCGCTACGAAATCATTGTTCTCAAAAATGATAGAAAATCCTTTCACAATTTTATTTTTTACAATTCCGGATTTGATTTTTTCTTATTAACTCCTGCGCCGCTCACGTTCTTTTGCTTGTTCATATATTTCAGTAAGCGTACTTCTTTTTCGCTAAGATAGCGCCACTTTCCGCGCTCTACATTTTTTTTGGTTAGGTTGGCATACATCACTCTATCCAGGCCTTTTACATCATAACCCAAATGTTCAAAAATGCGGCGCACAATCCTGTTTCTTCCACTGTGCAATTCTATGCCAATAACCGATTTATCTTTTGCATCTGCATAAGCCAATGCATCAGCAAAGATTTCTCCGTCTTCCAGTTTTAAACCGTTCAATATTTTTTCAAAATCAGCTTTGGTTAATGGCTTATCCAATTTTGCTTCATACACTTTGCGAACATTAAAACTTGGATGCGTTAATTCCTGCGTAAGTGCGCCATCGTTGGTAAGCAGCAAAACCCCTGACGTGTTTCTGTCTAATCTTCCTACCGGGTAAATGCGTAGGTCGGTAGCGTTTTTAGTTAGTTGCAATACGGTTTTTCTGTTTTGAGGATCGTCTGTTGTAGTGATGTAATCTTTTGGTTTATTCAATAAAATGTAAACAAGGTTTTTAGTGATATGCAATTTTTTGCCATTGTAAAACACGTCGTCTTTTTCATTTACTTTAAACGCGGGTTGGGTAACTACATTTTTATTTACGGAAACCTTGCCTTCAATAATTAACGTAACGGCCTCTCTTCGCGAAGTAACTCCGCAATGTGCTAAAAATTTATTAAGCGGCATTTCGCCGGCAACAGGTTGCTTATTTTTCTGCGTGGAATGCGCCTCTGTTGTGGCAGGTTTTTCTTGCCTGGCAACAGCTTTATTCTGTGGATATTTTTGACGTTTATCCGATTTTTTTACTGGCTCGGGTTTAGTTTCAAAGCCCTTAAATCTCGCTGCGCGTTTTTCTTCAAAACGCTTTTCGATGGCTTCGGCACGGTCTTTTTTTGCTTTCTTTTTGTCCTGCTTATGCTTTTCTTTTACAGCAGCATTATTTTTTGGATTGATGAATTTTTGGAAAGGTTGTTGGCTCATGAGAATTGATTTGCTGTTTTTCAACAGTAGTGAAAAGCAAAGATAATTTAAAAGCAGAAGTTTTACCCCGATAAAACAGACTTGAGAAACAAAAAAAAATCAGATACCATTTAATGGCTTATTTCAGAAACCAAACCACATTTCATAAAAGCCAAAAAGTAGTTTTGTTTGATTTTTTACAATGCTTTTTTATGCGTTTTTAATTTAAATTGACACATAAATAGGCAAATTCCAATTATTTGGCGAAATGCTGGGTATTAACGGTTTTGACTGTGTTAAGTGGGGCTTAAGTAATTTATTAGGCTTTGGAAAAGTGGCGTTAATTAATTGCCTAAAAAATAATTGCGTTTTTATGCAATTATATCCATAATTTAGATTTTTTAATTAATATAACTGGATCTTAAATAACCTTTTGATTTTAACACACTGGTTTTTTTTGCAGAGAACCATAATAAAAGCTTAAAATAGAATCTTGTATTTTTAGTCCGATCCAAACAATTGGCTTAAGCCCTTGATTTTAAATTAAACGAGATTATAAATTATTTTAAACCATGGTTACCGTTTTAAAAAATGCTACCATCTTCACTGGTAAAGAAAAGATTTCCGGGAAAGCACTTATCATTGAAGATGATAAAATAAAAGAGATTACGGAAAACGAATTGATTCCGGAAGATTCAAGGATAATTGACTGCAAAAATAATTATATCGCACCGGGATTAATTGACCTGCAAATTTATGGAGGCGGAGGATATTTATTTTCCAACAAGCCGTCCGCTATTGCTTTAAAATCAATGGCTGAAAAACTTTTGTCAGATGGCACTACCGGCTTTTTGTTAACGCTCGCCACTAATTCAATGGAAGTTTTTCGCGAAGCGATAAAAGTGGTAAAGGAAAATCCGCATCCAGCTGTGTTGGGATTGCATTTTGAAGGACCATATATCAACCCGGTAAAACGCGGCGCTCATATACTTCAATACATCAAACGCCCCGAACGAAAAGAAGTGGAAGAATTATTACAAGAGGCCGACGGCGTATTAAAGATGATGACGATTGCACCTGAGATGTGTGATCCTGAAATTATAAAATTGTTAAAAGATAACGGCGTAATAATTTCTGCTGGGCACAGTAATGCCACTTTTGAAGAAGCAGCGAAAAGCTATGAAAGTGGAATTACTACCACTACGCATTTATTCAATGCAATGTCGCCGCTTCATCACCGGGACACAGGATTGCCCGGCGCTGCTTATCTTTCTAAAAATGCTTACGCAAGCATAATCCCTGATGGCATTCACGTGGATTTTAATACATTAATGATCAGCAAAAAAATAATGCAGGAAAGATTATTTCTGATTACGGATGCTGTGGAAGAAAATAATGAAGGAGCGTATGTTCATGTAAAACAAAGGGATCGTTTTACATTGCCGGATGGCACGTTATCGGGATCATGTATTACACTTTTAGAGGGAGTTAAAAATTGCGTGGAGCATGCGCAAATTCCCCTGGATGAAGCGCTGCGTATGGCTTCCACCTATCCTGCGCAGGTAATGAATGCAGCAGATCGGGGGAAAATAGACCCGGGATGCAAGGCAAACCTCACTATATTTTCTGAAGACTATAAGCCGAAATATACTTTTCTGAACGGAAAAGTTATGAAGAGCCTTCAATCCTGAGGACGTAATCAATAACATCGGGCGAAACCGAATCGATAAGTAAAATGCTAAACTTTTTAAAACGAATTTGATGATGAAAAAACGAAACTTTGATTTGTTTTCTTTGAAAAACAATCGGCTGAAAATTGTTATACTTTTTATAAGTATGGGATTTATTTTTTCCTTTGTTCAAAAAGAAAACACTAACGAATGGATAAGAATAAATCAGTTAGGATATACGCCACAGGGAATAAAAGTGGCGGTGTGGTGCAGTAAAGAGACCAATAAGATTTCTTCTTTTGACCTGGTTGATTCAGCAACAGGTAAAATTGTTTTTACACAAAATGCAGGCAAATCTTTTGGAGCTTACGGCCCTTTTACGAACACCTATCGCCTTAATTTTTCTTCTTTTAAAAATGCAGGAGTTTATTATTTAAAAGCCGGAAATGCAATCTCTCCCGCCTTTAAGATTAATGATGAAGTCTACAAAGGCGCGGCTGATTTTTGTTTGTTTTATATGCGCCAGCAGCGTAGCGGTTTCAATCCTTTTTTGAAAGATTCATGCCATACGCAGGACGGTTTTACGATGTATGGACCAATGCCTGACAGTACCCGCGTTGATGTAGTTGGTGGCTGGCACGATGCTTCTGATTATTTGCAATATTCTACTACTTCTGCGAATGCAACGTGGCATTTGCTGGCAGCTTACAGAGATTTTCCAAAAGTATTTACAGATGAAAAATTAGCGAATGGCCTGGATGGTAAAAACGGAATCGCCGATGTTTTGGATGAAGCAAAATGGGGATTGGATTGGCTTCTGAAAATGCATCCGAAACCAGACTGGATGTTTAATCAAATTGCCGATGACCGCGACCACATGGGCATGCGCATTCCCAAAGAAGATTCTTTTTATGGAAAAGGAATTGAGCGTCCTGTATATTTTATTGATGGCAAACCACAGCAACGGGGAAAGTTTATGAATAATACAATTGGCACCAGTTCTACCGCGGCAAAGTTCGCAAGCTCATTTTCATTAGGTGCTGTTTTATTTGATAAAACCAATCCGGATTATGCAAAAAAATTAATTGATCATGCAAACACTGCTATCCAATTTGCGTTGATAAAGCCAGGCGTAACTCAAACGGTTTCTGTAAAATCTCCCTACATCTATGCCGAAGATAACTGGACTGATGACATGGAATTGGGCTTTGCATCTTTAGCCAAATCGAATGATTATTTCAAGCAAAAAAATTCTAAGAAATTGCTGGATTCTTCTTATAAATATTCTCAGCAGGAAAAAATAACTCCTTGGTTTTACAGGGATACCGCGAGTCATTATCAATACTATCCTTTTATTAATTTAGGTCATTATGAGTTGGCTAAACAATTAAAAGGAAGTAAGAGAGATTCAATCATCAGCTATTACAAACAGGGAATTAATGATGTATGGAGCAGGGCAAAAGAAAATGCGTTTTACAGAGGTGTTCCTTTTATCTGGTGCAGCAATAATCTCACAACATCCTTTGCTATTCAGTGTTTGTGGTATAAAGAACTGTCTGGCGATAAAAGTTTTGATGAATTGGCGCAGGCCAATATCGACTGGCTTTTTGGCTGTAACCCGTGGGGAACAAGCATGGTTTATGGATTACCTTCGTGGGGCGATACGCCTGTTGATCCACATTCTGCTTTCACCCATTTAAAGAATTATCCGATAGATGGCGGACTGGTTGATGGCCCGGTTTACACGAATATTTATAAAAATCTTATCGGGATTACATTGTATAACGTGGATGCTTATGCGCAGTTTCAAAGTGACCTTGCTGTTTACCATGATGACTTTGGAGATTACAGCACCAATGAGCCAACAATGGATGGCACAGCTTCATTAATTTATCTGCTGGCTGCGAAAGAAAACGAATCCGCAAAAAGTAATCTTAAAAAAAAAGTGAAATAGAATCTTATGGCGCAATCATCCGTGGAGATACCACATCAAAAAAAATTGCTTTGGTTTTCACTGCTGATGAATTTGGCGATGGCGGCGGATCTATTTTAAAGACTTTGCAACAACAAAATATTCATGGATCTTTCTTCTTTACAGGAAATTTCTATAAAAACGCTTCTTTCAAAACGATTATAAAAAAATTGCAGCGGAGTGGAAATTACCTCGGCTCTCATTCTGATAAGCATTTGTTGTATTGCGACTGGGGGAAAAGGGATAGTCTTTTAGTTACGAGGCAAGAATTTAAAGAGGACCTGGAAAATTCGTATGCCAAATTAAAAAAATGGAATATTGGCAAAAAGCAGGCTCGCTATTTTTTACCACCATATGAATGGTACAATGATTCCATTGCGGCCTGGACAAAAGAAATGGATTTGCAATTAGTGAATTTTTCGCCCGGAACCCGTAGCAATGCTGATTATACTTATCCTGCTATGGGAAATAAATATGTTAGCAGCGATGTAATTTTGAAATCTATTTTGCAATATGAGGAAACTTCAAAAAACGGCTTGAACGGATTTATTTTACTTTCTCATTTTGGCACCGATCCGAGGCGCACGGATAAATTTTATGATCATTTACCGGCGCTGATAAAAGAATTGAAAAAGCGTGGTTATGAATTTGTGAGAATAGATGAATTGTTGAATTGAGTCTAATAAAAGGAGAGCCAAATGAAAAAAGCATTATTATTCTACCTCATTACTATCATGTTTCCTCTTGTTACTTCTGCGCAGCAAAACCAAATTCCGTCGGCTTATTTAAAAGATAGTTTGTCGTTGCTTGTAGAGAAAAGCAAAGATCTTTTAGATCGAGCCTACATGGCTCAAAAATTATTAGGCGTTACAGATACATTGCCAGGCTGGGAGGGCTTTCCAGTTAAATTATACGAATATCAAACCGGCACAGATATTTATACCGGCCAGCCCAAAACCGGCAAAGTTTACCTACTAAATCCTACGCCGGAAAAATTAGCAATGTGGATTATTACTACCTGTTGGGAAGTAAAAAGAAGTGTGGATTATAAATATACTGATCAATTATTTCAATGGATAAAACACCAATCCGGCGCTCAATTTCCGGTTAAAGGAGTGGTGTATGAAGATCAATACACCAAAGGTTTTTTTGAGCCATATATTTTTAAAGATGGAGTAACGGTTTATATAAAAGACAGCGCTATGTTTCCAAAAAATAAAACCTGCACGCCCGAACAATTAGATTTTTATTTGCGCCTAAACAATAGCGATCTCAAAGCGCAAACCGGTCAGTATGCAAGGATTGGAAGCACGCGAAGGGAAGATTATAAAAGCGCAGGAGGATCCGAAGATGTTGGCGATGAAAAGGATAAAAAACAAAAATGGTTAGAGGTTGTCCGTGATCTGTATAAAAAAGCGTGGAGCTCTGATAAAAATGAATTGATCATTATGTGGGCAAAAAATCATTTGGAATAAAAGCAGTTTTCAAAGAATAAGAATATTTTTCTTATAAGCCTTTAGGCGCTTATCATCTGGATTCAATTCTGTTATTAAATAATCTATTTCGTGAGGATTGCACAATTTCATTTTAAGAATGGAATTCAATTTTTCTGAAATAGTGATCACGGCCAGCTTTGATGCGGACCTGATCATTGCTTTTTTTACCTGTGCTACTTTCCATTCCTTTTCGGATAAGCCTTCTTTTGCATCAAGCCCGTGCGCACCAAGAAAACAAAGGTCAACTCTTATATCTGCAAGTTCGCTGATTGGTTTTTCACCAATATTTATTTGCGACGACATATCAATTTGGCCACCTATCAAATAAACAGTTAAAAGCGGGTGTGCAGCCAGTTCCAGCGCCATTAAAGGACTCACCGTAAAGAATGTTGCATCAATATCATCAGGGATCATTCTCACCATTTCAAGCATAGTAGTTCCGGCTTCAGTAAGTATAGTCATGCCGGGCTCAATAAGTTTTATAGCCTTCTTTGCAATGTCTTTTTTGGCATCCAGGGCGTACGCTAAATTTTGTTGAATAGGATAATGGTAAGATTTTGAAAGTGCACCTCCATGCACTTTGATGATTTCTCCGGCATCTGCCAATTCCGCCAAATCGCGCCTTACCGTATCTTCTGAAACTTGTAACTGTACACTTAGCTCAGATGACAGCACCTTATTATGTAAATTAATTTGTTTTATAATGAACGCATGACGCTCATTTTTAAACATTCCCGTTGTTGAAACTTCCATAATTTTATTTTAAGAATTGGTATTTGTTTTTTACTGGGTAAATAATAAATTATTGTTTGTACGACAGTTTTCAAAAAACGCAAAAAGCTGCTTTACCTTTTTTTTATTTAGATTTTTAAATAAGCTTATAAGCGAATTTACTTATTTAAATACGACAGAATCATTATTTTTTTCAAAGAAAATAAAAACGGACGCGCCCATTTATTTTTTATAACAACGTCGTGTAACCATTGAGGAAAGCCATTTTATAGAAAATCTACTTTTTCACTTATGCGACGATTTAAAATGTTCTGATCTGAAAAACGACTGCTGAAAACAAATTAAGAAAGTTTTTTTCCAAAAAAAATATTTTATTAAAATAATTTATTTGCGTTTTTGTGCGATTTTACTTAATTTGGATTTTTAAAACAAGCGTAATCTTGCAAATGTAAATTTCGGAAATTATCAGTTTATCTTAAACTAACTCTATGTCTTTACTTGGAATTGATCTTGGAGGTACCAAACTGGCACTCGCTGTTTTCAGCGAAGCCGGAAAAGTTTTGCATAAAGAGACCGTTCCTTTAGAAGGCAGCAGAGGCGCAGAAGTAGGAAGCCTGATAACAAGCCGGATCATTCAATTAATAGATTCAAATAACGGCAGCATTAATTCTATCGGCATTTCTGTGCCGGGTATATATCACATCAAAACAGGAAATGTATGGGCGCCCAATATTCCGGGATGGGATGATTATCCTTTATTGAAAGAAGTAAAGAAAGCAGCCGGCGCAATTCCTGTAACGATAGACAGCGACAGAGCCTGTTATATTTTGGGAGAAACGTGGAGAGGTAATTCACGGCAATGCTTAGACGCAATTTATCTGGCCGTTGGAACAGGTATCGGTGCTGGTATTTTAAATAATGGAATTGTATTGCGCGGTTCGCATGATATTGCGGGCGCCATCGGCTGGATGGCTTTGAGCACACCTTTTAATGATGAATATATTCATTGCGGCTGTTTTGAAACCTATGCTTCAGGCGAAGGAGTTGCAAAGCTTGCAAGAAAGTTTTTAAAAGAAGATGAAAATTATTCCGGCGGATTAAAGAATATGCCGGCGATGAAAATTACCTGTCATGATGTTTTTAGCGCCTATGAAAATGAAGATACGCTGGCTGTTAAAGTTATTGAAAGATGCATCCAATTTTGGGGAATGGCTGCGGCTAACCTCGTTAGTTTATTTAACCCTGAAAAAATCATTTTTGGCGGCGGTGTTTTTGGTCCTGCTGTAAAATTAATTCCTGCAATCAAAGCGGAAGCTACAAAATGGGCGCAACCAATCAGTATGCAACAGGTTAGTTTTGAAGCATCTGGTTTAGGTACTGATGCCGGTGTATATGGTGCAGGTTTCCTCGCCCTAAAAAATATTCAATAGCCGTTAAATGCAAAAAATGTATAACAAAAGATTGGTTTTTTGGGCCGCCTGTATTGGAATATTATTCTTTGGAATGGCCATTACTACCTTGGGCTCTGTAGTGCCACAACTCAGGATCAAATTCGATCTTGATGATATTTCTGCCGGTACATTATTTTCAATTTTACCATTTGGAATTTTGATGGGTTCGTTATTTTTCGGTCCATTTTGCGACAGATATGGCTATCGCGTTTTATTATCACTTACGTGTTTAAGCATGTTCGTTGGTTTTGAAGGAATAGCTTATGCGCCGTCGCACTTTGTTCTAAAAGTATGTATCTTTTTATTCGGCCTCGGCGGTGGCGCTATCAACGGAGCCACCAGCGCGCTTGTTTCTGATATCAGTGAAAACAAAAAAGGCGCTAACCTGAGTTTGCTCGGAGTGTTTTTTGCATTAGGCGCATTGGGTATGCCTTTCATCCTTGGAATCCTTCAAAATAGTTTCAATTATGAAGTGATTGTTTCCATTGTGGGTATTGCCACCTTCGTAGTGGGTGTGTTTTTTCTGCTGATAAAATTTCCGCCTCCAAAACATGCGCAGGGACTGCCCGTTGCAAAAAGCCTGTCGCTCATGAAGGATGGCCTGTTATTATTAATTGCTTTTTTTCTTTTCTTCCAAAGCGCTTTTGAGGGAATTATAAATAACTGGACAACAACTTATCTCACCAGTTATCTCAAGGTTTCGCCAGACAAGGCTTTGTATGCGCTCTCTTTGTCTGTAGTGGGAATGACGGTCATGCGTTTGTGCCTGGGGAGTGTATTAAGAAATACTGATGTAAAAAAGATATGGATCATTTCTTTTTCGTTGCTTTTATTGGGGCTGATTTTTTTATCGGTTGGAAGATCATTTTATCCGGCGGTGGCAGGCTTAATTTTAATAGGCGCCGGACTGGCAGCGGGTTTTCCCATCATGCTGGGCTTTGTGGGCGACAGGTTTAAAGAGTTGTCTGGTACCGCTTTCAGTATTGCTTTTGTGATAGCGCTTTTGGGGAACATGATCATCAATTATAGTATGGGATTTATTGTGCAAAAGTTTGGCATCCGGCATTTAACAACAGCGGGATTTGTAGAATTTTTGATGATGGCGATTTTATGTATGGTGATTTTAAAAAAACTAAATAAGAACAATAAAAATTAAACAGGAAAAATTATGCTAGCAAAACAATGGTTGGAAAACACCAGGGGGATCATGTCCCGGATTGAAGAAACACAAATGGAAAATATTCAAAAAGCGGCGCAGCTAATGGCTGATAGTATTGAGTGCGGACGTTGGGTTCATACTTTTGGTTGCGGTCATGCTACTTTGCCGATTGAAGAGATGTACCGACGCATTGGTGGCTTTGTAGGGTTTCATCCGATAGTGGAATTGCCACTTACTTTTTTTACCAACATCACCGGGCAAATGGGCGTTCACCAATTTATTTTTTTAGAAAGGGTGGAAGGATATGGTGTTGAAATTATGAAAGGATATGATTTTGACACACGCGACACAATGTGGCTTTTTTCGCATACGGGTATCAATAATGTAAATATTGATGTAGCACTTGAAGCAAAAAAGAAAGGAATGAAAGTAGTGGTCTTTGGATCTGCATCGGAAGCTAAAGGAAAAAAGACAAGACATTCTTCAGGAAAAAATATTTTTGAAATTGCGGATATTGTTGTGGATACCTGCGCTCCTATTGAGGATGCATCAGTTTCGCTAAAAAATCACATTGATAAAATAGGACCTGTTTCTACCATGGCTTTCATCACTTGTGTTTGGATGACGGTTACTACTGTTGCAGAAATTCTGGCTGATCGCGGAGTTAAATTATTTATTCATCCATCGCATAATGCACCAGGAGCCGTAAACTCTAAAGAGCGCCTGGATGAAGCATTGGCAGAATATAAGAGAAGGGTTGCAGGAGTTTAAAAAACACCTATATGATTTTCGACATACCTAAATCAGGCATTTTAACCATTATTAACTACTATCAACCATGAAACAGAAAAATTTCTTAAAGTACGGGGCTTTTTTGATGCTATATGTCTTTCAGATTGCACCTGCGTGGTCTCAGGGTAGAATTATATCTGGTACTATTTCAGACTTGTCCACCGGTGAATCGCTTTCTGGTGTTTCAATTACTGCAAAAGGCACGAACGCAAGCGCCGCTTCAACGGAAAAAGGGTATTTCAGTATTCCAGGTTCCCGAGCGGAGCCAATGAGTTGGTTTTTTCATATGTTGGTTACATTACACAGCAGATAAATGTAGCTGGACAATCGATCAGTGACCGTTTACTCTTAAAGTTGGTAGCCGAACACTCGAGGAAGTGGTGGTAACGGGCTATGGAACGCAAAGAAAACGTGATCTTACCGGGGCGGTGGCTGTAGTAGACGTCAACTTCTATGAAGTCGCAACCCTGCTGCGGGCGTAACAGAAGCTATGCAGGGCAGGGCGGCAGGGGTAACCATTGTAAATGATGGGTCTCCCGGATCTACGCCGCAGATCCGGATCAGAGGTTACAGTACGATCAATAACAACGATCCTTTGTACATTATTGATGGGGTTCCATACCAGGGAAAGATATCATGGCTTAACCAGAAGCGACATCCAATCGCTTACAGGTGCTTAAAGATGCATCGGCAGCATCTATTTATGGTTCAAGAGCCAATAATGGGGTGAGTTATCATCACAACGACCAAAGGAAAAGAGGGTCAGCCCACGGGTATACTTTTCGATTCTTATTACGGCTCATCAGTTCCCAACAGGTCTACTTTTCCTCAGTTTCTGGATCCTCTTCAGTTTGCGAAGTACCGATACCAATCTTATCTCAACGCCGGTCTAGATCCCAGGAGCTTCTTGGGGACGATGTACGGTCCAGGGCCCGAACCAGTATTGCCGACTTATTTGACCGCAGGAAGCAAATCAGGTGTGAATATTACAGACGCAGACGCAGACATTGCAAAATACAATGCAGACCCGCTGCAAGCTTTTACCAAATCACCAGAGCGAACCAGGCAGGTACGGACTGGATGAAGGTGATAACGCAAAATGCACCTGTGCAAAGCTATCAACTCGGCGCAACGGGTGGCGGAAAGAACGCAACTTATGCGCTTTCTGCAGGCTATTTGGATCAGCAGGGAACTATTCGCCACACAGGGTTTAAAAAATATACACTGCGTTCTAATATCCAGGTTAGCGCATTTAACAACCGTGTGAGATTTGGTGAAAATTTGCAGTTCAGTCGTACGGAAGGCGTGGGCTTTGCTACCAATCTGGGAACGGCCGGCGATTACCAGCAAACTTATAGCCCCGTAGGTAATGTTTACAAGATGCAAACCATAGTTCCGATTTACGATATCGGTGGAAATTTTGCAGGGGCACGCGGTGCTACCTTAGGGGATGCCAAAAATCCACTGGCTGTATTGTTTCGGGCAAAGGATAATTTTTCGGATGAGCACCGTATTTTCGGAAACCTGTTCGCTGAAGTAGGCTTACTCAAAGATTTGGCTGTACGTACAAGCTTGGGGATGAATTTAAATAATTTTAACGGGCAGGCAATTAGTTATCCTGCGATGGAGGATGCGGTAAGCATTTCGACAAACGGCTATAGAGCCAACCCAGGGTTTTGGCACTCAATGGAACTGGACTAATACTTTGAGCTACAAACATCAGTTTTTCAAAGAATCAGGTGATAAATGTAATCGCAGGAACCGAAGCGATCTCTAGTTCTTTTAGGACGCTATCCGGTTCAAGAGATGGTTACTTTATTCTAGGTGATCAGGATTATTACTACCTCAAGTACGGGTTCAAGCAACATTCTAAATGCAGAGACGGGCGGAAGAAGCAGACTGGCATCGTTATTTGCACGAGCCGATTATTCGCTGATGGATAAGTATCTGCTCAGCGGAACGATTAGGAGAGATGGCTCTTCGAATTTTGGAACAAACAATCTGTACGCAGTTTTCCCCGCCTTCAGCGCTGCCTGGCGAGTTTCAAACGAGGACTTTTATACAAGAATGCGAGATGGATTACAGACCTTAAGATCCGTGCAGGATACGGTGAAACGGGGAACCAGAATATTCCAGGTAACAACGCTTACGATCTATATCAGATAACGAATTCCACAAGTTATTACCCGATGACAGGTAGTGGAAGTCTTGTGTCAGGCGCAAGCCAAAACCAGATTGGTAATTCCCTTGCTGCAATGGGAGAAATTAAAATCAACGAACGTGGGTTTAGACTTTTCATGTACTTGAACGGATATGTTTAACGGATCTGTAGATGTATACCGCAAAACAACCAGCGGAATGTTGTTTCCGGTCCCCCTGCTTATCCAGACAGCAGGCATGGCAAACAGTCCATTCAGAAACGTTGGAAGCATGCAAAATCAAGGTGTTGAGATGGTTTAAATTATCATTACGCTCAACCCGTATGCAAACCGTTTGTGTTTGATGCGGGCGTAAACTTTGCGAAGAACAACAATAGGATTGTGACGCTTGCCCCTGGCGTTGAAAGTTCAATTTACGCAGTTTCCGGACTTAACAACTACTATTTTTCAGGTAGGAAAACCTTATGGAGAATTCTTTGGATACCAGTCAGGAAGGAATTTTTCAAAATGAAGCGGAAGTAACGGCAAGCACCCAACCAGGTGCACGGGTAGGAGGAATGAAATATGCTGACGTAAACGGCGATAAAGTATTTTCTGCGGCAGACCGAACTACACTTGGTAGTCCGCTGCCGGCTTACACGTATGGCTTAAATTTAAACGCCTCATATAGAAATTTCGATATCGTTGCCTTTTTTTATGGAAGCCAGGGCAACAAGATTTACAATGTAACCGAAACTATACTGATTTTCAGGCATTCCCTTCTGCTGCGAGCAAACGATTGCTTGATGCATGGTCGCCAACAAACAACAGAATCTATGATTCCATCACCATCGGCGCTGGCAACTTCGCTGGAATACCAGTCGTCCTCTTACTATGTAGAAGATGGCTCCTATTTCCGGATGAAAAACCTGCAAGTCGGTTATACTTTCAACGCAAGAATTGACACTTGAAAAAGATTTCAAGACTTACGCGATATATGGCTCCGTAACCAACCTGTTTACAATTACGAAGTATTCCGGGCTGGATCCAGAAGTAACACAGGTTAATTCTACATTCAGCTTTCCGGGGATTGATCTGGGTATCTATCCAAACCCCCGTCAATTTTTCATCGGAGTTAAGCGCCGGATTTTTAATTCTTTAAAATTATTGTTATGAAAAAAATTACTTTTTACGTTGGTGGGCTGATCCTGTTAGTATTGCATGCATTCGTGCAAGACGGGATTTTCTAACAGTTACGCCCCAAGCACAGTTGGCGGCCGCGCAATTAGCAAAACCTTCGCAGGCATAGAATCTTCTTTAGTAAGCTCATACACAATGCTTAATGGAAGCAGAGAGCGGAACATGGGGTACTTATGCCTGCAGCTCCTGATAATTGGTTGTGGGGTGAAGTGGCGGCTGATAATGCGCACAAAGGGAGCGATGCAGGCGACCAGCCAGATCTTGGAGCAATTGAAACCCATGATCCAATTCCTACCAATACTTCTATGAGTGAAATGTGGTCACGGAGGTTTGAAGGAATTCTGCGTTGTAATAACACCCTGAAACTACTTGTCGAATACGCCGGATCCGTAAATTCTACTCCACGTGGGTTGGAAATTAAAGCCGAAGCACGGTTTCCTGCGGGCGCACTATTATTTTGATCTTGTGGAGGTTATTCAAGTATGTACCTTATGTTACAGAAAGCACTTCAGCAGACCCTTCATTAGTGCCAAATGATGTGGATATTACTTCCCAAATATCGAAGAAGATTTGGCTTTTGCCGAAGCAGAATCTTACCGTGATGCAAAACCGCTGGGCCAGGTAGGGCGGGTTGATAAAATGGCCGCGAAAGCTTATCTCGGTAAAATTCTATTATACCAGAAGAAACATAGCGCTAGCTCTTGCCTCTTATTCAATGCAGGTAATAGCAAGCAGGCCAGATATAACTTCGCTTAGATTTCAGGGATAATTTCGATGTAACCAAAAGAAACGGGCCGGAAACAATTTTTGGTGTACAAGCTTCCGTAAACGATGGGACCGACGGGGCGCGTGGAAATGTAGGCAATATGCTCAATGGTCCATTACTTCCATCGCTACCTGTAGGTTGTTGCGGGTTTGGCAGCCCTTCATTTGACCTGGCAAATGCTTATCGTGTAGATGACGAAGGATTACCGGACTTCGCGAATCACCAATCGGGTTTTTTCCCTTCTAACTTTGACTCCGAACTATGCGGTGCCAGCTGATATTATCAGTAGATCCACAGACTGGATTATACGTTTGGAAGGCAAGGAGTTCCTTTCCGTGATTGGGGGATTGATGGCGGGAGCTACCTGGATTCGAAATCCGGGCAATAGCGGGTCCTTTCGTGCCCTATAAGAATCTTACAGATGCTTCACAGATTGCGGCGCACACTCAGGCAGGAGCGCATCTAATATCAACGATTTGATCATCAATATCATTCGGCTGGCTGATGTATATCTTATGGCTGCTGAATGTGCAGCGGAAACAGATGATTTGAACACGGCACTTACCTTGGTCAACAAGGTAAGGGCAACGAGCTGCCAAATTACCGAAGAAACAGATTGTTGGTTAATGGCAGCTTAACTAAATGCTGCTGACTATAAAGTGAATTCCGTACCCATCCTTCCCAGACAAGAACTACGCCAAAAAGGCGATACAATGGGAAAGACGGCTTGAACTGGCAATGGAAGGATTTCGTTTTTATGATCTTCAGGCAGCTGGGGAATTTTACAAACAACCCTTGTGGATTACTGCTCAATACGAATCTCAAAGGCTAAGTTTTGTAGTGCCGATTTCCAAAAACGATTTTTACTATCCAATTCCTCAGAACGAGATTGATAACTCAAAAGGGGTATTGAAACAACATAATTAAGCGATTCATTTAATTAATGAAATC
The DNA here is from genome assembly GCA_963720405.1 of uncultured Chitinophagaceae bacterium. Classification (GTDB taxonomy): domain Bacteria; phylum Bacteroidota; class Bacteroidia; order Chitinophagales; family Chitinophagaceae; genus Ginsengibacter. Next base: position 505,633 of record CAVRFP010000006.1, read on the forward strand.
ATGAAAAAAATGAACTTACAGGATGACGTACTTACGAACGAAATTTTGTGTAGCGGTAATATTCACGATTCTTGTACACAACTAACGTAAACGCACAGAGGCAAGCCTTTCGCAATTAACAAAAGCGATTTCTTTCCTTATTCGGTATGGTACAGCGGCGGCACAACACGCGCCACAATGCTTGCAGAAATTACTCCAAAATCAAGGGACGAATGGAAGACGGGATATTCAGCAGATCAAATCGCTAGGTTTTAATTCGGTGAAAACATGGATTGAGTGGTCGCATTGCGAACCACGCAGAGGCCAGTACAATTTCGAAAATCTTAAAAATGGTAAGTGAACTGGCAAAGGAAGCAGGCCTAAGAGTGATCATCCAGGTCTATGCGAGAGTCGGCTCCGGAATGGGTGGGCAAAGGATTATCCCGGATGGTTTGTTTGAGGCGCAGAATGGGGACAAGATAATACCACAGGTGGCTCCGGGTTATTGTATTGATAACCAGGTGTCAAGTGAGGCATTTGTTAAGTTCTACGAAGAAGCGGCTAAGGTGGCAATACAGCTATGAGCAACTTTTATGGCTGGGATCTGTGGAGTGAGCCTCACATTGTACAATGGGGAAGACCAGGATGGATTCAGGACGCTCAATATTGTTTCTGCGCCCATACCCAAGCGAGGTTTCGTGAGTGGCTGAAGAAAAAATATTGCAGCCTGCAAAAACTGAGTTTGGCGTGGTATCGGAATTATGCAGAATGGGAAGAAGTAGAAGCGCCGCGATTTTCAACGATTCTTACCTACACGGACTTCATGGATTGGAAGGCCTTTATGTATGAAAAGATGGCTGGCGACCTAAGAATCAAGGTATGATGCTATTCGCAGTTATGACAAAACGCATATCGCTACAGCACATGCTTCTCCTGTTTCACTTTTCGGATCTCCTTATGGTACCGGAGCTGAAGATGATTTTTTAATGTCTGACCAGGTGGATTATTATGGCTTATCTCAATATCCTAAACACAATCAGCCAGGAGACTGGAGACCATGGAACTTTATGGCCCAGGCCGACTTTTCCTACAGTGCCAACAAAAAAAATGGTGGTTACTATGTAGGGGAATTTCAGGCTGGTTTTGGAACAGTGGGTTTAAACGTGAGTGACCCTGTAACGCCAAAGGATCATCGGATGTGGACATGGTCAAGTTTAGCTACAGGTGCAAAAGGAATTTTCACTTATGCGTATTATCCCATGTCTTCAGGGTATGAATCAGGTGGGTACGGATTGATCAATCTCGATGGAACATTAACAGAACGATCTGTGGAGCTGGGGAAAGTTGCCAGGTTCGTAGACTCCAATAAAGTACTTTTCAGTACATCAAAACCTGTGAAAGCTCAGGTAGCTATTGTTTACAATCCTCTATCGCAAATGGTTGGTGGTACCCGCCGCGTAGGTAACCAGGACGGGCATATCAATTCATTAATCGGATATTATCGTTTTTTAACGGATCAGAATATTCCGGTTGATTTTATTCACAGAAGAGACCTTGAATCGGGCGACGTATCACAGTACAAACTGATCATTGTTCCTTATGCTCTGATGATAACGCAGAAAATGGCAGACGGGCTGAAAAATTATATTGCCAATGGTGGCAATGCTTTTTCGGAAGCGCGCTTGGGCTGGAATGATGAGCGCGGATATACAGGCGGTGTAATACCCGGCCTGGGATTGAGTGAAGTTTTTGGAGTAAGAGAAAGCAAAGTGAATACTCTACAGGAAGTCAAAATCAATGTGCCTGACAATAGTCACATTGCCATGTCCGGCCTGAAAAAAGGCGATACGTTGAAGGGGTCGCTGTTTGCAGAATCTCTTGAACCGTTAAGGAACGATAAAAATACAAAGGTGCTTGCCCGTCTCCAGGACGGAACAGCTTGTATTGTGAGTTCAACCTACGGGAAGGGACAGACGATGTTTGTAGGTTCTTTCCTTGCGCTTGCCAATTCGCGTGGTTCTTTGTGGGATCAGTCAACACAACGCTTTACGGTGCAGGATTCCGCAAATCGCAATACCAATAAATTTCTTCTTGGCTTGGTAAAATGGGCAAATGTGGAGAGACTCTTCACTACTTCGCAAGCAGAAGAAACAGACAATCCGATGGTAATACGATTGCACGAGCATGCTGATGGATATCTTTTATATGTTCTAAACCACGGCAGAACCAAAGAAAAATTGACCATCAAGTTGAATGTTTCGGAGAAAGGGGATTTTGTTCTCGAAGAAATGATTCAGAAAAGGAAATTGAACATATCCGCAAATAATAAAACCATTGAAATTACAACCGGAGATATTGATGAAAAAGAAGCTGAGATATGGAATATCAGACGGGTAAAAAAATAGGATTAGTTGATTGGCTAAAAAAGAGGCTCCTTAAAAACTAAAAATCGAGGTAGTCTCTTTTTTATTGCCTTTTTCTACAAAATCGCTTATCACAACTTATGATAAACTATAAAAATTATTAATTTTAATTCGCTTCAACAGCCTCCAGATCTTTGTTGGCCAATTGTCCGCACGCAGCATCAATGTCTTTGCCACGGCTGATTCGCAATCTCACGTTTACACGATGCGCCGCTAAATAATCCATGAATTTTTGCGTAGCATCTTTATCGGGCTTTACAAAATCAGCATTCTCAATCGGGTTGTATTCAATAATATTTACAAGATGCACCGGCACCTGTTTGTAAATTTTAATCAGATCATCGGCATCCTGGATAGAATCATTTTCTCCTTTGAATAAGATGTATTCAAACGTGATATCATTTTTAGTTTTTTCGTAGAAATAATTCAATGCTTCAATCAATGATTTGATACTGTTGGTTTCATTGATCGGCATTATTTCATTTCGCTTCTTATCGTTCGCCGCATGAAGAGACAGAGCCAGGTTAAATTTCACGCCGTCATCGCCTAATTGCCGGATCATTTTTGCAACACCGGCAGTTGAAACGGTAATTCTTCTTGCACTCATGCCAAGGCCATCATGCGCGGTAATTCTTTCAATCGCTTTCAATACATTTTTATAATTCAGAAGCGGTTCGCCCATTCCCATAAAAACAATGTTGCTTAATTTTTTTCCATAGGTTTTTTCTGCCATTTGGTTCAGTAAAACCACTTCATCATATATCTCATCAAAGTTTAAATTTCGCTTTCTATCCATATACCCGGTAGCACAAAATTTACAGCTCAGGCTGCAGCCAACCTGCGAAGAAACACAGGCAGTTTGCCTGTCATCAACCGGAATTAATACACCTTCTACCAAATGGCCGTCAAAAGTTTTAAATCTTGTTTTCACAGTTCCATCGCTGCTGTATTGCGATGCATTAGTACTAATTGCAGGCAGCGTAAAATTTTTACTTAACGTTTCCCTGAGTTCTTTGCTCAGGTTGGTCATGTCTTCAAAACTATGTGCATGTTTCTTCCAAAGCCACTCCCACACTTGCTTTGCACGGTATTTTTTTTCATTGATCGTTTCAAAATAAGCTATCAATTCTTCAAGAGAAAGCGTCCTTATATTTTTTGAGCCATTCATTTTGCAAAGATGTATCTAATTGTTTAATTGTTAAAGCGGCGAATTGTTAATTGTTAAATGCGCCGATATAAGCCATTTTATAGATTTTCTTGCTTTTTGAAAGAAAGCAATTCTCTTTAAGATTTATCTTGCAAGGCATTTAAATTAAAAAAATATGGAAGCTGTATATGTTGTTGATGCGCTCAGAACCGCTGTAGGGCGTTATGGTGGCGCGTTAAGCACAATTCGCCCGGATGATTTACTGGCCTGTGTAATAGAAGCATTGATAAAAAGAAACGGGAAAATTGATGTAAGTGAAATAGAAGATGTAATTGCCGGCGATGCGAATCAGGCAGGGGAAGACAACAGAAATGTGGCACGCATGGCGGCTTTGCTGGCAGGTTTGCCGGTTTCTGTTGCGGGTAATACGGTAAACAGGTTGTGCGCAAGCGGCCTTCAGGCGATTATGGATGCTTCGCGGGCGCTAATGTGCGGCGACGGAAATATTATTTTAGCAGGAGGAGTGGAAAGCATGACCCGCGCGCCTTTTGTGATGAGCAAGGCTGATGGCGCCTTTAGCCGTAAAGCAGAAATTTATGACACAACCATCGGCTGGCGTTTTCCCAATAAAAAATTAACCGATCAATATTATCCGTTTTCAATGGGCGAAACGGCAGAAAATGTAGCTAAGCAATGGAAGATATCAAGGCATGCCCAGGATGAATTTGCTTTTGAAAGCCAGCAAAAATATTTCGCGGCATTAAGTGCGGGAAAATGGAAAGAAGAAATTGTTCCGGTGGAAACTACGCCTAACAAAACTGAACGCATCATTTTTGAAACAGATGAGCATCCGCGAAAAACATCGCTGGAAAAACTTGCCCAGTTAAAACCGGCGTTTGTAAAGGACGGCACTGTTACGGCCGGAAATTCTTCAGGCATTAATGATGGCGCCGCCATGTTAATGCTTGCCAATGAAGGCATGCTTAAAAAATTTAATTTAAAACCCATGGCGCGCGTGGTAAGTATGGCAGTTGCGGGTGTGGATCCTGCAATTATGGGAATTGGGCCCGTGGCTGCTTCTCAAAAAGCGCTACTGCGTGCAGGCATCACTGTTAGTGATCTTGATCTCATAGAAATGAACGAGGCTTTTGCTTCGCAATCTATTGCCTGCATTCATGAACTCGGTCTCGATCTTGAAAAAGTAAATGTAAATGGAGGATCAATTGCTATAGGCCACCCGCTGGGATGTAGCGGCGCAAGGATCTCAACCACTTTATTATACGAAATGCAAAGAAGGCGCGTAAAATATGGCCTTGCAACGATGTGTGTTGGGGTAGGGCAGGGTGCAGCTCTTGTGTTTGAAAATATTCATTAAAAAAACAGAAATGAATCTGACGGACATAGCAAATATCCGCCTCGCAAGCCAACAAATTTCAAACACAAAATTTCAATCGGTAAAAGATGTGGTTGGCTGGATGGGCGCCGTGCAGGCGCAGGATTATAAGATGGCCAAATGGGCAATTGGTATACGCACTACATCTTGCACCGAAAAATCCATAGAGGCTGCTGTGGATTCAGGCGAAATTATACGGACACATATTTTAAGGCCAACGTGGCATTTTGTTGCCGCAGATGATATTTATTGGATGCTTGAATTAACTGCGCCACGAATAAAAGCTTTCATGAAAAGCAACAATAAACTTCTTGGTCTCACGGATGATATTTTCAAAAAAAGCAATGCGGTGATTAAAAAGGCTTTAAAGGGCCAAAACCATTTAACGCGGGCTGAATTGTTAGCCGAATTAAATAAGTGCAAAATTGCGACAGACATCAACAGATCGTCTCACATTTTGATAAATGCGGAATTGGACGGAATTATTTGCAGCGGTGCCACAAAAAATAACCAAACAACTTACGCCTTACTCAGCGAAAGAGTGGCGCAAAAAAAGAAAATCACCAAAGAGAAAGCACTCGGTAAATTGGCAGCGAAATATTTGGAAAGCCACTGTCCTGCTACGCTGGCAGATTTTATCTGGTGGTCGGGATTATCCGTTAATGATGCAAAACACGCATTTAAAATAGTAAGCTCCGATTTTATTGCTGAAAAAATAGGAGAGCAAACTTATTGGTTTCCCAATTCGTTTTCAGTTCCCAAAAATTATGAGAAATCCGCGTATCTTTTACCGGCCTATGATGAATTTCTGATCAGCTATAAAGATCGGACCGCTGCAATTGTTGCTGAGCATCATCCAAAAGCATTTTCCAATAATGGAATATTCTGGCCAACAATCGTTATCAACGGGCAGGTTAGGGGAACATGGAAACGAACAATAAAAAAGAACAAAATCATCCTCGAAACAAATTTTTTTGAACAACCCGGTAAAAACACAGCAACGCTAATTAAAAGAGCATCTGAAAAGTTCAGCTATTTTTTAGGCCATGAAATCGAAAGCCTTCATCAATCAGTAATGCTATGATGATTGCTTAATTTCAACAGCCAATTCTTATCTTAGTCATTTAAAAAACTAATTTTTTTTATGAGGAATATTTCTTCTCTGATTATCGGCCTTGCATTTGTTGCCGGATTATTTATCGCGGCAAATGCATATAAATACCGTTCAAAAACTGCTGAAACCATTACCGTTACAGGTTCTGCAGAAAAAGATTTTGTAAGCGATCTGATTGTATGGAATGGTTCTTATTCAAGAAAGTCAATGGATTTAAAAGGTGCGTATGCGCAATTGAAACTCGATGAAAACGCAATAAGGTCTTATCTTTCAACCAAAGGAATTCAAAACAATGAAGTAGTTTTTTCATCCGTTAATATCAACAAAGAATTCAATTATAAAACAGACGCAAACGGAAGATCGCTTGGCCAGGAATTTACGGGTTACAATCTTTTTCAAAATGTAAAAGTAGAATCGCCAAACGTGGATAAGATCGATCAGATATCAAGAGAGGCAACAGAATTAATTGAAAAGGGAATAGAATTTAATTCGTCATCACCATTGTTTTATTATACCAAACTAACGGAAGTGAAAATGGATTTGCTCGCCAAAGCAAGTGCTGATGGTAAAGCACGTGCGGAAATAATCGCCAAAAATGCAGGCAATTCTTTAGGAAAATTAAAAAAAGCTACGTTGGGAGTTTTCCAAATCACTGGTAAAAATAGTAACGAAGATTACAGCTACGGTGGCGCTTTCAATACTACCAGCAAAAACAAAACGGGTACGATAACTATCAGGATGGAGTTTGCAGTTGATTAATCCTGTTACACGCTCTAAACTATTTGATCTAATTCTTTCTGCACCAATCTTGAGTTAATAAACCAGGTTAGCGCCAGCAATATAATGGCCGTTAGCCAAACGCTCCAATTCAAAAAATAGGAAAGGTTTGCCTTGCTTGCAAATGAAAGTTGAAGAAAGCCAAAATGTAGAATTTGCGTAATTACCACGGCTACAAAAATAATGGTCAAATAAACCGGCAACCAGGTTTGGGCTACACTTTTCGCAAGCCAATTGGGCGAATAGCCTAATGTAAGCAACAGGCGCAAATTGTCTTTGCTTTTTGCAATCATTAGTTGCAGGTAGAAAGAAAAAAGCATCAACGCCATAGCGATCACTAAAATGCCGAACACAGCCAAAGCGCTTACAATATTTTGTAAAACATCTTTAATGCGCCCAAATTGAATTTTATCTTTATTAACGTGATAATTGTGCCGGTCCAGGTAAGAAATTAATCCGGGATTATTGATATCTTTTGTTTTTATGTAAACCCTTGAAGCGTGAATGGCCGTATCTCCGCTAAGATTAAAATTACTCCAGTTCATAAAAGATTTTGGCACCAGCAAAGAATTAATGCGGTCGCTTAATGCAACAATATTGCCTTTGAAAACGCGGGTGCCCGAAGGCCCTGAACACTCCAATATGATATTGACAGATGAAATTGTTTTTGGTGAAAGTTGTGGCAGGCCCTGGGCCGGAGCAAACACATTATACATTTCTAAAAAGTCGGAAGAAAAAATAATCGGTACAATTTGTTGACCGGGTTGCCAGGTAAAAGATGGCGGCAATGTGTCGATAAAATCATTGTCAACGCTTTCCAAAAACAAATCGGTGCTAAACGGAATAATATCTCCGGCGCTGGCCCGCACTCTAAATTGATTAGAAATTAATGGCGATATGTCTTCCACTTCCGGTTGTTGTTTTAAATCGGCCAGATCGGAATTCGTAAAGCTGTTATCTTTTCCCATGTTTTCATTGGTAATGGTTTTTGAGATCGAAACAAAATCATATCCGCCACTTTTTCGGGGCGTATTTTCTTTTAGCAACTCGCGGATGTTTACGAACATCTGCATCGAAACCAGCAGCAGTAATACGCCGATTCCTAATCCGAAATAGCCAAACCATTTTGAAAAAACATTCTTTCCAGAAATAATTAAAGGCCGTATGTTTTTATAAGATAATGACATATAAAACTTGCTACAGGTAAACCACTTTTTCTTGTTTTAAAAAATCGAGCGGTTTTAAATCCGCGAAGATCATTGCCGCATTGCGCTTTTCGCATTCTTCATAAATAAGCTCCATTGCTTTTTTTCTGTTCGCTTCGTCGAGGTGGCTATAAGGTTCATCCAATAATAAAAACTCAAAGGGCTGCATCAGCGAACGAATAATTGCGATCCGCTGCTGCTCGCCATAGCTGCAGGTTTTGGCAAGCTGGTGGAGTTTTGATTCTATGCCCAAATGCTCGGCCATTTCTTTTATTCGTGCCGGTTGATGATAGGGAGAAAGCCTTCTTTTTAAATCGATGTTTTCTTTTACAGACACGTTTTCAAACAGCCTGAGATCCTGGAAAATGATGCTTATTTTGTTTTGACGGAAAGAAGAAAAGCCTTCCGTAGAAAGCTTTTTAATATCAGTATCGCCATAAAATACAGCGCCCGAATAATCTTTTCTTAATCCATAAATAAAATGCATTAAAGAAGTTTTGCCGCTGCCGGAAGGCGCTACAATATGCAGATGTTCTCCTTTTTCAATGGTAATATTTTGTGCCCAAACCTGTGAATCTTTCCGCTTTTCCTTATCGATATAATCGGGAACTACATTCCGCAGTTGAATCTGCATATCTACTTCTTTTTATACTTATTTTACTTTTACTGTATCAATGGGGGGAGGCGTTAATAAAGAATCCAGCTTATTCTCGCGAAGGTTTCCGGCTCTTTTTTCTTCATTCAATTTATACATCTGATCCACATAAGTATTCAATTGTTTAAGGCTGTTGGTGCTGCCATCTACAAGGTTGATTACGGTGTTGGCAGTAAATGCGCCATTCGTATAATCGCCGCCGGTCATAATGACGTTGTTCCACATTTTCAGGCTTTGATCAAACATGAATTTATCGTTTGGATTATCGATTTTTTCTGATGATAATTCTGTAAGTATCTTATGAATGTCGATAAATAAGCCAACAGGATGGCCGCTTATTTTATCTGTAAAGTCGAAGTTGCTATTATTGCCGCCGGCAAGATATTGTTTGGCGAAATCATTAGAATTACTGAGCGCAAAAGTTTTGTCGGTCATAACATCGTTTAGTAAAGAATCCTTTCCCAGTTGGGAGGTTACTTTTTTGCCGGAAGCAATTATTTTCTGCAGGCTGGCTTTATCACCAACACCTACGGCAAAAATGTAATTAAACTCAGGCTTATTAAATTTACCGGCGCCCACATCATTGCCCATGTTATCTTTATAATTAAATGAATCTGCCTTGAGTTTGAAATCTGTAAAGGCCAACAGCAAATCTCCGTTGGTAGATTTTGAAAAATCATCGAGTGTAAAGCCCATTTGTTGTGCGTAAGAGTTTACAAATCCATCGGTACCGGTAAGTTTTATCAAATCTACAATGCCCTGAGGTTTAAAGTTTGCGGCGAAAACAGCGAAAACATTTTTCGACGGAATGTCTTTTATCATTCCTGTATTGATATTTCCAGACAGGTTTTTCTTCATTATGTCTGTCAGTTCTTTTGAGGCATAGCCTTTTTGTTTTACTTCTATTTTCCCTTTATCAAAATTAACCGTATAGGTGCTGACATTGCCTTGAAAAAAAGCATCTAACTTCAACATGCCAAGCGCGCCCATTGAGGATGTGCTCTTAAACATTTCTTCGGTGTTTTGCCATACATGCACATCGCCATTCTCTTTTAGCAGGTCTGCAAATTTTTCGTTGTGGGCGAGGCTACTGTCCGATTTTAGAGAAAATAGTTTTGTACAATAAACGGAAAGTTCCGCGCTATGATCAACGGAGGTAACATCCGGTTGCAAGCTGCTATTGTCGTTCCATTTACTCATCGGCCCTGAAGGCGTTGCGGAGTTCATTGCATACACGAAATATTTTTCATTCCAGCCCACTACATGCTTATCCTTTAAAGCAAGCAAATTAATATCGCCTTCTTTCTTTATGGTTTGTGATGGATCGAAATTTTTATTGAACTGTTCAAAATCTTTTTCGCTTTTCAGGCTGCCTTGCACTACGAGGTAAAACAAATCGCCGGCGCCTTTTTGCGCAAAGAAAACCAATCCCTTGTCAAAATCAATTCCACTGGCGGAAGGATTATCCAGGATTTTTTTTCTCCATTCCGGCATGGATGAATCGGAAGAAGCTTTCTTAAACCAGCTCGTTTGTTTTATGTCGTCCCAGGTAACTTTTTCTAACAGCGATTTGGTATTGATATGCGATACGAACATAGCGTTCGACGGAATCATCTTTCCTTCGTCTGCACTTTTTCCGCAGGAAGAAAACAATATCGCAACTGTGGTTATTGCAACGAAGAATTTAAAAAAGATTTTCATAAAAGTTTTTTAAAGTGAAAGTTATTTTGTTTTAGCAATAAACGTTAATAAACGTTTTCTTTTTTAATCTCAAATTTTTGATAAAGTAACCTTTTTATTTTTTAATAAATGAAGAAAGTTGACCGGCGGCAATCGTTTGCTGCTGCCCGTTAAAAAGATCCTTCACCACACAGGTTTGTTGCTCCATTTCAATTGATCCGATTATCACTGCAAAGGCAATATTTTTTTTAGAGGCATATTTAAATTGCTTATCCAGCTTTGCGTTTTCATAAAATAATTCGCAGCTTATTCCGTCGTTTCTTAAACCCTGCATCAGCTTAAAAGCATACCGGCTTTCGCTTTCACCAAGGTTAAAAAACAAAACCTGCGTGGCGCGGTTGATACTTTCCGGAAATAAATTTAATTCTTCCATCACATCATAAATTCTGTCGAGCCCAAAACTGATACCAACGCCGGGCACATTTGGAACGCCGAATAAACCGGTAAGATCATCATAGCGGCCTCCTCCGCCGATGCTTCCCATTGCTGCATTTTTTGCTTTCACTTCGTAAATAATTCCGGTATAATAATTCAGGCCCCGTGCAAGCGTAAAATCGATACTGATTGTTTGGTTGGCGTTGTCGTTATTGCCGGTATTAAGATATCCTAAAATAAATTTTAATTCTTCAATACCTTTTTGGCCGGTTGGCGAATTACCGATAATAGCTGAAAGCTTCTCCAGTTTTTCTAAATTAGCTCCGTCGATTGTGATATAATTTTCTATCAGCAAGATGTGATTCTCGGATAAGCCAACAAGCTTCAATTCTTCTTTTACTTTATCAATTCCAATTTTATCAAGTTTATCGATAGTGATCGTTATTTCGTTCATCTTATCCGGGCAGCCACAAACTTCAGCCAGCGCGTATAAAATTTTACGGCTGTTGATTTTTATATCAACAGCAACGCCCAGGCTCTTAAAAACGGTTGCATAAATTTCTGCCATTTCCACATCGCTGATCAGTGAATAGGTTCCTGCAACATCTGCATCGCATTGATAAAACTCACGGTAGCGGCCTTTTTGCGGCCGATCGGCACGCCATACGGGTTGTATCTGGTAGCGTTTAAATGGAACCGTTAGTTTACCATAATTCATGGCTACATATCTTGCAAAAGGAATGGTAAGATCATATCTTAATGCTCTTTCCGTAATCCCTTTTTCATTTTTTCCGCCAAGAATGTTTTCAAAATCCAGTAGGGCCTTTTCTCTTTTTGCAGGATTATCGAGTCCGTTATTTAATATTTTAAAGATCAGTTTGTCGCCTTCATCGCCGTATTTTCCCATCAGCGTTTCCAGGTTTTCCATAGCAGGAGTTTCCAATGGCTCAAAACCATATAATTCAAAAACCTGCCTGATGGTATTGATAATAAACTGCCGCCTGCGCAACGTATCTGCCGCAAAATCGCGTGTGCCTTGTGGTAGGGATGGTTTCATATTTTTTGCCTTCGGCGAAATAATTTTATTTGTATTCGCAAAAATATTGTTTAATGTTTAAATGCGGTTTCATTGCTCATATAAGCCAAAATGTAGAAAACTCCATTGCATTTCAGACCGTTCTTTTTCTCATTAGATTTCTTTTTTATGGAAAAAAATTGAGCCTTGCATCTTACCATTAACGGCGCCGGTTTTGGGTAACATATTTTTAACTGAAAGGAAATCCTTTCTTCAAAACTATCATCATGAACTCAAATACCATTTTGCAGGCAACTCTTCTTGATATCATTTTTGAAAACCGCAATAAGGAATATGGCGCTTACACATTGCGGAAGTTTTACAATAATCGTTTATGCATGTCTGTTATAACGATGATGTTGTTCGCTGTATCTTTTTCTTTATTTCATTTTTTTGGGAACAGCGCGCAAAGTTTGTTAAAGCCTCCGGTGATTTTTGAAATGCCAGGCCATGATTTCTCAAAGTTTACCAATGAGCCAAAGGCGATTTTATTTCCTGCCAAGCCGGTAACAAAGAAACCAGCAAAGATTGACCCGGCCGAAACCACACCTAAAATTACAGATGAACAAAACATTAACAAATTGAACGCATCAAATGAGACGCCCGTTGCATCTCATACTACTGTTGAGGGAAACGGGAAGGAAATTTTAGGAGTTGATATGAATTTGGGTGGCAATTTGGCAAACGGATCGGACGCGCCAGGTACACCGGAGGCTTCAGAAAAGCCAAAAAGTAGTAAACCGGTAATCTTAACAACGCCGGAGGTGATGCCCCAGTTTCCGGGCGGACTGAAGGCTTTGCTGGCGTACCTGAAAAGAAATTTGAAAGCGCCGGACGATGTGGAAGACGGAAAAGAAATATCGGTTAAAGTAAGATTTGTAGTGAATTATAATGGGCAATTAGAAAGTTTTAAAGTGGTGCAATCCGGTGGCAGTATTTTCGACAATGAAGTGTTGCGTGTTTTGCAAAAGATGCCTGATTGGATCCCGGGCAAAAGCAACAGCGAAAACGTTTCGGTGTATTACACTATTCCTGTGAAATTCACCAGTGATCTGTAAATTCGTGTTTATGAAATTTAGGTTGGTTGGCAATTTCTCTATTTTATTTTATCTTGCCAGTCGCCAAATCAAAAAATTTAGAGCATGAGCCTTGAAGAATTTGAAAATACTCCCGACGCAAAAACCAGGCGGTATATGCTAATGCGAAGTATTATGGATTATGGAATGGGCCTCATTTATGTGGCGGTTGGCCTCATTATTTTATTTGGCCGGCAATTTAATTTTTCCAGCGATTTTACACAGAGTGCTCCGGCTAAGATTTTTGCTGTGCTGGCTATTATTTATGGAGCGTGGAGAATTTTCCGCGGCATTAAAAAAAATTATTTTAAATGAATTACCGTCGGAATAATATAAGGCATCTTTTAGGCAGTATAGTGGCCATCGCCTGCCTATGGATTTTTTTTGCAGGCTGTAAAGAGAATAAAAGAACTGATCTTGATACACCTCAAAAGGGAACAATACATATAAGTGTTGATGAGTCCTTTAAACCTGTGATCGATTCTCAGATCAAAGTTTTCGAATCATTGTTTCCGGAGGCAAAAATTATTGCCGATTATAAACCGGAAGCAGAATGTTTTAAAGATTTGATTAAAGACAGCACAAGAATGATTATTGTTACCCGCGGGCTTACCAGTCACGAAGAACAGTTTTATAAAGACACGTTGTCTTTTTCGCCAACATGGTCTAAGATAGCCAACGATGCAATTGCGGTGATTGTAAACAGTAATTCGCCCGATTCAATCTTTTCTATGAGCCAGATTCGTGGAATTTTAGACGGAAGCACCGGTGATAAACAAATTGCCGTATTTGATGGATTGAGCGCTACAAGTACTGTGCGCTACGCGGTGGATTCTATTTTAAAGGGAAATTCATTTGATCCAAAAAAAGTTTTCGCCGAGAAGAATAGCCAGGCAGTGATCGATTATGTTGCCAAAAATAAAAATGTAGTAGGATTTGTGGGTGTAAGCTGGATTGGAAACCCGGAAGATACCTCGCAGCTTAGCTTTCTCACGAAAGTGAAAATCGCTTCGCTGGAATGTAATTGCCCGGAAAAAACTTTTGTGAAACCTTATCAGGCAAACATAATGACGAAGCGTTATCCCTTGGTACGTGGTTTGTATTATATTTTAAAAGAAAACTATCAGGGTCTTGGCAGCGGCTTCGCCAATTTTCTTGAATATGAAAAGGGACAGTTAATTTTCAGACGAGCCTATTTAGGTCCGGCTAAGATGAATTTCAATATCCGTACTGCTACGCTAAATTCAAAATGAACAATTATTAGTTATAACCATTTACAAAAAACGTGAAAAATGAAAAAAATCGGACTCGTAGCTTCTTTATTTCTGATGGGAAACATGCTATTTGCCCAAAGTATAGATGAAGGAAAAAAATTTTTAAATTATGAAAGGTTTGAAAGTGCAGAAGGCGTATTTAAAAAATTGTTGACCGCCGATCCTAATAATGTGGATGCTGCCTATTGGCTGGGGCAAACTTATCTCGGAAATACAGATAATCCGGATACTGTTGCTGCAAAAAGTTTGTATCAAAAAACGCTTCAGGCAAATCCGAATGCGCCGCTAATTATGGTGGGCGTTGGGGAAATTGAATTGAGAGAAGGCAAATTGAATGACGCAAAAAATCATTTTGAAACCGCTATTAATCTGGCAAAGAAAAAAGATGCAGATGCTGTGCTGCTGGCAGTGGGCCGTGCAAATGTGGACGAGAAAAACGGTGACGCGGTTTATGCAATCGATAAATTAAAACAAGCGGCAGATAAAAACAAAAAAAGCGCAGAGATCCAAATCGCTTTGGGAGATGCCTATAGAAAATTAATAGATGGCGCTAATGCAACGATGGCTTATCAAAATGCATTGGCCATTGACCCTAAAAATGCAAGGGCAAGTTTTATGATCGGCAGGATCTATGAAACACAAGGTTTTGGCCAGGAGGCCATTTATATGAAATATTATAACGATGCTATTGCTGCAGATCCAAATTTTGCCCCGGTTTATTACTGGCTTTACGGATATTATTATCAACGCGATGTAAATAAGGCAAAAGACTATCTAAACAAGTATGTTGCTGTTGCAGACGCAGACTCTAAGAACTGCTATGCGGAAGCGTCCCTGGCGTATGTGTCGAAGTTATATGATGAAGCGATTTCAAAAGCTAATTCATGTATCACCACAGCCGGCAATAAAGCGTTTCCAAATTTATACGGTTTGATTGCATATTCTTACGACAAAAAAGGTGATTCTTTAAATGCTAAAAAGTACTTTGAAGAATTTTTTACAAAAGTGGTTCCTGAAAAGATTGGGCCAAACGACTATTCTACTTATGCTAAAGTTTTATTGAAATTTCCAGGCAATGATACCCTGGCTGCACAATACGTTAATAAAGCAATTGCGCTCGATACGGTTCCTGCCAATAAATTAAATTATATAAAAGACATCGCCGCAAGCCTGGTAGCTGCTCAAAAATATGCTGATGCAGGCCGCTGGTACGGTAAGGTGTTAGATCTGAAACCGAATTTTGGAAAGGTTGATCTGTATTATGCCGGCTACAACGATTACCGCGGCGGATCTTATAAAACAGCAGATTCTGTGTTTACCATTTATCAGGCAAAATTTCCTGAGGATGCCTTCGGATGGTATATGGGAGCCCGTGCAAAGGAAGGTATTGATTCAACCAGTGAATTGGGATTGGCTAAAGGAGATTACGAAAAGGTGATCGCGATTGCAGACACCGCAACCGACAAGGCATCTCTTAAAGATTATTTAATTCCATCTTACAGGTACCTGGTGGCTTATCATTATAACATCAAGCGCGATAAGGATTCAGCGATAATTTATAACGATAAGATTTTAACTGTTGATCCGGCCGATGCCACAGCGCTTAAAACCAAAGAGGCGCTGAGCGCACCTGCAAAGAAGCCTTCAACTACGGCGCCAACAGCACCTCCGGCAAAAAAGAATAAATAGCAAACTTCAGATAAATTTAAAAACAACTCCCGGCCTGGCCGGGAGTTGTTTAATTTAATACCCGCATGTCTTTCCAATTTGCGAACAAGAACGCGAATCATTTTGCGCTAGCAGTAAATTGGTTGCGATGATTTTGGATTATGAATATTGAGGTGGCTACCTTATTTTTGCAAATATAATTTTCAACCTTTGATACAAACATTTTTACAAGTTCATGGTGTCAACAGCACGTCTAATTATTTGCCAATTGGCTTACAATTAATTTTTGCTGCAGTAGTGCTGGTGGTAATTATCATTGCAACCAACGCTTTGGGACCTAAAAGAAAGACGGCAGATAAGTTGATTAATTTTGAAAGTGGAATTAAATCGCAGGGTAACGCAAGAAAGCCGATAGCGGTTAAATATTTTCTTGTTGCCATCTTATTTGTTTTGTTTGATGTGGAAGTAATATTATTTTATCCTTATGCCGTTAATTTCAGGGCTTTAGGATGGAATGGTTTTATGGCAATTTTGATGTTTGTAGGATTCTTTATCACCGGCTTCATCTACATTATAAAGAAAGGCGGCCTTGATTGGGACGACTAAAAGAAAATGACACGCTTATTGGTTGTATCAGGTTAAAGATTGCTCTTTAAATTAATTAAAAACGTAATCGGCATTTTGCCAATTATAAAATATAAAATTATGGCTCGCCCGGTTCAATATAACATAACAAATAAACCTCTTGAAACTCCCATCAGTTTCGCTCCTTCTCCCGACGGCTTTACAGGTGAAGGCTTTTTCGCTACCAAATTGAGTGATGTGGTTGGTCTTGCCAGGAAAAATTCTATCTGGCCTTTGCCATTTGCAACCAGTTGCTGTGGTATCGAATTTATGGCACTAATGGCTTCGCATTATGATCTTGCCAGGTTTGGCTCCGAAAGAGTCAGTTTTTCTCCCCGCCAATGCGATTTATTAATGGTAATTGGAACCATTGCAAAAAAAATGGGCCCGGTTTTAAAGCAGGTTTATCTGCAAATGGCAGAGCCACGCTGGGTATTGGCCATGGGCGCCTGTGCAAGCAGTGGTGGAATTTTCGATACTTATTCCGTATTGCAGGGCGTTGACCAGGTAATTCCGGTAGATGTTTATGTTCCGGGTTGTCCTCCACGGCCTGAAGCAATTTTGGATGGTTTTATGAAAGTACAGGATCTGGTGGCAAACGAAAGCCTTAGAAGAAGGCATTCCGACAGGTACAAAGATTTAATGACAAGTTACGGCATACAATAAAGAAGTAAATTAAAAATAAAATAAGCCTCCGCGGGTTTTAAATATGGCTCTAACTAACGAAATAATCAGGCAGAAATTAATTGAAAAATTTGGTGAACAACTTTTCAATTGGGAAGAACCTTATGGCATGTTAACTTTTACATCAGATAAGGATTTAAACCTTAAAGTGCTTCAGTTTTTATACGACGATCCGGAACTGCAATTTCGGTTTATGACTGATTTATGCGGAGCCCATTTTCCTGAAAAAGAAGCAAAAGAAATATCGGTAGTTTATCATTTACATAACCTTGTGGAAAATGTTCGGATACGGTATAAAATATTCACAGATGTAAAAAAGCCCGATGTGTTTAGTGCATCAACATTGTTTGAAGCTGCTAACTGGATGGAAAGGGAAACCTATGATTTTTTCGGGGTTAATTTTATCGGCCATCCCAATTTAAAGCGAATTTTAAATGTGGACGAAATGGACTATTTCCCTTTAAGAAAAGAATATCCTCTTGAAGATATGAAGAGGACGGATAAGGACGATGAGATGTTTGGCAGATAATCCGCTCATCTTTGCAAACTGGATTATTGTATTTAAAGACGTAATAAAGAACTGATAAGAATGAGTGAACACATAAATTTACCGCAAGGTGATGTTGAAAAACAAACAACCACTTTAAATCTCGGACCTACGCATCCCGCAACTCACGGGGTATTTCAAAACATCATAGAACTAGACGGGGAAACCATCGTTGGCGCTGAGCAAACAGTGGGTTATATCCACCGCGCTTTTGAAAAAATCGCAGAGCATAGAACCTTATATCAAATCACTACCCTTACCGACCGTTTAAATTATTGTTCATCGCCAATTAACAATTTTGGCTGGCATATTACCTGCGAAAGATTGCTTGGCGTAAAAACTCCCAAACGGGTAGATTATTTACGCATCATTATAATGGAATTGGCGCGTATTTCCGATCACCTTATTTGTAATTCGATTGTTGGAGTGGATTCCGGCGCGTTTTCAGGATTTCTTTATGTGATGCAATACCGCGAATTGATCTATGAAATTTACGAAGAAATTTGCGGATCGCGCTTAACTACCAACATTGGGCGCATTGGCGGTTTCGAAAGAAACTTTACCAACCAGGCTTTTGAAAAATTGGAACGATTTATAAGAGAATGGCCAAAAGTGCTGGAAGAGTTTAACAAGCTGTTCATCCGCAACCGCATTTTTATGGACCGCACCATTGGTGTTGGCCCTATCTCTGCCGAGCGTGCTTTAAATTATGGCTTTACCGGCCCTAATCTTCGCGCAGCCGGAGTAGATTATGACGTAAGAATTCATTCGCCATACAGCAGTTATGAAGATTTTGATTTTACTGTTCCTGTAGGAAGCACAGGAGATTGCTACGACAGATTTTTGGTGCGCGACGGTGAGATGTGGCAAAGTCTCGAACTGATAAAGCAAGCTTACCAAAAAGTTCAGGAATTTAAAGGCGCCGAAGCAGAAGTCTTTCATGCAGATGTGCCGGAATATTACCTGCCCGATAAGAGCGACGTTTATACCAAAATGGAAGCGCTTATTTATCATTTTAAAATAATCATGGGTGAAATTGTAATGCCGAAAGGAGAAATTTATTCGGCTGTGGAAGGCGCTAATGGCGAGCTTGGTTTTTACCTGGTAACCGATGGCGGCAGATCGCCTTACCGGCTTCATTTCAGACGGCCCTGCTTTATTTATTACCAGGCATTTTCTGAATTAACAAAAGGGGGTTTATTGAGCGATGCGATCATCACCATGAGTAGTTTAAATCTGATAGCGGGCGAGTTGGATGCATAATCAAACGAGATTTGATAAAAAGAAAGTCCATATAACTGATTTTATAGATTTTTATAAATTAAAAAGATGACCTTTTCAGAAGAGAAATTAAATAAAGTGAACGAGCTGATAAGCCGTTATCCGGAAGGCAAATCTAAAAGTGCATTGTTACCCATATTGCATCTTGCCCAGCAGGAATTTGGCGGTTGGCTTGATGTGGCCACAATGGATTATGTAGCATCATTGATGAAGTTACAGCCCGTTGAAGTTTATGAAGTGGCCAGTTTCTATTCAATGTACAATTTAAAACCGGTTGGCAAATATGTTTTTGAAGTATGCCAAACCGGGCCATGCATGTTGCGCGGAAGCGATCAAATCATCAGTTATATCAAAAACAAGTTGGACATTGGCGTTGGCGAAACTACCAAAGATGGTATGTTTACATTAAAAACGGTAGAATGCCTCGGAGCCTGCGGATATGCCCCAATGATGCAGTTGGGCAAAATCTATAAGGAGCATCTGACACCAGAGAAAGTGGATCAGATCATCGAAGAATGCAGAAATAGCAGTGCACGAAATAATTAACTATAAAAACAATTATCATGGACGCAATCATCCCGTATTTAAATTTTAATGGAAACGCCGCAGAAGCGTTGGATTTTTATAGCAATGCGCTTGATGGCGAAGTTGTTTTCCAGCAAACCTGGGGCGAATCGCCAATGGCTTGTCCCGAAGGCCAGAAAGATAAAATAATGCACGCCAGTTTTAAGGCCGGCAATTTAAATTTTTTAGCATCAGATGGAACGCCCGACAGGCCGGTAACCGCAGGCAGCAACTTAGGCCTGAGCCTGAATTTTGAAGATCCGGAAACGATCGAAAAAGTATTTAAAGCATTATCGGAAGGCGGAACAGTAACGATGGAATTACAGGACACTTTCTGGGGCGCCAAATTTGGAATGCTCACGGATAAATATGGGTTTAACTGGATGTTCAATCATGATTATAAAAAATAAGCTTCTTTAAGAACACAGGTATGGCAAAGAAATTATTGTTAGATAAAATAAATGTTCCGGGCATAAAAGGCTTCGATGTATATCGGAGAGAAGGCGGTTATCAAAGCGTTGAAAAAGCGTTGAAGATGCCACCGGCAGATATCGTGGAAGAAGTAAAGAAAAGCGGCTTAAGAGGGCGGGGCGGCGCCGGTTTTCCAACGGGATTAAAATGGAGTTTTCTTGCAAAGCCGGAAGGCGTGGAGCGCTACCTGGTATGCAATGCCGATGAGAGCGAGCCGGGCACTTTTAAAGACCGTTTTTTAATGGAATTCATACCACACCTGTTGGTGGAAGGAATGATCGTTTCGTCGTTTGCATTAGGAAGCAATGTTTCCTACATCTACATCCGCGGCGAATACGATTGGGTTACTGATATTCTTCAACAAGCTATTGATGAAGCAAAGCAAAATGGCTTTCTCGGAAAAAATATTTTGGGCACGGGCTTCAATTGTGAAATTTATTTACACAGGGGAGCAGGCGCCTATATTTGCGGCGAGGAAACCGCCTTGCTGGAAAGCCTTGAAGGCAAAAGAGGTTTGCCACGAATTAAACCTCCGTTTCCGGCAGTAAAGGGAGCGTGGGGTTGCCCTACCGTGGTTAATAATGTAGAAACCATTTGCGCTGTGGTTCCCATTATCAATGAAGGCGGAGAATCTTATTCAAAAATTGGTGTGGGTAAATCAACTGGAACCAAGTTGATATCTGCCTGCGGAAATATAAATAAGCCCGGAGTATACGAAATTGATATGACGATTTCCGTAGAAGAATTTATTTATAGTGACGAATATTGCGGCGGAATTGCCAACGGAAAAAAACTAAAAGCCTGCATTCCAGGCGGGTCGTCAGTGCCTATTTTGCCTGCGAACCTGTTGCTGAAAACAGCCAAAGGCGAACCCCGCTTGATGAATTACGAAAGCCTTGCCGATGGTGGTTTTGCCACCGGAAGTTCGATGGGCTCGGGCGGTTTTATTGTTTTGGATGAAGACCAATGCGTGGTGCGGCATACGTTAACGCTTGCAAGATTTTACCATCATGAAAGCTGCG
Source organism: uncultured Chitinophagaceae bacterium (assembly GCA_963720405.1). Classification (GTDB taxonomy): domain Bacteria; phylum Bacteroidota; class Bacteroidia; order Chitinophagales; family Chitinophagaceae; genus Ginsengibacter. The sequence goes on from CAVRFP010000006.1 coordinate 526,727, forward strand.
GACAGTGCTCGCCTTGCCGCGAAGGAACCGGCTGGATGGAAAAGATATTTCACAAAATAGAAAATGGGAAAGGTGAAATGAAAGACATCGATCTTTTATGGGATATCCAAAGAAGAATCGAAGGAAATACAATTTGCCCGCTGGGCGATGCGGCGGCCTGGCCGGTTGCTGCGGCAATAAGGCATTTTAGAGATGAATTTGAATGGCATGTATTAAACCCTGAAGAATGTTTGGTGAGAAATTACGGATTGGCACATTATGCGGATCCTTTAGATGTGGCAGTTTCCTGAAATGAAATTTAATTTGAAAATTTTAGTTTGAAATGGCAGAAGAACAACAATTATATAAAATAACCATCGACGGTGTTACAATAGAGGTTCCACAGGGAACTACTATTTTAAATGCTGCGCGAAAAATAGGCCCGGAAGTAGCGCCTCCCGCAATGTGTTATTATAGCAAGCTCGAAGGAAGTGGCGGAAAGTGCCGTACATGTTTGGTTGAAGTGGCGGCAGGTTCTACAAAAGATCCGCGGCCAATGCCAAAATTAGTGGCATCGTGCAGAACGGAAGTAATGGATGGGATGATCGTAAAAAATTTCACCAGCGAAAGAACGATCGATGCCAGGAATGGAGTTGTAGAATTCCTGCTGATTAATCATCCCCTGGATTGCCCCATCTGCGACCAGGCAGGAGAATGTTCGCTGCAGGATCTTGGCTACGACCACGGAGTTGCCGGTACACGCTACGAGTTTAAAAGAAGAACGTTTGTAAGAGAAGATATCGGACCTTATATTCAATTACACATGACGCGTTGCATTTTATGCTATCGCTGTCTGATGGTCGCCGACCAGCTCACCAATTCAAGAACGCAGGGGATTTTATTAAGAGGCGATGCATCTGAGATCTCTACTTATATCTCAAAAGCTATCGATAATGATTTCAGCGGAAATATGATCGACGTTTGTCCGGTAGGCGCATTAACCGACCGCACTTACCGTTTTAAAAACAGGGTTTGGTTTTTAAAACCACAGGATGCTCATCGCGATTGCGACAAGTGCTGTGGAAAAGTAACTTTATGGAACCGCGGCGATGAAGTATTTAGAGTTACTTCCCGGAAAGATCCATGGGGAGAGGTTCAGGATATCGACGGAAAGGCTGGCTGGATCTGCAATACATGCCGATTCGAAAAGAAAAAAACATCCGACTGGATCATCGAAGGCCCAACTGTTATCAGCCGCCACTCTGTAATTTCTACCAATCACTATGTAGAAAAAGTAACGCCGTCAGACACATTAAAAAAAGTTTTATCAGGGCGCGAACCAATGCTGCTGATGGACATCAATAAAGTAAGCGAAGTAAATACGCCAGACATTGATCTAAGTAAAATTCCGGGCCCCGCTACCTCCATTACTTTTATTGAGCGCGATGAGCAAAAAGATATTCGGGAAGCAACTGAAGAAAGAATTCTGATTAACGATCATAAAAAACTACCATAATTAAATTATTGTTCAAGTACCATGCTTTTAAACCATACATTTCTTTTGCTTGACTGGGCTTTAGTGACCGAAAAGCTTGTTTTAATTGTTGTAGTTGTAATGGGATCGTTGCTTGTAGCAATGTATTCTACTTATGCCGAGCGCAAAGTGGCCGCATTTATGCAAGACAGGATTGGGCCCGATCGTGCAGGCCCGTTTGGTATTCTGCAACCGCTTGCCGATGGTCTTAAATTATTTTTTAAAGAAGAGATCGTTCCAAATTTTTCGTCAAAATTTCTATTTATCCTTGGCCCTTGTCTTGCCATGCTAACCGCCATGATGGTTGGCGCCGTAATACCCTGGGGCGATAAAGTGCATCTTTTTGGCCGGGAAATTACTTTGCAGATCGCCGATGTAAACATTGGTATTTTATACATTTTCGGTGTTGTGAGCCTGGGTGTTTATGGAATAATGATTGGCGGATGGGCAAGCAATAATAAGTATTCACTGTTAGGCGCTATGCGGGCAGCTTCGCAGATCATCAGCTATGAACTCGCAATGGGAATTACATTGATCGCTTTATTGATGATAACCGGCACTTTAAGCTTAAATGAAATGGTTGTTCAGCAAAAAGATCAATGGTGGAATATTTTCAAACAGCCATTGGGCTTTATCATATTCCTGGTTTGTGCTTTTGCAGAAACGAACCGTACGCCTTTCGATCTTCCGGAAGCTGAAAACGAATTGATAGGAGGTTATCATGCCGAATATTCATCTATGAAACTTGGTTTTTATTTATTTGCGGAATACATCAATATGTTTTTAAGCAGCGCAGTAATGGTTACTTTGTTTTTTGGTGGCTATGATATTCCTTTTGTAAATGATGCGGCTCTTTTAGAAAAAATAGGAGCCAACTGGACGGCGCTTCTTGAGTTTGCGGCGATGTTTATTAAAATTCTTTGTTTTATATTTCTTTTTATGTGGGTAAGATGGACTGTTCCAAGGTTCCGGTACGATCAGCTGATGAACCTGGGATGGAAAATATTGCTGCCGTTAGCAATTTTCAATATGTTGCTTACCGGCGCATTAATATTATTAAAACAAAATCACTGGCATTTCTAAACATAACAATATTTTTGCGGCCGATATCGGTTTGTGTGTCTTTAAATACGTTGTAAAATGCAAGCATTAACTAATAAAATAAAACCGGTTTCAAGAAAACCAATGACCTTCTGGGAACGAATGTATTTACCGGCTGTTTTAAAAGGCATGTTCATTACATTTCGCCATATGTTTAAAAAGGCGCCTACGGTTTTTTATCCGGAACAAAAAAGAACTTTTAGCCCGGTATTTCGTGGCTTACAGATATTGAACAGAGATGAAGAAGGGCGGGAAAATTGCACTGCATGTGGATTGTGTGCCTTGGCTTGCCCTGCAGAAGCCATTACCATGGAAGCAGCGGAACGCAAGCCAGGTGAAGAACATCTTTACCGCGAAGAAAAATATGCGGCAAAATACGAGATCAATATGTTGCGTTGCATATTTTGTGGATTGTGTGAAGAAGCCTGTCCGAAAGACGCAGTGTATTTGTCGGAAACAGTTACTCCGGCAAATTATCAGCGTAAAGGATTTATTTATGGAAAGCCCGAATTGCTAATTCCCAATCCTAAAACTGATCCGGAAGGTTTTGCAAAAGCACGTGGCAGCAGGGCTAAAAATCCGCAGGGGCATGGTAACGAGCATTAATAAAACAATTGGTTATGGAGAAAGTTAGCCTCTAAAAACAAACAAAAAAGTGAAATTTCTATAAAATGGCTTTCCACACCGAGTGTGGCGATAATGGTTGAAAGCATATATAGATAAGAAATAAAAAGTAATAAAGAGAAAAATGGGGGTATCACAAATTTTATTCTGGTTCTTAACTGTGCTGGCACTGGTGGCTGCTATTGGCGTGGTGTCCAGTAAAAATCCGATTTTTAGTGTATTATGGCTTATTGTGGTCTTCTTCGCCATATCAGGTCATTATGTATTGATGAATGCACAGTTTCTGGCAATTGTAAACATTATTGTATACGCAGGCGCTATCATGGTTTTATTTCTTTTCGTGATCATGCTTATGAATTTAAATGCCGAAGCGGAGCCTGTTAAAAATGTTTACATGAAAATGGCCGGCATTATTTCTGGCCTTTCGCTGATGATCGTATTGATTGCCGCGCTTTCTCATTCAGAAGTTCAAAATACAGTAATGAGGCCCGGCACCGGCGTTGGATTAATAAAAAACCTGGGAAACGCCTTGTTCAACCAATATGTAATTCCATTTGAAATAAGCAGTGTGTTGTTTTTGAGCGCAATGGTGGGTGCGATTGTAATCGGCAAAAAAGATCCCGCAAAAAAAACTACTTTATGAGAAAACCGGCATTGATTTTAATCGTGTCAATGATTTTGTTATTTGTGCAAAAATCATCCGCACAAATCGATCTCAATCATATCGACATACAGGACATTATCGGAAAGGTAATGCATGTGCAAAAAGGATTCGCTCCAAAATTCTCTTTAGGCAAAACACCCATCGATCAGATATCCAAGGTGGGAGAGATATTGGGGTTAAAAAATAACGATGAGATAAATAGACTTTTCAAAACTTTTAAAACCGGGCGAACAGTTTATAAAGTTGCGGTATACGCCGGCGGAGCAGTTGTTTTATATGGTGTGGCAAGAAGCCTGCAAAAGGCTGCGAAGAGCAGCGATTATAGTACGCCTTTGTATTCAGGATTGGGAGCCGCTGCATCCGGGCTGGCGGTAAAATTTCTTACGAAGGGCGCCTCTTATAAGGCTGTTGATATTTTTAACGGAATCGCGGTAAAGAAAATCAAAGATATTTTTTCATTAGCGCCTGCATCAAATACAGCAGGTATCGGTTTATACGTAAAGTTGTAATTATGGAAATCAAGTGGTATATATTTTTATCCATCGCATTATTTTGTATTGGCATTATCGGTGTTTTAACGCGCCGCAATTCCATTATAGTTTTTATGTGCATAGAGCTGATGCTTAATTCAGTGAATTTATTGCTGATCGCATTTTCAAAAATGCATCTTACCGGTGTAAATGCCTTTAGCGCATCAATGGCAACAAGCGCGCAAATATTTGTTTTCTTTATAATGATTGTAGCGGCAGCGGAAGTAAGTGTAGGACTGGCGATTATTGTAATGATGTATCGAAATACTCATTCGATCGATATTAATTTTTTAAACAGGCTGAAAAATTAAATCCTTTGCTTGACCGGAATTAAAAAAATCATTTAAAATTTTAAAACACTGCTGAAGTTTGATTTATGGACGCAATTCATCTTACTTATTTGGTTCCTCTTCTTCCCTTATTAGGATTTTTAATTAACGGGCTTGGAAGAAAAACGCTTTCTAAATCAATGGTTGGATTTATTGGAAGCGGAGTGATCTTCGTTTCTTTTTGCATCAGTGTTTTGATTTTTTTAGCGGTGTCCAAAGAAGGATTTACTGCGCAAACAATCCGCTATTTCGATTTCATTAACGTTGCAAAATTGCACATCCCTTTTGAGTTTCAGATCGATCAGCTCACTTCTTTATTTTTATTGATAATAACAGGAGTTGGTTTTTTGATTCATCTGTATTCGGTGGCTTACATGAAAGAAGAATCGCCTTCAGGATATGGCAGGTATTTTTCTTATCTCAATTTATTCGTGTTTTCGATGTTGCTTTTAGTACTTGGCGGCAATTATCTCATCATGTTTATTGGCTGGGAAGGAGTGGGACTTTGTTCTTATTTATTAATTGGATTTTGGTTTAAAGATCATGAAAATAACAACGCGGCAAAAAAAGCATTTGTGATGAACCGGATTGGCGATGTAGGATTCCTTTTAGCTATGTTTTGGCTTATATCATCTTTCGGTACGCTTTCTTATCACGAACTTTATAACAGCGAAAACGGAATTATTACGGCTATGTCCGCAATCAATTCTCCGGTTATTGTTGGCATCACTTTATTATTATTTATTGGTGCCATAGGAAAAAGCGCACAAATTCCTTTATATACCTGGCTTCCGGATGCGATGGCGGGCCCAACGCCGGTGTCTGCATTAATTCATGCGGCTACAATGGTTACTGCCGGCATCTATATGATTGCCAGGAGCAACATATTGTATTCTCTTGCCCCGGCAACCCTGGCGGGTATTGCCAGTGTGGGAATTGTAACGGCTTTGGTAACGGCTATTATCGCATTGAAACAGAATGATATTAAAAAAGTGCTGGCTTATTCCACAGTTAGCCAGTTGGGGTATATGTTTTTAGGGTTGGGTGTAGGCGCCTATTCCGCCGCAGTTTTTCATGTGATGACGCATGCATTTTTTAAAGCGCTTTTATTCCTGGGCGCCGGCTCTGTCATTCATGCAATGGGTGGCGAACAAGACATCACCAAAATGGGTGGACTTGGTAAAAAGATGCGCATCACTTATATCACATTTTTTATTGCATGCCTTGCTATTGCCGGTATTCCGCCATTCTCCGGCTTTTTCTCCAAAGACGAAATTTTAAGTGCGGCGTTTGCGTCCAATCCTTTATTGTACATATTAGGATTGGCGGGTGCACTGCTCACCGCTTTTTACATGTTCCGGTTACTGGCGCTCACTTTTACCGGCAAGTTCCGGGGAACTCATGATCAGGAACATCACTTACATGAAAGCCCGGCTACGATGACAATTCCTTTGGTGATCCTGGCAGTACTTTCCGCGGTTGGCGGCCTGGTGGGTATTCCGGAAATTTTTGTAAAGAATGGCCATAAATTGGGCGATTTTTTATCCCCGGTATTTGCTCATTCGGCCGACGTGATTGCTGAACAACATGTGTCGCATCAAACTGAACTTATTTTAATGATTGTTTCTGTTATTTTGATCCTTATTGTATCGGTATGGGCATTTAATAAATACAAAAAATATTCACCGGAAGCTGAAGGAAATGCTTTTGTAAGAGCCATCAGAAACAAGTTTTATGTTGATGAGGCCTATGAAATGATTATCGGAAAACCATTGCGTTCTCTATCCGTTTTCCTCAATAATGTGGTCGATAAAAAAGGAATTGACGGCATCGTAAATGGCGTAGGGCGGGGTGTAAATTACGGAAGTCGCCAGCTAAGATTATTACAAAGCGGCCAGGTAGGCTCTTATATATTATTGATGGTTATTTGCATGTTATTGTTATTTATTATTCAATTGTTTACAAAATAAAATTAATGCTGGGCACATATTATACATTTCCCGAATTGTTGCTTTGGATTCCTTTTGTTACAGGATTGATTGCTCTTTTTATCAGGAATACAAAAAGCGTAAAAACTTTCGCGCTTTTTTCTTCACTGGCTACATTGATCGTGTCTGTTATTAGTTTGGGCTTTTCAGATGTGGCAAACCATCCGGAGTATTTTAACTACAATAATGTTAGCTACGTTTGGATGCCATATATTGGCTCAAGTTTTTCGGTTGGTCTCGATGGAATGGGCCACGTACTTACTTTTTTAACTGCAATATCATTCCCTATTATCTTCGCGGTTACTTACAATACGGATTATAAAAGCACTTCCGGCTTTTATGCTTTAATGCTTTTATTTCAGGCGGGCTTAATGGGAGTTTTTGTAGCAACAGATGCGCTATTGTTTTATTTTTTCTGGGAACTGGCGCTTATTCCTGCTTACTTTTTATGCAGCCGTTGGGGTGGCGAAAGAAGGATCGCGGTAACTTTCAAATTTTTTGTTTATACATTCGTTGGATCATTATTAATGCTGATCGGAATTATTTATGTGTATCAACACACACCATCGTTCAGTCCATATTCTGCTCACTCATTTTCTTTGGCAGCCTTTTACAGCACTGCTTTAGAGCCCGCCCAACAAAACTGGGTATTCTGGTTATTCTTCGCAGCCTTCGCGGTAAAGATGCCGATTTTTCCTTTGCATACGTGGCAACCCGATACTTACGAACAGGCTCCTTATTCTACAACAATGGTGTTGAGCGGCGTAATGGTAAAGATGGGCGTTTTTGCGATGATTAGATGGCTGCTTCCGATTTTTCCTGATGCTGTTGCCAAATTTGATAATCTGGTTATTATTCTTTGTGTGATAGGTATTGTTTATGCAAGTTGTATTGCCATCGTGCAGGACGATCTGAAGCGCCTGGTAGCATGGGCTTCTATTGCACACATCGGGTTGATGGGCGCCGCCATTTTTTCAAGAAATGCAGAAAGCCTGCAGGGAGTGATGCTCGAAATATTCAATCACGGTATCAACGTGATCGGGTTGTGGGTAATTGTTGAAATTATCGACAGAACTACAGGTGTTAGAAAAATCTCTCAGTTAGGAGGCCTCGCACAAAAATCACCAACGCTTGCTATTTTCTTTTTAGTGATTGCATTGGCCAACATCGGGCTACCGTTAACCAATTCGTTTGTAAGTGAATTTTTAATGTTTACCGGCTTATTTCATTTTAATAAATGGTATGCGGCTTTTGCTTGTTTGGGAGTTATTTTATCTGCTGTGTATATGTTGAATATGATGAAAAACGTTTTTTACGGAAAGATGAATCCGCTTACGGAAAATGCGCGGGCTATGACAGGCTTGCAAAAACTTTCGCTGTCGGTAATTGTTGCAGTGATATTGATATTAGGTATTCAGCCCGATCTTATTTTACGTTTAACAGAAGGAACGGTTACGGATATTTTAACCCGCGTAATAGCGAAATAAAAGTTGTGGAAAGCGAAAAAGTAGTTTTTTAATAATTTATAAATATGGGCCAAAAAAGGCCCGGGATCACATTATGAACGCAATTATATTGACTGCAATCTGGGGAGTAGTAATGATGTTTGGCGGAGTATTTTTTAAAAAGAATACTGCGGCAAAATATTGGGCAATTGTAGGCGTGATCATTGTTTTAGCCGCTAACATCCTCGAATTTTTCGGGCATCCTTTTTTCAATATTGATACCAGGGGAATGTTGAAATTCGATTCTTTCGGTCTTCATTTCAATACTATTGTATTTGCATGTACCTTAATATTTTTTCTTTTAAATGGCCGCGATTTTGAAAAGGTGGGCGTTCATGTTTCCGAATATTTTAGTCTCATCTTTTTTGTGTTGTGCGGTGTAACGATCTTATCATCTTTCAATACGTTATTATTGTTGTTTCTTGGTATTGAAATTTTGTCTATTCCATTGTACATACTAACAGGAAGCGATAAACGCAATTTGAAAAGTAATGAAGCTGCTTTAAAATATTTTCTGATGGGATCTTTTTCCACCGGAATTCTTCTTATGGGTATTGCGCTGATTTACGGAGGCAATAGTTTAGGTTCTTTTTATATTGATGCCATCAATTTAGGCTCAGGAAGCCTGCCGGTACTCATTGCGGCCGGGCTGGTATTGTTGCTGGTTGCCATGTCGTTCAAAGTATCTGCCGCTCCGTTTCATTTTTGGGCGCCTGATGTGTATGATGGCGCACCGGCGGTATTCACCTCATTTATGATGACCATTGCCAAGGTAGGCGCTTTTATCGCGTTCCTTCGCCTTTTCGAATCTTCATTTGGAATTATGCAGCATCAATGGCAAACATTAATCGTTATTATAACTGCCGCCACATTGCTGATCGGAAATATTACCGCTGTTTTTCAACAAAGTGTAAAGCGAATGCTTGCCTATTCAAGTATTTCACATGCTGGATTTATGATGTTCGCACTGTTTGCACTGAATGATACCGCCCGCGAAGGAATACTATTGTATACGGCCGCTTACAGCCTTTCAACCATCGGTATTTTTGCGGTGCTTATTAAATTAAGCGACTATTCTGTTGAGGGATTTAACGGACTTGGACAAAAACAGCCACTGCTTGCATTAACAGCAACCATTTTCCTATTATCTCTTACCGGCATTCCGCTTACGGCCGGCTTTACGGCAAAGTTTTACGTTTTAATGGCCGCAGTGAAAGACGGACACCAGATCTGGCTCGTAGTACTTGCTGTTCTTTGCGCAGCAATAGGCGCCATTTATTATTTCAGGGTGATACAGGCAATTTATTTTAAAGAACCTGTAAAAGGTGTAAATGAGCAAATAAACACAACGTCATCATTCAGGTGGCTGCTTGCAATTACTGCAGCCATCATTATATTACTCGGATTTCTTCCGGGATTGGTTATCGATTGGATCTACTATTAATTACAAGAACGGTATCATTTAATTGTAGTGAAATTGTAACTTCACCATCTGTTTTATTCAATACATTTATTTCGATGGTATGCAATTAAAGGATTCCCTTGCGCTCGCTTTCCGCACCGTAAAAAGTAACAAACTTCGTACAGGCATTACTGTTGCAATCATTGCGTTTGGTATTATGGCGCTCATTGGCATTATCACTGCTATTGCTTCAATGAACCAAAGCCTGTCTGAAAGCTTTTCTACTATGGGCGCTAATTCGTTCAGCATTCGTTATAACGATAGAATGATCCGAATGGGCGGTGGTGGCAGAGAAGTAAAGAAGACGAATAAAAGCGCCTTGAAAGAAAAAAATTCCAATTCAAGAAAAATTATTACTTACCAGGAAGCAAAGCTTTTTAAAGAACGATATACTTTTCCTGCAAGGGTCACTATTTCTTTAAGCGGTCCACGAAGCGTAATTGTAAATAATGACAAGATCAAAACCAATCCAAATATTTCGCTGCAGGGAGGAGATGAAAACTATCTTGCTCAAAGCGGGTACACGCTTTCTGCCGGGCGAAATATCAATAAGCTGGATGTGCAAAGCGGACGAAGCATTTGCATTTTGGGAAATAGCGTTGCACAAAAATTGTATGGTGAAAATACCGGCCGCGCTATTGATCAGACAATTAAAGTTGCCGGCATAAAATATCATGTGGTTGGTGTTTTGAAAGATAAAGGCTCGAGTGCTTTTTTAAATGCCGATAATATTGTACTTACCACGTATAACAACATTAGAAGATTGTTTCCAACTGATGGAACTCCTTATAACATCGGGGTGATGGTAAATAATATAAACGAGCTGGATGCCGCGATATCAGAAGCCAAAGGCACCTTCAGACCTATCCGCAAATTGGCTATCGATGAAGAAAATAATTTTTATATAGACAAGAGCGATAGCATCGCTGAAATATTTATGAGTAGTCTTGGCGCTATTACTACAGCAGCTGCTTTCATCGGGTTAATAACCCTTTTTGGTGCAGCCATTGGCCTTATGAATATCATGCTGGTTGCCGTTAATGAACGTACCCGCGAAATAGGCTTAATAAAGGCTATTGGCGGCAAGAAAAAAAGTATCAGAACCCAGTTTCTTTTTGAATCCATTTTTATTAGTTTAATTGGCGCAATTTTCGGAATTGTTTTGGGCGTTATCGTTGGAAATGTAGTTGGCCTTTTTCTGCATACAGGGTTTGTAGTTCCATGGGGATGGGTGGTTATCGGTATTGTTGTGTGCTCCGCAGTCGGACTTTTTGCAGGACTGTACCCGGCTGTAAAAGCCGCGCGCCTAGATCCTATCGTGGCTCTTAGATATGAATAAGATATACAACCATTTTTTATCTAATAAATTTTACTTTTTTAAGTTAATGCATAGCACAAATTTTTGAGCAAGCCGGTAATTTTTTACGGGCGTTAAATAATATCTATCCATTTTTCTCAGCAACGGCAATACTTTTAACAATATTGGCAAAAAAATAGTTTGTACTATTTTTTTTAAAGTAAAAATTAATTTTCAATTATTTTGCTAACTTGTGCACCACAATAAAATATTTTTTTATTGAAACGATTTTATAAAATTTTTTTTCGTTAGAATTGTATCGTCAAATAAAAATAAAAATTACATCTTAAACTTAAACACTAAAAATTAGTAACATGGCAGATTTAAAAACTACTGCAAATTCAACAGTAAACTCCACCACTTCCGTTCAGGCTAAAAAATCAAGCAATATCATTTCTTTGCTTGCACCCATTATTTGTATTATAGTAGGTTACTCCCTTTGGCGTTTTGTGATAGGTGCGGATAGTAATTTTACTGCCCCGGACCCTAAAGGCGGTTTTTGGCCAAACCAACAAGGTGCTAAGGGCGACCTTGCAAGAATGTATGAAGGTGGAATTATCGTTCCCATCCTTATTGGATGTTTTTTAATCGTGTTCACATTTGTAGTGGAAAGATGGTTAACTGTTTCAAAAGCAAATGGTAAAGGGTCTAACGCTGAGTTTATCAGAAAAGTTCAGTTTTTCCTTGCTGATAAAAAAGTTGACGCTGCCATAGCTGAATGCGACAGACAAAAAGGTTCAGTTGGAAACGTAATGAAAGCTGGTCTTCGCAAGTATAAAGCGATGATCACCGATACAGAATTGGATACCGAGCAAAAAGTGCTTGCTATTCAAAAAGAAGTTGAAGAAGCAACGGCGCTGGAATTGCCAATGCTTGAAAAAAACCTTGTGTTCCTTTCTACCCTGGCTTCAGTTTCAACATTGATCGGACTTCTTGGAACGGTTGTAGGTATGATCCGTGCATTTAGTAATCTTGGTGAATCAGGCGGTGGAGATGCAGCAAGAGAATTATCCAGAGGTATTGCCGAAGCCCTTTATAATACCGCATTGGGTATTGGAACGTCAGCCTTTGCGATCATCACCTATAACATATTTACTACCAAAATAGATGGTATCACCTATGGTATCGATGAATCAGGATTTACTTTAACACAAAGCTTCGCTTCTTTGTACAAGTAATTTTGTGGAATTTTTCGAATATTGAATCTAATTATTGTAATTAAAAACTAAATAATGGCCAGAGCGAAGATAAAACGTGGGAGCACTACGGTCGACATGACGGCAATGTGCGATGTTGCCTTTCTTTTATTAACCTTCTTTATATTGGCTGCAAAATTTAAGCCGTCTGAAGCAATAGACGTAACGCCACCAAGTTCGGTTTCTAATAAGGTTGCTCCGCAAAAAGACTTTTTCAATGTAACGATTGATAAAGACAACAAGGTTTACCTCGATATGGACGATGGTATGAAGCAGGATGTTTTGGAAGAATTGGGAAAAGAAAGGAACATCAATTTTTCTCCCGCAGATATTAGCAATTTTAAAAAGGCGTCTTTTGTTGGCGTTCCTTTTAGTCAGCTATCTTCATTTATCGCTTTATCTCCGGAGCAATTAAAGGCTACAAAACTGCCCGGCATACCAACCGATAGCACCAACAACGAGCTGCAGGCGTGGATATCTGCAGCCGTGAATGCTAATATGGGTAAGAAGTTAAACTTCCTTATCAAGGGTGATAACACGTCTAAATATCCGGCTTTTAAAAGCGTTTTGGATGCTTTTAAAAAGAACGACATTTATAAGTACAATTTGGTTACTAATGCAGAAAATGTGCCTGAAGGATCTGAGTTATATAAAAAGAATATGATGGAACAGATGGGCACTAAAACCAAATAATGGTTAGAAATAATTATTTAAAAAATTAAAATTTTACTGTTATGGCAGAAATGGAAGTGAAAGATAAGGGTGGTAAGAAAGGGCCTGGTGTGAAAAAAAGTAAAAAGCAGTCAACAAGAGTCGATCTTACGCCAATGGTGGATCTTGGATTCCTGCTGATCACATTCTTTATTTTTACAACTACCATGGCTCAACCTACCTCAATGAATCTTTCGATGCCCAAAGACACCGATAAGCCTGATGAGGTGAACAAGGTGAAGGAATCTGGCTCATTGACATTAATGTTGGGAAAGTCCAATGTAATTTATTATTACTTTGGTAACGATCCGGCTACAATGCAAACCACTAACTACAAAGATGTAAGAAAGATCATTCTTGATAAAAAGAAATCGACACCGGCAGATGACCTATTTATCATCATCAAACCTGATAAAGATGCCACTTATAAAAATGCAGTTGATATTATTGATGAAATGAGCATTAACGATGTTACAAGGTACGCCATGGTAGATCCTACGGCCGATGAATACAGCAAAATTCAAGCAACCGAAAAGGCTGGAGGCGTTCAATAGTGTGGAAATCTTACAATCAGGAATCTAATTAAAAATATTAAATCATGGAAGCGAATCAAATATTAAAAGCAGACATCCTTGATATTCTTTTTGACGGAAGGAACAAAGCATATGGGGCTTATGATTTACGCAAAACGTATAACAGAAGGATATCCATAGCTTTAGCCGTTACGATGGGAATATTATTGCTTTTGCTTATTGGCTCTGTAATTGCCAGCAAAATCAATAAAACAACGGATGTAAAAGAAATGCAGGTGAAGGATATAACAATGGAACAGGTGCAGCCTAACGAGCCGCCACCGCCACCTCCACCGCCTCCACCGAAGTTGCCGCCACCCCCACCGGTTGCAACAATTGCCTTCACACCTCCTAAAGTGGTAAAAGATGAAGAGGTTATTAAACCACCACCAGAAGTGAAACAAATTGAAGAAGCAAAGATCGATGTTAAGACTGTAGAAGGAACTAAAGATATCGGCATTGTTGCTCCACCAACAGAAGTTACCGGAACACAGGTTGTAGCAGCACCGGTTGAAAAGAAAGAAGACCCTGATAAAATTTTTACCAAGGTTGAGATTGAAGCTTCTTTTCCCGGAGGTCCGGGCGCCTGGCAGAAATATGTTACACGGGCTATCCAGGCTGATATCGATGAATTTACAGAGTCTGATTATGGAACCTGTGTCGTAAGATTCATCGTGGATAAAACCGGTACCGTTAGTGATGTTCAGGCTACCACCATGAAAGGCACAAAACTTGCAGAAATTGCGGTAAATGCCATCAGAAAAGGTCCAAAATGGACACCTGCCCAGCAGAACGGACGCCAGGTAAATGCCTACCGTTTACAGCCGGTTACACTAACGAATCCGGATCAATAAAGAAATTTGTAAAATACTTTGTAAGAGATGCAGCAATGCATCTCTTTTTTTTGTAAGACCAGCTTTAATTTTTCACAAAAAATGCGTAACAGAGTTTGGCTTTACATAAGCCAAAAAGTAGAAAATCTATATTTCCACTTTCGTGAATGAAATTTTAACGGCGTGCACCGGAAAAATAAAAGTGCAATATCTACGATTTGGCTTTTCTGGAATTGTTTTTTTACCGAGATTATCTGCAAATGGCTATAAAGATAAATTGTTCCGCGGCCACGTACGTGGGTTTCAGGCAAATTATGTTTTGATACAAGCCAAAAAGTAGAAAATCTACATTTTCACTTTTGTGAATGAAATTTGAAACGGCTGCACCGGAAAAATAAAAAGTGCAATATTTATAATTTGGTTTTTGAGGGGTTGAAGCAATTGATTATTTTTTATGCACTTATTAAAATTGTGCATCTTAAAATAAATTGATTCAATGGCACAAATTGAAAATAATTCCCGCAGCAATCTGAAATGTCTCACAGGTCAAACCACTCTTCGCGTAGACCTTACTCCAATGGTTGATCTTGGATTTTTACTGATCTCTTTTTTTATGCTCAGTACCACTCTTTCGCAGCGCAATGTTTCGAACCTTATCATGCCCAAAGACTCTGGAGTTCAGACTCCGGTTGGTAGATCGGCTACACTAACATTGATGCCTGTACGAAATAATGAAATCAATTATTATGAAGGCGATAAACGTTTACCGGAATTAATAATGCATTGTTCTTATGCTGAATTGCGCTCAGTAATTCAACGGAAGCAACAAATGGTTGCGGATGTGCTTGGTGATAAAAATAAAACAGTAATTATTATTGATCCCGGAGATGAATCATCTTATAAAAATTTTATAGACTTGCTGGACGAAATTCAAATAAATGATATCCGACATTATTTTATTGTTGATCATCCAAACCCCTAAACCAATAAACTAATAAACTATAAACCAAAAAGCTTCCCTCAACTCTCAACCCTCACCCCTGAACTCAATTCCTCAACTCTCTTTTCTCCTATCTTTACAAGATGAACAGTAAATTATCAGGGTGGGATGATACGATTGCGGCGATTGCAACGCCGCCGGGCATCGGTGCAATTGGCGTGATACGGCTCAGCGGTGATAAATCTTATCAAATTATACAAAGTCTTTTTCCTTCCAAAAATTTACAGGAACAGGCTGCAAATACACTTCATGTTGGGTATTTAAAAGAAGGAAACGAAACGCTGGATGAAGTGGTATTGGCGCTTTTTAAAAAGCCGCATTCTTACACTGGAGAAGATGTGATTGAGATAAGTTGCCATGGATCACCGTATGTGCAGCAGCAAGTGCTGGATGCACTCATTCGCAATGGCGCGCGCCTGGCGAAAGCGGGGGAGTTTACGCAACGGGCTTTCCTGAATAAAAAATTAGATCTTACGCGCGCCGAAGCTGTGGGCGATCTCATTGCGAGCAATACCAGGGCCTCACAAAATGCCGCGCTAAAAAATATGCGCGGCGGCTTCTCGAATGTCCTCTCGGAATTGCGCGAAGAATTGATCAGATTTTCTTCACTGATAGAGCTTGAACTCGATTTCAGCGAGGAGGATGTTGAGTTCGCCGACCGGCAAAAATTTTTATTACTCATTGAAAAAATGGATAAAACGGTTAACGGGTTACTGCAATCTTTTAAGCTCGGCAATGTGATAAAAAATGGAGTAAGCGTCGCAATTGTAGGAAAGCCAAACGCCGGAAAGTCTACCTTATTGAATACTTTATTGAACGAGAATCGCGCGATAGTGAGCGAGATCGCCGGAACCACACGTGACACCATTGAAGAAGTAATTAACATCAACGGGATATTATTCAGGTTGATCGATACGGCCGGAATCCGCGAGCACTCGCAGGATATTATTGAGAACATGGGCGTCGTAAAAAGTAAGGAGAAGATTAAACAGGCAGACATCGTTTTATATTTGTTTGATGTAAACGAAATATCTGCGGCTGAGCTTTCAACAATTGTTGAAACGTTGCGTGATCAAAATTCGAACTTATTAATTGTAGCCAATAAAACAGAAATGAGCGGTCAGGGAACAGATAGCCTCTTCAGCCAATCGCTAAATATTTCGGCCAAAGAAAATATTGGTATTGAAGAATTGAAAGAGGCATTGTTCCAAATGGCAGGTGGCAGCAACATCAACAATGAAAATGTTGTAATAACCAATGCCCGCCATTACGCGGCTTTAGACGAGGTTTCTAAAAGCATCCACGAAATAAAAGCCGGCCTTGGTACTAATGTACCAGGCGATCTTCTTTCCACAGATATTAACCGTTGCCTTCACTACCTGGGAGAAATAACCGGCGAGATCACCAATGAAGACCGGCTGGATTATATTTTTAGTAAGTTTTGTATCGGAAAATAACTAACTTTTCTATATCCTTCCATCAATAGAAAAACGAATAAAATCAGACATCTATGAAAAGAATTATGGTTGCAATTGAGTTACCAATTAAAGCGCTAACAGTGTATTAAAGGAAAACACGCTTGCTGGAATAATTACTTCTTGCATTTACAATATATTATTCATAATTTAGGTTTCCATCCAACGCCTGGTAAACCGGTTTCTTACCTGTTTTCTTAAATCCCATTGCCGAAAGGCTTCCATTTTTACAAAAATTTTTATCATGAAAAAGATGTTTCTTTTTTTTATGCTGCTTCCTTTTTTAGGATTCAGCCAAACAAAAAATGTGATCACTGCAGACAGGGTTTTTCCTAAAAACGACCGGGCGGCCGAATTTGAAAAGGCGCTGGCTTCGCATTCCCAAAAATATCATACGGGAAATTGGAAATGGCGCGTGTTCCAAATCATGTCAGGCCCCGATGCAGGCGGCTTTCATCTTACCGAAGGGCCTAATAGCTGGACAACTTTGGATACGCGGGGCAACATCAGTAAAGAACACAATGAAGATTGGAATAAAAACGTAGCGCCACTAATAACAGACAAGGGAACTTCCGGTTATTCAACCTTCAATGAAGAGCTAAGCACGGTTCAGTTAACTGATTATTCTGATAATATCATTATTACTCACATCTATCTAAAACCCGGACAGATAGATAATTTTAAAGAAGCATTAAAAAAATTAAAAACTGCCTGGACAGCCGGAAATGAAAGCATTGCCGTATATGAAACCTTTGCTTCAGGTTCGCCACAGATCGCTATTGTTACGAGGTTAAAAAGCGGTTTAAAAGAACTCGAAAAAGATTTCCGCAAACCAATTAAAGAAAGATATGAAACTGCCAACGGCGCAGGATCGTGGAATGATTATTTGAAAGCTTATTCCGATTGCGTAGAGAATCGTTGGAGCGAAATGCTTAAGTACAGGGCAGACCTGAGTTCCAGGTAGTTTATTCCGGTCTTAGTGCTTTTATTTGCAAAAGGTAAACCAACTTAGTAAGCGTTAAATTGAATTACCATGCCAATAAAAAGCGCCGGCATTCTTTTATACCGATTTCAAAATGATTTGCTGGAGGTGCTGTTAGTGCATCCGGGCGGTCCGTTTTGGGCCAGGAAAGATGAAGGTGTTTGGTCCATTCCAAAAGGAGAAATCAGTGATCATGAAAATCCGTTGAATGCAGCTATCAGGGAAATGTACGAAGAAACCGGGTTAAAATTACCCGCGTCTTTTTCCTTTATTGAATTAACGCCGGTAAGGCAAAAAAGCGGAAAGCTGGTGCTGGCGTGGGCTGCCGAAGGTGATTTTAATACGACAACTTTGGTGAGCAATACGTTTGAGTTGGAATGGCCACCAAAATCCGGAAACAGAAAATCTTTTGCGGAAGTGGATAAGGCCGGGTGGTTTAACATTCAGGAAGCGGAAAAGAAAATTGTTGCCGGACAAGTTCCGCTGATCTATGAGTTGGCTGAAAAATTAAAAATTTAAAAAACTATGTTTTGGCTTATCTGAGCGGAGAATGTAACGCTTATGCCTAAACGAAGGTGATTGTGTTTGTGTTCATCAATTAGAAAAGCCTATCTGCATAAGCCATTTTATAGAATTTCTTATTTTGATTTAATACAGCCGAATGCGCTGCAAAAATGATACGCAAACCAGTAATCAAAATTCAAAAATCGTAATTCAAAATCCGTAAATTCGATTCATGAAAGTTGATTACATCGCTTTATCTGTGCCGGTGTTTTTTATTTTGATCGGCATTGAAGTGATTTATAATTTTTACAAGCGTCTTAATTATTACCGGTTAAACGACAGCATTGCGAATCTGAGCCAGGGAATAGGGCAGCAGCTGACTGGTATTTTTATGAAGACCGCTTTGTTTTTTGGATACAAATATATTTATGAGCACCTCCGGATTTTTGATTTATCAAACAGTATTTGGGTCTGGATCGTTTTATTCATCGGGGTGGATTTTTTTTATTATTGGTTTCACCGGATGAGCCACCAGGTTAACTTTCTGTGGGCGGCGCATATTGTTCATCATCAGTCGGAAGAATATAATTTAACCGTCGCTTTGCGGCAATCGTGGTTCCAGGGCTGGTTTAGCTGGGTATTTTATTTGCCGCTGGCGCTACTTGGGTTTGAGCCTTTAATGTTTTTAACATTGAGTGCTTTCAATACTTTGTATCAATTTTGGATACATACCCGTGCCATAAAATCGATGGGTTTCCTGGAATACATTATCAATACTCCATCGCATCACCGTGTTCATCATGGTTCCAATCCAAAATATATTGATAGAAATCACGCAGGCACGTTGATTATCTGGGATCGTTTGTTCGGCACTTTTCAAAAGGAAGAAGATGAAGTTTATTTTGGAACAACGAAGCCTTTGTCAAGCTGGAATCCTGTCTGGGCCAACGTTCACTATTGGGACGAATTGATCGGCATTGCCAGAAAATCAAAGTCGCTGCGGGACAAAATCAATGTGTTCATTAAGCCGCCGGGCTGGTTGCCACAAAGTTTGGGCGGAAGAAAATATGCGCTGGAAATTGATGCAGATGCCTACAGGAAATACGACCCCAATTACAACTCCAACGTAACAGGCTATATTTTAATTCAATTTATTATAGCGCTGTTTGCTGGATCTGCTTTGTTATTTTTTTATAGTAAAATAGAAATGATGGAATTGATCGCCGGCACGTTATCGGTAATGCTGGCACTGCTTTCGTGCGGTGCGCTGCTCGAACAAAAAAAATGGCTGCCGTGGCTTGAATATGTTCGTCTTGTTTTTGGAGCGATCGGCATCTTTCTATTCAACTTCCCCTTCATTTATCAAATTGGATTTGTATTGCTGCAAATAATCTTTTTAATTTGGTTTTATCGCTTACAAAAAATAACGCCTCATGCGAAACCATAAAATTTTCTCTTTGTTTTTTCTCATTGTTTTTATTGTACAACTCTATGCTGAATATCAGAACATCGGCCTGTTGCGCTTTGTTTCAAAACCTCTCATCACGATTGTTTTAATGGCTTGGGTTTATAGGTCTGCATCAATGAAAGACCGGTTTCATTCAAAAATTTTTGCAGGACTGGCTTTTGCATTTGCCGGCGATGTGTTGTTGCTCTTTCAGGGTATCAACCCGATGTTTTTTATATTCGGTTTGATCGCTTTTTTGTTATGTCATATTTTTTATATCGCCGCTTTTGCCGTCGATTTTAGAGCAGCGTCTCAAAATAAAAATCCGTTTTTAATTTGGGCCGGTGTTGTGTTTGCGGCATTTTGCATCAGTTTTTTTATTTACCTTAAACCACATTTAGGCGCGTTGCAATTTCCTGTGTTGATATATGCAATGATCATTTCCTGCATGGCCGTAATGGCCGTGAGCCGGTTCGGAATGGTAAATGTTTTCAGCTTTGAAATGGTATTTTATGGCGCGATATTCTTTTTGTTATCGGACAGTATGCTGGCTTATAATAAATTTGTGGAACCATTGCCCCTCGCAGGTTTGGTCATCATGTCGTCGTATATGATTGCCCAATATTTAATCGTTTTGGGTAGTTTAACGAGGAAAATATTGCCTTCCACTGCAATTGGAAGAGTTTAAAATGTGAAAAACTATATAATCACTTTCGCAGAGGGTAACGTTTATGGCTAGACGAAATTTTAACAATTGAATATTGAATTGATTGTAAGCACATTTGAGCACAATTTCTGTCTTTTTTAATAATCTTTCAAGTAATTCCGATGAAAATAAAAATGTTACTGTTATTCTGTTGCTGCTTTTCGGCAGACCTTCTAACAGCTCAGATTGATTCAATGGCAACGAAGTTTCCCGTTGATTCCGGGTATTTTTCTTCCTTTGATGGAACAAAAATATATTATGAAGTCCGTGGTAAGGGTAAGCCGGTTTTGCTGGTTCATGGGTTTATAGTAAACAGTAATTCCTGGAAAGGGACGGCGCTTTATAAAGATTTATTGAATGAGGGATATAAGACGATCATATTGGATATGCGGGGCAATGGCAAATCCGGAAAGCCTCACGATTTCACGTTTTATGCCAGCGACGCCGAAGCTAAGGATATCATGGGCTTAATGCGTCAATTGAAAATTGATAAATACAGTGTTGTCGGCTATTCGAGAGGCTCAATCATTACCGCCAGGCTATTGGTTCTTGATAAAAGAATACAGAGTGCAGTACTGGGCGGCATGGGCGCAGACTTCACCAATCCGAACTGGCCAAGGCGAATTATGTTTTACCGCGCGCTTATGGGAGATTCGATCGCAGAATTGAAAGAAGCAGTTGACTACGTGAAACAGCAGGGATTTGATCGGCTTGCCCTGGCGTATTTGCAAAAAGAACAACCGTCAACCAGCAAAGAACAATTAGCAAAAATAATGCAACCGGTTTTGGTAATTAGTGGCGATAAGGATGCAGATAACGGATCCGCAGGCGAATTGTCAAGACTTTTGCCAAATAGCACTTTAAAGACTTGCCCCGGCGATCACAATCATGCGGCAGCAACTAACGAATTCTCGAAAGAAGTAATTGACTTTCTACAGAAGAATCAATATTATTAGCGTTACGCTTAACTGTTAGTACAGGAATTTAAAAAACTACAAAATGACTTACATTAAATTCCTGGCTGTAAAAAATAAAGTATTATCTGCCAACTGTGGTTTCAAATTTCTTAACGATATTGTACAAAGTGAGTGTTTCGCTTGCAGATAATCCGGCACCAATTGCTGCAAACCTGCATTCTTTTAAGCCCATACGGCTGTCGTCTACAATTTTACCGATGGTAATCGGATAGTTGGTATACTCGTCCACAGGTGCAGCAGGATAGCGGTCTGTTGCTACACCATTGTCGTAGCGTACTACATGGCCGCCATAAGATGACATAGTAAATAAGCCAGTTGTTATTGCAGGCTGGTATTGATCGGCTCCGTAAGATAGAAACCAAGTGTTTACAATATCTTCATTAAAATCTTCAAAAACAGCCATAATGTTATATGGCGGTTGATTATTAAGACATCCCATATCATACCCCGCAACCTGGTTTTGCGTACCTGAATAATAAGACATTGAAGAATTATTATAAGAAAGAAGGCTGTCCTTTAAATGTGTATCGCCCCAATCAGTAACTGCTAAACAGGTAACCCCCGCGTTTTTAAAGTTGGGCGTGCCATGCCATGTAATTCTAAAAGCCGAGTCCGAATCGCGCGGATCTAATAAATTAAATTTTGTTGTAGTGGCAGTTCCCCCTATCATGGGATAAATGGCTTTAAATTTCGTCCACAATGCGGAATCCTTTAGTTGTATTACCAGGTTAGTGATGGCGCTTTTTTGTTCATCCGCTGTAATGCCAGCTTTGTTGATAAATAATGTGGCATCTGCATCCGATAATCCCGAACCCCCAGGAGTGGGCGTGTAATCTTTTTGACACGATTGAATTAGAACAAAAGAACAAACAGTTACAAGCAGTATTAATGTTTTTTTCATGTGGCGTTTTTTAGGGTTAAAGAGATTAGGCAGGATCGGGCTAAAATTAAACAAATTAAATTGTATTCGCAAGTGATTGCCAATTTTATGAAAGATAATTTATTCAGATATTAACAATTCTTATGCCATTGTATTTTAGACGATTGATAATATGTTATTGGATGACGGTAAATAATTCGTCTATACCTGAAACTATAAGGAAGCAGTGATACAAGTGAAAAAGTAGATAATCGCTCAAAAAATAAAACTGCGTGAATGCAGCAAACAAATGAGAATATAATGATGGCATAATTACCTCAACTGACGTCAAATTTTCCCGGACGTAAATACAACCCGTAAGAATTACTGCCTTCTTTCCACTGTCTTAAAATCGTTTGAAATAGTGGCGATCACAACGCCGGTGGTATCTTTATTTTGAAAGTGCATATTCACATTAAACTGGCAGAGATAATTTTTCTTCTCCGCCTCCGGATAATACGTCACATCCTTTATTTTATAGCTTACACCGGGTTGAAGTGTCTTGTGCAGGTAATCGTCCATCGTTGAGATCAGCTTGTTTTCTAATTCGGCTCCCGAAAGCACTTTGGGCTTGCAACCTGTAACAGCCGAAAAGAACAGGATCAGCATTAAAAAATATTTCATGTTAGTTTTTAGCATAAATATAAATCATCGACGCCATTTATCGTATCATCCCCTATAGTAGTTCTTTTCAGCAGATTTTGCAGGTTATGTTCATCGGTTAATTTTTAAAACCTGTAAGAAGCGGTGGCCATAAACTGCCGCGGTGGTATGGGATTGACGCTGTAATTTTCATGAACATAATAGTTATAAATATTTCCGACGTTAGAAATTTTAGCAAGTAATGAAACCTTTTTGAAGGTATAACCTGCCGAAATATCAACCGTAGTAAATCCGCTTACGGGAATCAGCCTCGAATAGTTTTGCTGTTGTCCAATCATATTGTTCCAGCCGCCAAAACGGTTACCTGTATAAAATAAAGAAGCCCCGATCTTAAATCCTTTCAGTCGGTTATTAAATGAATAAAATACGCTTCCGTTAGCCGTGTTGGCAGGCGTTCCCACCAATCTTTCGCCTTCTACATAGCTACCTTTTGTATCTGGTGTTCTGGTGTAACGCATGTTATTATAACTGTAACCGGCAAACATTTCAAGTCCCTTTAAAGGACGGCCTGCAATGTCCAATTCTATTCCATCGCTGGTTGTTTGACCGGTTAATTCTTTTAATGCGGTATTATTATTTGGTGTAATGCCATCCGCGGCAAACGGAGCCGTTTGTGCCAAATTGTTATTAATAATTCGGTAGCCGGTTAGGTTGATAGAAAGTGCGCCCTGCATAAAATCGTTTTTTATGCCCAACTCAAACTGATCAATAACAGAAGGAGAAAGCGCGTTTCCATACACATCGGTTCCGCTGTTTACAGAGAATGAATTGGAATAGCTTGCAAAAACAGACGTGTTGGAAAACGGCTTATATACAATACCAATCCTTGGAGAAAATGCCTGGTCATTTTTAGCTGCGCTCTTAGCGGTGCTGTCCTTTGCGAAATAGGTAGTTTGTGCGGCTTGTGCCATTTGTTTTGTCCAGCGCACACCTGCCAGCAATTTAATTTTGTTTGAAATGCTGATTAAATCTTGTACATAAGCACCTACGCGGTTTACCGGAGTTTGCACCTTTGTTACCTTCTCAGCAGCCGGAATGTCGGTTCGCTGAACAAATTTCGATGGAATTAAAATATTTACTGTGTCATAAACAGTTGGGTTGTTGAAAGCATAGCTGGTAGTGAAATAACGGTCTGCATCCATGCCGGCCAGTAAAGTATGATTGATGCCTCCGGTTTTGAATTTCCCGGTTAGATCTACCTGCCCCAAATAATAATTCTCTCCTGATAAAATTTTATTTAAAGGCCGTGCCCAATCGCCGTTAGCGGCCGCCTGGATTCTTTCTGTTGAATAATAATCCCTTTTGTACAATTGGTAAGATGACGTAACATTCAGGTTCCACGAATTATTAATCTGGTGCTTTAGCGATACAGTGGTGGTTGCCTGGCTGGCTTTATTATATTGCCATGAAACACCCATAAAAGCTGAACGGGGCAATTTTGGAATGATGGTGTTGGCCAGGGATCCTATACCGAAATCGGGCGTAAATTCATGACGCAGGTAATCGCCCTGCACCAGCAAGGTGCTTTTTTTATTGATTTGAAATAAGATGGAAGGATTGATGTAATAGCGTTTGGAACGTACTTCATCGCGGTAGCTTCCGGCTGTTTCGCAAGTGCCATTCAGCCTCACTGCTATTTTTGAACTTAGAGGGCCGTAAACATCAAAAGCGGGCTTATACAAATTATAGCTTCCGGCCCGCATAGATACTTCTCCTCCAAAATCAAACTTAGGCTGTTTGGTAACCATATTAATAATGCCCCCCGGCGCTACGCTGCCGTATAAAATTGCAGCGCTGCCTTTCAGCACTTCCACTTTTTCAAGAGAACTCATTTCCGGCATTACCCCCGAATTTACCCTGGAGCCATTTTTATAAATATTATCTCCTGCAAAACGATATCCACGGGCAGCAAAAGTTTCCTGGGTACTTCCGCGCGTGGTGGAAAGATAAATACCGTTTACATTTCTGACAACATCGCTTAGTCGCTGTGCTTGTTGGTTGCGAATCACGGTCTGGCCTATCACCGAAACACTTTGTGGAAGATCCATCGGAGCAATCGCCACCTTGCCTGAAAGAACCGGCTGTGTATTGGGGCTTCTTCGGCTATCCACCACTATTTCGGCCAATTGCTTTGCCGTCCCTTCAAGGGTAAGGCCTACTTCAACGGTAGCGTCTTCACCTACAGTGATCGTCTTCTCACGGCTTTGCAAGCCGGTATATGAAACCTCCAGGGCATAGCTTCCGGCCTTTAGGTTTTGAAATAAAAAGATACCATCTTCGTCGGTAACGGTAGCAATACCGGTATTTCTGATTTTTACGGTAACCCAGGCTGCAGGTTTACCATCGGATGTGACTATTTTCCCCCTGATCCTGCCATTATATTCGTCGCCTGCAAAAGATAATAGCGTATATAAAAAAAGGCAAAGGGTGAGTAGTATTTTAGATAATAAATAGATGGTTCGGTTCGGCATTGTCGTTTGTTATTTTTCTTGATGACTGCCCTTATAGCAACAGCTTTTTCGGGTTGGCGAAAGTATTTTCAAAACGACTGACTCTATTTACGATAAAAGGAATTAGGGATTACGCAATGCGGAAAAAATCAGTAGACTGGACAATTCAACAAATAAAAAAAGAAGTTATTATGTCACCGACTGAAGGACGGCGGTCATTCTTCCGTTTTAATCCAATCATATAACCCAAAATGTAGATTATTCGGTTTTCGGGAAGAAAACCTGGGCCAATCAAATTAGTTTTATAAACGCGGCGCAATGAAAAAGCCCAGGGCGATGCCTGCCCTTGCATAGAAGTAGCTGTTAGAATAGTAAATGTTATATGTATCGCTTCCATAATATCCGGTACTGATAAACAGAGAGGTATTGGGCGATCCCCTTATTCTCCTGTAATAATTGACTTCCGCATTAATTCTTTTATGTAAGGCTGACAAACCGTGATCTCTTTTGCCACCGATGATTGTGGCGTTACAAATAATTCTATAATTCTCACCGTAATAATAATTTTCTAAGCGGTGGCCTTTGTAATCTTCCCAATAATTAATTACGCTGATGTAGCCCAATTGAAGATTCAGTCTTTGATTTCCATAGCTCGATCTTAAAGGGCCGGCTGTACCGATGTGTACTTCCACGCCGGCACTGCCATACACATCTTTATAGTTTCTTTCAGCAAGCTGAAATTTTGATGAATCAACCATTCCGGTATACGTTCTTCTTCTAAAATGAAATGATGGCTCCAGGTAGTTGGTAGCAAAACTGCCATTGTATAAGTTAAAGCTTCCATCGTTTTTAAATGCATCACCATCCTGGCCATTGGAATGATGGAAGAAAGCCAGTCCGATGTAACTAATATTCGGTTTTCCTTCATACACTTTGCGAAGCGGCACATATACGGTTACGCCGGGCATAAAGCTTGGCGTACGAACGGGCAATGAAGAATCGCCCTGCGCGATATCGTTATGAAAAATTCTTACTTTATACCTTGCGGTTACATGAACAGTGAAGGGTAATTTTGAACTGGCAATAATAAACTGAGGTATTATATCGGCAGAAAGAATGTAATATTTCTTAGGCGAACCCAAATCTAAAAAGGGCGGGCAAGCATAACTCAACGGCGAATAATTAAGCGTTTGGCGGCTAAAGCTCATGTTGCCGGATCTGCGTGCATTTACTTTATTAAATGTGTCGCGCTGGGCAAATGAAGCAAAAGGCAAGGTGTCTTTTTGGGCATGAATTTGTTTGCACCAGGAAGCTAAGAATATTAAGATGATTAACTTTTTCATTAGCGGTGATATTAAATTCTGCGCAATCGCTTTCTAAAATATTGTGTTAACGATGCGCGAAACACAAATCTCAGTAGAAATAAAATTAATAACGATAAATAATAAAAGAAAACTTGCCATAAAGTATGGCCTGCATTTCCATACGATTGCATTTGATATTAGCAGGGCACGTAGAATATGTTTATAAAGGCGCCAGTCAATTTGAAAGAAGTGAAATGTTGATTGGAACCTATAGTGAACTTACACAGGTAAAATAGTTAACAGCCCCCGATGTTGAATTCATCAGAACACGCCAGGAAAGCCTTCCTGTATGAAACAAGCCAAAACATAGTTTTTGCAGATGTTGTCTATAAACGGTATTGTGGCAGCACAAATTGATCTCTCCCAAACAATAAATTCTTTGTAAAATTGCATACCGATTGATGGTGGGTTGAAATATTATTAAGCGTTTACACTCAATCAACTTAAATATGAGAATCGCAACGTACAATGTAAATGGCATTAATGGCCGGCTGCCTGTTTTATTGCGCTGGCTTGATGAAACGAAACCTGATGTGGTGTGCCTCCAGGAGTTGAAGGCGCCACAGGAAAAATTTCCTGCGGACGCCATTCGTGACGCTGGCTACCAGGCTATATGGCACGGACAAAAAAGCTGGAATGGAGTGGCAATATTGTCGCGCAGTGGTTCACCCGAAGAAATGAGGCGCGTGCTGCCCGGCGATCCTGAAGATTTGCATAGCCGCTACATTGAGGCAGTTGTGAATGATATAACTGTTGGTTGTCTTTACCTTCCTAATGGTAACCCGGCTCCCGGACCAAAATTCGATTATAAGCTGCGCTGGTTTGAGAGGTTAACGGCTCATGCGGCTGATTTGTTCGCCTCCGGAAAGCCGGTGGTGTTAACAGGCGATTTCAATGTAATGCCCACCGAACTGGATGTTTACAAGCCGGAGCGCTGGGTTAAAGATGCATTGTTTCGCCCGGAAGTACGCGATGCGTTTAAAACGTTGGTATCACAGGGATGGGTAGACGCAATTAGAAATCTGTATCCCGAAGAAGTGATTTATACATTCTGGGATTATTTCCGCGATGCTTATGGACGCAATGCCGGCTTGCGCATCGATCATTTTTTACTTAGCCCGGCTGTAAACAAAAGGCTTTCGACCGCGGGCGTTGACCGGCAAGTGCGTGGCTGGGAAAAGACAAGTGATCACGCGCCCGTGTGGATAGAGTTAGCCGATTAAATAAATCGATTTATTAAGGTGGAGGGGAAATTTTTTAAAAAATAATTCCTGCAATGTTGCAGGCATTCTTCCTGCTTGCAAGCAAGTTAAAAACCTACATTTTAGCTTATATCAAAGGTCGCTTTGGAGAATCAACTCTTTCTTATTTCCATGTAACATTTTATTACTTAAAAAGTGATGAAGTCTCAGGTGCTGCTTCGCTTCTAAGTGTTGTGCCCCGTATCTTTCAGCTTCTGTCGCCGCTGAAATAAAATTATGATTTCTGTAAAAAAAATTGTAGTTTGGTATTCGCTCCACTTTCTGAGATCCCAATTTTTTTATCACTTTAAACTTTAAAACATGAAACGGTTATTAATTTCCGGCTGTACATTATTGTTAGTGTGTCTTTGCTCTGTAACCTTTGGGCAGCAGGCAAAAATGAAAGAGGGAAAAACAAAGATGAAAGACAAATCTATGAGCATGGATAATCCAGGATATCCTTATGTAGCCACCTATTCATCCAATTTTGTAATCGGTGATAATGCTAACTCAAAAAAGATCCTGGAACTTTGGAAAGACTGGGACAATAATGATTTTAGTCATGATTACATGGCAGATACCTTGAAAATGTTTTTTCCCGATGGCTCTATGATACAGGGTAAAGATTCCTGCCTTGCCGCCGCGAAAAGAATGCGGGGAGCTATGCAAACTGCAACCAGCACCTTGCACGCATGGATACCGTTGAAAAGCGTTGATAGAAATGAAGATTGGGTTGCGCTCTGGGGAGACGAAACCGATACGTGGGCGGATGGAAAAAAAGAGACCAGGAGCGTTCAGGAAATCTGGCGGTTTAATAAAGATGGTAAAGTAGATATGATGGTGCAGTATTACTCAAAACCCGCACAGCAATAGGCTCCGTTGACCAGGCATTCGTAATTTATATTTTGCGTACTCAAATTTATCTGATGAACAAAAATCATTTTTCCTCAGATAAATTTTTTTGTTTTTAAATGAGATAAGAAAGGATTTTTCATCTTAGCTATTCTGATATTTTTGGAACGACATTTCCTGCCAGCATCTTTTTTAATTTTTTGGAAGAATAGGGAAGCGTTCCCGGCTCAACAAAATATTTTTCTGAAACCGATGCATGCTTTTCAAAGATGTCATCTATTATCTGTCCGGTAATATCTGGAAAATTAACTGGGATGGATTTACCATTATTCACCCACGAAGTTATTTTTCTTACATGTGCTGATTTTAATTTTTTCAACACCGGCACTTCCATTTTTTTAAGAGCGGCAGCATTGCATTGTTGTTCGTACTGTCCTTTCATCGGAATTACCATTAGTTTTTTTCCAAGGAACAGCGCTTCTGAAGGAGTTTCGAAACCGGCGCCACACAGTACGCCCAGCGAGGCTGCCATGCTTTTAATGAACGCATTATTTTCTATTGGCACAATCGAAATATTTTTTTCGGAATAGGCCTTTTTAGAATGCTTTGAAAATACCTGCCAGTCTACGTCTTTAATTTCCCTTAGTACTTTGATAATCTTTTTATCGCTATACGCGGGCAAGTAAACGGTGAAATGTTTTTTAACGCTCACCTTTGCATCGCGGATTGATTGCCTTATTACCGGGGTAAAAATCTTCTTATCATAGTGCATAAAATGAAAGCCGTATTGAACCGTTGCAGGCGCATAGTTTTTTAAAATCAGTCGTCCAACCGGATCGAAATTGGCAGGCTGGGGCGAGTGTTTATTAATCACAGCTACCTGGTGGCTAAGCCCGATGCATGGCTTATGATGCAGGCGGCAAGCCCACGCGCTTACGGGTTCAAAATCGCTTATCACCACATCATAATCGTTTACAGGAAGTGCTTTTATTTCCGCATAAAATCTTTTAAGCTTTGCTTTTTTATAAGTTGCAGCGAGATCGATACCGCCTTTTTTTCCAAACACAAAACTGAGGCCGTTCAATGTAAATGTTACGGGATAGCCAAGCGCAACATCTGCTTCGGTTCCGCTGATGAGTATATCCAGGTCTCCTTTTTGCTGCAGCAAGGGAATTATGTCGCGCGCCCGGCTTATATGGCCGTTGCCGGTTCCTTGTATTGCATAAAGTATTTTCATTTTACCATCATTAAATTGAAATCAGCAACCATGTTGTTGAAAAGCTGGTTGTTGGAAAGTATCAAATCATCGGCGTCTTCTTCTTCTTTATCTTCTTCTATTTCCTGTTCGTTGTATTTATAAATTGTCCACTCGCCATTATTATATTCAAGAGCGGTAAGATTTTCAATCCAATCGCCGGAATTCAGGTACATGATAGAGCCCTGCTGATTCGTAATTTCTCTTATCTCAGGCTGATGAATATGGCCGCAAATTACATAATCGTATTGGTTGGAAATGCCGATATCGGCGGCGGTAGCTTCAAAGTTGTTGATAAATTTCACTGCGCTTTTTACGCTGTTTTTTATCTTTTTTGAAAGAGATAATTTTCCTTTCTTAAATACATGTTCGGAGATAAAATTGGCAAGCCTGTTAATCAGGATCAGCGTGTTGTAGCCCACTGAGCCCAGCTTTGCAAGCCACTTTGAATGTTGCATCGTTACATCAAACACATCGCCATGAAACACCCATGCAGTTTTATTATTGTCCAACGGCAAAATTACTTTATCTACTATTTGCAGAGATCCGATTTTAAGCCCGGTGAACTTGCGAAGCATTTCATCGTGATTGCCGGTTACATAATAGATGGGTACTTTTTTACTGATCCAGTGCATGATGTGTTTCACCACTTTCATGTGGCTTTTGGGCCAATATCTTTTACTGAACTGCCACATGTCAATAATGTCGCCATTAAGCACTACGGTTGTTGGTTTGATACTTTTGAGATAATTCGACAATTGCTTTGCATGACATCCATAAGTGCCAAGATGAACGTCGCTTAATACCAAAATATCCACCTTTCTCTTTTTACCCATTCTTATATTTTATAAATTTTATGCGGGCGATAAAAAGAATAAAATTCTAACAGGAATTTTTTTGTAAAAATCCGTTGACAGATAAACGGCATGGTTTTCATATTGCCAATTAAAAAGGGGCTGGCACAAAGCAACCAAAAGAATGTAAACCAATTGTTACGCAATAGTTAAGAAAATATGAAGGCGAAATTTTGAAGCACGATCATTTTATGATATGATTCATATAAGCTAAAATGTAGATTTTCGTATTTTTTCTGAAGAAGGCAAATACAGCGGCAATGCTGCGGAGCCATACCAGCCGTAAAGTTCCGCATCTAACAATCCCGCATGAATGGCAGGATCAGTTTGCAACAGGGCTTTGGCTTCTTCTATGGTTTTTGCATTTAAGATGAAAATGCCGCGGTATTGTTTTTCATTTGTTTGCAGCGGTCCGGCAACAACCAATTTTCCAGAATTTACAAGCCGGCTTATATTTTTCATGTGGCCGTTAAAAAGGCTATCTGTTTTTGCTGAATCTAAATGGGCCGGTCCGGTTTTCAACATCACCAGTACATACATTTTCATTCCGTATTGATCGGCGCCCAGCGAATCAGCCAGCGCTTTGTCATAAGTAGGATTGTTGTTTTGAGCGTTTAAGGAAAAGACAGCGGCGCACAACAAAAAAATCAGGACACTGATGCGTTTTATAAGTAGCTGCATAAAATTAATTTTAAGCTGATGGCAAATTCGTTATACAATGTAAACTTTCCTGCTGATTTTTTAAGGGCTCGAATGATAGCTGGTAAGGCATCAATTGAAGAAAGTCAAAAAACTACTTTTACACTTTCTTAGCATGTTCATCGTTATACAACGTGGTAAATGATTTTATCTTTGAAGGAATAAAAACCTCCGCCACATTCCTTACCATGAAAAAGATCACCTTATTTGCAACCTTTATTTGCCTGTTACTTTTTGTGAGCCTTGTTTCTTTTTATGACGACGGCAATTCCGCATTGATAAGAGAAGTTTTAAGCGAAACGAATCAATTTAGAAAATCGAATGGTTTGCCCGAAGTAACCATGCGTTCCGAGCTCAATTCGATAGCACAGCAACACAGCCAAAATATGGCAAGCGGCAAAATAGGTTTTGGGCATACGGGCTTTGAGCAGAGAAATGCCCAGGCAAAAAAAGCAATTCAAAACCTGCATAGCTTTGCTGAAAACGTTGCCTATGGTGCCACATCGGCGCAGCAAGTGGTAACTATGTGGAAGAATTCTGCCGGGCATCGCCGCAACATGCTTGGTAAGTATCAATATATTGGCATCGGTATTGCGAAAGACAAACAGGGACGAATTTATTATACGGAAGTTTTTGGTGGAGACTAATAATTATTAAATTTAAAAAACATGTGGAAACTCATCAGTAATTGCGGCAGGCAACTGACCATTCATTCTAAAGTACGCGAAAAAAACGGTGAGGCTGTTGCCATTTATGAAATTGTAGAAGTTGAGTTCGATCAATTCAAATTAAGATTACTGGAACGCAACAATGATTCTCTTTCAGAAACCGCCGAAGTTGTAGCGGTATTAGATTGCAGGCAACTAATGCAATATGGTTTTGAAGTGGAAGAAAAGGATTAAGCTTTATAAAAAGCCAATCCGGCCATTGCTGCAATAGTCTAAAAAAATAATAAACCACACACGCTTCTTCTTTCTCATTTTTTTCTGTATCCAATCCGCACATAAAGTGTTCGTTTTCGAACACTCTTATCCTTCCTTTTTTTCATAAATCATTCAAATGCAATTAATTAATTGATGGCATTGGTATTGATTCGTTCAGGTGGCTCGGTACGGAAAATTCAAATTTAAGTCGAATCATAATTTGGAGCCTTGTAACTAATTTGATTGCCGAACGTTCGACTTGAGGATTGATAAACTCCGTAGCCTTTTTAATCGTCGAAAAATCTTTTCATTTTTTAAACATGTGTTATGATAAAAAACTTGTTGATTATTGCAGCCCGCAATTTCAGAAAAGATAAATGGTATAGCCTGCTCAACATCCTTGGACTTACCATCGGCATTACTTTTAGCCTGTTCCTGATATTTTATGTAAAGGATGAGCTGAGCTACGACCGCTATCATAAAAATGCGAACCGTATTTTCAGGATCGTATCTTATATCCAGGAGCGCGATAAAAACACCAATTGGACATGACACAGGCTCCGCTTGCGGCAACACTAAAAAAGGATTATCCGGAAGTAGAAGAATCCGGGCGCCTGATGGGGCGCGAAAGAACCTTGTTTAAGAACGGCGAAAACAACTTTTACGAGACGAAGGTGTATTACGCCGACAGCACCATCTTTAACATTTTTTCTTATAAATTTTTAGAAGGAAAGCCGGCGAAAGCACTAACCGAGCCCTTCAGTATTGTGATTTCAAAAACTATTGCAGACAAATATTTTGGCAAGAATACGTCCGCCATTGGCAAAACACTTCGTACGGTGTATGATGTGTATAAAGTAACCGGCGTAATTGAAGACGTGCCGCAAAATTCTCATTTCCGGTTTGATATGCTGATCTCGTGGACCAGCCTGCCTAAAAACCAGTATGGTGGCGAGAACTGGGGCAATTTCAACAACTTTACTTATGTGCTGCTAAAGCCCGGAACCAGCGCTGAGGCATTAAATAAAAAGCTGGTGCCCATGTATGAAAAATATATGGCGCCCATCTTTGCTCAATTCAATGTGAAAATGCACTATGGTGTGCAACCGATAACGGCCATTCATTTGCATTCCAACCTGGAGCGCGAGCCGGAAGAACTGGGAAGCATGTCTTATATCTGGATCTTTTCTGCGGTGGCATTTTTTATGATGCTGATTGCGTGCATCAATTATATGAATCTAACCACGGCACGATCTGCCCGCAGGGCCAAGGAAATTGGCATCCGCAAGGTAACCGGTAGCACCAAAAAACAATTGGTAATGCAGTTCTTAAGTGAGTCGGTGCTAACTTCTTTTATAGCGGTGTTATTAAGCTTTTTGCTGGCGCTGTTATTGTTACCCATGTTTAATTCCTTATCCGGTAAAGAGTTTACAATACATACTTTGTTGCAACCATTTAACGTGTTTTTGGTATTGTGCATCGGACTGTTTACCGGCCTTGTGGGCGGCAGTTATCCTGCATTTTACTTGTCATCTTTCAACCCGGTAAATATTTTAAAGGGAAGCCTTTCCAAAGCCTCAGGCAATGTAAATCTGCGCCGTACGCTGGTTGTGTTGCAGTTTACCATTGCTATGATCATGCTTATTTGTACATGGGTAGTTTATTCACAGCTTAATTATCTTCGGAAAAAAGATCTTGGCTTTGATAAAAGTCATGTGATGATGGTGACCATTAACACCGGTGAAGATGAGCGCGGAAAGATCAACGCCATGGTCAATGATTTTCGCTCACTCTCCGGCGTTAAAACGGTGGGCACTGCAAATGGTTATCCCGGCTCTGCTAACATCAATCTGAATTTGTTCCGCGTTCAAACGGACAGTGGCATGGTAGACAAAGCAGTCGAACTGTATGGCATAGACGAAAATTTTCTTGCCGTGTTGAATATTCCCGTTGTGAAGGGCCGCAATTTTAATACGCTGGGAGATACGTTGCACAGTATTTTGGTAAACGAGGCCATGGTAAAACATTTCGGCTGGAAAGAAGCGCTGGGCAAGCGGGTGAAATTTCCCGGAGATACTTCCGGAAATTACCTGGAAGTGATCGGCGTTGTGAAAGATTTTAACCAGAAATCGCTTTACAATCCGATTGAGCCGCTGCTTTTTTATTATGGTCCTAATGGGAACGTTGTTCAATTGAAGATGAATCCCGGCGACATGAAGTCGAGCATTGCGTCGCTTGGTAAAACATGGAAAAAATATTTTCCCAATTTGCCTTTTGAATACAAATTTCTCGATGAAGATTTTAATTCGCAATATGCAGCCGATCAAAAGCGCGGGAAGATCTTTGCAGCATTTTCTATCCTGACGATCATCATCACTTGTCTTGGCTTGCTTGGCTTAACAGCATTTACTACGCAGCAAAAACAAAAAGAGATCAGCATTCGAAGGGTAATGGGCGCCAGCATTTCGCAGGTAGTGAGCCTGATTACCGTAAACTATTTGTGGCTGGCATTTATTGCTGCGCTGATCGCGTTTCCGGTGGCTTATTATTTTATGCACAGCTGGCTGCAGGTTTTCCGGTATAGCGCCGGATTGTCTGTAGTTCCCTTTATTTTATCGGCGGTCGCCATCGTAATAACGGCGTTATTAACTGCGATGTTTCATTCTACCAAAGCGGCGCTGGCCAACCCGGCGCTGAGCTTAAGAACGGAATAGAAAGGTGTGTAGTGTCAGTCATCGCCAAAAATTAATTTTTCATTCACGGTAAAACGTTTGTTTATTGCTTACTGACTTTGTCACCAAGAAAGTCACCTGTTATCAAAGTGTTCTGGGAAGATTTTCTTGCAGTATAAATGTCCGCAAAAAGCGGCAACAAGGATTAATAGCTGTTGCAAAAAACGGAACTATGTATCAACCAAATTATTGTTCAGCCAGGCCATAAAAAATCGAAATTTTTATTTGTTTTTTTACACAGTTCATGTTAGCGGCCGTTTGTCAATTCTAACGTTAGATTGTCACTGTATTCAATTGAAAGGCGTTTAAAATCTTCTAGAAATGAAACTTTCTTTAACCTAAAATATATTGTGTCAGGATTCATCCAAATATTATGTTCCTTTAATTTCTTGAAACCAACAACTTTTTGAGGTTTGAAATTCTTATCGGGATTTAAGATGCTTCCTTGATGAACAATTGAATTTCTAATTGCTTTAAATTCTTGCAATTCTTTCCATTCATCTGTATTACCGTTTGCCTTCTCAATTGAATGTATTAGAAACAGATACTTCCTAATTGTATCGATTTCGCCATTGCCTTTAATATCTGATAATTTAATTTTTGAATCAAATCCTTTCTCTGCAATCTTCGCAAGCCGTTTCAAATGAATTTCAAAAAGTGAGAAGGCTGAAATAAATAGTGAATTTAAAAGAAGATAATCAAAATGATATTGATATAGATTATAATCTTCGATTTTATCTTCCGTTAAAATTTCCATTTCTTGAAAAGGCTTGCCCGTGTTATTGTTGCTCCATTGATGAATTTCGGCTTCAATCTCCTTAGCCTTTTTTATTCGATTTTCTTCACTGTCTTTGTATATAGAGACTAAAGAGGTTATATTACTCTTAAAGACAGAATTACTTAATTTAGCTTGAATTTTAGATAAACTATCCATCCAAAGTAGCGTTTTAAATAGCCGCCAACGGCTCGGTATTGCCGAAGGCGGGATGTTCCGTGTTCCTTCAGCCGATACCGAAGGTGATTAATGATTTATTGCTCAAGATACATTCTTTTGCCAAATAGAATTCAGTCACGCCCGATAACTGAAGCTGATTAGCGAAACAACTGCGGATGCTAATAACTTCAAGCTTCAAGCAAGACCAACAAGGAGAAAAGGAGCCTTCATTTTGGGAAGACCAACAAGAGGAAAAATATTGAGAATGTCTTCTCTGGATGATACAACTTTTAGTCGTGCTATTTCAAAAAGCAGAACTTACTTTTTAAACTTTTCTCTCTGCTCTACTTTTTGTCTCCAGTAGTCTACAGATATTGTTGTATCCAGTTTTATTTTATAGTTGAATGCTTTGTCAGCAATATAATAAAAGACATCTGGTAAATATTGTATTACAATCGTGTCATGGCTAATAAGCATGTCAGCAAAACCGTAAGAGTTGGCTTCCAATATTTTTATTGCAGAATTGCCTTTTCTCACTTCAACAAAATCATGTGCAGTTGAAATCTCACTAATTTCATACTTTGTTGCTTCTATTTCATTATTCTTTACAGTTACTTCATTGACCCTTTTGTTGCATGAAGTAAAACAGAAAAGTAGAAGCAAGAAAAAAAATCTCCGTGACAACTGAAATGTGATTATTGAAAATTTAAGCATGGTTGAATTGCAGTGTGGGTGGCATATAACGGTTCACGGCTTGCAGCAGGTGGGGAAATAGAATTCCTTCTTCCCGGAACCGTTGCCAAATTTATAAATAAAAGTTCATTGTCAATTTTATCGTTCAATAGAGTTTTTCTGCCGAAACTACCGCTCAATAATATTACAAAAGTTCATTGTTTTTCCTTCAGCCCCACTTGCAACAGGCCGATGTAAGCGGATGTATTCTGGTCGCTTATTGTTTTACAAGTTTATATTTAAGTTCCCCTCGTTGTAATGTGTCTTGGTCAGCACCCTCCTTAAAATCGTATAATTTAATTGTGTCCCCTTTAATTTCAAATGCATAACATTGTTGGTGGTTTGTTTGAACGTCAAAGCAAACTTTATCAACATTATTTTCAGGTCCTGCAACAAAATCAGTAATTACATAATATTTTTTAAAAACAGATAGTTCTGTAACAAGTCCATCATTTGTAAACTTAAGAACTGATATATTTCCAAAACTATCTTCTGCTTTGTAGTTGCCTGCAAATAAAGTTTTATTGACCATAAACTGCAAAGCACCTTCGGAATTTTTTGGAACTTTCAAGTACTTTGTCTGCCCAATTAATTTCTTCTCTTTGTTATAGTGAAGGATTATTAAAGAAGTGTCATTTCTTGAGGTATTGTAACTGAGTTCATAGAAATTACTCGCTACGTCCTCGTCAATAATATTCGTTGGAAATGATGTAATTGTTAAACCGGGCTTCAAATAAATGATAAAACTTGTTCCTTCATGAATACCTGGTGCTCCTACTTCAAGACTGTCGCCCAATGCTTCAGTTGTGTTTATACTTAATTCAACATATTCCGCTAAAGAATTTTGAGAGCGAAAGGGCGATTTTGTTTCTTGGAGGGTGTCTATATAAGATGCTTGGTACCAATCACCATCAATAATTGATTTGAAGGTTTGCGTGGTGCTTGCCACTGAATTTTTCACAGCATCATGTGTCGCAGTAATGTTGGTCTGGCAGGCTGCTAATAAAAATAAAAAAGAAGATAAGCAAGTTGATTGTTTCATGGTCGTGGTGGAAAACTATATATCCGCTTACATTTGTATTTCCGAATAACATACAACCTCAATCCATTCATTTTCTATAACGATCATCTTGGTT
Organism: uncultured Chitinophagaceae bacterium; assembly: GCA_963720405.1. GTDB lineage: Bacteria > Bacteroidota > Bacteroidia > Chitinophagales > Chitinophagaceae > Ginsengibacter. The sequence continues at coordinate 564,957 of CAVRFP010000006.1, forward strand.
TTTTGTATGCAGTTGCGTAAAGCCATTTGGTAATTATCGATTAAAGTCCAATAGTAATATTTTTATTTGCTGCATCCAAAATAGTAGAAATATAACCAGTTTGTGAAAACTGTAAAAAACTACATTTTGGCTTATGCAGGTTTGCAACATGATTTATAGCTTAACTTCATTTTTCTTCGCAACTTTTACATTCCACCAATAGGTGAGCTTTAGCATCAGCGCCCTGTTTCTTACAGAAAAAGGAACGGGTAAATAATTATCTGTATAAACTATATAAAGGTCGGAAGCGGGTTTATACCTCCATTGAAAGCGTGTGTTTAAATTGATGTTGTTTAGCTGCTCATTATATTGAATGAATGTAGTGAAGAAAAGCTTGTTGGTCATGGTTACATCTACCTTCGGGCCAATCAGCCAGAATTTTGTGAGGTTCCATGGCGCCGGCAAACTGATATGATCGTAGCTAACATTTAAAGCCAGGCTTACAAAAGGCTGAAAGCGATAGCCAATATCTGCCACCACATTGTATCTTCTTCCGTTGGCATAGTAGCCGCCAAACCGCGTTGAAAGATCATAGGTTAGCAGACTTTCGGGTTTGGAAAAAAAGCTTGCGCCAAATGCCTTCCAGTTGTGTTTGGTGCCGCGGGCCAAAGTATCTTTTTTAAAATTGGTAGGATCAAAAGGGCGTTGCAGCTCCACATAATCATGCGATACCCATGCACTGAGCGTGCTTTGATTGCGAAAGTTAACATTGTAGGCAATGTATTCTTCATCATCCGTTCGTTTAAACGATTCATTAGTATACAATAAATAAAATACTTTGGGTCCGTGCGATAAGATGCTACCGCCCTTTGGAAAAAATAAATAGCTTGCCTGCGGATTTAATTTGATATAACCGTTTCGGGGAACGTAACCCACTTCTGCATTGTAATTCTTTCCTACATATTCATGTTGCCAGTTGAGAAGCCATCTGCGACTGTTGTATTGCAGGTTCGCAGCATGCACCACTTCATGATCCTGCTTACCCGGAGAGAAAGATTTTAAGATGAGTGCTTTTCCTGTCCAAACATTATTGGGCGAAGCCAGGTTGTATTCAAGCCCGGCGTTGCGGTTGTATTCAGTGTACAACTGCTTGGCCGAATCTGCAAGGCGGTTGTAATGCAGGGATTGTTTGTTGACGAAAATAAAGCCGATGTTGGATCTCGAAAAAACCTTGCGTTGAACGGCTGCTACGGTAAAATTCTGAGCAGGCAGGCCGGTTGAATTTACGCTTCCTGTTTCCATATCCATCGCGCCAATCCGCCAGTTTTTATCAAGCCTGCCACTTAATCTTGCTCCGTAATTGATGGGCACTCCCAAGCCAATGCGCCTCGAAAAGAAAGGCCGTATAGATGCATATCCGAAGTTGGCAAAGAGATCTCCATTCTCTAAAAAAAATTGGCGCTTTTCGGGAAAGAACAATTCGTACCGGTCGAGGTTGGTTACCTGCTGGTCTATTTCTACCTGCGAAAAATCCGGGTTAACGGTGAGGTCTAAATTGAGTGAAGAGTTGATGGCAATTTTGGCGTCCATACCAATTTCTCTTTTGAACTTCGACTCTGTTTTCAACTGCTGGTTCTTACTAATGCCACCCAGGAAGTAGGGAATAATTGAAATGTTGGCTTCCGCGGCCGGCGGCGCTTCGTCCCAGATAATATTACCGGTATAAGCCAGCGAAGCTGTTGGAAACTGGCGTGGCATGGGCGCCCAGGAACTTTTCTCTGAGGTTCGCAAATCGTTACGGCTAAAATTGATGCCCCATTTTTTAACCCCATTTTTGTAGCGGATGCTTGAATAAGGAATGGCCATTTCAAATATCCATTTATCTTCATAATTTTTAACGGCCGAGGTCCATTTGTTGTCCCAGTTTAAATCTACTTTGCCACCTTCATACATGGTGCCATCCCACTGAGCTCCGGCTGCATTCGCGCCAAAGGAAAAGCCGTTGGTAAGATCATTAAACGGATCAATGAACACCAGGAAATTATCATTTTTGCCAAATATAAAATCGCGCCGAAGGGATTCTACAAAGTAATGCCCGGATTGAAATTTATGGCAGATGGCGATGAGATAAAAATTGTGATCATCATAGCACATTCTTACTTCTGTTTTTACTTTTGCGTAAGAAGTATCCATCGGAAGCACCATGTAAAAATTATAAGCAGAATCTGCATGTTGCCAGGCGTCGTCATCCATTGATCCATCAACATTTACCGGAACGGTTGTTCTGTGAATTTTCAATTGATAAGCCTCGTTCTTTTTTTGTGCAACTACATTAAAAGAAACGAGGAAGACTAAACAAAGTGTAAAGATTATTACCTGGAAATCTTTCAATCGCGATTTTTTTAAAAGGCGCGCCGGCCATTACCACCTGCTGAATGTTGAATTACTACTTTTTGGCTTATGTAGCAATAAATTTTTTGTTCACATTCGATGTGTTAGTGAAAGACAGCCGGCGCGCAAATTGCAGTAAATTAATAACCCCAGCTTTTCATCGCTTTTAAATCTTCTTTGCAGCAATCAAGCGGCGTTTTACCCTGGTAAGATTCCTGCTCAATAATGAATTCGGTGGTGCCTCCGGATTTGCGGAAGACATCAACAATTTCTTTAACGGGCAATACGCCTTTGCCCAAAATGGTGCTTTCATACTGATCGTTCATTTCGCCTTTGCCTGTTGATTTGATCTCATCTTTTACATGCATGCTGGCAAACCTGTTGGGATGTTTTTTTACAATATCCAATGCGCGGCCGCCGGCGCCATACATGTTGCCAATATCAATTTGCTGGATCACCAGTTCAGGATCAGTATGCTCCAAAATGATGTCATAAACCTGCTTGCCATTCAAAGAATATTTGAATTCAAAATCGTGGTTATGGTAGCCGAATTTCATTCCGGATTTTTTGCACAAGCTCTCCGGATTTATTGAAGTGATCCAAAAAAGCGACAAGGCCGTCATAATCTTTGCGCAGGCTTTCATCCAGCCACGGACTGATCACATAATGCTGGCCAACGGTAGCGGCGTCTTCCACTGTATGCTTCCATTCATCCGTGAAATCATTGCTGGCTTTGTCCCAGTGCTTTTCGGCCAGAACGGTATGTCCGCTGGGCATTTTTAAACCAAGATCATCCAACACTTTTTTAAATTCAGTGGGGCTGTAACCATAAAATTTTCTGTCCACATAATTGGCGTGTTCCACATTTTTATAGCCCATAGCCGCAAGCTGTTTCAAGGTGCCCAACGGATCGGCCTTCATATCATCCCGCACCGAATATAATTGAATGCCGAGGATGGTATTCTTCGCTTTATTGCCTGCGAATATTTGGTCAGATAAAAGCATAGCGCCGGCTACAGTTAAGGAAGTGTTCACAATAAATTTTCTTCTGGATAGTTGCATAACAGATCATTTTATTTTTTTGAAATGGATGTTTAATTTTTTATGGAAGAAAGTTTGATCAGCATCAGATCAGCCGGCTTTTATCTTCATTTGAACAGGATCCCACTTAATAATTTTTTTGTTAAAATAGCTATCGTTGCAGGCAAGACATGGGGCGGCCGCCCTGAAGCCAAAGGTGGCATCTTCTACTACGGGTTTGCCCGAGCGACAGCTTTCGAAGAAATTAGTGTGGTGCTCCAGGTGTTCATCAAAATCCTGCGGCTGTTTATAAACTATGTCGGGCTTGACAGGTCTTTTCTGATCTTCGGCGCTGTATTTCTCGTTGTATTGTTTTTTCAATGTTTCCTGCATTGCCTGCGGATAAGTTGATAATGCATCCCAGCCGCCGATGCCCGGCGCTTTGGCCATAATGCTGTGATGCACGGTTAAGCTGTTGCCCCTGATGTTAATGGTTCCCTGGTCGCCCACGAATTGTACCATTTCCGAGCCGCCGGTTCCGCTTACAAAATTTACCTGTAGTGTTAATTGAAAAGCAGGATGATCCGGTGTTTCAGGATAGCGCATAATACCGGTCATGATATCGGGTACATTGCGGCCATCTTTCCAATAGCACAATTGCCCGGAAGCAAAAATTTCTTCAGGCCCTTTGGAATTGGTTATCACATGCGTTCCGGAAAGTAAGATGAACAAACAAATCTCCGGCAACGCCGGTACCAAATTCTTTGTAATTTCTCCACCAGAAAAACTTTTTTCGGTCGTAAGGAATTTTTTGCATGCCTTCTATATACCTGTCCCAATCAACGGTTTGAGGCGATTCGTCGGTAGGCATGGTATATTCCCAGGCGCCTAAAGCATCCTGGCGGTCGTATATCGCGTTTACCATATTGAGTGCGCCAATTTCGCCCGACTTGTACAATTCACGCGCCTTTGCATACACAAGGCTGCTCACACGCTGGCTGCCCACCTGCATGATTTTATTGCTTGCCTTTTGCGCATTGATCACCCCAAGTCCTTCTTCGATCTTATGAACCATGGGTTTTTCGCAATACACATGCTTGCCGCTTTTTAAGGCATCTTTGGTAATGCGTGCATGCCAATGATCGCTCGTGGCGATAATAACGGCATCAATATCTTTCCGGTCAAGAAGTTTGCGGTAATCGTTGGTCGTAAACAAATCGGCGCCATACACTTCTTTGGCACGCTCAAGCCTGCCTTTATATAGATCGCAGGCTGCCACAAGCTGTACGCCGGGCACTTTCAACGCAGTTTTTACATTTTCGTTTCCCATGATGCCGAGGCCAATAACGGCAACGTTAATGCGGTCGTTTGCTGCAATCTTTTTTTCATAATGTATGATACGCTCTTCGATTTTTTCCTGTGCGGCAAAAGAGGCCAGGGGCGCTGCACCGAGGGCAAGCGTGGTTCCGGTAATTTGTTTAATAAAATTTCTGCGTGAAGAGGCGGTTTTTTTCACACTCATATTTGTAAACGTTTATGATTGGATAAAATATTTATTAAAGAGCATATTCAGGTAAACAGGCAATCGTTAATTTTCAAGAATTAAATATAAACGTTTTTCAATAAAATTATGCTGAAAATTTAGTGCGGCACATTGCGTGTGGCATCTTCAATCCAAAATCTCAAAATCTATATTTTGGCTTTTGTCGCATGGGCTTTTGTTTGCAGAGATTTGGTACGCCGGCACGACGGCTTAAAAAAATATTACCCGAAATGAATAAACATCAATTTGTAGCTAAATAAAAATTGCAGTGGTGATGAGTTGGAAGAATGCTGCTGAAATTGAAGAAATGCTTTCGGGAAGAGAGATATTTTTAAGATTGGATGAGATCAATCAACGACTAAGGGAGCGCTTAAAAATAATCGCTTTTATTTCGATCTTATCAAATAATCATTTATTTTTTTGGATAGGCAACAAATCCGCCGGTTTTTGTGCGGCCTACGTTGATGCTTTCATTGTCTTTGGATGTCTTTAACATGCTTTCCGGCCATGCCACATAACCATTTTTAAAAGGCCTTTCATACACGGTTCCGTTCGCTGCAAAAGTGGTTGATGGATTGACCGGCGCTTTCAGCACCTTTTCTTTCGGCAACTTATCAAGCATTAATTTTCCTGCCAAGAGGGCTGTTCCAAATCCTAACACGCCAATCAGCATAAATGACCAGCGTAAGCTTATTGCTTGCGCGATAAAGCCAATCAGCGGCGGTCCGATTAAGAATCCAAGAAAGCCAATGGTTGAAACTGCGGCCAATGCGGTACTTGCAGGCATGGTGGTAGATTTTCCGGCAAGTCCGTAAATAATAGGAACTACTGAAGAAACCCCAAACCCTACCAGCAGAAAGCCAAGTGTAGCTGTTAACAAATAAGGAAAGGCAACAGCGATCAGCAGTCCGATCGTTATCATCGTTCCGCTTATTTGAAGCATACGCTTTACGCCGGTTTTCGTAACAAGCCAATCGCCCAGGAAACGGCCCAACGCCATCGTTGCGGTGAAGGCAACATAACCTGCAGTGATCATAGATGCCGGCGCTTCGACTATTTTTTTAAAATATACGCCGCTCCAATCGGCCATGGCGCCTTCGCAAAGCAAACTGCAAAAAGCAATAAGCCCCAGCAATAAAATTTTACCATCAGGCTTTACAAATAATTTTTGTTGCTGACCAGCGCCACTATCTCGTGGTAGCGCAGACTTATAAAAAACCAATACCATTGCCAGGGCAAGAGCGCATATAACCGTAAAATGTATCAAAGGAGAAAATTGCTGTGCCACGAAAAAAGCACCGGTAAGAGCTCCGCTAAATCCTGCAAGGCTCCAAAGTCCGTGAAATGATGCCATGATGGACCGGCCATACAACTTTTCTACGCCAACGGCCTGTGTATTCATTGCAATATTTATGAGATTACCCAACATACCAAATAAAAGCAGCGAGAGGCAAAGCTGCCATACCGCCATTGATGACGCCAATAACAATAAGATCATCGGGTATAATATTGCACCGGTTATCATCATAGGCTTACTGCCATAACGCGCAACGAGCCAGCCCGATAAAGGAAGGCTGATCATCAAGCCGACGGGAAGAGCAAATAATACTCCACCAAGCGCGGCATCGCTTAAATGTAATTTATTCTGGATGTCCGGAATACGGCTGGCCCAGGTGGCGAATGTTAATCCTGCGATGAAGAAAAACACGCTGGTAGCTATCCTGAAAGTTTGTGCCGGTGTATTTTTTATTTGAACTGGTTCTACGCCGCCCAATTTATTAAAGTGCTCAATAATGTTGCGTCCTCTAATAAGATATAATTTTTTTGTAGTTGTCATAGATATTTTCAAGTTTTAAATTGAATTGAATTTAAACTTGTAATGCAAAAGTAAACTCACATTAGAGTGCTTTCAAAATCAAAAAGGAAAGGTTTGTAGTATCTTAATGCCGTGAAGAAACTGTGAAAACCCTTTACTGTATTGGGTTGCAGAGTGAAGGAGCCATGATGCCCAAAATGGGATTATTGCCTGCTGTATTGCTTCAGTTGCTAATAAAATGGTAAATACTACATTTACACTTATATGGTTTCGCTTGTGTTTTATCTGTTTTGCTATTGATCCTCCGAAATGGCCAATTATGATCCGGAATGTTGAATGGAGAAATATTGTTGTTTATAATTGAAACAAATTTGTAACTATATAAACCATTTTATAGATTTTTTAAATTTTGAACATGAAAAAATTGCTGTTAATTGTATTGATCGCTTCTGCAAAAATGCTCAGTGCGCAGCAAAAAGCGCCTGCATATCCGCTGATCACTCATGACCCTTACTTTAGTGTATGGTCGATGAGCGATACTTTAAATGCGTCTTCTACAAAACACTGGACCGGCACGGATCAGTCGCTTATGGGCTTCGTAAAAGCGGACGGAAAAATATATCGCGTAATTGGTAAGGAATCAAAAAGCTACCATGCTGTTTTGCCTGCGGCTGATGAAAAAATCTATTCAGTAAAATATACAGAAATGCAGCCGGCCGCAGATTGGCAAAACGGGTCTTTTAATGATGCAGCCTGGAAATCAGGCAGCGCGCCGTTTTCAGACGATAGATCCATCAAAGGAACTTATTGGAACAGCAAAGACCTTTGGGTAAGAAGAACATTTACATTAGATAAAACCGATTTTAAAAAATTGTTTCTCAAAATAAAACATGATGACAACATCGAGGTTTATCTGAACGGCGAAAAAATATACAGCTACGTTGGCTGGCTTGGAAAGTATCAATATTTTCCGGTGGATGCCGCGAGCCAAAAATTAAAAAAAGGTAAAAACGTGTTGGCGTTCCACATAGCGAACACCGCCGGCGGCGCTTATCTTGATGCCGGCCTGTATGAAGAATCCGTTGCAAAAGAAAGTGCCAATGTGATACAGGCTGTTCAAAAAAATGTTTCAATAAATGCTACGCAAACGATTTATGATTTTACCTGCGGGCCGGTAAATGCAACCATCACTTTCACTTCGCCATTGCTGATCACTGATCTTAACCTTTTATCAAGACCGGTTTCTTATGTTACTTATTCTGTGAAATCAAATGACGGTAATCCTCATAATGTAGAAGTTTATTTTGGCGCATCTTCTGCTCTCGCTACCAACACTTCTTCGCAGGAAGTGATCACCAAAAAATATATTTCTTCACAATTAAATATCTTGAAAGCAGGCACCAAAGAACAGCCGGTTCTTCAAAAGAAAGGCGATGACCTCAGGATAGACTGGGGCTATATGTATGTGGCAACACCGGCGTCAGCAAAGGTCTCGCAATATGTAACGTCTGTTTCAAACGTATTGCCTTCTTTTATGCGTAAAGCCAATCCATCCGCGGAAATAAATTCCGGGAAAGATCTTTTTTTAAATAGCGTCATCAATCTTGGAAAGGTAGGTTCAACCACAAAAGAGCAATATTTTTTATTGGCTTATGATGATGTTTATTCCATTCAGTTCTTCAAGCAAAATTTAAGACCATGGTGGAACCGGAATGGAGATCAAACCATCGAAATGCAACTGCAACAAGCAGCAGCAGATTATCATTCCGTGATGAAAAAATGTATGGATTTTAATCAAAGTCTTGATAATGATCTGAAGAAAGCAGGTGGCGAAAAATACGCGGAACTGTGCATCCTGGCGTATCGCCAAAGCGTGGCTGCGCATAAACTGGTAGAAAGTCCGCAGGGTGAAATATTATTTTTATCAAAAGAAAATTTTAGCAATGGTTCTATCAATACGGTGGATGTGACCTACCCGTCATCGCCTTTGTTTCTCACCTATAATCCTCAATTGATGGAAGGCATGCTGAATGGTATTTTTTATTTCAGCGAAAGTGGTAAATGGCGCAGCCCTTTTGCAGCGCACGATCTGGGCACTTATCCTATAGCCAACGGGCAAACGTATGGCGAAGGTATGCCGGTAGAAGAGTCTGGAAATATGCTCATTCTTGCCGGCGCCATTGCCAGGGCAGAAGGCAATGCTTCCTATGCAAAAAAGCATTGGAATACTTTAACCACCTGGGCTAATTATTTGGTAAAAGAAGGATTTGATCCTGCGAATCAATTATGCACAGATGACTTTGCCGGTCACCTTGCCCGCAATGCAAACCTTTCTGTGAAAGCGATTGTTGGAATAAAATGCTATGCAATGATGGCCGGTATGCTTGGCGATAAAAGCACCGCTCAGCGATATGGCGATACCGCAAACAATATGGCCAAACGCTGGATGGTTATGGATGATGAAGGCGATCATTATGCATTAACTTTTGATAAAAATAATACCTGGAGTCAGAAATATAATATGGTTTGGGATAAAATATTAGATCTTGGGTTGTTTCCAAAAGAAGTGTATCAAAAAGAAATGACCTATTATCTGACCAAGCAAAATAAATTTGGACTGCCACTTGATAGTCGTAAAACTTATACCAAAAGCGATTGGATTATGTGGACAGCAACACTTACCGATAACAAAAAAGATTTTGATGCGTTGGTGGATCCGGTTTACCGTTATGCAACAGAAACCCCAACCCGCGTGCCTTTGAGCGATTGGCATGAAACAACTGACGGAAAACAAGTTGGCTTCCAGGCGAGGAGCGTGGTGGGTGGATATTTTATAAAGCTGCTGGAAGAGAAATTAAAAACAAGCGCAAGCATTTCCAAAACAAATTAAAAGAACATCATGAAAATTTATAGTGCATTTATTTCTGCTCTTTTATTTGCGCTGGTCTCCTGTAATAACCATTCAACCAGCACTTCTGCAACCACTGATTCTTCAACCATTCAATCAAGCAAAATGCCATCCGAAAAATCGTTTCAAACCATTATTGATGGAAAGAAAACTGATCTCTATACGCTAAAAAACCACAATGGCATGCAGGCAGAAATCACCAATTATGGTGGCCGCCTGGTAAGCTTATTTGTTCCTGATAAAAATGGAAAAATAACCGATGTGGTGGTTGGTTTTAAGAGTGTGCAGGATTATGAAAATTCCACTGAGCCCTATTTCGGTGCAACGATTGGCCGCTTTGGAAACCGCATTGCCAAAGGAAAATTTTCACTCGATGGCAAACAATATACTTTATTCACCAACAACGGCGCCAATACACTGCATGGCGGAAAGAAAGGCTACCAGGCTGTGGTATGGGACGCGAAACAGTTGAATGATTCCACGCTTGAGCTAAAGTATTTATCCAAAGACATGGAAGAGGGATTTCCCGGTAACCTTAACGTAAAAGTTACGTATTCACTTACGGCTGATAATGGTTTTAAATGTGAATACGAAGCCACTACCGATAAAAAGACAGTGGTGAATCTTACCAACCATGCGTTCTTTAATTTAAATGGAGAAGGAAGCGGCTCTATTTTAAATCATGTTGTTCAGATATATGCGAATCAATATACGCCCGTTGATACAGGTCTTATACCAACCGGGAAACTGGCGCCGGTAGCAGGCACCCCTTTTGATTTTACAAAGCCGGCAACCATCGGTAGCAGGATAGAAGCTAATGATGAGCAATTAAAAAATGGCAAAGGATATGATCACAATTTTGTTTTAAATGGAACAAAAGTAAATGGAATGAATCATGCAGCAACAGTTGCCGGAGATCAATCGGGCATTGTAATGGACGTATACACTATGGAACCTGGCTTGCAATTTTACAGCGGCAACTTTATGCAAAGCAAAAATACTTTTAAAGGTGGAAGCAAAGATGATTTTAGAACCGCTTTTGCGATGGAAACGCAGCATTTCCCGGATTCGCCTAATCAGCCCGGCTTTCCATCAACCGTTTTAAAACCGGGAGATTTGTATAAAACCAGCAGCGTCTATGTTTTTTCAACAAAAAAATAAATGAATAAAAGAATTGTCCGCGAAAATCGGGAACCTCCTTTATTATTTTTATTTGTCTTTCACAGTTAAACCAAACAAGCCAAAATGTAGTTTTATCTCAATCAAAAGAAAAAGGTTATTTTTTATCAATAATGGTGTCTGCATCAATTTCTAGAAATCATTCATGTTGACCCAATCGTGAAGAAAAAACGAATTATCTTGTAGCCCTTTTTAAAAAAATCGGCAATATCAATAAAATATCTTTTTGAGAAAATGAAAAAACTATTTTTTGGCTTATGTGTGTGCTTGCCTTTTATCGCGTTTGCACAGGCAGGCAATCAACTTGATTTAATTCGTTATGTAAAGCCGCTGATTGGCACAGCCAAGATGGGGCACACGTTTCCGGGCGCCACCGTTCCGTTTGGGTCTGTTCAATTAAGCCCGGATACTGATACGATTCCTTATGAAACCAACGGAAAATATAATCCCGATGTTTATAAATATTGTGCGGGCTATCAATACGATGATCCAACGATTGTGGGCTTCAGTCATACACATTTTAGCGGCACTGGCCATTCTGATCTTGGTGATTTTCTGATCATGCCTACCACAGGAAAAGTTCAACTGAATCCCGGCACGGCAGATCATCCTGAAAATGGATATCGCTCAAAATTTTCCCATGAAACTGAAGTAGCGGAACCGGATTATTATAAGGTAAAATTGGAAGATTATAATATTCTCGCAGAGCTTACTGCTACAACACGCGTTGGATTTCATCAATATACTTTCCCAAAATCTGATGAGTCACATATCATCCTCGATCTGATGCATGGCATCTATAATTATGATGCAAAAAATGTGTGGACTTTTGTGAGAGTTGAAAACGATACGCTGATAACCGGTTATCGGCAAACGAGCGGCTGGGCAAGAACACGAACCGTTTATTTCGCAATGACTTTTTCAAAACCGTTTAAGTCTTACGGGGCAAAGGATTATTCTAAAAAGCAAGCCTACAGAGGTTTTTGGGGAAAGTTCAATCAGTCTGACCGCTTCGCTGATCTCGCAGCAAGGCAATTGAGAATGTATTTTGATTTTGATACAAAGGAAGATGAAAAGATAAAAATAAAGTTTGCCATCTCGCCGGTAAGTACAGAAAATGCGCTTTTAAATCTTCATGAAGAAACTCCCGGCTGGGATTTCGATGCAGTAAAGCAACAAGGCCAAAAACAATGGAATGAAGAGCTTAATAAAGTTCAGGTGAAAATGAACGAAGAGAACATGATCAACTTTTACACAGCCATGTATCATGCATTTCTTAGCCCAACCGTTTACATGGATGTGAACCATGAATACCGCGGCCTCGATCAGCAAACGCATAAAGCCAATGGCTTTACTAATTATACAACTTTCTCACTTTGGGATACGCATCGCGCATTGCATCCCCTGTTCAACATCATACAACAAAAGCGCAATGATGATATGGTAAAGTCGATGATGGCGCATTTTAATCAAAGTGCATTAAAGATGTTGCCCGTGTGGTCTAATTCTGCCAACGATAATTGGTGCATGAGCGGCTACCACAGCGTTTCAGTAATTGCAGATGCGATCATAAAAGGCACATTTACCGGAGATGCCAATGAAGCTTTGGATGCCTGTATTGCTACGGCTACGCATCGACGTTATGAAGGCATTGGGGATTACATGGATAAAGGATATATTCCTTCGGATAAAAACGGGACGTCTGTTTCCACTACGCTTGAATATGCTTATGATGATTGGTGCATTGCACAGTTGGCCAAAAAACTCGGTCGTACAGCGGTTTATAACGATTTTATGAATCGATCAGGAAACTGGAAAAACGTGTATGATGCCTCAATTGGCTTTATGAGGCCCAGATTAAATGATGGCACTTTCAGAAAAAATTTCGATGTATTGGAAACCGATGGTCAGGGATTTATAGAAGGTAATGCATGGAATTATAGTTTGTATGTACCTCACGATCCGGCTGAATTAATTAAATTAATGGGTGGTGAAAAGAAGTTTATTCCACATCTCGATTCATTATTTACCATGCATTTGCCGGATGAATTTTTTGCGCATACGGAAGATATCACCAGAGAGGGCATCATCGGAAATTATGTGCATGGAAATGAGCCCGCGCATCATGTAGCCTATCTTTATAACTGGACAAGCCAGCCGTGGAAAACACAGGAGCGAATTAGGATGATCCTGAAAAAACAATATCATAACGGCGCGGATGGACTTGGTGGGAATGATGATTGCGGACAAATGAGCGCATGGTATATGATGAGCACATTGGGTTTTTATCCCGTAGCTCCCGCATCTGATCAGTATGCGATCGGAAGCCCTGCGGTGGATCATGCGGTCTTAAATTTAGAAAATGGCAAACAATTGATCATTGATGTAAAAGATCAAAGCGATAAAAATGTTTATGTAAAAAAAATTGAATTGAATGGAAAACCTTTGAACCGGTTATTTCTCAATCATTCAGAAATTATGCAGGGCGGAACAATTGTTTTTTATATGAGCGCAAAGCCGCGGAAATAGATATCATTTGTTCATTAGTTCGTCAATGTTTAAGCCATTGTCCCGTAAGTAGCCGCAAGCCATAAAAAAAGATAAATAAGGAATATGAGCACTTTTTCTCAAATATATATTCAGATTGTGTTTGCTGTGAGGAACAGGGAGGCACTAATTGACATTGCGTGGGAAGAACGATTATTCCAATACATTACGGGAATAGTGCAGAATAAAGAGCAAAAAATGTTGGCAATTAATGGAGTGTCTGACCACATACATTTTTTTATAGGAATGAAACCCTCCTGTTGTCTGAGTGATCTGGTTCGGGAAGTGAAAAAATCAAGCAACGAAATGATAAATGAAAACAGGTTGTCCAAATTTAAATTCCATTGGCAGGAAGGTTATGGCGCATTTTCATACAGTCATTCGCAAATCGATAATGTGGTAAAATACATTATGAATCAAAAAGAACATCATAAAAAACAAACGTTCAGAGATGAATACATTGATTTTTTAAAAAAATTTGAAATACAATATGAAGAAAAATATTTGTTTAATTGGATTCAATAAGCCGACGCCAAAGGCATCTTGTATTGTTCGACCCTTTCGGGACCGCAGATGATGCGGGTTTACTTTTTTTTACAAACCTTGTATCCCTTCGGGATACGAAAAATATTGCGACATAAACTTAATCCTTTTCTCAAAAAACACTTGGATCGTGTTTAATATAAAACAGGTCTGCGCCGATGCCGGAGGCATCCAACGTTTATAGCTGACAATAATCGTGTTTTTGTTCGACCCTGAAAGGGTCGCAGACCATATGGTTTTATATTTTTTTACAAACCTGATATCCCTTCGGGATATGACGAATATTGCGAGGCCGATGCCCAGGCATCCAACGTTTGTAGGCAAAATAATCGTGTATTGTTGGACCCTTACAGGGTCGCAGATGTTACGGTTTTTATTTTTCTATAAACCTTTTATCCCTTCGGGCTATGAAAATAATTGGGATAGGTGGCACTAGACCGGTTCTCAAATGGAACATTTCAGATTGTCGTTTGTTATGGAAAATAGACCTGCCCCGATGCCAAAGGCATCCAACGTTTATAGCTCAAAATAATCGAATGTATTGTTGGACCCTTTCAGGGTCGCAGATGTTACATATTTGTGTTTTTCTATAAACCTTTTATCCCTTCGGGATATGAAAATAATCGGGATAGGTGGCATTAGACCGGTTCTCAAATGGAACATTTCAGATGGTCGTTTGTTATGGAAAATAGACCTGCCCCGATGCCAAAGGCGTCCAACGTTTATAGCCAAAATAATCGAATGTTTTGTTCGACCCTTTCAGGGTCGCAGATGTTACATATTTGTGTTTTTCTATAAACCTTTTATCCCTTCGGGATATGAAAATAATCGGGATAGATGGCATTACACCAGTTCTCAAATGGAACATTTCAGATTGTCGTTTGTTATAGAAAATAGACCTACCCCGATGCCAAAGGCATCCAACGTTTATAGTGAAAATAATCGAATGTATTGTTGGACCCTTTCAGGGTCGCAGATGTTACATATTTGTGTTTTTCTAAACCTTTTATCCCTTCGGGATATGAAAATAATCGGAATAGATGGAATTAGACCAGTTCTCAAATGGAACATTTCAGATTGTCGTTTGTTATGGAAAATAGACCTGCGCCGATGCCTGAGGCATCCAACGTTTATAGCCAAAATAATCGAATGTTTTGTTGGACCCTTTCAGGATCGCAGATGTTACATATTTGTGTTTTTCTACAAACCTTTTATCCCTTCGGGATATGAAAATAATCGGGATAGATGGCATTAGACCAGTTCTCAAATGGAACATTTCAGATTGTCGTTTGTTATAGAAAATAGACCTGCCCCGATGCCAAAGGCATCCAACGTTTATAGCTCAAAATGATCATATTCTTGTTCGACCCTGAAAGGGTCGCAGAAGATATGGGTTTACATTTTTCTACAAACCTTTTATCCCTTCGGGATATGAAGAATATTACGAGGCCGATGCCAAACGTATCTAACGTTTATAGCCAACATCGGCCGTTTGTTTCACTACGGATAAAATATTTCACAGAACACGGCGTTCCCTGGTTAATTTTGCATTGTTCAAATTATCTTATGAAAATAATCAGGCTGTTCATCATATTTGCTTTGTCGTGTAGCGCTGTAGCTGCGCAGGATACAACCAGGCCGTATCGAAGGCCGTTAGATTCCACCATGTTTGCCAACGACGATACGCTTACACGAAGTGATTACCTGCTTGCTATCGGCAGGGTTTTTCAAACACTCAATAAAACTTCGGTTGTTGCGCAGCCAATGCCCGTTATCAACACTATTAACCTGCGCCTGAATGAGGACGACTCTGCATTGAACATCATAAAAACAAGGATAACGACCACTGAGCGAATTCTGAATATCCGCAATGTGCAAATGTTTGCCACACTTCTTGATCAGCTGGAAGCCGACACCAAAAAATACTCTGCAAGACTCAACCAATTTGATAATGACCTGGATGAGATCAAGAAAGAAATTTTTGATATAAGAAAAGATACGGTGGTTCGCCACATCTTCAGGGATTCTGCTTTGAGGGCGTCTTTCAAAGACCAGTTAAAACAACTTCGCGTAAAATGGGTGGGTGCAGATAGTGTAATAAAAGCGGTGAATCATAGTATCGACAATACTTTGGCACGTACTTCAGCCAACCAGTTGATGATTTCAGAATTGCAGGGCGACGTGGCAAATCTTCTTAAAACCACGGGAATAAAGGCGTTTGGGAAGGAAAGAAGATATTTGTGGGAATCTCAGAAAAAAAGCATGTCCGGCCGTACACCCGCCGTTAACGATTATAAAAAAGCAATATTGCCGATGAGAAAAAGATCACACAATATTATTTTTCTCATACGCGAAGCCAGCTCGCCTTGTTGCTTTTGTCGGGCATCCTTTTCTTTTTCTGGATATTTTATAATTTCAGAAGCCTGAAGCGTATTGATAAATTAGCGGCGTTGGAAAAATTGCAATTGAAATATGTAAACCCTTTGCCGATCTTCGTTTCGCTGATTTTTATCTTAAATCTGGCGCCTTTGTTCGATCTGAATGCGCCGGAGATTTATATAGAATCCATCGTTGTTTTATTAATGCTAACGCTTACTGTTTATTTTCGCAAACGACTTCCGGCTGATTTATTTTTCTGGTGGCTTATATTTATGGCCATCTTTGTATTGATATTGTTCTCGAGGTTATTTGGGCTGCCTTATTCTCTGCAACGCTGGTGGTTGCTGATTCTTAACGGAACATCTTTTGTGCTGGCTTCGTTTCTGCTGCTGAGATTTAAAAAGCAATACAGTAACCATCGAATCGTTTTGTTGACTGCCAGGCTATATGTTTTTTTAAATATACTGGCATTTTTGTGCAACTTATTTGGCAGGGTAACGCTGGCAAATTTATTGAGCTCTGCCGCTATCTATGCATTAGTGCAAATGGCCGGATTGGTTATTTTCATCCAGGGTGTGAAAGAAGCTTTTTTGTTGCAAATTCAAAGTAGCAGGCTGCGGAAAAATTATCCTGAATCATTTGACTATCATCTCATCGCTAAAGGTATTGTAAAATTAACCGGTCTTCTGGCCGTAATTATCTGGCTGGTGGTTTTTACCACCAATCTCAATATTTATTCTACCATCACCGAACAGTTGATGAATGTGCTTACACTTCCGCGAAAGCTGGGCAGTTTCACCTTTACATTAAGAGGGGTGATTTTATTTCTGCTGATCATTTGGGCCGCCAATTTTCTGCAAAAATATATTGCTTATTTTTTTGGGGATATTGGCGATGATGCAGCGTTTGATAACAAAGGGCAGCGCTCCAGATTATTGATCACGCGGCTCGTGCTGCTCGTTGCGGGCTTCCTGCTTGCTGTGGCCGCCTCAGGCTTGCCGATTGATAAGATCACGGTGATATTGGGTGCTTTAGGAATTGGTATCGGGCTTGGATTACAGAGCATCGTAAACAATTTTGTGTCGGGAATTATTTTAATATTCGATCGGCCGCTGAGGATTGGAGACACAGTCGAGATCGGCGATAAAAAAGGAAGGGTAAAAGAAATAAGCGTACGTTCCAGCACATTGCTGACTCCCGATGGCGCCGAAGTGATCATTCCTAACGGCGACATTCTTTCGCACAATATTGTTAACTGGACGCTTAGTAACAACTACAAAAGAATAGATGTTGCATTCACCATCGACCAGATGATTTATTCTGGCGATATCCGCAAAGAGGTTGCTGATATTATTCGTGAGCTTCCTGATACGCTGCCTCAAAAAGAGCCCGATATTTTGATCAATAGTGTGACTTCACAATCATCACAATTAAAAATATTTTTCTGGTGTAAAGATATTGCGAGGGCCGAATACGCACGCAGCGAAGCTTACGGCGCTATCTATAAATTTCTGGAAGGAAAAGGAGTGAAAATTTTAGGATAAGATATGCTGCTGGATTTTCAATAAAAATTGAATTATATCTAATGTTGTGAAAAGCCAAAATGTAGATTTTTGTGATTAATAAAAAAAGAATTTCTATATTTTGGCTTGTTTGAAATAGCTGTCATGCGCAAAGGGATTTGAAAACTCTTTGCAGACCAAGGCGATTTTTTCCACGTTCACTCGGGAGATGTTTTGCTTATGGTGGTGTTAGGCTTTTGCTTATCCTAATTACCGCAATATTTATTTGTTGTCGCTCTCCAAAAATAAAAAAGAGGCCATCATTCAGACAGCCTCTTAAAAAGTATCAAAGAAAAAAATTAATCCAGTCCGCCTTTTCTTGTCGGTGATTTTTGCTCCGGCCATTTGCCTGGCTCACCTGTTCTTGGATTGCCCGGCAAAACAGCTTTTACACGCGATGTAGTTGCAGGATCTTCACTGGCCATGTAGGCTAAAATAGCCGTAACTATGGCATTGTTTCTAACATCATCAAAAACTATTTTATCGTAAGTGTCACGGTTGGTATGCCATGTATAAATTCCGTACGACCAGCTGTTAGAGCTCAAAGAAAATGCAGGAGCTCCTGCTGCTACAAATGAAGCAAAGTCTGATCCGCCACCGCCGGGAAATCCAGGAAATTTGGTTTCGATCTGGTTGCGGAAGCTGTCTGGCACGGATTGTAGCCAGCGGCCGATATAATCATAAGCATTTAAAAATCCTTGTCCGGATATATTTACAATGCGACCGGTACCGTTATCCTGGTTAAATACCGCCTGGATATTTTTTACAATCTCCGGATGGTCTTCTACAAAAGCGCGCGAGCCGTTTAATCCTTGCTCCTCACTTGACCAATGGCCCACAAGAATGGTTCTTTTTGGATTAGGGTAAATCTTCTTTAAAATTCGCATGGCTTCCATCATAGTGATCGTTCCCGTGCCATTGTCGGTAGCTCCTGTGGCGCCATCCCACGAATCGAAATGCGCAGATAGAATAACATATTCATCAGGCTTTTCGGAACCTTTTATTTCTGCAATGGTATTAAAGGTTGGAACAACACCCGTTTCTTTAGAATCGGCTCTCACGCTTATTTTGGGAGCGCTGCCTTTTTCGGCAAGGCGGTAAAGCAATCCATAATCTTCCAGCGCAATATCCACCGTTGGAATTTTTTGTGTTGATGCACCAAAGATCTTATCTACGCCAAACCCGCGCGACCAGTTGTTTCCAACGATGCCGATGGCACCTGCTTTTTCTAAAGCTCTGGCAAGTTCTTTATTGTTATAGCCAGTTTTTGAAATTCGTTTACGCCATGCCGTTATCTCGTTTTCGCGGCTGTCTTTCATTTTTTGTACCGATTCTTTTGTGCCGAATTCTTCCCAGTTATAATCCGGCCGGCCGGTAGGCTGATTCATGGATATCATTACAAATTTACCTTTTACTGATGGCAGCCATTGTTGAAAAGCCAATGAATCCGCCAGGTCAGGAAGAATAATTACATCACCGGTAATGGTTTTTCCTTTTGTAGAAGGGCTCCACGCAAGCTGTGTTCCCTCAAGCGATTTTACCCAGGGCGCCACCATATCAATATGAGAAATGCCTCTTTCCCAACCACGCCATTCGCCCCATTTTTCGTTATGTGCGTTTATGCCCCAGCTGTTATATTTGGCAAGTGCCCAATCGTGTGCCTGTTGCATCTTTGGCGAGCCTACCAGCCGCGGCCCGATCTTGTCCATCAGTTCGTGAGCAAGCGTTTCTAATTGTGAATTGGAAGTTGCTTCCTGCACAATCGATGAGATGATTGCAGAATCCTTTTTCTGAGCGAATGAAAAAGTTACCGTAAATAGCAAAAGAATAATAATTCCGTTTTTCAGTTTAATCATAATCAAAGTGGTTAAGGTTTATAGAATGAATAAGAATGTTTCAAAATCAATAGAGTGCTGCATTCAGCAGCGGGATAAGTCAAAATATAGATTTTTGGAATTTTTACAATTTGTTGAAACCCGTTTTTAATTATTGCCATAACTCTTGTCCAAAAACCGGTATCGCGCATCATCGGAGGCTTTAACGGCTTTTGAATCTACATCGATTACCATGATTCCGGGTTCGTTATCACCTGGTTTTACAACCGGCCACTCCGGAAGTTTATCTCCATTAGGATTACCGGTTTTAATAAAATTGGCAAAATAATTTTGCATGGTTTCTGAAACTTTATAATCATCTTCAGTCCAGGTGTGGTCGTTCATTAATGAAAGATTTCCCATGCAATATTCGATCTCAGATGCGTGTGGAGCACCAACAGGGCCAGGCATTTTAGAGGCATTTAAATCTTTCTTTGCAGTGTTGGCTTCATCAAGCGGCGGATGAATTCTTGAAAACAAATAACGATACACCGGTTGTGAGCTGTTGCTCGCGTGAAGATCGGTCCATTTCCAGGTGCTGTAAGAAATAAACCTGTCAGAAGCCAGGGCTGTAGCGGATAATTCTACTTCTTTCTCATTGCTGTGCGGGTATAATTTTAATACTTCTTCATAATCCGAAGGATAAGTTTTTTTTACTTTGTCGATGAAGTTGGCTTCGGTATAAGCGCTGCCTTGCATAAAAGCCATCCCGGGTATTTCAGCGGAATTCCATCCTGCCAGCAATGGAACCATGGCTTGTTTTTTTGCCTTAAAGATTTCGGGTAAGCTGCCCGTTAAAAAATAATGATCGATCACTACCGGAAAGCCAAATCGTTTTGATTCATTATATATTTCATAAAGCTCTCTGGTGCTTAACTTTCTTAATTCTGCCAATGTTGAGTAGCCGGCTTTCTTTGCAAATTCCATTCCTGTTTTCTCAGCCTCGGCCAATGAAACCGGCGCCAGTGTAGGGTTTATGCCTGCGCCACTTTCGCCTATTGCTCCTGATATTAAATTTTTTGAAAGAGGAGAAGCCATTTGCTCGCTTACAGAAATAGAACCTGCGGATTCGCCGGCTATGGTTACGCGCTTAGGATCGCCACCGAAGGCGGCGATGTTTTTTTGCACCCATTTCAATCCCGCATTTTGGTCCAGCAAACCGTAATTGCCAGATGCTTTATAAGGCGCTTCTTTGCTTAACTCGGGCAGCGCGAGAAAACCAAAAACGCCAAGCCGGTAATTTACAGTAACCACTACGATTCCTTTTTTAGCCATGCTTTCGCCGTCATATCTTGGCTCGGCGCCATCACCTGCTACAAAGCCTCCACCATAAAAATACACCAGCACAGGAAGGCCTTTGGTATCCCGTTTTGCAGGCGTCCACACATTCAGGTAAAGACAATCTTCACTTAAACCATCGGAGCGGCTTTTCATATCTCCAAACACAATACCCTGGACAGCGCGGGGCCCAAATGCGTTGGTTTGCTTTACGCCTTTCCAATTGTCTAACGGTTGAGGCGCTTTCCAGCGAAGATCGCCAACGGGCGGCTTTGCAAATGGAATTCCCAAATACAATTGAATGCCGGTTTTGGTATCGTAATTACCTTCAATAATGCCGTTGTCAATTTTAGTTTGAACGGCAAAGTAATTATTGGTTTGTTGAGATTGGCCAATTGCTGCGAAGAAAAAAACAAGGATTAAAAGTAAAGTTGTTTTGCGCATCAGGAGATTGTTGTTTTATTTTTTAATAGCAAACAATATAACACATTTCCTTCCAATGCTGCCCACAAAAAGGATGAAAAACTACTTTTTGGGTTGTGTGGCAAATTCGTTTGCCGGGAAGCTTATTGTATCAATGTCTTATTTTTATTTTTCTTTTGCCTTGATGTAAAAGAAACAAAAAAATTCGAATATTTATTGTTTTAATTGTGCAACGAGACCGATCGCTTAGTTCAAGTCATCTGCTTCGGACAGGCAGACCGATCGCTCCGCACGTTTATCCGGGCCAGCGCCACAAGCCTTGAAAAACGTGAGCTTTCAATTTGGGTTGAGGGTATGAGGATCAATCTCGGTGCAGACAGCATATGAGTTATCTTTTTGCTCAACGCCAATCAATCAAAAAATTACTTTCTTATTTTAAGGCATTAAATAATACTTCAATTGTGTGCAATGCAATTTTACCGGTACCGTCTTTTACCTGGTGGCGGCAACTGGTGCCCGGCGCAGCTATGATCACCTCATCGGGCTGGTTGCGAACAGTAGGTAATAAAACCAGTTCTCCTATTTTCATCGATAAATCATAATGTTCTTTTTCAAAACCAAATGAACCTGCCATGCCGCAGCAACCGGATGGTATGGTTTCTACTGTATAATTTTCAGGAAACGACATCATTTTTACTGATGGCGCAACAGATGATAATGCTTTTTGCTGGCAATGCCCATGAAGTTTTATCAATTTCTTTTCTTTTGTAAATAATTCCTTACTGATATTTCCCTTATTCATTTCATTCGCAATAAATTCATCAATGAAGAAAACATTTTTGGCAAGTTCTTTTGCTGTTACAAAATTTTCATCATCGCCAGGTCAATATATTCATCCCTGAAAGTAAGTATGGCACTGGGTTCTATGCCAATTAACGGCGTATCTTCTGTAATAAGATTGCTTAAAAGATTGATATTTTTATTCGCAATTATTTTTGCTTCTCTTACCAATCCTTTGGACAACCATGCCTGCCACTTTCTTCATGCTCTGGAATAATCACTTCATAACCTAATTTTTCCAACAACAAAATTGCTTTGATACCAATTTCAGTATCATTATAATTGGTAAACTCATCACAGAATAAATATACTTTTTTAGCAGTGCTATTTTGGCTGGATGTTGCTTTTCTTTTTTTATACCATTTTTCCAAACTGGTTTTATACAGCGTAGGCATAGAACGCTTTTCAGCAAAACCTGAAATACGTTTTATAATGGTACTGAATGGTGGCGTGGTCGCCATAAAATTATACATGCCCGGCGCGATCGATCCAAACTTTGCGGCTTTATTAAAGTTGGCAATCAGCTTTGACCGAAACGGAACTCCATTAGCATCATAATATTGCTGCAGAAATTCTGCTTTTAATTTGGCCACATCCACATTGGAAGGACATTCTGATTTACAGCCTTTACAACTCAGGCAAAGGTCCATCACTTCATAAATTTCTTTATGATCAAACCGGTTTATTTTATCTGAATTGGTTAGAAATTCTCGCAAGATATTGGCCCTTGCCCTGGTAGTATCTTTTTCATTTCTTGTTGCCATAAAGAAGGGACACATGGTTCCGCCGGACAAATGTGTTTTACGGCAATCGCCTGAGCCATTGCATTGTTCTGCATGTTGCAGCACATCCTGGTTGTGATAACGAAATACGGTTTTGAAAGCCGGTGTTTTTTGGCCGGGCGTATACCGCAGCATCGTATTCATCGACGGCGTATCAACAATCTTATTCGGATTGAAAATATTTTCAGGATCCCAGGTATGTTTTATTTGTTTGAATAACTCATAATTTTTTTCGCCCACCATTTGCTCTATAAATTCGCCGCGCAATCTTCCATCGCCATGTTCACCGCTTAAGTGAGCCATTGTATTTTTTTACCAGCGTGGCAATTTCTTCGGCAATAATCCTGAACAGATGATTGCCTTCTTCTGTTTTTAAATTGATGATAGGCCGCAGATGTATTTCACCGGAACCTGCATGTGCATAATGCACGGAATGCAAATTGTATTTCTTTAAAATTTTATTGAATTCAGCAATATAAGCAGGAAGGTCATTTACATCAACCGCAGTATCTTCAATTACCGGTACTGCTTTTTCATCACCGGGAATATTGCTTAGTAATCCAAGGCCTGCTTTTCGAAGCGTCCATATTTTTTTGGTATCGTCACCAAACAATAATGGAAAATGATAACCCAATCCTGCAGCACGCATTTCCGCTTCACATGCATGTGCAACAGCGCTAATTTCTTCCCGGTTGTCGCCCCTAAATTCAATTACCAGAATTGCACCCGGATCGCCCTGTACAAAAAAGCGGTTCTTACTTTGTTCAATATTTTCTTTTGTACATTCAAGAATATAATGATCGATTAGTTCGCTGGCGCTGGCATGATATTTTAGTGCAATAAGATTGGCCCTCAACGATTCATCAATCGAGTTAAAATGCACGCAAAGCAAACCAGATTCTTTTGGCGGCAGTGGAACAACATTTAATTTTATTTCTGTTATAAATGCAAGTGTTCCTTCAGAGCCGGCTATCAGTTTGCAAAAATTAAAATCTTCACCACCGGCAGTAAAAGGTGCACTGTTAACCAATATATCCACTGCATAACCGGTGTTTCTTCTTTCAACAGTTTTCTTGGGAAATTCTTTTCTTATCTCCTGCTGGTTATCATAATTGCTTAATAAGCTTCTTACGGTTTTATAAATATTGCCTTCAAGGTTATCGCCTTCGCATTTTTCATGAAAATCATCAAGGCTTACCGTTTTAAATACCGTTTCACATCCATCACTCAGCAATGCTTTTACTTCCAGCAGATGCTCGCGTGTGCTTCTGTAAACAACCGAATTGGAGCCGCAGGAATTATTGCCGACCATTCCACCAATCATCGCCCGGTTGGCGGTAGATGTTTCAGGCCCAAACAAAAAACCATGCGGTTTTAAAAACATATTCAATTCATCGCGTATAACGCCCGGCTGCACACGCACCCAATGTTCTTCTTTATTTACTTCAAGTATTTTTGTAAAATATTTTGATACATCTACGACAATGCCGTTGCCTACTACCTGTCCGGCTAGCGAAGTGCCGGCGGTTCGTGGTATTAATGATGTTTTATTGGCCGATGCAAAGGCAATCAGTTTTTTAAGATCTTCCACTGATTTGGGTATTGCAACAGCCAGTGGCATTTCGCGGTAAGCAGATGCATCGGTGGCATATAAAATTCTTAATGCATCATCGGTAAACAATTCTCCTTCCAGCTTGCCGGCCAATTCATTCAATCTTTCTTTCATGTAATTTCAAAATTAAAAAATCAAAACCGAAATTGTCTAAAAAGATGCAAAACTACATTTTTACTTATATGGCGGTTGTTGATGATTAAACCTGGCGACCGGTTGATGCATTAATCTTGTTTAAAAAATCGTTCATGGTTTGTTCGGTAGGTATTTGTAATTTTTTTCTTAAACGATAACGGCTGATTTCCACGCCACGAACAGAAATGTTCATCAGCTGTGCAATTTCTTTAGATGAAAGATTTAATTGCAGGTAGGCGCACACTTTTAGATCGGTATTGGAAAGCAGCGGAAATCTACTTTTTAGCTTATTTAAAAAATCATTATTCACTTCATTAAAGTGGGTGGCAAATTGCTCCCAGTTGGAATTATTTTTTTCAACGTTTTTTAAAAGCTGAAGCGCTTTTTTTACGTCGTGATTATTGCCTGTTTTTGTATAAAGCATTTGTAATTCATCTTTCACTTTTATAAGTGTATTGTCGCGCTCTACCAAATGCATAGTGGCATCTGCCAGCTCTTTGTTTTTAAACTTTACTTCGTTGGCAAGTTTTTCGTTTTGCAGCTTGATAATTTCTTTTTCACTTTTTTCAATTTTCAGCTGATGAATGTCGTTCAGTCTTTTTTGCTCTTCTTCATATTTTATTTGCTGTAAATGCAGGCTTCTTTTTTGCCATTTATCAAGCAAATAGAGAAGCAGCACAAAAAGTAAAATATATAAAACATACGCCCATGCAGTGTTGTACCATGCCGGGTTTACATAAAAAGTATAGGTGATGATATTGGATTCGTGGCCGAGATTATCGTGCGCTTTTACATTGAAGGTGTATTGTCCGTAAGGTAAATTGGTATAATCTTTTTCTGTTTTTGGCGACCAGTCGCTCCACTGATCATCAAAACCCTTTAACTGATAACTGTATTCAATATTTTTTTGAAGGCCGTAATTGGGCGAACTGTATTCAAAGTGAAACGAATTATATACTTCCGGCAAATGTGCAATTTCTTTATCGTCTTGCTGATAGTTTTTATTTGGATGAAAATAACCGCCAAAAAGCAGGGTGTCTGATTGGCCAAAAGCTTTTACCTGTCCCAGCAAAACTTTGATCTGTAATTTATTGGCCGCATATTTTACGTAGTTTAAATGAATAACCCCTTTTTCTGATGCGATGAAAACGTTTTCTTTATTAAAGGGGTAAATATTTTCGAAGCCTGATAATATCTGGCCGGTAAGTTCCGGAAAATAGGTAATTCCGAACGGCCTGGAAGCACTTTGAGGATCTACGTTTACAACGCCAATTTTTTTACCGCTGCAAAACCAGATATTTCCGTCCGCATCTTCTTTTAAATACCTCACTTCCATTTTTCCGAAAACAGGCGTCCATTTTGTGGAAGGCACAAATCGGTTGGTATAGCTGTCGTATTCATAGATACCTGCCGAAGTAGCAAAAACTACATTTCCGCTTATCTTAAAAACGTAATTTTCTAAACTTGAAGGAAGTCCGTCTTTGGCAGTAAATAATTGGGAAGTGAAATTTTTGTTATCGGCAGACAATTGCAATTTATAAATTCCGCGGTAGGGATGCGATGCCCAGATGGTATTCTGGCCGTCAATTTCTACAAAGCGAAAAGATTCGTACAATCCGTTGATGGTTCCGGCATCGGTAAATTTATTTTGAGAGAACCGGAGCATTTTAAGGCCGGTATATGTTCCAACCAGAATTTCCTCTGATGGAATTTGGGGCGATGTTGGCTCAAAAAGCCATGAGCCCGCGCCTTTGGCAATAGGAACGCTGATGTTGTTACTGATTAAAAATGTTCCATCATTATGGCCCAATAATAATTGCTGATTTACTTCTTCAATACGCCACACTTCGCCCGCGGTATTTTTTACGGGAACAAAATCTCCTTTGGAAAAACTCAGGTCTTTATTGGCATTATTGAGCGGTACAGCATATGCGCCGTCTGAAGTGCCGATGTAAAGCTGGCCGTTAAAGATTTTGGTAGTGTAACCCGGAAGCTCATTGGCTTTGTTGGGCTTTATATATTTAATAGCAGAGTTGTAAGCGATAAAGCTGATACCATTGTTTAGGCCGGCCCACAGATTTTTGTCTTTATCAAGAAACACGCAAAGCACGTGGCTGTTTTGCAATCCTTCCGCTGTAGAAATTTTTTGTACGATCCGGCCCTTAAAATCCATAATGAGGCATCCTTCAGACGTGGTGCCTGCCACAAATTCTGTTGTATTTATGTGGCCGGAAGTGTTGATATGATGATTGATCAGAAACCCGGGATCTGTTCGTTTAGTGAGAGAATCTTTGAACAAACAGAAAAAGCCTTGCATTTTAGTGGTGATCAACAAACTGTCGTTGCCGGTTTCTATTATTCCTGAAATCAGGGCATCGCCCAGCCGATTTTGGATTACGATTGGGATCCAGCCATTGTTTTTATACTCAAATAACCCGTTTCCTTTATCCTGAACCAACAAACGGTTTCCGGCTTTTTTTAAGAATACCCAGGAAATTTTTGGCACAAAAACATGGATACTGTTATTGCGGTATTCAAAGATCCGGTCTGATGCATGAAAGAAAACGGACCCATCGTATAATTGAATGGTCCATACATCAGCGAAAGCATTTTTGTATTTGGGAATGAGGCTTTTGAGAGAGGTATATTGTAAAATGCCTTTTTTATCAGGGTTAAAGTATCCGATTTCATCCTGTCCGCCGACATATATTCTGTCGTTGCTGTCAATTGCCAGCGACCGCATGATGGTTTTGTTGGGAAGAGGATACACTTTCCAGAAATTGCCATCATACGTAATCAGGCCTTCGTTGTTGGCAAAATACATAATTCCCCGGCTGTCCTGCCCGATGCTCCATGTTTGACTGCCGGCGTGAAAATCGCTTTTATTGTAATTGATTATTTGCGGAAGACCGACGGTGTTTTGTGCAACGGATAAATAAGGAGCAATTATCGTTGCAAAAATTACTAAGCAGATTGATCTCATATTTTGGTATTATTTATCGGCACAAATCCGGCACAAAAAAAAATGCCGCAGTTAATTTCGTATTAAGAATTGTAAAGATATTGTTTTTGATGTATTAATGATGTAGTGAAAACTACGTAAAACTGCCGATAATAGCTAAAACTGCCTTTTTTGATGTAGTAGTGATGTAGTATAAATTAATCGCTTTGTGTTTTCATCCGCTATATTTGATTATGCTTTGATCAAAAGAAGCCGGCTATTAATTAACGAAAATCAAAACAAGCTTATGAACAAAATCTTCAAAAAGGTTTTTCTTCCTTTAATTTTTGTGCTGCTGGCAGCAACCTCCTGGGCACAAAATAAAACAGTGACCGGAAAAGTAACCGACGACAAAGGCGCTGCCATCGTAAATGCGTCGGTTATTGCCAAAGGAACCACATCAGGTACCTCAACAAACGAAAATGGAGAATTCAGCCTTTCTGTTCCTCCTTCAACTTCGAGACTTTTAATTACTGCTATCAACTTTGCTGAAAAAGAAACCCCCATTTCGAATGCGCCATTAACCGTTGTGCTTAGCAGCGATGTTAGAAATCTTGACGAAGTGGTAGTAGTTGGATATGGCACACAGAAAGTTACCAAAGTTTCCGGGGCCATATCTACCGTAAAAGGAGCAGATATTGAAAAATTAAAGCCGGTAAGAATTGAAGATGCATTACAGGGAAGGGCATCGGGCGTTACCGTTATAGGAAACGGATCGCCGGGCTCCAAGCCAACGGTGTTAATAAGAGGTATTCCTTCATTTACCGGAACCGATCCGATCGTAATTATCGATGGAATTCCGCAAACTTTGGATGACCTGAATGCCATTAATTCAGAAGATATTGAATCGCTGAATGTGCTGAAAGACGCGGCAACCACGGCAATTTATGGCGTAAAAGGTGGTAATGGCGTAATTGTAGTAACTACAAAAAGCGGCAAGAAAGAACCAGAAAACAGTAGTTTCTGTAAATAGTAACTATGGAATTCAACAGGTTGCCAACACTATTGGCGTATTAAATGCTTCAGAATACGCGGCTATTGTTAATGAGGGAAGTGTTGCAGCCGGCGGAAATGTTATTTTTCCTGATCTTTCTGTTTTAGGAACCGGTACCAACTGGCAAAAAGAGATCTTTCATGATGCGCCGCTGCAAACCTACAACGTAAGTGCAACCGGCGGAAGTGATAAAATGGGATTCTTTCTTTCGGGTGGTTATCTTGGCCAGGATGGTATTGTAGGCGGCGGCACCAAATCTAATTTCAATAGAATTAATGCCACAGCGAACCTGAATTTCCAGCTTTCTCCCAAACTAAAATTGATTGCGAATACCAGCTTTGCGAATATTAAAAGCAAAGGTGTTCAGGAAAATTCTTTCAATTCCATCATCGGAAGCGCGCTGAATTTTGATCCTACGGTAACTGTTTTAAACGAGGATCCTAATACTGTTGGAAAATATGGTTACAGCAATTTGCTGTTGTCGGAGATTTTTAATCCGCTTACCAAATTGGAGAATACTTACGGGCAATCAAACGGAAATAAGCTTTACGGAAAAATTGAGTTACAATATAATGTAGTAAAAAATGTAATTGTTACCACCCGTTTTGGTTATACCAACTGGGATTATACCAATAAAGGATTTACGCCTTTGGTATTTTACGGACCGCTGAATGTTGAAAATACCATGAATGCAGATGGGTTAGGTCGTTGTCCGCAACGGTGGGACAAATCTCATCAGTGCTCACAATAGTGTAAGTGAAAGCAAACGAACCGATGCAGGTTTTACCTCTGAAACTTTCGCGAACTATAATTTTACAGTTCATAATGACCACAACTTTCAAACAGTAGCTGGTATTTCTTTTGCAAAAAGCAGGGGAGACGGAATTAATGCTTCAAGGCAGGATGTACCGTTTAATTCGTGGACTTTTGCGGATCTTACTTCGGCCACAGGGCAGAATTCTGCTGGTGTTGTTTATATAGATCCGGTAACGGGCAAGCGTGATTCGAGAGGAGATATTGCTCCTAATTTAAACGCACAGAGCATGGGTAACTTTCAATATTTCAGAAAAAACGCATCTTATTTTGGACGAATCAATTACGATTACCAGTCTAAATATTTAGCTTCATTTACCGGCCGCCGCGATGGATCCTATGCGTTTGGGCCGCAAAATAAGTTTGCAGATTTTTATTCAGGATCACTGGGATGGGTAGCATCCAACGAAAATTTCTTCAGGTCTGATTTTGTTAACTATCTAAAAATCAGGGGTAGTTATGGAATCGTGGGTAACGAAAATGTGAGCCCCCAATATGTGAGCATCTCAAATGGTGGCCCAAGTTATGG
Organism: uncultured Chitinophagaceae bacterium; assembly: GCA_963720405.1. Lineage (GTDB taxonomy): Bacteria > Bacteroidota > Bacteroidia > Chitinophagales > Chitinophagaceae > Ginsengibacter. Next base: position 595,105 of record CAVRFP010000006.1, read on the forward strand.
CGGCACTGCCAACAGTAATGGGTACACTTTTGGAAACACTTTTGAGCCGGGCTCTACCGTGGGATCTTATAAAAACGACGCATTAAGGTGGGAAAAGCAAAAACAATTTAACGCGGGTTTTGATGTTACCTTCTTTAAAAACCGGTTTTCGTTTACTGCAGATTACTTCCAGAAAAATGTGGATGGGTTGTTATTTACTCCATCTGTATCACCATACCTTGGTACTGCTACCATCCCTACCGCCAATATCGGTTCTACCAAAAGCAGTGGTGTGGATATGATTTTATCTTACAACGACAGGATTGCGAAGAGCTTTTCCATCAACACATCGGTTACTTTTACCACTTCTACCAACCTGGTTACGGCAACCAACAGCGATGGAACTGCCATCATCACAGGCGGAGGATACTTTAACGGCCAGTCGCAAACGGCAACAAGATTCCAAAAAGGATTTACTCCCGGATATTTTTATGGATTTAAAACAAACGGTTTGTTCCAATCTGTCCGAGGAAATATCCAAATCCCCAACTCAAACAGGAGCACAGGCCGGAGACATTCGCTATGTGGATGTAAATGGCGATGGTGTTATCAGCGATTTGGATAAAACCAAGATCGGCGATCCGTTCCCTCAATTTACTATGGGTTGGAATTTGGGATTGGAATTTAAAGGATTCGATTTCAGCATGTTTACTTATGCTTCCGTAGGCAATGATGTATACCGCGCTTATGAAAGAAATGCCAATTATAGTAACAAATATCGCGGTGTGCTGGCCAGGTGGACGGGGCCAAACACTACCAACGATGCAAGAAATCCAAGGTACACTTTCTCGGATGCCAACAGCAATATCAGGGTTTCCGACAGGTATATTGAAGATGGATCTTTTGTGAAAATCAAAAATGTAGTTTTAGGCTATACGCTTCCGGGTTCGGTTTACCGCAATAAAGTATTCAGTAAGATTCATGTTTATGCGCAGGTAAAAAATGCGCTTACGCTCACCAAATACACCGGCTACGATCCTGAAGTTCCGGGTGGAATATTAGATACAGGCGTTGATCGTGGAGAATATCCACAGGCACGCACTTATGCAATAGGAATTGATTTTAAATTTTAATCTCCAATCCCAAAAAAGTAAATAATGAAAAATAGTATCAAAATAATTAGTGTTCTCTTTCTTATCGGCCTGCTGTCATCCTGTAAAAAATGGGTTGAGTATAACCCTCATGATGATTACCAGGTAACCGATCTCGATTATCTCAAATCGGCAGGCGATTACCAAACAATGGCGGTAAGTGTTTATTCACCTTTGCAATGGCTTAACCAAACGGTTCCTATCGGTGATATCGCCTCAGACAATTCCGTAGCGGGTGGCGAAAATGCTTCTGACGTATTAAATCTTCAGCAGATAGATGATTATACCATCACTACCAATAATGGTACACTGGAAGATTTGTGGAAATCAGCTTATGAAGGCATTAACAGGGCCAATTATCTCACTCAATACAAAGACAAAAACCCCGCCGGGGAAGCCATCAGCTTTGCAGGAAAAGAAGCCATGTACGGTGAAGTATATTTTTTAAGGTCTTATTATTATTTCACGCTGGTAAGGCTTTTTGGCGATGTGCCGCTTTTTACAGAAAAAAGGCTTTCCATCACCGATTCAAGAACATTAACCCGCGCTGCAAAAGCCGATGTGTATAAACAGATTGAAACAGACCTTACCAACGCAATTGCTGTGTTACCCGCCTCTGCTGCGCAACCCGGCAGGATCACCAAATATGCCGCACAGGCTTTGCTCGGAAAAGTGTATTTGTATGAAAACAAATTCAGCGAAGCGGCAACAGTGCTCGAAAATGTGGTAAATGGACCATTTTCATTAGTAAGCGATTTTGCAAGCATTTTCCTTTTGTCGGGCGAAAACGGATCTGAATCGGTATTTGAAATTCAATATTCCAATCTTTCTCCCTATTACAACTGGGGCGGCGCTACGCGCGGCCAGGGAAATTATTCAGTGCAGCAATGCGGTATTCGCGGGCTAAACGGAACAAGCCCGTATGCAGCAGGATGGAGTACCAACTTACCTGCGCAAAGTCTTGCAGATGCGTACAGCGCCGGAGACCAAAGAAAAGAAGCTACCGTTTTGGATATTGAAGCGTACAAGGCGGCTCACCCGCAATACAATATCACTTACCAGGTAGCACCTTACAAAAACACCGGCTTGTACAATCAAAAATATCTCCCGAGAAAAGGAGAAACTTCCGGCCAGCTGGAGTTAAACTATGCCAATAATTTCCGTACGATCCGGTATGCCGAAGTGCTGTTAATGGCCGCAGAAGCAAATAACAGGAAACCCGGGGCAGATGATGCAAAAGCGCAGGGCTATTTAAATAAAGTGCGCGAGCGCGCTTTTGGTAACAGCCTTCACAATATAACCGCTACGGGCGATGCTTTAAAACAAGCGATATGGGACGAGCGCAGACTTGAATTGGGCATGGAAGGCGATCGATTTTTTGACCTCGTAAGAACCGGGCAGGCAGCTTCCAAAATTCAGGGTTTTGTTGCGAACAAAAATGAAGTATTTCCAATACCTCAAAAGGAAGTGGACATTTCAGGGCTTACACAAAATCCGGGCTACTAATCTCAATTAATTAAAACAGAAATTATGAATGCATTAAAATATATATTTAGCGTTTCACTGCTGATCCTCATCATGGGCGGCTGCAAGAAGATCGAGTATAACGATACGTCGTTTGTAAATAGCGCAGCATTGCCGGATAAGCTTTCCGCGCTTTTTGATATCACGCAGGACAATACGGGTTTGGTTACGATAACGCCTAATGGTGATGGAGCAACATCTTATGACGTATATTTCGGAGACAACACCACAGAGCCTGCAAAGGTTAGTGCCGGTCGGAATGTAAAGCATACCTATGCAGAAGGAACTTACACCGTGAAATTAGTGGCTCATAACGTTTCAGGAAAAACTACTGAAGCGACGCAAACATTAACCGTCTCTTTTAAAGCTCCGGAAAATTTACAGGTTACTGCCACCGTGGATCCTTCAAATAAATTTAAAGTGAATGTTTCTGCAAAGGCAGATTATGAAACGCTTTTCAAGGTTTATTTTGGCGATGATCCCAACGAAGTACCTCAGTCGTTTCTTGAAGGCCAGACTATCAGCCATGTATATACGCAAACAGGAACTTACACGGTTAAAGTAGTGGCATTAAGCGGTGGAGCAGCTACAACAGAACATACTCAAACGATCACCATTGTAAACCCAGTTGTATTACCGGTAGACTTTGAATCGTCAACAATTCGTTATGATTTTTCCGTTTTTGATGGAGGCAGTGTAACCGTGATCAACAATCCACAATCTAATGGAATTAATACCAGCTCAAAAGTGGCGAAGATGGTAAAGAACGCAGGTCAGCCCTGGGGAGGAAGTGTTCTTTCGCTGGGCAATCCAATAGATTTCTCTGCCAATAAAATTTTCAGAATGAAAGTATTTTCGCCGCGGGTGGGGGCCAAAGTGCTTTTAAAAGTAGAGAATCCAACAGACAATACGATCAACTTTGAAAAGGAAGTGGCCACTACCAAAGCCAACGAATGGGAAGACCTTGCTTTCGACTATAGCGCCATCAACACTACTAAAAGTTACCAGAACATCGTACTTATCTTCGACAATGGTACCATGGGAGATGGATCGGCAAATTTTACATTCCTTTTTGATGACATCAGGCTGGCACCGGCGGTTGCACAGATCAATCTGCCGGTAACATTTGATGAAGCCAACGTTAATTATGCGGTTACGGATTTTGGCAATAATCAAACTGTTGATGGAGTAGATCCCCTTAACAACGCCAATAAAGTAAAAATTACCACTAAGCCAAACGGTGCTGAAACATGGGCGGGAACTACCATAGGCACTGCGGCCGGATTTGCATCACCCGTTCCGCTTACCGCTGCTAATACCAAAATGAGCCTCAGAGTTTATGCGCCTGCCGCAGGAATTCCGGTTAGGCTCAAACTGGAAGATCATACAAATGGCAACCAATCAGTAGAAACCGAAGTGAACACTACCGTGGCCAATGCATGGGAAACGCTGGTTTTCGATTTTAGTAATCCGGCCGCGGGAACGGCAGCACTCAATCTTGCTTACACGTTCGACAAAGCATCTGTTTTCTTCGATTTTAATCACGCAGGAACCGGTAAGGTTTTTTACTGGGACGATCTGAAAATGGCATCCGCCGCCAATCCGGGCGTTCTCGGTATTCCGCTGGATTTCGAATCTTCCACACTCTCATATGCCTTTGTTGATTTTGATGGAGGAAATTCCGTGGTGATCGATAATCCGCAAGTTGCTGGTATAAATACAAGCACTAAAGTAGTGAAGTTGATAAAAAAAGCAGGCCAACCCTGGGCTGGCAGCTATCTTGGCTTAGCCAACCCAATTGATTTTGGTACAAAGAAAGACGTTTAAGATGAAGGTGTTTTCTCCACGGGTAGGCGCCAAAGTGCTTCTAAAAGTGGAAAATCAAACCGATGGAAATACGAATTTTGAGAAAGAAGTTCTTACAACAAAAGCCGGTGAATGGGAAGAGCTCACTTTCGATTACAGCGCCATCGATGTCTCCAAGTCCTATCAAAAAATAGTGATCATTTTTGATAACGGAACCATGGGCGACGGTTCGCCGAACTTTACCTTTTTATTTGACGACATTACGCTTAACTAAAAAACTTAACTTTTATGATAAATTATAAAAAAAATATTCTCGTCATTCTTCTTGTAACGTGCATTGCTGTTCTCAACAGTTGCAAAAAAGAAGAATACTCTTTTGGCCCAATAAAAACGCCGGCTTCTCTTACGCTTAATACTGACATCGCTGGTTCAACTACCGGGACTCCCGAAGGAGATGGAAGCGGTAGCGTTTTAATAACCACCACCGCTGCCGATGCAATTACTTACAAAATAGATTTCGGCGATGGAACTACCAAAATGGTACCATCCGGAGCGCTGGCATATAAGTATACTAATCCCGGTACCGCCGATTATACCATCACGGTCAACGCAATTGGCACCGGCGGCACAATGTCCACCATCAGCAAAAAAGTGAGAGTATATGTGGCATTTGTAATTCCGCTTGATATTGTGACGGCTCTTACAGGCGGCTCTTCCAAAGTTTGGATCACAGATAATACAGCGCCCGGACATGTTGGTGTAGGACCTGCTGATGGCTTTACCCCGAGCTGGTATGCTGCCGAACCAAACCAGCGTTCTCCGTGCCTTTATGATGACGAAATAACATTTACTAAAGAGGCTAATGGAACTATATCATTATCGATCAACAACAAGGGCGAATCATTTCTCACTGCGGCCTCTACTGCTTTTTATGGTTTAAGCGGCGGGGACGGCTGCTATAATGTAGCGATCACCAACCCAAGACCGCTGGCCTTTATGAATGCCACTTCAGGCTCAACAGCCAGCGTTTCTACACGGATACAATTTAAGGTTCCGGGCAATGGATTGATTAATTTTGGTACCGGTGGCGATGTGTATGAGATATTAAAGATTTCTGAAACCAGCGTTCAGCTCCGCAATATAGGTATTGATGGAAACGCCTGGTATCAGATTTTTAAAGTCAAATAACGGCACTTTTACCGGTTGCGATAATGAAGGCTGTTGCCAGGTAAATACAGCAAATGAGGCGATGGCCATAATTTACGCATGGTCAAACAAGTGAAAATGTAGATTTTTACTGTTTTGATGAATTAATCTTTAACCCTAAAATATGTAAGATGAGGACTACCGCTTTAGTTCCAATGCTTTTAATGCTAATCTTCTGCTGCCCCAATGCAATGGGGCAGCATTATGAAAACGCAACGGTTGCGTTAACTAAATATACTTTCAATAGGGATGATTTAAAATCAGGGAAGCTCGCAGGTTTTATTCTTCCAAAAGAAGAAAAAGTTACTCTTGCCGGTAAAGATGCAAAATGGCTTTCGGTAAAAGATAATTCAATTTTTATAAAAGAGAAATTTGCCAAAGCCGCATTGAAAAAAAAGGAGATTAATTTTACCGTCGTTCTCAATGATGAAAAAAAATCTTTTACCATCTTGGCCGACCAATTTCAACATAACAAAGTAATTGCGCATCGCGGCGCATGGAAAAATACGGGCTCACCGCAAAATTCCGTGGCTTCTTTAAAAGCCGCAATAGCACTCGGTTGCTTCGGTTCCGAGACTGATTTGCACATGACGGCAGACAGTGCCCTGGTGATTAATCATGATAATGAATGGGGCGGTTTACCGGTGCAGAAAACCAACCTGGCCGATCTTCAGAAAACGAAACTTTCTAATGGCGAATCGCTGCCTTTGTTGCAGGATTTTCTTGCGATCATAAGGCAACAAAGCGGCACCAAACTTATTCTCGAAATAAAGCCATCCGTTAAAGGAAAAGAATGGGCAAACGCAACGGTGCAGCGGACGGTAAAAACCATTCAGCAAATGCAGGCGCAGGCCTGGATCGTTTATATCAGCTTTGATTACGACATGTTGAAAGAAATTTTGAGATTAGAGCCTTCGGCCAATGTGCAATATCTTAATGGAGATAAAACGCCGGAGCAATTGAAGCACGATGGCGTGCAGGGCGCGGATTATCATTATTCGGTGTTTCAAAAGTATCCTCAATGGATAAAAACATCCAAAGAAAATAATATAGATCTTAATGCATGGACGGTTAATGAGGCAAAGGAACTCGATTGGCTTTTGGCGAACGACTTTAATTTTATAACCACCAACGAGCCAGAACTGCTATTTAAACAAATTGAAAAATCGCCCGTTAGTAAAGGAATGAAATTAGTTTGGAGCGATGAATTTAATTATAGCGGATTACCCGACAGCAGCAAATGGAACTATGACATTGGGGGCTATGGATGGGGCAACAACGAGAAACAATTTTATACCGACAGAGATACGATGAATGCTATTGTAAAAAATGGTGTTCTTTCTATCATTGCCAGGAAAGAAAAGCGCGGCAATAATGACTACACTTCAGCACGGCTGTTAACCAGGGGAAAGGCGGAATGGACTTATGGACGTATTGAAATGAGCGCAAAGCTTCCTGCCGGTCGCGGCTTGTGGCCTGCTGGCTGGATGCTGGGCAGTAATGTTGATGTAAAAGGATGGCCCGATTGCGGTGAAATAGATATCATGGAACACGTTGGTTTTAAGAAAGATTCTGTTTTTGGAACGGTTCATACAGGAGCGTATAATCATGTGAAAGGAACCCAAAGGGGAACAACGGTTCTAATTGAAAATCCCTATACGCAATTCCATACGTTTGCGATAGATTGGACACCCGAAAAAATGGAATTCCTTCTTGATGGAAAAGTATATTATCATTTTGACAACGAACATAAAACCAGCGCCGAATGGCCGTTTAATGAGCCCTTCTTCCTTTTACTGAATATGGCCGTTGGTGGAAACCTTGGCGGCCAGAAAGGTATTGATGACACCGTTTTTCCGGCAGTTTTTGAAATAGACTATGTGCGCGTGTTTCAATATAAATAGAGAATGGATGCGTTGCATCCGTTACATTTTTGCTAATTTAAATAGTGCTACAGATGAAAAAATTCCAATCTATTATTGTATTCTTTTTGCTTTCTCTTCCATCGGTAACTTTCTCGCAAAACCTGATCACCAACACGTTCAACAGGAACACTACTACATTAAGCGGTTCATGGAATTATATTGTTGACCCGTATGAAACGGGTTATTATAATTACCGCTACCAGCCGTTTGACCAGGGTGATAAAAAATCGATCAATGCTTTTTATAATGATTACCATCCAAAAAATAAATCTGAATTGGTTGAATATGATTTTGATAAATCTCCCACACTGAAAGTACCTGGCGATTGGAATTCGCAAAAAGAAAATCTTTTTTACTACGAAGGAACGATCTGGCTTAAGCGCTCATTTGATTACCAGCCGTCGCAGAACGGCAATCGCTTGTTTGTTTATTTTGGGGCGGTAAATTATAAAGCTGAAGTTTATCTGAACGGCACAAAACTGGGCGTTCACGAAGGCGGCTTTACACCATTTAATTTTGAAATTACTTCCATTGTAAAGCCGGAAAATAATTTTCTTATTGTAAAAGTTGACAATAAAAGATTGAAGGAAGCGGTGCCTACTATTAACACCGATTGGTGGAATTACGGCGGCATTACAAGAGAAGTGAAGCTGATAGAAGAGCCGCCCGTCTTCGTTCGTGATTATAATATTCAACTCAAAAAAAATGATCCGAATTCAATCACCGGGTTTGTGCAACTCGACAACGCGCCCTCTTCAGAAAGTGTTGTCATCAGTATTCCTGAATTAAAAATTGAAAAAAAGATTGAAACTAACAGTGATGGCTATGCGCAATTTTCTATCAATGCAAAATCATTAAAATATTGGTCGCCGGAATCGCCGAAATTGTATGAAGTTTTTATTAAAACTCAATACCGGCAATTGAAAGATGACATTGGTTTCAGAACCATACAAGCTTCCGGCCCAAATATTTTATTAAATGGAAAATCAATTTACCTGAGAGGTATTGCGCTTCACGAAGAAAATGCCATGCGTGGTGCACGGGCATTCAGCGACGCAGATGCGCTTGTATCTCTTACCTGGGCAAAAGAATTGGGATGTAATTATGTAAGACTTGCCCATTATCCGCATAATGAGCACATCATAAAAATGGCGGATAAAATGGGAATTATGATTTGGGAAGAAATACCCGTATACTGGACCATCGATTATACCAATGAAGCCACTTTAAAAAATGCACAAAATCAATTGTCTGAAATAATTACAAGAGATAAGAATCGTGCAGCGGTTATCATTTGGTCGATGGCAAACGAAACTCCGCCTTCTGATCCGAGAAATGCTTTTATTATTAACCTCGTCAATCATGCCAAATCATTAGATTCAACAAGGCTTATCAGCGCTGCGCTGGAGCTTCATTCTGATCCGTCAAAGCCGGGCGTAAAAATCGTGGATGATAAGCTGGGTAACTATCTTGATATTGTAGCCTTTAATCAATACACCGGCTGGTACGGCGGTTCATTGGAAACAGCTCCGGATTCCAGGTGGGAGATCAGTTTTAATAAGCCGGTAATTGTTTCAGAATTTGGTGGCGGTGCTTTGCAAGGTAAACATGGAACAAAGGATGAGCGGTGGACTGAGGAATACCAGGAATATTTGTATCAGCAAAATTTAAAAATGATTGAAAAAATTCCCAACATCAGGGGAATGAGCCCTTGGATATTGGCGGACTTCAGATCACCCAAAAGACAATTGGCATTCATCCAGGATGGCTATAATAGAAAAGGATTAATATCAAATAATGGTATTAAAAAGAAAGCGTTTTTTACTTTGCAGGAGTTTTACACAAAGAACAAAGAAACGTTTAAGTGATCGGTTGGTTTCTCATTTTATTGATGTTCATATAAGTGAGAATGTAGTTTTTTTAATTTTAAATTGATAAAAAATAAAAACATGCGCACAAAGTTTATTACTAATATTTTATTTCTTAGTTCGTTTATAGCGTGCGGCAAGAAACCCGGTAACCCAACACCGGTGGTTCCTAAAGCGTCTTTGCTGAGTATTACTGATGTGAAGCAAAAAAGAGATAAAAGCGCCACCATTAATTTTCAGTTTACCGTTAATGTGGATAATGTTTCTGCAAAAATTATTACCGTTAATTACACCACTGTTGATGGAACCGCTACAGCAGCCGATTACACGCCGACATCGGGTATATTAACCATTGCTGCCAATCAATTTAATGGCACCATTAGCATTCCGGTTAGAGGAGACAGTTTGAACGAAGCCGATAAAACATTTTACGTCCAGCTAAGCAATCCTGTAAATGCAACGATCAGTGGCTCAGGCAAAGCAACAGGAACGATCATATGCACCGAAGGAACTTATTTTCCGATAGATGGTGCCGGCTATGTTGCACCCGATAACTATCCGGGGCTTGCCTTAACATGGAGTGATGAATTCAGCGGTTCATCTTTGGATGTTAACTCGTGGAACTATGAAACCGGCGGTGGTGGCTGGGGGAATAATGAACTGGAAAATTACACTACCAGCGATAAAAACTCGTATCTCTCAAAAGGATATTTGGTAATAGAGGCAAGAAAGGAAACTTCGGGCAGTAATAATTACACTTCTGCGCGGTTGCAAACAAAAGGAAAAAAAGAATTTAAATATGGCCGGATGGACATAAGAGCAAAGCTGCCAAAAGGTAAAGGAATCTGGCCTGCCATCTGGATGCTCGGAAGCAATATTTCAACAACACCGTGGCCGGCCTCCGGTGAGATTGATATTATGGAATTACTCGGCCACGAGCCTAACAAAGTATATGGTACGATGCACTGGGGTAACGTAGGCGCCGGAAGCACACACATCGGTAATAGTTATGTGTTGCCGGGCGAAGATTTTTCTCAAAAGTTTCATGTATTCAGTATTGTATGGGACGCCAGCAAAATTGAATGGTATGTAGATGATAAGAAATTTTTTACCGGAAACAAAACAGATGTAAATGGTAATTATCCTTTTGATCAACCTTTCTTCTTTATTTTAAATTTAGCCGTTGGTGGCGCCTGGCCCGGAAACCCTGATGCCAACACGGTTTTTCCTCAAAGGATGATCGTGGATTATGTGCGCGTTTATCAGTAGATTTTTGATCCGTAAGCAGGTAAGGATTAACTCAGGGGTTGCACACTAATGTATTAAGTACCTTTGTGTGCAATTTATCATTGCCATGAAATTATTTATAAAAAATATGGTTTGTCCGCGCTGTATAATGAGCGTAGAACAAATTTTAAAGGAGAATAAGCTCGAAGCAAAAAGCGTGCAGCTCGGTGAAGTTGAACTGGCAAAAGGTCTATCAGAAAAGCAACTCGATAATTTTTCTGCTGCCCTGCAAAAAGTTGGCTTTGAATTATTAGACGATCAGAAAACACAATTGATAGAAAAGATAAAAAATCTGCTGATACAAAAAGTGCAGGACGGAAATATTGAAGAACATTTCAGCATTCATAAATATCTCACTAAAGAGATCTTTAAAGATTATTCCTCCATCAGTAAATTATTTTCCGAAGTGGAAGGCATTACCATCGAGCAATTTTTCATTTTGCAAAAAATCGAAAAAACTAAAGAATGGCTTATTTATAATGAGCTTTCATTAAGCCAGGTAGCGCTTAATCTTGGTTACAGCAGCACACAACATCTTTCCGCCCAATTCAAAAAAATAACCGGAATGACGCCGACCCAATTTAAATCATTGGGTTCGTTGCACAGGAAGCCGATTGATTCACTACAATAATTCCTCTATTAACATATACATCTTTCCCACAAGGATATAACAATAACAACATCATTCGTCCGAAATTTGTATTCAACAAATCTGACGGTCTCCGTCTATAAATCTGACGGTCTCCGTCTGATTTATAGAAAGTCCGTTATTGTTCAGACGGAAACCGTCAGACCTGGTAAAATTACAAGTCAGACGGGGGCCGTCAGACTTTATAAAAATAAAAAGATGAATGAAAATAATATCATTGATTTACCCTTATCCGGCGTGGACAGCGAGCACTGCGCTTTAATTGTTGACAAAGGGTTAAGTAAAGTTGAGGGTGTCAAATCACACAAGGTAGAACTGAACAATAATAAAGCGATTATTAATACAAATGGTGACAATGATGTAATTCCAAATGCAGTAAAAGCCATTCGCGATTTGGGTTATGATGTAGATACGGTAAAAAAATCGTTCCCCGTTTTGAACATGAGTTGCGCTTCCTGCGCGGCAAGCTCACAAAGTGTTTTGGAAAATACGCCGGGTGTGATAAATGTTGCAGTCAATTATGCAAACGCGATGGCGCAGGTAGAATACATTCCAACGATTACCAATCCGCGACAATTGAAGACCGCTTTGCAATCCGTTGGCTACGATTTAATGATAGATGAAAGTGATGAAGCAAAGGATGCCCTGGAAGATTTGCATGAAAAAAAATATCAATCCTTAAAAAATAAAACCATCGGCTCGGTGATCTTATCCGTTCCGTTAATGATCATCGGAATGTTTTTTATGAACATGCCTTACGCAAATTATATTATGTGGGTTTTGGCTACACCCATTGTGTTTATTTTCGGAAAACAATTTTTTATCAATGCATGGAAGCAATTAAAACACCGGTCGGCAAACATGGATTCGCTGGTGGCCATGAGCACCGGCGTGGCTTATGCGTTCAGTGTTTTCAATATTTTGTTTCCACAGTTTTGGACAAGCAGGGGAATAGAGCCTCATGTTTATTTTGAAGCCGCTGGCGTAGTTATCGCGTTTATTTTATTGGGCAAATTGCTGGAAGAAAAAGCCAAAGGAAATACTTCTTCTGCAATTAAAAAATTAATGGGACTGCAACCGAACACAGTTACAGTTGTACATGAAGGCGGCCATCAAATGGAAATTAAAATAGCCAATGTAAAAGTCGGCGATACCATTTTGGTAAAACCAGGAGAAAAGATTGCGGTGGACGGAAAAGTAGTTTTGGGAAATTCTTTTGTAGATGAAAGTATGATAAGTGGCGAGCCCATTCCTATTGAAAAAACAGGTGGAGATAAAGTATTTGCGGGCACTATTAATCAGAAAGGAAGTTTTCAATTTGTGGCGGCTAAAGTGGGCGGAGATACTATACTGGCGCACATTATAAAGATGGTGCAGGACGCGCAGGGAAGCAGGGCGCCGGTTCAAAAACTGGTGGATAAAATTGCAGGAGTATTTGTTCCGGTTGTAATTATAATCGCCGTTTTAAGTATGATACTATGGATTATTTTCGGCGGCGATAACGGATTAACTCATGGCTTATTAGCACTCGTTACGGTGCTGGTGATCGCGTGTCCGTGTGCATTAGGTTTAGCCACGCCCACCGCTATCATGGCGGGTATTGGCAAAGGTGCTCAAAATGGAATTTTAATTAAAGATGCAGAAAGCCTTGAATTATCTAAAAAAATAAATGCGATCATTTTGGACAAAACCGGAACAATTACTGAAGGAAAACCTGCAGTTACCGATACACTTTGGCTGAATAATGACGAACAGTATTTACCTCAATTGGTATCAATCGAAACACAATCGGAACACCCTTTGGCGGAAGCTGTGACAAGCCATTTTGTAGAAAAAGGGAATTTGCCTGTGCAGCATTTTGAAAGCATTACGGGCCTGGGTGCAAAAGCCAATATCAACAATAAAATATTTTATGTTGGTAATGCATCACTTTTAAAAGCCAATAATATTGCCATTGATGAATTGTTGAAAACAGCTTCGGATAAATGGCTGAATGAAGCAAAAACGGTAATTTATTTTTCTGATGAAACCCAGGCGCTTGCCGTAATTGCCATTGCAGATAAAATAAAAGCAACTTCAAAAGAAGCGATAAAAGAATTACAGGACGAAGGTATAGAAGTGTATATGCTTACCGGCGATAACGCCACCACGGCAAAATCAATTTCGGAGCAGGTTGGAATTAAAAATTTTAAAGCGGAAGTGTTGCCTGCGCATAAAGCCGATTTCGTAAAAGAGCTTCAGCAGCAAGGCAAAATGGTTGCGATGGTTGGCGACGGAATCAACGACAGCACTGCATTGGCGCAGGCAAATGTCAGCATTGCGATGGGGCAGGGAAGCGATATAGCGATGGACGTAGCCAGGATGACTATTATTTCGTCTGACCTTTTAAAAATACCAAAAGCGATTAGGCTTTCCCGTTATACTGTTGCTACCATCAGGCAAAATTTATTCTGGGCATTTATATATAACCTGATCGGGATACCAATTGCAGCCGGAATACTATTTCCGATAAATGGATTTCTGTTAAATCCGATGATTGCCGGAGCTGCTATGGCACTGAGTTCTGTAAGTGTAGTAAGTAATAGTCTTAGATTGAAAGGAAGAAAGATTTAACGGTTTTGAAAAAACTCACCACCCCGGTTAATTTGTCGTATGAATTTTGTGGATGATTTTTATAAAATATCATTATAAAAATGATCGGCATCAATAAAACGTCTGACAAGCCCACCTTTCTTTGCCGCCTGGCAGTTGGCCTTATATTTTTTTCAGAGGGCCTGCAAAAATTTCTCTTCCCGGAAATAAACGGTACGGGCAGGTTTGCGAAAATAGGGTTTAGCAACCCCGCTTTTTGGGCATATTTTACCGGTACTTTTGAAATTGTTTGTGGTATTTTAATATTGATCGGCTTACTGACGCGGCTGGCTGCTGTTCCACTTTTCATCATAATGATGGTTGCTTTCATCACCACCAAATATCCTGAGTTAATAGAAAAAGGGTTTTGGTTTATGGCACACGATTACCGCACTGACTTCGCGATGACGCTTTTGCTTATTTTCTTACTAATACATGGCGGTGGAAATAATTCATTGGATTATAAAATTCAACAATCATCAAAATCACCTTAGTGCTTATTGATAGATAATCTTATAATTCTGTAACAGAACATACACAAATAATATTTTGCAAAGATTCTCCTTCATTCTAAAAAAGAAAATATGGAACCGGCGGGGAAAAAAAATTTTTTTTCGGGGCTTACAAAAAACACTTTTTTGTTAGCGTTCACCAGTTTGTTTTCAGACATTTCCACAGAGATGCTTTACCCGATTCTTCCTGTTTTTTTGACTCAAACTTTAAAGGTGAGTGGAAGCATTGTAGGGCTGATAGAAGGAATAGCCGGCACTACGCAAAATATTGTTCAGGGCTTCTCTGGCCGCTTATCGGATAAATGGCAGAAGAGAAAAGGAATTGCTTTATTTGGCTACATTCTTTCTGCCATATCTAAACCCTTTATGGGCCTGGCTTCCGGATGGCCGTTGGTTTTTGTTGCGCGCTTTATGGATAGGCTGGGCGCCGGTGTCGCGCGGGGCGCCGCGGGATGCATTAATCGCTGCTTCGGCCGATGAAAAAAATCGTGGTAAAGCATTTGGACTGGAAGGTGTAGGCGATAACCTCGGCGCATTTATCGGGCCGCTGATTGCAGTGGCGCTTCTTTTTATGTTTGGAAATAAATATCCGGTCAGTTTTTTACCTCGCCGTTATTCCCGGAATTTTATCGGTAATAATGATCTCGTTGGTAAAAGAAAAAAAGATCGATGTAAAATCAAAAATAACCATCGATGTAAGCCTGCAACAATTTCCTTCCGGCTACAGGAAATATTTATTGGCGTCTGCGTTATTCGGTATGGGAAATTCAAGTAACGCGTTTCTGATCCTGCAAACAAAAGACATGGGTGTCTCATTTGAAAATACGATTCTTATTTATGCAGTTTTCAATTTACTTGCTGCCGCGATATCTTATCCCGCGGGTCATCTGTCAGACCAATTTGGAAGAAAAAATATTTTACTTATTTCATTTGTGATTTTTTTAATTACCTATACCGGGTTTGCTTTTACTAAAAATTTGTGGCTTATTGGAGCCTTATTTTGTTTATACGGATTGTACCAGGGCATATTCCGATCGGTTGGGAAAGCGATGGCAGCAGACTTTGTGCAATCGAAATTAAGAGCCAGTGGCATTGGATGGTATTCCACTACTATTGGATTGGCAGGATTAATAGCAAGTGTAGTGGCAGGGCGGCTTTGGGACAGCGTAAGCCATTCTTCGGTGTTTATTTTTGGAGCCATTTTTTCATTGATCGGAATAGTTTCTTTGGTCATTTTGGTGCCGGGTAAAAAAGAAAAAATTCAGGTATAATATCCTAATCTAAATCAGGCGAAGACAATTTTTAAAATGAAGCCGATCGGTAATTCGCTTCCTACCATACAACTTAAAAAGTAGTTTATTGCTGTTTTATAATTATTCATGACGAAGAAAATTATTTTTTTTTGCAGAATGCGGATTGATCGAAAGCAGGTCATTTTTCTACATTTTGGCTTATGTGAACAGAGTAAAATATCGTTAGATAGACATCTAATAACAATTCACCATAATCATGTAAGTCAATTCCATAATTGTATACTTAAACCGATTGCTAATAAAGTAATTTTACACCGGTTATAAATATGAAAAATAAAATAATGGAATTAAAAACAAATATCATGTGCGGCTCTTGCATTGCAAAAGTAGCCCCGGTATTAAATGAAATTATTGGAGAAGATAATTGGAAAGTAGATATATCAAATCCAAAAAAAATTCTAAGTGTTACCGGTAATCTTGCCGAAAGCGATGTAATAAAAGCGGTTGAAAAAGCAGGCTATAAAGCAGAAATATTAAACGTTGACAACCAATAAACAACCGCGTTAAATTAAACTTATAAATAATGGAAAGTATAACAACCCAGGCGGCCGCTCATAAAAATCCCGGCATTTTAAATTTACTGAAATGCAAATGCCCAAGGTGCAGGCAGGGAGATATGTTTATAAATAAGAACTCTTATGGCAAAGGCTTTATGAAGATGAATGAAACCTGCCCTGTTTGCGGACAATATTTTGACATCGAAGTAGGATTTTATTATGGTTCTGGTTATGTGAGTTATGCATTAACCGTGGCGTTAAGTGTGGCTACGTTTGTTGCGTGGTGGGTACTCGTAGGAATATCGTATAACGATAACAGGGTTTTTTTATGGCTTGTGCTCAACGCGATTTTAATACTGGCTTTGCAACCGCCTTTAATGCGTTTGGCGAGAACAGGCTGGCTGGCTTTTTTTGTAAAATATGATCCCAACTGGCGCATTCATCCCGCTGAAAAACCGGAAAGAATCAATGACGATCAGAAACATAATTGGTAGAAATAAATTTATCTTTGCAGCATCATCGTTTATGAAAAAGTTTCTCATTCTGCTGTTAACTTTTGCCTACCTGGCTTCTACGTCAGGAGCTACCATATACATTCACCAGTGTATGGGCAAAACGATCGCATGGGATATTAAAGAGAATGAAGGAAGCAAGTGCACCAAATGCGGAATGCACAAAAACGCGCCAAACGATTGCTGTAAAGATCATGTTAAGGTCCTAAAAGTTCAGAACGATCAAAATCTCACAAAGATTAATTTTGAAAGAGATTTTATACCCGGGTTACTACCGCAAAAATTTCTTTCATTTTCTGATCGGCTTGTTTATAATTTTAAGAAGAATACCCAAAGCTATACACCTCCTCTAAGCAGTAAAACCGATTACTGTATTTTATATTGTACTTTTCTGATTTGATACTTTCTGATTTTTCGTTTGATCTGAAATCCTTTCAGGTCTTTGCTTGCTCAGCTATACGTTTGGCAAAGCAGATTATAAGATATCATTTATTTCTTCGTCATTTTTTAAAAGACTTCCAAAGCGGGGCTTTTAATCAATGAAAAAATTCAGACATGAAAGTTCATATAAATAAAACTTCAGAAAAGCTAAAAAGTAGTTTTTATCAATACTGCAATAAATATTTTTTTCTCTTTATCATTGCAGCACTTTGCTCTCTTCAATCAAATGCGCAAAATAATTATGTTAGCCGATTCTTTCCACGTGTCGGGCGATTGTGGCCAATGTAAATCGCGAATAGAAAAGGCGCTTAAAATAAAAGGCATCCAATCTGCTACATGGGATGTTGATACCAAAATGCTAACGGTTTCATATGACGCATCGGTTATAAGCGTTGACAATATCCATTCAAAATTAGCGTCTGTCGGTCATGACACAGAATTAAAAAAGGCAAAAGATGCAGCATACGAGGCGCTTCCCGAATGTTGCCATTACCGCGATTCAGGAGACCACGAAGATGCACACGCGGGCGACGAACTAAAAGATATTGAACATGCTGTAAGTGGCGTGGTGCTGTCAGAAGACAATAAAGGAAATTTTACACCTCTTGCCGGCGCAAGTATTTTTTGGATGGGCACAAAAAACGGAACAACTTCCGATAAACATGGCGTATTCGTTATCGCCAAAGATGAAAAGGTTTCTAAGTTGGAAGTGAGTTATACCGGGTTTCAACCTGCTTCAATTGATATTTCCGGTAACAATCACCTGCAGGTAGTACTTGCATCAAAAGGCCAATTAAGCACGATCAATATTAAAGCAAAACCGCGCCCTTCTTACATCAACGATCTTGGCGCTTTTCGAAGCCTGATGATCAATTCAAAAGATCTGTTGAAAGCTGCGTGTTGTAATCTGAGTGAAAGCTTTGAAACTAACCCGAGCGTGGATGTTTCTTACAGCGATGCAGTTACGGGTTCTAAACAAATTCAATTGCTGGGCTTGGCGGGCACTTATACACAATTAACCGTAGAAAATTTACCCGGTCCGAGAGGGATCGCAACACCTTTAGGACTAAACAGTATCGCTGGCCCATGGATAGAAAGCATTCAACTAAGCAAAGGCACAGGCTCTGTGGCAAACGGTTTTGAAAGCATTGCCGGACAAATAAATGTAGAGTTAAAAGCCCCGGAAAACAGCGAAAAGCTTTATCTCAACGGGTATGTAAATGATATGGGAAGAAGCGATATTAATCTGAATCTTTCACAACGCATCAATTCAAAATGGTCAACAGGATTATTATTACATGATGATTTCCTGAACAATAAAGTGGATGAAAACAAAGATGGTTTTCGCGATTTGCCAACAGGTAATTTATTTAGCGCCGTCAATAAATGGAGCTTATTCCAGCGGCAAAGGATTGGAAGTTCATTTTGGCGCCAAAGCGCTGATAGACGATAAAACAGGCGGCGAAATGAATTATAATACTTCTGAAAAATTAACTACCAGTCATTACGGCTTAGGAATTAAAACCAACCGTTATGAAGGCTTTGCAAAGATCGGCTATGTATTTCCGGAGAAGAAATATAAGAGTATCGGTTTGCAATTATCCGCTTTCAATCATCAGCAGGATTCTTATTTTGGGCTGACAACTTATAATGCTGAGCAAAGTAATTTTTATTCAAACCTCATTTACCAAAGTATCATCGGAAATTCTGCGCACAAGTTCAGAACCGGTTTAAGTTTTTCTGCTGATAAGTACGACGAATTATTTAAAACCCAAACATTCAAAAGAAATGAAAACGTAGCCGGCGCATTTTTCGAGTACACTTACACGATGAATGAAAAACTGAGTGCAGTGGCGGGTTTGCGTGCCGATAATAATAATCTTTATGGCTGGTTTGCCACACCGAGATTGAATGTAAGGTATGAGCCAATCAAAGGAACCATCATTCGTGCAAGCGCTGGCCGCGGCCAGCGCACCGCCAATATTTTCGCAGAAAATATGGGTGCATTGGTAAGTGCAAGAACGGTTGTTATTGTTTCCGGCAATAATGATAAAGCCTATGGACTAAGCCCCGAAGTAGCATGGAATAAAGGCCTCAGCATCGATCAGAAATTAAAATTGTTTTCAAGAGATGCTATGTTGAGTTTTGATTTTTACAGAAATGATTTTACCAACCAGGTAGTGGCGGATTTGGAAGATGCACGACAAATAAAATTTTACAATTTGAGCGGGTAAATCTTTTTCTAATAGCTTTCAAAGCGAATTGAATTTTATTCCGGTTAATAAATTAGACGTGCGTTTGGCTTACCGCTGGTTTGATGTAAAAACTACCTATGGAAATAAGTTGCTTGAAAAGCCTTTTACTGCGGCGCACAGGGCGTTTGCCAATCTTGGATATGATGCTTCCGGCATAGGATTAAACGGATGGAAA
The DNA here is from genome assembly GCA_963720405.1 of uncultured Chitinophagaceae bacterium. Lineage (GTDB taxonomy): Bacteria > Bacteroidota > Bacteroidia > Chitinophagales > Chitinophagaceae > Ginsengibacter. The sequence continues at coordinate 614,836 of CAVRFP010000006.1, forward strand.
CTGGATTATACTATTAACTATGTGGGTAAAAAAAGAATTCCTTCCACTGCAGAAAATCCTGAGCCATATCGTATGCCTGGTTATTCGCCGGCTTATATTTCGATGAACGCACAGGTGAGTAAATCTTTAGGAAAAAATAAAGCGTTTGAATTGTATGTTGGCGGAGAAAATCTCACCAATTATTTTCAGAAGAATGTGATCATTGCAGCAGACCAGCCATTCGGAAATAATTTTGATGCATCGATGGTGTGGGGACCTGTAAGCGGAAGATTGATCTACGGCGGATTCAGGTATAAAATCAAATAATCAGAATACAGTCTCAAATGAAAAAGCAGCGTCTGGCGCTGCTTTTTCATTTGAGGGCTACGAAAGTCAAAATGTAGTTTTCTGCTATTTCTGTCAAATTATTTTGACTCCGCATACTTTTTAAAATTATCCAGGATAGATTGCCAACCACTTCGTTGCATCTCTATCGGATTAGTATTTTCTGCATCAAAAGTTTCAACCACTTTGGTTGCATCATCTTGTTGAGTGAAAACGGTTTTTACCTTTCTGCCGTCGCCCATTGTGTAAGAAATTAATTCGTTCTCTTTTACTTCATCATAGGTGCCGCCAAAATCAAATCCCATACTGCCGTCTTTTGCTTCCATTCTTGATGAGAATTTTCCGCCTACGCGCAAATCATTTTCAGCCTTCGGCGTGTGCCAGTCGTCTGAGGCGCTGTTCCATTTTTTGATATCGTCCGGCGTGGTCCAAAGTTTCCAAACCTTGGCTACCGGCGCATTTACGACAGCTTCTATCGTAATCGGTTGTGTGTTTTTTTCTTCCATCTTGTTGTTTTTATAAAATGGTTAATAAATAAATGTTGCGACCGTTCATCTAATTCCCTGCATATTAAAACAAATTTTTTTTCCAGGAAAAACTACATTTTGGCTTTTCACACATTTTCGGGTTTTGATGCAGATATCCAATTTACTTTGTCTTGCACCGGTTGCCTTTTCGAAAGCGGGTTTTCAGCATTCGCTATAAATCCTATGTAAAAAAATCCAACTAGTTGATCATCTTTGCTAAGTTTAAAATACGGTTTTGCCTCCGGCATAGGTACAATTCCACCCGTAGATAAATAGCCTCCTAATCCATAAGCGGTTACGCTGAGGTATATATTTTCAATGGCGCAGGCGGTAGCAACTAATTCTTCGTATTCAGGAATATTAACCGATGTTGATCTTTTCATTCCGATAGCAATAATATGCGACGACATTAAAGGATATTCTTTCAGATTTTTCAATTTCTTTTCCTGGAATTTTTCTCCGGCATATTTTGTATAAATTTCTGTTTGAAGGTTAGCAAAGTAAGCCAGGCCTTCGCCGCTAAAAACGGTGAAACGCCAGGGTTCGGTTAATTTGTGAGTGGGAGCGCGGTTGGCATTCTCCAATATCTGCCAGATGATTTTATCATCAACGGCCTTTCCTTTTTCGAACTGGTATGGATAAACGCTGCGCCTGTTTTGCAGGATGGCATTGAATTGTGCTACATCATATTTATTTTCCATTGATTATTTCTTTTAAATAGCGTGCAAATATTTTTTTGCTGTGGCAAATGTACAAACACCAAATTAGCTAATTGGCTAATCAGCTAATTGGCTAATTTTGCCCATTCGTTATTTTCAATCTGTTGTAAATGTTTGAGTTGCTTTCTAAAAGTATTAAAGAAAAAGTTTTCCTTAACGAGGACGAATTTAATTTTGCTAAAACCCTTTTTATACCAAAAAAATTGCGGAAAAAACAATACCTGTTACAGGAAGGTGATGTGTGCAGGTATACCGCGTTTGTAGAAAAAGGTATGTTGCGGACGTTTACGGTTGATGAAAAAGGCAATGAGCCCATACTTCAGTTTTCAATGGAAGGCTGGTGGATTGCCGATCTCTACAGTTTCCTTACCAACGAACCTTCTATCTATAATATCGAGGCGCTGGAAGAATGCGAATTACTTTTGATCACGCAGCCTTCCTGGGAAATTTTGCTCGAAAAAATTCCAACTCTTGAGCGTTATTTCCGCATCCTGATACAAAATAATTTAATTGCCACACAAAGAAGATTAATGGGTGCCATGAGTGAAACTGCTGAAGAAAAATACACCAAACTCATTAATAATTTTCCCGGTTGTATCCAGCGCGTTCCCCAACATATGATCGCTTCTTACCTGGGTATCACGAGGGAAACGCTTAGCCGTATACGAAGCAACATGGCATCGCGAAAATGAATTTTTGATTTTCAATGAGCTATTGCCTGACATCGCCTTTGCGCACTTTTAATGATATCACGTAAAAACTATAAAGATCATTTTTTGTTAGCAATAGCTGTTCCGGTTAAAATAATAAAGGGGCTTATTCTGCTTCCTGCTTTACCCAATGATTTTATTAAAATATTTGCAAGGCAAAGCACTTTTCCTTTAAAGCCGCTTTGATACTGGTTATAATATCCATCGCTGATAAAAAGCGTGTAACCATTACTGTTAAATAGGTTTTTGTATTCACCAAATGATAGAAACCTTTCAGTCCAGCTTCCGGAAGCCGGGTCGCAGGTATTGGTTGGATGTTCAATCAGCCCGGGAAAAATATTTTTGTCGCGGTAAGCCATGCATGCCTTAATAATATCATCATACCGCAATCCCCGTGTATGAGTTATTAATTGATTTAAGTGTGCAGAAGAAATGTTTGGCAACTGCTCCATGATCATTCTTTTTCTCACTTCTCTGAAAGGCAGTAAAGATGCATTGCTATTTTGGCCTTCATAACCTTCCCATTCGTCTTTACGCTGTATGCGCATTAATATCTTTTTTTTCCACCAGTTACGATCGTTGGAAGCTGTAGTAAATACGATAACCATGTTTTTGTTTACCCGCTGAAGCGTGGAAAAAAAGTCATTGAGATCATAAATGTGTTCTATTACATCTGTGGCCACCAGGGCATCGGGCGCCCCTAAAATATAACGGCTGAGCATTTCATAATCCCCATTAAGATGATCGTCAATCGCGATATTTAATTGCTTTGCAAGAATCCTTTGGCTCTCTGTACATCCGGCCGATGTATCAACCTGAATAATTTTTCCAAAACCGCAATGCTTTGCAAACAGCCCCAGCAATCCATTTCCGGCTCCGTAGTCAACCAAAAGAATATCTTCTTTTTGTTTGGCGGTGTTATTTAAAACCTCGTTTAAAACCTGTGCATAAATACTGAGAAAATATTTTTTATGAAATAACAAGTGCTTCAGATAATCTAGTTGGTATTCACCAAGCGCCAAATTGTTTGTATTAAGTGTTGATAGTAATTCTGAAAAGTTAATAATATGCTCTGCGTTAATTTGGCTGGATTGAATCATGAAAATCTATTTTTTCGCTTATATGAGTTCTTAAAAATAGCACGATTGGGGAAAATGCTTTTTATCAATTTTCGAAGATAGCAACTATCAGTTATTCTAAATTGTTATCGCCTGTTTTTTTAGTTTCGTCCAAAGCTTTGCCCGGTAAGGCTTTTGGCCGCAGAAAATTTAATGAGTGCAAAGTGATCCGGATAATTTTTTTATTATTTTGAAATTTACCCAACGTTTGCACTTTGATTCACGTATTAGATACAACAGCACGCGCGGGCTGGATAAAACAACTTAAATAATCATTGAATCAAAAAAAGAATTATGAAAAAAATAAATAAAATTCTGGCCCTTACTGTTTTGGCAGCCCTGTTTTTTGCGGCATGTAAAAAAGATGATCACGAGCCGGTGCTTACCCCCAAAGAAAAGATACTTACCAGCAAGGTGTGGAAGCTGGAGTCTCTCACCGTTCCTAAATCAGAAAATCCTGCGGCAGACAGTTCAATCATGAAGCCATGCGCAGACAGCGCCTTAATTGCATTTGACGCGTTTAAAACCTTTCAGTTTGCCAACGGTTCTAAAGTTGCCTGCGATTCCGTTGCTGTTCCTTATGACAAAGGAAGCTGGGCGTTTTCTGCAGGAACAGATAGCCTGCTGCTGAAGGGCAAAAGAAATTTTGTATTGAAGATAGTAACGCTGGATGCTACTACGCTCAAGGCAACGTTTCGCGATAGTACAGCACCTGATAAAAACTGGCTGAAGACGATCACTTTTAAATAAGCAGTTAATGTGGGATGCAAAAGTTTTGATAATTTTTGCATCCCTTTTTCAAACAGGCGCTTTCAAACAATAACCTTTGTAAAATTTGCCAATTCCGTTGTTGCAAAATGATCTGAACGATATAATTAATGCGTGTAAAACGAACAACTCTATAGCCCAGGAAAAGCTGTACAAGCATTATTTTGCCCTGATGTATACCATCTGCCGGCAGTATGCCGAAGATCAGCAAACGATCGTCAGCATTATCAATGAAGGCTTCCTGAAAATATTTACCAACATAAAAAATTTTGATTTTAGCAAAGGAAGCTTTGAAGGATGGGCAAAAAAGATCATCACCAATACGGCAATCGATTATTCGAGGACGGCCAAAAATAAAAATCACTTTGTTGCCATCACTGATGATCATGATGATGAAAAAGCTTTGCATCAGCTTCCCCGAAATCATGCAGAAGAAGAAGTGTTATACCTCATAAAAAAGTTACCCGCTGTAACCCGAAATGTTTTTTCGCTGCATATTTTCAAAGGATATTCTCACAAAGAAATTTCAAAAATGCTGGGTATTGCCGAAAGCACTTCAAGATGGCATGTGGCTGAAGCAAGAAAAAATTTGAAGCAGCAGCTTCACAAAATTTATTAATATGGAGGCGAACGAAAATGATATGAACGAAATGCAGCATTTGGCCAATGTTGGCTGGAAGCAGATGCATGAAATGCTGCGGGAGCACGACTTAAGCGTTGATCCGTCAGCTGTGGAAGCCGATTCAAAACGCAGAATTTTGTTTCCGGTTATGGCAGCATCTGTCTTGTTCATTCTGATTTTTTCTTTTCCTTATATCCTGAATGATAAATTCATTGTTCATTTAAATACTCCTTCCAGCAATACTAACAATCCATCTGTTGCTAAAACCCCGGTGACGATAACACAGTCGGTTACGATGATATCGCGCGTGCCGGCCTCGGCTGTGTTTTCTCCGCAACAGGTATCTCTATCAAAAAAAACAAACGTTGTTATGGTAGATGCAAGGAAAGAGATTTTCAAAGTTTCGTTGTATCCAAAGAATGACAATTTTGAAAAGGAAGCCGCCAAAGAAATGGATCCGGTTAAAACTTTAGAAAGAACAATCGCGCCTGCGGCATATCGATTCGATAGAAATAAATTCAGGCAGTCCCGAAAAAGAAAGAAATCTACAAAGCCGACTCAAAACGAATTCATTTTTATGCCGGCGGCGGAATTAATATATCAGCCTGGAGTGCCGATCCTCAATTTTTTAGCACCGGGGATATGAACATCCATCCAGGTTTCACGGTGGTGATGCCACTTTCTAAAAAGTTTAGCTTGCATACAGGGCTGTGGGCCTTCTCCACAATTCGCGGCAAAGAAGCGAGCAGCAAAGAAAGGGAGCTGGTGAACAACATGGGTTCCAGCATTTATTATAATGTGAATACCACCAGCATCATCAAAGCGTCTTATTTTGATGTTCCTCTGACTGTTCATTATTCAATTGATAAAAATTGGTCTGTTGGCAGCGGACTACAGCTATCGAAATTGTATAAGGTAAATATCAGGGAGCAGAAAGAAAGTTATGATTATAATAATACGCGCTTTTCAACAACCGTACAGCAATATAACAGTACGCCAACGCAGGCTGCTGTGGTGTTACACAAGCGCGCTGAAATAAAAAAGTATGAGCCGAGATTGGTTGCTGAAACAAGTTTTGAAGAAGGAAGGTGGCTTTTATCAGCCGGCTATTATTATGGGCTTGGAAAAACTATTACGCTCAGAGATGCAGACAATACTGTTCATCAATACCGGAACGAATATTTAAAATTGGCGATTCAATACCGGATTGGAAAGAAGTGATCAGCCTTCTATTGCGAAGAGAGGGTTTTAGATTGTTCATGAGCTGCTCATTTAGCGCCAGCCTTGTATCCTCGAAACCATGCGAGCTGATCCATGTATTGATTAAAACCGTGTAGCCATCTTGTTCTATCTTATCAATACCGATGCGCGGGCTCAGGAGTTTTTAATCCTTTTTCAAAAGAAGCGATGGTAGCCATGGCTATTTTTTTTGCTTCATCAAAATCAACTGAATATTTGAACTTCAGCAACACGTCCATTCGCCTTGTGGTTTCCCTGGTATTATTCACGATCACCTCGTTCGATAATTTACTGTTGGGAACAATTAGTGTAGTGTTTGTAAACGTGCGGATCACTGTATAAAAAAGACGAATGGCTGTAACCTGGCCTTCCTGGCCCTGGGTTTGAATATTATCGCCGACAACAAATGGTTTCAATAAAATGATGAGTACGCCGCCTGCGAAATTTTGCAATGTGCCCGACAAAGCCAATCCGGCTGCTACGCCTAAAGCTGCTATCAGAGCTGCGAATAGCGTCATCTTAATTCCCAGTATCTGCATAATGCCAAGTATAAGCAGTAACTGTAAAATTGTTTGCAGCAGATTCTGAATAAATGGCCGCAACGTGGCATTAAATTTTTTTGCGGAAAGTATTTTCCTGAATGCCCGGTTGATGAGTTTGATGATCCATTCACCAATGAAAAAAAAGATAATGGCAACGATCAATTTAGGCCCGAAACTAATAATCCAGTTATAGGCCTGGCCTGTTAACCGATGTGTAACCGAATCTGCATTTATCTGTAGCATTTAATAATTTTTTATCAACTTGTTACAAATTAAATGCCTTAATTCCGGACCGGTTCTTTTTGAATCGTTGCGTGGCTTGCTTTCAAAAAATAGAAAAACTACATTTTGGCTTTTAAGAAAGTTAAATGGTTCAGATGTTTAAAACTAAAAATTCCTCCGCCGGTCAAAACAGAATGCTGTGTGCTCGACCGGGAGGAATTTTTTAACGGAATTGAAAACGATTATTTATTTTTCTTCCGGAGATTATTGGTGATCGTACTTTTTAATTGATTACTTATCCTGTAATCAACCATTCCATCAAAACGAAGGCGATGAATTGTAACAGGCATGGCTAAACGCAACGATGGATCTTGTTGCATTCTCTCGGATGGTAACATGCGGCTAAAGCTGCCGGTAGAAATATATTTAAATATTTTAACCAGGTGATCGTCTGCAACGTTGCCCCAGGGAACGTTTACAAAGTCCACTGCCAATGCATCAGGCACAAGGCCCTGTAAAATAGCCGCCCTGGTTGTTAGCGTTTCTTGTTTCAAAATTAATTGCGTAGAGATCCGCCAGCGCTTTTTCTTTTCCGGTAGAATCGAAATCACTAATATGAAATGAAAAGAAGCCAACAGGTTTTCCGTAAGTGGTATCGCCAACTAATTTTACGTTCATATAAGGCTTAAGATTGTTAAGGGTAAGCTCGCTTGCTGAAGCCGTATGACTACTTCCGATAAAAAATACGTTTTGCAATTGCAGGCTTCCACCACCATTAAAGAGAACGGTGTTATCCAGCCCGATTTGTGAAGCAACCGCCGTTAGCTTATCGTTGTATAAATAGTGATACATCTCTTTGCCCTTTACGGATGCAGGCGCAATAAGGCTGTCGATATATTCTGCGGTTCCTACAGAGCCGCCGCCATTATATCTTAAATCAACTATTAAAGAAGAAATATTTGCTGATTCAAACTTAGCAAAAACTCTGTTGAGCTCTTGTTTGGTAAGCGTTGGGCCGCTCGAATTATCAACTGCCGAAAAGGAATTGAATACAAAGTATCCAACGCTTTTTCCACCAACTGAATATACAGAATCAAATAACACGGGATTGATTTGATAAACCGCTTTTACAAGTGTGTTAGTAACCGAAGTGCCGCCCGGTTTTTTAAATGTAAATGAAGCCTGGGCATCGTTATAAACTGCATTAATTACCTTATTTACATTGGGGCCATTGCTTCCATCATAAGCAATATTGTTATCGCCGTTAATGGCGGTTATTTCCCAGCCTCGTGTTACTCCAACTCTTCCGGCGGGTGAATTTTTATCGGCAAATAATACATACAAATGAGTCTTACTGCTGCCATCGGTTGCGTAAGTTACCTGCATGCCCAAATCTCCGGCAACGCCTTGCTGAATTTCTCCTGCAACTTGCCCGTGATCTAAAAAGCTATATTTATCATAAGGCTTTCCGGTGGCCGGGTTAATGGCGTAAGTCTTCATATTGCTTAATAAAACATCCGCTGAATCGTAGGTGGAACTTAGCGGATTTAATTTCGGAACTTTTGAATACCAATAATAAGTAGGTAAGATCGTATGATGAATCGCGGCCACCATTAATGTAACTCACCTGCATAATATGGTACATCAGATATTTTAATGAATCTGCATCTGATAGCTGATTTTTTCCATTAACAGGCGGCGGCGTTGGATTAGATCCACCATCTTTTTTGCAAGAAGAAAAGAACGGAGCTGCTAATACAGCGGCAATAAGGTAGCGAACCAAATAATCTTTGAGGTGTTGTTTCATATTAAAAATTTCAATACAAAATAAGGGATTTTAATTAAATAGTTTTTGCGTTTTTACAATTCTATGTAAGTTTTTTAATCCGTAATTTCTTTTTTGACATTTTATTAGCTATTCCGCTTACAGAATCTTGCGATGGTTTTTTGAAGAAATATTTATGTCTAATTTTCTACCTTCGCCCCCTTTTAAAAAATACCTAACTATATCATATGTTAACTTATTCAATAATTGTTTCAGAGAAATTATCCATTCCCGAAAAACAGGTAGCCTCTGTTTTGGAATTATTGGCAGAAGGTGCTACGATCCCATTTATTGCCCGCTATCGTAAAGACAAAACCGGTGCGCTGGATGAAGTTCAGATTCAAAAAATTCAGGAAGAAGCTAAATTTCAGCAAGAGTTTTCTGATCGCAGAACGTTCATTGAAAAGACGATTAACGAGCAGGGAAAAATGACAGATTTGATCCAGGAAAAAATCAATACAGCTACCACATTAAATGAACTTGAAGATATTTATTTGCCCTACAAGCCTAAGCGCAAAACCAAAGCCCAAACCGCACGGGAGAATGGGCTGGAGCCTTTAGCGCTGCAATTGCTCGGGCGCGATTCTACACCTCCTAACCCTTCCAATTTTATCAATGAAAAAGTTGCTGATGAGGCGGCTGCGTTGCAGGGTGCCCGCGATATTATTGCTGAAATAGTAAACGAAGATGCAGAAGTGCGTGCTGCCATGCGAAAGCTTTTTGAACAGAAGCGCTACCGTTCAAAGTAAAATTTTAAGTGGCAAGGAGGAAGAAGGAATTAAATACAAAGATTATTTCGACTTTGCTGAACCGGTTTCTAAAATTCCTTCGCACCGGATGCTGGCAATCATGCGTGGCTTTATGGAAGGATTTTTAAAAATGAATATTGCTCCGGAAGAAGAAATCGCATTAGGCAAAATTGAAGAACAATTTTTAGAACCTGGAAATTTATCGGCCGAACAGGTAAAAAAGGCGATAAAAGATGCGTACCGTCGCTTACTGCAACCAAGCCTTGAAAGCGAATTCAGGATGGCTTTAAAAACAAGCGCAGACGAGGAAGCGATCAGTGTATTTGCTGAAAACCTGCGCCAGTTGCTGCTTTCATCGCCATTGGGAAGTAAGAAAATACTGGCAATAGATCCCGGTTATCGAACCGGATGTAAAGTGGTAGTGCTGGATGAAAAGGGCGAATTGCAAAAAACTGATCTGATCTTCGTACACGAAAAAAATTTTAAATTAAATGAGGCGGAGCATAAAATAAAAAGTCTTGTTGCTCAATTTGAAATTGAAGCGTTTGCCATTGGCGATGGAACTGCGGGCCGCGAAACCGAACAATTTATAAAGGGATTGCAAACAGGCTTGCCGGTGTTTTTGGTAAATGAAGATGGCGCTTCAATTTATTCCGCATCGGAGATCGCACGTGAAGAATTTCCTGAGCAGGACATTACTGTGCGGGGCGCTGTAAGCATTGGCCGCAGGCTGATGGACCCATTGGCAGAACTGGTTAAGATCGATCCCAAAAGTATTGGTGTTGGGCAATATCAGCATGATGTGAATCAAATAAGGCTAAAGGAAAAACTTGATCAGACGGTGATTAGCTGCGTGAATGCGGTTGGTGTTAATTTAAATACGGCCGGCAAATATTTATTAAGTTATGTAAGCGGCATCGGCCCGTCTATCGCGGAAAACATCGTGAATTTCAGAAAAGAAAACGGCCGGTTTTCCAACCGCAAACAACTGATGAAGGTGCCGCGTTTGGGAGAAAAGGCGTTTGAGCAATGCGCCGGTTTTCTAAGAATTAAAGATGGTGACAACCCGCTTGATGAAAGTGGCGTGCATCCTGAAGCCTATAATGTGGTAGAACAAATGGCAAAAGATACGGGGATTAGCTTAAAGGAAATGGTGGGCAATGAAACGCTGATCAATAAGATTTCTTCGCACGCTTATATAAGCGAAAATGTAGGTTTACACACTTTGCAGGATATTTTAAAAGAACTAAAAAAGCCCGGACTGGATCCGCGGAATGAAGCGCAGGCATTTGAGTTTGCTAATATTTATTCCATTGAAGATGTTCACGTTGGGATGATTGTTCCCGGCCAGGTAACCAACCTGACGCGCTTTGGTGCCTTTGTTGATATTGGCGTGAAGCAGGATGGCCTGGTGCATGTTTCAGAAATTGCGCATAAATACATCAGCGATCCTGGAGAAGTGCTGAAGCTTAATGATAAGGTAATGGTAAAAGTGCTGGAGGTGGATACGGCGCGCAAACGGATAGCGCTTTCTATAAAGCAAACGCAGGAAGCGCCCGCGAAGCAGCATCCGCGCGGAAACAGTAACAATTCAAATCGTAATCGTAACGAACCGGCAAAAGAAAGTAATTCTATGGAAGATGCGATGAGTTTATTAAAAAAGAAGTTTGGAAAATAACGATTATATAACATTAATGTGTATACGCAAATTGATTTATTAAAAATCTATATAATGGCTTATATGATTTCTGAATTTTTTTGCGTTTAGGTTTGTGGCTGCATTTTCCATTTTTTTAAAGCATGAAAAAATTTCCTTTGCAAAGATTCATCACTTTATTATTCAACCGGCCTACAAATTTTTATAACCGCCGGTCTTTAAGGTAAATCTTAACTTTAGCTGAATAAGAGTTAAGCGATTTCACGTTATCTTCGCATCCCAAAAATAAGTTCTTAAGAAATGCTAAGCAGAAGAAATATACGGGTTAAAGTGATGCAAACGCTTTACAGTGTTGAATCCATGAACTACGAAACCCGTGCCGGAGAACCGTTACAGATCCTGAAAAAGAACCTGGAACATTCTCAACAATTATTCACCTATCTAATTTATTTTATAATTGAAGTGGCGCGCTATTCAGAAAAAGATGCGCTGCAAAAGGCTTCAAAGCACCTTCCTTCTTTAAATGATTTAAATATTAATACGAAAATTGCCGGCAATGAAATCGTGTGGACGGTTTTGGAAAATGCTTCTTTTAAACGCTCAGTTGAGCAGCTAAAAGTGAAGTATTTAATAGATGATGAATTGATCAGAAAATGCTACCTGGCGCTCGTTGAATCGCCGGAGTACAAAGAATATATTTCCCGTCAATCACGCGATAAAAAATCTGAAAAGAAAATATTAGAGTTCATCTTTTCCGATCTGATGCTTCCCAACGAACATTTTTTAAGCGAGGTAGAGGAGAAATTCATTCACTGGGATGACGATGCAGAAATGATGATCTTGTTATTGAGCGGATTTTTCGCAAAGCCGGCGTCATTTAATTTTTGTGAAATGGTGAGCCCGGAAAAAATGGATTTTGCGGTTACTCTTTTGGAATCAGTGATTGAAAAGAAAGATTATTGCCTCGAACTCATCAAGCCAAAACTAAAAAACTGGGATTCAGAAAGGATCGCATCACTCGATATGATTCTTATGAAAATGGGCGTTTGCGAATTGTTGTATTTTGAAACGATCCCGCCTAAGGTTTCCATCAACGAATACATCGACCTCGCTAAAGAATACAGCACCGAGCAAAGCGGGCATTTTGTAAACGGAATATTGGATAACATTCATAAAGAATTGTTAGCACAGAATAAAATCCACAAGAAGAACTTTAAAAACAGTACTTTATAATACATTTGCAAAAATTAATAACAATGAAAAAAGTGTTGATTGGCGTTGGTATTGTGTGCACCTTATTTTCCTGCGACATTAGAAATAACCGCAACACAGTTGATGTTCAGGCCGGCAGCAAGAGCAATCAATTTACTGATTCAACAACTGTTCAAATGATCGATTCGGTTTATAATTTCGGTAAGGTTACCGACGGTGAAAACGTTGTTTACAGCTATCGTTTTAGGAACAGCGGCACCAAACCGTTGATCATTTCGCAGGCCACAGCAAGCTGCGGCTGTACCGTTCCCGAAAAGCCTGAAGAGCCTGTTAAGCCCGGCGAAACAGGGTTTTTAAAAGTGGTATTTAACAGCAAAGGCAGGGTAGGGCAGGTGCACAAAGAAGTAACTGTTATTTCAAATGCGTATCCTAAATTTCCGGTACTCCAATTAATTGGCGAAGTTGTTTCGCCGGATAAATAAATTTTTTTAACAGCTGTTCATACAGCAAAACCCAAAACAATTATACTATGAATTTAGCAACGGTTTTTTTAATGGTAGGACAAGGCGGCCAGGGTGGCGGCGGATTTCAGTTTGTGTTTTTAGGATTGATGATTCTTGTTTTTTGGCTGTTTATGATCAGGCCGCAGGCAAAAAAAGCAAAACTACAAAAAACGTTCATGCAGAATTTGCAGAAGGGCGATAAAATCGTAACCATTGCAGGTATACACGGCGTGGTAAATAAAATAAATGAAGACGGAACATTTATGCTTGAGATCAACCCGGGATCTTATATAAAAATGGAAAAAAGCGCAGTAAGTATGGAAATGACTGCCAGCTTGAATAAAGTTCCTGCTCCTGTAAAATAAATTTAAAGGAATGTACGATGTTTGATGTATTAAAAAAATGCATCAAACATCGTACATTTTTTTTACATTCACATCAAAGCTAAAACGCGATGCTTCGAATAGGAATTACAGGTGGTATTGGGAGCGGTAAAACCACTGTGGCGCGCATTTTCAGCGTGTTGGGAATTCCTGTATACGATGCGGATGCTGCTTCAAAACGATTGATGACCGAGAATGAAGCATTAAAGGAGCAGATAAAAAATGCCTTTGGACCAGCCGCTTATAAAGATGGTTTGCCCGATAGAAAATATCTTGCAACAATGGTTTTTCAGGACAGTGAAAAACTGGCTTTATTAAATTCTTTTATTCATCCTGCAACCATAAAAGATGCTGAGGAATGGATGCAAAAGCAAAATACTCCTTACGCGATAAAAGAAGCGGCTTTAATTTTTGAAACCGGTTCTGAAAAATACCTGGATTATGTAATAGGCGTGAAAGCCCCATCAGAACTGCGTTTGCAGCGCGCAATGCAGCGCGACAATTCAACTGAGGAACAAATTAAATTGCGTATGAGCCAGCAAATGGATGAGGAAGAAAAAATGCGTTTATGCAACTATGTTATAGTAAACGATGAGCAGCAACTGCTGATTCCTCAAGTGTTGGAACTGCATGAAAAGTTAATTAGCCAATTGGCTAATTAGCTAATTAGCTGATTAGCTCAAATTCCCCAATCCCTTCTTAATTCTCTTAAACCCTTCTTCAATATTCTCCATGCTGTTAGCGAAAGAAATCCTGATGTAGTCTGGCGCGCCGAATGCATCACCGGCAACGGTGGAAACGTGGGCTTCGTTTAAAAGATACATGCAAAGATCACTCGCATTATTAATGACGGTGTCGCCCGATTTTTTTCCAAAATAAGATTTTACTTCAGGGAAAACATAAAAAGCGCCATCGGGCTCGGTACATTTTAAATCAGGCAGTTCTTTCAACAGTTCTTTTACTCTCTGCCTGCGGCGGGCAAATTCGGTTACCATTTCGTAAGTTGGCGCAAGAGACGAATCCAACGCAGTGATAGCAGCGCGCTGGGTTATTGAATTGGTTCCACTGGTTATCTGGCCTTGTATTTTTTCACAGGCCCGGGCAACTTCTGCGTTAGAAGCGGTGTAGCCCAATCTCCATCCGGTCATCGCAAAGCCTTTACTGAGGCCATTAATCACAATTACGCGATCTTTTATAGAGTTAAACTGGGCAATGCTTTCCTGCTTTTTACTTCCATCCGGATTGGAGAAATTGATGTATTCATAAATCTCATCACTGATGATAAAAATGTTCGGATATTTTTCAAAAACTTCAGCCAGCGCCTGCAATTCGTCTTTTGAATAAACCGCTCCTGTTGGGATTGCATGGCGAAGAAAAAATAAAAAGTTTGGTTTTTGGCGTGATAGCAGCTTCCAATTGCGCAGGTGTTAATTTAAACCCTGTATCGGCCGTAGTATTTACAAACACCACTTTCGCACGCGCAAACCTGGCGATCTCTGAATAAGAAACCCAATAAGGCGTAGGGATAATTATTTCATCATCATCATCCAAAATACTAAACATGGTATTGGCAATACATTGCTTTGCGCCGGTACTTACCACAATTTGCTGCGGCGTATAATCCAGTCCGTTATCGCGCTTTAGTTTCCTGCAAATAGCTTCTCTCAAATCAAGGTAACCCGCTACAGGCGTGTAATGGCTCCAGTTGTCGTCAATTGCTTTTTCAGCAGCTTCCTTAATGTGTTCAGGCGTATTAAAGTCGGGCTCGCCCAGGCTAAGATCAACAATATTAAATCCCTGTGCCCTTAACTCGCGGCCGAGCTTGGCCATTTTTAAAGTTTCGGGCTCATTAAATCTTGATAAGATAGAAGAAAGTTTCATTTACATTTTTTAAGCGTGCAAAAATAAGTGATTGCCACTTTGCAAAAAAATGAATGATTGGTTAATTTTTTTTTAACAGAGAATCTAAAAGCCTGAATAAAATTGATGATCCCGGCTTAGCCGGAAGAATGCCATCATTTTTAAAAATGAGGAAATCTATAAAATGGCTTATGTGGAAAGAAAAGCGATTTAGAAAACGCCTGATGGTTTCTCGGATAGTTTGTTAGCGAACGCGTTTCTAAAAATCTTTTCGAAAATAGTATGCTACAAATGGAGAATTGGGACCTCCATTCTCAACCTTACTTAAAGCAACAATAGAAACAAGCACCCATCCTTCCGTTGAAAGTAAATTAATTGCTTCTATGGCATTTTTGCTATTTAAAACTAAGCTATTTAAATGTCTAAAGTTAACAGTAGTATCACTTATTGTTTTCGATTTTTTTGGCGGTTTCTCGATTGACATCATTTTAATATTGCCTAATAAATCTACTGACGCATTTACCTGAATGTATTTGAAAGTATCGGTTTGAGAAAACGTCATTGTAGAAATAAGAATCAAACCCAATATTGAAGTTATTTTTTTCATAATTACTTATTAACAAGCGGATAATTCTGGAAATTCGTGGCCTCTTATTATCGTTATTTGTTTACAATTATTTAAAAATTTCACGCGCCGCCCAATTCCTCAAAAGCCGCTTGCAGCGGGCGTTCTATGCCATCGCCTTTCCATTCGCGCGATCCCGGGATGGTGGTTGCTTTTAAAATTTCATCTTTTGTTTTGCCGGCTTTAATTTCGTCGCCCACAAATTTTAGCACGTTGCCTAAATAATCTCTAAACGACTGAAGTATATCTTTCTGGCCTTTTACATCAAAGCCATTTGCAGAGTGGCCACAAACAAAAATAGTTTGGCTGTCAAATTTATTGATGGCGGTGTCCAGCACATTCATCCAGCTCTGCATGTTGGCTCCTGCGCTTCTGTCCACAAAAGGGTGGCGGCGGTTAAAAACAAGATCGCCCATGTGCACAACATTAAGGCGTTTAAAATGTATGATGGCATCTCCATTAGTGTGGGCCGGACCAAAATAATAAAGGCCGATTTTTTCTTTGTCGGCGCGGTCTTCCCAAATTTTTCCAAATGTTTGTGTTGGATAATATTGCTTGTCTTCGGTATTGTTAGCGATGGCTACTTTTTTCTGATTGGCCAATGAATTTTCGTGGGCAAGCACGCGGGGCACAATTCCTTTAAAAGAAATGTTGCCGGACGTATGGTCGCCATGATGATGCGTATTGATCAGCAACCGAAACGGCTGATCGTTGCGTTTTTTTAACTCATCGATCAAATGCTGCGCCGAATCAGGAAATTGTGCGTCAACAACGGTAATTCCATCTTTTGAAAAATGAAACACGATCGTACCGCCTTTTTCCTCAAACATGCCGATATTATCGCCAAGCATGGTTATTTTCCAGGGATCGATGGCCATAGATTTCAATAAAGATTGCTGACGTAAAGTTAGGGCACCAAAAGCAAGCACAGAATTTTGTAGAAAGTTTCGACGAAGCATAATTTTATGTTTATTTGAATCAAGTTACGAATAATAATAATTCTATTTGCAAACAAAAATTGAAATAATGGATGAATTAAAATTGGGAGTCGGAACGCGTCTCCAGCACACGTTATATGGCCCCGGAGTAATTGTGGGCGTACGTTTGGCTACGTATTTAATTTCTTTTATTGACACCGGAATAAAAGAAATCGATAAAACAGATCCTAAGCTCGAAGAAATTATTCCGGAGAATGTAACGGTTGAGATAGAAACTGCCAGCGAAGTGGAAACTTCGTTATTAAAAATTTTACGCCTCTGGAGCGATGCAACGGAGATTGTTCCGCTGGGTGAGCGATGGAAAGGAGGAACGATGTTGTTGCAGCCATTTGATAAAAGCCAGAAGCCGAAAGAAATTCCGGTAGAAGTTTTCTTTCATAAAATAGTGATGCTGCGCGACCGGCTGCGGGTGATGGAACAACAAATAAACGCGCACAAGATTTTGAGTGATGAAGACAAAGTGAATCTTCAGCAATACATCACGCGTATTTATGGATCGCTTACCACTTTTAATGTGTTGTTTAAGAACAAGGAAAATTGGTTTGTGGGTGAAAAGGGCGCAAATGAGTAATGTAAAAAATCTTTAAAAACTACTTTTTGACTTTCCTGAAGAAAATATAATTTGAGCAAAATCAGCACTCAAGCCCAACGCATTTATATATGCCAAAAAAATGTTTTGTGCAGTGAATTATTACTTAATTAGGATTTTTTGAAAGAGGCAGCAATGCGCTTAAAATAGTGAAAAATTTCCACTCCAAAACCCTATCTTTGCGAACTTCTAAAAATTAAGATATGAAATTGAAAGGTTTGGTGTGGTTTTTTACCATTGCGCTTATTCTGATCTCTGTTTACCAACTTTCTTTTACATGGGTAGTTAACAGCCATGAAAAGAAAATGAAACTAAAGGCTGAAAAAACTGTTTCCATTGCCCATCCGGGTATTTCCGGAGAGGAAAAAGATGAGCTGGTAAAAGACAAATTCCGCCACTATCTCGATAGCACAAGAGATGAAAAAATTTACCCTCTTTTAGGAACTACCTATCAAAAATCTAAAGAGAACGAGCTTAACCTCGGGCTGGACCTGCAGGGTGGAATGAGCGTTACCATGAATGTGAGCCTTGATGGTTTATTAAAATCATTAAGCAATAATCCTAAAGACCCGCAATTATTGCAGGCGCTGGCAACCACCAACGCAGAAAAAGTAAAAAGCGATTTGGATTATATTACCTTATTCGGGCAGATTTTTAAACAACAAAATCCCGGAACCAACCTCGCTGCTATTTTTGCGGGTCCCGGCAAAACGATTAAAGTAACTGACAGCGATCAAAAAGTTTTGAGCGATCTCCAGGCAACTTCAAAAACGGCCATTAATCAAACTTATAAAGTTCTTTTAAAACGTATCGACCAATTTGGTGTTGCATCTCCATCGATTAATCTTGATGCCAACAAAGGAACTATCAACGTGGAGCTGGCGGGTGTTCAGGATCCAACAAGGGTTAGAAATTTATTGCAGGCATCAGCTTATCTGCAATTTTGGGAAGTATACAATATTGGAGAGATAGGAAAAAGTATTGACGACGCTGATAAAGCACTTGCAGGATATCTTAGTGGCGTTTCTGCCGACACGGCAAAAAATTTAAACGATTCTGCAAAAGCTGCGCTTGATTCTGCAAAACTATTGGCCAATGAGCATCCTCTGGCAAATGTGATTCATTTTATCGGGCCACAGCAAGATCAAAACGGAAAGCAACAATTTTATGCGGCCATTGCCAACGTGGAATTAAAAGATACCGCGCTCGCTAATCAATATCTTAATATGGATATTGTAAAAAATAGCTTTCCTGCTAACATTAAATTTCTTTATGGCCTTCAGCAAAAGAATGAAAAAACCGGTGCAGCGGTATTTTGATCTTTATGCGATAAAAACAATTCCGGGAACCGACAAAGCAAAACTGGAAGGCGAAGGCGTTGAAGATTCAAAATCGGATTATGATGAGCGTGGGCGCCCGGCAATTAAAATGACGATGACGCCAACCGGTAGCCGCACCTGGGCAAAACTTACCGGCGATAATGTAAACAGGCCCATCGCCATTGTGCTTGATGATATTGTTTACAGCGCACCAAATGTAAACGGACCTATTGAAGGCGGCAATTCTGAGATAAGCGGAAACTTTACTGTAGAAGAAGCACAGGATTTGGCGAGCATTTTAAAAATCGGTAAAATAGATGCTCCGGCAAAAATTGTTCAGGAACAAATTGTAGGGCCAACACTCGGCCAGGCAGCGGTTCACGGAGGTGCAATGGCATTTATTATCTCATTTATTCTGATCTTTATTTTGATGTTGGTTTATTATAACACAGCAGGCTGGATCGCCAACATCGCCTTGATATTAAACCTTCTTTTTACTATTGGAATTTTGAGTGCATTAGGCGCAACGCTAACGGCAGCAGGTATTGCGGGCCTTGTACTTACCATTGGTATGGCCGTAGATACCAACGTAATTATCTTTGAAAGAATTAAAGAAGAGCTCGCGCGTGGAAAGAGCCATCAGCAAGCAGTGCATGACGGATACAGAAGATCGTATGCGCCGGTTATCGATTCGCACGTTACCATTTTTCTAACTGCGGCAATTTTATTTTACTTCGGATTAGGACCTGTTTTAGGTTTCGCAACCACGCAGATGCTGGGTATTTCCCTTTCGCTGTTTTGCGGAATTTTAATCTCCAGGCTTATCACCGACATCTGGATGACCAAAGAAAGGCATTTTAAATATTTCACTAAGTTTTCCAAGAAAATATTTCAGCATGCTAATTTTAAATTTATCGAATACCGTAAGATTGCTTATGTAATTTCGATCTTTGTATTGCTGATAGGTGTTGCCTCTTTCTTTAATGGTTTTAATAAAGGCGTAGAATTTAAGGGCGGAAGAAGCTATACCGTTTCGTTTGATAAACCTGTAGGTACAGAGCAGGTGAGGGATAATTTAAAAGCCGCTTTGGACGGAGATAATGTGGTACTTAAAACCGTTGGCGATGATAAGCATCTGGATATTACCACTGCTTACCTCAAAGGTGTTGAAAATGCCGATAGCGCAGTTGAAGCAAGATTGTACCAGGGATTAAAAGCACAATTACCTGCCAATCTTACGCTGGCAGAATTTGTAAAAAATAACATTCAAAGTTCCCAGGTTGTTCAGCCGGTGATTTCCAAGGAGCTTGAAAATGGAGCTATTAAAGCGGTGATTTTTGCAATAATTGCGATCATCCTTTACATCTTCCTTCGCTTTAGAGATTGGCGTTATTCTTTAGGTACGATCGTGTCATTGTTGCATGATGTGTTTATTGCACTGGCGGTTTTCTCCTTCCTGAAAAACGTTGTTCCATTCCCGCTGGAAATCGATCAGCATTTTATCGCGGCGATTCTTACCGTGGTTGGTTTCTCTATGAATGATACCGTAATTGTGTTTGATAGAATTCGTGAAGACAGCCATAAGATGACCGGCGCTTCCAAAGGGTCTATCATCAACCGCGCTATCAACGATACATTAAGCCGTACTATAATGACGTCTGCAACCGTATTCTTAACATTGCTTGCGTTATTTATCTTCGGTGGTGAAGTTACCCGCGGATTTTCTTTCGCTATGTTGATTGGTGTGGTTACAGGTACTTATTCTTCCATATTTGTGGCTGCGCCGATATTGATGGAGTTTGCAAAAGACAAGCCATTAGGCTCAGCTCATCTTACATCAAAAGAAACAAAAAAGACAAAATCGCGGCTGGTAGAAACAAAGTAATTTTTTAGAAGTACATAAAAAAACCTGGTAGTTTAACGCTGCCAGGTTTTTGTTTTTAAGAGATGATATTTTACTGCGGGATATTTATTGATTGATATAAAAAGTTGAAAAACTACTTTTTTGCTTATAAGCCAAAATGTAGATTTTCCATTTTTAAACACCAAACGAACTTCCGCAACCGCAGGTTTTGCTGGCGTTGGGATTATTAAAAACAAATCCGCGCGAGTTCAATCCGCCTTCCCAATCGATCTCCATATTGTTAAGGTAAATGCCGTGCGCAGGATTAATGATGCATTCAATGCCCTCTATTTCGTAAAGCTCATCTTTTTCGGTCTTTTCCTCAAAGCCTAAAATATAACTCATGCCGGAGCAGCCGCCGCCTTTTACGCCGATGCGCAAATGTTTGGCAGAATCAAAACCTTCTTCATTCATTAATCTTTTTATTTCGTTTACGGCAGAAGCTGTTAATGTTACCGGTGATTGAGTGATTGTTGTTTCCATGTTTATTTGGTATAATTATGTTGGTGGATTGATATATTTTTATGGTTGTTTGAACAAGTATTAAATAGAATAATTGAACAATCCAACTACTTACAAATTTACAACCTTTACTTTCGGAATGATTATTTTTGCTTGAAATTATAGAAATGTCAACATTTGATACGGTCATAATTATTCTACAGCTTGTATTAATCTTAACTATCGTTTGGTTATTAACAGAATTTTCTTCTTTGAAAAAGGATCTTGGCGAAAGAAAGGCCAATGATCCCGACACTTTAAAGATCCGTCTCCAGGCTTATGAAAGGCTTTCACTTCTTTCTGAAAGAATATCACTTCAAAATTTAATTTCGCGCACAAGCAGCTCGGGATTGTCTGCAAGGCAAATGCAGGCCTCTCTTGTTGAGTCGATCAAACAGGAATATGATTATAACATCAGCCAGCAAATTTATGTTTCCCCGGAAGTTTGGAAGGCGATCAACAATTTAAAAGAACAAAACATTTATATTGTCAATCAGTTGTCTGCCACACTTCCCTCGCAAGCATCGGGCATGGATCTAAACAAACATATTGTTGAATTTTTGATGAACAATCCGAAAGCATCGCTTCATAATATTGTTTTGGAAGCCATCAATTTTGAAGCAAAAAAATTGATGTGACGTTGGCTTTTTATACAAAAAACGCCTGGTAGATATTGGATGAAACATCGTCCAAAGCTTATGATGCGCCATCGTTGCCTGCAACCACAAATGATAAGGTTTTTGTACAATTAAATTGAACGCATGAAAGAAAAATTCACTGATTCCGGTATAGAAATAAAAACCGTTTATACCAATGCTGATTTGCCCGCTGGTGTTACGGGCGAGCAACCTGGCAATTATCCTTTCACGCGTGGCGTAAAAAAAGACATGTATCGCGGCAAACTATGGACCATGCGGCAATATGCAGGATTTAGCACAGCAGAAGAAAGCAACCGGCGATATCATTATCTTATTTCGCAGGGCGTAAGCGGCTTAAGTGTGGCATTCGATTTACCTACACAAATTGGTTACGACAGCGATCATCCAATGGCCGAAGGCGAAGTAGGAAAAGTAGGCGTGGCCATCGATTCCATAGAAGACATGGAAGCGCTGTTTAAAGGAATTGAATTGAAAGACATTTCAACTTCCATGACGATCAATGCCACTGGTTTTATCTTACTGGCATTTTATGTAGCCATCGCAAAAAAGCAAGGCGCCGATCTTTCTCAATTGCAGGGAACCATTCAAAATGATATACTGAAAGAATATGCCGCGCGCGGTACTTACATTTATCCGCCGCAGCCATCTATGCGCATCATCACCGACATTTTTGAATGGTGCAGCCATCATCTTCCCAAATGGAATACAATTTCTATTTCCGGTTATCATATCCGCGAAGCGGGAAGTACCGCGGTGCAGGAAATTGCCTTCACGCTAAGCAATGGAAAAGCGTATGTGCAGGCGGCGCTTAAAAAAGGATTAGATATTAATGTTTTCGGAAAAAGGCTTTCGTTTTTCTTTAACTCGCATAATAATCTTTTTGAAGAAGTAGCCAAGTTTCGCGCGGTGCGCAGAATGTGGGCTAAGATGATGAAAGAACTTGGCGCCACAGATGAAAAGGCGATGATGCTGCGCTTTCATACACAAACAGGCGGAAGCACGCTTACGGCGCAACAACCATTAAATAACATAAGCCGCGTAACGGTGCAAACATTGGCGGCAGTGCTCGGCGGAACGCAAAGTTTGCATACTAACGGCTATGATGAAGCGCTGAATTTACCCACCGAAGAAGCAGCGTCGATTGCATTAAGGACGCAGCAGATTGTGGCTTTCGAAAGCGGTGTGGCCGATACCGTGGATCCGCTCGCCGGAAGTTATTTTGTAGAAAAGCTTACTTCAGAAGTAGAAGCCGCCGCATGGAAATTAATTGGCGAGGTTGATGCGCTCGGAGGAAGTGTTGATGCGATTGAGCAGGGATTTATTCAAAATGAAATTGCAAGCAGCGCCTATGCCTACCAGTTAAATATTGAAAATAAAAGCAAAATTATTGTTGGCGTAAATGCATTTACCGGCGGAAGCGAAGAGGCGCCGCCATCTTTTAAAATTGATGATAACATCCGCCAGGTACAAATTGAAAAAATTAATGCGCTTAAACAAAGAAGAGACAGCAGCAAAGTAGAATTTTGTCTAAAACAAATTACTGAGCATGCAACGAATGGACAAAATTTAATGCCTGTTGTAATTGAAGCGGTCGAAAATTTTTGTACACTCGGCGAAATTGCCGATGCCCTCAGATCTGTTTTTGGCGAGTACAAATAATCTGAATAATACGTTATGAAAAAACTGATTTTTATTTCCTTATTGTTTTTGTCAATAAGGATAAATGCGCAAAAATATGCTTTGCTCGATACGCGCATTTCGCACCCTGTAACTTTTGCCAATGAAGTAACAACGTCGGATAAGATGAATGGATTATTTCCGGTAGAGAAAAAAGAACTTAGGCGCTTTGTAGGTGCACTTGAAGAAATCAATAAGCAATTGTTAACCACCGGACCTATGGGCGAGGCGAAGCAATATAAGATTGGATGTACTACGTTTAAAGGCTTGGTGGTGCCGGCGGCAGACAACGAGCGCCTTGATTATGTGATCACTTCTTCCTGCGATAATGTGGCAATTTCCATGCATCTTTCCAATGCAAAAAGAAGCAATCGAAGTAATGCGTACTTCATTAAAACATGGATAAAATACATTGAGCGGGCTATGAAATAATCTACAAAATGGCTTATATCAGCCGTCGATTACATCAACATTATAAAAAGCAAATTGCTACATTTTAGTTTATCTCAACAGAAGAGAATAATTTTATAGCCCGGTGTAATACGACCTGGTTCTGTTGATTTTTAAGTCGCGAAGTAAGGGCGATTTCGGACTGATGTTGATACTGAAATAGCGGTTTAGTCCGAGCGGCGACATGTTGATTGACATTTGCCAGCAATGCAAATCTCTTGAAATAGACAAAGACAACGGATTAAGCTGGCCCAGCGAAATGTTATAATAACCGTTGATGCCCATCTGCCATTTTGGAGTCAGGTTTACCGTGCCGCCAAAATTTACGTTTTGAGAAATAATTTTTTGGAAACCAGACTTGGCCACAAACGTTTTTGAGTAAGACATCGAATAAGAAAAATTTACTGACCACGGAATATTAAAATCGGCAAACTCTGCTGCATCATTATTAATGTACGCCATCTCGCTATTGTATTCGTCTTGCGTATAGCCATTATTCAGTGGTATCTGATTTGGCTTGATGCCGCCTTTTTCGCCGGTTTTTTTATTGCCTCCCTGGAACTGGCTGGATAGTGAAATGTTGGCGTTCGTCATGCGCCCAAGCGATATCGGGTGTTTTTTCCAAACCAATGTGTTGATCCTGTTGCCTGCGCTGTTTACTTCGTAAGGATCAAACAAAGCGCTGGCCGTTACGTTAAGCTTGTTGAACAAATTGGTAGAGGCCGAGGCATTGATGAAATCGAACCTTAAGGAATCCCGGAAAAAATTATAGCTTCCGCGAACGCTGAATGCATCCAGCAGCGATATCTTTTTAAGCGCGCCTTCTGTAGTGTCTTTCTTATCGCGCACCTTTGCCGAAATATTATTTTCAATTCCAAAATTAAAGCCGCCAAACGTTCCGGAAGTGTAAGGCCCATAAAGATTAGAACCGCTTTCAAAATAAGGAAAAAGCTGTTTCCTGCGCGAGGTGTCTACCTGGGCGTAATAATAATTTTGCTTATTAAAATCGGGCTGATAATTGATGCCGAACGTTGGCCGGATCTCATGCCTGATCGCCTGGATTTTTGCATTCTTATTTTTAGCAACGATCATCCCAAAAATTCTTGTAGAAAGATTGAGTCCAAACGACATTTGTCTCGCGGTAAAAAATCCGTTTTGCACGCTGGTCAGCAAAGTATCTTTATTATCATCCCAGGTATGGGTTACTTTTTTCTGATACCAGGTTTCATCATAAGTTACGCTGGGCGCTAACTGGAATGCGCCAATCTGAGGTAGCGATAAAGTAATCGGAACAGAATGATGAGCGCCCCATTGCAGGGTATCTGCTATCTGTTGAAATATTGATTTTTGATGAGCCGCGTCGTCGTAAAATGAAAATCTATTAAGCGCCGTTCCTACATAGGCAATGCCTATATTTTCATACCACTTTAAATCGCCCACTGATTCTTTTTTTCTAAAAGGATAAACCGTGTTTACATTAAATCCGACGCTTGGCAGGCTAATGTTGATGAGATGCAAATTGGTGTTTTGATCGTGATTTGCTGTCAGCGTCAGGTTGAATGGCTTGTCTTTCCAGCTTTTTGAGTACGCGATAGACGAAGTCATCTGGTTTGTAAAATTCACCTGGGGGTTATTAGGCACTGAAATATTGTATTTGCTGCTTCCTGCGTTTACATTTGCACTGAAAGTAACGCCCGGCCTTGATTTGGTGTCCGCACTGTGACTCCACATAATATGGTAGCTCCGGTTTTTGGAGAAGTCAGGATCACCTTTAAAATTGAGATTAAATTGTTGAATGTCGAATGAAAGATTGCCGCTGTAATGGTATCGCTTGGAATATCGCGGGTTCACATTTAACGACCAGCCTCCATAGGAATAAATGCTGCTCCGGAAAATAACGTCCCAGTGCTCATTGATTACTTTGTAATATCCCAGGCCTTCCAGCCCAAGTCCTCTTTGTTCGTTGGCGGTAAAGTTAGGCGCTAAAAACCCGGAATGCCTTTCCTGGTTTAATGGAAAAATGCCAAATGGCAGGTACACCGGAATCGGTATGCCTTCAAACTCAGGATGCACCGGCCCGGTGATGGCCAGCTTATTGGTGATAAATTTTATTTTGTTGCTGATAAACGCAAAATGCGGCGTATCTAAATTACAGGTGGTAAACCTGCCCCGCAGCGCATAAAAAACATTATTATCTACTTTTTTGATTACGTCGCCATACACATACATTTCGCCTTGTTGGGTGTAAGTGCTTTTTGTGAGTCCTTTTCCGCTCTTCATATTAAAACGGATAGAATCGCTTTGCGATGTAAAATCGGATTGTTTAAAAGTTGGCAAAGCAATTACTTTTCCGGTGCTGTCGCGCCTAATAGCTGCGGTAATATCGCCTGTTTCCTGGTCGAACGCAATTACAGGGGCAGTTAGGTCGTTATCCTTATAATGAGTGGTTGCTTTTTTACCATAAAGTGTTACTGTTTTTGCGGGTACGTTAAGCACCATGGAGTCTTCGGCAGAATAAGTTACTGGCGCTTCTAACGCATTTTTGGCGAGTTTGATATGCAGCGTATCGGCGCTTTTCGTAAACGAAGAATCGTGCTTCGTTAACATAGAGTCCGATCCGATGCGAAGCGAATCGGATAATTTAGCCGGAATAGTATCGGTAGCAGAAACGGTTTTGTTGCGGGAAGAATCTTTAAAAAGAATTTGCTTTTCTGCAACAGAAAAATGATCTTTCTTTGATGGTATAATAGTGTCCTTAAACGCGGTTAAAGATGTGTGAAATGGTTGATGTATACCCTTACTTTCAACTGTTACCACGAGCAAGATAGCGGTAGCGGTAAGTGCGAAAAAACTTTTTACGTTAAATTTGAAGTTTATATGCATAGCAGTAAGGCACAACAAAAATAGAGATAATACAATTAAGGTGGTGTGAAGAATAAAGCCAAAATTATAGACTCAAAATAAATTATATATTTAAATGTTCGAATTTAAAAGATCCCAGCGGTTTTTATCCTGTTTGAAAGCAGTAGTTTTTATGGCCGCTTCTTTTATGTTAATTGCCAATAGCGCTTATTCCCAGGTTCCCAAAAAAATAAAAACGATCATCATTGATCCCGGCCACGGCGGTGAAGATCATGGCGCCAGTGGCGAATATGAAGGCACGCTTGGCTCAAAAGAAAAAAATATTACGCTGGCTATTTCAATGAAACTGGTTGCGGAACTGAAAAAACAAATGCCGGGAGTAAATATCATCCCAACGAGAACTACCGATGTATATAATTCCGTAAAAGAAAAAGCAAAGTTTGCTAACGACAATCATGGTGATCTTTTTGTTTGCATCCATGCAGATGCCGTTAAATTAAAAACCGGCTCCAGGATAATTGGCTACCGCGCTGAAACCTATCACACTACAAAATATATCGGAAAAGGAAAGAAAAAGAAAAAAGTGGTTACGGCGCATACGCGCGAAGTACCGATTATGCAGTATTATAAAATACCGACAACACGCAAAGGAACCAGCACGTTAATATTAGCGGCCCATAAGAGCGATGCTAAAATAAAAGCATTAGAACAGGGTGAACTTCAATTTGAAACTGCAGATAATGACAGCACGGTTAACATCGATTATGATAGTCCGGAATGGAAGGCCAGCGCGCTGCTTTATTCTCAAAACTATTTTAAGAAAAGCTACCAGCTTGCATCTGCAGTACAACAGGAAATTGCCAAAACCGGGAGAAACGATTTAGGCGTGTGGCAACGTCAAATTGGGCTGTGGGTACTGCAGGCTACACAAATGCCCGCAATTTTGATTGAAACCGGTTTCGTGGCAAACTATGATGACGAGCGATATCTTAATAGTGAAAAAGGCCAGCAAGAAATAGCAGAAGCCATTACACGCGCACTTATAAGGTACAAGACCCAGGTAGAAACTCCAAGAACCGCTCCCATTACCGAAGTAGCAACCGAAAAAAAATAAAACCCGATCACATCCATAAAAATTATTCAGTGGATGTACAGGGCATTGCCAAATGAATGGCATCGCACGGAGTGCTGCCAGCAAACTTTTACTATTTTCGCAGAATCAATTTGTATTTAAACGCTTTTACAAGTAAATGCTTTGCCCCTAATAAAAACAGACATGAAGATTAGTAACGAGACAAAAATTGGCGCCCTTGCTGTGATAGGAGTTGCTTTGCTGGCGCTGGGTTTTAATTTTCTTAAGGGAAAAAATCTTTTTAAAAAGGATAATTATGTTTATGCAGTTTACCAGGATGTACAAGGCCTTACCAAATCAAACCCGGTATTAATCAACGGCCTCCAGATTGGAAGAATAGAAAGCCTCGATGGAGGAAGGGACATGAAACGCATTTTAGTTACGGTAAGGCTTTTTAAAGAAGTAAATATTCCATCCAATTCACTGGCAGTAATCAACCCAAATTTATTGGGCAGCCCGACGCTGGAAATACAACTGGGCAGTGCCAAAACTTATTTAAAAAGCGGTGATACTCTTTTAACCACCTTAAGCGGCGGCGCTTTTGACGAGGCATTGAAAATAATTAACCCTGTCTTATACGAAGTGCGCAATGCCGTAAAGTCACTGGATTCGGTAACGAGGATTGTAGCCAGTGTTTTTGATCCGGCCACAAAAAATAATATCAAGTCGATTGTGTCCAACCTTAACGCAGTTACTGCTTCTTTTGCGGTTTCGGCTGCATCATTGCAGCAAATGATGGATGCGCAAAATGGTGCTCTTTCCCAATCGCTTAACAACGTAAATTTGTTTACCTCCAGATTAAATGCCAACACGGGCAAGCTCGATAGTATTGTTTCCAATACACAACTGGCTTCTAAAAAATTTGCCGCCATCGATGTGCAACGTACGCTTGATACGTTGAACGTAGCGATCGATAATTTTAAGGAGGGGTCCGCAAAGATCAACAGCAAAGACGGATCCCTGGGCTTGCTGTTAAATGACAAATCCTTATATAATAACCTCCAGGCTACCTCCAATAAATTAAATATTCTTCTGGATGATATAAGAGTTCATCCGAAAAGATATGTTGGCATTTCTATTTTCGGTAAAAAAGACAAAGGAAATTATATCACGGCTCCGTTGATAGACGACACCTTAAAAGTGGTTAAACAATAGAATGCGTACGCCTGTAAAAATTTTATGCCTTGTCTTTTGTTTGCACATAAGTTTTATATCGTTTGCACAGGTAGCTCCGCAACCAACAGCAGATACTTTAAAAGAATTTGAAATCATCCGTGGGCCGAGTATGCGCGCTATTCACCTGGATTCTGTTACAACATTACAAACCATTGCAGGCGGCGCCATTGTAAAACAGGGAACTACCATTTTCCATAGTGACAGCCTTGTTATTAATCCAACTACACACATTATAGAAGCGTTCGGCAATATTGTAATTAACCAGGCTGATACCGTTCATACGTACTCGCAATATCTAAAATATCTTGGCAAAGAAAAAATTGCGTATCTCACAAAAGATGTAAAACTTACCGATAAAAAGGGAACGCTGTATACGCAAGACCTCGATTATAATTTGGAAACCGGGATTGGTAATTTTCATAACGGCGGAAAAGTAATTGAAGGAAAAAGTGTTATCACCAGTGTTGAGGGCACTTATTATGCCGACACCAAAGATGTTTATTTTAAGAAAAACGTAAAGCTTGATGAGCCAAAGAACCATGTTCGCGCAGATTCGCTTTTGTACAACATGCAAACCAAGAAATCTACTTTCATCAGCAATACCAGTATTAAGAACGACGAAGTAGAAATTAATACCACCCAGGGCAGCTTATGATCTTAATACCGGCAATGCGTTGTTTACCAGCCGCACCACTGTAAAAGATAGCAGTGGCAGACTTTATACGGCAAACAACATGGCGCTCGAAAATAAAACCGGCAATGCACAACTCGAGGGCGACGCGGTTATTATCGATTCGGCCGGCGGATATATTGTAAGTGGCAACCAGATTTTTCTTAATAAGAAAAGCAATTCATTTTTAGCTACCAGAAAACCGGTGTTAATTATTAAGCAGAAAAACGACAGTACTTATATTGCCGCAGATACAATTTATTCCGGCTTTACCAAGGTTGTAAAGAATGAACAGGAGCAGTTGAAAAAAGACAGTGTGATCAATGTAAACCCGCACGAAAATAAAAAGATAGAAGAAATTGGTGCTAACGATTCTTTGTATCACAATTTTCCATTGCGGCCGGAAGACGTGCCGGATTCTGCAAAAGCATTTTCTAAAAAAGAAGATTCATTGTTACATCAATCAAAGAATCTTCCACATAGTAATCCGGACGTAAAACCACATTTGCAACCAGCAAATGATAGCACCGATAATTCTACCGGAAAGAAAAATGATAAAACAGAAAACATAAAACCTGTCAGTCGCCCGCGCATCAATCCAAAGAAAATTT
The DNA here is from genome assembly GCA_963720405.1 of uncultured Chitinophagaceae bacterium. Classification (GTDB taxonomy): domain Bacteria; phylum Bacteroidota; class Bacteroidia; order Chitinophagales; family Chitinophagaceae; genus Ginsengibacter. The sequence continues at coordinate 644,988 of CAVRFP010000006.1, forward strand.
TGCAGGAACCTGTTGACACAGAAAAAACAATATTAGCTGCAAAAGATTCCACGAAGCAAGTACCTCAAATTGTTTCTCACGAAAGCCAAAATGTAGAAAATCCTGTTTTTAATCAGAACGACAGTACCAGGCCGGAGCATTTGGTGGATACGCTTATAAAAGATTCGTCAATTTTGCACCGCATGAAAGCCAAGGACAGCCTGGGTTTGAAAAAAGGCATGCAAAAAGATACCGTCAATAAATCAGATTCGGCAGTGAGGTATTTCCTTGCGTTTCATCACGTTCGGGTATTCAACGATTCGTTGCAAAGTGTATCAGACAGTTTGTTTTTATCAACCAAAGATTCTGTAATCAGATTGTATTATGATCCGGTAATCTGGAGCGGCCATACGCAAATAACCGGCGATACTATTTATCTTTTTACAAAAAAGAAACAGCCGGAAAGATTGTATGTTTTTGAAAACGGAATGATCGTGAATAAGACGAAAGAAGGATTTTATAACCAGATGGCGGGCAAAACGGTAAACGGGTATTTTGTTGATGGCAAAATAGATTACATGCGTGTAAAAGGTTCGCAGGCAGAAAGCATTTATTATATGCAGGATGAAGACAGCGCTTACATTGGCATGAACCGGGCAACCGGCGATGTAATTGATCTCTATTTTAAAAACGACGATTTAAAAAAGGTGCTTTTTGTAAACGACATCAAAGGAAATATGTATCCGATGAAACAAATTCCGGAAGAAGAAAAGAAATTGAAGAATTTTAAATGGCTTGACGAACGGCGTCCAAAAAATAAGCTGGAGCTTTTTGAATAAAATCATTTCTCCGTTTCTTCATCTTCCTGAACTTTCATATTCGGAAAAACAGAAACAACCAGCAAAAGCAGGCAGCTAAAAATCAGGAGATACAATCCATATTGCTTTTGCGGGCAAAGGCCTGAATAACAGCTTGCAAACAAAACATAGGTTTTTATTAAATAACCAATGTTAAGTGCCGCAAAAAACAGGAGCGTTCTTTTTGCCCAGATCTTATCAAGCAAAATCAAGATCAGCGAGCAAACCGCAACAAAAACAAATAGTTTTCCCGGCTTGCCATAAATGTTTTGCTCGCTAAAAAAACCAGTGAACGATTTTTGAATATCTGTATAATAAGCCCACGGCAAAAAACAGCTAATTACCAGCAGCGCACAAGCCACCACACCTGTTATTTTATAATATTTCATAATTGCGAAGAATCAATTTTCAAAGGAATTTCTAATGGGTGCAAGTATACTTCAATATTTTTATTCGGTTAATTTTTTTATGGCAACATTATATGTCGCAAGGCTTTGCTAACACGATTGTCAATGGGGATGTATTTGCTGATATTTTAAAAAGCGAAAAATCTACATTTACGCTTATATCGCATTACTTAAAACGATAATTGACTTTGCGCGGATTTTTATTTTCTTTTTTTGGATGATATGGCCGGTTGAAGATTGGTTTATCGCCGTAAATAATTTTACTAGAATGATAAAAACGGGATTCGATTTATTTGAACTGCATCTGCATATCACTCTAAAATCGTTTCGATATTAGAACATTTTAAAAAATCGCCCCAAATTTTGGGTTAATCTGTAAAAATTAAAGCCGCTTCTGGTTATTTGAAATTTGGTATCTACCTTTATTCACCTACAAACAAATAGTGGCACAACAAATTAACCATATTATTTTCTCTTCATTAGTAACTTTAAATGTTACTGGGATTACCATTATTACGTCAACCCGATAAGGGTTGCAATTTATCATATTACCCTCTGGGCTTTTGCTTCTTAATGCCATCCGGCATTTTTCAAAAAAATAATCATCTTAAAAATCATTAAAAGTATATGCAGGTTTTAAAATTTGGCGGCTCATCAGTATCTAATGCAGAGAACATCAATAAGATGGCAGACATCATTCAGCAAATAAAACATAAAGACAGGACCCTTGTAGTTGTTTCGGCTTTTGGAGGAGTTACTGATGCGCTGTTAAACAGTGTAGTATTGGCTTCACAGGGAAATGAAGAATATAAAGATAGATTGCAGGAGATTGAGAAACGCCACCTGGAAGCGGTTAAAAGCTTATTGCCGGTTGCACAACAAAGCAGCGTGTTAAGCCTTGTAAAAAAGAGTTGCAACGAGATGGAAGATATCTGCAATGGTGTTTTTTTGCTCCAGGAATTATCGTCAAGAACGCGTGACCGCATGATGAGTTATGGCGAATTGCTGTCTTCACAAATTATTTCAGCGAAGCTAAATGCAACAGGATGCGATAATGCATGGGTGGATGCAAGGCTGCTGATCGTTACCAATTCTAACTTTGAAAACGCCGTAGTTGATTTTGAAATCACCAATAAAAGGATACACGATTATTTTTCATTGTCTTCAAAACAATTATTTCTTGTTCCCGGTTTTATTGCGGCCGATAAAGATAACGTGATCACCACTTTGGGAAGAGGCGGCTCCGATTACTCGGCATCCATTTTTGCAGCAGCGCTGGATGCAACCGTTTTAGAAATATGGACTGATGTAAGCGGGATGATGACGGCAGATCCGCGCCTGGTGAACAATGCAAAAATAATTCCCAATGTATCTTACCAGGAAGCGATGGAACTTTCGCATTTTGGGGCTAAAGTAATTTATCCGCCTACCATTCAACCGGTGATGAAGAAAAGTATTCCTGTTTGGATAAAAAGCACCTTCGCACCTGCAGAACATGGAACATTAATAGAAAATAGTTCAACTCCAGACGGCGAGAGCGTGCGGGGTATTTCCAGCATCAATAAAATATCATTACTAAGCCTTGAAGGAAGTGGCATGGCGGGCATTCCGGGTTTTTCAAAAAGATTGTTTGAAACACTAGCGGATAACCAGGTAAATGTAATTTTAATTACCCAGAGTTCATCTGAGCATTCTATATGCGTGGGTGTAGAAGAGGTAAATGTTGACAAGGCGAAAGCCGCAGGGGACAAAGCTTTCAGCTATGAGATCGAAACAGGAAAAGTAGAGCCGCTTAAGATTGAAAGAGATCTCGCGATTGTTGCGGTGGTTGGCGATAAAATGAAAAGTCATCCCGGCATTAGCGGAAAAATGTTTAATGCAATGGGCAAAAACGGTGTAAACGTGAGAGCCATCGCCCAGGGATCATCTGAAAGAAACATTTCTGCGGTTATAGCTGCGCAGGATGTTAAGAAGGCAGTAAACGTATTGCACGAAGAATTTTTTGAGACTACTTATAAACAGGTAAATCTTTTCATTACCGGTGTTGGGAATGTTGGATCGAAGTTGTTGTCGCAATTGTTGCAGCAGCATGATTATTTAGAGAAAAATTTGCGTCTATACATTAGGGTTATAGGAATTGCCAACAGTAAAAAAATGTTGTTTAATGACAAAGGCATCGATCTGAATAACTGGGAAGCGCTATTAAAAAATGCGGCGCCGATGGATCTTGATGAATTCGTAAAAACCATTCAATCAAAAAATTTCCGCAACTCCATTTTCGCTGATGTAACTGCAAGCCATAGTGTAGCCGCCGTTTATGATAAGATATTGCAAAAAAGTGTTTCTATTGTAGCGTGCAATAAAATTGCCGCCTCCTCGCTTTTTGAATATTATCAAAAATTGAAAGATTTAGCGCGGAGCAGTAATGTGCATTTTCTTTTTGAAACCAATGTGGGCGCAGGTTTGCCGGTAATTGGCACGCTGAACGATTTGTTGTTAAGCGGCGATAAAATAAACAAGATAGAAGCCGTGCTTAGCGGAACCCTTAATTTTGTTTTTAATAATTATGACGGCCATCAAAGCTTTGCGGATGTTGTTCGCCAGGCGCAGGCTGAAGGTTATACGGAGCCTGATCCACGTCTCGATTTAGGCGGCGTTGATGTAATGCGAAAGATCATGATACTTGCGCGCGAATCGGGCGAGAAGCTGGAGATGGACGATATAAAAAACAACACCTTTATGCCGGAATCTTGTATGACAGGTTCTGTTGAAGATTTTTATAAAGCGATGGAAAAAGAAGAGGCTCATTTTAAAAGTCTTTTTGAAAAGGCAAATAAAGAAGGTAAGAAATTAAAATTTGTGGCGAGATACGAAAACGGAAAAGCTGAAGTTGGCTTGCAACAAATAGATGCTGCGCATGATTTTTTCCATTTGTACGGGAAAGATAATGTGGTATTATTTTATACCAATCGCTATGTGCAGCAGCCATTGGTTGTAAAAGGCGCGGGAGCGGGAGCAGAGGTAACGGCTTCGGGCGTTTTTGCAGATATTATCCGGGCAGCCAGAATTTAAATTGATAACGATGAGAAAAATAAAAGTTACTGCCCCGGCAACAGTTGCCAATCTTGTTTGCGGCTTCGATATATTGGGAATGGCATTAAATGACCCGGAAGATGAAATGACGATGTCATTAAGCCCGCAGCCAGGCATACGAATTCAACACACTGATGATTACGGGCTTTCCGAAGAGGTATCTCAAAACGTTGCCGGCGTTGCGTTACAGGCGTTACTGGAAGAATATGACAAGCCGGTAGGATTTGATCTCACCATTCATAAAAGAATAAAACCGGGCAGTGGCCTGGGTTCCAGCGCGGCAAGTTCTGCAGGTGCTGTAGTGGCGGCCAATTATTTACTTGATAATATTTTTTCAAAAGAAGACCTGGTTCGTTTTGCAATGAATGGCGAAAAGCTGGCCAGCGGTGTAAAACATGCGGATAATATTTCACCCTGTATTTATGGAGGCATTACTTTAATACGTTCCATTTTTCCATTAGATATTATACCACTTGATGCGCCTCCGATGTATGTTACGGCAGTGCATCCGCAGATAGAAGTGCGGACATCAGATGCAAGACAAATTTTGCGGAAAGACGTTCAGCTCAAAGACGCGATCAGGCAATGGGGCAATATAGCCGGGCTGGTGGCGGGTTTGATGAAAAAAGATTATGAACTGATTAGCCGCTCGCTGGAAGATGTAATTATAGAACCGGTGCGAAGTATTTTAATCCCCGGCTTTGATGAGGTTAAAATAAAAAGCAAAGAGGCTGGCGCTTTGGGAGGGGGAATTTCCGGTTCCGGGCCTTCTATTTTTATGTTGTGCAAAGAAGAGATTATCGCCCATGAAGTTGAAAATATTATGAAAACCGTTTTTGAAAAGATCGGTATCGAATACAAAACTTACGTCACCAACATTAATTATGAAGGCGTGAAAATTATTGAAGAATCAAATTAGTGAAATCGACAAATGAGATATTATAGTTTAAACAGAACCGCTCCAATAGTGGATTTCAAAGAAGCAACCATTAGGGGCCAGGCGCCTGATAAAGGCTTGTATTTTCCCGACAACATTCCTGTATTTGATAAAGCGTTTATCAGCAACATAAATAATTACGCAGATGAAGAGATCGCATTTCGCGTAATTCAGCCTTACGTTGGCGATGTGATTGCTGAAAATGAATTGCGGCAAATTGTTGAAGAAACGATCAATTTTCAAATACCATTAGTTAAGGTAACCGAACATATTTTTTCACTGGAGCTAACCCATGGTCCTACGATGGCTTTTAAAGACGTTGGCGCAAGATTTATGAGCCGCTGTCTTGCTCAGTTTGTAAAAAATAATGATAAGAAAATAACGGTGCTGGTGGCAACTTCCGGTGATACCGGGGGCGCTGTTGCCAATGGATTTTATAATGTGGATGGAGTGGAAGTGGTTATCCTGTATCCTTCCGGAAAAGTAAGTGCAGTACAGGAAAGGCAGTTGACTACTTTAGGAAATAATATTCATGCTTTGGAAATAAACGGCAATTTCGATGATTGCCAAAAGATGGTGAAGCAGGCTTTTGCCGATGAAGAATTGAATAAAAAGTTGTTTCTTACTTCGGCCAATTCTATTAATGTGGCGCGGTGGCTTCCACAACAATTTTATTATTTATTTGCCTGGAAACAATGGGAAGATAAAAGCCATCCGCCGGTAATAAGCGTGCCCAGTGGCAACTTTGGAAATATTTGTGCTGGTATACTGGCTCATTTTTCAGGATTGCCTGTGCAGCATTTTATTGCTGCCTGCAATGCAAATAATGTAGTGCCTGAATTTTTATCTACCGGAAATTATCAACCTAAAAAAGCGGTGGCTACTATTTCAAATGCGATGGATGTGGGCGATCCCAGTAATTTTATCCGCATACTCGAAATGTTTCATCATCAATTTTCCGGCTTAGGCAAATTATTAAGCAGCGAAAGTATTTCTGACGAACAAACAAAACAAACAATGAAGGAGCTGTTTCAAAAAGAAAATTATTTGGCTGATCCGCACGGTGCTGTTGGCTATCTTGCTTTGCAGAAATATTTAAAAGATCATCCCGGCCAAAAAGGAATTTTTTTAGAAACAGCGCATCCTGTAAAATTTTATGATGTAGTAGAGCCGGTAATCGGCGCAGCTATACCAATTCCTGCGCAAATACAACCATTGATGCACCAGAAAAAAGTGAGCATTATGATGGATGCAGGCTTCGAAAACCTGCGCGATTTTTTAATAAACCGATAAACTAAAAACCAAGAAAACTACATTATGGCTTGTCTCGTGGCATTATTTAAAATCCTTTACCACAAAGGCTTTCCCTGGTAATAATCCAACACCTTTGAGCGTAGCACAAAATCATATTTTGCAATGATCAAATTGCTGTTGGCTTTATCAAGATTGTTTTTTGCAATTAAATAATCCACGGAAGTAATAGCGCCGGCATTGAAACGGATCTGAGCCGAACGAAACGATTCTTCAAATGAATTAACCTGGCCAAGCAGCAACGTATATTTATTGGAAGATGAAGTAAGGGTTACATAAGCCCTTTCAATTGACTGCTGTAAAAGGGTTTTGGTGTTTTGCTCAACCAACTCATTATTTTTTAAATCGATCCTGGCGAGTTTTACTTTGTTTCTAATTTGGTTGGCATTAAATAGGGGAATGGTTAATCCAAGATTAACAGAAGTAAACAAATTGTTATTCAGCTGGTTTCTGTAGGTAATCTTTTTAGTTTCAAAATTATTCCGCTGCGTAATCACGGGAACTTTTGATCCGTTTACTGTTACATAATCGGAGGAAGGCACCTCGGTGGTATTTGTAAAAAAATCCTGTGAAGCAACACTCGAATAATTGGTATTTGCATTTCCGCTCAATGAAAGCGTTGGATATAGTTGCCCCTTTATGGCACGAACATTTTTTTCTGCGCTTTCCGTGCGAAGGTGAACTGATTTAATTTGGGCAAATTGTTGCAACGCCGTTTGGTAAATTTGTTCTGGTGTATTCTCATACAAAATATTAAAGCTTTCTGACGGTAGTCTTTCAACTGCTACGCTTTTATCGTAAGGAACGTTTAAAAGCTGCGCCAGGTTTAGCTTTGCGGTTTCGAGTGCTGCCTGGTTATCTACAATGGCAATTTCATCATTGGCTAATTGTCCTTTTAAATCATAAAATTGTGAAGGCGCAATGGCACCGGACAAATTTAAAATTGAAAGCCGGTTTACCTGCGAATCTGTCACTGATTTTTGCTCGCGTGAAATAGCCAAAATGTCTTCCGCGCTCAACACCTGCAGGTATGCAAGAATAATGTTGATGGTAAGATTGTCTTTTGCCTGTTGCAGCTCCATTTTAGAAGCTTCATATCCAAACTGGTTGGATTTTATTTGATTATGCAGTGAAGATCCATTGAACAATAAAATGTTGCTGGTAGCGCTATAGCTTGCATAATCCACATTTTGATTAATGAACGAGTTGGTGAACGGGTCGATGCTTCTTCCCTGGTTGAAGCCATGATTGGCAGCTGCATTCAGATTAGGCAACATATTAGACCGCGATTGTTTCAAATTGATATCCGCTTTTTGCATTTGCAGGTTTGATTGCAATACATCAATGTTGTTTTTAATTCCTGTTTCTATCGCGTCTCTCAAGGTTAGTTTATTTTGTGCATTTGCTAAAAATGCAAGAGATGTGAATAAAGCAAATAGAAAAAATGATTTTATTTTCATAGCTACTGTTCTTTCTTTTAAATTTATAATTGATGCTACAACTCGATTCTTCCGTCTAACAGATTAACAATCCGCGATCCGTAAGCGGCGTTTTTATCGGAATGAGTTACCTGTATAATTGTTACACCTTCATTGTTTAATTCTTTAAAAATATTCATGATCTCTTCGCCTTGCTTGGAATTCAAATTACCGGTAGGCTCATCGGCTAATATTAATTTAGGCTTTACGATCAGTGCCCTTGCTATGCCCACCAATTGCTGCTGTCCCCCGGAAAGCTGAGAAGGAAACAAATCTTTTTTACCTACGATCTGAAACCGGTCAAGCATGTCGGCGACCATTGCTTTTCGCTCAGAAGTTTTTGATATCCTGGTAAATCAATGGCGTTTCAATATTTTCATAAACGTTTAGCTCATCTATTAAATGGTAAGCCTGAAACACAAAACCAATATGGGTTTTAAAAATTTTGGACCGCTGTTTTTCTTTCAACGAAAAAACATTTTCGCCCATAAAAATATATTCACCCTCATTAGGCTGATCTAACATTCCGATCACATTCAGCAAGGTTGACTTGCCTGAGCCGGAAGGGCCCATTATCGAAATAAATTCACCTTCCTTTACTTCAAGGTTAATATCTTTTAAAACAAAAGTGCGGTTAGCCCCGTTATTGTACCATCTAAAAATTTTCTTCAGTGAGATCATAGTATTGTTGTTGAGTTGCTTTTTGTTTATTTGTTGCCTGTTATTACTTTAAGAACTTAATCCGTTCCCGGAGCGTGTTTGCGGAGGCCGCCTACTCACTCCTTAAGCTTTTAACCGGGTTGGCGATCGCTGCTTTTACAGATTTATATCCAACAGCAATCCACGCAATGAACAATGATATTACAATGGCCATAATAAATATTCCTGCATTTATTTTTATGCGGAATACAAAATCCTGGAGCCATTGGCTCATCATATAATAGGCTATTGGAATTGCCAGCAGTGAAGCTATAAATATAAGGAGCGTAAACTCTTTTGAGAAAAGAAAAATGATGTTTCTCACTGAGGCGCCCAATACTTTTCTTACACCAATTTCCTTCGTTTTTTGTATTGCCATAAAGGATACAAGTCCGTATAACCCAAGGCAGGAAATAATTATAGCGATTCCTGCAAAAATTTTATACAATAAAGAAAGCTGTGTATCCTGCTTATAGAACTCGGCAATATTTTCATCCATATAGTTGCTGGTAAATGCATATTCAGGATAAGATTGATTCCACGCGTCTTCAACCGCTGCCCTTGTTTTGGGAATGTTTACAGAACTTAATTTCACTGCGGTTACCCCGTATCTTCTTTTTAATGAGGCTATTGCCAGGGGCTTAATATCTTCTTTTAAAGAATTGGTTTTAAAATCTTTTACCACACCTACAATGGTCTTCCAGTTTCCGCGGCCGCCAAACCTGATCTCTTTGCCGATCATTTCAGCAGGAGCTTTTATGCCTAACTTTTTGGTTAAGGTTTCATTTACCACAACTTCATTAATTGAATCAGATTTATTAAAACCCCTGCCGGCAACCATTTGCAGGCCGAACGTTTTAAAATAATCTTCATCGCCAAACTTTGTATACAAAGTAAACTCGGGCGCGGGCTTATGATCAAATCCAAAATTGGTACCTGCGTTATTTTGTGATGAAGGTACATCGCTGCTAAAGGTTACAGCACGCACACCCGGTATCTGCAATAGCTTTTGTTTGTAAGATTCCTGCCTTGCCCTCGCTGTGCTGTCGTTGTTGGAATTGATGATCAGAACGGCTTCTTTGCTGAAGCCCAGGTCTGCATTCTTTACAAACTGCATTTGAGTAATGGCAATGATGGTTCCTATAATTAACACCTGCGAAATAGCAAATTGAGAAATTACCAGCCCGCGTCTTATAGAAATTCCGCCAACTGTTGCTGAGGTTATCTTATTCTTTAAAGCCAATACAGGGTTAAATCCTGAAAGAATTATTGCAGGATACAAGCCCGCCAGTAGGGTAACGGTAACGATCAATCCCAACAAAAAAAGAACTGTTGGTAAATTCAAGAAATTAAGCGGCTCATTTATGGAGGCAACGTGTTTTATAAAAGGGAGACAAACGGACGCGATGCCGACTGCCAACAAAACAGACAGCAGCACAATCATTACCGTTTCCATCATTACCTGCCCGAACAGTTGCCAGCGGTAGCCTCCCAAAACTTTTCTAATACCAATCTCTTTGCTCCTTCCAACGGCTTGCGCAGTGGAGAGATTAATAAAATTGATGCAAGCCATAACGATAATGAAAAGCCCGATCAACGCCAGCGTCCACAGCGTTGATTTCTCAATAATGTGATCGCTCAGCGATTCAAATCTTTTATCAAAATGGGCTTCACTGAGCGGATGCAAAAAATTGGTTTGTTCAGACCGGTCGGATTTTTGTGTATAATTCTTTTTGCTAAAAGCCAGCAGCCGGCTGTTTACTTCCTGTGCTGCGCTGCTTCGCGGCAGTAACATAAATACCTGGAAATTGCTCGTAATCGCGCCCCATTCTGTCGAATAGAAATAGGTTACCGGATTGGATTTGACCGTTTCAAAAGAAGTTACAATTCCCAAAGGATAATCTGTATTGGCGGGCAAATCCTTAATGATACCAATCACTTTTACGGTAACGTTATTATCTAACTTCAGGAATTTTCCCACCGCATTTTCCCAATCGCCAAAATATTTAATGGCAATTTTTTGTGTTAACGCGGTTACGTTTGGCTCCTTTAAATGATCGGGCGAACCGAGCAGCCAATCATAATGAAATACTTTAAAAAATTGGGGGTCGCAGAAAAAAAATCCGGTTTCTTCAATAAATTTTTTGGGTGGGTTTGTTGAATTTTTTTCGCCCTCAACAGTTACCTGGCTTCCATAATTGGCACACAAGGCGCCGATAGTAAGTTCAGGAAAATCAAGCCGTAGCGCTTCCAGCGCCGGAAAGGGGATACCAGGAGTATAAAAAAATTCATCCTGGGTTTTGGTTTGAGTTACTACCTGGTGAATCCTGCTATAATTTGGCTGAAATGTATCATAGCTCAATTCATATTTTACTACAGTAAATAATAATAAGCACGATGCAATTCCGATAGCAAGTCCCGCAATATTAATTACCGAAAATGCTTTGTGGCGTACCAGATTTCTAAAAGCAATTTTGACATAGTTCCTAAACATGGCTGCAATAAATGGTTTAGATTTTTGCGAATAATCATGTTCTGAGTATTAAAAGTAATGCCATGAATTTGGGTATTGATAATCAAATTATTATGAAATTTAAAAAAACGGAGTTGTCCGCTTTTGATACACCAATGTTTCGCTTTTGATACAAGAAGTGGTTTGATAAAAGCAATTTCGGTCAAAAATAAAACTGCAAATAACTAAAACATTTTTGAGACAACTTCTTTATCATGGCCATAAATGTCATCTCGGAAATTGAGTTGTCCATTTGCGTCTACCCATGCTGTATAGTAAGTAATAAAAACGGGTACGGGTTCTTTAAGCTGCACAAATTGTTCAGTTGTTTTGTTCATAGCAGCCTCAATTTTTTCGCTGGTCCAGTTGCGGTTATCTTTTAAAAGATACTCAGCCATCTTTTTAGGCTCGCTCAGTCGTATGCATCCGTGGCTTGCCGCACGAACGTCGTTATTGAAAAGGCTTTTGGCGGGCGTATCGTGAAAGTAAATATTAAATATATTCGGAAACAGAAATTTTACTTTACCCAGCGAATTCTTTGAGCCGGGCAACTGTCTTACAACCGGCAATCCATTTTCGGTGCCTGTAGTTTCCATTTGATGATCTGCAAGATAATTTGGGTTTTTTTCCATTCCGGGAAGAATTTCATTTTTTACAATGCTTGGCGGTACATTCCAATACGGGCTGAATACAATAGTAGTAAGCATGTCGGAGAAGAGTGTGGTGCTATGGCCTTCTTTCCCTACCACTACCGGCATTGAAAAAACAGTGTCTTTTCCTTCATAAACAGTTAAGGTAAATGCAGGAATGTTTACCATAATCAATTTTCCTTCAGGCTCGGTGGGCAACCAGCGCATACGATCCATGTTGATCAGAATTTGTTTCACTCTCTCTACCGCGGGCACATTCATTTTTTGCAATAAAGAAGAGGTGACTTTCCCATCGGCGGTTAGTCCAAACCTGGATTGAAAATTTTTTATTCCTGTTTTAAGATTATCATCAAACAATTCAGAGCTGTCTGCATGTGGTAGATCGCCGGTTAATTGCAGCAACTTTTTCATTGAGACAATTTGAGGAGAGGCACTTCCTTCTTTAAAACTTTTTGCATCGGCTTCTATCTTGGGCCAGTCACCGCTTTTCGCAATGGCTACATACTGTTTTAATCCGTCCATCAATTGCTTGTATGGCTGGTTGATGTCAGCAAAATATTTATCGTCTTTATGTTTTTTATTTAATAAAGAATCAGCGAGCACAATGGCGTCGGTTTTTTTAAACGGAATAAAACGTTCTACTTCTTTTCTCTTTACATAGCCTTTTTCAAAATTAGATCTGGTGTAATGCACCAGCCTTTCCGTTAATAAAAGTTCCGCATCTGTAATTGATTTGTTATTTGAAGAAACTTTCAGATCTGTATCCGCCAACATTTTATCCATCATCTTTTGCAATTTTTTCTGCTTTGCAGAAGTATCTCCGGTAAAATTGGTGAGACTGGAAAATCCCATAGCCTGCTCTGATAAGCCGGCAGAAGAAAACCAGGCAAACTCATAATTACGCGCATTATAGAAGCTGATCATTCTTTGCGCAATGGAATCGGGTAGCGCATTTTTTTCGATATAATTTTCGACGGACATGCTATCAAGAAAGATGTCGTTATAGGCGTTGGCTTTTGTAATACTATAATCCCTTTTGCTGATTTTTTTACTTTTTTTTTCTGCAGTTTTCTGTTGGTTACATGCGATAAAAAAAATACTTAGCGTAAGAAGAGGTAATATTATTTTTTTCATATCCTCAGTTTTAGCAAAAGATGTGCCTAATGCCAAAACGCTTTATCAGCGCGGTCTTCATTCATATAAGCCAAAATGTAGAAAACAGGATGTTGATTTTTTTCAGGCAGATTGCAGAGACGTTTCATCAAATTGGGAATAAGCACTGCTGTTAATTTTTAGGTGGCGGCAATAAAACAAAGCTGATCATGCGAACTTATTTCAACAGAATTCTTACCGCAAAATTTTTTAAATTGCACCCGATGAGAACGTTTGAAGATACATATCGCCATAAAGGTTTAAGAAAAAAGCTAATTGATTCTATCAGGGACAAAGGCATTAGAAATGAGCGTGTATTAAACGCGATGATGAATATACCAAGACATTTTTTTTTGGATACTGCGCTGGAGCATATCGCGTACCAGGACCGGGCCTTTCCTATCGGTGAAGGACAAACGATTTCACAGCCATATACAGTTGCTTTTCAAACGGAACTTTTAGAAGTGGCGCCTTATGATAAAATTTTAGAAATAGGAACCGGAAGTGCGTACCAGGCCATTGTGCTCGCCGAAATGGGCGCCAGTGTTTTTACTATCGAGCGGCAACGTGCTTTGTTTGAATCAAATAAAAATTTGTTTTTAAGGCCCAAATATCCCAACATAAAATTTTTTTATGGAGATGGATTTGAGGGCTTGCCAACCTATGCCCCGTTCGATAAAATATTAATTACGGCAGCCGCGCCTTTCGTTCCACCAAAATTAATTGATCAATTAAAAACCGGCGGACAAATGGTTATTCCGGTTGATGAAGATGGCCTGCAAAAAATGATGCGCATTACCAAAAACGAAGATGGCAGTCTCCACGAAGAAACATTTTCAAATTTCTCTTTTGTACCCATGTTGAAGGGCAAAAATTAAATGTTTGGTGATTGGGCGTTAATGCTTTTTTCATCAATTATACCAGCCGCTTTTTTTGCAATATTTTCCCAGTAAAAATGCTCAAAAAATGCAGGAGAAATAGTACGATCTATTTCAGCGGCTGTAGCCATAGCGTCGGCAAAAGCTTGCCAGTCGTTGTTGTTGCACAATATTAATTTTCCGTTACAAATATTTTCGTCTATGCCTATGGCGCCATTAACTGTAGATACAGCATTTAAATCATAGCCCAATGCCTCTACCAGCTTGGTTTTTATTCCGCCGCCATCGGTTACCGGGTTGATAAAAACATCAACACCTTTAAAGTAAAGAGTAATGTCATCCACAAAGCCGGCGTAAATGATATGGCGGTCAGAAAAATTATCCAGGTCATGCATCTCTTCAGGAAGGCCTTTGCCGCAAATGATAATTTTGTAGTTAATATTTTTTTTAATGAACAATGGATTGATATCATTGAGGATGTTATTAACTGCGTCCAGGTTAGGCCCATAGTTTAAGGTGCCGTTAAAAAGAAAAAGAAGCGTATCCGCGCTAAGCGAATATTCTTTTAATAATTTATTTTTAGCATCCTGTTTTTCCACTGCAGGCGGAAATGTATTCCACGGAATTCCGTAAGTGATCACCGCAGACTTCTCATAAGCGATTTTGTAGTTTTTATGAAAGTAATTGCGGTCTTCGCGGCTAATGCAAAATGTAAAGTCCGCTTTTTGATGCACGAATTTTTCATAATTCCACAAAATTTTCCACCACCATTTTCCAACAGTTCTAAATCGTTCGGCTTCTATATTATGGGAGTGAACAATGAGTTTTACTTTGCAATAATATTTTAGCAACAGCGCGAGCCAGCCATAGTATGGATGTTCGAGTATTATGTGAGAAATATTATTTGCCCTGATTACTTTTTTTAGCCGCCAAAAATAAAATAGGTTGATATACCGAAGCTTGCTGTTGCTTAGTACATTCAATACTTTATAAGATGCAAAAGAGGGATCGTTGTCTTTTACCGTTACACAATAAAGTTGATGATGTTTGGAAAAATATTCGTTAAACAGTGCGATGCCTTTTTGGCCGCCCAATTTTGCGGGAAATATTTTGTAAGAAACGATGCTGAGTATATTGGCCATTAAAAAACTTTAATCCAACAAATTAATATTATTTTGTCGGGACAATTTTAAAATATTTGATTAATGAAAGTGGTTTCTTTTTTTTCAAGGTTTACACTAATCTGCAATATCGCGTTTTTGTTTTTTATTTTCTTTAGTAAGATGGAATCGCAAAAGCCGGCTACAGAAGGCAGTCGCGATGTGGTCGTTAGGGTTCCTTTCATTAAAGATTTAATCATTACGCTGGGCTTTTCTGCCATCGTAATTAATTTGCTGATGTGCCTTGTGTACGCAATCATTGTAATTGTTGGCAAAAAATATTTGCTGCCCAATTGGCTGGCAATGGTCAATTTTGGTTTTCTCTTTCTTCAGATTTATTTTTTCTTTTTCCGATAATTTTACTGAATGATACATAAAATTTTAAATGACAGGCCTACCAAATTATTTATAGGCTTTTCATGTTTTTTTGTTGCCAATGCGCTGGTCGCTGAAGCTATTGGCATGAAGCTTTTTTCGATGGAAGCGTTGTTTGGATTAAACCCTGTTAACTTTACGTTGTTTCATCAAAGCGGTTTAGCGTTTACGCTTACCTGTGGTGTTTTACTCTGGCCTTTTGAATTTGTGATCACTGATATTATTAACGAATATTACGGCCCCAAAGCGGTGCGAAGAATTTCTATAACCGCCGTTATTCTTATCGCTTATGCTTTTTTAATGTATTTTATTGCGATTGCGCTGCCGCCTGCCAAAGCCTGGCTTAACAGCAGCCATGAGCAGGGAGTGGAAAATATTCAAACTTCTTTCCAGGCAATTTTTGGCCAAAACATGCGCATTATTATCGGCAGTATTGTTGCATTTTTATTCAGCCAGGGTGTAGATGTTTTTGTATTTCAAAAAATAAAAAGAATAACCGGCGATAAACATTTGTGGCTGCGGGCAACCGGTTCTACATTGGTATCTCAATTGGTAGATAGCTATATCGTTTTGTTTATTGCATTCAGCGGGCTCTTTTCCTGGCAATTGATTTTGGCGGTGGGAATAATGAATTACCTGTACAAATTTTTTATGGCCATTGCATTAACGCCTTTGATTTATTTTATTGAAAAAAGAATTGAGAGATACGTGGGCCACGAAACTGCGAAAAACATGAAAAGAGCCGCAATGGGCGATACCACCACATTTGAGAATATTCCGACAGCAGGTTAGCTCATTTTTTCTTTAATCATTGATGCTACAATCTTATCTATTGGCAGTGTAACATCGTCCTCAGAAAAATCGTTTAAATCTACAAAACGGAATGTTTCGATTTCGTTTTTTTCCTTGTACACGGTGAGTTGGTTTTCAGTAAAATCAAATTTGGAGTTGGTGAGTTGAAATTTTATCGGCTCTAAAGCGGAAACAAAATAATAGATAGAAATGATCTGCTGATCAGGGTTGAAAGCGCTCCGCTGAAAATAGTCGGTAGTATAAATATGCTCGTCTACATGCACCTCCAAATCCATTTCTTCTTTAAATTCTCTTTTCAAACAATCACGGGTTCCTTCACCGATTTCCAATCCACCACCCGGAAACTTAGTGTAATAGGCGCCGCGGATATATTCATCGCTGACAAGAATTTGATTTTTCTCGTTGATGAGAATACCATAAACCCGTATGTTGAACATGCTTACGATTTTACAGTTATTTCGCCGGAGTAAACAAATTCGGCGGGGCCGCGCAACCAGATGTCTTTGAATTCGGTGTCACTTATTTTTTCAAATTCCACACAAAGCGAACCGCCGTTTGTTTTTACTTCTACGCGGTTAAATCCTTTATCGTTGTGAGCTGCCGTAAGTGCGCAGGCGGTGATTCCGGTTCCGCAACTCAGCGTTTCATCCTCCACGCCACGCTCATAAGTGCGTACAAAAATTTCGTCTTCAGATAACACCTCAACAAAGTTGACATTGATGCCATCTGCGTTAAACTCTTTGCTGTTGCGGATTTTGCGTCCTTCGTTTACCACATCAGTTTCGGCAATATTCCTAACATATTTTACATAATGAGGTGAGCCGGTATTCAGTAAAAAATTATTAAGCGAAAAATCAACATCGTTTACGTCCTGCATTTTCAAGCTTACGTCTCTTTCAAATTCAATCTCTGCAGTATGCGCTCCATCCGAAGCCAAAAAATTGTATTCCCTTTTTTTGATGCCAAGCATCGATGCGAATTTTACAATGCATCGGCCGCCATTGCCACACATGCTTCCCAGGTTACCATCTGCGTTGTAATAGACCATTTCAAAATCATAGCCGTCCTTTTTATTGAGCAGCATCAATCCATCTGCGCCGATCCCAAAGTGCCTGTTGCACAATTTATTTACCTGGGCAGAGGTGATCTCGTCATAAATATTTTCACGGTTGTCTAATAAAATAAAATCGTTTCCCGCGCCCTGGTATTTATAAAATTGAATTTTCATGTTACAATTTTTCAGAAATTATTTCTAATGATTTTACAATAAGTTTTTCAACTAAAGAGCTGCCGTCTACGCTGAAGGTTTTGTGAATTCTGTTGGCAACGATGGCGCTCAGCGAAAGGCAATTGTGCTGCAATGCCTTGCCCAGCCCATATATTGCTGAAGTTTCCATTTCAAAATTCGTGATGCGGTGTTGCCCGAATTCGAAATCAGTAAGGCGGTCAATTAAGTGAGGATTGGCGATTCCAAGCCGCAAAACCCGCCCCTGAGGGCCGTAAAAACCGGGGCATGTTACGGTAATGCCCTGGTGATATCCGTGAACAAAATGTTTGATCAGCGATATAGATGCTCCTGAAATATAGGGATTGCCAAAGCCGTTGTGGAGCTGCGTTTGCGTGGCAAAAGAATGAAGTAATTGCTTTTCTTCTTCGTTGTTTTCGTGCAGGTAAAAATTCATCAAATTATCAATTCCAAGACCATGCGTACTGGCCACAAAACTATCAACAGGAATATCTGACTGCAACGACCCCGAGGTGCCGATGCGAATGATATTTAGATGCGCCAGATCTTTTTTTATTGTTCTTGATTCGAAATCAATATTTACTAATGCATCCAATTCATTTAAAACGATATCGATATTATCCGGACCGATGCCTGTGCTAACTACGGAAATTCTTTTGTTTCCGATGTAGCCGGTGTGCGTAACAAACTCGCGGTGTTGCCGTTGCACTTCAATTTTATCAAAATGTTTACTTACTTCTTTTACTCTATCGGGGTCGCCAACCGTAATGATGTTTGGGGCAAGCTCATCAGGTTTCACATCTAAATGGTAAATAGCCCCGCGGGAATTAATGATCAGCTCAGACTCGGCAATATGTTGCATATTTTTTTAATTGAAAGCAATTCCTAAGATAAAAATCGGCTCCGGAAAATGACAAATTAAAACAAAGTTAGTAGAATGTGAACGAATCGGATTTTTGCTTTTTACAATTGCCGGTTTTAAACAAAAATCCCCTATTTTTGTGCCCCTTAAAAAAGGTCCTGTGGCCGAGTGGCTAGGCAAAGCTCTGCAAAAGCTTCTACAGCGGTTCGAATCCGCTCGGGACCTCCTAAGGTAAGGATCACCAGCGGTGATCCTTATTTATTTTTATCTATCCTTACGTTAAGCGCTGATTCTGAGCGTTTTGTTAACATCGTCGTTTTTTTCTGAAAAGTAGCTTTACATAGGTTATCGGACTTAAATAGAACATTTGATAGAACAAAAATCAGATTGTTATAAAATTAAGTTTTAGTGAAATAACTTTTTTCATGTTTTAAGTTAAAGCGTCATGTTACCAATTAAACCAATTTATAAAACCGGTAGAACAAGAAAGGATGGAACTAATTTGATTTTTATTCAATATTGTCTGAATAGCCATAAAAGGGTCCTTTTAAATACTCAAATTGCTGTTCCAATTAAATATTGGAACAAAAAAACATTAAACATTTCGGAATTACTGCCGTTCTGTTACGGAGATGCTACTGAATTGAATGATCGGATCAAAAGTTTAATTAGAAAAGCAGAAGATTTAGTTGATTTTGGTGTAAAACTAAAAACCGAAGACTTAGTAATGTTCTTAAAGCAGAATTTTGATCTTAAAAGTGATTTTGAATCAATAAAATCAAGACTTCTTCAGGAGATGAAAGCGGCGGAAATTCAAGATCCTCGAAAAAATCTTGATATCTATTTTCAGATTGATGATTATATCTCATCCAAATCTGGGAAAGTTACCCCAGGAATGTTAAGAATTTATCGAAATATGAAAGAACATTTATTAGCCTTTGAAATTTTTCGCAAAAAGAAAATCACATTTGATTCTTTTGATCTCGATTTTTATGAATCATTTATAGATTACTTGTCCTTTAAATACATACAGCGGAGAAGAAAAGAAGAGGTTGTGGGTTTAAAAATAAATACAATCGGAAAAACTATAAAGCAGCTCAGAATTTTTCTAAGAAACAGAATGAGAAAGAAAATCATTCCGCAAATTGATTTAGGTGATTTTAAAATAACCGAAGAAGCAGTTGACGCAATTTACCTTACCTGGGATGAAATAAGCAAGATTTATAAAATTGATCTGTCACGCTTTCCCCATCTAAAAGATTATCGAAACATGTTCGTTCTTGGGTGCCTGACTGGATTAAGATTTTCAGATTTTTCAACTATCAAATTAAGTGATGTAAGAAATAGAATGTTATATAAGAAACAAGGAAAATCTGATGGATGGGTCGTAATTCCGTTAAGAAAAGAAGCACAAGATTTATTTAATAACGAATTCAAAAAGCAAATACCAGTATTAGTACTGAGATTGCAATTCTAACCAAATATAAAAACATACATACCCTTATTTCATTAAGTTATTATAAATTCGCCATTACTACCATTACTTATCCCAAACTTTGTTTTATAATCTTTGAAAAGAATTGCATGGCAAACGACGGAAAATGTTTTTGCTTTTTAACAATCAATCTTTATTTTTAACGATGTTTATAATTATTCTCAATAGCTTCTTTTGCCTCGCTTTCGCGGCTTTTGCATATGTAAACCTCAATGATAAAGATGCATGGTTATGGGTAACGATCTATTTAGTTGCATCAGGCTTGTGCGGACTGGCGGTATTTGAAAAATATTTTCCGCTTGTGTACATTGTGGCCATTTGTTTTTATGTTCTGTATGCCATTCGTCTTTTCTTTATAAAAGATGGTGTCAAAGATTGGATCGTAAAATATCATCAACCAAGCCTGGTAGAAAGCATGCAGGCAACGAAACCTTATATTGAACAAACCAGAGAATTTTTCGGATTATTAATTATCAGTGCCGCATTGGCAATCAATTATTTTTTCGCCCAATAAACCCTTGAAAGCTTCGATTATGGAGGCAGTGATTAGCACATTTAAGCAAATGCTTACGAGAATTATTGAAAAAAATGTAAGTCCGGATGTATATGATTGGCTGGTGGGTAAAGTTGCTCAGTTAACGGATAAAAATAATGCCTGCGAACTAAACTTCACCTTCTCGGCTATTCACCGTAAAACCGGCAAAAACCAAGTGACTTTGGAGGAGCGTGATATAAAAAACCTGGAGACGCTGTTGCCTGGTTTTAGAATCCAAAACTGGACCATTGACCGTGTAGCCAGGGTTTGGGTGTTAATGCAGCTGGAAAGCCTTGATAAGGAGATTTATCTCACCAGAATCGAAAATCTTTTTGCCCAGGCAGAGATGAATGAACTGGTAGTGCTTTATTCTTCTCTCCCTGTTCTTGCTTACCCTGAAGCCTGGGCTTGGCGTTGTGCAGAGGGTGTCAGAAGTAATATAGGCAACTGTGCTGGAAGCTATTATGTATTTTAATCCTTATCCGGCTAAAAATCTGGATGAAGGGGCGTGGAATCAATTAGTGATGAAAGCTTTTTTCACGGATAAAAATGTAAATAATATTATTGGGTTGGATGAAAGAGTCAATCAAAACTTAGCCAATACTCTTTTCGATTACGTGCAGGAACGATGGGCTGCCGGCCGGACAGTGAACCCCCAGATCTGGCGGTTGACAGGTAAGTATATTGATGAGTCACATTTCTATATGATGGAAAAATTATTTAAACAAGCGGATGAAGCAGAAAGGCAGGCAGCGGCACTTACCTGTGCTGATAGTTCTTTTCAAAAGTGTAAATTTCTTTTGAATTATTATCCCCAATTGAAAACGGCTATTGAAAGACAAGAGTTAAGTTGGGAAAGCATAGCCATCAAACAATAAATATCTAATAATTTTAAAAAGAATTGATTTTATGTGTTGCACTAATGAGGATCATACCACCATTAAAACAAAAGACCTGGAGGCACTTGATCTGGAGGTTATAAAAGGAATGCGCTTTTTCGATCCGCATATTCATATGGTTTCAAGGACTACTGATGATTACCAGGCCATGGCGGATGCGGGAATTGTTGCCGTTATTGAACCTGCTTTCTGGCTGGGACAGCCTCGTACGGGTGTTGATACTTTTAAAGATTATTATAGCAGTTTGATAGGTTGGGAAAGGTTTCGCGCTTCTCAATTTGGGATTAAACATTATTGTACCATTGGTTTAAACTCACGTGAAGCCAATAATGAGAAACTGGCGGAACAGGTAATGGAGATCCTTCCTTTGTTTCTTTATAAAGAAGGAGTTGTAGGCGTTGGGGAAATTGGCTTTGACGATCAAACGCCTGCTGAAGAAAAATATTACCGCCTGCAGCTGGAACTTTCAAAGGAAGCCGGTTTACCGGTGCAAATTCATACACCGCATCGGGATAAAAAGAAAGGAACCCAACGAAGTATGGATATAGCCATTGAACATGGCTTGAATCCGTATTCGGTTATTGTAGATCACAACAACGAAGAAACGATAAAGGAAGTACTCGACAGGGGATTCTGGGCAGCTTTTACCATTTACCCGTTCACCAAAATGGGTAATGAGCGCATGGTGGAAATTGTGAAGCAATATGGAACGGAACGCGTGATGATTAACTCAGCCGCCGACTGGGGAATCAGTGATCCTTTGGCTGTTCCCAAAACTGCTGCTTTAATGAAGCTTCGTGGTATTGAGAAAAAAGATATTGAATTAGTTTGTTACCGAAATGCGATAACCGCTTTTGGACAAAGTGGACAAATTCAGGAATCTGATTTTGATACGGTTCAAACCTTCGACCAGTCTCAAAAATTCCAGGGAAATACAATTCTTCGCGGCGGGCAGGCGCCACGGATCAATAAATCATCTATCATTATTAGTTAATTTCTGTGACTTGAAAAAGACGACTGGAATTTTGCAACTTATGCGTCCCGCAAATATGGTTACTTCTATTGCTGATGTGCTCGCGGGCATTGCTATATCTGGTGCTGTTGCACAATCAAATTTTTCGACCGGTTATACTTCTGTTTTGCTCCTTTGCATTTCTACTGCGGGGCTATATGGCGGTGGTGTAGTATTCAATGACGTGTTTGATGCAGAGCTTGATAAGATGGAAAGACCCGAAAGAGCCATACCTAAAGGAATTGTATCGCTGAAGGAAGCGACATTGCTGGGTATTATTTTACTGTTAACAGGGATAATAAGTGCAATAATAGTAAGTGAAATAGCGGGACTACTTGCCTTGTTAATTGCTTTTGCTGCCCTCACCTACAATAAATGGTCTAAACATCATTTCTTTTTCGGGCCTTTAAATATGGGATTATGCCGTGGACTCAATCTTCTTTTGGGCATTAGTATCCTTGCAAGTGCCATTCCCCAATGGTGGTTTATTGCTATTGTCCCAATCATCTATATTGCAGCCATCACAATGATCAGCAGAGGAGAAGTGCATGGCGGAAGTAAAAGGATTTTATATTTTGCCGCGTTGCTCTACGGCATCGTAATAGCAAGTATTCTTTTCTTCTCGAATAGAAAAGAGACGGTATGGCAGAGCCTTATCTTTTTGCTTCCATTTGCCTGGATGATATTTTCTGCTTTAATAAAAGCGATTCGTGTAACGGTTCCAAAAAATATCGGCAAAGCTGTAAAAGCCGGTGTTATAGCTTTAATCTTGATGAACGCGGCGTGGGCAGTGGCTTTTGGAGCAATTGGCCTGGCTCTTATAATACTAGTTTTGTTGCCATTGTCTTTATGGCTCGCAAAATTATTTTCGGTTACCTGACGGAAGATTTTAATAAATTATTCAGTAAATTTTATATTCTTTATAGTAATTTTTTTATGGAGTATCTGGAGCAGTCATTTAAGGTGTCGTTTAATTACAGGGTATATTTTACCAGCAAGATGTTTAATCCTGGCAATGAGGATTTTGAAAATTTTTTGAAAGAAGGCAGGAGGGAGGGTGTTCATCAAAAAATTTTATTTATCATCGACGAGGGTGTTTTAAATCTTCATCCCGATTTGCCGGATCAGATCACATCATATTTTAATATCGTGGAATCGGTTTCGCTCATCAAAGACCCCGTAATCATCCCGGGAGGGGAGATCTCAAAAAATAATTCTGAATATTTTGATGCCATCATTCAAGCGATTGATGCCAACGGTATTGACCGCCATTCCTATGTTGCTGCAATAGGGGGAGGCGCCGTTTTAGATCTCGCAGGCTTCGCCTCGGCAGTAGCTCATCGGGGTATTAAACATATACGGATTCCGACCACCGTATTATCTCAAAATGATTCAGGCGTGGGGGTAAAAAACGGAATCAATTACAAGGGCAAAAAAAATTTCATAGGAACCTTTGTTCCTCCTGTCGCAGTATTTAATGATGATGCTTTTTTAGTAACGCTTTGTGAAAGAAACTGGCGGTCGGGGATTTCGGAAGCCGTAAAGGTAGCCTTGATTAAAGACGCCTCTTTTTTTTATTGGATAGAAAATAATGCAGAAAAATTAAATAATCGGGATTATGATGCGATGAATTATCTGATCAGGCGCTGCTGTGAATTGCATTTACATCACATTGCTTCCGGGGATCCTTTTGAGTTGGGCTCCTCACGTCCGTTGGATTTTGGACATTGGAGTGCACACAAGCTTGAGCAGCTCTCGGGCTTCCAGATTTTGCATGGAGAAGCTGTGGCTATGGGCATTGCCCTTGATACAATGTATTCCGTCTTATCAGGGCGCCTATCAACGGAGAAGGGCGAAAGAGTAATTCAGCTATTGATAGATTTAGGTTTCGAAATAACCAATCCCTTGATGCAAATCTGCAATGAAAGCAGTGAGATACTAAAAGGCTTGCACGAATTTCAAGAGCATCTTGGAGGACGGTTAACAATTATGCTACTTCGTGATATTGGAAGAGGTGAAGAAGTTCATGAGATAGATATTCCTTTATTAAAACAAGCGTCGCTCAGGTTGCAGGATTTAAATACGAAGTGTCTAAGTAAAACTTAAAAATTTGTTTGTATGCGTACTAAATCCGGGCATTTATCTTATTGTACCAATATTCATCCCGGAGAAAGCTGGCCGGCACATTTTACTGCGTTAAAAATCAATTTTCCTCTTATAAAAGAAAAGATATCACCTGATAATTCCATGGGTATAGGCCTGCGTCTTTCCAATGAAGCGAGTATTGAACTTATAAAAAAAGAGCATCTTTCGGAATTCAAACACTGGCTTAAAGAGCAGGATGCATATGTGTTCACCATTAATGGATTTCCTTATGGCGGATTTCATCATACAGAAGTAAAAGACAAGGTGCATGCACCAGACTGGACCACAGATGAAAGAGTTTTGTATACGAAGCGGTTATTTGATATTTTAACGGCCTTAATTCCGGAGGAGTCAGATGGAGGAATTTCAACTTCTCCGATCAGTTACAGGCATTGGTTTACAAGTTCAAAGGCTTCATTGAATGCGCGGGAAGCCGGCACAAAGAACATTATTTCTATTATTGAAAAGCTTATTGAAATACATCGGTCAACTTCTAAATTACTACATCTGGATATAGAGCCTGAGCCGGACGGCTTATTAGAAACAGGGAATGAATTTATTGAATGGTTTGAAAATGATCTGCTGCGTACAGGCATTCCCATTATCAAATCTAAATATAATGTCTCCCATGATTATGCAGAAGACCTGATAAAAGAACATGTGCGTCTATGCTATGATGTATGTCATTTTGCGATTGGCTATGAACCGCATGAGCAGGTAATTGGTGAGATGTTGAAGCGGGGGATAAAGATCGGTAAGATTCAGATCAGCGCAGCATTAAAGGCAAAAATAAATTCATCTGAAAATAATAGAAAAATTATCAGGGAAAGTTTCGAAAAGTTCAATGAGCCTACTTATCTGCACCAGGTCGTTGCAAAATTAACGGGAGATAAGTTAATGCGTTACCCGGATCTTCCAATGGCTTTGAAGGAAATAGAGAATCCTTTAGTGGAGGAATGGCGGGCCCATTTCCACGTTCCGGTATTTGCAGAAAAATTTGGGGTATTATCTTCGACACAAAATGAAATTAAAGATGTTTTATCGTTTCAGAAAATAAGCCCTTTCACAACTCAAATGGAAGTGGAAACCTATACCTGGGAAGTAATTCCAAAAGAATTGAGATTGCCCATGCAGGATTCTATTATCCGCGAACTGCAATGGGTGAAACAAATCTTAGATGATTGATTATAGAATTTAGAAAATTTAAAATGAAAAAAACGGTTGTTATAGATGTGGTAGGGCTTTCTTCATCTTTAATAGGAACACATACTCCTTTTTTGAAAAATTACATCCTTACTAAAAATCTCAGGAACATTGAGCCAATGCTGCCTGCCGTAACCACCGCGGTGCAGTCAACTTATATTACCGGGAAATGGCCTTCAGAACATGGTATTGTAGGAAATGGCTGGTACGACAGGGAAGACTGCGAAGTTAAGTTTTGGAAGCAATCCAATAAATTGGTGCACGCAGAAAAGATTTGGGAAAAAGCCAAAAAACTGGATCCTTCATTTACCTGTGCTAAAATGTTCTGGTGGTATAATATGTATTCATCTGCTGATTTCGCGGTTACTCCCCGGCCAAATTATTTAGCCGATGGAAGGAAATTGCCAGACTGTTATTCTCATCCTGCGGAACTGCGTGATAAACTACAAAAGGAATTAGGACAATTTCCTTTATTCCACTTCTGGGGGCCGGGAGCCAACATTAAATCCAGCCAATGGATTGCAGATGCCTCCATTCTTACCGATAAGTGGCACGACCCCACTCTTTCGCTGGTATACCTTCCGCATCTCGATTATTGCCTTCAGAAATTTGGTCCGGATCCCGATAAAATTTCCAAAGATCTGAATGAGATTGATGCGGTAATTGCTCAACTGGTCAATTACTATGAAAAGAAAGGCGCGCAGGTAATTATTTTATCTGAATACGGAATAGGGGCGGTTAACAAACCAATTCATTTAAATCGTTTATTCAGGGAAAACAATTTGCTGCAGATTCGTGTTGAAAGAGGTTTGGAGTTACTTGATCCGGGTGCATCAAAAGCTTTTGTAGTAGCTGATCACCAGGTAGCTCATGTGTATATCAATGACCCTTCAGTAACGGGCAAAGTCACAAGTCTTTTGGAAAAAGTGGCGGGGATAAAATTAATATTAGACAAAAATGCGCAGGCATCTTTTCATATAGATCATGAACGCAGTGGAGACCTGGTATTGATGGCTGATGCCCCAAGCTGGTTTACTTATTATTTCTGGATGGATGATTCTGTGGCGCCTGACTATGCCCGTGTGGTGGATATTCATAAGAAGCCAGGATACGATCCCGTTGAAATGTTTATGACCTCAAAACTTCGCGCTGCTCATAAATTATTAAGAAAAAAAGCAGGATTTCGTTATGTCATGGATGTGATACCGTTAGATGCAGAATTGGTCAAAGGTTCTCATGGCACAATAGTAGGTCAGCAACATCCAATTATTATCAGCAGTAATCCTTTAAAGGAAACGTTATCAGCAATTGATGTTTATGATATTATCTGGGAGCATCTTCTATAATTTTTTTACTTGAAGGATATACTCATAAATAATTATTTCGAACGTTCATACCATCCTGGTGTTTTTCCTTTTCCTTTAGTAAGTGATTCCTTTTAGCAAGGCAGTTTTGTTGATTCTGTTGATGCAGTTATAAGGAAAAAAATACTCAATAAAAGTATTTCAAACGTTGTAGTAAATAATTCAAACGTTGTAATTGTAATTTTTGCGTTTACACTCCGCGGACTGTATTTGCAGTTCATTTTATTGATAGATTTGTTTGAACAATTGCTGATCAATTTTCAAAAAAATATTTTTATTTATACTAATCCTTTTTGCAGGAAACAAAGCCTCATGAAATTAAGCAGGAGAATGCAGATAAATTATCCAAAATATTTTAAGCGCATCATTTCATTAAGATTAATAACGGCTATGCTAAAACAAAAAAACCATTTATCTATATTATCGTTTATAAGAGATGAAGTTAAAACGATCAAATAGTAATTGGTGTTGGTCCTGATTTTTTGCACATCGTTACCGGATATAAACAACCGATAATAAAATAATGATTATGAAAAGAGCTTCTCTGTACTTGATTTTTTTTCTATTCCTTTCTCCTATAAAAGATAAACCTGCTACAACAGTAATTGAAGCAGATATCTGTGTATATGGAGGAACTTCTTCAGGAATTATTGCTGCCTATACTGCAAAAAAACAGGGTAAGTCAGTTGTGATCATTGAGCCGGGAAATAATTTAGGAGGATTGACCACCGGAGGTTTAGGCGCCACTGATATCGGCAACAAGTACGCAATTACGGGTTTGGCTAAAGACTTTTACAGAAGAGTTGGCCGGTATTATAATAAGTTTGAGCAGTGGACATTTGAGCCTCATGTTGCGTTAAAAGTTTATGATGATCTTATCAGGGAGGCCAATCTTAAGATATATAAAAACCGGCGTCTGGTAAGCGTTGATAAAAAGGATGGGTTGATAAGAGAAATTATAGTGGAGGATTCAGGAAATCCATCTGCAAAAATCAACTACACGGTAAAAGCCAAAATGTTTATAGATTGTACTTATGAAGGCGACCTGATGGCAAAAGCAGGCGTGTCCTACACTACAGGCCGCGAATCAAATAATCAATACGGCGAGACTTACAACGGAGTTCAATTGTCAGACTTTCATCAGTTGCCGGATGGTATTGATCCATACAAGAAGCCGGGCGATCCATCCAGTGGATTATTATGGGGCATCGGCACCGGCAGCCTTGCTGCCAGGGGAAGTGGAGATAAGAAAATACAGGCATATAATTTTAGGTTGGCACTCACTAAAAATAAATCCAACCAGCTACCTTTTACGCGTCCGCAGAATTATAATTCTGATCACTATGAACTGTTGGCAAGGATCATTGCAAAAGAAAAATGGACCACCATTAGTAGCGATTTTACAATAGATACCCTGGCTGGGGAAGAGGTTAAGGTACACCATTCAGGAGGTTTCTTAATTAAGAACATGCCTAACTGGGAAAACCGATTTTAATAACTTCGGAGGCTTTTCCACAGACATGATCGGCGCAAACTATAACTATCCCGAAGCCGGATATGATGAGCGTAAAAAGATATGGAAAGCTCACGAAGATTATACCAAAGGATTGCTTTATTTTTTAAGCCATGATAATCGTGTACCACAGCACATAAGAAAAGAAATGTTGGAATGGGGATACCCTAAAGATGAATTTGTCGGAATGAATGGCTTTTCAAATCAACTGTATGTGAGGGAAGCGCGAAGAATGATTGGCCCGCTCGTTATGACCCAAAATCATTGCATAGGAAAAGAGGTGGTGGACGATGTTGTAGGAATGGCAGCTTATGGAATGGATTCGCACAATTGTCAACGCCTAGTGGTTAACGGCATGGTGAAAAATGAAGGTGATGTTGAAAAAGTGGTGCCTAAACCTTACCCGATATCATATCGCGCTATTACGCCAAAAGAAAATGAATGCCGTAATTTATTGGTACCCGTATGTGTATCAGCTTCGCATATTGCTTTTGGCTCTATCCGCATGGAGCCTGTATTTATGGTACTTGGTCAATCTGCTGCAACCGCTGCGGTAATGGCCATCAACACCAATACCTCAGTTCAGCAGGTAGTTGTGAAAAAGTTACGCCACGAACTTGCAATCAATCCATTAGCCAACAGTAGTCAACCTGAAATATTGGTAGATAATTCTGACGAAGCCAATACCACAATCAAAGGTCAATGGAAAACAATTGGTGGTGGTTACGGTATTAACCAATTATTGGATGATCAGCCTGGCGTCTTAAAGAGCATTCGTTATACACCAACTATTCCGCGGGCTGGCGCATATAATATTTACGCTTACCTCGCTAAAAATTCCAACAGGACAAGCCAAACTGGGTTTGTCATTTATGATGGTAAAAATAATAAAACATTCATCCTGAAAACCAGTTCTATAAAAGAATTGGGTGTGTCTTCCGGTGAATGGGTTAAGATTGGAACGTATAACCTTCCTGAGGGTAGAGATTCGTATGTGGAGATATCTAACAAGAATGCTGATGGTATCGTTACCGCAGACGCTATCATTTGGGAGCCTGTAAATAAAAATAAATAAACGAG